>NZ_FOAI01000017.1 GCF_900109705.1 Roseivivax marinus | reverse complement strand
GGCGGCGCCAAGGGCCGCACCGACGTGCCGAAGATCGTCGACTGGTACATGCAGGGCAAGATCGAGATCGACCCCATGATCACCCACACCATGCCCCTCGAGAAGATCAACGAGGGCTTCGACC
Organism: Roseivivax marinus; assembly: GCF_900109705.1. Lineage (GTDB taxonomy): Bacteria > Pseudomonadota > Alphaproteobacteria > Rhodobacterales > Rhodobacteraceae > Roseivivax > Roseivivax marinus. The sequence continues at coordinate 67,538 of NZ_FOAI01000017.1, read as the reverse complement.
TCATGCACGAGGGCAAGTCAATCCGCGCCGTCGTCACCTTCTGAGGATGACGGACCCGGTCTCTGACCGCGCGGAGATGATCCGCCACATGCGCCCGGAGCTTCGGCCCGGGCGCTACGTGTTCGCGGCCTCCGACGACCCCGCCCTCGCGGGCGCCGCCCTGGCCGCGTTCCGCGAGGACGAGGGCCTGTCGCTGATCCTGCCGGAAGAGGCCGCCGCGGCCGCCGGCCTGCCCACCGACCCGGCACTGCGCTGGATCGTGCTGACGGTGAACTCGTCCCTGACCGGCGTGGGCCTGACCGAGGCGGTCTCGACAGCCCTTGCGCGCTATGCCATCCCCTGCAATGTCGTCGCGGCACTGCACCACGACCATCTCTTCGTCCCCGCCGAGCGGGCCGAGGACGCGCTCGGGGTGCTCGAACACCTCAGCCGGTCGGAGGATTCGTGACCGCCATCGACATTCGTCCCGCGACCGACGCCGACGCCGATGCCCTCTGGGCGATCATGGAGCCGACCTTCCGCGCGGGCGAGACCTACACGATGCCCCGCGACATCACGCGCGCCGACGCGCTGGCCTACTGGCGCGCGCCCGCGCACCGCTGCTTCGTCGCCCATGACGGCGACACGATCCTCGGCACCTACATCCTGCGCACCAACCAGCCCGGCGGCGGCGACCATGTCTGCAACGCCTCGTTCCTGACCGGCGCCGCCGCGCAGGGCCGCGGCGTCGCGCGGACGATGCTGGCGCACGCGCTGGACACCGCACGCGCGGCGGGATACCGGGCGATGCAGTTCAACTTCGTCGTCGCCACGAACACCCGCGCCGTCGCCACATGGGAACGCGCCGGGTTCGAGGTGGTCGGCCGCCTGCCGGGCGCCTTCCGCCATCCCGCCCACGGCGAGGTCGATGCGCTGGTGATGTATCGCCAGCTCTGAGCGCCGGACCGGAACCAGACGCGAGCCATACCGATGCCAGACGAGACGAAACTCCTTGCCGTGCTGATCGACGCCGACAACACGTCGCCGAAATACGCCAAGGCCCTGTTCGACGAAATCGCCTCGCTGGGCGAGGCCAGCGTCCGCCGCTGCTACGGCGATTTCTCGTCGAACCAGATGGCCGGATGGTCCAAGGTCACGGCCGAGTTCGGCCTCGTCCCGACGCACCAGCCGGCCAACACCGTGGGCAAGAACGCTTCGGACATCGCGCTGGTGATCGACGCGATGGACCTGATGCATTCGGGGCGCTTCGACGGCTTCTGCCTGGTGTCCTCGGACAGCGATTTCACCCGCCTTGCGAGCCGCCTCCGCGAGCAGGGACTCGACGTGTTCGGGATCGGGATGCAGAAGACGCCCGAGGCCTTCCGCAAGGCCTGCAAACGCTTCATTTTCCTGGAGAACATGGACGGCGCGCCCGAGAACACCGGGAAGGGTGTCGAGCGGCGCAAGGCCACGGGCAACCTCGAAGAGGCGCGCAACCTGATCTTCAAGGCGATGGACTCGATCGACCAGGACGACGAGTGGTTTCCGCTTGGCCAGCTCGGCCAGTTCATCACTGCCTCGAACCCCGATTTCGACACCCGCACCTACGGCAAGCGCAAGTTGTCCGACCTGATCGCCGAGCTGAAGGTGTTCGAGACCAAGCGCTCCGCCGGAAACCAGCTGCTGGTGCGGCGCGTCGACTGAGGCGCCGGCCTCAGCCGCGGGGCGCGTAACGGGCGAGGAACGTCGCGACCGCCCCGTCGAGCACCCGCGCGATCTGCTCCTCGGTGACCTCCGACAGGATCCCGAACACTCGCTTGTAGCACAGGTCGGCCTTGCAGAGCTCAGCGAACTGGTCGGCGGCGAGGTCGATATCGTCGATGATCAACTCGCCCCGGTCACGGGCCTTGGTGAGGTAGCCCACCATCGCGTCGTGCATGATCATCGGGCCGCTTTCGTAGAACTGCCGCGCGAGATCGGGGAAGCGCTCGGCCTCGGCCACGCTCATGCGGTAGTTGCTGATCCCGAAATCCGACAGCACGATGTCCAGGAAGCTGCGTCCGGCGATCGGCAGCACCTCCTGTGGCGGGCGCGTCCCGTCGATCCGGGCGATGGCGATGTCGGCGTGATGCCGGCACTGGCGCGCGGCGACCTCGGTGAAGAGTAACCGTTTGTCAGGAAAATAGCTGTAGAGAGTGGCCTTCGAGACATTCGCGGCGCGGGCGATCTCGTCCACGCTCGCCCCGTCGAACCCGTCCCGAAGGAAGATGTCGCGTGCTCCGTCGAGCACCTGCTCATACTTGCGTCCCCTGCGGACGCGGGCGGCCTCGGCGGTCATGTATCCCCCAGATCGGTCAGGGATCGGATATAGTCCGCCGAGGCCCGTGCAAGCAAGGCACGCGATCACCGACGCGGCGTTGCAGGGGTCGGTGCGGTCGGCGCCTCGGTGGTGCCGCGGGTCGAGATATCCGCCGGGCGAACCGTCTCTTCGGGGAAGGTGAGGTACGGCAGATCGATGATGACCCCGCCAGCGCTGGCAGGGCCGGTTGCGGCAGTGGTGGCGGCCGCGAGGCCGAGGATAAGGGCAAGGGACAGGCGCATGACGTTCTCCGTTGGAATGTGGGCCCGGCAGCGTGTCGGGATGCTTCTAAACTAAACTGTTCGGTTTGGATTGCAAGAGAGCTCTGCGAAGAATCCGCTTTGCCATCGGCACCGGGGTCCATATATTAGAACCATTCTAAATTATGGGGTTCCAGATGCGTTTCCTCCCTCAGCGCCGCCGCTTCCGCGACCTGTCCGACCGCGAGATCCTCGCGCTCGCCATCTCGTCCGAAGAGGATGACGCCCGCATCTACCGCACCTTCGCCGAGACCCTTCGCCCGGACTTCCCCGACAGCGCGCGCGTGTTCGAGGGCATGGCCGAGGAGGAGGACACCCACCGTCGCGCCCTGATCGACCGGCACCGCGAGCTCTACGGCGATACCATTCCGCTGATCCGGCGCGAACATGTGGCCGGCTTCTACAATCGCCGCCCCGTCTGGTTGACCCAGAACCTCGGAATCGAGCGTATCCGCACCGAGGCGGCAATCATGGAGGCGGATGCCGAACGCTTCTACCGGGAGGCCGCCGGCCGCACGCAGGACGCCGCCACCCGCAAGCTTCTGGGCGACCTCGCCGCGGCCGAGGCCAAACACGAGGAACGCGCGGCCGATCTCGAGGCAGAGCATCTTGGCGATGCGGCCCGCGCCGACGAGGACCGCACCGCGCACCGCCAGTTCGTCCTGACCTGGGTGCAGCCGGGTCTTGCCGGTCTGATGGACGGCTCGGTCTCGACACTGGCGCCGATCTTCGCCACCGCCTTCGCCACGCAGGACACCTGGACGACGTTCCTCGTGGGCCTCGCGGCCAGCGTCGGGGCCGGCATCTCGATGGGCTTCACCGAGGCCGCCTCGGACGACGGCGAACTGTCGGGCCGCGGTTCGCCGCTCAAGCGCGGCATCTCGTCCGGCGTGATGACGACGGTCGGCGGGCTCGGCCACGCCCTGCCCTACCTGATCCCGCACTTCTGGACCGCAACCATCACCGCCATCATCGTCGTTTTCATCGAGCTCTGGGCGATCGCGTGGATCCAGAACCGCTTCATGGAGACGCCATTCCTCCGCGCCGCCTTCCAGGTGGTGCTTGGCGGTGCTCTCGTGTTCGCGGCCGGCGCCCTCATCGGCAGCGGGTGACACCGGGCCGCGACACTGCCGCAGGTCGCTGACCGGGGCAGATTGACGCGCCGGTCCCGGCTGCTACCAAGACGGCCATGCTCGAGATTTTCATCAGGACGCTGCCGTTCTTCGCGCTGATCGGCCTTGGCTACGGCGCGGGCCGGACACGCTTCTTCACGCCCGAAGCGACGGCTTACCTGACGAAGTTCGTCTTCTACTTCGCGCTGTCGGCGATGCTGTTCCGGTTCTCGGCAACGCTGTCCTTCAGCGACATCTTCGACGCCCGCCTCGCAGCCGCCTATCTCTGGGGCACGGCCTTCGTCTACGGCATCGCGCTGGCGGTGGCGTTCTGGCGGCGCCAGAGCGTCGAGGTCGCCGCGATAGAGGCGCAGTGCGCGGCCATCGGCAACACCGGCTTTCTGGGTGTGCCGATGTTGGCGGTTCTGCTCGGGCAGGAAGCCATCGGCCCAATCATCCTGATCCTCGCCATCGACCTGATCGTGTTCTCGTCGCTGCTGGTGATCCTCGTCACCGGCTCGCGCGACGGACGCATGTCGGCGGGCGTGCTCCGCACGGTGGGCGTCGGCCTGCTGAAGAATCCGATGATCGTCTCCATCGTGCTCGGCCTCGCCGTGTCCGCCGCTGCGCTGCCGATGCCGCGTCCGGTCGAGGATTTCCTGACGATCCTCGGCAACGCGGCGACGCCGGGCGCGCTGTTCGCCATCGGCGCGTCGCTGGCGTCGAAGTCCGCCGAGCGGCTGACGGTCTCGGGCTGGCTGTCGTTCTGCAAGCTGGTGCTGCACCCCGCACTGGTAGCGGCCGGCGCCTTCCTGTTCTTTCCGACCACGCCCTACGCGGCCGCGGTCGCGGTGTCCGCGGCCGCGCTGCCGGTGGCAGGCAACGTCTTCATCCTCGCGCAGCACTACGGCGTGGCGCCGCAACGGGTGTCGGCGGCCATCCTGATCTCGACCGCGGCCTCGATCTTCACCGTCTCAGCGGTGATCGCCCTGGTCGCGCCCTAAGCCGCCCCTGTCTCCACCGCCATCTGATCGTCTAGGTTGCGTCCGCCCGCGCGCTCATGCACGGCTGATGCAAACGCACGAGACGAGGGACCGACAGATGGAAACGAAATCCGAGAACCGCTCCTACGGCGGCACGCAAGGCGTCTATACCCACACGTCCGAAGCCACCGGCTGCGACATGACCTTCGGCCTCTACCTGCCGGAAGAGGCGCGCACCACGCCGGTGCCGATCCTGTGGTATCTCTCGGGCCTGACCTGCACGCACGAGAACGCCATGACCAAGGCCGGCGCACAAGCCTGGTGCGCCGAGCAGGGCATCGCGATCTGCTTCCCCGACACCTCGCCGCGCGGCGACGACGTGGCCGACGATGAAGCCTACGATCTCGGCAAGGGCGCGGGCTTCTACGTGAACGCGACACAGGACCCGTGGGCGAAGCACTTCAAGATGTGGGACTACATCACCAACGACCTGCCCAAGATCGTCGGTGAGCACTTCGCCGTGGACCTCGACCGGCAGTCGATCACGGGGCACTCGATGGGCGGGCACGGTGCGCTGACCATCGCCATGCACCACCCCGAGCGGTTCCGCTCGGTGTCCGCCTTCGCACCGATCGCGCACCCGACCCAGTCTGACTGGGGCAAGAAGCAGCTGGGCGCGTATCTCGGCGACGACACGTCGACATGGGCGCCCCACGATTCCACCTTGCTGATGCGCGACAAGGGCTTTGACGGGCCGGTTCTGATCGACCAGGGCGACAGCGACAACTTCCTCGATCTGCTGAAGCCCGAGGCTCTCGCCGAGGCAATGGCCGCAAAGCGGCAGGAGGGCCAGTTCCGGATGCAGAAGGGCTATGACCACAGCTACTTCTTCATCTCGACCTTCATGGAGGACCACGTGAACTTCCACGCCGAAGCTCTCTACGCGTGACGATCCTCTACATCGACGCCGACGCCTGCCCGGTGAAAGCCGAGGCCGAGCGTGTGGCGTCGCGCCACCGGGTCGCCGTTCGCATGGTTTCGAACGGCGGCATCCGGCCGTCTCAGAACCCGCTGGTGGAAACGGTGATCGTGCCCGAAGGGCCCGACGCCGCCGACATGTGGATCGCCGAGCGTTGCGGCCGGGGCGACGTTGTCGTCACGCAAGACATTCCGCTGGCCGCCCGGTGCGTCGAGGCCGGGGCACGGGTGATGAAGCCCAACGGCGAGGCGCTGACCGCGGCCAATGTCGGAAACGCCCTCGCGATGCGCGACCTGGCCGCCGACCTGCGGGCGGCGGATCCGTTCCGTCAGGGCGGCGGCAAGGGGTTTACAAAGGCTGACCGGGCCCGCTTTCTCGACGCGCTCGAGCGCGAGATGCGCGCCGCCCTGACCGCCTGAGAGACACCCCCCATGCCCATCGAAGCCGTCGTCTTCGACATCGGCAACGTGCTGATCGAATGGCAGCCCGAACGCCACTACGACCGCACCATCGGCCGCGACGCCCGCGAGCGTCTGTTCACCGAGGTCGACCTGCACGGCATGAACGATCGCATCGACCTTGGTCACGACTTCCGCGAGACGGTCTATTCCACCGCCGAGAGCTATCCCGACCATGCCGAAGCGATCCGCATGTGGCACGACGACTGGGTGAAGCTCGCCGGTCCCGAGATCCCGAAGTCGGTGCGCCTGCTCAGGGCCCTGCGCGCACGAGGCGTGCAGACCTATGCCCTGTCGAATTTCGGAATCGGCACGTTCGAAGTCGCGGAACCCGAATGGCCGTTCCTCAAGGAATTCGACCGGCGCTACATCTCCGGCCACATGGCGATGTCGAAGCCGGACCCGGCGATCTACGCGGCCGTGGAGGAGGATTGCGGCGTGCCGCCCTCGCGCCTGCTGTTCACAGACGACCGGCCCGACAACATCGCCGCCGCCGCGGCACGCGGGTGGCAGGTGCACCTGTTCGACGGTCCCGAGCACTTCGCCAAGCGCCTGATGGTCGAAGGGCTGCTGTCGTCCGAGGACGCGCTCTGACTGCTCAGGCGGCGTAGGTCACCGCGCCGCCGCAGATCGTCACCGCCGCGCCGGTTTCCTCGAAGCGCTCCGGATCCATCGCCTCGAGATCGTCGCGCATGACCACGATGTCCGCGGCCATGCCGGGCGCCAGGCGCCCCTTGCTGGCCTCCGAGAACTCCAGCCATGCATTGTCGGCGGTCATGGAGCGCAACGCATCCATGAGCGTCTGCCGCTGATCCCGCCACGGCGCGGGCATCGAAAGGGGTGCCACCGCCGCGCGCAATGTCGCCATCGGATCGAGTTTGATGACCGGCCAGTCCGTCGAGAAGCACACCGCGTTGCCTTCGTCACGCAACGTCTGCCACGCATAGGCCAGCGCTTTCTGGTCATCATGCAGGTGCGGGGCCAGTGCTTCGGGCGGAAAGATGTGGCCGAAGGGCGCGTGTCCGGGTTGATAGGACGCGACCACGCCAAGCTCGTGGAACCGTGGCAGGTCTGCGGGATCCAGCGTCTCGATATGCTCGATCCGGTGCCGTGCGTCGCGCACCCCGTTCGCGGCCCGCGCCGCGGCGTAGCCGTCGAGAGTGCGGCGCACCGCGAGGTCGCCGATGGCATGGGTCGCGATCTGGAAGCCGCGCGCATCCGCTTCGACGCAGGCGGCATTGAAAGCGTCCGGCTCGAACACCGCGTCGCCCGAGAGGTCCGAGCCGGGATAGGGCCGCAGCATGAGCGCCGTGCGGCTCTCGATCACGCCGTCCATGAACATCTTCACGCGATTGCACCACAGCCGATCAGACGCCCAGCGCGCGCGCATCTCCTCGGCTTCTGCGAACCGATCGAGCCCGTCCACGGCCTTGAAGTGGAACGGCACCTCGGTGCGGCAGGACAGTTCGCCGTTCGCCTCGAGCTCGGCCAGAAGCTCCATCGTGTAGAAGTTGCCGTCCATGTTGTGCAGGCCGGTGATCCCATGTGCGGCGCAATGGGCGAGGCCACGGCGCAACGCATCCAGATCCCGCGCTCGCTCGGCCGGGGTCGCGGCCGGTTCGGGGTCCTTGCCGGTCACCAGACCCGCAAGGTCGCGCCCGCCATGCGGGGTCATCGACAGAACCTTCGCGTAGGCGCCCGGCTCGCGCAGCTCGCCCTCGGCCAGTCCGTCCTCGCCCATGACGATCTCGGAGCCGGGCTCGGCTGCCCCGCCCTCCAGGAGTCCGGCCGCCTCGAGCGCGCGGGTGTTGGCCCAGATCGTATGATGATCCGCCGAGAACATCGCGAAGGGCCGGTCCGGCATCACCCGGTCGAGATCGTGCCGCGTGGTCCGGTGCCCCTGCCCGAACATCGCGTAATCGGCCTGAACTCCGAAGAGGAGCCGGCTGTCAGGCTCCTCGGCCGAGCGCGCGCGCACGACCGGGATTACCGCGTCGTCGCCCTGCAGGCCGCCGAGGTCGAGATAACCGAGTTCCACCGAGCCGCCGAACAGATGCACGTGGGAGTCGATGATGCCGGGCATGACGGTGCCGCCGGCGGCGTCGATCTCGCGCGGGCGCTGACCGGCCAGCGCCCGGATCTCGGAGGTCGTCCCCACCGCCAGCACCGTTCCACCACTCACGGCCACCGCCTCGGCGCGCGGCTGTGCGTCGTCGAAGGTCAGCACGGCACCGTTCAGGACGACGAGTTCGGGGGCGTCGGACATGGGAGGCTCCGCAAAGGACAAAAACGGCGGCCCGGCACGTGTCCGGACCGCCGCGAGGGACGTCTTACTTGGTCAGTTCCGTCCAGATCTGGCTGTAAATCTTCTGCGCCTCGGGCGGGCAGTTCTTCGAGATGTAGCCCGCCTCCGCCAGCTCGTCGGGCGTGTTGATCTCGGGCGCGTCGGCCATGACCTCGTCCATGTATTCCTCGCTGCCCTCGATGCCGTTCGCATAGCGCGCGAAGTTCGACAGCATCGCCGCGTTCTCGGGCTCCATGATGAAGTTCAGGAAGAGCTTGGCGTTCTCGACGTTCTGGGCATCCGCCGTGATCGCGGCGTTGTCCATCCAGATCGAGTAGCCGGTCTGCGGGTAGCCGAAGGCAATGTCCTCGTTCTGCAGGCGCGCGCGCATCGAGGCGCCATTCCAGTTCAGCGTCGCGGCAATGTCCTCGTTCGCGAGACGCTCGATGTTGCCGTAGGCCATCGAAAGCCAGTGCGGCTTGGCCTCGACCAGCTTGTCGCGCACCTTTTTCAGCACCTCTCGGTCGGTCGTGCACTGCTCGCCGCCCATGTAGTGGATGGCGCTGCCCATGACGTCGTTCATCTCGGGTATGACGTTGATCTTGCCCTGAAGCTCTTCCGGTGGATCGAAAATCACCGCCGCGGTGTCGATGTCACCATCATAGACCGAGGTGTTCACCGAAACGCCCACGGTGCCCCACTGCCACGGCACGGTGTATTCACGGCCGGGGTCGAACTCCACGTCCACCCAGCGGTCAGCGACGTTGCCGAAATTCTCCATTTCGTTGGGGTTCGACTTCATCAGCACCCCCTCCTCGATGAAGATCGGCACGTAGTTACCCGAGGGCACGACGATATCGAAGCCGTGGCCGCCGGCCTTGAGCTTGGCCAGCGCGGTGTCGTTGGAATCGTAGTCCGTGACCGAGACGTCGACGTCGTATTCCTGCTCGAACTTCTCGATCATCTCGGGGCTGGTGTAGTTGCCCCAGTTGTAGATGTTCAGCTCACCCTCGGCCTGGGCCGCTCCTGCGGCGGCCAGCGCGGCGGCACTGGCAAGCGTTGCGATGCGGTAGATCATGGTCGGTCTCCCTGTGGTGTCGTGCCCCGTTCGGCCGGAGCGGTGTCGGGCCGGATCATTTGCGTGTCCGGCTCATGAAGAAGAAGGCGGTCACCAGCAGCACCGAGATCGCCAGCAGCGCGGTCGAGATGGCGTTGATCTCGGGCGTGATGTTCCGACGCAGCTGGCCCAGCATGTAGGTGGGCAACGTATCCTGCCCGGCGGACTTCACGAACTCGGTGATGACCACGTCGTCCAGCGAGATCACGAAAGCCAGCATCGCCCCGGCGAGGATACCGGGCCAGAGCTGCGGCAGCGTGATGGTTCGGAACACCTTGACCGGGGTGCCGTAGAGATCCGCACCCGCCTGTTCGAGGCTGAGATCCATGCCCTGCAGCCGCGCGCGGATCGGCATGTAGGCGAACGGGATGCAGAACGCCGAGTGCGCGATGACCAGGTACCACAGACCGGTGTACCCGGTCCAAACCTTGATCATCGAGAAGAAGATCAACAGCGACACCGCCGTCACGATCTCGGGCACCATCAAAGGCTGGTTGATGAGCGCGAAGGCCACCGTCTGGCCCTTCCACGGCGTCGTGCGCGTGGTGGCGAGCGCGGCAAGCACGGCCGCCGAGGTTGCAATGATCGATGCGCCGAGGGCGATGACCACCGACCGGATCGTCGCCGCCTGGATCTGCTCGTTGTCCCAGGCCGAGACATACCAGCGGAAGGAAAAGCCCTCCCACTGCGAGATCGACTGGCCCGCGTTGAACGAGTAGGCGACCAGCAGCACGATCGGCAGGTAGAGCATCACGAAGCACGCGATGGCCACGGCGGTGAAACCCGGCTGTCGGGTGACGTCGAAGGCCTTAGCCATGGCTGCGCTCCTCCGTGCCCACGGTGCGGACGTAGAAGATCAGCGCGACCATCACGATCACCAGCAGCGTCAGCGACAGCGCCGCGCCCAAAGGCCAGTTGCGAAGCTGGCCGAACTGCAGCTCGATCAGGTTGCCGAGCATCAGCTGCTTGCCCCCGCCCAGCACGCGCGGTGTCACGTAGGCGCCGAGGCAAGGCACGAAGACGAGGATCGAGCCCGCCACGATGCCCGGCTTGACGATGGGCAGGATCACCCGGCGCAGCACCTGCCAGCGCGTCGCATAGAGGTCGTATCCCGCCTCCACCAGCTTGAAGTCGAACCGCTCCATCGAGGCGTAGATCGGCAGGATCATCAGCGGCAGGTAGACGTAGGTCATGCCAAGCAGCAGAGAGAATTCGGTGTAGAGCATTTGCACCGGCTGTGTGACGAGGCCCATGGCGATCAGGACGGTGTTGATCGTGCCCTCGTTGCGGATCAGTTCCATGATCGCGAAGGTCCGGATCAGCAGGTTTGTCCAGAACGGGATCATCACCAGCAGCATCCAGATGTCGCGGCTGCGGCGCGGGCGCGTGGCGATGAAGTAGGCCGTCGGGAAGCCGAAGATGAACGACAGCAGCGCGGTGAGCAGCGACAGCTTGATCGATCGCCAGAAGACCGTGAGATGCGCGTCTGCCCAGCTCAGTTCCTCGGTAAAGAAGTCGCGTTCGGCCAGCACACCGAACCACGCATCGGTCGAGAAGTCCCATACCACGCCGCCGTAGTCGCCCGGCGTCAGGAAAGAGTAGATCAGCACGATCACCAGCGGACCGGCCGCGGCGAAGATGAGGATCGCCATCGCCGGGGCGAGAAGCGCGGCGCGGGTTCGGGCGGTGGAGGAAATCGGGTCCGGCATCGGCTCAGTCCCTCAGAACCTGGCCGGCGGAGCGGCTCAGCCGGATACCGACACGGTCCCCCGTCCGGTAGCCGCGATCCTCGTCAGGCTGGTTCTGCTTGCGCAGAACGAAGCGGTCACCGCCACCGTCGAGAGCGACGTGGTAGTGCGTGTCGGTGCCGAAATAGACGATGTCCTCCAGCGTGCCGCTCAGCGCGCCCTCACCCTCCGGGGCGAGGTCCGCGTGCTCGGGCCGGATTGCCAGAGTGACGGTCCCGCTCGACGCGGTGGCCTCGGACGCACGGGCCTGAACCTCCTGTCCCGAGGACAGCCGCAGCCGTGCAGTCTCGCCCTCGCGTCCCAGCATCTCGGCCTCGAGGAAGTTGGTGTCGCCGATGAAGTCTGCCACGAACCGCTCCGCCGGGTGGTCGTAGATGTCGCGCGGGGAGCCGATCTGCCGGATTTCGCCGTCGCTCATCACCGCGACGCGGTCCGACATGGTCAGCGCCTCCTCCTGGTCGTGCGTGACGAAGACGAAGGTGATGCCGGTCTCGGATTGCAGTCGTTTCAGCTCGAGCTGCATCTCCTTGCGGAGCTTGAAGTCCAGAGCGGAGAGCGGTTCGTCCAGAAGCAGAACCTTGGGCCGAGGCGCGAGGGCCCGGGCCAGCGCCACGCGCTGCTGCTATCCGCCCGAGATCTGCCCGGTCTGGCGGTTCGCGAGGTGGGACATCCGCACGAGGTCCAGCATCTCGGACACCGTGCCGTCGATCTCGGCCTTCGAGCGTCCCAGCATCTTGAGGCCGAAGCCCACGTTCTCGGCAACCGTCATGTGAGGGAAGAGCGCGTAGGACTGGAACACCGTGTTGACCGGACGGCGATAGGGCGGCTGGCCCGACAGGTCCTCACCGCCCAGGAGGATCTGACCCTCGGTCGGTCCCTCGAAGCCCGCGATCAGCCGAAGAAGCGTGGTTTTGCCGCACCCCGATGGCCCGAGGAGGGTGAAGAACTCGTTTTCGCGGATGGTCACCGAGACCTCGTCGAGGGCGCGGAAGGCGCCCTGCCCGAAGCCGAAGACCTTGGTGACGCTGCGAATGTCGATCATGTGGGGTCCCGTCGATTTATTTTGATCAAATCAAAGGGTCCCACGCCGTGGCAAGGGATTCTTTTGCAAAGGCGCACAGGCGGGACCGGAATGACCGATCCCGCGCCACTCAGGCCGCCGCTGCAACGGGCGCTGTGTTCTCTCGGACGGGCAGATGCACGATGGCCGACAAGGCGCCCACGCCGACGCCGATCCACCAGACCAACGTGTAGTCCCCGGTCAGGTCGTACATCCGCCCGCCCAGCCAGACACCGATGAAGCTGCCCAGCTGGTGCGAGAAGAAGACGATGCCATAGAGGGTGCCCATGTAGCGCAACCCGTAGAGATGCGCGACGAGGCCCGAGGTCAACGGCACCGTCGCAAGCCAAAGGGCCCCCATCACCAGTGAAAACGCCAGTACGGTGGCGGGGGTGATCGGGAACGCGATGAAGGCAGCCGCGGCGATGGTGCGTCCCGTGTAGATGCCCGCGAGCAGATACTTGCGCGGGAAATGCCGCCCCGCCCAGCCGGCCGCCAGCGTGCCGGCGATGTTGGCGAGGCCGATCATCGAGATGGCCGCGGCCCCAAGCGCCGACGTCGTGGAAATGCCGATGGAGTGCAGCACGCCGCCCTGCAGGATCGGCCCGCACATCTCGGTCACGAGCGCGGGAAAGTGGGCGGTGATGAAGCCGAGCTGATAGCCGCACGAGAAGAAGCCGATGAAGATCAGCGCGAAGGATGGATCGCGCACCGCCCGGCCGACGATCTGCCCGAGGCTTTCCTGAAGCTCGGTCCGGCCCGCGGGCTCGGGCGCGCGCATCATCGGAAGCACCGCGAGGCTCGCCAGAACGAGGCAGGCAAAGACGATGAACACGCCCTGCCAGCTCAGGAAGCCCAGCATCCATTCGGCCAGCGGCGCGCCAACGACCTGTCCCGCCGAGCCTGCGGCCGTCGCAATGGCCAGCGCCATGGAGCGGTTGTCGTCGGATGCGGAGCGGCCCACCACCGCGAGGATCACGCCAAAGCCGGTGCCCGCGATGCCGAAACCGACCATGACCTCGAGAGCCTGGTGCGCCAGCGGAGAGGTCGCGACCGAGGACAGCACCAGACCGGCGGCATACAGAACCGCGCCGAGCACGATGGCGCGGCGATCACCCAGCCTCTCGGCGAAGGCGCCGAAGATAGGCTGGCCGATACCCCATGCGAGGTTCTGGATCGCGATGGCCAGGGAAAATTCTGCTCGCGCCCAACCGAATTCCTCGGCGATCGGGATCTGGAACACCCCGAACGAGGCCCGGACGGCGAACGACACCAGGATGACGAGGCACCCGGCAATGAGGACGGGCGAAACCAGCGGCGCGCCGCCGCGTGCGGGAGCGTGGGACATGAAAATGATCTCCGATGCGGCGACGGTACCGCCCTGCCCCGCGGCAGCAACCTCCGGCCCCGGAAAACCCGCCCTTGCGGGATCAGGCGCGCAGGTGCCGCGCCCGCGCCCCGCGCTCGATCGCCGCGGCGTGCAGCCGGTCGATGTCCAGCTCGTAGCGGATCTCTTCGAGCAGGCGCAGCTCGGTTTCGGCCAACGACCCGTCGGCGGCGGCCACGTCGCAGGCCAGCGCGTAGGCGGTCTCGTTCAGGCGCTCGGGCAGGTTGTCACGCACAAGACCGAACAGCGCGTCCAGACCGTCCTCCTGATCGAAGAGGTCGAAGATCAGGCGCGCCATCTGCTGGATACGGTCGCCGTCGTAGTCCTCGAACACCGGCAGGATCGATACCGCCGACTGAATCTTCAGAAGCTCGGTCGTGCGGATCGATTCGTCCGATGCGGACACCGCGATCATCAGCGCGACGAGGCAATCCTGGGGCGAGAGCGGATGTTCGAGCGTGTCCTGCACGGGCGCGGTTCCTTGAGGCCGGGGTGGTTCATTCGCCGGTGACGTTATTGACCGCGTCACATGCCCGCAATAGGGACCGCCGTGCGGCGTGACGCCGCTTTGCCGTCCCCGAAAGGAGCCCCCGCAATGTCCGATCTGCGCGATGCCGCGATGAATTCGAAGGCCTGGCCGTTCGAAGAGGCGCGCCGGGTGCTCAAACGCTACGAGAGCGGGCCGCCCGAGAAGGGACACGTCCTGTTCGAAACCGGCTATGGCCCCTCCGGACTGCCGCATATCGGCACCTTCGGCGAGGTCGCGCGGACGACGATGATCCGCAAGGCGTTCGAGGTGATTTCGGACATTCCCACGCGGCTGGTCTGCTTCTCGGATGACATGGACGGGATGCGCAAGGTGCCGGACAATGTCCCGGACGTGGAGGCGTTGAAGCCGCATCTGCAAAAGCCTCTGACCGACGTGCCCGACCCCTGGGGCACGCACGAGAGCTTCGGGCACCACAACAATGCCAAGCTGCGCAGCTTCCTCGATGCGTTCGGATTCGAGTACGAGTTCGTCTCCGCCACCGAATTCTATCGCGCGGGCAAGTTCGACGACACGCTTCTGCGTGCCGCCGAGCGCTACGACGATTTGATGGCCGTGATGCTGAAGTCGTTGCGCGAAGAGCGTCAGCAGACCTACTCGATCTTCCTGCCTATCCACCCCGAGACAGGGCGCGTCCTCTACGTGCCGATCAAGAACGTGGACGCCAAGGACGGCACCGTCACCTTCGACGACGAAACCGGCCGCGAGTTCACCGTGCCTGTCACCGGCGGCAACGTGAAACTCCAGTGGAAGCCCGATTTCGGCGCCCGCTGGGCCGCGCTCGACGTCGATTTCGAGATGTACGGCAAGGACCACTCGACCAACACGCCGATCTACGACCGCATCTGCGAAGTCCTCGGAGGCAAGAAGCCCGAGCACTTCACCTACGAGTTGTTCCTCGACGAGAAGGGCGAGAAGATCTCGAAGTCCAAGGGCAACGGGCTGACCATCGACGAGTGGCTCACCTACGCCTCGACGGATTCGCTGGGCTATTACATGTTCCAGAAGCCCAAGACCGCCAAGCGTCTGAGCTGGGACATCATCCCCAAGACGGTGGACGAGTATCACCAGCAGTTGCGGGCCTACGCCACGCAGGACGCCGACAAGCGTCTGGCGAACCCGGTCTACCACGTCCACGGCCACGATGTGCCGGAGTCGACGATGGTCGTGTCCTTCGCGATGCTGCTGAACCTCGCCAGCGTCTCGGGCGCCGAGGACAAGGAGACGCTCTGGGGCTTCATCGTCCGGTACGCTCCGGACGCCAGCCCCGAGGCGAACCCCGACCTCGACCAGGCGGCGGGCTTCGCGGTGCGCTACTACGAGGACTTCGTTAAGCCGCACAAGGTCTTCCGCGCGCCCGACGAGAAGGAAGAGGCCGCGATCCGCGATCTCGCCGCACGACTGCAGGCCTACGACGGCCCGATCGAGGACGAGGCGCTGCAGACGCTGGTGTTCGCGGTCGGCAAGGATCACGGCTTCGAGCCGCTGCGCGACTGGTTCAAGGCGCTCTACGAGGTGCTTTTGGGCGCGAGCCAGGGCCCGCGCTTCGGCGGGTTCGTGGCGCTCTACGGCATCGAGGAGACGCTGGCGCTGATCGACCGGGCCCTGTCCGGCGAACTGGCTTGAGCAGCACCGTGGATCGTCAGGCGGCCGCGTACCACGTCCGGACCGCCTGACGCACCTCCTTGGCCAGCATCTTCGGTTTGGGCGACAGCAACGCCTGGCCAAGCGTGAACGCCTCGAGCTCCAGCCTGCCCTGTTCCTCGGACACCAGCCCGCGCAGGAGCCGCACCGCATCGTCGGCAAGGGGACTCGTCTCCAGACGTGGCAGGAACGCCTCGAGGTCATGATGATCGCCAAGGACGTCGGACAACCGGTCCGCCGTCGCCTCGCGGGCAAGCAGCACGTCCGAGCGCGCATCCGACAAGAGCCGCATGTGATACCAGTGATACTTCACCCGCTTGCGCCATTCGTGCATGTCGGCGGGATCGCGAGAGTCGTCCGCGACATCCATCGCGGCGCGGGCGCGGTCGTAGCTCCGGACCAGTCCGTCCTCGATCGCCTTGAAGCCGCCCTTCTCCAGCGTCCAGGTCTCCACGCGGCCGCGGATTGCCTCCAACGCCTCGCACATCGCGGCCATCCGGTCGGACAGGTCGCCCGCCTCTCCAGAGGCTGTCCGGTCGCGTGTGAACGACGCCCGCAGCGGAGCGAATGCGGAGCGCTCCAGAAGGGCGCCGTAGCGCTCCATCAGCCGGTCGTAGGTCTCGATCACCGCGGTCGAGTCGCGCAGGTCCGACAGAAGCCGCGCGGCGTCGCGCAGCGCGGCGTTCTCCACCTTGTAGTCCGGAAAAGACCCGCGAAAGAGCCTCAGCATCCCGCGCAGCTTCTTGCACCGCTTGCGGGCATCGTGGACCGCCTCGTGGATCCCGATGTCACCCGCCCCGCCCAGCGACGCGATGCCGGCATCGAGCTGGTCGGCCGCCACCCGGCGAAACCCGTGAACGAGATCGGTATCTGTAGCGTCGAGCGTGTAGGTCATGATGCCCTCGAACGGTGGCGGCGAACGGGCCGTTCCCGCCGATTTGAAACCGAAGCGCAGTTTCGCCCGTAGATCCGGTATCGGACAAGGGAGGAGCACATGTTCCGTCTGGCCTTTTTCTGCATCACCCTTCTGGCAAGCGCGCCGCTCGCCGCGCAGGAGGGGGACGACACCGCCGGTATCCGGTCGACCATATCCGACCAGATGCAGGCATTCCGAGATGGCGACCTCGCTACAGCCTTCGGTTTCGCTGCACCCGGCATCCAGTCGATGTTCGCCACACCCGAGCGCTTCGGCCTCATGGTCGAGAACGGCTACCCGATGGTGTGGCAACCGGGCGAGGTCACCTTCGGCGAATTGCGCGAGGAAGGGGGCCGACTCTGGCAGAAGGTCATCGTTCGCGGGCCCAAAGGTGCGCTGCACGCGCTGGACTACGAGATGATAGACATGGGCGGCCTGTGGCGGATCGGCGGCGTGCGGCTCCTCGAGGCGCCGGAGATGGCGGTCTAGCCAGGGGTCTGCATCACCCCGCCCGGCGGGCCGCAGACACGGGTTCGCGGCCCACCCATCGGCATCGTCAGGCACTTCGACCGGTCAGGTCGCTGCGCCGCCCGCGCGCGCGGACGAGACTTCTCAACCCACCTCCGTGCAACGGCGACCGTCACGGTGCCGCAGGGGCGGGTCAACGCATCGCCCCCACCCTTCCCCCGGTTTCAAAGGGCCGTCTGCGCTGGCGCGCGGTCCGGTTCTCCGAGGGAAAGGCAACAGCGATGAACAAGGCAATCACCGATGGCGTGGTCTTCCAGCCCACATCCTTCGCCGCGGGTCTGGGCGCCTGGTCGAGCGGGGACGGCACGCCCGGCTCGGACACTTACCAGAACATCGGCACCGCGGCCTTCGTCCCGTCGGACCAGGATTTCGGCGGCGCGCTCGAGCTTCAGGTCACCTCCGGCACCCAGAAGCTGCGCTACATGGGCGAAACGCCGATCCTGCCCGGCTGCTACCTGCGCGTGACCGCGCGGGTGAAGGCGGTTTCGGGCAACCTGCCCTCGGTCCGCATCGCCGCCTGGGCTGCCCGCGGCGACGGCAGCCACCTCGACGGAGTGACCGAAACCGGACCAGCGACCGTGCTGCAGAGCTATGGCGAGGTGATCGAGGTCAGCGCCATCGTCGGCACCGGGGCGCGGCAGGGCGTGGACATGGTCTGGGGCGCCCAGGCCGCCCATGGCCATTTCGGAATCGACCTGACCGGGCCGACCGGCGGCATCGTCCGCATCGACGACATCGAAATCGAGGACGTCACCCATGTCTTCCACCGCACGATGATGCCGTGGGTGGACGTGATCGACTACGGCGCGAGGGGAGACGGCAGCGGCGACGACGCTGCGGCGTTCGAGCTGGCCGACAATGCCGCAAACGGCCGCGCGATGCTGGTGCCGGCGGGCGACTACCGCATTGCCTCGTCGATCACGATCCAGAGCCCGGTGATCTTCGAGGGCACCCTGATCCCGACCAGCGCGGCGATCCTGTCCTTCACCAAGAGCTTCGACCTGCCCACCTACATCGCGGCGCTCGGCGACGAGACGCTGGCGCTCAAGAAGGCGCTGCAATCCCTTCTGAACGACGCCGCGCACGACGCTCTCGACCTCGGCGGGCGGCGCGTGTCACTGACCGAGCCACTGGACGTGCAGGCTGCCGTCCCGAACCGGTCGAGCTATGCCCAGCGGCGCGTGCTGCGGAACGGCCAGATCCGCGCCGAGACCTCTGCGGCGTGGAGCGCAGAGCAGGTCTCCAGCCAGGCGCGCTATTCGGCGTCGAACCAGCTCAAGCTGACCGAAGTGGCGAATGTCGCCAACGTGCCCGTCGGCGCACTGGTGGAGGGCGCAGGCGTCGGCCGCGAGATCTACGTCACCGCAAAGAACGTGGCGGCGGGCGAATTGACCCTGTCCCAGCCACTGTCGGACGCGGTGGGCACGCAGTCCTACACGTTCACGCGGTTCAAGTACCTTCTCGACTTCTCGGGGTTCGAGCGGCTCGACGTGTTCCAGGTCGAGGACATCGAGTTCCAGATGAACGAGGTCGCCAACGGCATTCTGCTGGCGCCGCAGGGCGTGCAGATGCAGATCCGCGACTGCACGTTCAATCGCCCCCACCGCCGCGCGATTACCAGCCACGGGTCGGGATGCCAGGGGCTGATGGTCGAACGCTGCAACTTCATCAGCCGCGAGGGCGGCACTGCGGCGCAGTCACGTCAATCGGTGGCGATGAACACCAACGCAAACGACGTGAAGATCCGCGACTGCCGGGCGTCGCAGTTCCGCCATTTCCTCGTGATGTCCGGAGCACAGGGCCTGATCAGCGGCAACCACTTCTTCCAGGGCGATGCCACGTCGAACGGGATCCGCACCGCCGGCATTGTCGTCGCGCTTCGGGCCTGCAACACCTGCATCGTCGGCAATTATGTCGACAACTGCTTCATCGAGTGGACGAACGAACGCGAGCCCGAGCCCGACTTCACCGGAGGCTTCGGCTTCGCCGGCCTGTCGATCACCGACAACGTGTTCCTGTGCTCGAACGTCGCGCCGAGCTTTTCCTACATCGTGATCAAACCGTTCGGCGCCGACCACCGGCTGAACGGGATGAATGTTTCGGGCAACACGTTTCGGTCCTCGGGCGTCATCATCGACCGGGTGGAGCGCGTCGACACGAGCTTTGCCCCGCTCGACATCGCGCGCAGCCGGGCGGTGTCGGTCTCGAACAACACGTTCCACAACGTCGAGCACGCGGTCGCGAATCCCTTGCGGGTGAGCCACGCGCAGAACACGGTTGCGGACACCTGGGTGGTGCAGACAGACGGGCAACTGCCCTTCGACGGCCACGCCCGCGGGGTGGACGCGCTGGTGATGACCAGCCGCCTGCGCAACGACGCTAACGTGAGCGAGTGGGCCCACCCCTACGTCGCCACCAGCCAGGGTGGCGCGCAGGACCGGGTGCACGTCATCTTCCCCGAACGGGTCCGGGGCGACCTCGACATCACGGTGAGGATGGACTGAGCTCGGCGTCCGCTTCTCAGGACGGCGGCGGGTCGCGGTCGAGTGCCGCGGCCACGTCGTCGTCGAGCGGCACGTCGAAGCTGTTCAGGAGCCCGCCGAGCGTGACGTAGAAGCCCACCGTCGCGATGAGGTCGATCAGCCCCTCCGCTCCTGCAAGCTTCACAACCTCGGCCTGAAGGGGCCGGGGAACCGCGCGCGCGTCGAAAAGCGCGTCCACCGCTCCGGCCAGGGTCGCATCATCCGGGGCCATTGCGTCCAGCGGTCCGCGCACGCTTGCGATGCGGGCGTCGGTCATGCCCAGTTCCCGCGCCCTGTGGACGTGTTGGGCCCACTCGTAGTTCGACCGCATCCGGTAACCCGTGCGCAACACGACGATCTCGGCGCGTTCGGGGCCGAGCGTGCTGTGTCGCACCAGATGGTCTCGCAGCGGGGCCCACGCCGTCAAGAGAGCAGGATGGTGGGCCATCACACGGTAAACGTTCAGGTCGGTCGCGAAACTGCCCCTGAGCGGGGCCAGCTCCTCTGGCCAGCAGGCATCGGAGATCGGCGGAAGGTGGGGAGCGTCGGCGGCGTCCGGCATGGCGGTCCTCGGAGAACGGTCGGGCAGGTTCGCCCGATCCTGACGCCAAGTCCGGGGCACCGCCAGACTCGACTTACGGCGCGGCCCGAACTAGAACAAATAAAGAACAAAACTGCCGCTTCTCCATGTCCAACCGCCGCATCCTCTCCCTCTGGTTTCCGCGCCTCGGGGCCGAGCGCGCAATCCGTCGCGAGCCCCATCTCGACCGCACGCCCTTCGCGCTGGTGCGCGAGGTGGGCAACGCGCAGGTGCTCGCCTCTCTGTCGCCGCGCGCCTCGGCCGCGGGGCTGTCGCGCGGTCAACCGTTGCGCGACGCCCACGCCGTCTGCGCCGATCTGGTGACCCGCACCGAGGTCGCCCACTGCGACGCGGCCTTCCTCGGCGCACTGCACCGGTGGGCGGGCAAGTTCTCTCCCTGGGTGGCACCCGAGCCGCCAGAGGCGCTGGTGATCGACCTCACCGGCTGCGCGCACCTCTTCGGCGGAGAGGCCGCCCTCGTCGCGCAGGTGGAAACCGACTGCGCCGACCTCGGCCTCAGCGTGCGCGCGGGCATCGCCGACACGCTGGGCGCGGCCTGGGCGCTCGCGCGACATGCCGGCGGCGGAGCGGGCTCTCACCGCTCGGGTGACGCCATAGACCAAGAGGCGCGGGCGACCCGATCCCGCGCGGTCAAACGGCGGCACTGGGAACGCGGAGGCGCGGCCTCCACGGCCCCCGCCCCCACGGCGGATGCCGCCACCCGCATCGCCCCGGTGGGCCAGGCCCACGGCGCGCTGGCGCCTCTGCCGGTGGCCGCCCTGCGCCTGCCGGCCGAGACCGTGGAGGCGCTGGCACGGCTGGGCCTGCGCCGGATCGGCGACCTCTCGGGCCAGCCCCGCGCGGCGTTGGCGCGGCGCTTCGGCACCGGGCTGGTGCACCGGCTGGACCAGGCGCTCGGCTCGGCGCCCGAGCCGGTCTCGCCCGCACCACCCACCGACCGCTTCGCCGTGCGGATGACCCTGCCCGACCCGATCGGTCTCGAGGACGACGTAACCGCCGCGCTCGACCGGATGCTGCCGCAGCTTTGCGCTCGGCTCGAACGGGCCGGGCGGGGCGTGCGAACCCTGCGGCTCGAGGCGCACCGCACCGACCAGTCGATGGAATGGCGGCATGTGAGCCTCGCGCGGCCCGCCCACCGCGCCGACCGGCTGCGCCCGCTGTTGCAGGTGAAGGCGGCCGAGATCGACGCGGGCTTCGGCATCGACATGCTGCGGCTCGAGGCGATCCGGCACGAGCCCGTGCACGCCCGCTCGGCCGTGGGGCACCTCGACGCGGGCCGCGCGGTGTCGGACCGGCTGCGGGCCGGCGCGGGGCTCGACGATCTCGTGGGGCGGCTCGGCGCGCGGCTGGGGCTGGAGGCGATCACCCGCGTCCACCCGGCCGAAAGCCACGTGCCCGAGAAAAGCGCGCTGATCCTCGCCGCCGCCTGGTCAGAGCCCGCGCCTTCCTGGCCCCGCCGCGCGTCGCGCCCGCTGGTGCTGTGGCGCCCCGAGCCCCTGGGCGGTGCCGAGGCCCTCGACGGGTCGGTCGCGCCGGCCCGCTTGCGCTGGCGCGGGTGCGATCTGGCGGTGGTGCACGCGGCCGGACCCGAGCGCATCGCCCCGGAATGGTGGCTCGACGATCCCGACTGGCGCACCGGGCTGCGCGACTACTGGTGGATCGATACCGATGCGGGCGAACGGCTGTGGGTGTTCTTCGCCCACGGCGCGGCGCTGTCGCCGGGCTGGTTCTGTCACGGTCGGTTTGCCTGACCGCTGCTGTCCATGCGCGCGATACGCCTTGATTTGCGCGGCCCGCGTGCGCAACTCTGACAGGATGAACGAGATCAGCCAGTTCCCGACAGGGCCCGCCTCCGGCGAGACGGTGATGTTCCAGCGCCCCGAGCTCAACGAGATCCTGTCGCTCTACGGGCGGATGGTCGCCGCGGGCGAATGGCGCGACTACGGCATCTCGGCGCTGAAGGATGCGGCGGTGTTCTCGATTTTCCGCCGCGCCGCCGAGCAACCGATTTATCGCATCGAGAAGCGCCCCAAGTTGCGCAACCGCCAGGGCCAGTACGTGGTGATCGGCATGGACGGCCAGCTCCTCAAGCGCGGACACGAACTGCGCACGGTGCTGCGGGTGCTCGAGCGCAAGCTGATCCGGGCGGTGGACTGATGCCGGGGGAGCCCCGGATTTTTAGTTAAAAATCCGGAGCGGCGGCGCGCGTTTGCGTCAGACTTTTATCTAAAAGTCTGACGCGCCTGGCCGAGGCGCACCCGTCGGGTCACCGGCCCGTCGCCCTGTTTCCTGATGCGGTCGATGGCCGCCTCCAGCGGCTCGAACGCCACCGCCATGTGATACGCGTTCGCGTGCAGCAGCGTCTGCGGGTCCGCGACCCATCCCACGTGCCCCTTCCAGAACAGCAGGTCCCCGCGCCGCAGATCGTCCCCCTTGGGAATGTCGGTGCCCAGCGCGCGCTCCTGCAGATCGCTGTCCCCCGGACACGCGCGCCCGCACGCAGCGAGCCCGGCCTGCACAAGCCCCGAACAGTCGATCCCCACGCTCGAATTGCCGCCCCAGAGATATGGCGTGCCCAGGAGCCGCTCGGCCACCGCCACAGGGTCGCCCTCGGGGCGGTCGAGCTGCACGAGATGGCGTGCCGGCACGAATCCGTCCGGCGTCTCGGCGAAGCGCGCGGACGTCGACGTCACCGTGACCCGCGCGCCGAGGCCGAGCGCCATCAGGTCCGGGCTTTTCATGTCGGCGGCCTCGTAGAGATGCGTCGCCCGCGTCGCGACCCGGTGAGTGGCCGCACGCGGGTCGGCCAGCGCCGCTTCGGGCACGAAGCCCACGTAGTCGTCCGCGACCGCCTGCACGAAGGCCGTGCCTCCGACGCGCTCGTAGACCGTGACCTCGGCGCCGAAAAGCAGCTGCCGGTCACGCGCTCCGTCCGGCGCGCGCCGCAGGTCCGCCACCGGCACACCAATCCGTGCGGGCGCGCCCTCGACGTAGCGCAGGGCCGCAACGCGCCCCCGCAGGTGGGCGGCGGCCACCCGGCCGTTCGCGGGAGTCGTGCGCCGGTCCATCAGAGGTCCAGCAGGTCCGGCAACGCGCCGAGGATCGCCCGTCCGCCCTGCCCGAAGCCGCCCTTGGAGCGGCCCGGTGCCGCCGACAGCTGGTAGGAGAAGATGTCGAAATGTGCGTAGGCCGACGTGTTGGTCACGAAGCGGCGCAGGAACAGCGCCGCGGTAATCGCGCCCGCGAACCCGCCCGATGGCGCGTTGTCGAGGTCCGCGATGCCGGGCTCGATCATCTCTTCGTAGGGCGCGTGATAGGGCAGGCGCCAGACTGGATCGGCGGACGGGCCGGCCGACCGACCGAGGGCATCGGCCACCCGGTCCTCGGTGGCAAAGAACGCGGCCAGGTCGGGGCCTACCGCCACCCGCGCCGCGCCGGTCAGAGTCGCCATCGACACGATCAGGTCCGGTTTTTCCTCGTCCGCCAGCGCCAGCGCATCGGCCAGCACCAGCCGGCCCTCGGCGTCGGTGTTGTTGATCTCCACGCTCAGGCCCTTGCGCGAGGTCAGGATATCCTGTGGCCGGAAGCTCGCGCCCGAGACCGAGTTCTCGACTGCCGGGATCAACACCCGCAGCCGCAGCTTCAGGCCCAGCGCCATGATCGCATGGGCGAGGCCCAGCACGTTCGCCGAACCGCCCATGTCCTTCTTCATCAGGCCCATGGAGCTGCCGGGCTTGAGGTTGAGACCGCCGGTGTCGAAGCACACGCCCTTGCCGACCAGTGTAAGAGCCGGGCCTTCCTCGCCCCAGCGCATATCGATCAGGCGCGGCTCATCGGTCGCGGCGCGTCCGACCGCGTGAATCATCGGGAAGTTCTTTTCCAGCAGATCGGTGCCGGTGGTCACCTCGATCGACGCACCGTGGTCCGTGGCCAGCGCACGCGCGGCGGCCTCCAGCGCCGACGGCCCCATATCCGAGGCCGGGGTGTTCACCAGATCTCGGGTCAGTGCCTCGGCCGTGGCAAGAATTTCGATCCGAGCGGCGTCCACGCCATCCGGCGCCACGAGCCCGGCCACCTTCGGTGTCTGGTCGCGATAGCGCGAGAACCCGTATCCGGCCAGCAGCCAGCCCAGCGCCTCGGTCTCAGCGCGGTCGGCGGGCAGGCCGGCTGCGATCCGGTAAGCGCCCGCCGGAAGCTGCGTCGCCACCGCCGCGAGCGGAAAGCGCTGCCGCGCACGGGTCGCCTCCGAACCGTAGCCCGCGAGAGCAGCCACGGGCGCGCCGTCCTCTCCCGGGATCACAAGCGACGTGCCGAGCGCGCCCGAGAAGGACGAGGCCCCGACCCAGGCCTTCACGCGGTCCGGCTGGTCGGCAAGCCAGGCGTCGAGGCCGTCCTGCTCGATCAGGGTCAGCGGAAGGGCATCGGCATCGGGCGCGGCGAACGTCAGTGGCATGGGGGTCTCCGTGCAATCCTTGGGCCGCGCCGAAGCGGCGGGCCGTGTCGGGGGCACAGTATGCTCCTGCCGGGCGGCGGCAAGGGGTGGCCGGAGGTGAGCGGTTGATGTCAGGCAGCGGCCGGAGCACGGGTCGCAGGCATCACCCCAGGGCGCAGCAGCTCCTGCGCCGTGGTCAGATGTTGCCGTCCAAAGCGCGGAGGTGGTCCCGACCATGGGGCCTTGCGTGTCCGGTCGCCGTGCTAAACCAGGCTCGCCTGACGTTCGTAAAGTGCGAGCACCGATCGTTCTCCGACCCGCAGCATCCGCCCGAGGGTCGCCGCCAGTGCGACCGGGTCGCCGGTGGCGAGGCAGCGGCGGCAATCGTCGATCACCCGCGCCAGCTTGAGCATTCCCGCAACGGGTGCGTATCCCCCCAGCGCATCCAGTTGCGCCAGAAGCGCCGGGCCGTCGCCGGCACGCCAGGTGCCGTCAGCCTCTGCCAGATGAACGACGATCCGGTCAGCGATACCGCACACGAGGTCCTCGGCCTCGCGCGGCGGCAACCCGCGGCAGAGCTTGCACAGCCGATCGAGGTCCAGAGTCACCGGTTCCGTTGCCTCCGGCATCGGGATCGCTTTCATCGTCGTACTCCGTTCCACCGCGGTCGGCGCACCCGGCACCCGCCCGCGCGCCCCCACGCGCCCTTCGTTCGCGCGGACCATGCCGCGCGGCGGTATCCCAAAGGTTTCTTTGGCCATACCTTTTCGCTCGAATTCGCGGCGAAACCGGACTATCGCGAGGTCAGCAGATGCCACGAACCGGAGGTCACGCCCCATGCAGCATGCAAAGCCCCTGCCCTCGCTCTTCGCCCAGCGCTACCATGGCTGGAAGGCGACGACGCACGCAGACAACGCCGCGTGGTATCGCCGGCTCGCCAACGAGGGACAGCGCCCCAAGGCCATGGTCATCGCCTGCTGCGACAGCCGGGTGCACGTCACCTCGATCTTCGGGGCGGACTCTGGCGAGTTCTTCATCCACCGCAACATCGCCAACCTAGTCCCGCCCTACGAGCCCGACGGCGCGCAGCACGGTACCTCGGCGGCCATCGAGTTCGCGGTGACCGCGCTGAAGGTGCCGCACCTGATGATCGTCGGGCACTCGAAATGCGGGGGAGTGCAGGGATGTCTCGACATGTGCTCGGGCAAGGCGCCCGCGCTCGAGGAAACGTCGAGCTTCGTGGGGCGCTGGATGGACCTGCTGCGTCCGGGCTATGAGCGGGTGAAGGACACGGTCCCCGAGGACCAGCAGGCGCCCGCCCTTGAAAAGGAGGCTGTTCTCGTCAGCCTCGAGAACCTGATGACCTTCCCCTTCGTGCGCGAGGCCGTCGAGGCCAGAACGCTCAGCCTGCACGGTCTCTGGACCGAGATCGGCGAGGGCGACCTCGAATATTACGATTCCATCGAGCGCCGGTTCCTGCCGGTCTGAGACAACCGGCCCCCTGCGCGGGATGCGCCTTCAGGCGAAGGCGGCGGTGCTTCCATCGGGGGCCGCGCGCAAGCGCGGCCGGCCGAACCGACGCGCCAGGCTTGCCAGCGGTCGATCGACATCCGAGCCCGTGCAAAGCGCTTGCCCGGTGAACGTATCCACCACCAGCAGCCGGCCGCGCCGGAAGGCAATGACGTAGCCGCGCGCTTTCAGGAGCGTGCCTAGCGACGCCCAGTCGGTTGCGGTGTCGAGGATCGGCCGCAGCGCGCGCGAGAGTTGCGCGCGCGTTTCGCAGTCGAGCTTGCCGGGAAGGGCTGCGTCTTCAGTCATGCTCTGCCTCGTCGATGATCGGTTTTTCGGTCGAGTGTGCAGGATGTCAGGCGATTCCGGTGCATCGAGGTGCGGACCGAAGCGATTTCGTGTCGGAATGTGGCCAGGTTACCGCTGGGTCGCCTGCGATCGTTGGCCCGAGGCACCGGTGCAAGCCAGAGCGAGTTCGGGCTGGAGGGCTCGGCCCGAGCCCTCTGATGCTTGAGACATTCCACCATCCGCGTAAGACAGAGTGCGCCGGACAGAGAGGTCAAATCGAACGGCAGTGCAAGCGCGGCCTGCCTGCGACGTCCACCGTCACCGAACGGACCGAGGCTATGTCGGTGTCGATCGTCTAGCCGAACAGGCGGCGCACGAGCCGCCAGAGCGCCGGTCGGCGCACCGGCCGTGCCGTGCGGGCAAGACGCGAAGTGTGCAAGGCGGCGGCGGCAACGATAGCGCGGCCGCGCGCGATGTCGGCGAGGTCGATCTTCATGGGCGGAAACTCCGAACAGGGGGATCGGCCTTCTGGCCCGGGCGCGTCGCGGCGCGCGCGCCCTTCGATGCCCCGCCGGTTCGGCGGAATTGTGGCGGGGCGGCCGTGGCCGCCCCCGAAAAGCCCGCGCAATTCGAACGATCGCGCGGGCCGGCGGGCCTCAGCCCTTCTTGAGGACGCGGTTGCCCAGCGTCTCCGCGATCTGAACGGCGTTCAGCGCCGCGCCCTTGCGCAGGTTGTCCGAGACACACCAGAAGTTCAGGCCATTCTCGATGGTGCTGTCCTGGCGGATGCGGCTGATGAACGTGGCGAAGTCGCCGACGCATTCGACCGGGGTGACGTAGCCACCGTCCTCGCGCTTGTCGATCACCATGATGCCGGGCGCCTCACGCAGGATGTCGCGGGCTTCGTCCTCGTCGAGGAAGTCCTCGAACTCGACGTTGATCGCCTCGCCGTGTCCGACGAAGACCGGCACCCGCACGCAGGTCGCGGTGACCTTGATCGACTGGTCGACGATCTTCTTGGTCTCGGCGACCATCTTCCACTCTTCCTTGGTGGAGCCGTCGTCGAGGAAGACGTCGATGTGCGGGATCACGTTGAAGGCGATCTGCTTGGGATAGACCTTGGGCGCCACCTCGTCGGTGGGATTGTAGATCGCCTTGGTCTGGTCCCACAGTTCGTCGATGGCATCCTTGCCCGAGCCGGAAACCGACTGGTAAGTCGAGACCACCACGCGCTTGATCTTCGCGCGATCGTGCAGCGGCTTGAGCGCCACGACCATCTGCGCGGTCGAGCAGTTGGGGTTCGCGATGATGTTCTTCTTGGTGTAGCCCTCGACGGCCTCGGGGTTCACCTCTGGCACGACCAGTGGGACATCCGGGTCGTAGCGGTAGAGTGACGAGTTGTCGATCACCACGCAGCCCGCCTCGGCCGCCTTGGGCGCGTACTTCTTGGTCGCGTCCGAACCGATCGCGAACAGCGCGATGTCCCAGCCGGTGAAGTCGAACTGGTCGAGATCCTGCGTCTTCAGCGTCTGGTCCCCGAAGCTCACCTCGGTGCCCAGCGACCGGCGCGACGCCAGTGCGGCAATCTCGTCCACGGGAAACTCGCGCTCGGCGAGGATGTTCAGCATTTCGCGGCCCACGTTGCCCGTGGCGCCCGCGACGACGACCTTGTAGCCCATCTTGCAGCTCTCCTGCTTGTCAATACGGACGGTCGCCGCAGAGCGCGCGCGCCGCCGTCCGGACGCGATGTATCCCGCCCGGCCGCCTGCGGAAAGGGTGGTTTGCGCTTGAATTCAGCGCCGTTCGCCTAAAAAACTGGCATACACGCGCGAAAACGTGAGCGAACGTTTGCCCAAAATGTCACGCTTTTCGCGCTTGCAGCGCAGACAACTTGTGCGCGCTTCGGGCTGCGGCGTATAGCTGCGGCGATATCAGAGGATGGCGCGTGCCCGTAGGGCGCAGACGCCGTTCCGAACGCCTCGCAGGCGGAAGACGGGACAGAAACTGGTGCGAAACAAGCATATGGCGAATGTCGAAGCTCTGACCGCGGCGAACGACCCACTCCTCTTCCGCTTCGTGACATCCCTTTCCCGACGCCAGAAGGAAGCGATCTTCCTGGCGCTCGACGTGGCGGTGGCCGCGATGGCTCTCGGCCTCGCGCTTGCCCTCAACGGTCAGACCCGGCTCGACGGCGCTACCTTGCTTGGCGTCGCTCCTCTTGCCGCGACGATGCTTGTCGTCGGCGCGGTCCTGTCGTGGATCGTCGGCCTGCCCAAGATCAAGCTCAACGCCTACGAGACCCGCGGCATCGTTCTGACAGCGGTCTTCTCGCTGGCGGTCGGCGCGTCGGGCGCGGCGCTGGACATGGTGGCGGGCCGCCCGGTGCCGGTCGAGGTCTTCGTGATCTTCTCCTTCCTGTTCCTGGTGTTCTGCGCCGGATGGCGCATTGTCCTGCGGCAGTGGCTGCTCGACATCTACCGCCGGGGTCACCAGCACATCCGCCTGCTGATCTACGGTGCCGGCCGCACGGGCCAGCAGCTCGTCGCGGCGCTCAAGTCCGACTACGACGCCCATCCCGTGGCGTTCATCGACGACAATCCGACGCTGCAGTCGCTTCGTGTCTCGGGTCTGCCGGTCTACGCGCCGTCGAAGATCAAGAGCCTGGTGACCGAGAAACAGATCGACCGCGTCATCCTCGCGATGCCCTCGATCAGCCAGCCCAAGCAGGCGCGCATCGCCCACGGCCTCCGCCAGATCGGCTGCGAGGTCCACGCCCTGCCCTCCTTCGCCGAACTGGTCGGCAAGGGCGAGCTGCGCAAGCGCGCGGTTCCGGTGTCGCTCGACGAACTCCTGGGGCGCAACCGCCTCGAAAGCGAACTGCCGGGCGTGAGTCACGCCTATTCCGGCCGTCGCATCCTCGTGACCGGAGCCGGCGGCTCCATCGGCTCCGAACTCTGCCGTCAGCTGATCGCCTGCAAGCCGCACTGCGTCGTCCTCCTCGATCACTCCGAGCACGCGCTCTACTCGGTCGAGAAGGAACTGCGCGAGATCGCGCCCGAGCTGCACGTCCTGCCGGTCCTCGGCACCGTCCTCGACGACGAAACCGTGCGCCGCGTGATCCGCGAGAACGGCATCGACGTTATCCTGCACGCGGCAGCCTACAAGCACGTGCCGCTTGTCGAGTGCAACGCGCTCCCCGGCCTCAAGAACAACGTGATCGGAACCCGCATCATCGGCGAGGCCGCCCGCGACGCAGGTGTCGAGCGATTCATCCTGGTGTCCTCGGACAAGGCCGTGCGCCCCACCAACGTCATGGGCGCATCCAAGCGCCTGGCCGAGCTGGTGATCCAAGACCTCGCCACGCGGTCGACCTCGACCCGCTTCTCGATGGTCCGCTTCGGCAACGTGCTGGGCTCCTCCGGTTCCGTGATCCCGCTGTTCGAAGAGCAGATCGAACGCGGCGGTCCGGTCACCCTGACCGACCCGAACGTCACACGCTACTTCATGACCATCTCCGAGGCGGCGCGGCTCGTGCTGCTGGCCGGCTCGTTCGCCCGCGGCGGCGACGTGTTCGTGCTCGACATGGGCAAGCCGGTTCCGATCGCCCGCCTTGCGCGGCAGATGATCGAGGGCGCTGGCCACACCGTGAAGGACGCCGAACACCCCGAGGGCGATATCGAGATCCGCGTGACCGGCCTGCGTCCGGGCGAGAAACTGCACGAGGAACTTCTCATCTCGGCCGACATGCTGACCACGCCGCATCCCAAGATCCTACGCGCGCAGGAAGGCTACCTGTCAGAGATCGAAATGGCGACCGCGATGAAGGACCTGCGCCGCGCGATCACCACGCTCGACGAGCCTCTCGCACGTGATGTGATCCTGCGCTGGGTCGAGCGCGCCGAGGACGAAGCTCATGACCCGCGCGAGAGCGCATCGGTCTGAGACCGTCGCCGTGCTGCGAACGGCAAATGGGCGGCCACCGGGGCCGCCCTTTTTCGTTCACCGGTCGGGGATCGAGTCGCGCGCGCCCTTGGGCTCCCAGTCCTCGATGATCTTGCAGGCCTCGTCGGCGCTCTCGACGTAGCGGAAGAGGTCGAGATCGGCGGGCGAGATAGTGCCCGCCTCGGCCAGCGCCTCCCAGTTCACGATCTTCTCCCAGAATTCGCGCCCAAACAGCAGGATCGGCACCTGCTTCATCCGGCCGGTCTGCACCAGCGTCAACGTCTCGAAGAGCTCGTCCATGGTGCCGAACCCGCCGGGGAAGGCGCAGACCGCGCGCGCCCGCATCAGGAAATGCATCTTGCGGATCGCGAAGTAGTGGAAGTTGAAAGCGAGGTCCGGGGTCACGAACTCGTTCGGCGCCTGTTCGTGCGGCAGCACGATATTGAGGCCGATGGATCGGCCCCCTGCATCCGCCGCACCGCGGTTGCCGGCCTCCATCACGCCGGGGCCGCCGCCGGTGGCGATGACGAATTCCCGGCCCCCCTTCTCGAGCGACTTCTCGGTCATGGCCCGCGCGAATACGCGGGCCTCGTAGTAAAACCGGCTCATCTCGGCCAAGGCGGGGGTCTTGGAGGAATGCGCCTCCTCCGGCCGCTTGATGCGGGCGCCGCCGAAAAGGACGATGGTGGAATCGATCCCGGCTTCGTTCATCAGCAGGTCGAACTTCATCAGCTCAAGCTGAAGCCGTACCGACCGCAGCTCGCGCCGCAGCAGGAAATCCTCGTCCGCGAAGGCGAGGCGGTAGGCCGGCGATCGGGTCTGCGGGGTGTCGGGCACCTGGCGCGCGGTGTCGCGGTCGCTGTCGGCGTGGCGGAAAGGCGTGTCCTTGCCCGAGGTCTGTTCGGTCATAGAAGCTCCGGAGTGTCTGTCGCGCCAGAGCTAGCCCGTCCGGCACCCGGGCGCCAGCGCCGCGCACTCGTCGCGGGCTTTCCCCGTCACGACACGCGCGATATGACGGCCCGCGACATCGCACACCCGGAGGGACGATCATGGACACCAAGGCGCTCGAAACCGCCATCGAGGCAGCGTGGGAAAACCGCGCCGACATCACCCCCGCCACCGGCGGCGAAACCCGCGAGGCCATCGAGGACACGCTCGAGGCGCTCGACCGCGGCGAGATCCGCGTCGCCGAGAAGCCCGAGGGCGGCGACTGGGTGGTGAACCAGTGGGCCAAGAAGGCGGTCCTTCTGGGCTTCCGGATCAAGGACATGGAGATGCACGCGGGCGGCCCGCAGGGCGGCGGCTGGTTCGACAAGGTCGACAGCAAGTTCGCCGGCTGGGGCGAGAACCGCTGGCGCGAAGCCGGCTTCCGAGCCGTGCCGAACGCCGTGGTCCGCAAGTCCGCCCACATCGCCAAGGGCGTGGTGCTGATGCCGTCCTTCGTGAACCTCGGCGCCTACGTGGACGAGGGCACAATGGTCGACACCTGGGCCACGGTGGGGTCCTGCGCGCAGATCGGCAAGGGCGTGCACCTGTCGGGCGGCGTCGGCATCGGCGGTGTGCTCGAGCCGTTGCAGGCCGAACCGACGATCATCGAGGACAACTGCTTCATCGGAGCCCGTTCGGAGGTCGTCGAAGGCTGCATCGTGCGCGAGGGCGCGGTCCTCGGCATGGGCGTCTATATCGGCAAGTCCACCAAGATCGTCGACCGCGAGACCGGCGAAGTGATGATGGGCGAGGTGCCGCCCTACTCGGTGGTCGTGTCCGGGTCGATGAAGACCAAGAACGACCTCAACCTCTATTGCGCGGTGATCGTGAAGCGCGTGGACGCCCAGACCCGCTCCAAGGTCGGCATCAACGAACTGCTGCGCGACTGACATCGCGCACCTGCAGGACCGGCATGACCCTGTGTCGGTTCTGCCACGGCAGCTTCGACGCCCGAATTGTGGCGTCGGGGCGCCGCATTCCACGTCGATACGGGCGACATGACCTTGTCGCCGCATCCGCCCGTCGATTTTCGTACCGATCAGGCCCGCGCCGACCTCGCCCAGGTGATCCGCGCGGGCGCGCCTTCGGTGGCCTCCCGGATCGCGAGGCTTGTCCCCGGCGCCTCAGGCACCGCCTCCACGCTCCATGACATCCGAGCGGGCGGGCCCGTCACCGAAGCGCAGATCACCCCGGCTCTGGACGTATTGGCCTACGCCTCGGCCCTTCCCGATGACGACTTCCCGGCGTTCCTGTGGGCGAACGCGGTGCTCCTGACGGCGCTGCTCGACGGGGCGGCGCCGGCCGACTGCCTGTCCGAACACTGGGACGCCTTCGCCGACAGCTATCGCCTTGCGTCAGACGCGGACCGGGCGGCACTGGCCAACGGCTTCGCGCGCGCCAAGGAGCTGCGCCACCTGAGGGCCGATACGGCACCCGCACCCGCGGATCGCCTGACGCGGGGCCGTGAAGCAGTGCTGGCGCAGCTGGCCCCGCTGGCGCGCGACGTGGCGCCCGAGGTAGTAGCCGCTGCCCGCGCGGCGGGAGATATGACGCGCCCGACGCTGGCAGCAGCGATGGAGCACTCCGATGCCGCTCTGGCAGCCTTCGCCATGATCGACATCTGCCTGTCCACCGACGGAGAGGGCAACGCGGCCTGCGCTTGGCCCGAGCTGTCGGCCTGGCTCGAGACCTGTCCGGGCCCGGTGCGACGTCCACTTGTTCACGCGGTCCGCTGGCTCTACGAGGCGCGGCCCGACTGGGTGGCCGCTCCGCGCCAGGAGAACGGACGCGTCCCGATCGCTGTAATAATTCCTGACGTCTGACACGCCGCGATGCAGTCCGGGCCGCTCCTCGGTGGAGACGCGGCACGCTTCCCCGGCGCGAACGCGCGTTGGAAAAGAAACGTGCTGCCCGCGGAAAGCGTCGTCAAATCATCACGCACGCATGTGAAACCAAACGCTTCACGGCGTCGTTAGCCGTCAAGAACCACAAGAAGCGCGGGACATGTTTTCAGACATTTCGATCACCTGGCTATTCGTCGTCTTTGCAATCGCCGGGACCGTGGTCGTGCTCGCCTCGATCCGCGCGACCGGCCTCGCCGACGTCATTGCCGACCGCACCCGGATGGGCGAGGCGATGGCCGGCGGAATCGTTCTCGGTGCGGCCACGTCGCTGGCCGGGGTCGTCGTCTCGGTCGACGCCGCCCTGTCGGGGGATGCCTCCTACGCCTTCTCGAACGCCGTGGGCGGCATCGCGGCGCAGACGCTGTTCCTTGCCATCGCGGACATGCTGCACAAGCGCGCGAATCTCGAACATGCGGCGGCGGAACCGGCCAATCTCTTCCAGTCGGTGATGCTCATCATCCTGCTGAGCCTGCCGATCTGCGCCGTCTCGGGACCCGATATCGCCTATTTCGGCATCCATCCGGTCTCGGTCGTCCTGTTCCTCGCCTACCTCTATGGCGTGCGGCTCTCGACGACGGTCCGGGAGAACCCGATGTGGCGCCCGGTCCGCACGTCCGACACGCGCCGGGACGAACCCGAGGATGGCGATGAACCCGATCGCCCCGTGGCCGGCATCGCGATCCAGTTTGCCGTGCTCGTGGCGTTCATGGGCGCAGGCGGCTGGGTCATCAGCCAGGTCGGCGGCCAGTTCATCGAACGCTTCTCGCTGTCGTCGAGCCTCGTCGGCTCGCTCATCACCGCTGTCGTGACCTCGCTGCCCGAGTTCGTGACCACGCTCGTGGCCGTCCGCCGCGGCGCGCTCCAACTCGCCATCGGCGGCATCATCGGCGGCAACACCTTCGACACCCTCTTCCTCGTGGCCGGCGACGTCGCCTTCCGCGAGAGCTCCATCTACCATGCGATCGACCCCAACGATCTCTACTGGCTGGGCACCGGCCTGATGATGACCGCGATCCTGCTGGCCGGCCTGATCCTGCGCCAGCGCGAGGGACCGGCCCGGATCGGGATCGAGAGCGTGCTGATGATACTCGTCTACCTGACCGCTCTGACCGTCGAGGTCACCGGCTGATACCCCGCGCAAGACAAAGGAGAGCGCACAATGACTGGACTTGGATGGCTTTCGGCAATCATCGTTGGCGGCCTCGCCGGCTGGGTCGCATCGATGATCATGAAGGCGGACACCGGCCTGCTACTGAACATCGTACTCGGCATTCTCGGGGCCGTGGTCCTGAACTTCATTCTCGGCCTGCTAGGCATCTTCGCCTCGGGCACGTGGATCGCGCAGTTCATCGTCGGCCTGATCGGCGCCTGCCTGCTGATCGGCGCCTGGCGCGCGGTCAAGCGCTGAGCCTGCCCGGATCCGGTGGCCCACCCGCCGGATCCGCGCCCGCGTCCCGCCATCGGGCGGGACGCGATTGACAGACGCCCGCCGCCGGGGCACTCGGGCGACATGGCGAAGTCATCCAAGAAACACCACGTCTACACGCTGCTGGTCGAGGTCGGCCGCAAGTCCGGAGACGGTCTGCCCGAGGGCGCGACCGGCGCGGCACTTATGTGCTACGCCTCGGGCGTGGACGAGGCCGAAGCCGTGCGCGAGACCGTTGCGATCCTCAAGCAGGCTGACATGGCCCCCCTCGACGTGACCGGCTACGGCACCGAGGACGAACGCCGCAAGCAGGGACACGAGATAGACGCCGACGAGGCCGCGCTGATGGCCCGCGCGCTCGAGGAGAACGCCGTGATCGTCGCGGACGTCACGCCCTTCTTCGACGACGGCACCGGCCACGAGGGCGGCTCGGCCTGATCGGGCCGGAACCGGTCACGCAGCCCGCGCCTCGGCCAGTGTGATCGCCTCGAAGGGCCGCAGAACCTGGTAGCCGGCGCGGTGATGTTCGGGCAGTCCCGATGGGTCCATTCCCGCCAGAAGTGTCGCCGAGAGGCGGTCACTTCGCCGGCGCAGGCGGCCGATGTAGAGGCTCTCGAACCCGGCGTCCGCGACCAAAAGCGCGTCGTGTCGCGGCAGCAGCATCTGGACGTATTCGGTAAAGAGCGTCGCATCCTCGAAAACGCCGGTGAAGCCGTTCACGAGCGCCGCCGCCGGGATCAGCACCGACTCGCGACCGAACGTGTACTCGACCTCGGATCCTCCGATCACCAGCCGCTGGTGTGGTGCCACAATGACGTCGTCGCAAAGGCCGAGGTAGGGCGCGCGCAGCCGGACAGGGCGGAAGGCGCCAAGCGCGGGCACCGTGCGTCGCACCACAGCAAGCACAGGCTGCAGCCCCGAATCGCGGGTGACGACCCGGTCGCCCGGCTGGATCGACGTCAGTGAACGGTCCCCCTGCGCGGTCCGCACGAGGGCCGATCCGTGAAGCGACGGCATCGGGCCCACTGGCTCGATCGCATCCGAGACCGCGAAGAACTGGACGTCCGCATCGCGGTCGCAGAGCTGCGGACGGTGGATCATCGTGTAGATGTCCTCGAGCATCAGCGGCGGCGGTGGCGGGGTGTCGATGCTGCGCACGCCGTCATGCTCGGGCCGCTCGACCGACAGCCGCCCCCATTTCGCCGGCGCGTCCCACGAGAAGGTCAGCCGCAGCACATCGGTGCGCGCATCGCTGATCGGTGGCAGCACGGTGTGGAACTCGGCCGCGCCCTGCACCATCACCAGCACCACGCCCCCGCCAGGCACCGCCTGAAGCGAGATGTGCCCCGACCACGGATGCCGCCGGGCGTAGCGCAGCAGGCATTGCGGCCGCTCCTCGGGGCTGAGGCGCGTCTCGATCACCAGCGAGCCGCGCATCAGCAGCCGATGCCGGGCCACGGGGTCCTGCGGGAAGCGGTCCGGCGACGTCCACGCGGTTTCGCCGCCGGCCACGGCGATCCAGGTCATGCCGCGACCCGCGACAGCGCCCGGGCTTCGTGCCCGGACAGGATGCGGCGGGCGGCGGGCGGGTATCCTGCGCCGGTCAGCGGGTCGAGTTCGGGAAAGAGCGTGCAGATCTCGTGCAGCGTCTCCTCGGCGAAGATGTTGCGGACCTGCGGGCCGGGGAGAAAGCTCTCGGAGGCAAGGCCGTTGGCGAAGACGATCTCGTGCCGGTCGAAAAGCAGGTGAACGTAGGTCACCTCGCCGCCCTCGACCTGGCGCACGCGACCACCGTCCACGAGATGACGCGCCGCGATCAGAACCTCGGCCTCCCCGAAGAGAAGTTCGGCCGCGCGGTTCCGCACGAGGATGCGGTGCTGCGGCGACACCCGAAGGCGGGAATGCTGGCCGAAGGTGTGCGGCGCGATCTCGACCGGGGCGAAGGCCCCCGCCGCGGCCACGGTGCGCTGCCCGATCCAGCGCAACGGCTGATGCCCGCGGTCCTTGGTCCGCACCATCATGCCGGGCTCCAGCGCCTCGACCGGGACCGGGCCGTCGGCCGTGGCGATGCGGGTGCCCGCCACAAAGCACGGCACCGACCCCACGGTGACAAAGCCCACGTCCGTCGCGCCGGTCGAGCTTGCGGCGGTGTAGGTGAAGTTCACCGTCTCCACGTCGCCATCGCCCGTGACCTCGAGCGTCCCCGCCGGTGTCAGCGTCACGGTCTGGCCGGTGGCGAGGATCACGGTGTCGCCCACCGAAACCGCCTTGCCGTTCACATGGGTGATGGTCAGCGCGCCGCCGGTGGAATTCTCGTCGTTCGCCAACGCGTCGATCTCGACCGTGCCCTCGGGATAGAGCTGCGCGTTGTCCGTCATCGCGACGAGCGTGGTCTGCACCGAGTCCGCCGCGATCAGGATGTTGGAGTCGTAGTTCGAGTCCGAGACGTCGGCGATGCCGATCCGGATCGAGTTCAACTGCCCCGCCACCACCGGAATGGTCATCGTCATGGTGACGGTGAAGCCGTCCATCTCGGTGTTGTAGTCGCTGTCGGCGTTGTCGACGTAGAGGTTCTGGTTGGTCTCGGCGTTGAGGTTGTTGGGGTCGGTGTCGCCGTCGCCGACGTCCAGTTCGACCTGCGCGCCGTTGATCCAGACGCCGATGAAGTCCTGATAGATGCCGGTCTGGTATTCGGGATATTCCTCGGAGGCGAAGACGAACCTCATGGTCATCACGTTGCCGTCGGGCACGAAGTCCACGTCGAGATACGCCGCGTCGTAGGTGCGCGTCCCGGCGGCGGCGTCGAACCAGTCGTTGCCGGTTTCCCCCCAGGTATTGGTGGAGGTGTTTGTCTCGTCATTGGCTTGCCCGCGGGAATTCGTGATGTCCCGCGCCTCGCCGGTGGACAGGATCACCCCGCTGTCCGAGGGCGCGACCCCCGACATGGTCCCGAGCCCGTCGCTGTAGATGCCCGAGGACCGGTAATCGCCCGAGTAGCTCGCCCCGTATATCTGTGTGCCGTCACCGAAGATCGCGCGCGCCATCTCTGTCGCGGACGCGTTGATATCGATGGGAAGTTCCCGCGCTCTGACCATGCCACCTGCCTCGTCTCGAGCCCGATGGCGGAGATGCGCACACCTTCTTCGGCGAGGCTGTGCGCTGTTCGGCACACGGCATCGTTCCGACACTCTGGCCGGTTCGGGGGTGAACTGCTCTGGACCCTGCCTCGGGCGTTATATCTTTAACGTTGGGTTAACCCGAGTTTGCATGATCGCAAAACCGCCGTGGCATTTCCTGCCACCGCATTGCCGCAATTGCGTTTTTTTCGCCACATTTGCCGCCACCGGCGAAAGCCGCTACCGAGGCGGGCGCATCCCATCCCGGCCTCCGAGGTTCGCATGACCCCCACAGATCCCGTCGAGTTGACCCGCGCCCTGATCCGCTGCCCGTCCGTCACTCCGGAGGAGGGCGGGGCTTTGGAACTCCTTCAGACGATGCTGACCGAGGCGGGCTTCGAGTGTCGCCGGGCCGACCGCAACGGCGTGCCGAACCTGCTGGCGCGGTGGGGCGTGAAAGGACACGCGCGGACCTTCGGCTTCAACGGCCACACCGACGTGGTGCCGGTCGGCGACCCGGCGGACTGGACCGCCGACCCGTTCGGCGCCGAGCTGCGCGAGGGCCAGGTGTGGGGCCGGGGTGCCACCGACATGAAGTCCGCCGTGGCCGCCTTCGTGGCCGCCGCGCTCGACCGGGTGCGCTCGGCCCCGCCTGACGGCGCGATCCTGATCGCCCTGACCGGGGACGAGGAGGGCCCCTCGGTCGATGGTACGCGCGCGCTGCTCGACGCCATGGATGCCGACGACGAGCGGATGACCGTCTGCCTGGTGGGCGAGCCCACCTGCCCCGACACCTTCGGCGAGATGATGAAGATCGGCCGCCGCGGATCGGTCACCTGCCAGCTTTCGGTGCGCGGTGTGCAGGGTCACGTCGCCTACCCCCACCGCGCGACCAACCCGATGCCGGCGATGGCGCGCCTGATGGACCGGCTGGCCTCGCACCGGCTGGACGAAGGCACCGACCATTTCGAACCCTCGACGCTGGCGATCACCACTATCGACACCGGCAACACGGCGACCAACGTGATCCCGGCCGAGACACGCGGCACGGTGAACGTCCGCTTCAACGACCTCCACACCGGCCGGTCGCTGATCGACTGGGTGACCGCCGAGGCCGCCGCGGTGGATACCGAATTCGGCACCCGCACCGAGGTCATGTCCCACGTCTCGGGCGAGAGCTTTGTCACTCCACCCGGTCCGCTTTCCGAGCTCGTCGCGAATGCGGTCGAGGCTGTCGCGGGCGTCCGGCCCGTGATGTCCACCGGCGGCGGCACCTCGGACGCGCGCTTCGTCAAGGATCACTGCCCGGTGGTGGAGTTCGGCCTTGTCGGGCGCACCATGCACCAGGTCGACGAACGCGTCCCCGTGGACGACGTCCACCGGCTCAAGGCCGTTTACGCGCGCATTCTCGACGACTGGTTCGCCTGATCCGGACGCTCTGCCCGGCTGCACCGCGATGCGAGATCCGAATCGCCGCGCTTGGCGGATGACGACCCCCGCCGCGCGTGCTACCTCGCGGTTATGAGCCAGCTTCCCACCAAGGCGCAGATCCTCGACTGGATCTCCGAGAACCCCACCCAGACCGCCAAGCGAGACATCGCGAAGGCGTTCAACATCAAGGGTGCGGACCGGATCGACCTCAAACGCATCCTCAAGGAGCTCGAGTCCGAGGGCCACCTCGAGAAGCGCAAGAAGACCTACCGCGATCCCGACCGCCTGCCCCCGGTTTCGGTGCTCCAGATCAGGGCGCCCTCGGACGATGGCGACCTCTACGCGCAGCCGCTGGAATGGCACGGCGCGGGGGTGGAGCCGGTTGTCCTCATGGTCACGCGGTCCTCGGACCCTGCGCTCGGCGAAGGCGACCGGGTGCTGGCGCGGCTGACGGCGGTGCACGGTGACGGCCACAATTACGAGGCGCGCGTCATCCGGCGCATCGGCTCCAGCCCCCGCAAGGTGGTGGGCATCTTCCGCAAGGGCGCCGAGGGCGGACGGATCCTGCCCATCGACAAGGGCGCGGCGACCGAATGGCAGGTCGCCCCCGACGCCACCGGCGGCGCGCTCGAGGGCGAACTGGTCGAGGCGGAACAGGCCGGGCCCAAGGGCCGCATGGGCCTGCCGCGCGCCCGCATCACCGCCCGGCTGGGCGACCCGACCGCACCCAAGGCCGTCTCGCTCATCGCGATCCACCAGCACGGTATCCCCGACGACTTTCCCGAAGAGGTGCTGGCCGAGGCGGATCGCATGAAGCCCGCCGGCCTCAAGGGCCGCGAGGATCTGCGCGAACTGCCGCTGGTGACCATCGACCCCTCGGACGCGCGCGACCACGACGACGCGGTCTTTGCAGAACCCGACGACGATCCTAAAAACGAGGGCGGCCACGTCATCTGGGTCGCGATCGCCGACGTCTCGTACTACGTCCGCCCGGGAACCGCGCTTGACCTCGAGGCGCGGCGGCGCGGCAATTCAAGCTACTTCCCCGACCGCGTCGTGCCGATGCTGCCGGACCGCCTGTCCGGCGACCTGTGCTCGCTTCACGAGGGCGTGCCGCGCGCCTGTATCGCCGCGCGCATCCAGATCGACGCCGAAGGCAACAAGAAGGGTGCCCGGTTCGTCCGCGGCCTGATGCGTTCGCCCGCCTCGCTGACCTATCAGCAGGCGCAGGCCGCCATCGATGGAGAGCCCGACGACAAGACAGAACCGTTGCTGGAGCCGGTTCTGCGCCCGCTCTACGCCGCCTACGCCGCGCTGCGCTCGGCACGCCAGCGGCGACAGCCACTGGACCTCGACCTGCCGGAGCGCCGCATCCAGCTGACCGACGAGGGCACTGTCTCCAGCGTCAATTTCACCGAACGGCTCGACGCGCACCGCCTGATCGAGGAATTCATGATCCTCGCCAACGTCGCGGCGGCGGAAAAGCTGATCGACAAGAAGACGCCGCTTCTGTTCCGCGTCCACGAGGAGCCGCCGCAGGACAAGCTGGAATCGCTGCGCGACACCGCCGACGCCGCGGGGCTGACGCTGGCGCGGGGTCAGATCCTGGAGACCGCGCACCTCAATCGCCTGCTGCACGAGGCGGCGGGCCGCGAGGAAAGCGATCTCATCAACCTCGCGACGCTGCGGGCGATGACGCAGGCGTATTACAGCCCCAAGAACTTCGGACACTTCGGCCTCGCGCTGCAGAACTACGCGCATTTCACATCGCCGATCCGGCGCTATGCGGACCTGATCGTGCACCGCGCGCTGGTGACGGCGCATGGATGGGGCGAGGACGGCCTGTCCGACCAGGAAATCGAGAAGCTCGAAGCCACCGGTACCCACATCTCCGAGACCGAGCGCCGGTCCATGACCGCCGAGCGCGACACCACCGACCGCTATCTCGCCGCCTACCTGTCGGACCGTATCGGCGCCGAATTCACGGGCCGGATCTCGGGCGTGGCAAAGTTCGGGGTCTTCGTTAAGCTCGACGAGACCGGCGCGGATGGACTGATTCCGATCCGGAATCTCGGGAACGAGTTCTTCCACTTCGACCGCGACGCCGGGACGCTGATGGGCGCCAACTCGGGCACCGTGGTCATGCCGGGCCAACGCGCCACGGTGAAACTCGTGGAGGCGGCCCCGGTGACCGGCGGCATCGGGCTCGAGCTGCTGACGCTGGAAGAGGCCGAGATGCCCGGCCCGCGCCGCGGCGGCCAGCGCAAGGGGCGTCCCGCGGGCGGCAAGCCGAAGAAGGGCAAGCCCGGCGGATCGTCCAGCCCGCGGCGCAAGCTGGTGCGTGCCAAGAAGAAGGGCGCCAAGGCCGCGACCAAGCGAAAGCGCATCTCGCGCACGTGACGCGAGGGCAGGAAAAGTTCCCCGGTCTGACGCATCCGTGACCGGATTCGCGCGTGAATCCGCGCATCGAACCGCCCCCGCGCTTCCGTGAAGGCATCTTGTCCGCTAATCTGCCTTAAAACGAGCAGACAGCGACAGGATACACCCATGAACGCGCGACTGGCGACATCCGCCATCGCCACCCTGGTGGCGTTGAGCTTCTCTTCAGCATCGGCCGAAAGCCCCGAAAGGTCGCTCAAACCGCAGGTCCGCCCGGCGGCAGCCGTTGCGGTCAGTCGCAACGCGACCGACCTGACCGGGCTCGGGCAGCCGCGGCAGACGGACCCGATGTTCCGCGCCTGGGTCGACGATTTCCGCCCGCGCGCCCGCGCTGCGGGCATTCCGGACGCGGTGATCGACAGCGCCTTCGCCCATGCCCGCTACCTTCCTGACGTGATCGAGCGCGACCGCAACCAGGCCGAGTTCGTGATGACGATCTGGGACTATCTCGACCGCACCGTGTCCGAGAGCCGGATCGCGAACGGCCGGGACGCCCTGCGCCTTCACGGTGACACGCTCGAGCGGATCGAGGCCCATTACGGCGTCGAGAAGGAAGTCGTCGCGGCAATCTGGGGCATGGAAAGCGCCTACGGCACCCACCGCGGCGACACCCATATCGTCAGCGCGCTCGCGACCCTTGCCTATGACGGCCGCCGCGCGTCTTTCTTCGAACAGCAGCTGATCTCGGCGCTCAAGATCATCGCGTCGGGCGACGTGAACCCCGGCGACATGACCGGCAGCTGGGCCGGGGCCATGGGCCACACGCAGTTCATCCCGACCTCCTACGAGGCGCTGGCGGTGGACTTCACCGGCGACGGCAAGCGCGACATCTGGTCGGACGACCCGACCGACGCGCTGGCGTCCACGGCAGCCTATCTCGCGCATCACGGCTGGACCAAGGGCATGCCCTGGGGGGTCGAGGTGACGGTCCCCGCGGGATTCGACTACGCGCAGGCCGGCAAGGACACCAAGAAGATGCCGTCGGACTGGGCACGGCTCGGCGTCGTGGGCACCGACGGCGCGCCGGTGCGCGACTTCGGCTCGGCCTCGCTGCTTCTTCCGGCGGGCGCGCAGGGTGCGGCGTTCCTGGTGTTCAAGAATTTCCGAGCGATCGCGGCCTATAACGCGGCGGACGCCTACGTCCTCGGCGTCGGGCACCTGTCGGACCGGCTGGCGGGCAAGGGACCGCTCACGTCCGAATGGCCGCGCGGCGATCGCAGCCTCACGTTCTCGGAGAGGCAGGAGTTGCAGCGGCGTCTGACGGCCCACGGCTACGACACGCAGGGTGTCGACGGTCGTATCGGCCCGATGACCATGAGCGCGCTGAAGAGCTACCAGCGCTCCGCCGGGCTGGCGCCCGACGGCTATGCCTCTCTGTCGGTGCTGAAGCGCCTGCGCTGATGTGGTCGTGGGCCGCGCGCGGCGCGGCCCCGAACATCACAGGTGGTGGCGGAACGCCGCGACCACCTGCTCGTAGACCTCGCGTTTGAACGGCACGATCGAGTCCACGAGATCATCCACCGGCAACCACCGCCACTGCGTGAACTCCGGATGCTCGGTGGCGATGTCGATCTGCGAGTCCTCGCCGGTGAACCGCATCAGGAACCACTTCTGCTCCTGCCCGCGGAATTTCCCCTTCCAGACTTTGCCGACAAGATCATGCGGCAGATCATAGGCGATCCATTCCTGCGTCTCGGCCTCGACCCAGACGAGGTCCGGCGTCACCCCGGTCTCTTCCCGCAACTCGCGCAGCGCGGCCTCGTCCGGGGCCTCGCCCGGGTCCACGCCGCCCTGCGGCATCTGCCAGGCCGGGGCCTCGGTGTCGTTGCGCTGGCCCACGAAGACGTGGCCCGCGCCGTTCACCAGCATGACGCCCACGCAGGGACGATAGGGCAGGCTCTCGATCTCTTCG
This sequence comes from Roseivivax marinus, assembly GCF_900109705.1. Lineage (GTDB taxonomy): Bacteria > Pseudomonadota > Alphaproteobacteria > Rhodobacterales > Rhodobacteraceae > Roseivivax > Roseivivax marinus. Next base: position 23,668 of record NZ_FOAI01000017.1, on the reverse strand, counting down.
GGGGTCATCCGCGCGCTCCTTGTCTAAGGCTGTCCCGTAGGGGGTAGCGCGCGGGACCGTGGCTGGCCAGCCCAGCGAGGGACCCGGAACGCGAACGCGCCCCGGACCGAGGGTCACGGGGCGCGCGGATGGACATGTTTCGGTATCGCGAAAGGCGGGGCCGCGTCAGTTGCCGCCCTGCTCTGCCGCGTCGTCCTCGTCCTCGGCCTCGGTATCGGTCGCCTCGGTGTCCGAGCCGCCCGACCGGGCCTCCATCGCGGCCTGCTGGGCCGCCGGGCCAAGCGCGGCCAGGCCCTTCAGGATGTCAATGGCATAGGCCAGCTGGTAGTCCTCGTCGCGCAGCGCCGCGGACTGTTCGGCCCGCTCGCGGTCCTCCTCGATCTGCCGGATTTCGTCCTCGGAGAGCGAGTCGTTGTCGAGCGCGCCGCGCAGATCGGCCTCGGATCGGGTCGGCAGGCCGGAGGCCTCTTCTTCCGCCTCCTCGTCCACCGGGTCACTGCTCGGCTGCGCCACGATGATGTCGGGCGACACGCCGAGCGCCTGGATCGAACGGCCCGACGGCGTGTAGTAGCGGGCCGTGGTCAGGCGCATCGCGCCCTCGCCCCGCAGCGGCATGACAGTCTGGACCGAGCCCTTGCCGAAGCTCTTGGTGCCCACGACGATCGCCCGGCGATGGTCCTTGAGTGCACCGGCAACGATTTCGGACGCCGATGCCGAGCCGCCGTTGATGAGCACGACGATCGGCTTGCCCTCGGCAAGATCGCCTTCCTCGGCGTTGAACCGCTCTCCGTCCTGCGGGTCGCGCGACCGGGTGGACACGATCTCGCCCGCATCGAGGAAGGCATCCGCCACCTTGATCGCCTGGGTAAGCAAGCCACCCGGGTTGTTCCGGAGGTCGACGACGAAGCCGTTCACGTTCTCCATGCCGCCCGCGGCCTCGACCTGTTCCTGCAGGTTCTCCTCGAGGTTCGGGAAGGTCTGGTCGTTGAAGGTGGTGATCCGCAGCACCACGGTATCGCCCTCGGTGCGCGCACGCACGGCGGTCAGGGTGATGGTGTCGCGCACGATGGACACGTCGAACGGTTCGTCCTCGCCCTCGCGCACCACGGTGATGACGATCTCCGAGCCCACCGGCCCGCGCATCATGTCCACCGCCTCGTCGAGGTTCAGGCCGAGAACCGATTCGCCGTCCACGTGGGTGATGAAATCTCCGGCCTCGATGCCCGCTTCCGCTGCCGGGGTCTCGTCAATGGGCGAGACGACCTTCACGAAGCCGTCCTCTTGCGTGACCTCGATGCCAAGGCCCCCGAACTCGCCGCGGGTCTGCACCCGCATGTCCTGCGCATCGTCCGGCGACAGGTAGGACGAATGCGGGTCGAGCGAGGTGAGCATGCCGTTGATCGCGGCTTCCACGAGCTCCTTCTCGTCCACTTCCTCGACATACTGCGAGCGGATACGCTCGAAGATGTCGCCGAAGAGGTCGAGCTGTTCGTAGACGCTGGCCTGGTTCTCGCTTTCCTGCGCCAGCAGCGGCCCGACGAACTGGGTCGTGGCGACCGCGCCCGCGAAGGTTCCCGCGAAGGCGGCCATGAGGAATCGTTTCATCGAGGTGTCATCCCTTGTCGGTTGCGAACCATGTCAGCGGGTCGACGGTTCGTGAGCCTTCTCTGACCTCCATGTAAAGCGTTTCCGAGCGTTGAGATAAAGCCCCTTCACCCGATGGTGACAGGGCCTCGGAGCCGCCCATGAGGCCCACCGGCGCGCCTTCCGGCAGCACTTCGCCGACCTCGCCGAAGACCGTGCCGAGCCCCGCGAAGACGAACAGGAGGTCAGGCTCGGGTTCGAGAATGCTGACGAGGCCGTAGTCCAGAAGCGGCCCGCGATAGCGCAGCGTCGCCGGCACCGGCGTGATCACCAGCGCCTCGGGCCGCGTCGCCAGCACCAGCCCCGGCCGCGTTACACCGGCGGCATCGGCCTCACCGCTGCGCCGCAGCACCTGGGCCGGCACCGGCAGGGGCAGCGCGCCCTTGCGGTCGGCGATGGTCGACGCGGCGGCGCTGCCCTCGCCCGGCTCCAGCGCCGCGAGACCGCTCGCGAAACCGTCGAGCGTCTCTGTCGCCGCGATCAGGGCGGCGGTGCGGTCGGGATCGGCGGCAAAGCGCCGCGGCAGATCGGTGCGGTCGGCGATCGCCCGCGACAATTCGGCGCGCGCCTCCTGCAGCGACGACAACCCGGCCCGCAGCCGCGCCTCGGCGTCCTGTTGCAGCGCCCGCAACGTGGCCACTTCGGAAAGGTCCGCGCGCAGGCGCTCGGCCTCCTCGGCCAGCGCCGGGGTCACCGACGCCACCAGCATGCCGGATCGCGCCGCACCGAGCGGCCCGTCCGGGTGCAGAAGCCGCTGCGGCGTCTCGGCCTGGCCCAGCGCCTGCAACACGCCGAGAAGCTGCGCCACTTCGGTCTCGCGGGCGTCCAGCTCCCGGTCGAGCTGTGCCTCCCGCAGAGATGCCGCCCGCAGACCGTCGCGCATCGCCGCGAGCCCCGCTTCGTAGGCGCGCACCGCGCCGGTCAGCGCTTGCACCCTGTCCTGCGCGCCCTCCGCCTGATCCAGACGCACCTGGGCGTCGGACAGCGCCTCGGCCGCGGCGCGCGCCGCCGCACCGGCGTCAGGACCTTGCGCCGCCGCCACGCCGGCCGTCGCGACGCCCAGCCCAAGGGCCAGCACCGCTGTCCGGATCATGTGCGGATCAGGCTTTCGCCGGTCATTTCCTCGGGCTGCGGCAGTTCCATCAACTCGAGGAGCGTCGGCGCAAGGTCTGCGAGCCGCCCGTCCGACAAGATCGCCCCCTCGGGCCCGCCGAACAGGATCACCGGAACCGGGTTCAATGTGTGGGCCGTATGCGGGCCGCCGCTTTCGGGGTCGACCATCACGTCGCAATTGCCGTGGTCGGCGGTGACGATCATCGCACCGCCCGCGGCCTCCAGGGCCGCGAGCGCCTGTCCGAGGCCCGCATCCACCGCCTCGCAAGCCTTGATCGCCGCGTCGAGATCGCCGGTATGACCGACCATGTCGGGATTTGCGTAATTGACCACGATCAGGTCGTAGCCCGCCTCGATCGCATCGACGAAGGCCTCCGTGACCTCGGGCGCGCTCATCTCTGGCTGGAGGTCGTAGGTTGCGACGTCGGGGCTTTTCGGCATGTGCCGGTCCTCGCCTTCCTCGGGAACTTCCTTGCCGCCGTTGAGGAAGAACGTGACGTGCGGATACTTCTCGGTCTCGGCAAGGCGAAATTGCCGCTTGCCCTGCTGCGCCACCCAGGCGCCCAAGGTGTTGACGATCTCGCGCTTGGGATAGGCCGTGGTCATGTAGCCGTTATGCGCGTCCGAATAGGACACCATACCCAGAAGCGCCGAGAGCGGCGGCCGCTCGCGCTCGAACCCGTCGAAATCCGGCGCGCCCAGGGCGGCGAGGATCTCGCGCGCCCTGTCGGCTCTGAAATTCAGGCAGAACAGACCGTCGCCCTCGCGGATACCGTCGTAGCCGCCGACAACGGTGGCAGGCAGGAATTCGTCGGTGATGTCGGCCTCGTAGGCCGCGTCGATCGCCGCGCAGGGGGTTTCGGCCTCGTTGCCCGCCGCCGAGACGATCGCATCGTAAGCCGCTTTCACGCGCACCCAGCGATTGTCGCGGTCCATGGCGTAGTAGCGTCCGATCACCGTGCCGATGATGCTGCCCTCAGGCAGCTTGTCCTGCAGCTCGAGCATGAACGCCCCGGCCGATTTCGGCGGCACGTCACGCCCGTCGGTGATCGCATGGACCACCACCTCGAGGCCCTTGTTCCGCATCGTTTGCGCCGCCGCGACGATATGGTCGAGATGCCCGTGCACGCCGCCATCCGACACCACCCCGAAGAGGTGCGCACGACCACCGGCCTCAGACACCGTGTCGGCGAAGTCGAGAATGGCCTCGTTTTCGAAGAACGAGCCGTCCTCGATCGCCAGGTCGATCTGGCCGAGGTCCATCGCCACCACCCGTCCGGCGCCGATGTTGGTGTGACCCACCTCTGAATTGCCCATCTGGCCGCTTGGAAGACCCACATCGGGCCCGTGCGTTACCAGAGTCGCGTGGGGGCATTCGGCCATCAGCCGGTCCATGACCGGCGTCTCTGCCAGCGCGGGCGCGCTGGCCTCGCGATTCTCGGACAGGCCCCAGCCGTCGAGAATGGTCAGCACTACGGGTTTCGCCATGTCGCTCGCCTCGCCTCTGCTTTCGACCCCGCTTAACGCGTCACGGGCGCCAAGGAAAGAAACCCGGCGCCCGCTTCGTCTGGGTTCGAATATCCCGGGCTCCGGGGCAGAGCCCCGGTGACCGCCGGAAGGTCCGTCGGTCAGCCCTGAAGCGCCTTGACCACCAGTTCGCCCTCGCCCCGCGACTTCATCGCGAGCGCCGCGGCATGCGCGCCGGCCAGCGTGGTGAAGTAGGGGATCTTGTCGTAAAGCGCGACCGAGCGGATCTCGCGGCTGTCGGCCAGGGCCGCCGAGCCTTCGGTCGTGTTCAGCACCAGCTGGATGCCACCGTCCTTCATCGTGTCGACGATGTTCGGCCGGCCCTCGTAGACCTTCTTGACCGGCTCGCATGGCAGGCCCTGCGCCTTGACGAAAGCCGCGGTGCCCGAGGTCGCCACGATGCGGAAGCCGAGCTCGTGCAGGATCGACGCGATCTCTGCCAAGAGCGGCCCCTTGTCGGATTCCTTGATCGACAGGAACACCGCGCCTTTCTCGGGCAGATGTGTGCCGGCTCCCATCTGCGCCTTGAGGAAGGCCCGGGGGAACGACCGATCCCAGCCCATGACCTCGCCGGTCGAACGCATCTCGGGTCCAAGGACCGTGTCGACGCCGGGGAACCGCGCGAACGGCAGAACCGCCTCCTTGACCGAGAACCACGGCATGTCCGGATCGGCCAGCGTCATCGGGTCGGCCAGCGGCAGGGTCGTCTCGTAGCCGGTGTCCTCGGGATACCTCTCGCGCATCGCGAAGGCGGACAGCTTGTCGCCTGCCATCACCCGTGCGGCGATGGAGGCGATGGCGCTGTCGGTGGCCTTGGCGACGAAGGGCACCGTGCGGCTGGCGCGGGGGTTCACCTCGATCAGGTAGACCACGTCGTCCTTCACCGCGAACTGCACGTTCATCAGGCCGACGACGCCCAGCTCCAGCGCCAGCGCTTCGGACTGGCGCTTCACCTCGTCGATGATCTCTCGCGACAGCGAGTAGGGCGGCAGCGAACAGGCCGAGTCGCCCGAGTGGACGCCCGCCTCCTCGATGTGCTGCATGATGCCCGCGACGTGCACGCTTTCGCCATCGCAAAGCGCGTCGACGTCCAGCTCCACCGCGCCCGACAGGTAGCTGTCGAGAAGGACCGGGCTCTTGCCCGAAACCACCACGGCGTCGCGGATATAGCGTTCGAGATGCGCGGCGTCGCGGACGATCTCCATCGCGCGGCCGCCCAGCACGTAGGACGGACGGATCACCAGCGGGAAGCCGATGTCGTGGGCAATGTCGATCGCCTGCTGCTCGGACGAGGCGATGCCGTTCTTGGGCTGCTTCAGGCCAAGACGGTTCACGAGGTCCTGGAACCGCTCGCGGTCCTCGGCGCGGTCGATCGCGTCGGGCGATGTACCGAGGATCGGGATGCCGGCCGCTTCGAGGTCGTTGGCGAGCTTGAGCGGGGTCTGGCCGCCGAACTGCACGATCACGCCGTGCAGCGTGCCGTTGTCCTGCTCCACCCGCAGGATCTCCATCACGTGCTCGAAGGTCAGCGGCTCGAAATAGAGACGGTCCGAGGTGTCGTAGTCGGTCGACACGGTCTCGGGGTTACAGTTGACCATGATGGTCTCGTAGCCCGCGTCGGTCAGGGCAAAGCAGGCGTGGCAGCAGCAATAGTCGAACTCGATGCCCTGCCCGATCCGGTTCGGGCCGCCGCCGAGGATGACCACCTTCTTCGCGTCGGAGGGCCGGGCCTCGCACTCGACCTCGCCCATCATCGGGGCCTCGTAGGTCGAGTACATGTAAGGGGTCTGCGCCTCGAACTCGGCGGCGCAAGTGTCGATGCGCTTGAATACCGCGGTGACGCCTGCATCGACGCGCGCGGCGCGGACCGCGTGTTCGTCCATGTCGGTCAGTGCGGCGAGGCGCATGTCGCTGAAGCCCATCATCTTGAGCTCGCGCAGGCCGTCGGCGTCGGTGGGCAGTCCGTTCTGGCGGATTCGCTCCTCGGCCTCCACGATTTCGCGGATGCGGGCCAGGAACCACGGATCGAAGCGGGTGACACCGTGGATATCGTCATCGGACAGGCCGTGCCGCATGGCCTGCGCGATGGTCCGCATCCGGTCGGGTGTGGGCCGGGCCAGCGCCTTGACCACCGCGGCATGGTCGGACACTGCGTCACCGGTCAGCCCGGGAATCGCAACCTCGTCAAAGCCGGTCAGCCCGGTTTCCATCGACGCCAGCGCCTTTTGCAGCGACTCGTGGATGGTGCGGCCGATGGCCATCGCCTCGCCCACCGACTTCATCGCGGTGGTCAGGAGCGGCTCGGCGCCCGGGAATTTCTCGAAGGCGAAGCGCGGGATCTTGGTGACGACGTAGTCGATCGTGGGCTCGAACGACGCGGGCGTGACCTTGGTGATGTCGTTGTCCAGCTCGTCGAGCGTGTAGCCCACCGCCAGCTTCGCGGCGATCTTGGCGATCGGGAAGCCGGTCGCCTTCGATGCCAGCGCCGAGGATCGCGACACCCGCGGGTTCATCTCGATCACGACCATGCGGCCGTCCTCGGGGTTCACCGCCCACTGGACGTTGGAGCCGCCGGTCTCGACCCCGATCTCGCGCAGCACGGCGATCGAGGCCGAGCGCATCATCTGGTATTCCTTGTCGGTCAGCGTCAGCGCCGGCGCGACGGTGATCGAATCGCCGGTGTGGACGCCCATCGGGTCCACGTTCTCGATGGCACAGACGATGATGGCGTTGTCGGCGCGATCGCGCACGACCTCCATCTCGAATTCCTTCCAGCCAAGCAGGCTCTCGTCCACGAGGATCTGACCGGTGGGCGAGGCGTCCATGCCCGACCGGCAGTAATGCTCGAAGTCGTCGCGGTTGTAGGCCACACCACCGCCTGTGCCGCCTAGGGTGTAGGCCGGGCGGATGATCGCGGGCAGGCCGATGTGTTCGAGTTCGGCCAGGGCCATCCGAACGCCTTCCTTGAGGTCGACGCCGCCGCCCTCGGCCCTCTGGGGCGCGGTGATGATCGTGGCCTTGGGATTCTCGAGCCCGATCCGCTCCATCGCCTCGCGGAAGAGACCGCGGTCCTCGGCCTTCTCGATGGCCTCGCGGTTGGCGCCGATCATCTCGACCCCGAACTTCTCGAGCACGCCCATCTCCTCGAGCTTGAGCGCGGTGTTCAGGCCGGTCTGCCCGCCCATCGTCGGCAGAAGCGCGTCGGGACGCTCGGCCTCGATGATGCGCGCGACCACATCGGGTGTGATCGGTTCGATGTAGGTGGCATCGGCGAGGCCCGGATCGGTCATGATCGTCGCGGGGTTCGAGTTCACCAGGATCACCCGGTAGCCCTCTTCCCGGAGCGCCTTGCAGGCCTGCGCGCCGGAGTAGTCGAACTCGCAGGCCTGCCCGATGATGATGGGCCCCGCACCGATGATCATGATGGAGGAGAGGTCGGTTCTCTTGGGCATCGGATCCTCGTCGCCTGCGATATGGTGGGGGCAAAATTGGCAGGGTTATGGGAGAAGGCCCCGAGGGGTGCAACCCCTCGCGCACCGCCGCGATCCTGCTGCCTTCGGCGCCGTGTCAGGATTTATTGACAGCCTTAAACCATTATTCGCCTGACAGTCCGTCGGCGGCCACTATCCTCCGGCAGGACGAACGCGCAGGCGGTGCCCCGGCACGCCGCAGGCGCGGGCGGCCCGAACCGGGCCTTTCGATGCCGGGACGGGGATAGCACATCGCATGAGTTCGACATCGGCCGGCCTGTTCTGGACGACGCATCCCGAGGGGATGATGAGCGCCGCCGTGGTCGTCCCCCTGCACGCCATCCTCGCCGAGACATTCGGGCAGCGCATCTGCGACGATGTCTTTGCCGACGCGGGGATGGGCCGCCTGCCCGGGCCAGAGGATTCGGTGCCCGAAGCCCGGGTCGTCCGGCTGTTCGACGCGGTCTACACCTCGTGGCCCGAGGTGGCGCCGGACCTCCTTGACCGCGCCGGTCGGGTCACCGCCGAAATGATCGTGATGCAGCGTGTGACCGCGCGCGCTCGGCTCTTGCTGGCGAACATGCCGTGGTCAATGGCGGCGTGGCTACTGGCGCGCTCGGTCCGGCAGAACTCCCGCGCCTTCGCGGGATCGGGCATCTTCTCGGTCCAGACGGCCGGCAGCTTCGTGATATTCGACAATCCGCTGGCACGGCCCGAGACCGGTGCCGCGCCGTCGTGCCATTTTCACCGCGCCCTGTTCGAGCACATGTTCCAGCGCCTGGTGCACCGCGATTTCGCCTGCGTGGAAACCGAATGCCGCGGCGCCGGCGGCGGATGCTGTGCCTTCCGCCTCACGGTCGGGGGCGCCACGCCCGAGGCGCACCCCCGCTGAACGGCCCGGCGCGCCGAGGCGACACCGGGCGGCGCCATGCCCGGTCCTACTGCGCGGCGTGCGCCCAGCCTTCGCCCTGTGCCTTGCGCGGCTCTGCATAAAGGTAGTCGCGCGTCGTCGGCACGGCGTACTGCTTCCGCGACAGCTGGAACTGGAACACGCCCTGATGCTGCTCCTCGAACGCGGCTTCGCAGGCCGCGAGGTAGAAGCGGAACATCCGCACGAAGCGCTCGTCGTACATCTCGCGCACGCGGTCGACCTGCGCCTCGAAGCGGTCGCGCCAGTGGTGCAGGGTCGGGCCGTAATGCCCGCGCAGCACCTCGAGGTCCGCGGTCCAGAGCCCTGCCTTCTCGATCGATGGCGCAAGGTCCGACAGCGCCGGAACGTAACCGCCGGGGAAGATGTACTTGGCGATCCACGGCGAGGTCGGCGACGGAGGCTCGGTCAGCCCGATGGTGTGGATCAGCGCGATCCCGTCGGGGTCGAGCACATCCGACACCTTGTCGAAGTAGACCGGGAACTGCGGCGAGCCGACATGCTCCAGCATTCCCACAGACACCACGCGATCGAAGGTCTCGGTCACGTCGCGGTAGTCCTGCAACCGGAACTCGGTCTTGTCGGACAGCCCGGCCTCGGCGGCGCGGCGCTGCGCGGTGGCGTGCTGGTTCGACGACAGCGTGACCCCTGTGACGTGCGCACCGTAGTCGCGCGCCAGCGTCAGCGCCATGCCCCCCCAGCCGCAGCCGATGTCGAGGACGCGCATCCCCGGCTCGATCCGCAGCTTGCGGGCGATGTGATCCTTCTTGGCCTGCTGCGCCTCTTCCAGCGTCATGTCGGGACGCGCGAAGTAGGCACAGGAATACTGCATGTCCTCGTCGAGAAAGAGCCGGTAGAGGTCGTCCGAGATGTCGTAGTGATGCGCCACGTTGCGCCGCGCCGAAAGAGGCGTGTTCCGCTGAACTACGCCCTTCGCCGCGTTGCGGAACCGGTGCATCCCTACTGCCCAGCTCGGCATCGCGCCGCTGTTCTCGCGATTGCGGATCAGCATGGCGAGAAAGTCGTAGACGTTGTCGCCCTCGACCTCGATCGCGCCGTCCATGTAGCCTTCGCCAAGCGCCATCACCGGCGTCAGGCAGAGCGCGCGGGCGGTCTTCTCGTCCTTGAGCGTGACCTCGGCGGAAAACTGGTCGGGACGGCCATATCGAGTGACCGAGCCATCCGGCCACGTCACCTTGAGTTCACCATCGACGACGAGTCGCGACAGCACACGATCCAGAACCTTCGTCCACATAAGAGCCCCCTGAAAGTGTTTAGGGAAAATTACGATCCCGCCGGATTCGGATGTAAATCTAGGTCGACAGGACGCCTGCGACAAATCGCCGACGCCCGCGCTTGACTTCCCAAGCCGCCCCATGTGTATCCACGCCTGAATTTCAGTCAGTTTCCAAGGGGCCGGACGCCATGCACGCCTACCGCAGCCACACCTGCGCCGACCTGCGCCGCGACAACGTCGGCGAGGAGGTACGCCTCGCCGGATGGGTGCACCGCATTCGCGACCACGGCGGCGTCCTCTTCGTCGACCTGCGCGACCATTACGGCATCACCCAGGTGCTCTGCGATCCCGACAGCCCGGTCTTCTCGCAGGTCGAGCGCCTGCGCTCTGAATGGTGCGTGAAGATCGACGGCGTGGTGAAGGCCCGCAGCGAAAGCCTGGTAAACCCCAAGCTGCCCACCGGCGAGATCGAGGTCTACATCCGCGACGTCGAGGTGCTGGGCGCCGCCGAGGAGCTGCCGCTCATTGTCTTCGGCGACCAGGAATACCCCGAGGAGACGCGCCTGCGCTATCGCTACCTCGACCTCCGCCGCGAGGCGATGCAGCGCAACATGACGCTGCGCTCGGACGTGGTGCGCGGTATCCGCCAGCGCATGTGGGACCAGAGCTTCCGCGAGTACCAGACGCCGATCATCACCGCGTCCAGCCCCGAGGGCGCGCGCGACTTCCTCGTGCCCTCGCGCCTGCACCCCGGCAAGTTCTACGCGCTGCCGCAAGCCCCGCAGCAGTTCAAGCAGCTGATCATGGTGTCGGGCTTCGACAAGTACTTCCAGATCGCGCCGTGCTTCCGCGACGAGGACCCGCGCGCTGACCGCTCGCCCACCGATTTCTACCAGCTCGACATGGAGATGAGCTTCGTCGAGCAACAGGACGTGTTCGACACGATCCAGCCGGTGATCCAGGGCGTGTTCGAGGAATTCGGCGGCGGCAAGACCGTTGATACCGAGTGGCCGCAGATCTCCTACGCCGACGCGGCGCTGTGGTACGGCACCGACAAGCCGGACCTGCGCAACCCGATCAAGATGCAGGTGGTCTCGGACCACTTCCGCGGTTCCGGCTTCGCGATCTTCGCCAAGCTGCTCGAGCAGGACGGCACCGAGATCCGCGCGATCCCGGCCCCCGGGGGTGGCAGCCGCAAGTTCTGCGACCGGATGAACGCCTTTGCCCAGAAGGAAGGCCTGCCCGGGATGGGCTACATCTTCTGGCGCGAAAAGGACGGCGAGACCGAGGCCGCCGGGCCTCTCGCCAAGAACATCGGCCCCGAGCGCACCGAGGCGATCCGCCAGCAGCTCGGCCTCGGCGTGGGCGATGCAGCCTTCTTCCTCGGTGGCAAGCCTTCCTCGTTCGAGCGCGTCGCCGGAAAGGCGCGCGTGACCATCGGCGAGGAGCTCGGCCTGACCGAGACCGACCGCTTCGCCTTCGCCTGGATCGTCGACTTCCCGATGTACGAGGCCGATGAGGAGTCGGGCGAGATCGACTTCAGCCACAACCCGTTCTCGATGCCACAGGGCGGGATCGAGGCCCTCGACGGCGACCCGCTGCAGGTGAAGGGCTACCAGTACGACCTTGCCTGCAACGGCTACGAGCTTGTCTCGGGCGCGATCCGGAACCACCGCCCGGACATCATGTTCAAGGCCTTCGAACTGGCCGGCTACGGCGAGGACGAGGTCCGCAAGCGTTTCGGCGGCATGGTCAACGCGTTCCGCTTCGGCGCCCCGCCGCACGGCGGCTGCGCGGCGGGCATCGACCGCATCGTCATGCTGCTCGCCGAAGAGGACAATATCCGCGAGGTCATCATGTTCCCGATGAACCAGCGCGCCGAGGACCTGATGATGGGCGCCCCCTCCGAACCCGCGCCCGAGCAGCTCATGGAGCTGCGCCTGCGGGTCATGCCGGAAGAGTGATGCTGCAAAGGCTGCGGGACGCGGGCTTCGATGTCCTGACCCGCAACCATGCGGACGCCATCCTCGCGCACGACTTCCCGGCCGAGACCGCCGAACTGGTCGAGGCGCTGTCCGAGCACCGCATCACCCTGGCCGAGATCGTCGGCCGGGGCGGCGGCGAGGCGGCGCAGACCCAGCGGCTGCGCCACACCCTGAGCGCCGCGGGCTGGGCCAAGCACGGCTTCTCCGTCCGCACGGTGGTCGACGGCATCGAACGCGAGTCGGTGAGCCACGAGGTCGACCACGTGCGCGCGGGCGCGGCCGGTACGCTCGCCTGCGAGATCGAGTGGAACAACAAGGACCCGTTCTTCGATCGCGACCTCGAGAACTTCCAGCGGCTGCACGCGCTCTCGGCGATCTCGGTGGGCATCGTCGTCACCCGCGGCTCGTCGATGCAGGACGCCATCCTCGAGCGCACCACCGCGTGGATGACCGCCGAGGGACTGGCCTCCGAGGCCGACCTCGACCGCCTCAACATCGGCGTGCGCACCCGTGCGCAGCGCGAGGCCGTGGCGCGCGCAGTGGCCCGCGGCTTGCCCTTCGCCGAAGCCTTCGCGCGCATTTTCGTGCAATCGAAATACGGCCCCGCCACGACCCACTGGGCCAAGCTCGAGGACCGCGTCTCGCGCGGTGTTGGCAATCCCTGTCCGTTGCTGCTGATCGGGCTGCCGGGAAGTCTCCTGACGGAAACCGCGGTCGCTCCGCCGACATCGCCCGCTCCGGATCTGTTCTCGCGTTAAAGCCTTCTTCTTGGCGAAAACATCCCGGGGAGCGAGAGGGGCTGGCCCCTCGCCGCGCGGGAGGCGTCTCTACTCCGCGGCGACGCCGGAATTGTAAGCGTAGGTCTTCCAGGACGGCTTGTAGTCCGCGTCCGCCTGGTTGCCCCAGACCGTCCAGCCCTCGCGCACCCCCCGGCCGAAAAGTTCGAGGTAAGGTCCCCAGGAACAACTCTCGATCAGCTTGTACTGCTCGTCGGGCTTGCGCGAATGCTCGCGCTTGCGGGTCTCAACCATGTTCACCTGTCGCCGCCCCGGCGGCAACGTACGTGCGTTCCGGCCCTTGGTGCCGAAGAGCAGAAGCTCGGTCACGTTGCGGAAGTAGAATCCCACCCCGCGCCCGTCCGAGCCGCCGTCCTTGCGCACCTTGTGCCAGACGATGTTCGACTTGTACGTGAAGCCCCAGGCGTTCAGCACCGCCAGCCCCTCGGGCAAGAGCGCGTTCGGCACCCAGAGGTAACAATGCGCGGTGTCGGCCAGGTGATCGGCCACCGGCAACGCGCAGATCTCGTCGAGTGTCATGGTCGGATAGCGCGCCAGGCGCTTGTGCTCAGGCGCGACCTTTCCGGTACGGTTGACGAACCGCCACGGCGGATCGGCCATCACGCAGCCGAAGCGGTCGCCGGCGAGAAAGTCTGCAAGATCGTGTGCGGCGTCGCCTGTCATGCTCGATATACTGCGTGATTGCCGGGGAGATGTCACGGGAACGTCTGCGGAACGTAACCTGCCGGCGCCGCTCCGGCAACCTGTGGCGCAGGATGCCGGGCGCTGCCTCGAATACCCTCGGATAGACGGGGGCTGCCACGCGGCAGGGATGGGAGCGAGGGCTCTGCCCTCGCGCTCTCTGGATATTTCGCCAAGGCGAAGAGCGTGGTGGCCCGGAAGCGCTGAGCGGGCGGTTGCTCCGACCTCGCCTTCTGGTCCCTGGGCCTCTCTCGTACCCCGCGTCAGACCGCCTCCCGGTCGAGAACGCGGTCGGACAGCAGCGCGGAGAGGTGGCCCCGCGCGCCGGCCTGACCTCCGAGCAGCGCCTCGGCGGCGCGGACGACGGGATCGTCGCCGGCGCTGCGGGCCACGCCTGCAACGAAGCGCGCCACGTATGTGGTCGTGGCCTCGTCGCCCGCGCCCGACAACACCGCGGCCGCGTGCGCCATGTCGTCGCGAAAGGCGACCGGGTCCGCGCGCATTTCGGCTTTGTCGACGATCCGGGCACCCGCGGGCTGCCATTCCGGCGGCAGGTGGCGCAGGATCGCGGACTGGAACGCGGAGAGCCCGGCGAACGGCTTGGCGAGGAACCCGTCGGCACCGGCTGCCAGCGCCACCGGCTCGGCGAACGCGTCGCCGGACATCCCCAGCAGCACCGGGACGCGGGGCATCGACCGGGCCATGTCCTCCAGCAGTTCGGCCCCCGAGCCATCGGGAAGCCCCATGTCGATCAGCGCGGCCGAGGGGCGGTAGACCTCGAGGTGGCGGCGCGCCGAGCGCAGGCAGTCCGCGCGCCGGATTCGCGCGCCAGAGCGGATGCACATGAGCCGCAGGACGTCGCAGGCATAGCGGCTGTCCTCGACCATGAGGACGGTCAGGCCCAGCAAGGGGCGTGCCGCGGTGGGGCGCATGAGGCCGTAGCCGGTGTCGTGGTCGTCCATTCTGTCCTCCGTCGTGCGATCCTTCGCCGAACCGACTCGGAGTCTGCGCGCGCGCACCTAACGGGCGGTTAATGGCCGCAGGCCGGGCGCCTTGCGGGGCGGCGCGGCGGCGGGCATATCGGGTGCACCGAGATACAGGAGGATGCCATGATCGGCCGTCTCAACCACGTCGCCATCGCGGTGCCGGACCTCGACGCCGCCGCGGCGCAATACCGCGACACGCTGGGCGCCTCGGTCGGCGCCCCGCAGGACGAGCCCGACCACGGCGTCACCGTGGTGTTCATCGAGTTGCCCAACACCAAGATCGAGCTCCTCTACCCGCTCGGTGACGAGAGCCCGATCCGCGGCTTCCTCGAGAAGAACCCCGCCGGCGGCATCCACCACATCTGCTACGAGGTCGATGACATCCTCGCCGCGCGCGACCGGCTCAAGGAGCAGGGCGCGCGGGTGCTGGGTTCGGGCGATCCCAAGATCGGCGCGCACGGCAAACCGGTGCTGTTCCTGCACCCCAAGGACTTCAACGGCTGCCTCGTGGAACTGGAGGAAGTCTGATGTCCATCGCCTCGGCCATCGTTCTCTTCGCCGTGTTCTGGTTCCTGATCTTCCTGATCGTCATCCCGATCCGGCTGCAGACCCAGGGCGACGTGGGCCGGGTGGTGCACGGGACGCACTCTGCGTCACCCGAGGTGCACAATCTCGGCCGCAAGGCGTGGATCACCACGGGCGTCACTTTCGTCGTCTGGGCGATCGTGGCGGGGGTCATCCTGTCGGGCGTCATCGACGTGCGCGACATCGACATGTTCAACCGGATGGGGCCCGCGCCTGCAGGGAGTGAAACAGGTGGGTGAACGTCGCCGCGCCGAGGATCGGGATCAGCAGGTTCACCAGCGGAACCGATAGCGGCAACGCCATGAGCGTGCCCGCGATCCAGATCGTCGCGCCGTGACGCCGCCGCATGAGGATGGCCTGCTCGCGACCGACCCGGCGCATTGCAGCCAGCGTGAAATATTCGCGTCCGAGAAGGTAGCCGTTCATCGCCCAGAAGATCAGCGGCGCGAGCGGCGTGACCAGCACGTAGAGAACGAAGGCCGCGAGGTTCGCGCCGATCAGGACGGCCATGAAGCCGAGCGTGTCGCGCACCTGATCGAAGAACGGGATCTTCTTGGCGGGCGGCAGGGCCGGGTAGTGCCGGTCCTCGACCGCCTGCGCGACTTCCTCGAGGAACATCGAGGTGATCGCCGAGGCCACCGGCACCATCAGGAACACCGACAGAACCAGCATCAGCAGGATCGACCCGGCGCCGAGCAGGTCGTCGATCCAGCGCACCTCGCCCACCAGCGGCAGGGTCAGCTGCTCGGGCGAGGCCCACGCGACCAGCCACAGGAACCCGGCGTAGAACACGAAGAGCAGCGCCACCGTCAGGGCGAGGCCGAGCCACAGCACCCGGCGAAAGCGCCGGTCGTCACCGAGCTGACCGACCGCCTTCAGGAAGGACGTGAGGATCACGCCTCGATCCACTCGGTGATGGCGTCGATGTCGGGGCGCGGGCGGTCGGGCGGCGCGCTGCGCTCGGTCCCGATGTGGATGAACCCGGCAATCCGCTCGTTGGCCTCGAGCCCGAGATAGCCGGCCACGAAGCCGCGGTCATGCGCCGCCCAGCCGGTCAGCCAGTTCGCACCCCAGCCCGCCGCGAGGGCGGCATTCAGCAACGCGAGACATACGGCACCGGCCGAGTATGTCTGCTCGATCGGCGGGATCTTGGCCGATTCGCGCTGCACTTCCACCACCGCGACGCAGAGCGGGCTGTCGGCGAACTGCGCGCGCGCCTTGATGCCTTGCTCGGGGTCGAGGTCGAGCGCCGCGGCGCGTTCCGCGGCCGCCTCGGCGAGACGCGGCAGCGCTGCGCCGCGCAGCACGACGAAGCGCCAGGGCTCTAGCTTGCCGTGATCGGGACTGCGGGCCGCCGCGGTCAGAATCTCGCGCAGCTGGTCATCATCCGGCGCCGGCGCTTCCAGCAGTTTGGCCGGGCGCGAGCGGCGGGTCAGAAGGAAGTCGAGCGCGGCGTCGTTCCGGGGCGGCATGGCAGTCTCCGTGGCGTGTCGCCCCTATGTCATCCGTCGCACCGGGCGTTTCAATGCTGAAATAAGGCGTCCCGGTGCTGGCCGCCTGTGCGCGTGCGCGCTATTCCGGCGGCATGTCCCGCGCTGCGCTGTCCCACCTCGCCACGCCGGGCGCGGTGCTGCGCCTCCGCGTCACGCCGCGCGCCGGCCGAACCTCGGTCGATCTGCAAGAGGACGGCAGCCTGAAGGTACGCGTGACCGCGCCGCCCGAGGACGTCAAGGCCAACCGCGCGGTCACCGAAGCACTGGCCCGGGCTCTCGGCATCGCCAAGTCGCGGCTGACGCTCGTGTCGGGGAGCACGTCACGGGACAAGGCATTCCGGGTTGAGGACTAGGCGCAAGGGCAGGCTCGTATCGTAGGTGGATGCCTGGCCCTACTTCTTCCGGGTGTAGACCCCTTCCGGCAGCTGGATCGCGGCGGCGAGGTCGCGCATCTGTGTGATCGAGAGGGTGATCCGCTGCATTGAATCCGTGCGGGGATCGTACTGCTCGACGGTGATGCACTCCTCGAAGCTGTTGACGATGACGTCTTCCTGAAGATGCGAGGCGCCCTCGTCCACGAGGGTCACGACGGTGGAGTCGAATTCGTGCTCGATGCTGAACATGGGATCAGCCTAGCCCCGCCGCACCGCCTTGCCTAGCCTCTCGCGCCGCCGGTGCAGCGCAAAGAGCGCCGGGGCCGCCACGTGGTCGTAGAGCACCTCCGCGACCGGCCGCACCACCGGCAACCGGACCGCCCGAGCGAGCCAGCGCAGCCGCGGAATCCGTTCCCACACCAGCGCGAAGGCGGCCACGCCGTCGTGGACCTCGCCATCCTTCATCACGTGGAACCGCCGCGCGGCCTCGCGCCGTGTCAGACCGAACCGGTCGAGCTCGCCCTCCGAGAGGCCACGATAGGCGATATCGAGGTCCTGCGCCCGGGTCATGCGCTTGTAGCCCCGGACCTCGCGGGCGCAGATCGGGCAGGTGTCGTTGTAGATGACCGTCAGATCGTCGCTCATGCGAGATGACGTAGAGGTGAGCGGGCTGCCGCCAAGCCAAGGGGAAAAAGGGTTGGCCCCTGCCCTGCGCCCCGCCTAATCATGGGCTACACCCTTTTTCGACCGGAGCCTTCATGCGCTGGATCGCCATTCTCACCCTGACCCTTCTCTCGGCCGCCTGCGCGCCCATCGACGTGTCGACCACGACCGGTGGAGGCACCGCGCGACCCTCGCCGGGTGGTGGGGGCGTCCCGACAACGCGCCCTGGCGGAGAGCTTCTGACCGAGGATGGCCAGCTCAAGGGCCGGGCCGAGCGTGCCGCCCGGACCTTCGTGCAGGTGACCAACACCGTGGAGCCGGTGGCGGAATCGGAATGCCGGCGCGTGGCGCCGAACGCCAACTGCAACTTCATCATCGTGGTCGACGACCGCCCCGGACAGCTGCCCAACGCCTTCCAGACGGTGGATCGCGCGGGCCGACCGGTGCTGGCGTTCAACCTCGCGCTCATCGCCACCGTGGAGAATGCCGACGAGTTGGCCTTCGTCATGGGGCACGAGGCCTCGCACCACATCCTCGGACACCTGCAGCGCACGCAGCAGAACGCCGCCGTGGGCGCGGTGGTCTTCTCGGGCCTCGCCGCGATGACCGGCGCCAGCGCCGAAGCCGTGCGCTCGGCCGAGGAGTTCGGGGCGACCGTGGGCGCGCGCAGCTACTCCAAGGATTTCGAGCTGGAGGCGGACCAGCTGGGCACGGTCATCACGTCGCGGGCCGGGTTCAACCCGATCCGGGGGGCCGAGTTCTTCACCCGCATCCCCGATCCCGGCAATCGCTTCCTCGGCTCGCATCCGCCCAACGCCGCACGGATCGACGTGGTGCGCCGGACCGCAGCCCGGCTCTGAGTCACATCCGGCCGCGGTCCGCCGGCGCATTGACCTGCATCAAGGCGATCCGCGGTGATGTCTGCCACGCTGGTTCCCGAACGCAGAGATCGGGAGACGGCGACATGCTCGGACGCGACACCCTCAAACGCCACGCGGACCTGGTGGACCGCATGGCAACCGCGCGCGGAGTGGACCTCGAGAAGGCCGCCCTGCGGGGCGAGGTCCGGATCGGAGAGATCGACGACGCGGTGCTCGCCTGCGCCGGCTGCAGCGCGCCGGATGCGTGCACGCACTGGCTGGCGGAGACGACGGCACCGCAGCCCGCCACACCCTCCTTCTGCCGCAACGCGGAGCTGTTCGAGCGGCTGACCAAGGGCTGAGGGCGCGTCGACGAGCGGCGACCGCCCCGCACCGCTCGGCGCTTCCAAGGCCGACCGAGCGAGGCGGGCCGGGCAAGGCGCATCCGGCAGGCAGGAAAACGCCATGCCGCGAAAGCCGGAAGAGCGTTCAGGACCGCTGCCGGAACCTGCACGGCATCGGGCTCTGCTCGGGCGCAGCTGACCTGCGGCCGGCGCGCGCCGCGCCGGCGCGCCGGTTTCAGTTGCCCGGCAGGTTCTGCGCCGACTGCTTGATGTCGGAATACTGACCCGACGGGCGGAAGCGCCACAGGTACTCTGGCACCACGGCCTCGAGCGAGGTCGGCTCGATCCCGAGATCGGCGAAGGTCTTGACCCCGTCGCCCACCACGTTGTCCCGGCGCAGGTTCGCCACCTGATCGCGGGTGATTGCCGGATCGATCATGTCGAAGCTGAGCTTCTGCAGCAGGTCGAACCCGCGCCCCATGATCGAGGCGGCCCAGAACGGCACGTTCACGATCAGGCAGCGCCGACGGATCACCGACAGCATGTAGACCATGAGCTCGCGGAACGTGTTCACGTCCGGCCCGCCCAGCTCGTAGATCCCCGGCGCGGCCTGCCCGAGCACGCCCTTCACCGCCGCCTGCGCGACGTCGTCCACATAGACCGGCTGGAAGCGGGTCGAGGCGCCGACGACCGGCAGGACCGGTCCCATTCGGGCCATCTTGCCGAAGCGGTTGAAGAATTCGTCCTCGGGACCGAAGATGATCGACGGTCGCAGGATGATCGCCTGCGGGTATGCGTCAAGGATCGCCTTCTCGCCCGCGGCCTTGGTGCGTGCGTAGGCGCTGTCCGAGTCGGCGTCCGCGCCAATCGCCGAGATTTGGATCAACCGCGGCGTTTCCAGCTCGGCGGCAATGCGCGCGACCCTTGCGGCCCCCTCCTGCTGCACGGCCTCGAAGGTGTTCTTGCCCGTCTCCGCCAGAACGCCCACGCAGTTCACCGCGGCATCCGCCCCGCGCAGCACGTCGCGAACGCTGTCGTCGTCGCGAATATTGCAGAAGACCGGCTCCACCTGGCCGACAACGCCGTAGGGACGCACGTAGATCGCGTCGTTCGGGCGCCGAACCGCCACGCGCACGCGCCAGCCCTCCTGCGCCATGCGGCGGGCGATGTAGCGGCCGACGAATCCGGAGCCGCCGAATATCGTGACGAGCTTGGCCTTGGGCATGATGTCGCTCTCCTCGCGCGGGGGTGCGTTGCGTGACTGTCTAGCCCCCGCGACCCCGTTCGGCAAGCGACCGGGCATCGCGGAGAACCGGGTCGAAAAACCTGCGGAATCGCCGTTGACACCACCCGGCTCCGGGCATAAACGCCCCGTCACGCTCCCGTGCCCAGGTGGCGGAATTGGTAGACGCGCAGGTTTCAGGTACCTGTGCCGCAAGGCGTGGAGGTTCGAGTCCTCTCCTGGGCACCATTTGCAACCCCAAAAATCCAAGTATGCTTGAATTTCTGAAGTTGCTGGCGTTTTTCTTCCGAAAACTGCCCCACAAGTTGCCCCACGGAGACGTCACGAGACGCGCGGGTAGCCGCCTCGATCACATCGACCGCGCGGCCTTCGCGAGATCGGTCATGCGCGCGGCGTACCAGCGCAGTCCGGCGTCGACCTCCAAGCGGCGGCCATTGTCCACTTCGAGGGCGATAACGGGCTCACCGAGCAGGCTGAGCAGCGTGTCCGCGGCTTCATCGAGAGCGATCGCCAGTTCCGGCGTCGTCTGTCCGGGTCCGTAGGCCCGCTCGATCGCCGCCCGGAACTCGGGGCCGGAGACGCCATTGAAGCGTCGCAGAAGGTCGTCGAGGCCCGCGCCGTGGCGCGAGAGAAAGCTCTTGGTTAGACTTTCTGCCGCGAAGCTTGGGGTCCCGTTGGTCGGGTTGACGAAGATCGTCTGCTTTTGTCCCATTCGGGGATCTCCCGAGATCCGGTCGATGACACGTCGTCCTCGAGAATTGCCGGTCTCGTTCAAGGCGTCGCCGCCCAGGAGGGGTGGCGGCGACGGGCGGGCGAAGACGTATCTTCGCCTGTCGAGCGAAATGCGCGGCTGTTCCGGGCCGCATGTGCATCTCGCCTCCTATTCCTAAGAGTCGACAGAGATCGAACCCTTCGGCCGGGCGGTGCTGCTCTCGACGTCGGCCTCCCCTAATAGGCCGACCTCGACAGCAGCACCTTGGGCTATCCGAATGCCCTGCGCAACGCCGTCAGCGAGGCTCTTGCTGCGGAGTCAGAAGGGAACGGATTTCCGTGATAACCCGGATCTCGGCATGAGCAGAGAACCGGAAAGGTTTGATACGCACCAATCCTCGGTGCTTTCCGCCATCGTGGTCGGCGCACGGCCCGTATCCGAGTACGTCGAGGACTTGTTGCGCGGTCACGATTTGCGCACCGCGCTCGTCCTGCGCCTTGGCGGAGCTGAGGCTCGCTCGCATGGAGAGATCACCGCAAATGCAGATACCTGCGTAGCCGACGATCATGAGATCAGGCGAACCGCGAAACACGAAGCGGCACCAAACCAACGCCTTGCCGAGATCCCGCGCGATATACGCGTCCAGTCGCGGGTCATCCATGTCCATCATCGTCTGGCTCCTATTCCGTGCGGCCTCGCCAGGAGGGCCGCACGGAATAGGATGCCGGCGATGGCCCCGAGATAGTTCGATGGCATCATGACCCACGCCTGTGATCGTCCGGGATGCGGATGCGGCCGGAAATGCGTTGGCATCGCTACCGATGTTCCGAGCGGTGTTCAGCCAGACTTGCTTTCAGCAGGCGCGCCAGGCCCGCCGCACGCTCGTGAGCCGAGCCCCCGCCCGGCGTGACCGTAACGCCCATGCGCGGCCCAAAGACAAGGTAAGGTCGTGCGATATAGCCGAGGGTCTCGAGTGCCCATTGCGCGTCGGTGCGTATTGTCGGCAGGTCACAATCCGCGATTGCTGACATAGCCCCGACGAGGAGTAATATTTCGCCGTCGTCCCGGAGATACGCAACGGCCAGCCACGGGTACGGGGGCGCGTTCGGATGCCTCATCCGGCACCAGTCAGCCGCGATCGCCAGATCGCGGCTCATGCGATCCATCTCGCCGAGTAGTATTTCGTCGTCATCCATTGCGGCCTCCCATCGGTCCGGCTTCGCAGAGAGAGCCGGACCGATGGGAGGCCGCGGCCGCGTGAGTCACCCATGGTTCCCAGTTCGTTCGTTCGGCCGCGGTATCGATGGGAGAGGTCCAGGAGAGGGGCACCCTTTCCTGGCCGCGCGGGGCGGGAGCAGGAGGGGGCTGCCGGCGGGAGGAGTGCGGAACGACCTCCCGAGAGGCCCGTCGGAGACGCCAGGGGGGTGTGCAGAGGGGGGAGCGGCGAGCGATGCCCCCTTGCCCGCCGGAGGCGCCGGAGAGGGTCACAGGGAGGGGCGGCGAGCGCCCTCCCTCCGGGGGTGTCCAGAGGGGGTGCAACGCCCCTTTGGCCGGCGGCGTGTATGAAGCGAGCGCAGCGCTGCGGAACTACACATAGTCGGTCCCTATGTGTACGAACCTGGCGCCGCAGGCGCTCTCGTACGACCGTTTCGGGTCCCCCGCCCCGGAGTCCTAATTCCGCTTCACCCAGCGATTGAGCACAAGAAGGGGAAGCGGGCATGTCGGGATATCAGTTTGCGCATATGGAGCTTTGGTCGGCCAAGCCATCGAACGGAAATGGGCCGGAGCCGCACGCGAAAAAGAAGAACGGGGAGCGCAAATGGAGCGCGCAGGAAATCCTCGACGAGGCAGAGCGTATCGCGAGTGCGTCGGCGCACGTCATTCCCGGCCGCCCGGGTCCGCAAATCCTGCCGCGCGCCGCAAGCTCGTTCGGGGACATGCGCCAGATGCAGCAGGACGCATCTCAGGTCGAGGAGTCCTACATAGGCGGTGCGCGAGGCAAGAAGCGCGCCCCGCGCACCCGCAAGCTCCGTGTCGATGCGGCGTCGCTTTACGCAAGCGTCTTTTCGTTGCCGGTAAAAACTGAAGCCGCCCTGGCGGATCCCGATCTCCGGCAATCGTCCCTGGACGTGCTGGAGCAAGCCCTCGATTGGGAGTGCGACCGGATCGGCAAGGTTGGGGGACGTGTGCTTGCCGGCGTGGTTCACTGGGACGAAGAGCACCTTCACCTTCATGTCTTCGCCATCGACCCGGTCAGAGGTCGTGTCGATCACCTGCATCCGGGCCGAGCGGCGAAAGCGGCAGTCAACATGTCGGCCGGCCCGAAGTCGAAGGCGCGGGGCAAGAAAGCCAACGCGGCGTATTGCGACGCCATGCGAGCGTGGCAGGACGAGCTGCACGGAGAGGTGTTCGCCACATCCGGCCTGCTTCGCTACGGCCCTGGCCGGCATCGCTGGACCCGGAAAGAGTATGGACGCGCCAAGGCATTGGCCGCCGACATCGCATCCCGCGAAACGCGGCTGTCCGATCTCGAAGCCTGGGAGGGTGCGCAGGAGCGGCGGCAGGACGAACAGGATGCGCGCGAGAGCGATCTCGACAATCGCCAGACCAACATGGAGGAGCGCGAAGCCGCTGCCGAGGAAAAGGTTGCTCGAGCAGCAGCCGCGCAAGCAGATGCTCTCGCCCTGCGCAATGCATTGGAGGTGTCAATCGGCGCCCAATCGGGACCCCTTATCGGCGTCCAAAACTGACCCCTTTGGGAGCACGGGAAGCTGGCCCGATGCGGTGTAGCCGTCATACAGCGCAGCCGGATCGGGCCAGCGATTATTTGGGGCTCAGGCTCGTGTCTTGAAGCGCCAGCTCTCGTTGCCGGTCTCGACGATGTCGCAGTGGTGGGTGAGCCGGTCGAGGAGTGCGGTGGTCATCTTGGCATCGCCGAAGACGCTCGGCCATTCGCCGAAGTCGAGGTTCGTGGTCACCAGGATTGACGTGCGCTCGTAGAGGCGGCTGATCAGGTGGAAGAGCAG
>NZ_FOAI01000006.1:224940-274873 GCF_900109705.1 Roseivivax marinus | reverse complement strand
CGCGGTTGCCCGAAAGCTCGTAACCATCGCGAACGCGCTGTGCAGGAACCGTCAGAAATGGGCCGCTCCGGCTACCTGACAGATACAGTTGCTAGCCGCGCTCGCGCATGGCCTGTCCGTCCTCGGTCCGCAGGACGGTGCCGCCGTAACCCCACGCCCCGCTGCGGATCTCGTGGACGCGGACCGACAGGTTGGCGGCGAGGGTTTCTCCGGCCACCCGGCGAAAGCCGGCGGTGACCTCTTCGATGAGGCGGGCGTGCTCCTCGGGAGAGAAGACGCCTTCGAGAAGCTGGATGTCGATGGCGGGCATGGCGGTCTCCGATCGGGCTGTCGAACGGAACAAGGTTAGCACATCGCGGCCGTGGGACGGTTCGATCGAAAGGGTGCCCCGTCAGGCAGAGGGGACGCGGCGCGGACGAGCCGCCACCGCGCAACGAGAAAGGGCGCCCCCGGCGGGGACGCCCTTCTCTGGTTCGAATGCGGAGGCGGCCTCAGCTGGCGCGGCGCTCCTCGAAGCTCATGGCGATGAAGGAGGGCAGGTGGTCGCCCATGCCGACGACGTTGTCGTCGCGGCGGTTGTTCGACTTGCCCCGGTCGCCCTTGTCCTTGTTGCCGCCGCCGGAGCCGGAGCGGCTCTTGCCGCGCCCGCCCTCGTCGGACTTGCCGCGCGGCCGGGAGCGGCCGCCGCTTCCCTCGGCCTTGCGCTCGGTCTTCGTGTCCTCGGCCGGGCTTGTTGCCTCAGGGGCCGCCGCCTCCGGCTGCGCTGGCTGGGGCTGCGCGGCGTCGGCCTTGGGCTCTTCCGCCTTGGTCTCGGTCTCCTCGGCGGCCTTGGCCGGCGTTGCTGCCTTGGCCGGACGGCCCGGATCGTCCAGACGCGGGATTTTCTTCTGGATCAGCTTTTCCACGTCCTCGAGGTTCTTCTCGTCCTTGGGGGCGCAGATCGTGATCGCCTTGCCATCGCGGCCCGCGCGGCCGGTGCGGCCGATGCGGTGAACGTAATCCTCGGCGTGGCTGGGCACGTCGTAGTTCACCACGTGGCTCACCGACGGCACATCGAGGCCGCGCGCGGCCACGTCGGAGGCCACGAGCACGCGCAGGTCGCCCTTGCGGAAGCCTTCGAGCGTGCGGGTGCGCTGCGACTGGTCGAGATCGCCGTGGATCGGCGCGGCATCGACGCCGTATTTCTTCAGCGACTTCGCCACCACGTCCACGTCAACCTTGCGGTTGCAGAAGACGATGGCGTTGGTCAGCTTCTCACCCTCGGCCTCGATCAGCATCCGCAGGGTGCGGCGCTTCTCGCTGTCGGCGCGGTCCCGGCGCGAGGGTTTGAACATGACGACGTGCTGGTCGATGGTCTCGGACGCGGTCGCCTGCCGCGCCACCTCGATGCGGACGGGCGCCTGCAGGAAGGTGTTGGTGATGCGCTCGATCTCGGGCGCCATGGTCGCCGAGAAGAACAGCGTCTGCCGGGTGAACGGCGTCAGCGAGAAGATGCGCTCGATGTCGGGGATGAAGCCCATGTCGAGCATCCGGTCGGCCTCGTCGACCACCATCACCTCGATGCCGGTGAGCAGCAGCTTGCCGCGCTCGAAATGGTCGAGCAGGCGGCCCGGCGTCGCGATCAGGACGTCCACGCCCTTGTCGATGAGCTGGTCCTGCTCCTTGAAGGACACGCCGCCGATCAGCAGCGCCTTCGTGAGCTTCACGTTCTTGGAGTAGGTGTCGAAGTTCTCGGCCACCTGCGCGGCAAGCTCGCGCGTCGGGCAAAGCACGAGGCTGCGCGGCATCCGGGCGCGGGCGCGGCCGCGGGCCAGCTTCGTGATCATCGGCAGCGTGAAGGAGGCCGTCTTGCCGGTGCCCGTCTGCGCGATGCCCAGCACGTCCTTGCCCTCGAGCGCGGGCGGGATCGCGCCCGCCTGGATCGGGGTCGGCGTCGTATAGCCGGCTTCCTCGACGGCTTGCAGCACCTTGGGGCTGAGGTTCAGTTCGTTGAATTTCGTCATGTGTATCCGCTCTGTGCGGACACCATCGGCCCGCGCGTCTCGTCAGTATCGGGCCGGATCGGCCCTCGGCGTCGGTGTCGGGCGCTGTGGCCCCGGTCGTTCGGGACGCTCGTGCCCCGCAGCCATCGGTCGGCCGGTCGTGGGTGCTCGTCGGGCACGGCTTGCGAAGCGAGGGTCCTCGACCATCGCCTGCGGGCGCTTGTTAGCCAAAATTAACGGCTTGGTCAATCTGGCGTGACCTGACGCTCGGGCACAAGCACGTCAACGTGTCCGGGAAAGTGGCGCAGCCGCCACGTTTTCGGTTCGAAGCGGCGGCGGATCAACGTGCCTTCGGCTTCGAGCGCATTGCAAAGCGCGGGCGTCGCGGCGGCAACCTCGTCGTAGAAGGCGCGCAGCGCGGGCTCTCCGCCCTCCGCCTCGATCCCGGCAAAGAGCGCGTTGAGCGACAGCGCCGCAGGTCCGCGCGCCTGTGGCTTCAGTTCCGACCGGTAGGAGCCGCGGTCGAGGCGAAACCGGTAGTGTGCCGCGAAGGTCGTCCAGTCGGGCGCATGGGCGTGGGCAAGCGGCAGGTCCGGCAGTTCGACCATGCCGGGGTTCTGATCCTCGCCGACGAAAGCGTTGTGAATGCGAATCTGCACGCGCTCGAGCCCGGTGCGGACGAAAACCTTGCCGGCCACATGGCTCAGAAACCCGCCCGAAAGATGGTCGGCCCAGTGCCCGAAACAGGCCCGCGCCGCGTGCTGTCGCCGCGCCTGATCCAGCGGTAAGGTCTTGAACGATCGCGTACCTGGCGCGTCGCCGTCGCCGCGGGCAAGCAGCTCCACCGGGCGCACCCGGGCGGTCAGCGCGTCCGGGGGCAGGGCGGCGAGGTGGTCCGCGACCGGCCGCTCCGCCAGAAGGAACTCGTCCACGTCGATATGACCCAGCCAGTCGAGGTCGCGCGACAGCTGATTATAGGCGTGGCGTGCGTTGCGGGCCTGTCGGTTCTGATGGCGGTCGGGGCGGCCGTTGCGTTTCTCCCACCACGCGGCGTCGGTCACGGTGACCTTGATACGCGGATGCGCGGCCAGTGCCGCCTCGGTGCGTGAATCGGGCGCGTCGAGGTAGATGAACAGCCGGTGCGCGCCCGCCTCCAGATGCCAGGCCGCGAAGTCCAGCACCGCCTCGGCGGCCGCATTCGTCGTGCAGACAAGACCCCAGTGGGTCACGCAGGCACCTGGCCGAACACGCGCCGCACCGCGCCGTCGAGGTCGAGAGGGCGGGTCACCAGCATGTCGTGCGCGCAGAGGCGGGCGCGCAGGTCGGGCCCGTCGCGGCAGACCTCGTCGAAGAAGGCGCGCAAGCCTGCCTCGCCCTCGGTGTCGCGCAGGAAGCCGAGGATCTGGCCGACGCTCATGCGGTCGCCGTCGTCTTCGCGCACCCGGTAGGAGCCGCGCGCGCGGCGGAAGGCGAAGCGGTCGCGGAAATGCTCCCAGCTCGCCGCGTGAAGATGCGCGAGCGCGACGCCCGACACGGCGTGCTCGGTTGTCAGGTGCGCGCCGCCCCGGCGCAGGGTGTGGATGCCGAAGCGCACGCCCTCCTGACCGGGCCGGGCAAAGACCTTTCCTGAGACGTGGCTCACGAAGCCGCCGTCGAGATGGAGTCCGAAGGTCGGGTAAATCTCCTCGACCACCGCGGGAGGGCGACCGGCGGCGCGATGCGTGCGCTTGAAGTGGCGCGGCACCTCGCCTGGTGCGGGCGCGAGCAGCTCGACCGGGGCCATCCGCGCGAAGGTCGTGTCGTGGGGCAGGCCGCGCAAGGCCTGCGCGATGTCACCCTCCGGCAGCAGGAACTCGTCGACGTCGATATGGGCCAGCCAGTCGAGGTCCGGCGCGGTGCCTTGCAGCACGGCGGTTGCATTGCGGACCTGCCGCAGCTGGTGGGCGTCCGGCCGTGCGCGTCCGGTGGCCGACCAGTAGGCGGCGTCGCAGCGGGTCACGTTGACCTCGGGGCGCTCGCGCAACAGCGCCTCGGCCTCCGCGTTGGGCGTGTCGAGGTAGAGGTGCAGCGCCGTAGCGCCCAGTTCGAGGTGATGCGCGACGAAGCGGGCGATGTCGGCGGCGGCGGCGTCCACTGTCGCCACCAGACCCCAGCGCGGAGGATCCCGTGGGGCGGGCAGGGGACGGGGCCGCGCGGCGGCTCTCGCCTTGCGTTGCCGCATGACTTGCAGGCGGCGAAAGAGGCTTGCCGGTTCGTGGATCAGCAGCGTCAGCAGGCGCCGCGCGGGCGGACCGAGCACGGCGTCGCCCTCGGCCTCGCGCCACAGCCGTCCGATCAGGTTCACGTCAAGGCCGCCCGATGTCAGCGAATAGGGATCCATCCGGAGCGGCAGCGCAGCGTCCACCCGGCGGTCTAGAGGAAAGGCGGTGTCCGGCCCGTGCCCGGAATGCAGCCGCTCGAACTCGTAGAGCTTCATCGTCCCCATTAGCGTGAACAGCGCGAGCCCGAGGCTGCGCTGCGCGGCCGTCGCGCCGTGATCTCCGAACGTGGAGACCGACGAGACCAGCCACCTCGGATCGAGACGTTCGATCAGGTGCGCGCCCTCCTCGGCCCAGAGCCGACGGAAGAGGGCCGGCGCGTGCGTGGGCCAGGACCGCTTGCGGAGGTGCGAGATCAGCAGGGCATTGAGGAACACCAGCTCGCTCTGGCCCGTCAGCTCGCGGCGGAGCGCGTGGCGCTTGCGGTGGTAGGACGACCGGAAGGGGGGCGCCTCGGCGGCGTCCGCGTCAGGGTCGCCGACGATGCGGTCGCGCAGGGGCGCGAAGCGCAGGTCGAGCGGCGGCAGGCCCTCTCCCTCGGCATAGGTGAACGGGTCGCGCCGCCCTTCCATCTGGGTCAGCACGGCATCGATCCCGCCGGGATAGACGGGACGGTCGGAGGCGTCGTCGCTCATGGCGCTACCGTGCCCGCGCGCTGTGGCCGAAACAAGAAGGCCCCGCGGCGGACGCGGGGCGCTTTCGCAGAATCGAGGGGCTCGGCGCCAACTCCAGACGCGGCAGGCGGCTTGGCTTACTTGCGGAAGCTGTCGAGGCTGACGACCTCTGCGTCCTTCTGCGGCTTCTCGTCCTCGCCGTCGTCTTCGACCTCGGCGAAGTCCGCCTCTTCCACGTCGTCATCGTCGCCGTCCTGCGTCTCGAAGCGCAGGCCGAACTCGACCGATGGGTCCACGAAAGTCTTGATCGCGTCGTAGGGAATATAGAGCCGCTCGGGCGCATCGCCGAAGTTGAGCGTCACCGCGAAGCCTTCGTCCGTAACCTCGAGCGCGTCGAACCAGTGCTGCATCACCACCGTCATCTCGCCCGGGTAGCGATCCGACAGCCAGTCGGCGATCTCGACGTCCGGATGCCCGGTGTCGAAGGTGATGAAGAAGTGGTGGTCGCCCGGCAACCCGCGCGCAGCCACATCCTGGAGAACCTCCTGGATCAGGCCGCGCATCGCGCGATGCATCAGGTTTCCGTAATCTATGCCCTGGGACATGACCGCTTGTCCTTCCCTGCGTTGCGCCAAGCATATGAGATTCGCCCGGAGATGAAAGGGCATGAGGGAAAAATGCCGCACCGCGGAGGTGGGTGCCGTCAGGCAAGGCCGAAAGCGCCCAGCCCGGCCCCCGCCATGGCGCAGATCGCGAGCGTCACGACGACGCCGCGGCGCAGCGCAAGGAGCAGGACGCCGGCGAGGATCGCGAGAGCCAGCGCCGCCGGATCGAGGCTGTCCGGCACCGGGACCGTCAGATCTGTGGGGCCGACCTCGGTGACGGAGGCGAATAGGACGTGCAGCGCGAACCAGAGCGAGAGGTTCAGGATGACCCCGACCACCGCCGCCGTCACCGCCGAAAGCGCGCCCTGCAGGCGCGGACGCGCGAGCAGCGCCTCGACCTGTCCGGCCAGCGCGAAGATCCACAGGAAGCATGGCACGAAGGTCATCCACAACGTCAGTGCCCCGGCCGCTAGCGCCGCGGTGACACCACCGGAGGCATGTCCCGTCAGCATTCCCACGAACTGCGTCACGAGGATGAGCGGCCCGGGCGTCGTCTCGGCCAGTCCCAGCGCGTCGATCATCTGGCCCGCGTCCAGCCAGCCGTTCGTTTCGACCACGACCTCGGACATGTAGGCGAGCACGGCGTAGGCCCCGCCGAAGGTGACCACGGCAAGCTTGGCGAAGAAGGCGGCGAGGGCGAGGTAAAGCTCGGACCCGGCCAGCCACAGAAGCGGCAGCGGCGCGAGCCAGAGCGCCGCCCAGACGGCGATGGTCCGCAGGGGCAGGGCGGGCGCGGCGGCCTCGGGCACGGCGTCTGTGCCCCTGCCGCGTAGCCAGCCATAGGCCGCGGCCGCGGCCACGATGGCGGGGAAGGGCACCGAGAGCGCATAGATCGCGACGAATGCCACCAGCGCGAGACCCCACATGTCCGCGCCGGTCAGAGCCTTGCGCGCAAGTCGCAACAGCGCCTGCAGCACGATCACGATGACGGTCGCCTTCACGCCGAGAAGCACCGCGTCGAGCGCGGGGGCCGTGCCGACCTGCGCGTAGATCAGCGCCAGCACCGCGATCACCAAAGCCCCCGGCGCCACGAACAGCCCGCCCGCGATAAGGCCACCGGCGATCCCGTGCAGGCGCCACCCGACATAGGTGGCGAGTTGCATCGCCTCGGGACCGGGCAGCAACATGCAGAAGCTCAGGGCGTTGAGGAACTGTCGCTCTGTCAGCCAAGGGCGTTCGTCCACGCATTCGCGATGCATCAGCGCGATCTGTGCGGCCGGGCCGCCGAAAGACAGCCAGCCGATGCGATGGAAGATGCGCGCGAGGTCGGCGCGGGTCGGTGATGTCATCCGCGCACCTTGGCTGCGGGATGTGACGTCAGCATGATAAGCGGCGCTCGCGGTCGGGAGCCGTTCGGATCTTGGCAATGAAGGAAGTAGTGCAGGCTTCTGTTGCCAGGTGCCTGCGAACCCCGCCAGTCCTTGCTAGAGGAGCTGGGCTTCAAAGATCGGTTTTCCGCACTGCTTACGCAGCGAGGGCAACCGGAGCACGATTGTCGTTGGCAATTATGCTTAATGAACCGATAACGGTGGTATCTCACCGGGACAAAGCCACCCCTTTACACGTTCGTCGATCCTATTTCGGCCCCATGATCCCCCAACGACGGGATGTTTGGTGGAGCCGCCGGGTACCGCCCCCGGGTCCGATCCGCTTATTACGAGCGCGTTTATGCCCATAGTCCCGTTGCCGAGACAGTTTGTAACATAGGCGCCCCGGTCGTCCGTGCAAAGGGGATTCCGCCGCAAATTCTCATTATCGGGTGAAATCCGGAGGCCGGCGGTTTCCCCAAAGGTGGAAGGCGGTTGGCCGGGAGAGACCGGCTCGCCCACCGTGACGGATGCCGCGATTTTGCCCGCCGGGCCGAAACCTGTCATTTGCAAGTCCGCTCGACGGATGACTCCCGGGCGGAAACGTGGTCAAAGGCCGGGTGCGACCTAAAGTCCACCTTACCGGGCGGTCAACGGGCCGCGATGTGCGGGTGCGGCGGGCACCGGCCAACAGGCTGGTTCGTTCGCTCGTGTCTTGCGCGACCGAATGCAACGCATAACCTGAAAACAGGAAGGGGAGCGAACGTCATGTCGGATTCTTCGAACGAATCCCTAGACATCCCGTCGCCCTCGGGGGACGTGAACACGATCGACACGTCCTACGAGGTCGGCCAGGACAACATCCAGACGAAGGTCGGGCCCCTGACCTTCGACATCCACAACCCGGTCTTTCTGATCTCTTCGCTGACGGTGGTCGCCTTCGTGCTGGTCACCTTGATCTTCCAGGATCAGGCCTCGGCGGTCTTCAACTGGCTCTTCAACTTCGTCACGACCACGTTCGACTGGTTCTTCCTGTCGGCCGCGAACATCTTCGTGGTGTTCTGCCTCGCACTGATCGTCAGCCCCTGGGGTTCGGTGCGTCTGGGCGGCACGGACGCCAAGCCCGACTTCGGCTATCTGTCGTGGTTCGCCATGCTGTTCGCCGCGGGCATGGGCATCGGTCTGATGTTCTTCGGCGTGCTCGAGCCGGTCTACCACATGACCCAGTCCAACCCGCTCGGCCTGCAAAGCCCGGTCGGCCCGGACGGCAACGTGGACCCGGCCCAGCTGGCCGAAGCGCGCGCCCACGGTCTTGCCGCAACGATCTTCCACTGGGGTCTCCACCCCTGGGCGATCTACGCGGTCGTGGCGCTGAGCCTCGCACTGTTCACCTACAACAAGCAGCTGCCGCTCTCGATCCGCTCGGCCTTCTATCCGATGATGGGGGACAGGGTCTGGGGCTGGCCCGGGCACGTGATCGACATTGTGGCCGTGTTCGCAACGCTGTTCGGCCTGACCACCTCGCTGGGTCTCGGCGCGCAGCAGGCGACGGCGGGCATGAACTATGTCTACGGCACGCCGAACTCGCTGAACGTGCAGATCATCGTCATCATCTGCGTGACGGCCGTTGCGCTGGTCTCGGTCATTCGAGGTATCGACGGCGGCGTGAAGCTTCTGTCGAACATCAACATGGCGCTGGCATTCCTGCTGCTGATGTTCGTGTTCCTCGTCGGTCCGACCATGCAGATCCTGCAGGACGCTTGGACCGGTCTGTCGACCTACGCCCGTGATGTCGTGCCGCTGTCGAACCCGTTCGGCCGGAGCGACGATTCCTACCGCGAGAGCTGGACCTCGTTCTACTGGGCGTGGTGGATCAGCTGGTCGCCCTTCGTCGGCATGTTCATCGCCCGCGTCAGCCGCGGCCGGACAGTGCGCGAGTTCATCACCTGCGTGATCCTGATTCCGTCGCTCGTGTCGGTATTCTGGATGGCCGTCTTCGGCGGCACCGCGATCAGCCAGGTCGCGAACATGGGTGCGGAGAGCGGCGTCTACCAGAACGTCATCTCCAGCTACAACGATGCGATCGCGATGTTCGCCATGTTCGGGGATCTTCCCCTGACCGCGATCACTTCGACGCTGGGTATCGTTCTGGTGCTGGTGTTCTTCATCACCTCGTCGGACTCGGGCTCGCTGGTGATCGACACGATCACCGCCGGCGGCAAGACCGAGGCGCCCACCGCGCAGCGGGTGTTTTGGGCGACGACCGAGGGCGTGGTCGCGATCGTGCTACTGATTGGCGGCGGTCTGACCGCGCTGCAGGCGATGGTGAACGCGACGGGCATCATCTTCACAATCATCCTGCTGTTCCTGTGCTGGTCGATCCTGCAAGGTCTCCGCACGGAGCCGCGCTGACCGTTCCGGCCTGACGGCCACGACAAAAGGGCCGGCCCCG
Organism: Roseivivax marinus; assembly: GCF_900109705.1. Lineage (GTDB taxonomy): Bacteria > Pseudomonadota > Alphaproteobacteria > Rhodobacterales > Rhodobacteraceae > Roseivivax > Roseivivax marinus. The sequence goes on along the minus strand of NZ_FOAI01000006.1, from coordinate 265,535 downwards.
CCACGCGCGGGGCCGGCCTTTTTCGTAGGATCCGCGGCCTGTTGCGGGGGGCGGTCTTGCGCTCGGGCGCGGGGTGGCGTTCGGTGCGCGGCGACGATCACGCTCGCGACGGGAGACGCCCATGACCACGCTCGACATCGACTGGGTCCGGTCCCAGTTCCCCGCCTTTTCAGCCGAGGCCACGGCGGACTGGGCGCATTTCGAGAATGCCGGCGGCTCCTATGCCTGCCGCCCGGTGATCGACCGGCTGACCCGCTTCTACACAGAGCGCAAGATGCAGCCCTACGGGCCCGCGGCGCCCTCCGCGGCGGGCGGCGCAGAGATGGATGAGGCGCGGCGGCGTCTGGCGCGGCTTCTGGGCGTCGAGACCGAGCAGGTCGCCTTCGGTCCCTCGACCACGCAGAACACCTACGTCCTGGCGCAGGCCTTCCGGTCGTTCCTCAAGCCCGGCGATGCCATCGTGGTGACCGACCAGGACCACGAGGCGAATTCCGGGCCGTGGCGGCGGCTGGCCGAGGCCGGTATCGAGGTGCGCGAGTGGAAGATGGACCCTGCAACCGGCCATCTCGACCCCGAGGCGCTGGACGCGCTGCTGGACGAGCGGGTGCGGCTTGTTTGCTTTCCGCACTGCTCAAACGTGGTGGGCGAGATCAATCCGGTGGCCGAGATCGTCGCGCGGTGCCACGCGGCGGGTGCCTTCACCTGCGTCGACGGGGTCAGCTACGCGCCCCACGGGCTGCCGGATGTGGGTGCGACCGGTGCCGACGTCTACCTGTTCTCTGCCTACAAGACCTACGGGCCGCACCAGGGGATCATGGTGATGCGCCCCGCGCTCGGAGAGTTGCTGCCGAACCAGGCGCATTTCTTCAACGCCGATACCCTCTACAAGCGGTTCACGCCGGCCGGGCCAGACCACGCGCAGATCGCGGCATGTGCCGGCATTGCCGACTACCTCGAGGCTCTGGCGGACCGTCACGGCGTCGCACCCGAAGGTGCCCACGACGTCATGCGCGCCGCCGAGGTGCAACTGCTGAAACCGCTTCTGGAGGCCGTCACCAACCGCAACGATGTGCGTCTGCTCGGCCCCGCGGACCCCGGGAGCCGCGCGCCCACGGTAACCCTGTCCGTCACGCGGCCCGTCGAGGCCGCCGAGGCGCTGGCCGAGCGCGGTATCATCGCGGGGGCCTCGCACTTCTATGCGGTCAGGGCGCTACAGGCGATGGGCGTGGACCCCGAGCGTGGCGTCCTGCGGCTGAGCTTTACCCACTACACCAGCGTGGCCGAGGTCGATCGCCTGATCGGCGCGCTGGACGAGGTGCTGTAGCCGCCGGTCGCCCGCGTCTTGCCCGGGCGTTCCGCGCCCTAGGTTCGCATGGGTCACGTTCCGAGGAGACGCCCATGCCCGAAACGCCCACACTGCTGTGGTATCGCCGCGACCTGCGCCTGTCGGACCATCCTGCCTGGCACGCCGCGCTGAAGCGGGGCGGCCCGGTCATTCCGGTCTTCCTCAAGGACGAGGGCGTGCGGATGCTGCGCACGGCACCGGCGTGGCGGCTGGGCCTCGGGGTCGAGCACCTGGCCGAGACGCTGGCCGAGAAGGGGAGCCGCCTGATCCTGCGCGCCGGGCCCGCCGAGCACGCGATCACGCAACTGGTCGAGGAAACCGGCGCAGGCGCGGTCTACTGGATGCGCGCCTACGATCCGGTCAGCGTGGAGCGCGACACCGCCGTGAAGGCGGCGCTCAAGGAGCGCGGTGTCGAGGCCGAGAGCTTCGCCGGCCACCTGATGTTCGAACCGTGGACCGTCGAGACCAAGCAGGGCGAGTTCTACAAGGTCTACACGCCGTTCTGGCGCGCCGTGAAGGACCGTGACGTGGAGACGCCGCTATCGACGCCGTCGGACCTTGCGCCGCCGTCCGAATGGCCCGACAGCGACAGCCTCGCGGACTGGGCGCTGGGCGCCGGCATGGACCGGGGTGCCGAGGTGGTAAGGCCGTGGGTGCAACTGGGCGAGGGCGCCGCGCAGTCGCGGCTGGGCGCCTTCATGTCCTCGAAGGTCGAGGGCTATGACGACGGCCGGGACATCCCCTCGCAGAACGGCACCTCGAACCTCTCGGAAAACCTGAGCCTGGGCGAGATCACCCCCCGCCAGTGCTGGCACGCCGGGGTGCGCGCCGAGGAGGAGGGCAAGGCCGGGGCAGGGACCTTCCTGCAAGAGCTCGTCTGGCGCGAGTTCGCCTATCACCTGATGTGGCACACGCCGCGCCTGCTGTATGACAACTGGCGCGAGGAATGGGCGGCCTTCCCCTGGAACGAGGACGAGCGTCGCAGCGAGGTGATCGCGTGGAAGCGCGGCCGCACCGGCATGGCCTTCGTCGACGCAGCGATGCGCGAGATGTACGTGACCGGGCGGATGCACAACCGTGGCCGGATGATCGTGGCCTCCTATCTGTGCAAGCACCTGATGTGCCACTGGAAGATCGGCATGGAGTGGTTCGAGGACTGCCTGATCGACTGGGATCCGGCGTCGAACTCGATGGGCTGGCAGTGGTCGGCGGGTTCGGGCCCGGATGCGACGCCCTACTTCCGCGTCTTCAACCCCGAGACCCAGCTCGACCGCTTCGACAAGAAGCGCGCCTACGTGAACCGCTGGATCGCCGAGGGGCAGAAAAGCCCGCCCGACGAGGCGTTGGCCTATTTCGACGCGATCCCGCGCAGTTGGGCGATCTCACCCGACGATGCCTATCCCGATCCCATCGTCGAGGCGGGGGAGGGGCGCAAGCGTGCGCTCGCCGCTTACGAGAACCGCGACTTCTGACCGCCCCGGCGATCCGTATGCCGTGGCACACAGGTCCGCGACCGATGCGCGCGGGCCGCTTGCCGCCGACCTCGGCGCGGCTATAGCGTGAAACTTAACGAAAGGTTGCCGGCGCGGTCCGTGCGCCGACAAGACAGGGACGAGACCACATGACCGACAGGATCCTGACCGACACGGCCGGGCAAGGCGGGCTGCCGCGTTACTTTGCACGGGTGTTCGAGATGGCGCAGGGCCTGAACCGAGGCCGGCTCGACTTCGTCCTGCCGGACGGCCGACGCTTCCGCGCCGAGGGCCGTGAGCCGGGGCCGGTGGCCGAGGTGTGGGTCCACAACCCCGACCTCTTCGCCCGGCTTCTGCGGGAGGGCGATCTCGGCTTCTGCGACGCGTATCTCGACCAGTGGTGGTCCACGCCCGACCTGATGGCGTTCATGGACCTCGTCCACGCCGACAACGAGGACATCTACGACGGCTTCCCCGGCATCGGCCTCGTGCGGACCTACGAGAAGTTCCGGTTCTGGCTGCAGTCGAACTCGAAGGCGCAGGCCCGCCGCAACATCGCGCATCACTACGATCTCGGGAACGATTTCTACGGGCTCTGGCTCGACGACACGATGACCTATTCCTCGGCCCTGTTCGAAACCGGCCAGGAAAGCCTCGAGCGCGCGCAGGAGGCCAAGTACGCCTCGATGATCGACCAGATGGGCGCGCGCCCCGGCGACCACGTGCTCGAGATCGGCTGCGGCTGGGGCGGGTTCGCGGAATATGCCGCGAAGGAGCGGGGCCTGCGAGTCACCGGCCTGACCATCAGCCGCGAGCAATACGACTATGCCCGCGAGCGGATCGCCAGGGCGGGGCTGTCGGACCGGGTGGAGTTCAAGCTGCAGGACTACCGCGACGAGCGCGGACACTACGACGGCATCGCCTCCATCGAGATGTTCGAGGCCGTGGGCGAGCGCTACTGGCCTGTCTACTTCTCGACCCTGCGCGACCGGCTCAAGCCCGGCCGCAGCGCCACGCTTCAGATCATCACCGTCCAGCACCGGCGGTGGGAGGTCTACCGCCGCGGCGTCGACTTCATTCAGAAGTACATCTTCCCCGGCGGAATGCTGCCCTCGCCGGTGGTGCTGCGCGACGAGATCGCGCGGGCGGGCCTGGACGTCGCGCGCTCGATCGAGTTCGGCCACTCCTACAGTCAGACGCTGCGTCGCTGGCACGACACGTTCAACGACAAATGGGACGAGGTGTCGCGACTTGGGTTTGACGAACGCTTCAGAAGGATGTGGAATTTCTACCTGACGTCGTGCGCCGCGACCTTTGCGAGCGGAAATTGCGATGTCACCCAGATCACCGTGACCCGACCGAGCTGAACCGCCATGCCCACCGCCGCCAAACTGATCGCAGGTCTGCTTCTGGCGGCGCTGGCCTATGCCGTCTCGGAGATGATCAAGACGCTGCTGCCCTCGGGCACCGACTTCGGAATGTTCTCCTACGTCAACGCCGTCGTGGGCTTTCTCTGCGGATGGCGGGTGATCGGTACGCGCGTGGGGCGGGGCTGGTCGGCGGCGGTGTCGAACGGCTTCACCGGGGTCGTGGCGATGGTGGTCTGGTGCCTGGCGATCCATTCCTTCGCGGTGATGGTCGAGCGGTCCTTCGAAAAGCGTTACAAGGGTGCCATCGAAGCCATCGGCGCGGCGTTCGAACTGATGGCGGAATATGCAGTCCTGCTGACCGATCCCGCCGTTCTAGGGACGCTCTTGCTTGGCGCCCTCGTCGCGGGCTACGTGGCCGAGGTCACTGACCGCCACTGGAGCTGATCGCCCACCATGACTTCGCTGTTCGTCTTCGGGACGTTGCGCCACGTTCCGCTTCTCGCGCGGGTGCTCGACCGTGATCCCGACGCCTGCGGGACGCGCCCCGCGGCGCTGCCCGGTCACGTCGCCGCCGCGGTGGCGGACGAGGATTTTCCCTTGCTCGTGGCCGAGGAGGGCGCCCGCGCCGAGGGGCTGCTGATCGAGGGGCTTACTGCGCGGGAGGTGGCCCGGCTCGACGGCTACGAGGGCGATTTCGGATTTCATCTGCGCGAGGTGCGGGTCGAGACGCCGGACGGCCCGGCCGCCGCGCACGCCTACTTCCCCGAGCCGGGACGCTGGCGGACGGACGGTGCGTGGGACTTCGAGGGGTGGGTCGCGCGCTGGGGCGAGATCACCGCGCTCGCGGCCGAAGAGGTCATGGCCGCGGTCGAGAAGGGGGCGGAGCCCGCGCCGCCCTTCGCCCGCAAGGCGCGCGCCTGGGCCCGCATCCGCGGCCGCGCCGGGGCGCCGCAGGAGCTGCGCGCGCAGATGACCCGCGATGATATCCAGGATTTGCGCTTCCTGCCGGGTTACGACGGCTTTTTCCGCCTGCGCCGGTTCGAGCTGTCCTTCCGCACCTTCGGCGGCGGCGTGTCCGAGCGGGTGCAGCGCGAGGGCTTCGCGGCCTTCGACGCCGCGCTGGTGCTGCCCTACGACCCGGTGCGCGATTGCGTTCTGCTGATTGAGCAGTTCCGCTATGGCCCGGTTCTGCGCGAAGACCCCACGCCGTGGATGCTCGAACCCATCGCAGGGCTGGTGGATGCTGGCGAAGAGCCCGCCGGCACCGCCCGGCGAGAGGCGATGGAAGAGGCGCAGCTGGACCTCTCGGGACTGGAGCCGATGATGCAGGTCTATCCCTCGCCCGGCTACACCAGCGAATATTTCCACTGCTTCCTCGGGATCGCGGACCTCGGGGGGCAGCACGGCACGGTCGCCGGGCTCGATGCCGAACACGAGGATATTCGCAGCCACGTGGTGCCCTTCGACCGGGCCATGGCACTGATCGAAACCGGCGAGATCAACGTCGGACCGCTGGCGATGATGCTCCTTTGGCTCGCACGTCATCGCGACCGGCTGCGTGCCGCGGCTTGAGATTGCCGCCCGGCGGACCTACACCCCTCGTAAGGAACCGAAGGAGGGCGCCATGCGCATCGCCACCGATCTCGCCGACGCCGTCGGACACACCCCGCTGATCCGCCTGAACAAGGCGTCCGAAGAGACCGGCTGCGACATCTACGGCAAGGCGGAGTTCATGAACCCCGGCCAGTCCGTGAAGGACCGCGCCGCGCTGTTCATCATCCGCGACGCGATGGAGAAGGGCCTGCTGGAGCCCGGCGGCACCATCGTCGAGGGCACCGCCGGCAACACCGGCATCGGCCTCGCGCTCGTGGGCCGGTCGCTGGGCTTCAAGACCGTGATCGTCATCCCCGAGACCCAGAGCCAGGAAAAGAAGGACATGATCCGCCTGGCCGGTGCCGAGCTCGTCGAGGTGCCCGCGGTCCCCTACAAGAACCCGAACAACTACGTGCGCTACTCCGGCCGCCTGGCCGAGGAACTGGCCAGGACCGAGACCCACGGCGCGATCTGGGCCAACCAGTTCGACAACACCGCCAACCGGCAGGCCCATGTCGAGACGACGGGTCCCGAGATCTGGGAGCAGACCGGCGGCAAGGTCGACGGCTTCATCTGCGCGGCCGGCTCGGGCGGCACCGTCGCGGGCGTCGGCATGGCGCTCCAGCCGAAGGGCGTGAAGGTCGGTCTTGCCGACCCCGAGGGCGCGGGGCTCTTCAAGCTCTACACCGGAGAGGAGAACCCCGGCGATTCGATCACCGAGGGCATCGGGCAGGGCCGGATCACCGGCAACCTCGAGGGCTTCACCCCGGACTTCGTGCGCCGGATCCCCGACGCCGAGGCGCTGCCTGTGGTCTATGACCTGCTGCAGCACGAGGGGCTGGTCATGGGCGGCTCGACCGGCGTCAACGTGGCCGGTGCGATGCACATGGCCCGCGAGATGGGGCCGGGGCACACCATCGTCACGATCCTGTGCGACTTCGGCAACCGCTACCAGTCGAAGCTCTTCAACGTTGATTTCCTGCGCAACAAGGGCCTGCCGACGCCGCCGTGGCTCGACCGCGCGCCCGCCTCCATCCCCGGCGTCTTCGAGGACACGTGAGACCCGCCATGCGGGGGCTGGTCCGCGCCCTCGTCCTGTCGCTCATCGTCGCGTGCGCCGCGGCAGGGAGCGCAATGGCGCAGGGCGTGCCCGCCGATTACGCTCCTTGGGAAGAGACGGCGGAACGGGCCGAGACGGCTCTGGAGGAAGACCGGGGCAACGAGGATCAGCTCGAGACGCTCCGGGCGCAGATCGCCGATTACCGCGCGCAGTTCGCCTCCACCCGCGACACCGAGCGCGAGCGGGTCGAGACCGTGCGCTCGCAACTCGAGGCGCTGGGCACTCCGCCCGAGGAGGGCAGCGAACGCCCCGAGATCGCCGAGCGGCGGCGCGAGCTGGAACGGCAGCTCGCCGAAGCCCGTGCGCCCGTGGTCGCCGCAGAAGAGGCCTTTACCCGCGCAAACGGTCTGATCGGCGAGATCGACCAGACCCTGCGCGAACGTCAGGCCGAGTTGCTGCTGTCTCGCGGGCCGTCGCCGGTGAACCCTGTCCACTGGCCGGCCGCGCTCGAGTCGCTGATGACCTCGGTGCGCCTGACCCTCAGCCTGCCGGACAGCCCGATCACGTCGGCCGAGGCGCGCGAGCAACTGCTGTCGAACCTGCCGCTGGTGATCGTCTTGGGCACCCTCGGGGTGCTGCTTCTGAGTCGTGGGCACATGGTCGCCGAGCAATCGGTGAACTGGCTCCGCAAGCGCACGCGACGCGGCACAGGGGTCTGGCGCTTCCTGCTGTCGCTTGGCGAGATTTTCCTGCCGTTGGCGGGCATCTTCTCGATCGTGGCCGCGGCCGAGGTGTCGGGTCTCCTGTCGGAGCGGTCGCTCGAACTGCTTTACGGCGTGCCGTTCTGGCTCGGTATCCTTCTTTACCTCGTGTGGCTCGCCGCGCAGACCTTCGCCGCCCAGGACGACGAGGCGACCCTGCCCATCGGCCGATACCGCCGACGCGAGGCGCGCTACTACACGGCGTTCCTTGGCGTGCTTCTGATCCTGCGTCGCGTCCGGATGGCCCTGGCCGAGCTGGACGGCTACGACGACGCCACGATCGCGGTGCTCGACTTCCCGCTGATCGTGCTGGCCTGCATCGTGCTGTTCCGTCTGGGGCAGATCCTTTCCCGCGCCACGCCGGATGCGCCGGAGCCCGACGACGAGAGCGGCGCCACGCAGCCGCCCGAGGGCATCATGTTCCGACTTCGGGTCGCACGGCTTCTCGGCCGGGGCACGATGGCCGTGGCGGTCCTGTCGCCCATTCTCGCTGCCGCAGGCTATGCGAACATAACCGAGGCGCTGGTCTTCCCCGCGATCCGGACGCTGGTCCTGGGCGCCACGATCCTCGTGCTTCTGCGCTTCGTGTCCGACCTCTATGCGCTGGTGACCAAGCAGACCGTGGAGGAGACGAACTCGCTCGTCCCCGTGGCCACGGGCTTCATCCTCACGCTCGCCTCACTTCCGGCGCTGGCGCTGATCTGGGGCGCCCGCGTGACCGACCTGACCGAGATCTGGGCCGCCTTCCGCGCGGGCTTCACGCTGGGCGACACCCGCATCTCGCCCACCAACATGCTGACCTTCGTGCTGATCTTCGTGATCGGCTACGGCATGACACGGCTCCTGCAGGGGGGCCTGCGTTCGGCGGTTCTGCCCAAGACGCGGATCGACCTCGGCGGGCGCAACGCGATCGTCTCGGGCATCGGCTATCTGGGCATCCTGCTGGCGGCGCTGGCAGCCTTCGCGGTGGCCGGGATCAATCTGTCGTCGCTGGCGATCGTCGCCGGGGCCCTGTCGGTCGGGATCGGTTTCGGCCTGCAGAACATCGTGCAGAACTTCGTATCGGGGATCATCCTGCTGATCGAGCGCCCGATCGGCGAGGGCGACTGGATCGAGGTCAACGGCCACATGGGCTTCGTCAAGGCGATCTCGGTGCGCTCCACCCGGATCGAGACCTTCGACATGTTCGACGTGATCGTGCCCAACGGCGATTTCATCTCGGGCACGGTGACGAACTACACCCGCGGCAAGACCATCGGCCGTCTCATCGTGCCGATCTCGGTCGCCTACGGCACCGATACCCGCAAGGTCGAGCGCATCCTGATGTCCATCGCGCGCGAGCATCCGCTTGTGCTGATGAACCCCGAGCCGTTCATCTACTTCGCGGGATACGAGAACTCGGCCCTGAACTTCGAGATCCGGGTGTTCCTGGTGGACGTGCTCGAGATCCTCGTGGTGAAGACCGAGATGAACCATCAGATCGCCGAGCGTTTCGCCGCCGAGGGCATCGAGATCCCGTTCCCGCAGCGCGACCTGTGGCTGCGCAACCCCGAAACGCTGGTGGGCGAGGGCGAGTCCGCCCACCGCGCCTTCGCCGGCGAAGGGCAGGGCACGCGCCCCATGCCGCGCCCCCATAAGCGCGGCAGCGCCTCGTCCTACGGCGACCCGGAATAGCGCGTGAGCGGTCGAGGCGCGGCTCACCGAAACCCGCTTGCATCCCCCCACCGCCTTCCGCTAGACCGCGCGGCGGAGAGGTGGCCGAGTGGTCGAAGGCGCACGCCTGGAAAGTGTGTAGGCGGGAAACCGTCTCGAGGGTTCGAATCCCTTCCTCTCCGCCACTTGCCCCCCATCCAATCAACAGACCGTCCGAGGCCTTCGCGGTGTGATGCTCCGTGTTCCAATCGGGGAGCGTCGTTTGCGATAGCGGGTCGGTTGCGCTTGCCTGAATGCATGGGTGGATCGGGACGTTCTTTCTGATCGCGTCTCGCGGTCCGACTTCGGGTCCAGCCCGACGCCCAGCCCACGGTCTCTGCTGGCATCGGACTGTCCACGAGGCGGTGGACATTCATGCGTTCGGAGCGAAGTTTGCTCACCAAGGCCTCACCAAAAGGAGGCTGAGCAACCGGAGCCATGATGACCCCGAACATGACATTCGCCCTGACTCTTCCCGCGCGGATTCGCTTCGGACGCGGGGCGTTGCTCGATGCCGCGCCCGAGATCGCGACCTTGGGGCGACGGCTGGTTCTCGTGCACGGCCGATCTGCGAAGCGCGCCGAGCCGCTTCGGGCGGCCCTGGTGGCGGCCGGGTGCGAGGTCACGGCGATGTCCTGCGCGCGTGAGCGGACCCTGCCGATGCTTCTCGATGCGCTGTCCCACGCGCGAGAGAGCGCGCCCGACGCGGTGGTCGCTGTCGGCGGCGGCGCGGTCCTCGACATGGGCAAGGCGCTGGCCGCCCTGTTGCCCTCAACCGCGGGTTCTCCGCTCGACCATCTCGAGGTGGTGGGCGCGGGGCTGCCCCTGACCGCGCCGCCTTTGCCTTGCGCCGCGGTTCCGACCACGGCGGGCACCGGGTCCGAGGCGACCCGCAATGCGGTCATCGGGGTGCCAGACCATGCTCGCAAGGTCAGCCTGCGCGACGCCCGCATGGTGCCCGACATCGCTATCATCGACCCGGCCCTGATGGACGGCACGCCCGCGCCGCAGACTCTCGCCAGCGGGTTCGACGCGGTGACCCAGGTGATCGAGCCTTACCTGTCCCGCCGCGCCAATCCTTTCACCGACGCGCTGGCCCGTCCGGCGATCGGCATGGGCCTCCGCGCGTTGGTGAAGCTCATGGAAGGCGGCGAGGAAAAGGCCGCGCGGGACGACCTGGCGTGGGTCGCCCATGTCAGCGGTATCGCCCTCGCCAATGCCGGTTTGGGCGCGGTGCATGGTCTCGCGGGCGTTCTCGGCGGCGAGACCGGAGCGCCGCATGGCGTGATCTGCGCGCGCCTTCTACCTCATGTCCTCTCCGCGCTGGATCGGAGCGCAGAAACCGAAACCACGCGTCTGCGGCTAAGCGAGGTGTGCGGCGAGATCGATGCCATTGTGCCGGGAGGACTCGACGGTCTGACCGAATGGATGTCGCGTCACGGTCTCGGCGAGCTGCCGGTGCTCGACAAGGCCACTCGCGACCGGATCGCCGGTGCCGCGCAGGATGCCTCGTCGATGAAGGCCAGTCCTGTCCTGTTCGAGGCGCGGGAGCTTGCGGCCATCCTCTCCGCCGCCGAGGGTCCCGGCAACGGGACTGGCTGATGCGCCTACGGCGTGCCGGGACGGGTCATTCCGGCCCGGTGTCGATGCGCTTGAAGCCGGCCCACGGCGGAGCGACGGGATCGTCGACCGGCCGGGCAGGGTGGTTTGTCGAGCCTTTGCCCTGGCATCACGCCGGTCGCGAGCGCGCATCGCTTGCGCCGGTGGCGTCCGCGACCTGTCCGGAGGCGCTGCCTCCGGGGCGGTTGATTTATCGCACCCGGGTCGGGGACACCTTGCGTCGAGGCGTTCCGTCCTCCATTTGTATTCCACTTGGATGGAGAATCCCCGATGCCAAAGATTCACCGACTGCCGGACCGTCATGCCGATACCGAGAAGATCACGCTCAATATCGGGCATGTCGACCTCGGGCGGATCGATCTCCTGGTGCGCGAGGGGTTCTATACCAACCGCACCGATTTCATCCGCACGGCGATCCGCAACCAGCTGTCCACGGACGCCCGCGCCGTCGATCAGTCGGTGGAGCGGCACCAGTTCGAAATGGGCTTGTTCGACGTGACCCGTGCCGATCTCGAAGCCATGCGGCAGCGGGGTGAGGAATTGCACCTGCGCGTTCTCGGGCTGGCCCGGATCGCCGACGACGTGTCCGTCGAACTGGCGCTCGAGACCATCGGGTCGATCAGCGTGCTGGGCTCGCTGCAAGCCTCCAAGGACCTCAAGGCGGCCCTCGCGGACCGCATCACCTGACGGGCCACGCGCCTTTCGGAAGGACACTACCATGAACGACCATTTCGCGACGGCCATGCGCCGGGCGCTCGAGCAGACGCGCGCCGGTGACCCGCATGGTGCGACCAGCGTCCTCCAGGCGGCGCTGTCGGGACAGGCTCCCGACGCCGCGCCATGCTGCGGACCCTGCGCCGAGGCGGCCGAGAAGACCGCACATCGCGGTGCCACCGGACCGATGTCGGGCCTCGGCCTCGGCGGCGGGCTGGACCTGTCCTCGCTGCCGGGACTCGAAGGCGGCCTCGGGCTCGGCCGTCAGGCCGGGATGCCCGGAACGACCGCGGCCCGCGCACTGGTCCCCGAGGGCGCGACCGTGGAGACGCGCCGGCACAGCGGCGCCGCGGGCAGCCGGTCCTACCGCCTTTTCGTGCCCTCGGAGCGGCAGACGCCGCTGCAGGGCGTCGTCCTCATGCTGCACGGCTGCACGCAAGGGGCGGAGGACTTCGCCGTGGGGACCCGGATGGATGTCGCGGCCGAGGCGGCGGGCTTCGTCGTGGCCTATCCCGAGCAGACCGGGCGTCACAACGCGCAGTCCTGCTGGAACTGGTTCCGCCCCGAGGATCAGGCCCGCACCGGCGGCGAGGCGGCGCTGCTGGCCGATCTCGGTCATGCGCTGGCGGAGGAATTTTCCTGCGAGGGACGCGTCTTCGCTGCCGGCCTTTCCGCGGGCGGGGCGATGGCGGCGATCCTCGGCGAAAGCCATCCGGACGTATTCCGTGCCACGGGCGTGCATTCCGGCCTGCCTGCGGGGGCGGCGCGGGACGTGGTCTCGGCCTTCGCGGCCATGCGCGGCGAGGGCACGTCCGGGCGCGCGGCCACGGGGCCGGTGATCGTGTTCCACGGCAGCGCCGACCGCACCGTGGCGCCGGCCAACGGCTCCGCCATCGTCGGCGGCCATGGCATCGAGCGGACCGAAAGCGGCAACGGCCGGACCTGGACGCGTCTGGTCACCGACGACGGCTCCGAGCTCTGGCGCGTGGAGGGGGCGGGTCACGCCTGGTTCGGCGGCGACCCGGCCGGCTCCTATGCGGACCCCAAGGGCCCCGATGCCTCGACCGAGATGCTGCGCTTCTTCGCCGAACGGGGGCAGGCATGAGCGCGGAAATGACCTTCGATGCCGTGGCCGAGACGCGGCCCGGTCCGAAATGGCGCCAACGGTGGGAGCTGTCCTGGCCTGCCTACCGCGCCTGGTTCGAAGCGCGCGGCGGCCACCACGGGCCCGACCGCGCGACCTGCGAGGCCGCGCTGGCGCAATACATGCCCGAACTGGTGCCCGTGCATCGCCGTTTGACCATGCTTGCCGGCGGAGACGACCTCGCCGCGCGGTTCCTGTCCACCTGGTGCCCGCCGTCCTATCTCGGCGGCTGCTCGGTGGCGGCCTTCGCGCGGGACGGGGCAGGGCACCTCGTGCGGAACTATGATCTGTCGCCTGATCTCAACGAGGGGCTGCTCCTGCGGACAGAGTGGACGGGCACGCCCGTGATGGGCATGACGGAGTTTCTCTGGGGCCTGTCCGACGGGATCAACGCGCACGGCCTGTCCGTGGCGCTGGCCTTCGGCGGGACGCACGAGACCGGCGAAGGCTTCGGGATCTGCACGATCCTGCGCTACGTCCTCGAAACCTGCCGGACCGTGACCGAGGCGCGTGCGGTGCTGGAGCGCGTGCCCTCGCACATGGACTACAACCTCGTGCTGGCCGATGCGGGGGGCGATACCGCCTCGGTGGAGATGCATGCGGGCGGCGGCTGCACCGCGCGCAGTCCGGCGATTGCGACCAATCACCAACTTTCCGCGCCGCTACCGGACAAGGCGGCGTTCACCCGCACGGTAGAGCGGCGCGGGTGCCTGTCGCGCCTTCTGGCCGGGTCCGATCCGGTCGAAACGACGGTCCGGGCTTTCCTCGAACCGCCGCTGCACCAGACCAACTACGCGGCGGGCTTCGGCACGCTTTTCACCGCGGTCTACGCCACCGGCCAGCGCGAGATGCGTCTCCTCTGGAAGGATGGCGAAATGCGCCAGCGGCTGGACGAGTTCTCGGAGGAAACGCGGACGGTGAGGTTTGCGGACACGGCTGCAACGTCGGTTCCGACAGAAAGCGGCCAACCCGCGTACGCCGACCTTCTGCGCTACGTTCCCGAGCGGAACCGCGACGCGGCGCGCGACTGGCTCGACAGCGCGGAGCGCGGGCGGGTCGATTGGGTCGCGTTCGGGCAGTTGTTTGCGGCCTAGGCTTGCGGCATGTCCCGCGCGGACCGTCACGGATGCTTCGCGTCGGGCCTCTTGCGATGATGAACGGGCGTATCGAGCGGCTCGTCGCCGCCATTGGGCAGCCTTCCCTCGCGTGCGTGTAGCCGGGTGCAACGCCGTCCGCGCAGCTTGGCCCCGCTCGCGCTGATCGCACGGTGCGGCAAAGCCTGTTTTGCGTGTTCGGCCGTGCTTGTCGGCCTCACCAGCGTCGAAATCGACGGAAAGACCGCAGGGCGGGTAGCCGGGGCTGACCTTGAACTGCGTTTCAGCGTCCTGGTGGGGCGTCGCTGCACGTCAGCGACGACCCTTCCGCACCCCAGAGAAACTGCGTTACGCCGCGCCTCTACGGGTCACGTGCGAGACCCCCGTTCCTCGCAACCGACCCGCGGGGCTAGGCGCCTGCAAAGACGATTCCGGACCCGCCATGCGCCGCCGTTCCTCCGGCGGGCGCGGTGATCGCGTCCGGCACGTGGGACACCTGCAGGTCGAACATCGCGGCAGCCATATCGGCGATCTGGCCGGTGGCTTGATGCTCGACGTCCGCATCGCTCCCCGGCATCAGGATCAGGCGATAGGCGCCGATCGCCTGGGCGACGGCCCCGACCTGGCGCGCGAGCATTGTGAACGTGTTGGCCTGTCCGGCCCAGCCGGTCGGGCGGCGCAGAGCGGTGATCTCTCCGGGGCGTCCGCCGAGTTCTGCGAAGGCCATTTCCGTGGCACCTGCGCGCAGGCACGGCGCGCCGAAACTGCTGACATTGCCGGCTTCGCGCATGCAGATCACGTGCGCGCCGGGCCCGGCGAAGGCGCGCCGGAGAAGCGCGCGACACTCCGGCGACAGTGCGTCGGAGCACGGTAGGAGGATGACGACGGGTGCGTCGATCAGGGACGCGATCCCGTCGCCGGGCCTCGAAGGGATGTCTTTCAGTGTGTCGGGCATTGGGTCCTCCTCCCGCAGCATGGTCACGTCAGTCGGCAAGCGTCAGGGTCTCCGATTTCGGCGTGGCGCGCAGCGACAGCGTCGGCGGACAGGTGGCGAGGCAGGCAAGAACGCTCTGCGCCCACCGTGTCACGTTGGTGTCGCGCACCACGCGCAGGCTGTGCGCGTGGCGGCGCCGGCGTTCCTCGATGGGCATCGTAAGCGCGGTTTCGATCGCCGCGGCCATCTCGTCGATGTCGTAGGGGTTCACCAGAAGCGCCTCGGTCATGTCCTCGGCCGCGCCGGCGAACCGCGACAGGATCAGGACCCCGGGATCCTCCGGGTCCTGCGCGGCGACGTATTCCTTGGCGACGAGGTTCATCCCGTCCGCCAGCGAGGTCACGAGGCAGGCCCGGGCACCACGATAGAGCCGAGCCAGCGTGCTCCGCTCAACGCCGCGATGGATGTAGCGGATCGGTGTCCAGTCGAGTTCGGAATGCGCGCCGTTCAGGCGTCCGGATATCTCTTCCAGCTCGGTGCGGATGGCACGGTAGGCAGCGACGCGCTCGCGCGTGGGCGGGGCGATCTGCAACAGGCTCGCGCGCGGGGCGTCGCTGCCCGCGCGGCCGTCAAGGAACGCGCCGAAGGCGCGGAAGCGGTTCGGCAGGCCCTTGGAATAGTCCAGCCGGTCGACTCCGATCACGAGGTCTGCGCCGGTATCCACGCCCAGCTCGGCCTCCGGACCCGGCGCACGCGCCGCGTCGGCGAAGCTGTCCGCGTCGATGCCGATGGGGAAGGACCGCACGCTTACCGTGCGGTCGTGGAACTTCACGGTGCCGTCGGTCATGAACTCCGCTCGCGGATCGGCGCGGAACATCTCGAGGCAGGCCGCGGTGTCGCGGCGCGTTTGCAGGCCGACGAGGTCGAAGGCCGAAAGCCACGCCGCGAAGTCCCCCGGCGTCGGCAACGTCGACAGCGCCGAAAGCGGTGGAAACGGGATGTGCAGGAAGAAACCGATCCGCGCGGTCACACCCAGCCGGCGCAGTTCGGCCGCCAGCGGCAGGAAGTGGTAGTCGTGGATCCAGACCATGTCGTCGGGTCCGGTCCGTGGAGCGAGAAGCCGCGCGACGCGCGCGTTCACGCCGAGGTAGGCGGCCTCGTAGGCGCGCGAGATCTCCACGAGATCGACCCGCCCGTGACAGAGCGGCCAGAGCACCGAGTTGGCGAAGCCCAGGTAATAGTTTTCGTAATCGTCCTCGGAGAGATGGAAGGCCAGCCGATCGTAGTCGCCAGAAGCGATCTCGGTCAGGCTCTCGGGATCACCTGCGTCCTGGTCGGGGTGCGCGCCGACCCAGACCCCGCCGCTGCGTGTCAGCGCATCGTGCAGCGCGACGACGAGACCGCCGGACGACGGCGCGCCGGTCGGAATGCGGTTGGAGACGACGACGAGATTTCCGGACATGTGGATTGGCCTTTCGTGACGGGTCCGGCGGTGCGCGGAGCCGGGTCTCGGCCCCGACGCACCGTCACACGCAAAACCTGAATCCAGAATGCGGAGTTCCCGTCACGGGCGGGGGATTGCGAAAGAGCAACCGGGAACGTGCCGGTGGTGCGGCGCGTTCCCGCCCATGCAAGGCGGTGCGTCATTCCCGGCGCCCTGCAGGTCCCTCCAGAACCGAAGATCCATGAACACGAAGACATCCGAACTGCTTTCCCTCGTACTCGGCCGGCGCGATACGCTGGATGCCGAGGAGGTGGCGGCGCTGGGCCGTCTGTCGGTCGAGACCCGCACCTACGCGCATGGCGAGACCATCATTCCCGCCGGACCCACGCCGGACGAAAGCTGCCTCGTGGTGGGCGGCATGGCGCTGCGGGTCCAGCCGACGCGGTCGGAGCGCGGGGTGGTGTCGGCAGTGCACATTCCCGGCGATTTCGTCGACCTGCACGCGTTGGTGCTGGAATATCTCGACCACTCGGTCGTGGCACAGGGCGAATGCAAGGTGCAGCTCGTGAACATGGAGCAGCTGCGCCAGATCACCCGCGACTTCCCGCACCTGACGCGGCTGCTGTGGATGCTCACCCTGATTGACGCCAAGATCCACCGCGCCTGGCTCGCCGCCGGCGCGACGCTGCGGGCGAACGAGCGGATCGCGCATTTCCTCTGCGAACTCTACGCGCGCTACGACACGATCGGCCTGGTGAACGGTGGCAGTTTCGCCATGCCGCTCGAGCAGAAGGACCTCGAGCGGCTGTTCGGTCTGTCCAAGGCCCATGCCAACCGCGCCGTTCAGGAACTGCGGGCGCGCGGCCTGATCGACTGGACCCGCGGCAAGGTGACGGTGCACGATCTCGACGGGCTGGAGACGCTGGGCGCGTTCGACCCGACCTATCTGGAAATCACTCAGGCGGGGCGGTGAGGTCCGACCCGGCCACCGCGTCCAGCCACTCGGCCAGTGCGGCGACCGAAGCCAGCCTGTAGTGCGCGCACGTGTCGCCCGCGCCGATCTTGATGCCGAACCCGCCACGCTCCTGCGCCGCGGCGAAGCCGTCCTCGTCGGTGACGTCGTCGCCGATCATCACCGGGCGGCGCCCGGAGAAGGGCGCGGCGTCGAGGAAGCCCCGGATCGCGGCACCCTTGCCGGCGGCCGCCAAGACCACCTCTGCCACCATGTTGCCGTGGAGCGCCTTGAGATCGTCACCGCGTTCGGCTTCCTGTCCGACCGCGTCACGCACGATGTCCTCGAGATGGGGCATCCCGCGAAAGTGGACGGTCAGCGCGCCGGGCTTGCGCTCGAGCACGAGGTTATGCCGCGCGGCAAGCGCCCTCAGCCGCGCCTCGGCGGGTTCGAGGGCGGGCGCCATGCCGCTGCGCGCCACTGGCGGATCGCCGGGATGCCAGACCTCGTGCCCGTGCGAGCCCGAGAGCGGCAACTCCAGCCCGCGCAGGTGGGGCACGAGATCGACCAGCGCGCGCCCGGTCACCACGGCGACCGCGCGGTCCGTGCGGGCCTGAAGCGCGCGGATCGCGTCGCGGGTGTCGTCGGGCATGTGCACGCCGCCGGGATCATCGACAATCGGCGCGAGCGTGCCGTCGAAATCGAGAAAAAAGGCGTGCTGGCGGGGGGCGGGAAGGGGAGGTGTCTGGGTCATGCTCCGTCGGGCTCGGTGCCGGCGGTGGGCCGGTGTGGCCGTCAGGGTAGTGCCGCATGCGGCGCTGCCGAGAGATTTTCGCCGACGCTCGGAATAACCGTTTGCGGCGAGGCGCTTGCGCGTCAGGCCGAGGGCGCACCTGGCGCCACCCGCGACGGGTAGACCCGCCGAGGGGGCTGGGCGGGACGCCCGCTCGTCGCATCGCGGTCGAATGGCGAAGTCGCCTCGGAGTCGAAGCCGGCGAAGGCTTCGAGCTGCCCGAGGTCGAGGACCTTGAATCGGTCGGGCCCGACAGGCACGAGGATGCCGTCTCGCGAGAGCCGCGACAGCGTCCGGCTGATGGTCTCGACCGACGTGCCGGCGAGCGCGGCCCAGTCCAGGCGCGGGACCCTCAAGCGCAGAACCGGCGTGCCGCCGCCGTTGGCTTCGACGTCGCAGATCGCCGCCAGCGCCGAGATCACCCGCTCCGAGCTTGTCTGCGCGCCCCGCCTCCAGATCATGTTGCGGGCCTCCGCGCATTCCCGGACGAGGGCGGAGGTCAGGCGCCGCCGGAACGGGCCGTCCCGCGCCACGAGCGCCGCGGTCGCGCGTCCGTCGATGTTGCACAGTCGCACGGGTGTTGCCGCCTCCACCGCGAAGGGGGCCCCTGTGCCGGGCATCCGGGTCACGAGGTCGCCGGGCCCCGCCACGCCGAGGAGAGTCCGGCGGCCGTCGGGCAGGACCTTCTCCTTGCGCAGGTATCCTTCGAGCACGACGCAGGCGAAGCCCGCGCCGTCGCCCTCGCCGAGCAGTCTCTCGTCGCGGTGCAGGCGCCGGATGCGGTGAGCGGCGGCTGCCGGCGGCAGCGCGTCGCTCTCCCACGGGCACCCGGCTTCGGCGCAGACGCGGCAGGTGCCGCACTCCGCATCAGCTTTGGTCAGTGCCGAACAGGTCATCGTGTTCCCCTCAAGCGATCCCCGCGCGCGACGTGACGCCGTCGCATCGACTGTCGCGCGAAGTCGCGGCGCGCCGTCCTCCGCCGGCGGCCGCGCTCCGGTCCCCGGAGCGGTCCGTCTCCGCCCCGGGCGCTTCCCGGCTCGACCGAACAGTCGGGCCGGCCGCAGCGGTCTTCGGCTGCCGGCATCGCACTGGCTCTGGGGTTCAGTGCAATGCCGGCGTCCTGGTCGTTCCCCACCGAAGTCCATGGGAGAGAGTCGACCACGCGCGCACGGCCAGCGCATTGATATCGCGCAAGAGCGGCGCGGACCTTGGCGGATTGATCCCGATCAATGGCAGGGCGGGGAGAACCTGCCACCATCCCGACGAACTCACCTTGGAGGATCGGAATGGAACGGATGCACTGGCAGGATGCGCTGAGCCTATTGATCGGGCTCTGGCTGATGGTCGCTCTGTGGCTGCTCGACCCCGCGGGCGATCCCGATGCGCTGGAACGCGCGCGATGGACCTTCGGGCTTGTCGGGCTCGCGGCGCTGTTCGTGACGCTTTCGGCGCTTTTCGCCTTCGAGATCTGGAACGAGTGGCTCGGGATCGCGCTGGGCGTCGTTCTTCTCGGGTCGCCGTGGGCCTTGGGCTACGGCGAGGTGGGCGTGGCGACCGGGCAGGCGGTGTTTTTTGGAGGGGCGCTGATCGTGCTGGGGCTCTGGTGCGCGATGACGGCCCGGCGCGAGGCGGGGCGCTGAGGTCCGACGCACGGACCTCAGCTGACCGAACTTGCGCGTAGGCCGTTCCCTGCGGCTGTGGTAGAACATGAGGTATCTTGCCGACCAGTCATTGTTGATAGCCATTTTCGTGAAGTCTCATGGTACGGATGCACGCCATCTGCGAGCCCATGGAATTCTATGCCCTGACCCGATTGTTCGAGGCGGACGGATTCCGGATCGAACACCTGGATCGGGACGATCCCGGCACCGACGGGGATATGGCCCTCGCGACCTCCGCCGTCGTCTACCTCGCGCTCAGCTCTCTTGACGAGCTGCCGTCCCTGATCGCGCGTCTCGAGCGGGCGGCTCCGGAGGTGCCGGTTGTCTTCGCGCCGCACGCGGGCTGCGATGCCGATGCGCTCTGGCGGCGGGTCAGGGCTCCGGGTCGCAGCGTGCTGCGCGCAGAGGCCGGCGAGGTCGAAATCCGCTGCGCCGTGCTCCTCGCGCGGGAGGGCTACAGCGTGGCACCGAGGGTGTCCGTGGTGCCGTCGCGGCCCGTCGCGCCGACCCCCGCGAAACACCTGAAGGAGGCCCGCCTGACCGTTCGCGAGCTCGAGATCGCGGAGGCCGTTCGGATCGGCCTGTCCAACAAGGAAATCGCCCAGCACCTCGGCATCTCGCCGCACACGGTGAACGTCCACGTGGGATCGATCCTGCGCAAGCTCGGGGCTCGCAACCGGACCCAGATCGCGCTTCAGGCCAGCGGGGAACACTCGGGGTGAGCCGGGCCCCGTGCCCGCGCTGGGACATGTTGGCGGCGGCCGCAGAGCCCGGCACGGCGACGGACGCTCATCGGTCGGCGCACGAGACCGCGCCCGACCGGCCCGGCCGCTCGCCTAGAGGCTGCCGATGATCGCCCGCGCGGCCTCGGTCGCCACGGGGCCCACGTGGTTGACGAAATCGTCGGGCGTCCATTCCGACAGCGAACCGGCCACGTGGATAGCGCCGAGCGGCACGTTGTCGCCGCGGTGCACTGCCACGGCGACCGCCACCTCTCCCTGCACGAACTCGTCCACCACCACCGCGAAGCCGTCGGCGCGCGCCTTGGCGACATGCGCGAGGATCGCGTCGGTATCGGTCTCGGTGCGCGGGGTGTAGGCGTGGCGCGGCGTCCGCTCGATGATGGCGCGGGCGGCGTCCTCGTGCAGGACCGACAGCGCCGCACGGCCCCCGGCGGTGCAATAGGTGGGCACCGAGTGACCCACCAGCGTCGCGTAGAAGGTTTCGCGCTTGCTCTGCATCCGGAGCGCGTAGATCAGTCGGGTTTCGTCCCACAGGCTGAAATCGACCCGCTCGCGGACGGTCTTGCGCAGTTCCAGCAGCACCGGGGTCGCCTTCTGAACCACAGGGTCGAGCCGCAACACGTCGAGCGTGTGGTCGAGCAGGCGAATCCCCGGAAGGTATCCGCGCCCGTCGGGACCGCGCCGGAGGTAGCCCAGTTTCATCAGCGTGTGCACGATTCGCTGGGCGGCAGAGCGGTCGATCTGCGCCCGCGTCGCGATCTCGGACAGGCTGAGAGGCCCGCCCGCCTGATGAAAGGCGCCGAGGACCTGCATGGCCCGCCCGGCGGCGCGGACGAAAAGCCCGTCGCCTTCGTCTGCCTGAAAATCGGTCACCGTGGTCGGCTCGGCGCGCAGGATGCTCGGCATCGCGGTCACCCCCTGTTGACGTTTATGGATTTGCGCTTCTACGATCACTCAACAATACAGCTATATCGGCTGTCGATACAAAAACGACGTTCCGTCACGGTACGAACAGAAAACGACAGGGAATTCATCATGCGGGTCGCATTGGCCGGCTTCGTGCACGAAACCAACACGTTCGCGCCCGCGCCGGCAGATATGGTCGCATTCGAGGCGGGCGGGGGATACATCCCCCTCAGCCGTGGCGACGAGATCGCCGCCCGCGGCACCGGCGTGAATCTGGGCATTTCGGGCGCACTGGCAGTCGCGGAAGCGCGGGGCTGGGACGGCGTGCCGATCCTCTGGGCCGGCGCGATTCCCTCGGCGCCGGTGACGCGCGACGCCTTCGAGGCCATCGCGGACGAGATCGTCTCGGGCCTGCGCGCGGCCGGGCCGCTCGATGGCGTGCTTCTGGACCTGCACGGAGCCATGGTCGCGGACCATCTCGACGACGGCGAGGCCGAGATCGCCGAGCGCGTGCGCGCGGCGGTCGGGCCGGATGTGCCGGTGGTGGCCGCGCTCGACCTGCACGGGAACATCTCCGAGCGATTCGCCCGCACCGTGGACGGGGTCTTCGGCTTCCGGACCTATCCGCACGTGGACATGGCCGAGACCGGGCGCCGCGCCGCCGACCTTCTGGCGCATCTGATGGCGACCGGTGCGCGGCCCGGCTGTGCGGTGCGGCGCATGGATTACCTTGTGCCCATCGCGGCGCAGAGCACCGATACCCAGCCGGGCCGCGACCTTTACGCCGGGCTCGCGGATGTCGAGCGCGAGGTCCCAGGCGTCCGGGCGGCGTCGCTCTTCATGGGGTTCCCCGCCGCCGACATCCCGGACTGCGGGCCGACCGCCATCGTCTACGCCGACACGCAGGAGGCGGCGGATGCCGGCGCGGACCGCATCGCGGGCGCCTATGCCGACGCCGAAAGCCGGTTCGACATCGCGACCTACGAGGCCGCCGACGCGGTGGCCGAGGCGGCCCGTCGCGCCGCGGGTGCCTCCGGCCCGGTCGTGCTCGCCGATACGCAGGACAACCCGGGCGCCGGCGGCGTCTCGGCGACCACCGGTCTTCTGCGCGCGCTGGTGGCCGCGGATGCCCGGAACGCCGCCATCGGACTGATCGTCGATCCGGCCTCGGCGCGTCAGGCGCACGAGGTAGGGCAGGGCGCGACGGCGACCTTCCGCCTCGGCGCCCATCCCGATTTCACCGCGGACAGCCCGTTCGAGGTCGAGGCCGTGGTCGAGGCGCTTTCGGACGGCCGACTCACCGCGTCGGGGCCGTTCTACGGCGGCACGAAGCTCGATCTCGGGCCGTCGGCGTGCCTGCGCATCGGCGGCGTGCGCGTCGCCGTGTCCAGCCGCATCGCCCAGACCGCCGACCGCGAGATGTTCCGTTTCGTGGGCATCGTCCCCGAGGATGCTTCGATCCTCGCGGTGAAGAGCTCCACCCATTTCCGGGCCGACTTCACGCCGATCGCGTCTGACATCCTGATCGCGATCGCCCCCGGCCCGATGCCCTACGACCCCGGCGACCTGCCGTTCACCCGGCTGCGCGCGGGGCTTCGCCTGTCTCCGAACGGTCCGGCCTTCGGAGATGCCCGTGCCGACGACGCACGCTCAGGCCGCGGCGGATCATCCGCCGCCGCGTCCCAATACCACTGAAGACGTCATCCAACAGGGAGACATCCATGAAGACCCTACGACACACCCTGCCCGGAAAGGGCACGCTCGCCGCGGCGCTGATGGCCACGGGCGCGATGCTCGCGCCGGTCGCTGCCCCGGCGCAGGAAGACGAGGTCACGCTGACCGCGGTGATGCACTCGGGCCTGCGCGTGCTCGACCCGGTCATCACGACCGCGCACATCACCCGCAACCACGGCTACATGGTCTACGACGTGCTGACCGCCGTGGACGAGAACTTCGAGCCGCAGCCGCAGATGGCCGACTGGGAAGTCTCCGAGGACGGGCTGACCTACACCTTCACCCTGCGTGACGGCCTGATGTTCCACGACGGTGCGCCGGTGACCGGTGCCGATGTCGTCGCCTCGCTCGAGCGCTGGGGCGAGCGCGACTCTGGCGGTCAGCTGATCTTCGACGTGACCGAGAGCCTCGAGGCCACCGACGACAGCACCGTCGTCTGGACGCTGACCGAGCCCTTCGCGCCGCTGATGGACGTGATCTCGAAGCAGTCGGCCGTGCCGCCCTTCATCATGCCCGCGCGCGTGGCGGAGACCTCGGCGGACGAGACCATCACCGAGTATGTCGGCTCCGGCCCGTTCGTCTTCAACGAGGACGAGTACGAGCCCGGCGTGTCGGTGACCTACGAGAAGTTCGACGATTACGTCCCGCGCGAGGAAGAGCCCTCGTGGATGGCGGGTGGCAAGGTCGTCAACGTTGACCGCGTGGTCTGGACGACCATGCCCGACAACCTTACCGCCATGAACGCGCTGGCCGCGGGCGAGATCGACTACCTCGAGCAGGTGCAGATCGACCTGATGCCGATCCTCGAAAGCGCGCCGGGCGCGGTCGTCGAGATGCGTGACCCGCTGGGCTACGTGACCATCGGCCGACCGAACTTCCTGCACCCGCCGTTCGACAACAAGCAGATCCGCCAGGCCGCGCTCGCCGCGCTGGGCCAGGAGGAGATGCTGGCGACGATGCAGGGTGACCCCGAGTACTACAACGTCTGCGGCGCGATCTTCGGCTGCGCGACGCCCCTCGGCGACGAGGCGGGCGCCGACATCGTGACCGGCGGTCCGGACCCGGAGCGTTCCAAGGAGCTGCTCGAGGAAGCCGGCTATGACGGCACGCCCATCGTGCTCATGGCGCCGACCGACGTGGTCAGCCTCGTGAACCAGCCGGTGGTGGCCGCGCAGGCGCTCCGCGAGGGGGGCTTCGAGGTCGAGCTGCAGTCGATGGACTGGCAGTCGGTCGTGCAGCGCCGCGCCCAGCAGGCGCCGATCGGCGAAGGCGGCTGGAACCTCTTCTTCACCAACTGGATGGTGCCCGAGGTGTCCGACCCGCTCATCAACGTGATGGTCAACGGCCGCGGCGACGATGCCTGGTTCGGCTGGCCGGAGGACACGGAGATCGAGCAGATGCGCTCGGAATTCGTGGCCGCCGAGACGCCGGAAGAGCAGAAGGAGATCGCCGTCCGGATCCAGGAGCACGTCATGGACAACGTGAACTACATCATGATGGGCGAATACCTGATCCCGCAGGCCCGCCGCGAGGCCGTGCAGAACATGATCCAGTCGCCGGTCCCGGTGTTCTGGAACCTGACCAAGGAAGCGGAGTGATCCGTCTCCGGGCGCGCGGGGAACCGCGCGCCCGCCCCCTTGTCCCGCACGCGCCGCACGCCTCCACTCATCCCATGCCCAAGGAAGCACGCCCATGTTCGGCTACATCCTGAAGCGGCTTCTCGCCACGATCCCGGTCCTTCTGATCGTCGCGATCTTCGTCTTCCTCCTGCTGCGGCTGACGCCCGGCGACCCGGCCGCGATCCTGGCCGGCGACGCCGCCACGCCCGCGCAGCTCGAGCGCATCCGCGACCGCCTCGGTCTGAACGATCCGCTCTACATCCAGTTCTTCACCTGGTTCGGCCAGATGCTGAAGGGCGACCTCGGCACATCGCTGATCTCGAACACCGATGTCGTCTCGATGGTCGCCGACCGTCTCGGCCCCACCATCAACATCGCGGTGATGACCATCGTCATCTCGGTTCTTCTGGCCGTGCCGATGGGCGTGATCGCCGCTTGGCGCCACCGCACCTGGGTCGATTTCCTGGTGATGTCGTTCTCGGTGCTGGGCTTCTCGGTTCCGGTCTTCGTGATCGGCTACATCCTGATCCAGATCTTCGCGATCGAGCTGCGCTGGGTGCCGGTGCAGGGCTATGCCTCGCCCTCGGACGGGGTCGGCGCCTTCTTCAGCCGTGCGATCCTGCCATCGCTGACGCTGGCCACGATCTACGTCGCGCTGATCGCCCGGATGACCCGCGCGTCCATGCTGGAGGTGCTGGGCGAGGACTACGTGCGCACTGCCCGCGCCAAAGGCGTGCGCGAGAACGTCGTCCTTTTCCGGCACGCGCTGCGCAACGCGGCGGTTCCGATCCTGACGATCATCGGCACGGGCTTCGCGCTGCTGATCTCGGGCGTGGTGGTCACCGAGAGCGTGTTCAACATTCCCGGCATCGGCCGCCTGACCGTCGATGCGATCCTCGCGCGCGACTATCCGGTGATCCAGGCGATGATCCTGCTGACCGCAGGCATCTACGTGCTGGTGAACCTGCTCGTCGACATCTCCTATTCCTTCTTCGACCCGAGGATCCGTTACTGACATGACCGAGATCCCCACATCCCGCCACAGCGCCTTCCAGGTGCTCACCGGCCTGTTCTCGCTGCCCGCGGGCGCACGGATCGGCGCAGGGCCCATGATCGCCGCGGTGGTCCTCGTCCTGATCGTGCTCGCCTCGATCCTGGCGCCTCTCTACGTGCCCTACGATCCGCTCGCCATGAACGCGATGGCGCGGCTGAGGCCGCCGTCGGACGAGTTCCTGCTGGGCACCGACCCCTATGGCCGCGATATCTTCAGCCGGGTGATGACCGGCGGCCGGGTGTCGCTGCTGATCGGCATCGGCGCGGCCGTCGTGTCGGTCGCCGTGGGCCTCATCATCGGCCTCGTCGCCGGCTTCTTCCGTGCCGCGGACGGCATCATCATGCGGATCATGGACAGCCTGATGGCGATCCCCGCGATCCTTCTGGCCATCGCGCTGGTCGCGCTGAACGGCCCGTCGCTGGGGTCGGTCATCATCGCGATCACCATCCCCGAGGTGCCGCGCGTGGTGCGGCTGGTGCGCTCGGTGGTGCTGTCGGCCCGCGAAGAGCCCTACGTCGAGGCCGCCATCGCGCTGGGCTCGTCGATGCCCAAGATCCTGATCCAGCACCTGATGCCGAACACGCTCGCGCCGCTGATCGTGCAGGGCACCTACATCTGCGCGTCGGCGATCCTGATCGAGGCGATCCTGTCGTTCCTCGGCGCCGGCGTCTCGACCGAGATCCCGACCTGGGGGAACATCATGGCCGAGGGGCGCAGCTACTTCCAGCTCAAGCCGGGGCTGATCTTCTGGCCGGGCCTGCTGCTGTCGCTGTGCATCCTGTGCATCAACCTTCTGGGCGACACCGCGCGCGATCTGCTCGATCCGCGCATGAAGAAGCGGGAGGGCTGAGCGATGGAGTTCAAGTCCAAGGATTTCACCGACAAGCAGCGCGTGCTGAAGATCCGGCGCCTCAAGGTCGGCCTGACCGGCCGTCCCGCCGCGCAGCCGGTCCTGAACGAGATCGACCTCGACATCCGCGCGGGCGAGACGCACTGCCTCGTCGGAGAAAGCGGCTCGGGCAAGTCCGTGACGTCGCTGGCGACCATGGGCCTCCTGCCCAAGGACGCGCTCGAGGTGCAGGGCGGGCTGATCGATCTCGAAGGCTTCGAGATCACCAACGCCACGCCGAACCAGATGCGCGAGCTTCGGGCCCGGCGGATCGCGATGATCTTCCAGGAGCCGATGACCGCGCTGAACCCGGTGCTGCGGGTGGGCGAGCAGATCGAGGAGGTGCTGAACATGCACACCGATCTGTCCCAGTCCGAGGCCAAGAAGCGCACGCTCGACATCATGGAGCAGGTGCACCTGCCGGACGTCGAACGCGTCTACTCGGCCTTCCCGCACCAACTCTCGGGCGGGCAGCGCCAGCGGATCATGATCGCCATGGCTCTGGTGCTGGACCCGGACCTGCTGATCGCGGACGAGCCGACCACCGCGCTCGACGTGACGACGCAGCTGCAGATTCTCAAGCTCATCGCCGAGATGCAGGAGCGGCACGGCACCGCGGTGCTGTTCATCACCCATGACATGGGGGTGGTGGCCGAGATCGCGGATACGGTCAGCGTCATGCAGAAGGGCCGCATCGTCGAACGCGCGCCGATCCGCGAGCTGCTGACCAACCCGCAGGAGGACTACACTCGCAAGCTGCTGGAGGCGGTGCCGAACCTCGCTCCGCGTCCGCCCCGCAGCGAGGCCGCCGCCGAGGACGTGCTGACCGTCGACCGGCTCGACAAGACCTATGGCGGCGGCGGCTGGTTCAGGAAGTCCGAGGGTGTCCACGCCGCGCAGGACGTGACCTTCACCATCGCCGCGGGCCGGACGCTCGGCATCGTGGGCGAAAGCGGCTCCGGCAAGTCCACCGTCGCGCGCTGCATCATGCGCCTGATCGACCCCACGGGCGGCGAGGTGCGCGTGGCCGGAACCGAGATCTCGCAGCTGTCGCGGCGCCAGTTGCAGCCGCATCGCAAGCATCTGCAGATCGTCTTCCAGGATCCGTATCGCTCGCTCAACCCGCGCTGGACCGTGGCGCGCTCGCTCTGCGAGGGGCCGATCAACTTCGGCACCTCGAAGGACGAGGCGATGACCCGCGCCGCCGAGCTGATGGAGCTGGTGGACCTGCCGCGCGACGCGCTGGACCGCTACCCCCACCAGTTCTCGGGCGGGCAGCGCCAGCGCATCGCCATCGCGCGCGCCGTGGCCATGCAGCCCGATCTGCTGGTCGCCGACGAGGCGGTCTCGGCCCTCGACGTCAGCGTTCAGGCGCAGGTGCTCGAGCTTCTGGAGGACGTCCAGAAGCGGTTCGGCATCGCGATGCTGTTCATCACCCACGACCTGCGCGTCGCGGCGCAGATCTGCGACGAGGTCGTGGTCATGCAGAAGGGCCAGGTGGTCGAGCAGGGGCCCGCGGGCGCCGTGCTCTCGGACCCCCGCCACCCCTATACGCGCAGCCTGATCGAGGCCGCGCCGGGCCGGCACTGGGACTTCGCCAACTTCCGCGCGCTCTCGGGCGCGCCCACCGCACAAGGAGCCACCGCATGAGCGTCATCCCCAAGATCGAGGCGTTCGCCGAAGACCTGACCGCGATCCGGCAGGACTTCCACGCCCACCCCGAGCTGGGCTTCGAGGAAACCCGCACCTCGGGCATCGTCGCGGAAAAGCTGCGCGCCTACGGCGTCGATGAGGTCCACGAGGGCATCGGCGGCACCGGCGTCGTCGGCATCATCAAGGGCAGCGGCGGCGGCAACCGTCGCGTCGGCCTGCGCGCCGACATGGACGCGCTGCCGATCGAGGAGGCTTCGGGCGTGCCCTACGCCTCGACCAACCCGGGCCGGATGCACGCCTGCGGCCATGACGGCCACACCACCATGCTGCTCGGCGCCGCACGCTACCTCGCCGAGACGCGCGACTTCGACGGCACCGCCGTGCTGATCTTCCAGCCCGCCGAGGAAGGCCTCGGCGGCGCGCGCCGGATGATCGCCGAGGGTCTTTTCGAGAAGTTCCCCTGCGACGAGATCTACGGGATGCACAACGATCCGAACTCCGAGCCGGGCATCGTCACCGTGACACCGGGACCGGGCATGGCCGGAGCGTGCTTCTTCGACATCACCGTGAAGGGCACCGGCAGCCACGCCGCCATGCCGCACCAGTCGAAGGACCCCATCGTCATCGGCACGGCGCTTGTCCAGCAACTGCAGAGCGTGGTCAGCCGCAACACCCCGCCCACGAAGCCGATCGTGCTGTCGGTGACGACGTTCAACGCGGGCTCGGCCTACAACGTCGTGCCGGGCAGCGCGACGATCACCGGCACCGTGCGCTACTTCCACGACGACGTGATCGAGATGGCCTCCGAGCGCATCCGCGAGCTGTGCGCCGGCCTGTCGCAGGCATATGGCGTCGAGATCGACGTGGACATCCGCAATGTCTTCGACGTGCTGATGAACGACCCCGACCTGTCCGAGGCCTACGTCGCCGCAGCCACCGACGTGGTGGGGCAGAGCGCCTCGCTCACCGATGACCAGATGACCGGGTCCGAGGATTTCGCCGACATGCTCAAGGTCGTGCCGGGCGCGTATTGCCGGGTCGGGCACGCGGGGTCGATCCCGCTGCACAATCCGGCCTTCGTGCTGGACGACGCGATCCTGCCGGTGGGGGCCTCGGTTTACGCGCGGATCGTCGAGACCCGGCTGCCGGTTTCCGGAGGCTGAGAGGGCGCGCGCGACGCCCCCACCTTCTTCTCGTTCACAAATACTCGAATATCCCGGCCGGTCGCGTTCCGCGCGCCGCCGGGCACAGGAGCCCCGACCATGACGAACCCCCTCGATCTGCCCTTCGACGCCGACGAGATGCTCGCGGGGCTCTGCCCCTGGATCGAGACCGAGAGCCCGACCTTCGATCCGGTGGCCGTCAACCGCATGATGGACCTCGTGCAGCACGAGCTGGCCGCGCTTGGCGCGATCACCGAGCGCATCCCCGGCCGGATGGGCTGCGGCGACAGCGTACGCGCGACCATGCCGCACCCGAAGATGGGGCAGGGCGGCATCCTCCTGTTGGGCCACATGGACACCGTGCACCCGGTCGGCACGCTGTCGAAGCTGCCGTTCAAACGGGACGGCAACATCTGCTACGGCCCCGGCCTGATGGACATGAAGGGCGGCAACTACGTCTACCTCGATGCGCTGCGCAAGCTCATGGCCGCGGGTGTCGAGACGCCGCTGCCGGTGACCGTGCTGTTCACGCCCGACGAGGAGATCGGCACCCCCTCGACCCGCGAGCTGATCGAAACCGAGGCCAAGCGTCACGATTACATCCTCGTGCCCGAGCCCGCGCGCCCCGACGGCGGCGCGGTGATCGGCCGTTACGCCATCGCGCGCTTCGACCTGCAGACCAGGGGCAAGCCCAGCCATGCCGGCTGGCAGCTGGCCGAGGGACGGTCGGCCATCGCCAGGATGGCCAAGGCGGTGGGCCAGATCGAGGGCATGACCACCGACGACTGCACGTTCTCGCTGGGCGTTTTCCACGCGGGCCAGTGGGTCAACTGCGTCTCGTCGGTCTGCGATGCCGAGGTCCTGAGCATGGCCAAGACGCAGGAGCTTCTGGACGAGGGCGTGTCCAGGATGATGGCGCTGAACGACGACAGCGGCGACGTCATCATGGAAGTGCGCCGCGGCGTGACCCGCCCGGTGTGGGAGCCGGACCAGCCCGGCACCATGGCGATGCTGTCGCTGGCGCAGGACATTGCCGGAGAGCTGGGGATCGAGATCACCGGCGCCTCGGCGGGCGGCGGATCGGACGGCAACTTCACCGGCGCGCTCGGGATTCCGACGCTCGATTCCATCGGCGTGCGGGGCAAGGACCTGCACACCCTCAACGAGCACATCTTCGTCGACAGCCTCGTCGAGCGGGCCAAGCTCGCCGCCGCGCTCTACTGCAGGCTGGGCGCCTGATGTCAGAGGCCCTGTCCCGCACGATGGAGGTCCGCAAGCACGTGGTGCGGACGAAGGGCGGCGTGGTCGCGTCGCAGCACCGGCTGGCCGCCGAGGCCGGCGCCGAGGTGTTGCGGGCGGGCGGCGACGCGGTGGACGCGGCCGCGGCCTGCGGTTTCGTCTGCGGCGTGCTGGAGCCGTGGATGTCCGGACCCGCCGGCGGCGGCGCGGCGATGCACTGGCGCGCCGACACCGGCGAGGCGCACGCGCTGAACTTCGGGATGCGCGCGCCCGCTGATCTTTCGCTCGCGGACTTCCCGCTCTCCGGCGCAGGCGTGGCGGGCGATCTCTTCCCGTGGGACCGGGTCGTCGAGGACCGCAATGTCGTCGGCGCCAAGGCGGTCGCCGTGCCGGCGATGGTGGACGGGCTGGAGGCGCCGCACACGCGCTGGGGCCGGCTGCCGTGGCGCGATCTGCTGCAACCGGCCATCGAGCACGCCCGCCGGGGCATGGTCGTGGACTGGTATGCCGCACTCATCATCGCGACCGCGACCCGCGATCTCGCCCGCGACTCCGACGCCGCGGCGATGTTCCTGTCCGACGGCCAGTGGCCGCGACCCTTCGCATGGACCGCGCTGGCCGAAGACAGGCTCGACCAGTCGCGCATGGCCGACAGCCTCGACATCATCGCCCGGGACGGGGCGTCGGCGATGCACGGCGGCGATCTGGGTGCGGCGATGGCGGCGGACGTGCGTGCCAAGGGCGGCTATCTCAGCGATGCCGACCTTGCCGGCAACCGCGCGACGTTCCACGCCCCTCTCTCCGTGCCCTACCGCGACGCGCTTTTCCACGTGATGCCGGGCCTGACCGCGGGTCCGACCTTCGCCGCGGCCTTGGCGCATCTCGAGACCGAAACGCTCGACAGCGCAGATACCGCGCATCCCGCCTGGGCGCGGGCCCTGTTCTCGGCCTATCGCGACCGCCTGGCGGGCATGGGCCACGATGGCGAGGTGCCGGTCGCGCCCGGCTCGACCACGCATTTTTCGGTCGTGGATCGCGACGGCAACATGGTCGCGCATACCCAGACACTGCTGTCGCTGTTCGGGTCGCGCATTGTCTCGCCGTCGACCGGGTTCCTGATGAACAACGGCATCATGTGGTTCGACCCGGCGCAGGGACGGCCGAACTCGCTGACGCCCGGCGCGGACTGCCTGATGAACGTCTGCCCGGCGCTTGGGCAGGCGAGCGGGCGTCGCGTGGCGCTCGGCGCCTCGGGCGGGCGCAAGATCGTCTCGGCGGTCGCGCAGCTTGCGTCGATGGTGGCCGACTTCGGCATGGACCTGGAGAGCGCCTTCGCGCACCCGCGCATCGATGTTTCGGGCGGCACCGGCATCGTCGCCGACGCCCGCCTCTCGCCCGAGGTGCAGGCCGCGCTGGCCGAGGTCGCCCCGGTGACGGCCGCACGCCGCGCGATGCTGCCCTATCCATACGCGTGCCCCGCGGCGGTCATGGACGACGGCGCCACGCGTTCGGGAATGACGGAAACCATGACCGCGTGGGGCGACGCGGTGGCGGAGGACGCGACATGACCACCAAGACCGATCCCGCCGACCTGGGCGCCGTGGAGGCGCGCGCGCTGATCGGGCGCCGTGCGCTGTCGTCCGAGGAACTGGCGCGCGCCTGCATCGCGCGGGTCGAGGCGGTGGACCACGCGGTCAATGCGCTCGTGGCACGCGATTTCGACAGGGTGATCGAAGGCGCCCGCGCCGCCGATGCCGCGCAGGCAAGGGGCGAGCCTCTCGGGCCGCTGCACGGCCTGCCCGTGGCGATCAAGGACATGAACGACGTGGCGGGCCTTCCGACCACCTTCGGCTCGGAGATCTTCGCGAAGAACGTGCCCACGCGTGACGACCGGCTGGTGGCTGGCCTGCGCGCGGCGGGCGCGCTGCCTCTGGGCAAGACCAACAATCCCGAATGGAGCGCGGGCGCCAACACGCGCAACCGCGTTTACGGCGTGACCGCGAACCCCCACGACGTCACCCGCAACTGCGGCGGCTCGTCGGGCGGTTCCGCGGTGGCACTGGCCTGCGGCTACGCGCCGCTCGCATCCGGCTCGGACCTCGGCGGCTCGCTCCGCACGCCCGCGGCCTATTGCGGGGTGGTCGGATTCCGCCCGAGCGCGGGCGTGGTGCCGGGCCCCGCGCGGGCGACCGCTCTCCTGCCGCAGCCGACCTCGGGACCGATGGCGCGCAGCGTGGCGGATGCCGCGCTGATGCTGTCGGTCATGGCTGCGCCGGATGGCGACGATCCCTTTACCCCGGTCCTGGACGGCCGCACGCCGTGGGAGCCGGGCGACTTTGCCGTCCTGCAACCGCGCGATCTGTCGGCCCTGCGCGTGGCCACGACCGAGGATTTCGGCTTCGCCCCGGTGGAACGCGCCACCCGCGAGGCGTTCCGCGCGGGCGTCTCGGTTCTGGCCCCGGCCTTCGGCGTGCTCGAAGAGCGCACGCCCGATTGCCGTGGCGCCGATCGCATCTTCTCGGTGCTGCGGGCGACCATGTTCCTGGCCACCCACGCCAAGTTCGTCGACGAGACGCCCGAACTGGTCGGGCCCAACGTCACCGATAACGTGATCGAGGGCCGTGGCTACAGCGCCGCGGACGTAGCAGAGGCGCTGGTTCTGCAAGGCGAGTATCATCGCCGCTGGCGCGCGTTCTTCGAGACCTGCGACGTGCTGATCGCGCCGGCGGTCTCGGTCACCCCGCGCGACTGGCACGAGTTCTGGCCGCGGCGGATCGACGATATCGAGACCGAAAGCTATTACCACTGGCTCGCCATGGCCTACGCCGCGACGATCCCGGGCCACCCTGCGATCACGGTGCCCTGCGGACGCGACGCGAACGGAATGCCGTTTGGCCTCCAGATCATCGGTAAGCGCCACGGCGACGCGGAACTGCACTCGGTGGCGGCGGGGATCGAGGCTCTGATCGCGGCGCAGCCCGATCTCGCCCCGCGTGCCCCTGATATCGACGCCCTCAGCGCGGCGCCCGCCCTGAGCGGCGCCGAGGGGTTCCTCGACATTGGCTGAGGGGCAGGGGCCGGGCGCGATGCCGCCCGGCCCCCCAGATCAGCGGGTCAGGCCCAGTTCCACCAGCGCACGGCCCAGCGTCTCGTTCGAGAACGGTTTCTGGACGATCAGGCACGGCGGGTAGAGGTCGCGCAGATCCTCCTTCTCGCCGTAGCCGGTGGTCAGAATGATCGGCGTGCCCCTCTCGGCCAGCGCCTCGGCGACCGCGATGGACTGCTCGCCGCCGAGGTTCACGTCGAGCACGGCCACATCGAACGACTCGCGCTCGACCTCGCGCAGTCCCTCGCGGACGTTGCCTGCGATGCGGACGTCCGAGGCGCCGAAGTCGCGCATGATGTCGGCGGCGTCCATCGCGATGATCATCGCGTCCTCGACCACCAGCACCGATCCGTCGATCTTGGGTTCGGCGCTGTCGGCCCCGCTCGGCACGCGCTGAAGATGCACGACGTTCTCGGGTTCCGACAGGTAGCGCGGCGGGACGCGGAAACGGGCTGTCAGGCCGGTCACGCGGTAGTCGACATCGGCCTCGCCGTTCAGCTCGAACGGGATCGATCGCTCGATGATCGCGCTGCCGAAGCCGCGACGCTTTGGCGACTGCACCGCCGGTCCGCCGGTCTCGGTCCAGTCGATCTGCACCGCGCCTGCCGCATCGCGCGACAGCTGGATCGCCACGCGGCCCTCGGCGACGCTGAGCGCGCCGTACTTGACCGAGTTCGTGACCATCTCGTGCAACACCAGCGCCATGGCGCTGTAGGCCTCGGGCACCATGAGCACATCGGCACCGGTCAGCTTGGCACGCTGGACGTCCTGCACGTAGGCCGCGACCTCGAGCCGGATCAGCTCGTTCAGCGAGGCCGGCGCCCAGTCGCGGCGGGTCAGCTGGTCATGTGCACGGGCCAGAGCCTGGATGCGCGCGTCGAGGCTCGAGGCGAACCGGTCGAGGGTCGTGTCCTCGCGCCGCGACTGCGAAATCAGGCCGCGCATGAGGTTGAGGATGTTGCGGACGCGGTGGTTCAGCTCCGCGATCAGCAGTTCCTGCCGCTCCTGCGACCGCTTGCGCTCGGAGTGAGCGGTGTCGGTGATCCGCAGAAAGACCTCGAGCAGGAGGCCGCGCAGCATTTCACCGGCGCGGACCTGTTCGTCGGTCCACGGCTCGGACTGGCCGCGCACCACCTGCTGCCATGCCTCGAAGCTCTTGCGCGGGGTGAGGCGGACGCCGTTCGGTCCCGGCGTCACCGCCTTCGCGGGCTCGCCCGCCCAGGTCACCGTGCGGCTCTGTTCGCGGCGGCACAGCACGAGGTAGTCGCGCGGCGAGCGCGAGATCGGGATGGCCAGCAGGCCGGAACAGCGATCCTCGTAGGCCTCGGCCGGGCCGTGTTCGCGCGACAGCGCGTCGGTGGTGAAGACCCGGCTCGAGGCAGCGGTGTTGAGGAACCGCGCCAGAGGGATCATCTCGTCCTCGGTGGGCGCATTGCCGCTGCGGGTGATCTCGCCGTCGCTCATCAGCACGAGGCCGTCATGCGGGATCACGCGTCCGATCGCCTCGGACACCGACATCAGGCTGTCCGACAGGTCACGCCCGTCCGCGAGGCGGCGCATCAACTGGGCCTGAAGGTCGCGCACGCGGCGTTCGGTTTCGGTGCGGTGCTGCTCCTGGAGACGGGTCAGCTCGTACGAGAAGAGATGCGCGAAGAGCTCGATCGCGGTCCGCTTCTCGAACGGCACGTGACGCGGCGTGCGGTGGTGGCACGCGAAAAGGCCCCAGAGCTCGCCATCCTTGACGATCGAAACCGACATCGACGCCTTCACGCCCATGTTCCGCAGGTATTCGATGTGGATCGGAGACACCGCCCGGGTCACCGCCAGCGAAAGATCGAGCGGTTGGCCCTCGGGCGACCGGGCCGGCAGCACGGCCGCGCCGGGATCGTCCACGTCCGCGATCAGGCGCAGCAGCGAGCGGGTGTAGAGCGCGCGTGCCTGCGCGGGAATGTCCGACGCCGGAAAGCGCAGGCCCATGTAGCTTGGCGACCGGCCGATCCGGCTCTCGGCAATGACCTCGCCCGACTTGTTGCGCGCGAACTGGTAGACCATCACCGAATCGAAGCCGCCGAGCGCCTGGACCGCGCGGGCCCCTTCCTGCGCCGCGGCTTCGATGGTCCGGGCCTCGCGCACCCGCTGGATCAGGGGGTAGGTCTCGGCGAGCGCGTCGCCGTCAGCGCCGCCGCCCGCGGGCTCGAACTCGATCACGAGGTGTCGGCCGGACTGGTGCACCGATACGTCGAAGGTGCGATCATACAGGCCGAAGCCGAAGATACGGGTGGACTCGGTGCCCTGCTCGAGTGCGCGCAGGCGCTGGCGCACCATGCGCAGCGCCTCGTCGGGCAGGATCTCGGTGAGCGGCCGTCCGATCGGGTCGGCGGCTTCCGCGACGCCGAGCATATCGGCGAGGTTGGTGGAGGCGTGCTGGACGATCCAGTCGTGCGACACCGCGATCAGCGCGCCGTAGCTTTGCACCCGACCCAGAAGGTGGATCGGTTCACGGTCGCAGTTTCCAAGGTCGACGATCTGGTCGCTGTCGGGCTGGGAGGGCGTCGGGGCCCCCGCGGCGGGCGTTTCGCTCATGGTCTCCGATCTTTTGTCTGGGACCGAACGCGCGCCGCCGCCGCGCGATGCAGGTCGAAGCCCCGGCGGGCATCGCTCACGATGCGGTCCGCGCGGGGGGCGTCGGGGTCGATGCCGTCGAGCCGGGCACAGAAGGCGCGCCACGTTCCCTTGGGCATCGAAATCGTAAAGCTGCGGGGCAGGGCAATCCCTGCCGCCCGCGTTCTGCGGGACAGCACCTCGGTGCCGAGGCGCGAGCCCAGCACCAGGTAGCCGACCGCCAGCGTGTCGAGCGGCTCTGGGCACGGCAGATCGGGCAGAGGGGCTTGCCCATGGGACCTGCAATCGTGTTCGAGCGCGTCGACCAGCCGGTCGAGAATGTCGGCCTCTTCGTCCACCGGCCGGCCATCGCGGGCCGCCGACAATGCGCGCATCGCAAGGCGGCTGGCGGCGAGGAAATCCGGCAGGGCCGCGGCCGGATCGGCCTCGATCGCCACGAAGTCACGCTCCGTCGCCTCGTGTGCGCCGCATGTCTCGGCGGCCAGACGCGCGCGGAAACCCTGCGGCCGAACATCGGCCGCGTCGGGGCGCACATCGGTGCCGGCACGCATGTCCAGCAAGGTTGACCTCCGTCCTGTCAATCATCCGCTACATAGAAGGACGGAAGTTCACATGCAAACGGCAGTGCGCCAACGATAGCCATGTTCCTGCAAAGGCGCCCCCGACAAACACGTCGCGGGCGCCCGACGGAGCTGGAGTGTCAGCCGAGTTCGCGCAGACGGTCGAGCGCGGCATCGATCGCTGTCATCTCTTCCTGACGCGCAGCGAGGTTCTCCCGCGCTTCCTCGACCACCTCGTCCGGCGCGCTCTCCACGAACTTGGGGTTCTTGAGGCGCCCTTCGAGGCCTCCGATCTCCTTGGAAAGCTTGGCTTTCTGCTTTTCCAGCCGTGCGATTTCCTCGGCGGGGTCGATCAGGCCCTCGAGGGGCAGGCCGAACGTGGCCGAGCCCACGGGGATCGTGACCGTGCCCTTGGGGAACGTGTCCACTTCGTCGAGCGTCTCGATCCGGGCCGTGCGGCTGATGAGAGCGGCGTTGGCCTCCCAAGCGGCGCGGCCGGCGGCGTCGAGGCCGCTGACCAGCATCGCGACGTGCATCCCGGCCGGGACCCGCATCTGCGCGCGGGCCGAGCGGACGCCCTCGATCAGCGAGATCACCCACGACATCTCGCGGGCGGCGTCCTCGTTCACCAGCTGCGCGGGATCGTCCGCGGGCCAGTCGCCATGCACCAGCATGGTGTCGCGCTCCGCCAGCGTGCCCCAAAGCTCTTCGGTGATGAAGGGCATGAACGGGTGCAGCATGAGCAGGCACCGGTCGAGCACCCAGCGCATGGTGGCGCGGGTTTCGGACTGCACGGCGGTGTCCTCGCTGTCGAGCAGCGGTTTGGCGAATTCCACGTACCAGTCGCAGACCCGGCCCCAGACAAAGGCGTAGAGTCCGTTGGCCGCGTCGTTGAAGCGGAACTGCTCGAGCGCGGCGTCGGTCTCGGCGCGTATTTGCGCGGTCTCGCCGACGATCCACGCGTTCGCGGTCTGCGTCGGGGCGGGCGTGGCAACCCACTCGGGCACATCCGCGCCGAAGACACCGTTCATCTCGGCGAAACGGCAGGCGTTCCAGAGCTTGGTGCCAAAGTTGCGGTAGCCCGCGATCCGGTCCTTGGACAGCTTCAGGTCCCGACCCATTGCCGCCATCGCAGATAGCGTGAAGCGCACCGCGTCGGCGCCGTACTCGTCGATCAGGTCCAGCGGGTCGAGCACGTTGCCCAGCGACTTGGACATCTTCTTGCCCTTCTCGTCGCGGACGAGGGCATGGACGTAAACCGTATCGAAGGGGCGTTCGCCGACCACCGCGTATTGCATCATCATCATCCGGGCGACCCAGAAGAAGATGATGTCGAAGCCGGTGACCAGCACCGAGGTCGGGAAGTAGCGCTTCAACGCGTCGGTGTCCTCGGGCCAGCCCAGCGTGCCGATGGGCCAGAGACCGGACGAGAACCACGTGTCCAGCACGTCGGGGTCGCGGAACACCGGGACGATGGAGGGCGACTGCGGCTGCCGGATCGCGCCCTCGTCGGTGAGGTTGCCCACGAGGTCCTGCAACAGCTCGGCCGCCTCGCGCTCGTCCGCGACGAGACGCAGGTCGGTGTCCTCGCCCCAGAGGAGGCGAATCTCCTCCAGCGCCTCGGCCTCGGACGCCGCGCAGACCCGCATCCAGTCGGCACCCCCCGAGGGGTTCGGCGCGTACCAGACCGGGATCTGGTGACCCCACCAGAGCTGGCGCGAGATGCACCAGGGCTCGATGTTCTCGAGCCAGTGGAAATAGACCTTCTTGTCGCGCTCGGGCAGGATCTGGACCGTGCCGTCGCGCACCGCGTCGAGGGCGGGGCCGACGATCTTCGTGGTGTCGACGAACCACTGGTCGGTGAGCATGGGCTCGATCACCACCTTCGAGCGGTCGCCGAAGGGCTGCATGATCGGCTTCGACTCGACCAGGGGCACGAGCTGCTCGTCGCGGGGCTCGCCGCCCTCTTCCGGCGCGGCGGGCGGCTTGGTGCCGAGTCGCGGATCGGTGGGCGGGACCATGACCGCGAGGCCCTCGTCGGTGATCTGGCGGACGACCGCCTCGCGCGCCTCGAACCGGTCGAGGCCGCGCAGGTCGTCCGGCACGAGGTTCACCGCGTCGGCCTCGTTCTCCGACAGGCCGCGCTCGCCCTTGGCCACGGCCATCGCCAGTTCGGCGGCCTCGGCATAGGGCGCGCCGTCCGCCCGCATCCGCGCGGCGGTGTCCATCAGGCGATAGCACGGAATGTCGCCGCGCTTGGCAACGGCATAGTCGTTGAAGTCGTGTGCGCCGGTGATCTTGACCGCGCCCGAGCCGAAGTCCGGATCGGGATATTCGTCGGTGATGATCGGGATCTGGCGGCGATGTTCTTTCGGGCCGACCGGGATCTCGCACAGCTGCCCGACGATCGGGGCATACCGCTCGTCCGAGGGATGCACCGCGACCGCGCCGTCGCCCAGCATGGTCTCGGGGCGCGTTGTGGCGATGGAGATGTAGTCGCGCTCTTCCTCGAACAGCACGTTCCCGTCCGCGTCCTTCTCGACATAGGTGTAGGTCGCACCGTTCGCGAGCGGATATTTGAAGTGCCACATATGGCCGGGCTGCTCGACGTTCTCGACCTCGAGATCCGAGATCGCCGTCTCGAAATGCGGGTCCCAGTTCACCAGCCGCTTGCCGCGGTAGATCAGGCCCTTGTCATACATCTCCACGAAGACGCGGATCACCGCGTCGTGGAAGTTGCCCTCTTCGCCCTCGGGCGCGTTCGGGGCGCCCGACATGGTGAAGGCGTTGCGATCCCAGTCGCAGGATGCGCCCAGCCGCTTGAGCTGGGTGATGATGGTGCCGCCGGACTGCTGCTTCCACTCCCAGACCTTCTGGAGAAAAGCCTCGCGTCCCATCTCGCGGCGGGTGGCATTCGCGGAATCCTTTGCCAGCTCGCGCTCGACGACCATCTGCGTGGCGATGCCCGCGTGGTCCTGACCGGGCTGCCAGAGCGTGTCGTGCCCGCGCATCCGGTGCCAGCGCACGAGAATGTCCTGCAGCGTGTTGTTGAACGCGTGGCCCATGTGCAGCGAGCCCGTCACGTTCGGCGGCGGGATCATGATGCTGAAGCTCTCGGCCCCGTCGGTCGCGTTTGCGCCGGCGCGGAAACAGCCTGCCTCTTCCCAGGCGGCGTAAAGCCGGGCCTCGGCCTCTTTCGCGTCGAAGGTCTTGTCCATCGCCATTGTCCGGCCCCCGTCTGTCGTCTCGCCCGAAGGCGCGTGTCGGGCACCATCTAGCGAAGCGGGGCGGGAAGGAAAAGCGTCGCCGCGTCTGTCGTCTCGGGGAGGGGTCGGAGCGGTGGCGCCAAGGGAGGAGGAGGGGCGCCACCGCCCGAATGGAAGACCCGCAGGGAGGAGGAGGCGGGCCTTCGTCTCTGCCGGGCGCAGGGCCCGGCGATGTTCGGTGCGACGACGCCAGGGAGGAGGAGAGGCGCCGTCGCTGGTTCCGAGAACCCCAAGGGAGGAGGAGAGGGTCCACGGCTCGGTGCGGAGGGGGATGCATCGGGCATCCGGGTCCGCTGTGTTCGGTGCGACGACGCCAGGGAGGAGGAGAGGCGCCGTCGCTGGTTCCGAGAACCCCAAGGGAGGAGGAGAGGGTCCACGGCTCGGTGCGGAGG
>NZ_FOAI01000006.1:0-224845 GCF_900109705.1 Roseivivax marinus | reverse complement strand
GGGATGCATCGGGCATCCGGTCCGTTGTGTTCGGTGCGACGACGCCAGGGAGGAGGAGAGGCGCCGTCGCTGTTTCCGAGAACCCCAAGGGAGGAGGAGAGGGTCCACGGCTCGGTGCGGAGGAGGATGCATCGGGCATCCGGGTCCGCTGTGTTCGGTGCGACGACGCCAGGGAGGAGGATAGGCGCCGTCGCTGGTTCCGAGAACCCCAAGGGAGGAGGAGAGGGTCCACGGCTCGGTGCGGAGGAGGATGCATCGGGCATCCGGTCCGCTGTGTTCGGTGCGACGACGCCAGGGAGGAGGAGAGGCGCCGTCGCTGTTTCCGAGAACCCCAAGGGAGGAGGAGAGGGTCCACGGCTCGGTGCGGAGGAGGATGCGTCGGGCATCCGGTCCGCTGTGTCTAATTTCAGGATGCGGGACTTTGTTTCGTCGCCCGCTCAACCTGATCTGTCTCATTCTCGCTGCGCTGCAACATCACTTCGATGGAATTCTTCCAAAGGTGCGTCGCGCAATCATATTTTCTATCTCAGGCGTCGTGGGCTGCCTGCCAGGCGATCGATTTCAACTGAGACCGGTGCAGGCCGAGGTCCGCCAGTTCCGCGCCGGTCAGGCGCGACAGCTCGCGGTAGGTCTCGCGGTACACCCGGCGCTGTGCCGACCGGGCGCGCCACGCCTCGACGAACGAGGTCGCACGTGCACCCAGGGTGCCGGTCGTCGCGGTCGTTGTCGTCAGCGTTGCCATTTCCGTCTCCGTATCGTCTCGTCCGTTTCGTTGACCCCAATCTGAGCGCTATGCTGCACCTGCACAATGGCCGAGACGACAAGGCAGCCATGCGCGGAACGCAACGTGTAAATCCAGCAAAACCAAATGGTTCCGGGGGAGGGCTTTGGTGACGCGACGTTTTTATCGCTTGTGCGGAATACCTGTCGCGAACCTGACGCACGTATAACTCTAATTTTTACGCGCGAAAATAACCTTGGGTTGTGTGGCGCGCAGTCGACTAGTTTGCCGTGCGCGCCGTTAGCGCTGCACAAATCGCGTCGAGCCCATCGCTCAGCGCGGCCGGGCCGGGCTGGAGGATCAGCGGCGACTTGATTTCGTGGATCAGGCCTTGCGCAACCGCCGAGATCGTCTCCCAACCGGGACGCGCGGCGATACGTTCGGGGCGGACCTTCTTGCCGCACCACGAGGCCAAGATGACGTCCGGCGCGGCCTCGATCACCGCCTCGGGCAGGATGATCCGGTCCTTAGCCGCCGTGCAGCCGCGCAAGTGCGCGAAGCAATCGGTGCCACCCGCGATCTCGATGAGGTCAGACACCCAGCCGATACCGGTGATGATCGGGTCGTCCCATTCCTCGAAGTAGACGCGTGGGCGGGGACCGGTGCCAGCCTCGGCGGCGACGGCTGCGAGGCGCTCCTCGAACGACACCGCCAGCGCTTCGGCCGCGCCGGCGCAGTCCACGATCCGCCCGAGCGTGCGGATCATGCGAAGAATGCCGGCCACGTCGCGCTGGTTGAAGGCGTGAACCTCGACGCCCTCGGCGATCAGGGCGCGCGCGATGTCCGCCTGCAGATCCGAGAATGTCAGGACGAGGTCCGGCGCAAGCGCGAGGATCTTCGGTATGTCAGCCGAAGTGAAGGCCCCGACCCGCGGCTTCTCCCGCCGCACGCGCGCAGGGCGCACCGCGTAGCCCGTCACCCCGGCGATGCGGTGCTCCTGCCCGAGCAGGTAGAGCGTCTCGACAGTCTCTTCGGTCAGGCAGACGATGCGCTCGGGTCCGCTCATTCCAGAACTCCGGTGGTTTCGATAAGGGGGCCGTTCTCGGTGCGGTGAAC
Organism: Roseivivax marinus; assembly: GCF_900109705.1. GTDB lineage: Bacteria > Pseudomonadota > Alphaproteobacteria > Rhodobacterales > Rhodobacteraceae > Roseivivax > Roseivivax marinus. Next base: position 223,008 of record NZ_FOAI01000006.1, on the reverse strand, counting down.
CCGCGCGCGGAGGCGGAACACCTGCGCCAGCAGGTCCGGTGTCAGCACGTCCGACGGCGGCCCGTCTGCCACCATGCGCCCGGCATCCAAAACCACGACGCGGCTGCAATGCCGCGCGGCAAGGGTCAGGTCGTGCAGCGACACGAAGACGGCGCGTCCCTCGGCGGCCAGCGCCGCGAAGGTCTCGAGCGTGGCAACCTGAGCCGCCGGATCGAGACCCGCCACCGGCTCGTCGGCCAGCAGAAGCGGTGCCTCCTGCGCCAGCGCGCGGGCGATCAGGGCGCGCGCCTGCTCTCCGCCCGACAAGTCGGTGGCACGGCGCCCGGCAAAAGCCGTGAGCCCCATGCGCCCCAGTGCGCCGTCGATGGCCGCGCGGTCCTCGGCGCGCAGCCGGGTGCCAGGACGCAGGTGCGGTAGGCGGCCCAGCGTCACCAGGCGCTCGACGGTGACGGGCCACGCGATCTCCCGCGCTTGTGGCAGCCACGCGGCAGCGGCGGCGCGGCCGCGCGGCGACATGGCCGCCAGCGACGAGGAGCCCGTGGCCGGGATCAGGCCGAGCGCCGCGCGCAAGAGCGTCGTCTTGCCGGCGCCGTTCGGTCCGATCAGGCCAACGCACTCGCCGGGCTCGATCCCGAGTGATACGTGATCGACCACCGGGCAGGCGCCGCGGTGCACTGTAAGGGCATCCAGACGCAGCGCGGTCATGCGCCCTCCGACCGGGTGCGCCAGATCAGGTGGAGGAAGAGCGGCGCGCCGATCAGTGCCATGACGACGCCGAGCTTGAGGTCGCGCGCGGGCAGAATGACCCGCACCGCGATGTCGGCGGCGAGCACCATCGCCGCGCCGCCGAGCGCCGAGGCCCAGAGCAGCGTGGAGGGCCGCGCGCCGGTCAGCGGCCGCAGAAGGTGCGGCACAACGAGGCCCACGAAGCCGATCGCGCCCGCCACCGCCGTCGCCGCGCCCACAGCCGCAGCCGTGCCGAAGAGAAGCGTCAGGCGCAGCCGGACCAGCGAAACGCCAAGTGCCTCCGCCGCGTCCTCGCCCAGCGTCAGCGCATCGAGCCCGCGCCCGAGGGTCAGAAGAGCAGCCCATCCCAGCACCATGACCGGGGCCGCCAGCGCCAGGTGGCTCAGCGACCGGTCCGACACCGATCCCATCATCCAGAAAACGATCTCGGCGGTGGCGTAGGGGTTTGGCGACAGGTTCAGAACCAGCGCGGTGAGCGCTCCCGTCAGCGCCGACACCGCGATCCCGGCGAGGATCAGTGTCAGCGACCCGCCGCGTGGCCCCGCCAGCATCAGAAGCACCCCCACCGCGCCCATCGCGAACAGAAGCGCGGTCAGCGGCAGGGCCAGCGCGAAGGCGGCGACCAGTCCGGTCTGCAGCGCCAGCACGGCCCCGAGCGCGGCCGCGCCGGAGACACCGATCAGCCCCGGCTCGGCAAGCGGATTGCGCAGGAAGCCTTGCATGGCCGCGCCCGACAGTCCTAGCGACGCCCCAACCATCGCGGCGAGCGCGGCGCGCGGCAGGCGAATTTGCTGCATGACAGTAACCTCGAGCGGATCGCCGATCCCGAACAGCGCTGCGACGGCGTCGCCCATGGGAATCGCGGCGTAGCCGACGACGAGAGACGCCAGCAGCAGCGCCAGCGTCACCGCGGAGAGCAGCGCCGCGAGGGCCGGGGCGGGGAGGCGGTCGGGCGTCATCGAGTCGCTCCAGCTGATGTCGACGGTTCGCGCTCGTCGGCGCGCGTGTCCGAACGCCGAAACAGACCGCCTCCGCGCGCCGGTATCCGGGCGCCGGCTCGCGAGCCGCGCGGGATTTCGACGACTGAACGCGTGCGAGTCGCGAAAGGGAATAGTGTCTCCGCAGAGTGACAGCGTTCTCTGTCGGCTTCGTCCGCAACTCCGGACTCACCGCATTGGCCGCGTTGAGCGCGCGGCACTCCGTAGTGATGCTGGCCGCCATGGCCCTGTGTGACGACCGCGGACCTCATTATGTGCCCGCCTCGTCGGCCAGCGTCACCAGCCGTTCCAGAGCGTCCAGCAATTTCGGCGTCTCGCAGCTCCAGTCGGCGCCGTCGCGGACGTCGCGCAGGGCGCCGGTGGCGGCAAGGGCGGGGTGGCGGACCATCTCGGTCGCCCAGGCGAAACCCTCGTAAGGCGTGCCGACCACGATAAGGTCGGGATCGGCGAGCACGGCGGCCTCGAGCGGCAGGCGGCCGCCGGGAGGGAGGCCCAGCTCTGTCGCCACGTTCCGCATTCCTGCCGCACGCAGGAGGTCGTCTGCCATGCTGCCGGCGCCCGAACTGCGGCCCTGCGCATGATACAAGAGGGTGCGCGGGCCTGACTCTGCGTCGCGGGTCAGACGCGCGCGCCGGCTCTCGAAGGCATCGATCATCCGGGCGGCGCGCTCCTCCTGGCCCAGCACCTCGCCCATGCGCCGCATGTTGGCCACCGCCTCGTCGAGCGAGCTGACAGGAGCGAATGTCTCGACCCGGTAGCCCAGACGCTCCAACATCGTGACAGTCGCGCGCGTGGTATAAGTACCGGCGAGCACGAGGTCGGGCTTTCGCAGCACGACCGCCTCGGCGGCGCCGGGCGTGACGGGCACGTCGGCCATCTCGGCGGCATAAGCAGAGGTGGCTGGATCGTGCGCCAGCGTCGACACGGCCACCAGCGCGTCGGGCGCCAGGAGCCACGCCAGCTGGTCGGTACAGACATTCAGCGACACGACCCGCTGCGGTGCGTCTTGGGCAAATGCACCGCCCGACAGCACCGCCGCGCCCAGCCCGACGGCTAGCGCGACGGCGCGGGTCATGGCCTCAGAACGAGGCACGGACACCGAAATAGGCCGCGCGGTCCGAGGTCGCGTAGTCAGGCACGCGCTGGTACTCGACGCCGCCAAGGTTCTCGATCCGCAGGTAGGCCTCGACGCCCTCGCGCACTTGATAGGCGGCCTGCGCGTTGACCACGGTGAACGCATCGACTTCGGACAGCCCGGTGAAGGTGGCATTGTTCACGTCCGGGAAGTCCGCCGCGTGGCGCACCTGCAGGGTGCCGGTCAGCTTCGGCGTGATCGCCGCGTCGAGAGCGAGGTTGAGATCGTAGCGCGGCACGTTGGCGAGCGGGTCGTCGTTCTGGTCGCGCGCGTCCGTGTAGGTGAAGTTGCCGCGCAGGCTCAGCCGGTCGCCGAGCGGCGCCGATGCCGCCAGCTCCAGCCCCTGGGTCACCGAGGTTCCGGGCGTCTGAATGTAGCCCGCGGGGAATTCGAAGCCGATCAGGTCGTCGATCTCGGTGTAGAATGCGGTCGCCCGGACCGTCGCGCCGCCGGTGAAGTCCTTCTGCAAGCCGATCTCGGCGCTGCGGCTGCTTTCGGGGTCGAGCCCGGTGTTGCCGTAGTCCGGGTTGTACAGTTCGTAGAGCGAGGGTGCGCGGAAGCCCGAGCCGAGCACGCCGCGCAGGGTCATGCCATCGCCGAACCGCCAGGCGGCCGCGGCGCGCGCGGTGGTCTCGCCGCCGAACTCGGAATGGTCGTCGTGGCGCAGCGCCAGCGACAGGTCGAGGTCGGGCGTCGCGGTCCAGAGCGCCTCGGCGTAGATCGCGCGGGTGGTGACATCCTCGGGCGCGCTTTCGGCGCTCTCCTCGGTGCGTTCGGCGCCGAAGCTCAGGGTGACGGCGTCGGTCGCGGTCCAGCTGCCGCGGTATGACACTGTCTCGCGCTCGCCCTCGAAGGACGATTCGAACCCGTTGGCCGAGGTGGTGCGGTCGGTGCGGTAGCGCGTGGCCTCGAAGAAGTGGTCGACCGGCCCGGTGGTCACCTCGGCGTAAGCGCGGATCGCGCGCGTTTCGGTCTCGGACGTGCCGTCCTCGGGATCGGCACCATAGGTTGCATCGTATTCGCCCTCGGCGGTCAGGCCAAAGCCCGACAGGCCCAGCCGGACGTCCGGGGTCACGTCCACGTAGGCGTCGAACGACAGCCGCGACCCCTCGTAGCCGTCATCCTCGTCGTAGCCGTCGGCCTCGACCGCCGAAAATCCGTCGGTGACCACACGCGAGAAGCTGAGCGCGATCCCCGCCCGGTCGGTGGCGGCGCCAAGGCTCAGGCTGCCCCGGCGGGTGTCGTAGCTGCCCGCCTCGAGCGAGACCGATCCTTCGGTGCCCGCGCTCGCGGGCGCGCGCGCGGTGGTGACGGAGACCACGCCGCCGATCGCCTCGGAGCCGTAAAGCGCCGATTGCGAGCCCTTCAGCACCTCGACCCGATTCACGCCGGCCACGGTCAGGTTGCCCCAGTCATACTGTACCTGCGGGCCGGTGGGGTCGGTGACGTCGATGCCGTCGATGACCACCGGCACGTAGCGCGGGGGCAGGCCGCGCAGGCGCACGCTGCCCACGGTGCCCAGCCCGCCGTTCTGCGTGGTGCTGACGCCCGGCAGGGTGTCGAGGTAGTCCGACAGCGACAGGTCCGGCGCGGTCTCCAGGTCCTGGGTCTCGACGACTTCGACGGTGGCGCCGGTCTCGGACAGCGCGGTGGGCGCGGCGTTCGCGGTGAAGGTGAGCGTTCCGAGATCGACGACTTCATCCTGCGCGGCTGCGGGGCGGGAGATGGCAATGGCCGCGACGCAGAGCGCGGCGGCAGAGACGGAGAGACGCATGGGCGCGTTCCCTTTCCAAAGCGCGGCCCGGATGGGACCGCATGGTACGACAGGTCTTCGGAGAGGGGATGACCCTTCCGCAGACGGCGAAGTGATGTCACCGCGACGGAAGAACCGTTACCGCTGCCGCGCCCCGCGACGGGTAGGGTGATCGCTCTGGCAGGTCTCCTGGCTTCGCGGGTCGTCGCGCGGGCCGGGCCTTCCCGGGGCCGCGTTGGCCCCAGTGGCATCTTCCGGTCGCGCTCACCGCTTACAGTTGCGGGGGCAGCCGCGGCGTCGCACCGCGTTCCCTTTTCACCGGCATGTGCCGGACCTGAGCGCCTTCCTGCTACGGAAGGGGGGCGTTCCGCGCAAGACCGAACCGCCATGCGCCCGAATTCCGGCCGCGCCGGGCGGGATTCGGGGTCCGGATTGGGACCGTATGGGACAAAGCATGGGATTGGTTGGGATCAGGGGCTGAATTGGCTGTCGAAATGCCGGGCGACGATGGTCCGCAGTGGGACTCGCCCGGGATTCGAATGAAGCAGATCGTTCGAATCGTGGACCGAAGCGGGAACATTGGCCGTGCCGCGGAGTTTGTGCCCAAATTGCCACGCTTTTGCAGAGGCATGATAGGCTCCAGATCGGGGTTTGATCTGGGCGGAATTTGGCCAGTCAGGCGGAACATCTAGTCGATCTTGACGAGCTCGGCGCAAGATAAGCTCTCATTTCCGTGATCCGCCGCGATCCACATCTGGTTATCCACAGTGCCTGTGAACAAGATTCTGTAGTCGTCCCAACTTTTCCCGTTGAGGGGAGGCGTTTCCCATGCCATACCTAACTCATCCGAAGGGAAGCAGACAAACAGCGGAACAACGCAACAATCCGCAATGAAAAAAACCGAGGCAGGTTTCTACAGGCAACTGTTTCTCAAGGACAAATGGAATTCGAGCGGCGCGGGCGAGCAGACATCCCCCCAGGTGGCGCGCGCTCTCGGATCCTCCCGCAACGCGGGACCAAGCGGCGGGTCGATCAATGGCAGCTGATCGACCCGCCGTATTTCGTTTCGGGGGCAGGAAAGGGCTAGCGGCGTGGGCCGACGGCTGAGGTTCAGGGGCGAGAGTACCAACAAGGTCGATGGCAAGGGCCGTGTCTCGATCCCCCCCTCCTATCGCCGTGTGCTCGAAGCGGGCGATCCCGACTGGGCTGCCGGCGCAGAGACCGGCCCGAGCCTGGTCATCGTCTACGGCGACCACCGCTCCAAGTGCCTCGAGTGCTACACCATCGAAGAGTTCGAAGCGGTCGAGGACCGCATTTCGCGCATGAAGCGGGGCAGTCAGAAGCGTCGCGTGCTCGAGCGCCTGTTCTCGTCGCAGAGCATGACCACCACCATCGACAACACCGGCCGCATCGTGCTGACCCAGAAGCTGCGCGAGAAGCTCGGCATCTCGGGTGAAATCCAGTTCGCGTCGAACGTCGATACCTTCCAGATGTGGGAGCCGCAGACCTACCGCGAGGAAGAGCTGTCGAAGACCGAGGCCTTCCTCGAGTCGATGCCCGACGACTTCGATCCGCTGGAACTGCTCGACGACGAGGACGACGAGGAGGTGGCGTAAATGGCCGCGCCTCACGTTCCGGTCCTGTTGCGTCCCATCCTCGAGGCGGCCGCGCCGGTCCGGGGTGTCTGGATCGACGGCACCTTCGGGGCAGGGGGCTATGCCCGCGCCCTGCTCGAGGCCGGGGCGGGCACCGTCTACGGCATCGACCGCGACCCGCTGGCCCACGAGTTGGCCGCGCCCTGGGCCGCCGACTACGGCGACCGGCTGCGACTCGTGCAGGAGAACTTCGCGAATCTCGACACGGTTGCGTCCGACGTGGACGGCGTGGTGCTGGATCTCGGCGTGTCGTCGATGCAGCTCGACCGCGCCGAGCGCGGCTTTTCCTTTCAGAAGGACGGCCCGCTCGACATGCGGATGAGCCAGGACGGGCCGTCGGCCGCCGATCTCGTGAACGAACTGACCGAAGTCCAGCTGGCGGACATCCTCTTCACCTACGGGGAAGAGCGCGCCTCGCGCCGGATCGCGCGGGCCATCGTGCGCGAACGCGCCGAGGCGCCGATCGAAACCACCCTGCGCCTGTCCGAGATCGTCGAAGGTTGCCTGCCGCGCCCCAAGCCCGGCCAGTCCCATCCTGCCACGCGCTCGTTCCAGGCGCTGCGGATCGCGGTCAACGACGAGTACGCCGCGCTGCACGAAGGTCTGGCGGCCGCCGAGCGCGCGCTGGCGCCGGGCGGGCTGCTGGCGGTGGTCACGTTCCACTCGGTCGAGGACCGCATGGTGAAGCGGTTCCTGCAGTCGCGCGCCGGGCAGACCGGCCGCGCCAACCGATTCCAGCCGCAGATCGAGGAGCCCGATCCTCAATTCGACCTTCTGTCGAAGAAGGCCATCGGTGCCGACCGTGACGAGCTTGACGCCAACCCCCGCGCGCGCTCTGCCAAGCTGCGGCTCGCGCGCCGCACCGAGGCGCCCGCGGGCGTGCTCGACCCGTCCGACATTGCGATGCCGCGCCTCAAGGAGACCCGCTGATGCGCACCTTCGTCTACGTCCTCACCGCGCTGGCCGTGATCGGCCTGGGCTTCTGGGCCTACCACGAGAACTACAAGACGCAGGCGGTGCTGTCCGAATCGGAGCACTACGCCCGCGAGATCGGCCGCGCACACGAGCGGCTGTCGATGCTGCGCGCGGAATGGGCCTACCTGAACCGGCCCGAGCGCCTGCGCGACCTCGCCGAGATCAACTTCGACCGGCTGGGTCTTCTGCCGTTCCACCCCGACCAGTTCGGGCGCGTGGACCAGGTCGCCTATCCGCAGCCGACCGAGACCGGGCTCGAGATCGAGGAGCCCGTCGACATCTCCAGCCAGGGAGCCGAGCCATGATCCGCACGCCGCTTCGCCCGCTCGCCCGCATCCTCGATGCCCGCGGCAAGGGAGAAAACCCCGACGCCATCGAACGCGAGAACCTGCGCATCCGTCACGAGCAGATGCGCGACAAGGCCCGCGCCCGCGCGGAGAGCCGGCTGCTGGTTCTGGGCGTGCTGTTCTTCTGCGCGTTCTCGGTGATCGGGGCGCGCATGGGCGTGCTGGCCGGGTCCGAGCCCGCCGAGCCCCGCGCGCAGGCGTCAGGCGCCGCCATCGTGACCGGCCGCGCGGACATCGTCGACCGGCGGGGCCGTATCCTCGCGACCAACATGGAGACGCATTCGCTCTACGCCCATCCCCAGCAGATGATCGAGCCCGAGCGCGCCGCGGACGAGCTGGTCAAGATCTTCCCCGAGATGGAGAAAGAGCGCCTTCTCAAGGACTTCACCGGCAAGCGAAAGTTCGTCTGGGTGCGCAAGACGCTGTCGCCCGAACAGAAGCAGGCGGTTCACGACATCGGTGAGCCGGGCCTGCTGTTCGGCCCGCGGGACATGCGGCTCTACCCGAACGGCAAGCTTGCGAGCCACATTCTCGGCGGCACGCGCTTCGGCCACGAGGACGTGCGCTGGGCCGAGGTCGTGGGGTCGGCCGGGATCGAGAAGTATTTCGACGACGAACTGCGCGACCCGGCCCGCGAGGGCCGCCCGCTCGAGCTGTCGATCGACCTGACCGTGCAGGCCGCGGTCGAGCGCGTGCTCAAGGGCGGCATGATGCTGATGAACGCCCGCGGCGCCGCGGCCGTTCTGATGGACGTACATTCCGGCGAGGTGATCTCGGTCGCGTCGCTGCCGGACTTCGATCCGAACTCGCGCCCGCTGCCGCCGACGCAAGGATCGCCGTCGGACAGCCCGCTCTTCAATCGTGCGGTGCAGGGCGTGTACGAGCTGGGCTCGGCCTTCAAGATCTTCGCCGCCGCGCAGGCCATCGATCTGGGGCTGGTCAATGCGCAGACGGTGATCGACACCAACCCGCCGCTCAAGGTGGGCGGATTCCGCATCGGCGAGTTCCGCAACAAGAACTACGGGATGCAGACCGTCGAGGAAGTCATCATCAACTCGTCCAACCGGGGGACCGCCCGTCTGGCGCTTTCGATCGGGCAGAAGCGCCAGCAGGATTTCCTCAAGGACCTCGGCTTCTTCGAGCCCACGCCGTTCGAGATCGTCGAGGCCAAGGGAGGCAAGCCGCTGCTGCCGGCGAAATGGACCGACCTGTCGAGCGTGACGATCTCCTACGGCCACGGCCTGTCCAGCTCTCCGCTGCACCTCGCCGCGGGTTACGCGGCCATCGCCAATGGTGGTCGCAAGGTGAAGCCGACCCTGCTCAAGCAGTCCGGTCCGCAATACGGGCCGCGCGTGATGGGCGAGGCAGCGGCCTCCGCGGCACAGGTGATGCTGCGCAAGGTGGTCACCGAGGGCACGGCGAGCTTCGCCGAGGTCGCGGGCTACCACGTGGCGGGCAAGACCGGCACCGCCGACAAGCCCAAGGAGCGCGGCGGCGGCTACTACAAGGACAAGGTCATCGCGACCTTCGCCTCGATGTTCCCGGCGACCGACCCGAAATACGTCCTGATCGTCACCCTGGACGAGCCCGTGGACACCACCGGCGACCGTCCGCGCCGCACCGCCGGCTGGACCGCGGTGCCGGTGGCGCGCGAGATGATCACGCGCATCGCGCCGCTTCTCGACCTGCGCCCGGACTTTTCCACCGAGACCGGTCTGACGCTGGCGCGGAACTGAGGGCGGTTCGGCGTCGACGGGGGCGGTCCCGGGACGGCATGGCGGGCGCGTGAGGGCCACGGCGGAGCGAGGGCGCTGCCCTCGCGCTCCCGAGGTATTTGACGCCCAAAGACAGGCGGGGTTCCGCCGTCGCCGGGCCTTCCGCCGCGGTGCGCCACCTGATAGATCCCGTTCAAAACGGAGGGCGACATGAGCCGGGGGCAGAGCGTGAGCGGTATCGAGAAGTCACTGGGCGAGCTGGGCCTGACCGCCCGTGGCGGGCGCGACGTCCGCGTCTCGGGCCTTGTCGTCGACAGCCGCGAGGCCGGGCCGGGCACGCTGTTCGCGGCGATGCGGGGAACGCGGATCCACGGTGCGGAATTCGCCCGCGCGGCGCTGGCGCAGGGGGCGGTGGCGCTTCTGACCGACGCCGAGGGTGCCGAGATCGCCGCCGAGGCCGTGGCCGAGCACGACACCGCCCTGATCGTGGCCGCCGATCCGCGCCAGGCGCTGGCGATGACTGCCGCGCTGTGGTTCGGCGCCCAGCCCGAAACGATGGTCGCGGTGACCGGCACCAACGGCAAGACCTCGGTCGCGGCCTTTACCCGGATGATCTGGCAGGAACTCGGCGTGCGTGCCATCAACCTCGGCACCACCGGGGTGGAGGGCGACTGGCACGCGCCTCTGCGCCACACCACGCCCGAGCCGATCACCCTGCACCGCGCGCTCGCCGCGGCGCACGAAGCGGGCGTCGAATGCGCCGCGATGGAGGCCTCGTCCCACGGGCTGGAGCAACGCCGGCTCGACGGCGTCACGCTGACCGCGGCGGCGTTCACCAACTTCAGCCAGGATCACCTCGACTACCACGACAGCTTCGACGCCTACTTCGCAGCCAAGGCCGGGCTGTTCGCCCGCGTCCTGCCCGAGGACGGCACCGCGGTCATCAACCTCGAGGACGCGCGGGGCGTCGACATGGCCGCGATCGCCCATGCGCGGGGCCAGCAGCTGATTACCGTCGGGCGCGAAGAGGGGGCCGACATTTGCCTTATGGGGCAGCGCTTCGAGGCGGCGGGCCAGACCGTGCGGGTTCGTCACGACGCCGTGGTGCGGCAGGTGTCCCTGCCGCTGATCGGCGGCTTCCAGGCCGAAAACGTGCTGCTTGCGGCCGGCCTCGCCATGGCCTGCGGCGCCGAGGCCGACGAGGTCTTCGCCGTGCTGCCGCGCCTGTCGACGGTGCGGGGGCGGATGCAGCTCGCCGCCACGCGCGAGAACGGCGCGACCGTGTTCGTGGACTATGCCCACACGCCCGGCGCCGTCGAGACGGCGATCACCGCGCTGCGTCCTCACGTCATGGGGCGGCTCGTGGCGGTGATCGGCGCGGGCGGCGACCGTGACCGGACCAAGCGGCCCCTGATGGGGGCGGCGGCGGCCGCGAACGCCGATCTCGTGATCGTCACGGACGACAACCCGCGCTCGGAGGACCCGGCTTCGATCCGCGCCGCGGTGATGGAGGGCGCCCCGGACGCCATCGAGGTCGGAGACCGCGCCGAGGCGATCCTGCGCGGGGTCGATGCGCTGGGTCCGGGCGACGCGCTGCTGATCTGCGGCAAGGGGCACGAGACCGGGCAGGTGGTGGGCGACACCACCTATCCCTTCGACGATGCGGAGCAGGCGTCGGTCGCGGTGTCGGCCCTTGACGGTACGGGAGCATGAGCGTGCTCTGGACCGCGGACGAGGCGCAGGCGGCCACCGGCGGACGGCTGGCCGGGCCGACCGACTGGACTGCGCGGGGTGTTTCGATCGACACCCGGACCCTGCGCCGGGGCGACCTTTTCGTGGCGCTGAAGGACGTGCGGGACGGGCACGATTTCGTTGCGCAGGCGCTCGAGAAGGGAGCGGCCGCCGCGCTCGTCACGCACCGCCCCGAGGGGGTGCCCGAGGATGCGCCGCTTCTCATGGTGGACGAGGTGCTTTCGGGGCTCGAGGCGCTGGGTCGCAGGGCGCGGACGCGGACCAGGGCGAAGGTCGTGGCGGTCACCGGTTCGGTTGGCAAGACCTCGACCAAGGAGATGCTGCGCCAGGTGCTGGGCGGCCAGGGCCGCACCCATGCCGCCGAAGCCTCCTACAACAACCACTGGGGCGTGCCGCTGACGCTTGCGCGGATGCCCGCGGACACCGAGTTCGCGGTGATCGAGATCGGCATGAACCACCCCGGCGAGATCGCGCCGCTGGCGCGCATGGCCCAGCCGGACGTGGCGATCGTGACCACCGTCGCCGCCGCCCACCTCGCGGCCTTCGACGGGATCGAGGGCATCGCCCACGAGAAGGCGGCGATCTTCGAGGGTCTGAAGCCCGGCGGCATGGCGATCTTCAAGGGTGATCTCGAGACGTCTCCGATCCTGGAGGCCGCGGCGCTGGCCGCCGGTGCCGCCGTTCGGACCTTCGGCGAGACCGCCGCCTGCCACCACCGCGTCACCGACATCCGCATCGGCGACCGCCACACCGTGTCCGAGGGCCGGGTGTGGCGCGCACCGGTGCTCTACAAGGTGGGCGCGCCGGGCCGTCACTTCGCCGTCAACGCGATGGCCGTGCTGGCGACCGCGCAGGTGCTGGGTCTCGACCAGGCGACCGCGCTGGGCGATCTCGGCCGATGGACCCCGCCGGCCGGCCGCGGCCTGCGAGAGGTCGTGGCGCTCGACCTCGTCGACAGCCGCGCGACGCTCGAGCTGATCGACGACGCCTACAACGCCAATCCGACCTCGATGGAGGCCGCGCTCGAGGTGCTGGCCGCCGCCCGCACCGTGGACGACGTTGGCCGCGTCGCCCGGGGCCGGCGCATCGCCTATCTCGGCGACATGGGCGAGCTTGGCGCGGGCGAGGCCGAAGCCCATGCAGGCCTCGCCGAGTCGCGCCACATGAAGCGCATCGATACCGTGCACTGCGTGGGGCCGCTGATGCGGAACCTCTACGATGGGCTGCCCGCCGAACGGCGCGGGCGCTGGACCGAGACCGCGGCCGAGATGGAGCAGACGCTGCGCCGCGACCTCGACGCCGGCGACGTGGTGCTCATCAAGGCGTCCAAGTACATGGGCCTCCCGCGTCTGGTTGACGCAATCAAGAAATTGGGCGAAGGCGCCAGCGTCCCGGACGCCTGAGCGCAGCGACGAAGAGCGTGCCGCGCCGCGGGGGTGCCCCGGCGGGGCGCGCGACCGGAAACCACGAACAGGACAGGTGGGAGACGACGGATGCTATTCTGGCTGACCGAGCTTTCGGACGGCGGCGGGGCGTTCAACCTTTTCCGCTACATCACGTTCCGCGCCGGCGGCGCGTTCCTGACGGCATTGCTGTTCGGGTTCCTGTTCGGAAATCCGCTGATCAACGTGCTGCGGCGGCGGCAGGGCAAGGGCCAGCCGATCCGCACGGACGGCCCCGAAACCCACATGTCCAAAGCCGGCACGCCGACCATGGGCGGTCTGCTGATCGTGGGCGCGTTGCTGACCTCCACGGTGCTCTGGGCACGTCTGGACAACCCGTTCGTGTGGATGGTCCTGTTCGTGACGATCTGCTACGCGGCGATCGGCTTTGCCGACGACTACGCGAAAGTCACCAAGCAGAACGCGGCCGGGCTGTCGTCCAAGATGCGGCTTCTGCTGGGCTTCCTGATCGCCGGCGTCGCGGGCTACTGGGCCTCGCTCTTCCATCCGCCTGAGCTGACCGGAAACCTTGCACTGCCGGTGTTCAAGAACACGCTGATCCATCTCGGCTATTTCTTTGTGCCCTTCGCGATGATCGTGATCGTGGGCGCGGCGAACGCGGTGAACCTGACAGACGGGCTCGACGGTCTGGCGATCATGCCGGTGATGATCGCGGGCGGCACGCTGGGCATCATTGCCTACGCCGTGGGCCGCGTTGACTTCACCGAGTATCTCGACGTGCACTACGTGCCCGGCACCGGCGAGATCCTGATCTTCTGCGCCGCGCTTTTCGGCGGAGGGCTGGGCTTTTTGTGGTACAATGCGCCGCCCGCGGCGGTCTTCATGGGCGACACGGGCTCGCTCGCGCTCGGGGGCGCGCTCGGGGCCATCGCGGTGGCCACCAAGCACGAGATCGTGCTGGCCATCGTCGGCGGGCTCTTCGTGGTGGAGGCGTTGTCGGTCATCATCCAGGTGATGTACTTCAAGCGCACGGGCAAGCGTGTGTTCCTGATGGCGCCGATCCACCACCACTACGAAAAGAAGGGGTGGGCCGAGCCGCAGATCGTGATCCGGTTCTGGATCATCGCGCTTATCCTCGCGATGATCGGTCTCGCCACCCTCAAGGTCCGGTGACGCCATGATTGCGGTGCACGGACACGCGGGCGAGCGCGTCGCCATCCTGGGTCTCGGCCGGTCGGGCCTGTCCGCCGCGCGGGCGCTGCGCGCCGGCGGGGCGGTGCCTGTCCTGTGGGACGACAACCCCGACGCGCGGGCGCGGGCCGAGGCCGAGGGCTTCGAGATCGCCGACCCCACGCGCGCGGGCGCGCTGGCGGCGGTGACCATGATGGTCGTCTCGCCCGGCATCCCGCATCTTTACCCGGCGCCGAACCCGGCCATCGCCGCGGCGATGGAGGCGGGGGTGCCCGTCGACAACGACATCGGCCTGTTCTTCCGCGCGCTGGGGCAGGGGGCGTGGGATTCGCTCGACACCCCGCCCAAGGTGGTCGCGGTCACCGGGTCGAACGGCAAGTCCACCACGTCGGCGCTGATCCACCACGTGCTGGAAGAGGCGGGCCGCCCCGCGCAGCTGGCCGGCAATATCGGGCGCGGTGTTCTGGATATAGACGCCCCCGGAGAGGCCGGCGTCGTGGTGCTGGAGCTGTCGTCCTACCAGACCGAGCTGGCCCGCGCCCTGACCCCCGACATCGCGGTCTTCACCAATCTCACGCCGGACCACCTCGATCGCCACGGCGGGCAGGGCGGCTATTTCGCGGCCAAGCGCAGGCTTTTCGCCGAGGGCGGCCCCGACCGTGCGGTGGTCGGCGTGGACGAGTCCGAGGGCCGCTTCCTCGCCAACCAACTGGCCACCGCGTCCGCCGACGACCGGGTGATCCGGGTTTCGGCCGGGCGCAAGCTGTCGGGACCCGGCTGGCAGGTCTTCGCACGCAAGGGCTTCCTCACTGAATGGCGCAAGGGCCGGCAGGTGGGCTCCATCGACTTGCGCCAGGTGCGCGGCCTTCCGGGCGCGCACAATCACCAGAACGCCTGCGCCGCCTATGCCGCGTGCCGGGCGCTGGGGCTCGGTCCGCGCCAGATCGAAGCCGGTTTCCACAGCTTCGAGGGGCTGCCTCACCGGAGCCAGATCGTCGCCGAGGCGGACGGCGTCACCTACGTCAACGACTCCAAGGCCACCAACGTGGACAGCGCGCTGAAGGCGCTGCAGGCCTTCGACAAGGTGCGCTGGATCTGCGGCGGCCTGATGAAGGAAGGCGGGCTCGGCGCGCTGGAGCCGGGCTTCGGCCACGTCGAGAAGGCCTACGTCATCGGGCGCGAGGCGGCGGCGTTCTCGCTCGAGCTCAAGGGCGTGGAGGCCGAGGTCTGCACCACGATGGCGCAGGCCGTCGCGCGTGCCGTCGCGGAAGCGCAGCCCGGCGAGACCGTGCTGCTGGCGCCGTCCGCGGCCAGCTTCGACCAGTACGACAATTTCGAGAAGCGCGGCGAGGATTTCGTGGCGCAGGTGAAGGCGGCACTGGGCAGAGCCTGACAGGCGGCTTACGCCGGGCGGCGCAGGTCCGTCATCACGCCCGCCTCGAGCGCCTGCCGGTGGATCGCGCCGATCTGCGCGGGAATGCGCTCCAGCCCGAGGATGCGCGCGATGGCAAGCCGGTGATTGCCGTTGCCGGCCAGCATCGGGCGGCCGGTCCGGTCGATATGCACGAGTACGCCACCATGCTCGCGACGGAAGCGCTCGGGCCGCGAGATCACCGGCTCGAGACGCCGGACACGCGCGATCTCCTCGTACATCCGGTCGATCCGTTCGTAGCGCCGGTGCACGTCCTCTCGCGTGCGGCAGCCGTCGAACACCCCGGCGCGGGCGATCCGCGCCATCATCTCGTCGATGATGCCGGTTTCCTCCCAGCTCTCACCCTGAACGAAATGGCGATTGCAGGCGGCGATCTTCTTGGCTTCGTCGATGGGTCGCCAGGACAGGTCCCAGTCTCCGTCCGCGACGGTGCCGCTGTGGCGCCGGCGAAAGACGGTCTTGCCGCCGCGGGCGTAGATTCCCGTGATCTCGCGCGGGTCGATCCAGACGCATTCGTCCGACAGCGGCGCGTCCCGTCCGTAAAGCACGCGATTTTTCAAGTCGCGCAGGGCCTTGCGGGGCACGCCGGCTTCGATCATGCGCATCAGGCGCGGACGGGAGGAAACGGACTCGTCTGTCATGGCGCTTGGAATGTAACGCCTTCATGACAGAACGGGAGGGGGCGCCGTGAAAGGTAACGGTTTTATGTATCTTTCATGACATATCCAGCACGCGTGCTGCGGTCTACGAGGTGCCTTGCGCGGCACTGATGGCCTGACCCGCCGCCCATCCCGACGACCACGCCCACTGGAAGTTGTAGCCGCCGAGCCAGCCGGTCACGTCCACCGCCTCGCCGATGAAGTAGAGCCCCGGCACCTGCGCCGATTCCATCGTCTGCGAGGACAGCGTGTCCGTCGCCACGCCGCCCAGCGTCACCTCGGCGGTCCGGTAGCCCTCGGACCCCGCCGGCACCAGGCGCCAGCATCCCAGCGCCTCGGCCAGCGCCGCGATGCGCGCGTCCGAGAGGTCGCCGAGCTTGCCGGACAGGTCCATCGTCTCGGAGAGGTGCGCCACCAGCCGCTGGGGCAGGTGCCGGGCCAGCTCGGTCGTCAGTGCCCGCCGCCCCTGCGCCGCGCGCCCTTCGCGGAGTGCGGTGGCCAGGTCGGTGCCGGGCGCGAGGTCGATCTCGACCGCCTCGCCTTCGCGCCAGTAGCTCGACGCCTGCAGCACTGCCGGGCCCGAAAGCCCGCGATGGGTGAACAGCATCCCCTCGTCGAAGGCCGCGCGGTCCGTTGCCACCCGGGCCGGGACCGCCACGCCCGACAGGGGCTTGAAGCGCCCGTCGGGAAAGGTCAGCGGCACGAGCCCCGGCCGTGTTTCCGTCACGCGGTGCCCGAACTGCCGCGCGATGTCGTAGGAGAGCCCCGTGGCCCCCATCTTCGGGATCGACTTGGCACCCGTCGCCACCACCAGCCGCTCGGCGCGGACGTCGATGCGACGGCCCTCCCGCTCCAGCGTTGCCACGAAGGTGCCGTCGTGGCGCAGGTCGACCAGTTGTGTCGAGAGCCACAGCTCGGCCGGGCCCATCTCGGCGCGCAGCATCTCGATGATGTCGCGGGCGCTGTCGTCGCAGAAGAGCTGGCCCAGCGTCTTCTCGTGCCAGCCGATGCCGTGCTCGGACACCATCGAGATGAAATCCCACTGGGTGTAGCGCGCCAGCGCAGACTTGTGGAAATGCGGGTTCTCGCCGAGATAGCACTCGGGTCGAATGTCGAGATTGGTGAAGTTGCAGCGCCCGCCGCCCGAGATGCGGATCTTCTCGCCCGGCTTCTTCGCGTGGTCCACCACAAGACAGCCCGGCCCCGCCTGGGCCGCGCACATCATGCCCGCCGCCCCGGCCCCGAGGATCAGCGTGCGAACCTGTCGCGTGGTGCCGTTTTCCATGGCGGGGCAGGGACCACGGTGCGCGGGTCTGCGCAAGCCCCGCCGTGCCGTCTTTTCCCCGCCGCGCGAGGTGATAAGGTCGCGCGACGCCCCGGCACGGCACGATCGGGGCCCGATCACGCACGAGGAGAGCATGTCCCGACCTTCGGCCATCCCGAGGCCCCGATGAGCGAACCGCTGGTGTTGATCCCCGGCTTCGGCTGCGACGCGCGGGTCTTCACGCGGCAGGTGGAGGTGCTGTCCCGGCGCGTGCCGGTGACGATTCTGCCCGCCGCCTCGGGCGAGCGCATCGAGGAAATCGCCAGCGCCGCCCTGCCACACCTGCCGTCGCGTTTCGCGCTGGCCGGGCAGGGCTTCGGCGGAATGGTAGCCATGGAGATCGTGCGCCGGGCCGCCGACCGCGTGCAACGGCTCGCCCTGCTGGCGACGACGCCGCTGCCCGACACGCCGGCCGAGGCCGCGGCGCGCGAACCCCGGGTCGTGGCCTTGCGCGGCGGGCGCATGGAGGACGCGATCTCGGGCGAGATTCCGGCCTCGGCGCTGGCCCCGGGCGCGACCCGCACGGTCTGCCACGCACAGCTCATGACCATGGCGCGCGACCTCGGCAAGGACGCGCTCCTGCGCCAGATCAGGGCGCTCCAGCGGCGCAAGGACCAGCAGGCGGCGCTGCGCAAGGCGCGCGTGCCCGTGTTGGTTCTGGCGGGCGCGCACGACACGCTCGTGCCCGAAAAGCGCCAGCGTTTCCTGGCAGAACTGGTGCCGCACGGACAGCTCGAGATGATCGAGGATGCCGGCCACCTGCCCAGCATCGAGACGCCGGACGCGGTGACCGACGCGCTGTCGGACTGGCTCGAGGCGCCGCTTATCCTGCGTTGACCACGCCGGTCGCGCCCCATATGTGAGCCCTGCGCGGAGGGCCGGATGGCCGCGGGCGGGCCTGTCCCGTCCGAGGAAAGTCCGGACTCCCCGAAGAGACGGTGCCGGGTAACGCCCGGGCAGGGCAACCTGACGGATAGCGCCACAGAGAACAGACCGCCCGGTCAACGCGACCGGGTCAGGGTGAAACGGTGGGGTAAGAGCCCACCGGGGGGCCGGCAACGGCGCCCGCATGGCAAGCCCCACCGGGAGCAATGCCAAATAGGGATCCCGCGCGGACGCCTCGCGTGCGCAGGGCGGCTTCGGCCCGAGGGATCCGGGTTGGCAGCTCGAGCCGCCGGGCAACCGGCGGCCCAGAGGAATGGTCATCTCCGCCCCGCGAGGGGTGCAGACAGAATCCGGCTTACAGGCCCTCCGCGCATCCGAGACCTTCACCCCGAAGGAGGCCGCGCCTTCTTCCTGGTAAGATATCCCGGGAGCGCGAGAGCCATGCTCTCGATCCGCCGCACTCGATCGGCGCCGCCCGCAGATCGCGCCGGCACCCGGTTGACATGGCCCGCGTCCCGTGTAGAAGGCGGACTTCAGATTTCACGGGCCGCGCGCCCGGAGACTCGCGTGCCCGCCCGAAGGAGACCGACACATGGCGAAGCCGACCACCATCAAGATCCGCCTGAACTCAACCGCAGGCACCGGCCACTTCTACGTGACCAAGAAGAACGCGCGGACGATGACCGAGAAGATGACGATCCGGAAGTTCGACCCGGTTGCGCGCAAGCACGTCGAATACAAGGAAGGCAAGATCAAGTAAGCCTTCCGCCTCGCATCGCGAGGGACAGGGCGCCGTCCGCCACGTGCGGGCGGCGTTTTCGTGCGTGCTGGCGTGATCGGGCCGGGCGGGGTACGCTGGCGCGGCTCACTCGGAGGCCAGGCATGTCCGCCATCGACGCTCTCGCCATCCGGCGCGCGACGCCGGAGGATCTCGACGCGGTCGACGCACTGTTCAAGGCGTCGTATCCCGCCCTCCTGCGGGCGGACTACCCGCCCTCGGTTTTCGTCACCTCGATTCCCGTCATTGCCAGGGCCCAGCCCGCCCTTCTCGACTCCGGGACGTTCTTCCTTGCCGAAGCCGAGGGCGACGTGGTCGGCGCGGGGGGATGGTCGATCGCTGCGCCGGGCCAACGCGCGGGCAGGGCGGGCATTGGCCACGTCCGACACGTTGTGACCGATCACACCCGGACCCGGCGCGGAATCGGACGCGCGCTTCTGGGCCGTGTGGCGGCCGATGCGGCAGAATGGGGCGTGACCGAACTACGCTGCCAATCGACGCTGACCGCCGTCCCGTTCTACCGCGCACTCGGGTTCGTCGAGGTCGGTCCGATCAGCGTCGAATTGCCCCGCGGCATCGCTTTCCCCGCGGTCCTGATGCGCCGGAGCCTCTGACGCGGCGCATTCTGGGCCGGAGCAGACCTGTCATCCCGTCACGCACGAAAAAGCCCCGCCGGATCGACCAGCGGGGCTCTTTTTTCCGTGTCCGGACCGTCAGGCCCGAAGCTTGCTCACTCGCGGTTGCCCAGAAGCTGCAGCAGGAACATGAACATGTTGATGAAGTCGAGGTAGAGACGCAGGGCGCCCATGATCGCCGACTTGCCGAGCCACTCGCTGTCGCCGTACCGCGCGTGCTCGATGTACTCGTTCTTGATCTGCTGGGTGTCGTAGGCGGTCAGGCCCGCGAAGATCAGCACGCCGAGGATCGAGATCGCGAAGGCGATGGCGGGCGAGCCGAGGAAGATGTTGATGATCGACGCCACGATCAGGCCGATCACGCCCATGATCAGGAACGAACCCCAGCCCGAAATGTCCTTCTTGGTGGTGTAACCCCAGAGCGACAGGCCCGCGAAGGCGATCGAGGTCACGAGGAAGACCTGGATGATCGAGTAGCCGGTGAACACCAGGAAGATCGAGCTGATCGACAGACCCATCACCGCGGCGAAGACGTAGAATACGGTCTGCGCGGTCGCGGCAGACATCCGGTTGATGCCGGCCGAGAAGCCGAACACGAACAGCAGAGGCGCGAACATGATGAGCCACTTGAGCGGCGACGTGTAGAGCGCGGAGCCCAGCTGCGTCAGGTAGGTGTCCGAACTGATCTGCGCGACGCCCGCCGACGGATCGGCAGTGGTGGCGAGACCCGAGATGGCCCACGCCGCGAGGAAAGTGATGAAAGTGCCCACGGACATGGTGCCGTAGACCTTGTTCATGTGGGCGCGCAGGCCCGCATCGACCTCACCGGTGCGGGCGCCGGCCGCTGTCCCGGTGCGGATCGTGTTGTAGTCTGCCATTGATGCCTCCGAATTGAACCCTGTGCCCGGACGTTTGCCCGGATTTGCAGGTAATATCGGGGGTGGGGAACGGCTTTTCAAGATAGTTCCGGCGTGGCGCGGGCGACCGTACGACATGTCGCAGGGCGACGTCTGCAGGGCAGGCGGACGGGACGGAACTGACCGGGCCTCAGACTCGGAGCCCCGGGACACTTCGAGGTGGAAGACGCGGCAGGCGGCCCGGCGGTCCGGAGGAGGGCGCCGGGCCGGGACAGCGGACCGCGCGTGCGGCGATCAGGAGGGCATCTCGATCACCACCTTGCCGGTGGCCTGCCGGGTCCGCAGGAGTTCGAGGCCCTCGTCGGCGCGCTCGAACGGCAGGACGTGACTCACATGCGGGTGCAGCTTGCCGTCCGCATACCAGCCGATCAGGGTGGCGAGGCTGTCGGTGACCACCTGCGGGCGGAAGGCGAGATAGCCGCCCCAGTAGAGACCGAGCACCGAGACGTTCTTGACCAGCAGGTGGTTGGCCTTGATCTGCGGCACCTCGCCGCTGGCGAAGCCGATGGCGAGAATGCGCGCCTCGGGTTTGCAGGCGCGCAGCGCGGCGGTGAACTGATCGCCGCCCACGGGATCGTAGACCACGTCCGCCCCGCCAAGCGCCTTTACTGCCTCACGGATGTCGTCGGTCTCTGCGTCCAGGAGGTGGTCGGCGCCGGCGGCACGGGCGGCCTCGAGCTTATCGGCGCCGCGGGCGCAGGCGATCACCGTGGCGCCCATGCGCTTGCCGATCTCGACCGCGGTCAGTCCGACGCCGCCGGCCGCGCCGAGGACGAGCAGTGTCTCGCCCGGCTGCAGGCGGGCCCGATGGTCGAGCGCCACGTGGCTGGTGCCGTAGGCGATCTGGAAACCAGCGGCTTCGACCGCTGTCATGGAGTCGGGCAGGCGTACTGCGCGGATGGCGTCGAAAACTCCTTCCTCGGCCAGTCCGCCGTGACCGCCGTAGACCGCCACGCGGTCGCCCACGGCGAGGTGATCAACGTCCGGCCCGGTGGCGGTGACGGTGCCCGCGACCTCGAGTCCGAGAGTGAAGGGCGGCTCGGGCGTCTCCTGGTAGGTGCCCTTGACCATGAGAAGGTCGGCGAAGTTCAGGCCGCAGGCCGCGATCCGGACGCGGATCTGACCCGGGCCGGGGGCTCGTAACGTAACGTCACTTATCGATGGTGGCGTTCCTGCCGCGGACACACGCCATGCGCGAACGTCGGGTTCGGTACCGTTGCCGTGATTTGTCATCGATAATCTGCCTTTACTTACGGTAAGTTGCGTGAATTCCGCGTTATTCCCGGGACGATTTGCGAATGTTTCCCGGCGACTGCCCTTCGTGAACGCACAGGGCCTACCAAGGGGCGAGCAATCGGTTTTTCTTGCCCGGCTGCGTTGTTTGGCGTAAACCCGACACATGTCGTAGGGGTGCACGACGCCAATAGCGGATCTGACCGGGTGGGTTCCAGTGACAGGGAACCCCGGGGGCCGGACGGGTCTTGTAGCGAAACGTGATGGCGCAAGGAAACCAAGAATGACGCATCCTGTGGACGTGCATGTCGGGAAACGGATCAGACATCGACGCTGGCTCGTCGGTATGACGCAGCAACAGCTCGCCGAGCGTGTGGGCATCAAGTTCCAGCAGATCCAGAAGTACGAGACGGGGGCCAACCGGGTCAGCGCGTCCCGTCTCTGGGATATCGCGGACGCGCTCGACGTGCCGGTCAGCTTCTTCTTCGAGGGTCTCGAGGCCACCGAAGCCGAGATGTCCGAGGCCGGGCACGAGGCGATGCCGACCACCGACGCGGTTCCGGCCGACATCCTCGGCGACAAGGAAGCACTGGATCTCGTGCGCTCCTACTACGCCATCCCCGAACACCAGCGCCGCCGCCTGTTCGAACTGGCGCGCGTTCTCTCTGACGTCGCCTGAAAGCCTCCGTTCGACGAGGACGGCTGACGCTTGTCATCACGTGCCGTCCGGTCTAGCCCCACGGGCAGGGACCGGACGGACACCATGATGACCTACACCCCGACATTCTACGATCTCGACGCCGGCACTGCCCGGTCGCTCGTCGCGGCCGCCCACGCGGCCGCGGATGCGGCGCGCGCGGCGATCCTGCCGCATTTCCGGGCCACCGGGCTGTCCGTCGACAACAAGGACGCCGGCGGCTTCGACCCGGTGACCGAGGCCGACCGGGCAGCGGAAACCGCCATGCGCGCCGTGCTGGCCGAGATGCGCCCCGAGGATGCGATTCTCGGCGAGGAAGCGGGGACCACGCCCGGCACCAGCGGGCTCACCTGGGTGCTCGACCCGATCGACGGCACGCGCGGGTTCATGTCGGGCACGCCGACCTGGGGCGTGCTGGTCGCGGTCTCGACCGGGGACCGGGTGATCTACGGCCTGATCGACCAGCCCTATATCGGCGAGCGGTTCGAGGGCGGTCTCGGGCGCGCCACCTACGCCGGGCCGCACGGCGGCGGGACGCTCCGGGCGCGGGGAACCGCCTCGCTGGCGGACGCCACCCTGATGACCACCTTTCCCGAGGTCGGCACGCGCGGCGACGCGGAAGCCTTCGGTCGCGTGGCGCGGCAGGTCCGGCTGACGCGCTACGGCTGCGACTGCTACGCCTACGCGCTTCTTGCCGCGGGCCATGTGGACCTGGTGATCGAAGCCGGGCTTCACGCCTACGACATCCAGGCGCCGATCGGGGTGATCGAGGCCGCGGGCGGCATCGTCACGGACTGGGAGGGCGGTCCGGTCCTGCACGGGGGCCGCGCGCTGGCAGCGGCGACGCCGGAACTGCACGCGGCGGCGCTTGCCGCGCTGGCGGGCTGAGGCGCCGCCGGGCGGCAAGGGGAGCACCGGGATGGCCGAGATATTGATCCGCGGCGCCGACACCGTGCTGACGATGGAGACGCCGGAGGCGCGGCTCTCGCAGGTCGACATCCGCCTTCGGGATGGCGCGATTGTCGAGCTGGGGCAGGGGCTCGACGCGGACGGGGCGGAGGTCGTCGATGCACGCGGATGCGTCGTCACCCCGGGGCTCGTGAACACCCATCACCACCTCTACCAGACGCTGACGCGAGCTGTGCCGGGCGCGCAGGACGCGCTGCTCTTCGGGTGGCTCCGGACCCTCTATCCGATCTGGGCGCGCTTCGGGCCGGACGAGATGCACGTCTCGGCGCTGACCGGGCTGGCGGAATTGGCGCTGTCCGGATGCACGATGACCTCGGACCACCTCTACCTCTATCCGAATGGCGCACGGCTGGACGACACCGTGGCCGCGGCCGACGCGGTGGGGCTGCGGTTCCATCCGACGCGCGGCGCCATGTCCATCGGCGAGAGCGCCGGAGGTCTGCCGCCGGATGCGCTGGTCGAGGACGAGGACGCGATTCTCGAAGACTGCATCCGCGTGGTCGACGCCTTTCACGACCCGGACCCGGCGGCGATGGTGCGTGTCGGGATCGCGCCGTGTTCGCCGTTCTCGGTCAGTCGCGAGCTGATGCGCGACGCGGCGCTTCTTGCGCGGGACAAGGGCGTGATGCTGCACACGCACCTCGCCGAGAACGATGAAGACGTCGCCTATTCGCTGGCGCAGTTCGGCTGCCGACCGGGGCAGTACGCCGAAGATCTGGGCTGGACCGGCCCGGACGTCTGGCACGCCCACTGCGTCAAGCTCGACGGGGCCGAGATCGACCTTTTCGCCCGGACCCGGACCGGCGTGGCGCATTGCCCATGCTCGAATTGCCGGTTGGGCTCGGGGATCGCGCCAGTGCGTGCGATGCGCGACGCCGGCGTCCCCGTCGGACTGGGCGTGGACGGGTCGGCCTCGAACGACTCGGGTAACCTCGCGGCCGAGGCGCGCATGTCACTGCTGCTTCAGCGGGTCTCGCGCGGGGCCGACGCCATGAGCCCGGCCGAGGCGCTGTGGATCGCCACGCGCGGCGGGGCCGAGGTGCTGGGCCGGGGCGACGTGCTGGGGCGTGTCGCTCCGGGCTTCCGCGCCGATCTCGCGATCTGGGACACGCGGGGCGTGGAGACTGCGGGCAGCTGGGACCCGGCCGCACTGCTGCTGGCCGGGCCGAGCCAGGTGCGCGATCTCTATGTCGAGGGCCGCGCGGTGGTCCGGGATGGCGAGTTCCTGCCGTTCGAGCTGCCGCTGGTGCTGGAACAGCAGAGAACGCTGGCCCGGCGGCTTGCCTCGACGCTATAAGGCAGCGAACTGAAGGTACCGTAGAGCGTGTAAATATGTCTTTCGGAAACATCCTTTCGCGTGTGTCTGGCGTTGCCGCGCTGATCCTTTGCCTGTCCTCCCTGCCGCTTCAGGCGGCCGTGAACGATATCCGTTCGGCGCACGGCCTCGCGCCGCTCGCGCGGTCGGCGACGCTCGATGCGGTCGCGCGGGAACACGCACGTTATCTCGCCCGGCTGGGCCGGCTGAGCCATTCCGGCCCCCAGGGGCAGATCGGCGATCGCGCGCGCGCGGCGGGATACGACTACTGCCAGGTCGCCGAGAACCTCGCGCGGGGACACCGTAGCGAAGACGCTGTCCTGCGCGGTTGGCTGCGCTCGCCGTCTCACCGGCGGAACCTGTTGCACCGCGACTTTGCCGAGTACGGCATGGCGCGGACCGGGGGCAACGTGTGGGTCCTCGTGGTCGGCCGCCGCGGCTGCTGACCAGCCGAGACGGGGGAATTAGATTAAATTTTTCAGTATCTTGCGCTGGATCAGCAGCGAGCGTTCGGGGCATGACGGAGCCGGTTCCATACCGGAGGTCGCCTCATGCTCTGTCGCCTGCGCCACGCGTTCGCCGCCCTGCTGTGCCTGCTGCCGCTCTGGGCCGAGGCGGCCCAACCGCTTGACGCATTCCGCCGGCAGAACGGGCTCGGCCCCTTGCGCGCGAACCCGGCGCTGGAGCGGCTCGCGCTCGGGCACGGCGATTACCTCATGCGCAGCGGCCGGACGACCCATTTCGGTCCGCGGGGCGAGCGGATCTCGGACCGCGCCCGCGCCAGGGGCTACCGCTACTGCTATATCGGCGAGGCGCTGGCGCGCGGGCAGGGAGACATCCATTCGGTGATCGGCGACTGGGCGGCCTCGCCGTCGCACCGGCGCATCCTGCTGGCGCGGATGGCCACGGAATACGGCCTCGTGCGGATGCCGGGCAACGTGTGGGTGCTGGTCACCGCGCAGCCCGGCTGCTGATGCTGACGACGCCGCGACGGCGCTCGGCTGCGCCGTCGCCCCGCCCGCCGTCCCGCAAGCCGCCTAGCGGTCGACCCTGCGGCCACCGATCCACGTTTCGCGCACGGCCCGGTCGTCGCCCATCATGATCGTCGCGAACAGCGCCTCCCACGCGTCGTGGGCGCGCTCGGCCCGCAGCGCGAGGGCCGGGGTCGAAGCGAGGTCGAGCACGCAGAGATCCGCCTCATAGCCCTGCGCCACGCGCCCGATCCGGTCGCCCAGCCGCAGCGCCTCCGCCGACCCGGCGGTGGCAAGCCACATGAGCTCGGCCGCGTGCAGGGGGCGACCGCGCAGCTGACCGACCTCGTAGGCCGCGGCCATGGTCCGCAGCATGGAGAACGACGACCCTCCGCCGGTATCGGTGGCCAGCCCGATGCGCAATCCTGCCGCGGTCAGTCCGTCCATGTCGAAGAGCCCCGAACCGATGAAGGTGTTCGACGTCGGACAGTGCACGAGGGCGGCATCCACCTCGGCCAGCCGGGTGCGCTCGCGCGGCGCGAGATGGATCGCGTGGCCATAGAGGCCGTTCGGCCCCAGAAGGCCCGCGCGCTCGTAGGTGTCGAGGTAATCGCGCGCCTCCGGGAACAGCTCGCGCACCCAGGCCACCTCGTCGGTCTGCTCGGACAGGTGCGTCTGCATCAGGCAGTCGGGATGCTCGGCCCAGAGCGCCCCCAGCGCCTCGAGTTGCGCGCGCGTCGAGGTCGGCGAGAAGCGTGGCGTGATGACGTAGGACAGCCGGCCGCGTCCGTGCCAGCGCCCGAGCAGCGCCTTCGAGTCGTCATAGGCGCGCCGCGCGTCGTCCAGCAGGCCCTCGGGGGCGTTGCGGTCCATGCAGGTCTTGCCCGCCAGCACCCGCTGGCCCCGCGCCTCGGCGGCGGTGAACAGGGCATCGACGCTTTGAGGGTGGACGGTGCAGTAGCTCGCCACGGTCGTGGTGCCGTGCGCGGCGGTCAGGTCCAGGTAGGCCTCGGCCATGCGCGCGGCGTAGTCCGGATCGCCGAAGCGCATCTCTTCGGGAAAGGTGTAGGCGTTCAGCCAGTCGATCAGCCGCTTGCCCCAGCTCGCGATGATCGCGGTCTGCGGGTAGTGCACGTGGGCGTCCACGAAGCCCGGGCATATCAGCGCGTCGCGATGCTCGATCACCTCGGCCCCGGGATGGGCGGCGACCAGCGTCGCGCCGTCGCCCACCGCGGCGATGCGTCCCGCGGCCACGACCACGGCGCCGTCGGGGTCGATCCGCAGTGCGTCTGTCCCCTCGCGGAACGGGTTTCCCTCGGTGCGCAACACCTGGCCCCGCAGAACGATTTCATCCATCGTGCCCGTCCTTTCATCGCCGTGAGCCGCAGACGCGCGACCCTAATCGCGCCCGTGCCGGAGGACAATCGCGGCCCCTGTTGCTTTTCCCGGGGCTGCCCTATGGTCCGCCCGGACCGGCGGACGACAGACCAAGGAGGCGCGGCGCATGAGCGAAGAGCAGACGGACATCGCCCCCGAGCCGGAGGCCGCCGAAGACGACGCCTACGCGCTCGACCCAAAGACGATCGCCTCGATCGTCTACGCGGTGGACGTCTCCGACCGCGACAAGCTGGTCGAACTGCTCGACCCGTTGCACCCCGCCGACATCGCCGACCTGATCGAACAGCTCAACGCCTTCGACCGGATGCGTCTGATCCGGCTCTACGGGGCGGAGTTCGACGGCGACATCCTGACCGAACTCGACGAGGGCATCCGCGAGGAGGTCATCGGCATCCTCAATCCGAAGGTCCTCGCCGACGCGGTGCGGGACCTCGATTCGGACGACGTGGTCGACCTGCTGGAAGACCTCGAGGAGCCGCAGAAGGAAGCGATCCTCGAGGTTCTGGACGATCCCGACCGGATCGCCGTTCAGCAATCGCTGACCTACCCGGAATACTCTGCCGGCCGCCTGATGCAGCGCGAGGTGGTGATGGCGCCCGAGCACTGGAACGTGGGCGAGGCCATCGATTTCCTGCGCAATTCGGACGACCTGCCGGATCAGTTCTACCACGTGATCCTCGTCGATCCGCGGCTCAAGCCGGTGGGAAAGGTGGCGCTCGGCAAGCTCATGGGCTCGCGCCGCGAGGTGCTGCTGAACTCGATCACCGACGAGAGCTTCCATGTCATCCCGGTGTCCCGGTACGAAGGCGACGTGGCGTACGCGTTCAACCAGTACCACCTGATCTCGGCCCCGGTGGTGGACGAGACCGAGCGGCTGGTCGGCGTCATCACCATCGACGACGCCATGGCCGTGCTCGAGGAGGAAAACGAAGAGGACATCCTGCGCCTCGCCGGTGTGGGCGAGGAAAGCTCGCTGTCCGACAGCGTGATCGCCACCACACGCCAGCGTTTCCCCTGGCTCGCGGTGAACCTTGTGACGGCGGTACTGGCCTCGCTGGTGATCGCGCAGTTCGAGAACGCAATCGCCCAGCTCACCGCGCTCGCCGTGCTCATGCCCATCGTGGCCTCCATGGGCGGCAATGCGGGCACGCAGTCGCTGACGGTTGCGGTGCGCGCTCTCGCGACGCGTGACCTTACCGGATCGAACGCGCTGCGGGTGATCCGGCGCGAGGTCGTGGTAGGCCTCGTGAACGGTGCGGCCTTCGCGCTCATCATGGGGATCGTGGGGCTCTTGTGGTTCGGCTCGGCGCAGCTGGGCGGGGTGATCGCGGCGGCAATGGTCATCAATCTCGTGGTGGCGGGCCTCGCCGGGATCGGCATTCCCATCGTTCTGGAAAAGCTCGGCGTGGACCCCGCGCTTGCCTCGGGCGCGTTCGTGACGACGGTGACCGACGTGGTCGGCTTCTTCGCCTTCCTCGGCCTTGCCGTGATCGTGTTGCTGTGACCGAAGAAACCGCCCCCGATCCCAAGGCCGCGGCCCGCCGCGCGGCCTTCGACCGGCGCAAGGCCGCCTTCAATGCGCGCCCGGCCGATCCTGCGCGCCTCTTGCGCGAGGTTCTCGCCGCGCACCGGGGAAGGCCGCTGTCGGGATACATGCCGATCCGGACCGAGATCGACCCCCGCCCCGCGATGGCCGAGGCCGTGGCTCACGGGCCCGTGGCCACCCCGGTCATCCGGGGTGCGGGCCAGCCGCTCGACTTCGCGCGCTGGACCCCGGACACGCCGCTCCGGACCGGCCCCTTCGGTGCCGCCATTCCGGAGACGCTCGATCTGATCGATCCCGAGGTCCTGATCGTTCCGCTCGTCGCCTTTACCCGGGCGGGCGACCGGCTTGGCTATGGGGGCGGCTTCTACGACCGTACGCTCGCCCGTCTACGCGCGGCGCGTCCGACGCTCGCCATCGGCTTCGCCTTCGCTGCGCAGGAGGCCGATACGCTGCCCACCGAACCCACCGACCAGCGCCTCGACCTGATCGTTACCGAGGCCGACATCCTCACGCCGGTCTGAGTGGGGCAGGGGCATCGCGGTCGCACGCGAAGTCCGCGCAGTTTCGTGACCCGGGCAGGACACGCATGAACGACTGCCGCTGATCTGGCCCAAGTCGGCTGGCCAGTATCGCAGCGCCGTTCCGTTTCACGCCGCCCCTTACCGTTCCACAAGCTCCACCCGGCGGTTCCGGGCCTGTCCGTCGCCCGTTGCATTGGATGCGACTGGAGCCAAGGGCCCGACCCCGGCGGGCACGACCCGATCCGCCGAGACCCCGTGGCTCCCGACCAGCGCGTCGACGACCGCTTGCGCACGGCGACGCGAGAGGTCGAGGTTGAAGTCGTAGCCGCCCACGGTGTCGGTGTGACCGACGATGTAGACGTCGATGTCGGGATTGTCCGAGAGCAGCTTCGCCATCTCAGCGAGCGCGGCGTCGGATTTGGGCGTCAGCGTCGCCTCGTTGGTGTCGAAGTAGATGTCCGAGGCCGAGGCCGCGCGCATGGGAGCGGAAGCGTGGGAACGGATCCGGGCGGAAACGCCAGAGAGCGACGATCGCGCCTTCCGCGAGACGGTGCAGGGCCTCTCCACCCGATTGATCGAAACCGCCGGCGGGACGCCCTCGGACTGGGACGTCGTGGCGTTCGACTCCGATCAGGTGAACGCGTTCGCGCTGCCGGGCGGACGCATCGGCGTCTTCCGAGGACTCTACGACCTCGCCCAGAGCCCCGATCAGCTGGCCGCCATCATCGGCCACGAGATCGGGCACCTGCAGGCGGATCACGCGCGAGAGCGGATGGGCAACGCCCGCGCCCAGAACGCGCTCCAGCGGGTGGTGGCGTTCTTCCTGCGGCAGTCGGACATCGAGTTCGACGAAGAGATCATGGCCGCGCTCGGGCTCGGCCTGCGCTACGGGCTGGCGCTGCCCTACGGGCGCCAGCAGGAGCTGGAGGCCGATCGCCTTGGGCTGACCCTCATGCGCGACGCGGGCTTCCAGCCTCAGGCGGCCGTGCAATTGTGGGAGAGGATGCAGGCCGCTCAGCCCAACCGACCGCCCGAGTTCCTTGCCACCCATCCCGCCCCGCAGGCGCGCATCCGCGAACTGCGCGAGATGATCGAGGCCTGAGGCAGGCGCTTCCGAAGGGCGCTCAGTTTTCCGAGGGCCTGCCGCAGCGTGCTGCCGTCCGCTCGAAGACTTCGGTGCTCTGCGGGTCATTTCCGCGGATCATCGCATCGAGGCGAAGCACCCAGTCGCGGGCGTCCCGGTGGATCCGGCCGGCGTCGTCGGGGTCTGCCTCTGCCCGAAAACGCTCTGCGTCGGCGCGGGCATCCGCCGCGCCGTCGAGATAGGCGGAGATGTCGGCATAACGAGCGAAGCCCTCCCAGAACGCCGCGCAGTCGGCGGCGTCACTCTGGGCGGCGCGCAGGGGCACAGCGGGTAGGGTGATAACAAGGATCAGGGCGCCGGCCAGCGGCGCCCCGCGCATCAGCGGATCGCGACGCGCGCGGCGCTCTCGGGCAGTTCCTCGTCGAAGCAGCGCTGGTAGAACTCGGCCACGGTCTGACGCTCGAGCTCGTCGCACTTGTTGAGGAACGACACGCGGAACGCATAGCCGATGTCGTGGAAGATCGAGGCGTTCTGCGCCCAGGCGATCACCGTCCGGGGGCTCATCACGGTCGACAGGTCGCCCGACATGAACGCGGTGCGCGACAGGTCCGCGACGGTGACCATCTGGCGGACGGTCTTGCGGCCCTTGTCCGTGTCGTAGGCCGGGCACTTGGACAGAACGATCTCGGTTTCGGCGTCGATCGACAGGTAATTGAGCGTCGCGACGAGGCTCCAGCGGTCCATCTGACCCTGGTTGATCTGCTGGGTGCCGTGGTAGAGGCCAGTTGTGTCGCCGAGGCCCACCGTATTCGCGGTCGCGAAGATGCGGAAGAACGGGTGCGGGTGCAGCACCTCGTTCTGGTCGAGCAGCGTCAGCTTGCCGTCCACCTCCAGCACGCGCTGGATCACGAACATCACGTCGGCGCGGCCGGCATCGTATTCGTCGAACACGATCGCGGTCGGGTTCCGCAGGGCCCAGGGCAGGATTCCTTCTTGGAATTCCGTGACCTGCACGCCGTTCTTCAGCTTGATCGCATCCTTGCCGATGAGGTCGATCCGGCTGATGTGGCTGTCGAGGTTCACCCGCACGCAGGGCCAGTTCAGCCGCGCGGCGACCTGCTCGATATGCGTGGACTTGCCGGTGCCGTGGTAGCCCTGGATCATGACGCGGCGGTTGTGGGCAAAGCCCGCGAGGATCGCCAGCGTCGTGTCGGGGTCGAACCGGTAGGTCGAGTCGAGCTCCGGCACGCGCTCGGTGCGCTCTGCGAAGCCGTGGACCTTCATGTCGGTGTCGATCCCGAAGACGTCGCGGACCGAAATCTCCTCGGTCGGCTTGGCGTTGATGTCGATCGAACCGTCCGCCATGTGCTGCTCCGTCCTCGTCTTGTCCCGTTTCGGCAGGTGTCGCGCGCCCCCTCCGGGCCCGCTCCGCGCGGCCCCGGAGGGGGCGCGGCGCGGGGTCCGTGGTGCAACATATCGCGACGGGGGGCAAGGGGAAGGATCGACAGGCGGACGCGCGGCGGCTAAGCCTCTTGGGTATGGCCCGATCCTGATGCGGCCGGCAGGGCCGGGCAGGGGACCCGGGTGACCAGTCCGGGCCGGTGGCGGCCCGGCCCCCCAAAGCGCCACCCGGACGGCAGATGACGATCCAGAAGACCCCGCACGAAGAGATCGAGGAGCTGCTCGCCCGCATCGCGATGGGCGACCGGAAGGCGTTCTCGGCGCTCTATGACCGGACCTCGGCGAAGCTTTTCGGCATCTGCCTGCGCGTGCTTGGCGATCGCGCCGAGGCCGAGGAGGCCCTGCAGGAGGCCTATGTCCGGATCTGGAACCGGGCCGACGCCTACCGCGTGAACGGGTTCTCGCCGATGACGTGGCTCATCACGCTGACCCGCAACATTGCCGTGGACCGCCGCCGCCGGCGCCCCGCGCGGCCGGCAGAGGCGCTCGATCTTGCCGACACCATGCCCGACACCGGCCCGGGCCCCGAGGACATCACCGAGGAACGCTCGGAGGCGCAGCGCCTTCACGCGTGCCTGCGCGAGCTGCCCGACGATCGCGCGGCGCTGGTGCGCAGCGCCTATCTCGACGGCTTCACCTATGCCGAACTGTCCGAGGCCACGGGGATCAAGCTCAACACCGTGCGCACCTGGCTGCGGCGGTCGCTGATCCAGCTGCGCGAGTGCCTGGCCCGATGAGCGTGGGCGTGGATACGGTCGGCCCCGAGGACGGCGGCACGGCGCTGGCGGCGGAATACGTCCTCGGCCTCATGTCGGATGCGGAGTCCGAGGCCTTCGAGGCGCGGCTCGCCGACGAGGACGCGTTGGTCGACGAGGTCGTGCTCTGGACCGAATATCTCGCGCGGCTGGTGGACGCGATCCCCGAGACGGCGCCTGCGGCGGCGGTGAAGCGGCGGATCGAAGCGACGGCATTCGGAGAAACGCTCGGACGCTGGAGCCGGTCGCCGCTGCGGCAGATCATTCCCTACGGCATTGGCGGCGCGCTCGCGGCCATGGCGCTCTGGGCTGCGGTGTCCTTCGGCCTCGTCGGGGGTGGCGGGCCCGAACAGCCGGTGCTGGTGGCGGACGTGACACTTGAGGATTTGCCGGTTGCGATCCACGCGGGCTACTTCGCCGAGGCCGGCGAACTGCTGGTGATCCGCGAACAGGGCGAGGTGCCGGCGGGTGCCGATCTCGAGCTGTGGCTGGTGCAGGAAGGCGCGGCGCCGGTGTCGCTGGGCCTCGTGCCTCGAACCGAAGAGCGCGTGCGCTATCCGCTGGCGGACGTCGTCGCCGCGGACCTAGGGGGTGCGACGCTTGCCGTCAGCCGCGAGCCCCCGGGCGGCTCGATCACCGGCCTGCCGACCGGTCCGGTCGTGGGCACCGCGCCGGTGCTGCCGTTCTGAACCGGCCCGGGTCCGGTTCGCCGGCAGCGCGTCGCCGTGCCGCCGATCACCGCCCGTTGAAACATCCCTGACCTGAACGTGTCCGTCGTGTGAGACCGGGGGTGAAACCCCGGTCCGCTCCTGCCCGTGGGTGCATGTGTCCCCGGCGATGAACGTCGGGACGCACAGCAAAAGCCCCTCGAGGGAGGATACGTCATGACCACCAAGACATTTCTCGCAGCCCTGACCGGCGCCGCGTTCATCGCCGGCGCGGCTACCGCCCAGGACAACCCGCAGGTCGGCGGCGCCGACATGTTCGCCGACCGCACCATCGTCGAGAACGCGGTCAACTCTCCGATCCACACCACGCTCGTGGCCGCGGTCCAGCAGGCCGGTCTGGTCGACACGCTGAACGGCGAAGGCCCCTTTACCGTCTTCGCGCCCACCGACGAGGCCTTCGGAATGCTGTCCGAGGACAGCCTCAACGCGCTTATGATGGACGAGAACCAGGAGCAGCTGGCGCAGATCCTGACCTGCCACGTGGTCGCGACCAACGCGATGTCCGACGCCATCGCGGGCATGATCGCCGATGACGGCGGGATGCACCCGGTGCCGACCGTGGGCGGTTGCACGCTTCAGGCCGAGATGAGCGGCGACACCATCACCCTGACCGACGAGAACGGCCGCAGCGCGACCGTGACCATCGCCGACGTGCAGCAGTCCAACGGTGTCATCCACGTGATCGACCGTGTGCTTCTGCCCGCTGGACAGGCGGGCTGAGCGATCCGCATTTTGTCGGGGCGTCCGCACTGACTATCTAATGAGCGGACGGGCGCCGACCCGTCGCCCCGCCGGTGTCCCTCCCGGCGGGGCGGCGCCGGTCCCGGCGCATCACCGACCCTGTTCATTCCGCGAGGAGGCCCGACACCATGATGAGACGCGACTTCATGACCCGCACCGCCGCCATTCTGGGGCTCGGCACCGCCGCCGGGGCAGTGACCCGCGGCGCCACCGCCACCGCCGCCGAGGGCGAGGAGACGTTCCCGCTGACCCGGACCGAGTCGGAATGGCGCGAGATGCTCAGCGATGCCGAGTACCGCGTGATGCGCGAAGAAGGCACCGAGCGGGCCTTTTCATCGCCGCTTCACGATCTCAAGACCGAGGGCACCTATGTCTGCCGCGGCTGCGACCAGGCGCTCTATTCCTCGGAGCACAAGTTCGACAGCGGCACCGGCTGGCCGAGCTACTGGCAGCCGATCGCCGAGGACGCCGTCGGCACCAAGCCCGATCGGTCGTTCTTCATGGTCCGCACCGAGGTCCACTGCTCCAACTGTGGCTCGCACCTGGGCCACATCTTCGAGGACGGCCCCGAGCCCACGGGTCTGCGCCACTGCATCAACGGCGTCTCGCTGAAATTTCAGGAAGCCTGAGCGCACGCGGGGTCGTTTTCGGCCCCGCGCTGACGTTCGAGTTCCAAAAGATCGGCCCGGCCCCCGGTTCGTCGGGGGCCGGGCCTAATCAAGGGAAAGTCCATGTTGAGAGGTGCGCTCCCGGAAGCGACGGTCCGAAGGGGACGAACGGACCGACGCCACCGGGAAAAGAGCCGACCGCCGGTTGGGATCGAGGCGCGATCGGTGTGACGCGCCTACAGGCTATTCAACCCGGGATTGAAAGTCGATAGGAAAATGCAGCCTTTCGCTGTTCATATTCCGGTCACTTGAAGTTTCGGCTTTCCTTGATCTGGTCCCAGGCCCACATGACCTCCTGAAGCTGCTCTTCCTGGCTGCGGTCGCCGCCGTTCATGTCGGGATGCAGAACCTTGATGAGCGCCTTGTAGGCCTTGCGGACCTCGGCCTTCGACCAGTCTTCCTTCGCCTCGAGAATCTCGATCGCGCGCCGCTCCGTGGACGGCAGGCGCTTGCTGGAGCTGCCGCCGCCGTTCCGCCCGGGATTGCGCGTGGCGTTGTTGCCGAGAACCTGGTGCGGGTCCTCGATGCCGAGCCGCGCCCAGGCGCGGGCCTCGGGATCGCGCCAGTCCTTGGTCTGGCGGTCCCAGACCTTGTCCGAGGTCGCCTGCGCGTTCATCTCGGCCTCGGTCTTGCCGTGGAAGAAGTCCCACTTGAGATTGTATTCGCGGACGTGGTCCTTGCAGAACCAGTAGAAATCGTCGAGCACGTCAGGAGCCTTCGGCGCACGGAACTTGCCCGGCTGGTCGCATCCCTCGTGGTCGCAAATGCGGGTCGACGTCTCGGATTCACCGGACATCCCCCGCCGGCCACGCGGGTTTTTCTTCTTGGCCGAGGACACGGACATGTCGAAACCGAAGGGATCGGATTTGCTCATGGGGCACCTCTTTTCGACTCGGACGCCGGAGTTTAGACAAAACGCGGCCGGATGTTAGGGGTTTGGAGGCGAAAATTGTCGCGAACATCGGAAATCGAGACACGCCTGCGCGAGGCGTTTTCACCGGACCATCTTGAGGTCCACGACGACAGCGAGAGCCATCGTGGACATGCTGGATTTCAGGAGGGCGGCGAGTCCCACTTCCACGTGGTGATCCGCTCGTCCCGGTTCGAGGGGCTGTCGCGCATCGCCCGTCACAGGGCGGTGCACAAGGCGCTGGGCGAAGACCTCGTGGGCCAGATCCACGCGCTGTCGATGGACCTCGCCACGCCCTGAGCGTGGCGATGCCCTTGTGTTCGGTGGCCTAGCGGTCGTCCGGGTCGTCGGGCGACTGCGCGGCGCGGGCCCGCAGGATGGCCGAGAGATCGCGGACCTGTTCGGTCTCCTCGACGCCGTTGTCGTGCCAGCCCTCCGGCGCGGACGGCTTCTCGGGTGCGGGACCGGGTTGCAACGCGTGCTGCAGGTTCGCGGTGTCTCCCGGCTGATCCGCCTCGTTCTGGTCCGCGTCGGTTGGGTCCGCGGGGGCCGGTTCCGTCGGAACGGGCGCCGACGCCAGAGCGGCTGACAGTTCGTCTATGGGCGCTTCCTGCGGCACTTGCGTCGCGGGCTCTGTCTGCTCCGTCGCGGCGCGCGGTTCATCGGTCCGAGGTTCCTGAGCGGGCCGGGCGTCGCGCGGGGTGACCGCCGGTGCAGCCACCGCGGCCGCGGCAGGTGCGGCAGTCGAAACCGAGGGCGCCGGCTTCGGGGCAGGGGCCTCGAGCATCCGGGGCTTCAATTCCGCGTCGCCGTCGCCGGTGGCACGGCGGAAGACCAGCATCGTGCGCCAGACCGTGACGGAGCCCGTCAGGCCCGACCGCTCTTCCGACGGCAGCGTCTCGGCGCGCTGGTATTCCCAGCCCCCGGACGCCATCTCGTTCATCAGTTTCTCTATGGCATGGGCAAAGCGGGCCTCGTTGCCCTTCACGCCCTTTGCCTTCTCGCCACGGGAGGGCGCTGGCAGGACCTTGTATTCGTAGTTGGGCATTGCGTTACCTGCTCTTCGGTGCGGCGCGCATCCTACCTGCGGCGGGACGCCGGGGAAAGCCGTGCGGGGGATCCCGGCAAGCTTTCGCCCCGGACCCGGTCCGGTGGGCGCCTTGTCGTTCAGTAGGACGCGAAGCCGGACGGCGCCCGGCTTCGGCGTCGGTCGTTCGTCGCGAGTGCAACAACCGGCCGAACGGCCGGCGGGCCGCTCAGAGGCCGAGTTTCGCCGTGACGATCTCGTTCACGGCCTTCGGGTTCGCCTTGCCTCCGGTGGCCTTCATCACCTGTCCCACGAACCAGCCCGCGAGCTTGGGGTTGGCCTGCGCCTTTTCCACCTGTGCGGGGTTCGCGGCGATCACGTCGTCGACCGCGGCCTCGATGGCGCCGGTGTCGGTCACCTGCTTGAGACCCTTCTCCTCGACCACGTCGGCGGGGTCGCCGCCCTCGGTGTAGACAATCTCGAACACGTCCTTGGCGATCTTGCCCGAGATCTCGTCGGCCTTGATGAGCTTGACGATCCCGCCCAGCTGCGCCGGCGACATCGGGCTGTCGGCGATATCGCGGTCGTCCTTCTTGAGGCGGCCGAACAGCTCGTTGATGACCCAGTTCGCCGCGAGCTTGCCGTCGCCGCAGGCGCCGGCCACTTCCTCGAAATACATGGCGTTCTGGGTGTCGGCGGTCAGTACCGAGGCGTCATACTCGCTGAGGCCGAAGTCCTTGACGAAGCGTGCCTTCTTTTCGTCCGGCAGCTCGGGAAGGGTGGCGGCGATGCCGTCGACCCAGGCCTGCTCGATCTCGAGCGGCAGCAGGTCCGGATCGGGGAAGTAGCGGTAGTCGTGCGCCTCTTCCTTCGAGCGCATGGACCGCGTCTCGCCCTTGTCGGGATCGTAGAGCCGGGTTTCCTGCACGACCTCGCCGCCGCCCTCGATGATGCGGATCTGGCGGCGCGCCTCGTAGTCGATGGCCTGCTGGATGAAGCGCATGGAGTTCATGTTCTTGATCTCGCAGCGCGTGCCGAGATGCGCGAAATCCTGCGTCTCCATGTACTTCTCGTAGGCGCCCGGGCGGCACACCGAGACGTTCACGTCGGCGCGCAGGTTGCCGTTCTGCATGTTGCCGTCGCAGGTCCCGAGATAGCGCAGGATCTGGCGCAGCTTGGTGACGTAGGCGGCCGCCTCTTCGGGGCCGCGGATGTCGGGGCGGCTGACAATCTCCATCAGCGCGACGCCGGTGCGGTTGAGGTCCACGAAGGACATCGCGGGATCCATGTCGTGGATCGACTTGCCGGCGTCCTGCTCTACGTGGATACGCTCGATCCGGACCTTGCGGGCAATGCCCGGCTCCATGTCCACGAGGATCTCGCCCTCGCCAACGAGCGGGTGATACAGCTGGCTGATCTGGTAGCCCTGCGGCAGGTCGGGATAAAAGTAGTTCTTGCGGTCGAAGGCCGAGCGCAGGTTGATCTGCGCCTTCAGGCCGAGGCCGGTGCGGACCGCCTGCTCGATGCAGAACTCGTTGATGACCGGCAGCATCCCCGGCATCGCCGCATCCACGAACGACACGTTCGAGTTCGGCTCTGCGCCGAAACGGGTCGACGCGCCCGAGAACAGCTTGGCCCGGCTCGCCACCTGGGCGTGCACTTCCATGCCGATCACGAGCTCCCAGTCGTGCTGGGCTCCGGCGATGACCTTGGGCGTCGGGGCCTCGTATGTCAGGTCCAGCATGAACGGTCTCCTTCGGGATCACTCGCGTGGGTCGCACGCGGGTTTAGTCCCGCGGCCCGGACGGGGCAAGAGGGGCAGGGCGCGCCGTGCGCGCCGTCAGGCGTAGGTCCAGCCTTCCGGCCCTGCGCGCACGCTGCGCCCGGCGGCGAGGTCGTCGGCGAAAAGACGGCCGATGGACGACAGCGCGCGGGCGGCA
Organism: Roseivivax marinus; assembly: GCF_900109705.1. Taxonomy (GTDB): domain Bacteria; phylum Pseudomonadota; class Alphaproteobacteria; order Rhodobacterales; family Rhodobacteraceae; genus Roseivivax; species Roseivivax marinus. The sequence goes on along the minus strand of NZ_FOAI01000006.1, from coordinate 184,743 downwards.
CCGGTTTCCGGTCCGTCGGCCGGGGCGGCCGTTGCGACGGGCGAGGGCGCCGCGGCCCAGACCCGCGGATGCACCTCGCGGAGGTGGTCGGTGACGATCCAGCAGAACGAGGTCGCGATGGCGCGATGTGCGGGCGGTGCATCCGGCCCGCAGGAGAGAGTGAACCCCGTGAGCGCGGCGAGCCGGTTCACGACCGCCTGGTCAGGGCCCGCGGCGAGGATGTCGTGCAGCCCCTCGACGAAAAGCGCAGGGTCGAGCGCCGCGACACAGGAGGGGTCCGCGTCGATGGCGTCGAGGCAGGTCCAGACGTAGCCTCCCATGCCCCAGATGTCCGCGGTGCGCGCCGCAGAGCGGCAAGCCGCCTCGTGCAGCGCGGCGTGGCTGCCGAACCGGTCCGGCATCATGTCGCGCCCGAGCGCCGAGAGGTGTCGCGCGCAGCGTGGGTCGAGATCGATGAGGTCGTCGTAATCGTCGATCACCCGCGCCGCTGCCCCGCGGGTGCCTGGCAGAACCGCGCAGCGCGCCGCGGCGAGGCTGGCGGCGTCGGCCTCTACGGGGTCGAATGCGTCGAGCAGCTTGCGTGCCGCGTTGAAGTGGGTGTGAAACCCCGCCCGGCCGATCCGCCGGTCGGCTGCCTGACGGAGCCACGCGGTGCCCAGATCCAGATGCGCCCGCACCACCACCAACGCGACACCGTGATCGAGGCTGAGCGCGTCAAGCTCGTCGCGCAGGTCCGCGATCGGACGGTTTGCGGCGTCGGCGTCCGAGCGACCCGCTGCCGCACAGGCGGCGCTCACGGCATCCTCACGTGCGCCTGCGGCCAGCAGTTCGGCCACCGATGCGCCGCCCGGCGTCAGGGCGCGCGCCGAATCGGCGGCCCGGATCAGCGCCCCGAGCTCGGCCCAGTCCTGTTGCCGGGCAAGGTGGCGGCCTTGGGCCAAGATCTGCGCGCGGGCACGATCCTCCGCGCTGGAGGTCAGGATCGGCACGTCGATCTGCCCCGGTTCTGGCCGTTCGGCAGCCTCGGGGGGCAGGCCGACCCGCTGACCAAAGGGACGCATGGCACCGCGGGCCAGGTCGCGAACGTCAGCAATTCGAGGGCGGTGGAGGAAGGCGCGGGCATTGAACATGAGCCGGGTGTGGCGGCGCATCGGGGCGGCAAAATGGCGCAGACCGAGCGCGCGAGGGGCCAATGCAGGGCTTCCAAAATCCGAATGGTAAACGCGCGATTTGGCGGCATTCCGCGCATGGAATGTTGCCGCGCTTGCACGCGCGCGCGTGATTAAGGACACCGGACAGCATGAGAGCTGCCACTCACACCGCATGGCCGGCACCGCGCCGGTCCCCGTGGACCCCGCTGCGCGCGACTGCCGCGGCGCTCCTTCTCTGCCTCAGCCTGCCCGTGAGCGGGGCCGGACCGGCCTCCGCCCAGACGATCGGCGCGATGTCCCCGCATCCCGGTGCCGGCGTGTCCGATCAGGCGGTCGAGGTGTCGCTGCGCCCTAAGGTGCGCGACGACCGGCTGCCGAAGGCGCGCTGGGGCACCTCGGCGCGCGGCCAGACCTGGACCCGCGCCGCGGTCTCGGCGTTGCGCGGCCCGGCCTCCGGGCTGACCGATATCGTGCCCGGCGATATCGACACCTGGTGCCCCGCCTACGAGGAGAACAACCGCCGCCTGCGCGAGGCGTTCTGGGTAAGCCTCGTCTCGGCGCTGGCCAAGCACGAAAGCACCTATCGCCCTACGGTGGTGGGCGGCGGCGGGCGCTGGCACGGCCTTTTGCAGATCCTGCCTTCGACGGCGCGGCTCTATGGCTGCCGCGCGGGCTCGGGCGCGGCGCTGCAATCGGGCGCCGCGAATCTCAGCTGCGGCTTGCGGATCATGGCGCGCACCGTGGCGCGCGATGGCGTGGTGTCGGCCGGCATGCGTGGCGTGGCCGCCGACTGGGGGCCGTTCCACTCGAGCACCAAGCGCTCGGACATGATCGCGTACACGCGCAGCCAGGCGTTCTGCAAATCGGTCCCGGGCAAGCGCCCGATGGCGCGTCCGGACGTCGACGAGACCGTCCCGCTCTATGCCGAGATCCCGCCGCGTGACGCTCCGGTGTTCAGCACGCAGGGCCGGCTGGCCCCCTGACGCGCCACGGCCCGTCGTGATGCGGCGGGCCGGTTTCCGGGCGCGCCAAGCTGTGCGGCGCGTCCACGAATCTTCCGGAAATCGTAATGTTCGAGGTGTCGTGCCATCTGGTGTGGCGCTTTGACGTCGCGCGCTATTAGCTTGAACTTACTGGAAAACTGTCAGCCCGCGCGGTGCTCAGGTCGCCTTGAGCCAGGACGGGCGGCGCGAGTTGTCGATCAGCGACACCGCCGGGGCGCGACGGCCGCCGAGGGCCAGCGTGGCGCGGCGCAGAAGGTCGATGCCCTCGTCCGACGTCTTCGGCAGCGCCGCGGCCGAGATCGGCTCGCCCACCGTCACGCGGTAGGGCTGGCGCGCCTTGTTCAGCGTCTCGTGGAAGAGCGTGATGTCGCGCAGCGTCGGGTGGATCAGGTCGAAGAGGTAGAACAGCGCCGAATTGCGGGCGCGGATGTTCACCGGGATCACGGGCAGGTCGAACTTGCGCGCGATCATCGCCGCGGACGCCATCCACGGCCGTTCGTGCAGGCTGAGCCCGCGGCGCTTGGCGAGGCGTCCGGCCGGGAAGATCACGCCGAGACGTTCCGCCTCGACGGCGCGGCGGGTATAGGCCATCGTTTCGCGCGTCTTGCCATGGCTGCGTTTTTCCTCGCGCCATTCCACCGGGGCGATCATGGCCTCGTACTGCGGCAGGACCCGCAGGATGTCATGGTTCGCGAAGTAGTAGGCATCGGGCCGCAGCGGCGCGAGCAGGTGATGCAGGATGATCCCGTCCGCGATGCCCGTGGGGTGGTTGGCCACGACCAGCGCCGGACCGTTGCGGGGGATGTTCGACAGGCCCGAGGCCTGCACGTCGCGCGCCAGCATCTCGCCGAGGATCGCCATGATCTCGGACGCCGGCAGGTCGTTCAGCCGCTCACCGAGCGCAATGGTGCGCTCGTAGCCCAGCATCATGTTCAGGACCTGCCGCGCCCGCCGCGTACCAAGACGGTTCGAGAAGAGCCACGGGGCCCGTTCCTCGATCAGCGGGTCGATGCGATCCTTGATGCTTTCGGTCATATTCAGGCACCCAAGCCACGTCTCGTTACGGACCCATGACACGAGCCTTCCGCGAAGGGAAGCGCGTCACGCCTCGGGCTGGCGAAAGGCACGAGCGAAATGCGCGGCCTTAGCCTTGTGGAACGATGATCTAGCGGGAAAAGTTCCCGTGACACATTGAATTTTTGATGACGGCCCCGCCCGGCGAAGATGTGCCGAACGGGGCCCGCTTCTGTCAGCCCAGCAGGCGGGCGACCATCTCGCCCATATCGCGGCTGAGCTTCGGCTTGTCGCGCAGGCTTTCGAGTGCGGCGCGCATCTTGGCCTGACGGTCGTCGTCGTAGCGCCGCCAGGTCTGGAAGGCCGTCGCCATCCGCGCCGCGGTCTGCGGGTTCTTCTCGTCGAGACGCGCGAGCCATCCGGCGAGGAAGTCGTAGCCCGCGCCGTCGGCCCGGTGGAAGCCGGCATGGTTCGACACCAGCGCGCCCATCACCGCGCGGAAGCGGTTGGGATTCGTCCAGTCGAAGGCTGCGTGTCCGGTCAGGGCTTCCGCCCGCTCGACTGCAACCGGGGCGGGGGCGGACATGATCTGGATGCCGAACCACTTGTCCATGACCAGGCGGTCGTCCTTCCACTGTGCCTCGAACGCCGCGAGCGCGTCGTCCGCTCGCTCAAGCCGCACAAGATTGCCGAGCGCCGCGAGCTTCAGGGTCATGTTGTCCGCCGCCTCGAATTGCGCCTTGGCCGCCGATCCGCCGTCGAGGCGCGAAACCAGCGACAGCACGCGCGTGCCGAGCGCGCGCTTGCCGGACTGCTGTGCGTCCGGGGCGTAGGGTTCGGCCACGCGCGCCTCTTCGGAGAGGCCCGGCAGGTCGTCGGCCCAGCGGTCGGCTGTGGCGCGGACGGTGGCCTCGACCGCATCGCGGATCGCGTCGGGGTCGGGCGTGATGCCCTTCTCGTAGAGAGCCTGCGCCAGCTCGGACTGCGTCGGCAGCCCCATCATCAGAGCGCGGTAGGCGGGGTCGAGCGCGGGGTCGGTCACCACCGCCCGCAGCGCGTCGAGCCACGCGCCGTCGGGATCGGCCCCGTCCACCACGCTCGCGATCAGCGACCCGCGCGCAAGGCCGCGTCCGGCTTCCCACCGGCAATAGGGATCGGTGTCGTGGGCCAGCAGGAAGGCCTGTTCGGCGGCGTCGCTCTCGCGCTCGAGCACCACGGGGGCCGAGAAGCCGCGCAGGAGCGACGGGATCGGCCGGTCCGGCATGTTGTCGAAAGTGAAGCTTTGCTCGGGCTCGGTCACCTCGAGCAACTGCGTCGGAAGCACCTCTTCGCCGCCGGGCGAAAGAAGGCCCACCGCCACGGGCAGCACCTGCGGCAGCTTCTCGGACTGGCCGGGCGTGGCGGGCGTGCGCTGGCGGAAGGTCAGCGTGTAGCGCGCGCCTTCGTAGCTTTCCTCGACCGACAGGCGGGGCGTGCCCGACTGGGTGTACCAGCGCTTGAACTGCGACAGGTCGCGGCCGGTGGTGTCCTCGAAGACCTGAAGCCAGTCCTCGATGGTGCAGGCCTGACCGTCATGACGCTCGAAATAGAGCGCGACGGCCTTGTCATAGGCCTCGTCCCCCACCAGCCGCTTGAGCATCCCGATCACCTCGGCGCCCTTCTCGTAGACCGTGGCGGTGTAGAAGTTGTTGATTTCTTGGAAGCTCTCGGGCCGGACCGGATGGGACAGCGGCCCCTGATCCTCGGGGAACTGGCGGGCGCGCAGGTCGATCACGTCGCCGATCCGCTTCACCGGAGCCGAGCGCTGGTCGGCGGTGAACTGGCTGTCGCGGAAGACGGTCAGACCTTCCTTGAGGCACAGCTGGAACCAGTCGCGGCAGGTGATGCGGTTGCCGGTCCAGTTGTGGAAGTACTCGTGCGCGATGATCGCCTCGATCCGCTCGAAATTGGCGTCGGTCGAGGTGTCCTGGCTTGCCAGCACCGCCGAGGAGTTGAAGATGTTCAGACCCTTGTTCTCCATCGCGCCCATGTTGAAGTCGTCCACGGCGACGATGTTGAACACGTCGAGGTCGTATTCACGGCCGTAGACCTCCTCGTCCCAGCGCATCGAGGTTCTGAGCGCCTCCATGCCCCACGCGGTCTTGCCGAGGTCGCCCGGGCGCACCCAGAGGTTCAGGTCCACGTGCCGGCCCGACCGGGTGGTGAAGCTGTCCGAACGCGCCTCGAGATCGCCCGCCACCAGCGCGAACAGGTAGGAGGGCTTGGGCCATGGGTCGTGCCATTCCGCGACCCCGCCGTCCCGTGTGCCGGGATTGCCGTTCGACAGCATCACCGGCAGGTCCGACTCGATCCGGACGTCGAAGGTCGCCATCACATCCGGGCGATCAGGATAGTAGGTGATCTTCCGGAATCCCTCGGCCTCGCACTGGGTGCAATACATGCCGTTCGACATGTAGAGTCCTTCGAGCGCGGTGTTCTTCGCCGGCGCGATCTCGACCTCGGCTTCCCAGGTGAAGGGGGCGTCGGGCACCTCGCAGGTAAGCCCCTGCTCGGTCAGCGTGGGCGTGACCGGGCTTCCGTCGATCGCCGCCGAGATCAGCGTAAGGTCCTCGCCATGCAGGAAAAACGTGCGGTCGGTGGCGTCCGGGTTCGGGGCGAAGCGGATGCGGCTCTTCACCCGCGTGGCCTCGGGCGCGAGGGCGAAGGTCAGCTCCACGCCCTCCACCACGTAGCCGAACGGGGTGTAGTCCTTGAGGTAGATCGTCTGCGGGCTCGCGTCTTTCACGGGGGCACTCCTTCGGGGTTCGCGCCCTCGGCGACATGGTGCCGGGAGCGGGGGTCGACCAGCTTGCCGACCGCTTTGGCTGATCTACCGTCTAAGCCAACCCGCCGCGCCGCCGCAACGTGTGCGCCGCCCGCGCGGCCCAGCACTGACCAGAGGTTTTCAGAATGTCCGCACCCGATACCAACACCGAGAAGGAAGAACAGCGTCACCGTCCCGCCCTTCTGGGGATTCGCGCGTCCATCATCTATGCCGGGATCCTGCTGCTCGGCCTGATCGTCTGGCTGGTCGTCAGCGGTCAGGACGACACCGGTGAGCCCGGCGGAGACGACACCGTGCCCACCGTGGAAGAGGGCATGGAGACCGAAGAGGCGCTCGAAGGCTTCGAGGAGGAGACCTACGAGCCCGGCGGCAATTCCACCGGGTCGGTGAGCGCCGATAGCGAAGGCGAAAGCGGCGGCTCCGGGACAGAAAACGAGAACGGCGGCACCCAGTAAGACCCGCCGGATTGGCCCGCTCCCGCAAGAAAGCTGACCTGCCCACCAAGGTCTGTCCGGTCTGCGGGCGGCCCTTCGCCTGGCGCAAGAAGTGGGAGAAGGTCTGGGACGAAGTGCGTTACTGCTCCGAGAGATGCAGGCGCAACCGCAAGTCCACCGATTGATGCCGCTCCGACGTGCAAAGGTAAAAGACCCCGGTCGCTGCCAGCGGCCGGGGTCTTGTTTCCGATAGGAAACCCGTGTCATCTGCGCACGACGGTATGCCGGCCACGCCGGCACAGTCCGACACGGCAAGGAGGAGACGCCCATGACCGACCGCATCGACCGCCACGGATTGCAGGTGGACAAGATCCTCTGCGACTTCATCGAGACCGAGGCGCTGCCCGGTTCGGGTGTCGAGGCCGAGGCGTTCTGGTCGGGCCTGTCGGCGCTGGCGCATGACTTCGCGCCGCGCAACGCCGAACTGCTGAAGGTTCGCGAGGACCTGCAATCGAAGATCGACGACTGGCACACCGCGTATCGCGACCATCCGCACGACCACGCCGCCTACAAGGCCTTCCTCGAAGAGATCGGTTACCTGCTGCCCGAGGGCGACGACTTCGAGATCGAGACCTCGAACGTCGATCCCGAGATCGCCACGGTGCCCGGCCCGCAACTCGTGGTGCCGATCACCAACGCGCGCTATGCCCTGAACGCCGCGAATGCGCGCTGGGGCTCTCTCTATGACGGGTTCTACGGCACCGATGCGCTGGGCACGCCGCCGCCGGCGGGCGGCTATGACAAGGGCCGCGGCGCCCGGGTGGTGGCGCGCACCCGCGTGTTCCTCGACGAGGCGTTCCCCATCGACGGCGGCAGCCATGCCGATGCGCGCCGCTACCACGTGAAGAACGGCGCGCTGCTGGTCGATGACATGCCGCTGGCCCAGCCCGACAAGTTCGTGGGCTTCCGCGGCCACCCCAAGGCGCCCGAGGCGATCCTGCTGCGCAACAACGGTCTGCACGTGGAACTGGTCTTCGACCGCACCCACCAGATCGGCGCCCGCGATCAGTGCGGGCTTGCCGACGTGCGGCTGGAAAGCGCGGTCTCGGCGATCATGGATTGCGAGGACTCGGTCGCCTGCGTCGACGCCGAGGACAAGGCGCTGGCCTACCGCAACTGGCTGGGCCTGATGAAGGGCGACCTGACCGAACGCTTCGAGAAGGGCGGCGCCACCGTGACGCGCGCGCTCAACCCCGATCCGGCCTTCACCGCGCCGGACGGGCAGGGGACCGTGACCGTGAAGGGCCGCGCCCTGATGCTGGTGCGCAATGTCGGCCACCTCATGACCAACCCCGCGATCCTGCTGAACGACGGCTCGGAGATCTTCGAGGGGCTGATGGACGCGATGGTCACCACGCTGATCGCGCGCCACGACCTGTCGCGGGCTGGCGGCAACTCGACCGAAGGGTCGGTCTACGTGGTGAAGCCCAAGATGCACGGGCCGGCCGAGGTCGCCTTCGCCGACGAGACCTTCACCCGCGTCGAGGAAGCGCTGGGCCTGCCGCGCTACACCGTGAAGCTCGGCATCATGGACGAGGAGCGCCGTACCTCGGTGAACCTCAAGGAGTGCATCCGGGCCGCGAAGCACCGCTGCGCCTTCATCAACACCGGTTTCCTCGACCGCACCGGCGACGAGATCCACACCTCGATGGAGGCGGGACCCTTCAGCCGCAAGGGCTTCATCAAGGACAAGGGCTGGATCACCGCCTACGAGAACCGCAACGTGGACATCGGCCTCGAATGCGGGCTCTCGGGCAAGGCGCAGATCGGCAAGGGCATGTGGGCCATGCCGGACCTGATGGCGGCGATGCTCGAGGCCAAGATCGGCCACCCCAAGGCAGGCGCCAACTGTGCCTGGGTGCCGTCGCCCACCGCCGCCACGCTTCACGCACTGCATTACCACCGCGTGGACGTGCTGGGCGTGCAGGAGAAGTTGCGCGACGGCGGCCGGCGGGCGCACGTGGACGCGCTTCTCGACATTCCGCTCGCGTCCTTCCGCAAGTGGTCGCCCGAGCAGATCGCCCGCGAGGTGGAGAACAACGCGCAGGGCATCCTCGGCTACGTGGTGCGCTGGATCGACCACGGCGTCGGGTGCTCGAAGGTGCCCGATATCAACGACGTGGGCCTCATGGAGGACCGCGCGACCTGCCGCATCTCGGCCCAGCACGTCGCCAACTGGCTGCATCACGGCGTGGTGGAGCGCGAGGAGGTCATGACCATCCTGCGCCGGATGGCCGAGGTGGTGGACCGCCAGAACGCGGCCGATCCGTCCTACCGGCCGATGGCGCCGGGCTTCGACGGGATCGCCTTCCAGGCGGCCTGCGACCTGATCTTCCAGGGCCGCGAGCAGCCCTCGGGCTACACCGAGCCGGTCCTGCATCGCCGGCGCCTCGAGCTGAAGGCGATGGCGTAAGCGGATGAGACCGGCGAACCGGGGCTCTGCCCCGGACCACGGAGTACTTGGAACGAGAAGAAGACGGGCGGGGCGCGCATTATCCGCGCGGCCGGCCCAGGATATCACTTGGAAGAAACAGGAAGGGAGCCGACATGGCCGAGATTTCGCTGAGACGGGCCCGCACGATGATCCGCAAGGCGCTGGAGCACGCGCGCGGCGCCGAGTTCAAGCCCATGGCAGTGGCGGTGCTGGATTCGGGCGGCAACCTCATCGCCTTCGAGCGCGAGGACGGCGCGAGCCCCGGCCGCTACGAGATCGCCCGGGGCAAGGCCTATGGCGCGGTGATGCTGGGGATGCCAGGCTCTGCACAGATGGCGCGCGCTGAGGCACAGGCCTACTTCGTGGCCTGCGCGAACGGCGCGCTGGGTGGCGGGATGATCCCGGTGCCGGGTGGCGTTCTGGTCAAGGATTCCAAGGGCCGGACCATGGGCGCGGTCGGCGTGAGCGGGGATGCCTCGGAGAACGATGCGGCTGCCGCGAAAGCGGGCATCGAGGCCGCGGGACTTTCCGCCGAGGACTGATCCGCTTTATCAGGGAGGCCTTGCGGCCTATATCGAGTGGAACGCGCTTTCACCCGTCCCTGATCCAAGAGGCAGACATGGCCCGCCCGGTCATCGGCATCGTCACCAACTCGCACCTGATCAACGACCAGTACCCCGCCCACGCCAGCGGCACGATGCTGCAGCAGGCGGTGGCCGAGGTTTCGGACGGGCTGCCTCTCCTGGTGCCTGCCGATCCGACCCATGTCGACCTCGCGGACCTGCTGGACACCTGCGACGGCTTCCTGCTGCCAGGCGGGCGGCCGAACGTGCACCCGGAGGAGTACGGTGAGGAGCCGACCGAGGCCCACGGCGCCTTCGACCGGGGCCGCGACGGCGTGGTCCTGCCTTTGATCCGTGCCTGCATCGAGCGCGGGCAGCCGGTGCTGGGCGTCTGCCGCGGCTTCCAGGAGCTGAACGTGGCGATGGGCGGCACGCTCTATCCCGAGATCCGGGACCTGCCGGGACGCATGAACCACCGGATGCCCCCCGATGGCACCATCGAGGAGAAGTTCGCGCTGCGCCACGCGGTGAACTTCACCGAGGGCGGCCCGTTCCACCGGCTCATGGGCAGCCGTCAGGTCATGACCAACACGCTGCACGGGCAGGGGATCAAGGCCGCCGGGAAGCGCATCGTGATCGACGGCACCGCCGATGACGGCACGCCCGAGGCGATCTACGTCGACGGCGCGCCGGGCTACGCTTTGGCCGTGCAATGGCATCCGGAATACCGCGCCGCCGAGGACCCGGTATCGCGCCCGCTCTTCGCGGCCTTCGGCGATGCCGCGCGGGCGTGGTCGCGCGGGCACGTGGCCACGCCGGATCGCAAGACCGCCTGAAGCCGGGAGCGCGCGGCCCGTCAGGCCGCCGCGGCGGACGACGGCGCAGCCGTCAGCGCCGGGCGGATCAGCGCGGCCTCGCGGCGCTTCACTGCCATCCGGGCGAGGGGGCCGTAGCTCTCGGCCCCGGTCCGTAGCGTCGGCACCGCCTCGAAGAGCGAGGCCCGGGCGCTGTCCGAAAGCGCGGCGAGTCCCACCGGCCCGGGATGAAAGCTCTCGGTCGCGGCGCCCTCGGCATAGATCACGTGATGGGCGTCGAGCAGCAGGTGGATGTAGGTCACCTCGGCCGTGGGGGCGCGGAAGATGCCCGCGGCATCGTCGAGATGGCTGGCGGTGACGAAGACCTCTGGCGCGGCGAAATACATGCCTGCCCGCCAGTCGGCGACCAGCAGCCGGTGCCGCGGCGACACGGTCAGCGCCCGGCGCTGGCCCGGCAGGACGCCCGCCGGTACCGTCACGGGAGCAAAGTCACCGAAGCCTCCGACCCGGCTTGCGCCGACCCAGCGCAAGGGCAGCGGCCCGGCGTCCCTGGTCACGATCCGGTCGCCGGGGCGAAGCGTCTCGATCGGGCGGGGGCCGGTCTCGGTCAGGATCAGCGTTCCGGGCACGAAGCAGATGATGTCGTCGATGTTCGAGAAGGTGACGACCGTGCCGTCGTACATGGTGACCGAGCCGGAATACTCGCCACCGCCCGTTTCGGTCCGCGTGAGCGTGCCCCGGTCGGCCAGCCCAGCGAGGTCGAGCCGGTCGCCCTTGGCCTGGTCGAGCGTCCCGCCGTCGATGGTGATCGTGCCGCCGCCGCCCTCGCCGAGGTCCACCAACCGGTAGAGGTCGTCGCCCGCGCCGCCCGAGACGGTGTCGTCGCGGCCGACCTCGAACGTGTCGTCGCCGGCACCGCCCTCCATGTAGTCCGCGCCGGTGCCGCCGATAACCGAATCCGCGCCGACGCCGCCGTAGAGGCTGTCGTCTCCGCCGCGCCCGTCGATGGTGTCGTCGCCGGAGCCACCGTAGATGACGTTGGTCCAGTCCGGCCCCTGCGCGTCGTAGCCGGTGAGCACGTCGTCGTAATCCGAGCCGATGATGCCGTCGAGGCCACCCCAGCTGACGTCGCCCTCGGCGTCGCCGCCGGAGAAGGTGTTGTTGGACAGGTCCACCCGCACCGCGCTGCCGGAGCCCGCGTAACTGACGAAATCCATGCCCGATGCGGCGTCGAGCATGTCGGCGCCCGCGCCGCCCTCGAGGGTGTCGTTGCCGGCGCCGCCACGCAGGGTGTCATTCCCGGCGCCGCCCAGAAGGCTGTCGGCCCCGTCGCCGCCGTCGAGGGAATCCGCCCCGCCGCCGCCCGCGATCGTGTCGTCGCCGCCGCGCCCCAGGATGGTGTTGGCGCCTGCGTCGCCGGTCAGCGCGTCGCCGCCCGCGCTGCCCGCAAGGTTTTCGATGCCGCCGGCCAGCACGTCGCCGGTGGCGTCTCCGCCCGAGGCCGTTCCTGCGCCGAGGTCGACCGAGACAGGCGCGGCCGAACTGCCGTAGTCCAGCCAGTCGATGCCGGTGCCGCCCGCGACGGTATCGGCGCCACCGCCGCCGAGAAGCGTGTCGTTGCCCGCCCCGCCGTCCATGAAGTCGCTGCCGGACCCGCCGTCGAGCAGGTCGTTGTCGCCACCGCCAGACAGCGTGTCGTTGCCGGCCTCGCCGTAGAGCCGGTCGTTTCCCGCGCCGCCGACGATCGAGTCGTCCCCCGCGCCGAGGGTCTGCGCGGTGAAGTTCACGTCGGTCAGCCAGATGCCCTGGGTGCCGGATTGCTGGTTGGCATAGGTGATCGAGATGCTCGAGACCGGGCCCGCGATCTCGACGAGGACCGAACCGCCGGCCTGGTCCTGGTTATCGGCGACCTCGTTTGCCGTGATCGTGCTGCCCGACACCGTGTCGCCGCCCGATGGGGTCAGCGTGACCGCCACCGGGTTGCCGGCCGCGTCGAAGGCGGTGACGGTGACCACGTCGGTGTGGTTCCCGCTGCCCCAGTCGATGTCGTTGATGCGGAACGAGACGTCGGTGACCTCGTCCGCCACGTCGGCGCCGTCGGATGCGGCGAAGCTCATGGTTGTGGTCGAGGTCGGACCGTTGCCCTGGCCGAAGAGGAACAACGAGGAGTTGGACGCGAAGTCCTCTCCGGGGGCTACGTATTGCGGCCGCGCGGTGTCCACGAGGAAGGTGGGAACGTTGTCGCCGGTGTCCTCGAAGCCGAGGGTCACGTCGATGGCGCCGGTATCCTGGGTGAACCCGGCCGAGAGGTCGGTCCCGTCGCCGCCCTGGTCGGTCCAGCGCAGTGTGCCGTCCACGTCGCGCGGGGCGGTGCCGCCGTAATCGCCGTAGATCACGTCGTCGCCGGCCTGGCCAAGCAACGTATCGGAGCCGCGGCCGCCGTAGACTGTGTCGTTGCCGGCCCCCGCCTCGACGCTGTCGCCCGGCGCGTCGGCGGAGTCGTCGGTCTGCTCGTAGGCCGGATCGAGATAGTCCGGATCGATGCGGTCGGCGCCGGAGGTGCCGTCGACGATGCCATCGGGCTCGGCGTAGTCGGCATAGGTGAAAACGGGCGATCCCGCGTTCACGTCCGGGTTCGTGTCCCGCTGCACCACCTGGTAGGTGCGCCCCTGGATCAGCGGCGCCTCGGAGAGTGTGTACTGGCCCGTCGCGCCGCCGCTCTCCACGTCGAACTGTGCGACCTGGAACTCGCGTCCGGTCACGGTGTCGCGCAGGGTCCAGACGATCTCGGCATCGACGGTGGTCGAGGTCGAGGTGCCCCCGGGCACGCTGACCGAGGCGGTCGCGGTCTCGCCCCCGGCGCTGTCGTCGTCGAGCGTCAGGCCGCCCGCGCCGGCCTCGTTGTCGGTGATCGTCGCAATGCCGTTGTAGTCCGCCGGACCGGTCCAGACGAAACTCGAGCCCGACGCCCCCATCAGGTTCGTCGGCTGGAAGGCATAGAAGCGCAACGTGTAGGTCGGCATCCGGTGCTCTCTTCTCGGGGCGACGCGGCCGGACGAGCGGGCGCGCGGTTCCGTGTCGGAATAGCGTCGCCCGGCGGCGAAAAGATGGTAAACGAGGCCGTAACCAAGGCACGTTCCGGGTCCTTTCGCGGCGTGTTTCGGCGTCACGGACGGGCCAGCGCCCGCCAGGCAGGCTGGGGGCCGTGCGACGGACGGCGAGAGGGGGATTGCGATGGCGGGACAGCAGAAAGAACACGGGCCGCAGGGGCCACGCGGCCTTGGCTGGATCGATCTCCCGCCGGTCTGGCTGGCGGCGGCGCTTGTCGGGTCCTGGCACTTGCGCGGGATCGGTCCGGACCTCGGCGCTTTCGGCCTCGCCGCGGGCGGCCTCGTGGCGGTTGCGGCCCTGGTCCTCGTCGCGCTGGCAGTGCGCGAGTTCGCCCGCCACCGCACCACGGTCGTGCCGCACCACGTTCCCGCCGAGCTGGTCACCACCGGCATCTACGCGCGCTCGCGCAATCCGATTTACCTCGCCGACCTGATGATCCTCGGCGGGCTGTCGCTGGCCTGGAATGCGCCGCTCGGTCTGGCGCTCGTTCCGATACTCTGGTGGATCCTCGACCGCCGCTTCGTACGACCTGAAGAAGCCCGAATGAGTGGCAAGTTTCTTGCCGGCTTCGATGCCTACACGCAACGAACGGGTAGGTGGCTTTAACTCGTCCGGCCGCTATGCTCTAAACCCGGCAAACAAGGTGAATTCCGACATGGCGGCCCTCCGGCCGCCATGTCGTCACGTCTGACGGAGAGGGAACCAATCTCGTGAAGATAGGGACGCCAAAGGAAATCCTTCCGGGCGAGAACCGGGTGGCGATGACGCCCGACTCGGCGCGGATGCTGCAGAAACTGGGTCACGAATGCCTGGTCGAGGCCGGTGCCGGCGAAAAGGCCGGCTCCCTCGACGATGCCTACCGAGAGGCGGGCGTCGAGGTCGTGGACGGTGCCGACGCGCTCTGGAGCGGGGCGGATATCATCGCCAAGGTGCGGCCGCCCACGGAAGAGGAACTCAACCACCTCGACAGCTCCAAGACGCTGATCTCGCACTTCTATCCGGGTTCGAACGAAGAACTGATGAAGCTCGCCGCCGACAAGGGCGCGAGCGTCATCGCGATGGACATGATCCCGCGCATCAGCCGCGCGCAGAAGATGGACGCGCTGTCGTCGATGGCCAATATCGCGGGCTACCGCGCGGTCATCGAGGCGGGCAACAACTTCGGCCGGTTCTTCACCGGCCAGGTCACCGCGGCGGGCAAGGTGCCCCCGGCCAAGGTGCTGGTCGTCGGCGCGGGCGTCGCGGGCCTCGCCGCCATCGGGACGTCCACCTCGCTGGGCGCGATCACCTACGCCTTCGACGTGCGGCCCGAAGTGGCCGAGCAGGTCGAGAGCATGGGCGCCGAGTTCGTCTACCTCGACTTCGAGGAAGAGCAGGAAGACGGTTCGGAATCCGGCGGCTACGCCAAGCCGTCGAGTCCCGAGTTCCGCGAGGCGCAGCTGGCCAAGTTCCGCGAGCTTGCACCCGACATCGACATCGTCATCACCACGGCCCTGATCCCGAACCGGGAAGCGCCCGAGCTGTGGACCGAGGACATGGTTAAGGCCATGAAGCCGGGATCGGTGATCGTCGATCTTGCCGCCGAGCGTGGCGGCAACTGCAAGATGACCGTCAAGGACGAGAAGATCGTCACCGACAACGGCGTGACGATCGTCGGCTACACCGACTTCCCCAGCCGGATGGCCACGCAGTCCTCGACGCTCTACGCGACGAACATCCGTCACCTGATGACCGACCTGACGCCCAAGAAGGACGGCAAGGTCGATCACGACATGGAGGACGACGTGATCCGCGGCGCGACCATCGCGCATGCCGGAGAGGTCACCTTCCCGCCGCCGCCGCCCAAGACCAAGGCGATCGCGGCGCAAAAGCCCAAGCCGAAGGAAAAGGAGAAGACGGCGGAGGAGAAGCGCGCCGAGGAAATGGCCGCTTTCAAGCAGCAGACCAAGCAACAGGTCACGCTGCTCGCCGTCGGCGCGGTGCTGATGCTGCTCGTGGGCATGATCGCCCCGGCCAGCTTCCTGCAGCACTTCATCGTCTTCGTGCTGGCCTGCTTCGTCGGCTTCCAGGTGATCTGGGGCGTCGCGCACAGCCTGCACACGCCGCTCATGGCGGTGACCAACGCGATCTCGTCGATCATCATCCTCGGCGCGCTCATGCAGATCGGATCGGGGTCGTTCCTCGTGATCCTGCTGGCGGCGCTGTCGGTGTTCATGGCCGGGATCAACATCTTCGGGGGCTTCCTCGTGACACGGCGAATGCTCGCCATGTTCCAGAAATCGTAAGTCGGAGGGGACAATGGACTTCGGATTCACTACCGCGGCCTACGTGGTCGCAGCCGTCCTCTTCATCCTCTCGCTGGGTGGATTGTCGGGACAGGAAAGCGCGAAACGCGCCGTGTGGTACGGCATCGTCGGCATGGCGCTGGCGGTCTTCGCCACACTCATCGGACCGGGCGGCGGCCTTTGGTGGCTGTCGATCATCCTGATCGCGGGGGGCGGCGCCATCGGCACGGTCGTCGCCAAGCGCGTCGGCATGACCGAGATGCCGCAGCTGGTCGCGGCGATGCACTCGCTCGTCGGTCTCGCGGCGGTCTTCGTGGGCTACAACGCCCATATCGAGATCGGCCGGATAAGCTCGGTCTTCGCCGAAGCGGGCATCCCGTTCCCGCTGGGCGAGATGGAGGCGGCCATGCTTGCGCAGGCCGACGCCCTGTCAGAGCAGTTCCGCGGCTTCGGCGCGATCGTCGCCCACAAGACGCAGGCCGAGATCAACGTCCTGCGGCTCGAGCTCTTCCTCGGCATCTTCATCGGTGCGGTGACCTTCACCGGCTCGGTGATCGCCTACGGAAAGCTGGCCGGAAAGGTCTCGTCGGCGGCCACCAAGCTGCCGGGTGGGCACCTTCTGAACGCGGCCGCGGCCGGCGTGTCGCTGCTGTGCCTGTTCTGGTACTTCGGCACGGGCGGGCTGTTCCCGCTGATCCTGATGACGCTGCTCGCGCTCTTCATCGGCTATCACCTGATCATGGGCATCGGCGGCGCCGACATGCCGGTGGTGGTGTCGATGCTGAACAGCTACTCGGGCTGGGCCGCGGCGGCGATCGGCTTCTCGCTGTCCAACGACCTTCTGATCGTGGTCGGCGCGCTCGTGGGCTCCTCGGGTGCGATCCTGTCCTACATCATGTGCAAGGCGATGAACCGCTCGTTCATCTCGGTCATCCTCGGCGGCTTCGGCGGCTCGGCGGGACCGGCGCAGGAGGTCGAGGGCGAACAGGTCGCCATCGATGCCGACGGCGTGGCACAGGCGCTGGAAGAGGCCGACTCGGTCGTCATTGTGCCGGGCTACGGCATGGCAGTGGCTCAGGCGCAGAACAACGTCGCCGAGCTGACCCGCCGCCTGCGCGGTCAGGGCAAGGAAGTGCGCTTCGCCATCCACCCCGTCGCGGGCCGTCTGCCGGGGCACATGAACGTGCTGCTGGCCGAGGCGAAGGTGCCCTACGACATCGTGCTCGAGATGGAGGAGATCAACGACGACTTCCCCGACACCGACGTGGTGATCGTCATCGGCTCCAACGACATCGTGAACCCGGCGGCGCAGGACGACCCGAACTCGCCCATCGCTGGGATGCCTGTGCTCGAGGTCTGGAAGGCGAAGAACGTGTTCGTGTCCAAGCGCGGGCAGGGCACGGGCTATTCCGGCATCGAGAACCCGCTGTTCTTCAAGGACAACACGCGGATGTTCTACGGCGACGCGAAGAAGTCGCTCGACGACCTGCTGCAAAAGGTCAGCTGACCTCGCGCGGGGCGGCCTGTTCCGGCCGCTCCGACGCCAAACCCACGGGCTGTTGCCAATGAGCGACACCCCGTTAGCCAATCCCCGCCGACGCGGTGGCTTGGCTCTGCCGACCGGCGGCGACCCTGTAAGACAGAGACGAGCTTCGTGCTAAGACCCCCCGTACCCGCTGCCACGGGAGCGGGGGAAGCTGCTGCCCCGAGGTCCACGTCATGATCGCCCAGGAAACCCGGTCCGTCCGTATCTTCGCGATGGTTACCATCGGCCTTCTTCTGGCCGGCGTCGCCATGCTGTCCAACCCGTTCATCGGGCACTGGGCGCTGCTCCTGGCGCTGGGGGCGGTGCTGACGCTCGTGCGGGCGATCGTTCTTGCCGTGCGCATCGACGCGCCGCAGCAGGGGCATGATCGGCCCTGATCGCGACACGGTTCCCGGGACGCGGCAATCCGGGGGCTTTACGGATCGGCGCCGGGCGGTGACTACTCGTTCCGACGAGACCGACCCGAGGACACCATGCCGCCGATCCAGGATCACCCACTGCGCTACCGGTTGGCGAACGAGCTGCACGCGCGTCCCTTTCCCTCGCTCACCGCGCCCTGCCGGGCTGTCTACCTCGCGGTCAAGAAACCGCATCAGGCGGCGTCGCGGGACCGCGCGCTCGACCTCGCGCACCTGACCGAGCTTCTGGACCGCTACGGGACCCAGCATCCGCAGCCGGGCGCGACCCACTGGTCGGGCCGGATCGGGCAACACACCCTCAAATGGGAGCAGCACACCGAATTCGTCACCTACACGGTGTTCCTCAACGGCCTGACCGAGCGGCCGTTCGATCCGGCGGATTTCGATGTCTTCCCGAGCGACTGGCTCGACCGCGCACCGGGGGTGCGGATGACCTCGGCGCTGGTGCGGGTGACCGAGCGGCCCGAGGACGATGCCGAGGCCGGCCGAATGATCGACGACTGGTTCGTGCCCGAAAGCATGGCCGTCAGTTCCGTCATCGACGACGACGCGATCATCGCGGGCGACTTCCGCATCGACCCCGCCGGCCACCAGCGCTTTGCCGTGTTCCCGCGCGCCCATGTGGGCGAGCGCCGGGTGGGCAGGATCGTCCAGCGCGTGACCGAGATCGAGACCTACAAGGCCATGTCGATGCTGGGCTTCACCCGCGTGCGCGAGATCGCCCCGCGGCTGGGCGAGATCGACACCGAGCTGTCCGAGCTGATGGAGGCGATGGTCCAGGGCACCGGTCCGGCCGAGGAGACGCTGAAATCGCTGCTGGCGGTGTCTTCCGACCTCGAGCGGCTGTCGGCCCAGACCTCGTTCCGTCTCGGTGCCACGGCGGCCTACGAGGCCATCGTCGGCCAGCGCATCTCGGTCCTGCGCGAGGAGCGCTGGCAGGGGCGTCAGACCTTCGCCGAGTTCATGATGCGCCGCTACGATCCTGCGATGCGGACGGTGAAGTCCACCGAGAAGCGGATCGGCACCATGAGCCTGCGGGCCATGCGCACCTCCGAGCTTCTGCGCACGCGGGTAGAGGTCGAACGCTCGGCCCAGAACCAGGAACTGCTCGAGGGCATGAACGCGCGGGCCGACATGCAGCTGCGCCTGCAGAAGACTGTCGAGGGGCTGTCTACCGTGGCGATCAGCTACTACGCGGTTTCGCTTGCCTCCTACCTGCTTTACCCGGCCGCCGAGGCGATGGGCATCTCCAAGGGGATGCTGACCGCTGCGGTGACGTTGCCGGTGATCCTCGGGGTGTGGTTCATGGTTCGCCGGATCCGTCGCGCGGTCGAGCACGAGTAGGCGACCGAATCCTCAGCGCCCCCGGAGTCGCGGATCGAGCGCGTCGCGCAGCCCGTCGCCGAGGTAGTTGACGCTCAGCACGGTCAGCGAGATCGCCACGCCCGGCAGGATCACCCGCTCGGGGAAATCGACCATGCGCGCGACCGCGTCCGCCAGCATCTTGCCCCAGGTGGGATAGTCCGACGGAAAGCCCACGCCGAGGAACGACAGCGCGCTCTCGGTGATGATCGCGGTGGCGAGGCCCAGCGTCGCCGAGACCATGATCGGCGACAGCACGTTGGGCAGCAGGTGGCGCAGGATGATCTTCCACGAGGTCGTGCCGATGGAGCGTGCCGCCAGCACGAATTCCCGCTCCTTCAGCGCCAGCACGTCGCCGCGCACGATCCGCGCGGTGGGCATCCACGAGGTGATGCCGATGACCGTGACGATCAGGATGAACATGCCGCCCTCGGGGCCGAAATTCGCGCGCAGCGGCTGACGGAAGAGGGTCACGGCCACCAGCAGAAGCGGTAGGATCGGCAGCGACAGGAACAGGTCGGTCAGTCGCATGAGCAGCCCGTCGAGCCGGCGGAAAAAGCCGGCAGTGACCCCGATGGCCGTGCCGATCAGCACCGACAGGAGCATCGCCGCCCAGCCCACGGCGAGCGACGCGCGCCCGCCCGAGATCATCTGCGCCAGCATGTCCCGCCCGAGGTTGTCCGTGCCGAAGGGATGCGCCCAGGAGATCGCCGCGTCGCCGTTCCAGAGGCCCACGTAGATCGGCCGCAGGTCCTTGTTGCGGATGTCGAGCTCCTGCGGATCGAGCGTCCAGAGCCACGGCCCGAAGATCACCGCGAGGGTGATGAACAGCAGGAACGCGCCGCCGGCGACCGCGCCCTTGTGGCGGGTGAACTGCTCCCACACGTCGCGCCACTTGGAGCGGGGCGGCGCTTCGGGGCCGTCGTCGGCAAGCGCGTCGATGGCGGTGGGGCTGGCGGGAACGGGTTCAGTCATAGCGGATCCGCGGGTCGAGCAGGCCGTAGAGCACGTCGGCCACGAGGTTGAACAGCACGATGAGCGCCGCGAAGATGAAGGTCAGCGTCATCACCATCGGCAGGTCGTTGGCGAAGAGCGATGTGATCAGCAACTGCCCGATCCCGTTCACCTTGAAGACGTTCTCGGTGATGATGGCGCCGCCGAAGATCGCCGGAACGCCGAGCGCGATGACCGTGACCACCGGGATCATCGAGTTCCGCAGCACGTGGACGTTGACGACGATCGCCTCGCGGAGGCCCTTGGCGCGGGCGGTCCGGACGTAGTCCTGTCCGAGATTGTCGAGCATCGAGGCGCGCATGTAGCGCGAGAACTGCGCGGTGATCTGCAGCGCCAGCACCATCACGGGCATGATCATCTGGCTCAGCTGCACCATGAAGCTGTCCCAGTCGTTGACCACGTGAGTGGTGTCGTAGATCGACGGGAACCAGCCCAGCTGCACCGAGAAGATCACGATCAGCAGAGGGCCGGTGAAGAACGGCGGGATCGAGAAGCCGATCATGGTCACGAAGGTGCCCGCCTGGTCGAAGACCGAGTATTGCCGGTAGGCCGAGTAGATGCCCACCGGGATCGCGATCAGGATGCCGACCACGTAGGCCAGCCCCACGACCCACAGGGTCTGGGGGATGCGCTGCATCACGATTTCCATCACCGGCGAGCGCGTCTGCCACGAGATCACCCGCAGAT
Source organism: Roseivivax marinus (assembly GCF_900109705.1). Lineage (GTDB taxonomy): Bacteria > Pseudomonadota > Alphaproteobacteria > Rhodobacterales > Rhodobacteraceae > Roseivivax > Roseivivax marinus. The sequence continues at coordinate 164,020 of NZ_FOAI01000006.1, read as the reverse complement.
CGCCGTTATAAAGCGAGGTATCCGGCAGCCAGCCCAGCAGAAGCGTGTCGCGGGTCAGCCAGTCGATGAAGACCGCGGGCTCCAGCAGGAAGACCTGCCGCAGCCATTTGGCGTATTGCACCAGCACCGGCTCGCCGAGGCCGAGCGCCTCGCGCATCTGCTGCTTGACCTCCGGCGGCACCGTCAACGGAACCTGCGCCATCGGATCGCCGGGGGCGAGTTGCAGGAGCATGAAGATCACGAAGCTGATGAGGATCAGCGTCGGGATCGACAGGATCAGGCGTCGGATCGTGAATGTGAGCACATGGCCTCGTGGCGTCGAACGGAATGAGGGGGCAGAGCGGCTACCGCGGGGACGGGACCATCCGCGTGCGGGCGTCGGGCCCGGGCGGTGGCGTATGGTGGCCTGTCCGTGCAACCGAAGCACGCTTCATGGTCGGGGACTTGGTCAGAGGCGGCGGCGCTGCGGTCGTCGAGGTCCGGGCCGGGACGGCACCGACCGCTCTCGGTCAAGGCAAGCGCCCCGTGGAAGTCGTGCGCGGCACCGGGCATCCGCAGGCCCTTTCGCGCGCTGCGTGGCGCGCGCGTGCGGGCTGCGGCGGGGGGCTCCCGCCACGTCCCGCGTCCGAGCGGCCGGGCGATGTTGTCCATCTTGGCATGCCTCCGGGCTGGGCCGGAAAAGGGGCCGGGCAGGGGCCGGAGCGGGCGGGCCGCTCCGGCCGGCGTCGTCACTCCTCGCGGTACCAGTCCGCGATGTTCCACAGTTCGCTGTCCCAGGTGTTCAGGACCACGCCGCCGAGGCTGTTCGACTTGGCCGACACCCGACCGCGGTGCACGAGCGGCACGATGGTCATCGTCTCGGCGGTCAGGATGTCGTTGAGCTCCTTGGCGATGCGCTGACGCTCTGCCGGCTCGCCGGTCTCGCCCAGTTCGTCGAGCAGCGCGTCGTATTCCTCGGAACAGAAGCGGTTGATGTTCTCGCCCTGCCACTGGCTCTCGGGCTTGGGCTCGTTGCCGCAGCGATACTGCGCGAGATAGGGCTGCGGATCGGTGCCGTCGAAGTTGTTGGCGTACATCTCGACGTCCGCGTAGAACTTCTGGAACGTGTCCGGGCTGCCCGGGTCGCCACCGAAGAACACCGACGAATCGACGTTGCGCAGCTCGGTCTCGACGCCGATCTCCGACCACCACTGCTTGATGAGCGCCTGGAAGTCCTGGCGCACCGCGTTGGTCGAGGACTGGAACAGCAGCGACAGGTCCATGCCGTCCTTCTCGCGCACGCCGTCGCCGTTCTCGTCGGTCCAGCCGGCTTCGTCCAGAAGCGCCTTGGCGCCCTCGATGTCCTGCGTCAGGCACTCGGTGTTGTCCGAGGCGAACTGCTCGGGCGCAGGCACGAGGTTGCAGGTCGCCTGCCCGGCCTGACCGTAGCCGATCTCGGTGAGAAGCTGCCTGTCGATGGCCATCGACAGGGCCCGGCGCACGCGTTCGTCGGTGAGGATCGGATGCGGATGCTGCACGGTCGCGCGCTCGCCCTCGGGAAGGTCGGGGGAGGGATCGGTCATGTTCATCTCGATCCGCTCGACCAGCGTGCCGAAGGCCGCGATCGGCTCGCCCTGGCCGGCTGCGGCCATCTGGTCGAGCACGTCGGGCGTGAGCTGCAGGTTCCACGCGTAGTCGTATTCGCCGGTCTCGAGGACCGCGCGCGCCGCGGCCACCGCGTCGCCGCCGCCCTTGAAGTTCACCGTCTGGAACGCCGGCTTGTCCTCTTCGCGGTAATTGTCGTTGGCCGTGAAGGTGATGACGTCGTTGGGGCGGAAGTCCTCGACCACGAAGGGGCCGGTGCCGATCGGATTGAAGTTGGCTTCGGTGCAGGTTGACGCCGCCGCGCCGAGGCAGTCCTGGAACTGGGCCTTCTGGATGATCGGGCTCTCGCCGCCAACGAACATCGAATAGGGGTTGGGCATCGGGCGCGAGAAGGTCACCGTGACGGTCTGGTCGTCCACCGCCTCGACGCTTTCGATGTGGTCGAACTTGGCGCGCTGGGCGCAGCCGCCCTCGGGGTCCATGCAGTATTCTGCGGTGAACACCACGTCCTCGGCGGTCAGCGGCGAGCCGTCGGACCACGTGATGTCGTCGCGCAGGTTGTATGTGATCTGCGTCAGGTCCTCGGACACGCCGCCGTTCTCCAGAGTGGGAACCTCGGTCACCAGCCATGGCTGACGCTCGGCGGTCTCGTCGTAACGCACCAGCGGCTCGAGAACGAGGCTCGACGCCTGGATGTCCTTGGTGCCGCCCGACAGGTACGGATTCAGGATCGACGGCGCCTGCCAGTAGAGGATGTTGACCTGGCCGTCCTCGCCGCGTTCGGCATGGGCGGCGGCGGTCAGCGCGCACAGAGCCGCGGTCCCCGTCAGAAGGGTCTTGAGCGTCATGGATGTCTCCCTGTTGGCGGGCGGTCGTGTGCCGCCCCTCATTCTTGGTGAACCTGCCCGACCATCTCCGTGGTCGTGGGGCCCTGATGCTGATCGAAGCCAAGCTGCGCCCGAAATGCAACCCCGGGGCTGGGCTGTCGTGACGTTCCGCCGGCAACGCCGCCGAGCAGGGCACTCTGCCGCCTCTCGCGGCGGCAGGTCGGACAGATGCGCGACACCGGGGTGACGGGGCGTCCCGGGGGCTTGCCAGCGCAACGCCGCGGCTTCTAGCGTTCCACGGACCCCGTTCCTTCGCCAGAGGTGCCCATGCTCGACGCCGCCCCCGCCGCCAACCCGACCGATAGCGCCGCCCGGCCCGTCGCCCGTATCGACAGCCTGCGGGTCGAGTTTCGCACCCGGCGCGGCACCATCGTGGGCGTCAAGGATGTCTCCTTCGACGTGAAGCCCGGCGAGACCGTCTGCGTCGTCGGCGAGAGCGGGTCGGGCAAGTCGGTGTCGTCGCTGTCGCTCATGCGCCTGATCGAGTTCGGCGGCGGCGAGATCGCGGGCGGGCGGCTGCTGTTCGACCGTGGGGGGCAATCGGCCCTCGACCTGGCCACTGCCGACGAAGAGCTGATGCGCGACATCCGCGGCAACGAGATCGGCATGATCTTCCAGGAGCCCATGACCGCGCTGAACCCGGTCTTCACCGTGGGGCGGCAGCTGACCGAGGGCCTGCGTGTCCACCGGAACATGTCCAAGCGCGATGCCCGGGCCCGCGCGCTCGAGCTTCTGCGCGAGGTCCGCATCCCCGAGCCCGAACGCCGCCTCGACCAGTATCCGCACGAGCTTTCCGGGGGGATGCGCCAGCGCGTGGTGATCGCCATGGCGCTCGCCTGCCGGCCGAAGCTCCTGATCGCGGACGAGCCGACCACGGCGCTCGACGTGACCATCCAGGCCGAGATCCTCGCCCTCATCGACCGTCTGAAGCGCGAGACCGGCACGGCGGTCATGTTCATCACCCACGACATGGCCGTGGTCGCGCAGATGGCCGACCGCGTGGTGGTGATGTTCCGCGGCGAGAAGATGGAGGAAGGCCCGGTGGAGGAGATCTTCGCCAATCCGCGCCACGCCTATACCCGTGCGCTTCTGGCCGCGGTGCCACGGCTGGGCGAGATGGAGGGCACCGACGCGCCGTCGCCCATGCGTCTCGTCGGCCGCGACGGACCCGAGCCGAAGCCGATCCCGGGAACGACCGAGCCGCTTCTGCGGGTGCGCGGGCTGACCACGCGCTTTCCGGTCAAGGGCGGCCTGATGCGTCGCACGGTGGCGCGGGTGCACGCCGTCGAGAACGTGTCCTTCACGCTCAACAAGGGACAGACGCTGTCGCTCGTGGGCGAGTCTGGCTGCGGCAAGTCCACGGCGGGCCGCTCGCTTCTGCGGCTGGTCGAGCCGGATTCGGGCGAGATCGAGCTCGACGGCCGCGACGTCATGGCGCTGTCGGCGCGCGATCTGCGCAAGGCGCGGGCGGACATGCAGATGATCTTCCAGGACCCGTTCGCTTCGCTCAATCCCCAGATGCCGCTGGCCGAGCAGGTGGCCGAGCCCATGCGGAACTTTCCCGGGCTGGCGAAGGGGGACGAGATCCACGACCGGGTGGCGGCGCTCTTCGACCGCGTGGAACTGCCGCGCAGCTACCTGCGCCGATACCCGCACGAGCTGTCGGGGGGCCAGCGCCAGCGCATCGCCATTGCCCGCGCCCTCGCGCTGAACCCCAAGCTGATCGTATCGGACGAGGCGGTCTCGGCGCTCGACGTGTCTGTGCAGGCGCAGGTGCTGAACCTGATGATGGAGCTGCAATCCGAGCTGGGCCTGTCCTATCTCTTCATCAGCCATGACATGGCGGTGGTGGAGCGTGTGTCCCACCACGTGGGCGTCATGTATCTCGGCCGGATCGTCGAGATCGGCCCCCGCCGCGCGGTCTTCGAGGACCCGCGCCACCCTTACACCAAAGCACTCATGCAGGCGGTGCCGGTGGCCGATCCGACCCGGCGCACGCGCGAGCGGGACCTGAACTTCAAACCGATCCCCTCGCCGATCCATCCGAATGGTCACGAGCCGGGGCCGTCCGTCTACGAGGAGGTCGGACCGGGCCACCACGTACTGACGTCCGAGAGCGGATACTGAGTCGCCGGCGCCGGGCGGAAGCTTGGCTGGACGAACGGGGCAGGCGAAGGCCGAACGCATCCGGTCGAACGTGATTCCACGGAACCCGACCGTTCCATCGCTGGCGGTGACTGCGAGGCGTGGTCCGCGATCGTCGCGGATGTCGGGCAGAGGCCACTGGATGGTCGCCGGCAGGAGGGACCGTGGCGCGTCGACCGGGATGGGGCTGGAAGCCGGCCTGTCCTGTCGCCGGGCCGCGTCGCGTCGGCTGCGCGAGCGGCTCTGGGGCGGAGTGACGCCCGCTCGGAGCCGGCGCGGCACCGCGGGACGCGCCCTGGGTCAAGTCTGCGCTGGAGAGACCGGGGGGGGGCGGCGCCTGCGGCGCGTCGGATCACTCGGACCGTACGGCGCTTTCGGCGACGAGATGCGCTCGATCCCTGTGAGGCCCGGGCCGACGGCCGGACGCTCACCCTTTCGCCGCTTGCCGGACTGCGACCGTGCGCCGCCCACCGGAACCCTGTCCGCCACACGCCGTTGCCCCCTCGGTAAGGGGATCGAAAGGACCGAAATGACACGTTTCGCCGACAAGACCGCCATCGTCACCGGCGCGGCCTCCGGCATCGGCGCGGCCACCGCGCGGCGCCTGTCGGGCGAGGGCGCCAACGTCATGCTGGTGGACGCCGATGCCGAGGGGCTGAACCGCGTGGCAGCGGACTTGCCGGCGGAACGCACGCGCACGCTGGCCGGCGACATCTCGCGGGAGGACGTGAACGCCCGCATGGTCGCCGACGCGTGCGAGACGTTCGGCGGCGTGAACATCCTTGTCCCCAATGCCGGAATCGCGGTGAAGGGCACCATCGGCGACCTGCCCACCGAGGATTTCCGCCGGGTGATCGAGACGAACCTCTTCGGCACGCACCTTGCCATGAAGCACGCGTGGTCGGCGCTCCGGACGCGTCACGGCTGCGTGGTGGTCACCGATTCCGTCTCGGGCATCCGCGGCGACTGGGGCGCGTTCGCCTACAACACCTCGAAGGGCGCGATCACCAATCTCGTGCGCGCGACCGCGCTCGACTACCGCACCCACGGCGTGAGGGTGAACGCGGTGGCGCCGGGCTTCACCCGCACCGGCATGACCGCCGATCACGTGGACGATCCCGACTATCTCGCCGACATGCTGCCCCGCATCCCCATGGGCCGCGCGGGCGAGGCCGAGGAAGTCGCCGCCGCCATCGCCTGGCTCGCCAGCGACGACGCGAGCTTCGTGAACGGGGTGATCCTGCCGGTGGACGGCGGCACCACGGCTTCGAACGGTCAGCCGCCACTGGGCTGAAACCTCCGGCACCCGGACCCCGTGCGCCCGGCCCGACAGGTGGCTCCCTGCCCGTCGGCCGCGCCTGGCGCTGAGCAATCCGAGCCGCGTGCGCGACTGCCTCGCCGTTCGACATTCCGCACGTGTGGCACCCTGGTCTCGGACGAACGCGACCGCGCGCTCTGGCCGACATGTCCCGACCGCGCTACGCCTTCGTGAAACGCGAAGGAACACACATGCCAGACCGCCTCTCACCCCGTGCCATCCTCGACCGCCTCGTGGCGTTTCCCACCGTCAGCCGTGACAGCAACCTGCCGCTGATCGACTGGGTCGAGGACTACCTCGCGGGGCACGGCATCACCGCGCACCGCCACTGGAACGAGGACGGCACCAAGGCCGCTCTCTTCGCCCATGTCGGCCCCGAAACCGAGGGCGGCGTGGTCCTGTCCGGGCACACGGACGTGGTGCCGGTGGACGGTCAGGACTGGACCCATGCGCCGTGGGAGGTGACAGAGGCGGACGGCAAGCTTTTCGGGCGGGGCACCACCGACATGAAGGGCTTCGACGCGCTGGCGATCTGGGCGGCGGTCGAGGCGCAGCACGCCGGGGTGTCGCGTCCCTTGCAACTTGCGCTTTCCTACGACGAGGAGATCGGCTGCACCGGCGCGCCGCCCCTGATCGCGGCGATGGCCGACCTGCCGCGCGCCTCCGCCGTGATCGTGGGCGAGCCGACGGGCCTGTCGCCGGTCACCGGCCACAAGGGCGGCGTCAGCTTCGAGGTCCACGTCCACGGCTACGAGGTGCATTCGTCGATCCTGCACACGGGCGTGTCGGCGATCATGTGGGGCGCGAAGCTTATCGAATGGGCGAACGAGCTGAACGACAGGCTGCTTGCCGCCGAGCCCTCGGCGCTCGCGGCGCCTTTCGACCCGCCCTGCACGAACCTGCACGTGGGCCGCATCTCGGGCGGTACCGCGCACAACATCACCGCGAAGGACTGCACCTTCCTCGCCGGGTTTCGCGTGGTGCCCGGAGAGGACCCGCAGGACTGGCGGCGCCGCTTCCACGAGGCCGCGGCGGATCTCACGCGCCGGATGCAGGCGATCCGCCCCGAGGCGTGGATCGAGGTGCGTGACACGTTCTCGCTGCCGACCTTCGTGCCGGAAGAGGGGGGCGAGGCCGAGGCGCTGGCCCGCGCGCTCACCGGCGACAATGGCCCGGCCGGCGCAGTCAGCTTCGGCACCGAGGCGAGCCACTTCCAGGCCGCCGGCTATTCGGCGGTCGTCTGCGGGCCGGGCGACATCGCGGTTGCCCACCAGCCTGACGAATTCATCACCGTGGCGCAGTTCGAAGGCGGCCAGCGGATGATGCAACGCCTCGTCGAGCACCTCGCGCGATGAGCTTTCCCTTCACACTCCCCGAGACTCCAGAGCACGACGGAGAGCTCCCCGATGCCGCCGACGCCGTGATCGTGGGCGGCGGCGTGATCGGCGTCTGCGCGGCGCTGGCGCTGGCCGAGGACGGCCTGCGCGTGGTGCTCTGCGAGAAGGGGCGCGTGGCCGCCGAACAATCGAGCCGCAACTGGGGCTGGGTTCGGGTGCAGGGACGCGACCCGGCCGAGATCCCGGTGGCGCTCGAGGCGCAGCGCCTTTGGCAGGAGTTCGACACAGCCTGCGACGGCCGCCTCGGACTGCGCCGGGTCGGCTTGACCTACCTGGGCGAAACGGAGGCCGAGGTCGCGCGCTTCTCGTCCTGGCTGGCCTCGGCCTCGCCCTTCGGGGTCTCGAGCCGCCTGCTCGACCGCGAGGGCGTGGCGCGACTGCTGCGGGGGGCATCGACGCGCTGGGCCGGAGGGTTGCACACGCCGACCGACATGGTGGCCGAGCCGTGGGTCGCGGTGCCCGAACTCGCCCGCCTCGCCGCCGCGCGCGGCGTGACCATCCGCGAGCGGTGCGCGGTCCGGACCCTGCGGACCGAGGCGGGCGCCGTGACCGGCGTGGTAACCGAACGCGGTCCCATCCGTGCCGATCGCGTCCTCGTGGCGGGTGGAGCGTGGTCCTCGCTGTTCCTGCGCCGCCACGGCGTGTCGATCCCGCAGCTCTCGGTGCGCGCGACCGCGCTCGAGACCGGCCCGCTGCCGCAGGTCACCGGCACGGCGGGCGTCGACAGCCGGCTCGCCTTCCGGCCGCGTGGCGACGGCGGCTATACGCTGGCGCCCTCGACCGCGTCCGAGTTCTACGTCGGGCCCGATGCCCTGCGCGCAGCCCGAAAGTACTGGCGCGTTCTGCGCGAGACCGGCTTCGACATCCGTCTGCACCCGGCGGCACCGGCGGGTTTTCCCGATGCCTGGGGCACGCCGCGGCACTGGGGCGACGCGGACGAAACCCCGTTCGAGCGAATGCGCATCCTTACGCCACCGCCCAACCTCGACAAGGCGCACTCCGCCTGCGCGGCCTTCGCCGAAAGCTTCCCGGAGGCGGGGCCGGTGACGCCGCGCACGGCCTGGGCGGGGATGATCGACACCATGCCCGACGTGGTGCCGGTGGTGGATCGCGTGGCACCGGTGCCCGGCCTGACTGTCGCTACGGGCATGAGCGGCCACGGGTTCGGCATTGGCCCGGCCTTCGGCCGCATCGCCGCGGCGCTCATGCAGGATCGCGACCCCGGCCACGCGCTCACCCGCTTCCGCTTCGACCGCTTCTCGGACGGCAGCCCGATGCGCCCGGGGCCCGGGTTCTGAGCGGGTGACGGTCTTGGAAAGGGACCGACCTGCGCGGCGACCGACGTCGAGCAGGGACGCCGTCGTTCGTGGAGAACGTGGCGATCGTCGCAGAGCGGGCCCGTCGCCCGTCCTGACGGCACATCTCGGCCGCGATCCTCGTTCGCCATCCCGCTTCCCCAGCGGCGCCCTCGCCGCCGCTTGCAGCCCGCGCGGCGCTCCGGCACTCTGCGGCCTTCCATCCCCAACCGGAGCCCGCTTCATGCCGGTCAAGAACCGCTTCGCCGAACTGCACGACGAGATCGCCGCCTGGCGCCGCGACTTCCACCAGCACCCCGAGATCCTTTTCGAGACGCACCGCACCGCCGGCATCGTGGCGGAAAAGCTACGCGCGTTCGGCTGCGACGAGGTGACCGAGGGGATCGGCCGCACCGGCGTCGTCGGCGTGATCCGCGGAAAGGAAACCGGCTCGGGGCGGACCATCGGGCTGCGGGCGGACATGGACGCGCTGCCGATCCACGAGACCACCGGCGCCGACTGGGCCTCGAAGACCGACGGCGCCATGCATGCCTGCGGCCATGACGGGCACACGGCCATGCTGCTCGGGGCCGCGCGCTACCTGTGCGAGACGCGCAATTTCGACGGCACCGTGGTGGTGATCTTCCAGCCGGCCGAGGAGGGCGGCGGCGGAGGCCGCGAGATGTGCGCCGACGGGCTCATGGAGCGCTGGGGGATCGAGGAGGTCTACGGCATGCACAACTGGCCCGGCGTCCCGGTCGGCCAGTTCCAGATCCGTCCCGGGCCGTTCTTCGCCGCCACGGACCTATTCGAGATCGAGATCGAGGGCCGGGGCGGCCATGCCGCCAAGCCTCACGAGACCATCGACACAACCGTCGCCGCGGCGCAGGTGGTGACCGCGCTGCAGACCATCGCTAGCCGCAACGCCGACCCGGTGGGCCAGGTCGTGGTGTCGGTGACGTCGTTCCAGACCTCGTCGAACGCTTTCAACGTGATCCCGCAGAAGGTGCATCTCAAGGGCACCGTCCGTACCCTGTCGCCCGAGATGCGCGACCTCGTCGAGGCGCGGATGACGACGATCTGCACCTCGGTCGCCGAGGCGTTCGGCGCCACAGCCCGCGTGGACTACCTGCGCAACTACCCGGTGATGGTGAATACCGAGGCGCAGACCGACTTTGCCGCCGAGGTCGCGAGCGCGGTCGCCGGCGGCTGTGACACCGCGGACCTCGTCATGGGGGGCGAGGACTTCGCCTACATGCTCGAGGAGCGCCCCGGCGCCTACATCCTCGTCGGCAACGGCGACACGGCGTCGGTGCACTCGCCGGACTACGACTTCAACGACGAGGCCATCCCGGCGGGCTGTTCGTGGTGGGCCGAGATCGTGGAGCGCCGCCTGCCGGCCGCGTGACGGCTTCGGGGCCTCGCGCCCCCGGACGGGCGGATGCGAGGGCTCTGCCCTCGCGCTCCCGGAGTATTTCTACCGAGAAGAAGGGCGCGGGTCGCAGGGTCACGGTCGGTTGCCGCGCCTAGTGATGGGTGAGCGACAGGAGCACGCCGCACAGGGCGAAGGAGACGCCCATGGGAAAGCTGCGCGGCGTCGCGAGGCTCTTCCAGCCCGCAAGGGCGGGCGGCGCGGTGCGGCGCAGGGCGAGGACCGCGAGGATGCCGGCGAGGAGGCTCAGCGCGAAGAGGCTCGGCGCGGCGGTCCAAGCGGTCACGGGCACGAACAGCGTCAGGATCGGCAGGGCCTTGGCGTCGCCGCCGCCGACGACTCCGGCCGCGAAGGCGGCGAAGCACAGCACGAAGATGCACGCGGCGGCGAAGACGCGGAGCCCGATCTCGGGGGCGGGCACGGTGAACGGCGCAACCAGCGCGAAGACCACGGCGAGCGCCACCAGCAGCCGGTTCGGGATCCGCAGCTCGCGCAGGTCGCCGATCGCCATGGCGCCCAGGAGCGGCCAGGCGGCGAAGAGCGGGAGCGTTTCAGGCGACATGGGCGGCGCGTCCGCGGATGTCGTGCCCAGCCGCTTCGCGCATCAGCAGGTGCACGAGATCGGCCTGCGACGGGACAACGGTCTTGGCGTAGATGTTCTGAAGGTGCGTGTTCAGCGTCGAGCGGCTGATCGCCAGCGCGCCCTGCAGTCCGTCGCGGGTCAGACCCTGCCGGAGCAGAAGGCACACGCGGTACTCGGCACGGCTCAGCCGGTAGGGGTTCGCCATCGCCAGCGGGTCGGCGGTGTCGGGGCGCGCGGCGGCGGGGCCGCGGCGGGTATCGCGCTCCACGGTCGTGAGCAGGATGCCGGGCGCGCGGTCCTTCCAGGCTTCGGAGAGGATCGCCGCGAGCGCCTCGATCTCGTCGGTCTCGGGACCCGAGAGGGGATGCGCGAAGTGCATTTCGAGGTAATCCGAGACCCGGGCGCTTTGGCAGATCGGAACCACCACGGTGGCGGCGAGGCGCCGGGCGCGCAGCGCGGTTTGCAGCCGGGGCAGGTCGTGGAACTCCTGCGTGTCGGCGGGCCAGATCGAGCCCTCTCGCGCTGTGCCCAGATAGGGCCCGAGCACCGCCGCGGCGCAGGACGCCGGGGCGCCGGCCGCGGAAAGGTTCGCGGTCGCGTCGTGGGAAACCACGTATTGCGGCCGCGCGGGATCTGCGTGCCGGAGCCGGCAGAGCCGCCACAGGTGCGTCGAACACCTCGCCGAGCTTGCGCAACGCCACCGGAAGCGCCGTGGCCCCGTGGGCCGCGCGGACCCAGGCCGCCACGGCCTCGAGCCGCTTGTTTCCCGTGGGGTGACGTCCCGTCTGGTGGGACCCGTTCGAATCATTGTTTCTATGCATATGGGTAAGGCCGCCGTCCTGCCCGCTACAGAAAAGTTTAAAATTCATTAACTGAATCTGATAATGTCATTTGCCTTATTTCAGACAATTTTTTCGGCAGATTTTGCCGCAATTGGCCGGAAAATTTTAGCTAAGGTTGTATTTCCCTGCGACACCGCCGTTGCACTTCACGAATAAGATGTGTCCGGCGCCGCGAAATGTGGCGCTGCCTGAACGGCGGCGGGGGGGCGAGGCCCTCAGTGCGACATCAGGCGGATATAGCGAATCACGTTCGGCCCGATCGTGATCATGATCAGCGCGGGCAGCATGAGCGACGCGAGCACCGCGGACATCTTGACCGGCAGCTTGTTGGCCATCTCCTGCGCGCGCATCTCGCGGTAGTCGCGCATCTCGCGGTAGTCGCGCATCTCGTTGGCGTAGGTGGTCAAGGCCTCGGACATCGGCGTTCCGAAACGCATGGACTGCTGGACGACCTGGGCAAAGGAGCGGACGACCTCGACCCCGGTGCGTCCGGCCATGTCGTCGAGCGCATCCTCGCGTGCACGCCCGGCCTGGATCTGGTGCTGGGTCGAGAGGAACTCGAACGCGATCTCGGGCGAGACCGAGGCCAGTTCGTTGCCGACGCGGGTCATGGCGAGGTCGAAGCCGAGGCCGGTGTCCACCGACACCGGCATGAGGTCGAGCGCATTCGGGAACGCTTCCTCAATGCGGCGCTGGCGCTCGCGGACGCGGCGGTCGAGCCACGCTGACGGCGTGAAGTATCCCACGCCGACGAGGATCGCGAGCCACTTCAGCGTGGCGGAATGACTCAGTTCGGCGAATGGCTCGGCCAGCGCGTCGGGCAGGCCCAGACCCGGCGTGCGGGCGGCCATCACGAGGGCGAGGAAGATCAGTGGCACCACGAAGCCGACGAAGACCCGGACCAGCATGTAGATTTGCAGCGCACCGGGCCGCGTGAAGCCGGCCTGCAGGAGCTTGAGCCTCAGCTTGTCGGTCTCCTTGCCCTCGCGCGGGAGCACCGCGCGCATGAGCCCGCGCGGCGTCGCAACCGTTTCGCGCAGAAGGCCGCGGGCGCGCCGGGCGTCGCGCGCGGCCTCGGTGCCGCGGGCGATGCGCTCGGCGGCCGGGTTGCCGCGCAGCGCCGCGCCCACCGACACCACGGCCAGCATCAGGCCGGCGGCGACGCCGAGTTGAAGGAGGAGGGCGGCATCGAGGTCGAGCCGTACGAGCAGAAGGTTCAGGGCATCCATCGGTGTCATCCCTTCAGATGCGGAAGTTGACGAGCTTGCGCAGGACGAGCGCGTTCAGGACCACGAGCGTCGTGATGATGATCATCATCGGCGTGAACATCGGGTCGTCCATGACGTCGCCGTAGTAGCCCGGCGAGGACATCATCGTGGTGGTGAAGATGAAGAGCGGCAGGCCGGACAGGAAGAAGGCCGACATCCGCCCTTCGGACGAGATCGCCTTGATCCGGCGGCGCATGGACAACCGGCTGCGCACCACCGACGCCAGCACCGAGATCACCCGCGCGAGGTCGCCGCCGGTGCCGTGCTGGATGTTGATGCTGGCGGCGAGATACTGGACGTCTTCCTGGCCGCTGCGCTCGGCGAACTCGGTGAAGGCGTCGGTCAGCTCGTCGCCGAAGCTCACCTGGTCGTAGATCAGGCCGAATTCGGTGCCGATCGGGTCGGGCATCTCGTTGGCGACCGCGCCGATCGAGGTGTTGAGCGGGTGGCCCACGCGCAGGCCGCGCGCCAGCAGGTCGAGCGCATCGGGCAGCTGCGCCACGAGCTTGGCGTTGCGGGCGTTGCGCGCCGCGACAAGCACCGCGACGGGCGCGCCGCCTCCGAGGATGAGTGCGGCGAGAAGGGCGAGGGGCAGCGCGATCATGGTCTGCGCCACCGCGAAGACGACGACGATCGCCGCGGCGCACAATGCGAGGAAGGTGCGGACGCCAATCCGCCATCCCGCCTGCCGGAGCGCCTGCGGCAACTCGGTCATGCCGGGCAGCGCTTCCAAGCCGGTGCGGGCCTCGGCGGGCTTCAGCAGGGCAAGGATGTCGGCTGTATCCGCGCCGCCCTCCATCAGGCGCATCCGCCGGTTTCGGGCCTCGGCGCGGGTCTCGCCCCGCCGCAACAGTTGTACGAGCCCCGAGAAGGTCAGGAAGATGCCGAGGAAAGCCGCGTCGTAGACGGCGTAGGTCGCGATCTCGGCGAGGACGATGTCGCTCATGGTTTCACCCCCTGCGCTGGACGAAGCTGTCGGCATCGAGGTCGGCGCCGGCCGCCAGAAGCTGGTCCATGCAGCGGGGGCGGATGCCGGTGGGCACGAACTGGCCCAGCACCTCGCCGTTCTCGCCCCGGCCGGTCTTCTGAAAGATGAAGATGTCCTGCATGACGATCACATCGCCCTCGGTGCCGGTAATCTCGGAAATGCTCATCACCCGGCGCTTGCCGTCCGACAGGCGCGAGAGCTGGACCACGAAACTGAGGCCCGAGGCGATCTGCGCGCGCACCGCGCGGGTCGGAAAGTCGACGCCCATCATGGTGACCATCTGCTCGAGACGTCCGAGCGCGTCGCGGGCGGTGTTGGCGTGGACCGTGGTCATCGATCCGTCGTGGCCGGTGTTCATCGCCTGGAGCATGTCGAAGGTCTCGGCGCCGCGGACCTCGCCGACGATGATCCGGTCGGGGCGCATGCGCAGGGCGTTGCGCACGAGGTCGCGCTGGTGGACGGCGCCCGACCCCGAAGGCGACGGCGGCCGGGTCTCGAGACGGACGACGTGGCTTTGCTGAAGCTGGAGTTCGGCGGCATCCTCGATGGTGACGATCCGCTCGCGGTCGCCGATGAAGGACGACATGGCATTGAGCATGGTGGTCTTGCCCGATCCGGTGCCGCCCGAGATCAGGACGTTCATCCGTGCCTCGACGATCCCGCGCAGGAGCGCCGCCGCCTGCGGCGACAGCGCGCCGCTCTCGGTCAGGCGCGCCATGGTGTAGGGCCGCGCAGAGAACTTGCGGATGGATACGGAGGGCCCGTCGATGGCGCAGGGCCGGATGATCGCGTTCACGCGGCTGCCGTCCTCGAGGCGCGCGTCGACCCAGGGGGTGGTCTCGTCCACCCGGCGGCCGATGCGGCTGACGATCTTGTCGATGATCCGCAGGAGGTGCCGTTCGTCGCGGAAGCGGGTGCTGGTGCGCTCCAGCACGCCCGCGCGTTCCACGAAGACGTTGCGGTGGCCGTTCATCAGGATGTCGTTGACCGTCGGGTCCGACAGCAGCGGCTCGAGCGGGCCGAAGCCCAGGATCTCGTGGATCAGCTCTTCCACGAGGCGGTTGAAGTCCTCGGTCCGCAGCGCCTCGCCGGTGCTGCGCAGGTGCTGGGTGACGACGCCCGCGACCTCGCGGCGCAGCTCCGCCTCCTCGACCTTGTCGAGGATCGACAGGTTCAGCCTCTCGAGCAGCGCGTCGTGCAACTGGCTCTTCAGGTCGAGCCAGTGCAGCAGCTGCGGGTCATCCTCCAGCGCCGGGTCGGGCACGACGACCTCGGGCACCGAGGCCGTGGCCTGTGCCTGGCCCCCGGGCAGCGGCACGACGTTCGAGGGGCTGTGGGTCTTCTTGCCGAAATCCTTGAACATGCGTCTGATCCTTATGCGCGCGGCTGCACGGACTGTGGGGTGGTGCTGTCTTTCACGATCGCGCGGGCGATCCCGCGCAGGCCCTTCATGACCGAGCTGCCGCTGGCCGCCTCGGACAGCAGCACGCCCCGGTCGAGGGCCTGCCGCATCGGCTTGGGATCGTCCGGCAGCCAGTATTTCAGGTCGCGCCCGAGGGTCTTGGCCGCCGCCGCGTGATGGGCGGCGCTGATGATCGGCTTGCGCTCGCGGTTGATGACGATGTCCACCGGCGGATCGAAGCGCTCCTCGCCGAAGAAGCCGATCAGGCGCTGGGCCTGGCGGATCGCCGGGACCGTGGTGTCAGTGACCATCAGGATGCGGCTCGCGCGGCTGACCACCGGGGCGATCCAGTCGACGAGCGTGCGGGCGAAGTCGACGACCACGTAGTCGAATTCCTGCTGAAGGTGTCCGATGAGGGCGTCCACCTGATCGCGCGCGAGCGCGTCCACCGGCAGGAACTGCTTGGGCGCGGTCAGAACCCAGAGGCCCGAGGCGTGCTCGACCATCGCCTGATCGACGAAGGTGTGATCCGGGACGATCTTTTCGGTGGCCATGCGGAACAGCGCCTCGGACGGCGCCATGTCGAGCGCGGCGGACACCGAGCCGAACTGGAGGTCGAGGTCGACAACAGCGACACGCGCCCCCGTCGTTTTGCGCAGGAGGCCGGTCTTCTGCTGCAGCTGGTCGGCGAGGTTGATCGCGATGGTGGACGAGCCGACGCCGCCGCGCGCCGGGCAGACCGCCAGCACCTGACCGAGCCGCCGCTCGGACCCGCGGCCCGCCAGCGCCGGAAGCTGCGGCGCCTTGCGGGTCAGCGCGAGGATCAGGTCGCGCAGCTCCTCGCGCTCTGCGGGATATGGCAGGATCTCGTCCACGCCGGCCTTGCGCAGCGCAAGCGCCTCGGACAGCTTCAGCTCCGCGTCGCTGAGAGCCAGCAGCTTGCCCTCACCGCCGATCTTCTCGCGCAGCGCCCGGACCGCGGCATGATCGTGTTCGTCCCGCAGGCGGAACACCACGAGGTCGTTGTCCCGCGCGAGCTGCACGGCTGCGCCGTTGACCCGGTTGAGCGTGTCCTTGCGGACGCTGACGTCGATGTCCTGCTCGGTCGACACCGCGCCGCGCACGGCCTCGATGATCTGGTCGGTGTCGGAGATGACGATGATCGAAGAACGGGTGTCCATGGTGGCATCCTCTGGGCTGCGCCTATCCGTCGGTGCCGAGGGCGAGATCCTCGCCCGGCACCGAGGCCCCGAGTGCGGGGAAGGCGACCGTGCCCGCGGCGAAGGCGTCGTCGGCGCCGACCGCGAGGGTGGTGAGTTGCGGAAGCAGGGCGACGAAGGTGAAGTTCAGATCCTGCAGCTCCACGGTGACGTTCGGAACGTAGGGGCCGCCGAGAAAGCCCAGGTCGGGATCGAACGCGTAGCGGAACCGGAGATTTGAGATGGTGGCGGTGTTGGGCAGGGTGGGGCGCACCAGGGCCCAGACCTCCTCGGCGGTGGCATTGCCCGGCGCCGCGGTGCAGATCTGCGTGCCGGCGTTCTTGCACACGCCCGAGCCCGCGCTGCACGACGTGCCGTAGGAGGGCAGGGTGCCGGTGCCCGGCGCGTCGGGACGTTCATGGACCTCGGGGACGTTCGCGCAGGCCGGCGGGCGCACGGCGGCGATCCGGACCGCGCGGTGCAGCGCCTTCTCGGCCGCGACCTGGTGGAACAGCATCCGGCCGAAATCCACCGTGCCGAGGAAGATCAGCAGGACCGCGACGATCGCCACGGCGAACTCGACCAGCGTGGCGCCGGATTCGTCCTGCAGGACCGCGCGGGCCCGGTGGTGGAGGGGTGCGCGCCCGCTCATGACCCGAAGATCCGGCTCTCGTCGGTGACGGTGGCCTGCACCGTTCCCAACGTGCCCCCGGCGAGGGCGAAAATGCCCTGAAAGGGGAAAGTGATGGTCAGCGTGGCCGTCACCTGCGCCACCGGCGCCGGCGAGACCCTGTAGGTCCCGGCCACGCATTTCAGGGCCGGGACGACCGAGTCGACGGTGATGCTCGAGGGAAAGACGGTGTTCGCCTGCGCGTTCAGCCGCACGATATCCTCGAGCGCGGCGGTGTAGCCGGCAAGCGAGGCCGCGGTCTCGCAGCTGTCGGACGAGGCCACGCGGCCGAGGTAGCGCGCGGCGTCCCGGACCCCGGCGGTCGCCGCCTGGTACGACCACATCATCCGTCCGCCTTCCACCACGATGGCGAAGATCAGGATCATGAGCGGCAGTCCAATGGCGAACTCGACCAGTGCGGCCCCGCGGTCGTCGCGGCGGAGGCGTCTTGCGAGGTCGGGAAGGGAGGGGAGGCGGCTCATTGTCCTGTCACCTGTAGAGCTGCACGCCGTCGCGGAAGATGCCGGCGGCATCGCTGCCGCCCGCGCCCGGTCCGCTGGCGCTGCCGATGACCTCGGCCCAGATGGTGAAGGAGTTGCCCGAGCCGTCGTTGCTGGCGGGCTCGGTCAGGAACATCGACACGATTTCCTTGTAGGGCACGCCGGTCTTGGCGCCCGACACGCCCTCGGCGGTGCAATCGATGGCGGCGACCGACACGACCCGGCGCTTGTAGTCGACCTCGGGATTGGTCTGCACGTTGCAGATCGGGCGGCCGCTCTCGGCGATCGGGGAGCCGTCGGAGCCGTTGCCCGAGGTGTCCCCGGTCAGGATGTCGCCGGTGACGGCGATCTCGGCGCGGTAAATCTCGAAGCGGGTCGGCGTCGCCGGGTTCGCGGCATTCGCGGACAGCCAGGTCTGGATCGGGGCCGGAACGGTGCCGTCGAAGGGCGCGTAGTTGGTCGAGAAGTAGGCGTGGCGGTCCCAGTCCCCGGTGCCGAAACGCAGCCCCGCCCCGCCGTTCAGCGCGTTGCAGGTGTTCGGAACCCCCGCGCCGTCGCCGAAGCAGGTGTCACGCGGCAGGCCGATCGTGTTGGGCGACAGGGCCTCGTTGTTGCCGATGCACTGGCCGCCGCCGTTCGGGACGATGCCCTTGACGACGTTCGGCGCGGGCGCGAAGCGGGGGTCGTTCTTCTTGCCGTTCATGGACGAGTTGTAGATATCGAAGCGGGTGTTGAGCGCGGCCTCGTAGTTGCCGGTCTTCTGGCCCGGCTCGATGTCCACGCCGCGCTGGCTGAAGCACTGGGTGATCGGCCCCGCCGCGCCGAGAAGGCACCGGTCCAGGTTGCCGCCGGTCTCGCCCTCGCAGGGGCCTTCCTCGTCGATCAGGAATTTCGAGGGGTCGAGGAACCCGAAGGCGCCGGGCAGCCAGGCGCCCGATCCGCTGCCGCCCGAGCGCAGCTCGATCATCTGTCCGACATTGGCGTCGGCGCTCCAGCCCGAGGGCAGGCACATCATCAGGGGCGTGATGTCGCAGGCATAGGCGGTGAAGCCGGCAATGGCGGTGGCGCCCACGGTGCTGTCGATCGGGTCGTTGCCCGACAATGCCGCGAAGGCCGCGCCGAAGGTCAGGGGCACGGTCTTCTGGGTCACGTCGACATGGGCAAAGAGCGCCTCGGCGGGATCGGTGGTGACCGCGGTCACGGGATCCACGTCCTCGGCCGGCAGGTCCGACAGGAACAGGAGCGCGTAGTCCTGCGCCCCGGCAAGTGCAGTCCCGCCGTCGCCATAGGTCTGGCTGTCGGCGATCATGGCCGCGGCGGCCGATGTGGCGCGGGTGATCGCGTCGGGCTGGCCGTCGAGCTCTCCGGCCGCGGC
Organism: Roseivivax marinus; assembly: GCF_900109705.1. GTDB lineage: Bacteria > Pseudomonadota > Alphaproteobacteria > Rhodobacterales > Rhodobacteraceae > Roseivivax > Roseivivax marinus. The sequence continues at coordinate 145,135 of NZ_FOAI01000006.1, read as the reverse complement.
GAGCGCGACGTTGTCGGCAAAGGACTGGAGGTCCGTCTGCGTGACGGCGATGCGGCCCAGGTCGAAGGACATCGCCACGAGACCGAGCAGCACGGTCAGCGACACGCCCCAGAACGGCAGCACCGCGCCCCGTTCGTCGGCGGCGAAGATCGCGAGGGATTTGTTCACGATCATCGCCCCGGCCCTCAGTTCACGATCGTTTCGGACAGGTCGGTCGCCCGCCGGATCCGCACGACGGGGCGGCGGTCCTTTACCTCGACGGGCATCGAGTCGAAGAGCAGGTCGTTGAGCTGCACGGTGTCGAGCTCCTGCGCCGCGTCGTCGTCGAGCGAGCGCAGGGAGAGGCTCAGCGCACCGGCGCGTTGCGCCAGCGCCAGCCGCTGGCCCTGGTCGGCGGTGACCTCGACCGTCACGGTGCGGGCGACGCCCGGCGTGTCGTCGAGTTCGTCGGCGTCCTGGTCGACGCCGATCACGCGGATGTTCTGAAGGATGGTCACCGCGCGGAGCGACTCGTTGCGGCCTTGCGTCAGAACCACGTCGACCCGGTCGCCCGGCGTCACGAAGCCGCCGACCGAAGTCGCGGCATCCACGTTGATCGCCATCGCGCGGGTGTTGGGAGAGAGCGTCTGCACGATGGTGACCTTCTCGCCGAACTCCGACACCGTGGTGGCGCGCAGCGGATCGCCCTGCGAGATCGCCCGCCGGGCGCGCCGAGGCTCGCCCTTGGGGCCTTCGAGCAGGTCGTCGTAGGCATGGAAGACGCCCGCGGGGACGTGATCGACCGGCCACGCGATGGTGGCGAGGAGTTGCGCGTCGATCGGCTCGCCGAACTGGATGTCGCGGCTGGCGACGATGACGGCGCGGGTCGAACTGTTGTCGAGCGGCCCCTCGGTTCGGACCTGAAGGAGATCGCGGGTCAGGTAGACCGAGCCGCCGGCGACCGCGAGCCCCGCGACCGCGGTGAGAAGTGCTGCAATGCGCATGGCGTGGGTCCCTTCGAGACCGGGGGCATGCTGCGCGTCAGGAAAAGCGACGCGCAGGCCCGCGGTATGGTTTGAAACGTCGGAGAATCTGCCGCGCCGTGTTCGGAGGTCCGGCGAACCGGCACCATCGGCGCGGCAGGACTGGCTCTTGGCCGGGTCAGTCGGCCATCGCGGTCCCGGCAGCGCCCATGGCGGCGTTGAAGTCCGTCTCGAGGACGGTCAGGCCGGCTGCGCCGACGGCAACCGCGAACGCGACGGCAACGCCGTACTCGACCAGGGTGACGCCGCGCTCGTCGCGCTTCAGGCGGGAGAAAGTGTTCTTGAGCAGAGTCTTCATGGAAATGTCTCCAGGTGTTGTGTGCAATGCGTGGAGCTTGAGTTTGGCAGTCGCTCCCGGCCCCAGGTGGGTGAGGGCCGCATAACAGGGGTAGCAGTCCCTGACGGACGGCGGATCGGTCTGCGATGCCGAGTTTGCAACTGCGGGATGTAATTCTCGGCAGGCCGGCTCGCGGGGCCGCGCGGTTGACGAGCCGGTGCGTCCGGGTCTGTGCGGGAGCGTCTTGGTCCCTGCGGGGAGGGTGAGGGTGCTGCCCTCGCTCCCCCGGGATATTTAGCCCGAGAAGAAGGGGCGGCGTGGCGTCATGCCCATGGTCGTGCCCTTTGCGATGGGCGACGGCGCCCGCGTCGCAAGCCCGGATGTTCCCCGCGAGAAGACGGCAGGCGCCGGTCGCCGGTCACCGGCACCGTTCGGCGGTTCTTGCGGCGGCGGGGCGCGGCGGGTAAGCGGCTGTCATGACGCGCGCGACCATCGTCTGCATAAAGTGGGGCACCGCCTTCGGGCCGGACTACGTGAACCGGCTCTATTCCGGTGTGCGCCGCAACTTGTCCGTTCCTGTGCGCTTCTGCTGCATGACAGAGCACGCCGACGGCCTACACCCCGACATCGAGGTGATCGACCTGCCGCAGGAGCCGTTCCGCGCCGACATGGACGCCGCTCTCGCCGTGGCGAACCGGCAGGGCGCCATGCGCAAGGTGTCGCTGTTCCGGCAGGGTGTGATCCCGGACCTCGACGGGCCGGTGCTGGGCTTCGACCTCGACGTCGTGATCACCGGCGCCCTGGACCCGATCCTCGCGCTCGCGCCGGGCGACGTGGTGATGCGCCACGACTGGACCGAGAAGCGCAAGGGCCGGCCCACCGGGCACGGCTCGGTCTTTCGCTACGATCCGGCGCGGCACGGCTTCCTTTACGAGGACCTCGCCGCGGACGCCTATGCGGAGGTCGAGCGCGCGCGCGGCTCCGAGCAGCGCTACACCTCGCACAAGGCGATGGACAACGGCGTCTTCACCTACATCCCCGGCGAATGGGTGGTGTCGTTCAAGTACGACTGCAACCCGTTCCCGCGAAACTGGGTCGCGCCGCCGCGCCTGCCGGACGATGCGCGCGTCGTGTGCTTCCACGGCCGGCCGAAGATGCCGGAGGCGGTCGCGGGATATCGCGGCTCGCTGATCCGGCGGTCGATGCCCTGCGACTGGCTGCAGGACCACTGGATCGACCGCGCGCGCGCCGATCTCGGCGACGCCTGGGCTTGATCCCCGGCGCGCCGCCGACTGCGTCGCAAGCCACTGCCATGCGTGTTCGGCGAGCCGGGGCCTTCCTCGTAGAACCAGTGAGTATGACCTGGGGTCACCACGAGATCGTTGCGGTGCCCGCGGTCGGCCAGGGCCTGTCCGTTGGGGGCGTGCATCCTCGACGGCGAAGAACTGTTCGCCGCTGTTTATGCAAAGACCGTAGGGCTTGGCGTCGGCCGGTGCGCCAGCGTGTCGAGGGGCATACGGCCGCCGTGCAGCGCGGCCACCCTCAACAGAGACCTCGTCCGGTTCGATAGGGCTGCACGGAGGGGCAAGCGGGTCGATCCGCACCGCCCGGCTCTCGACCTCGCGTGGCGGCGCTCCTGACGTGAGCGACGGCACCTTCGCCGGCTTCCGCGCTCATCGCACGGGCAGTGCCGGCGCAGATCAGATGCAGCACCAGCAATCTCATCGGCGGTCATCCGTGTCGATCCGGTCCGGGGCTGACGCGGATCATCGGCGGCACGGCGACGTCCGCGGGGTGATCGGTTGGCAGGCATGTCGCGGCGGCTGCCCGGCGGACCGGCGAGCGGCTGCCGAGAATGCCCCCTGGCGGGGTTCGCTCCCCTTGCCCTATGGGCTCTCCTCGCGCTAAGTGCAGGCGCCGTTGGAAGTCGAGGAAGGGCAGTCAGCATGCGTCGCGTCGTGGTCACCGGAATGGGCCTTGTCACCCCGCTTGCCTGCGGGCTCGAGGAAAGCTGGAAACGCATCCTGGACGGGCAGTCCGGGGCGGGCACGATCTCGAAGTTCGATGCCTCGCACCTCGCGACCACCTATGCCTGCGAGGTGCCGCTGGGTGACGGGTCGGACGGGACGTTCAATCCCGACGACTGGATGGCCCCGAAAGAGCGCCGCAAGGTCGACGACTTCATCCTTTACGGCATCGCTGCCGCCGAACAGGCGGTGCGGCAGGCCGGCATCCATGAGGCCCCCGAGGAGGACAAGCTGCGCACCGGCGTGATGATCGGCTCCGGCATCGGTGGCCTGAACTCGATCGCCGACACCGCGCTGCTGATCCGCGACAAAGGCCCGCGTCGGGTGTCGCCGTTCTTCATCCCGGGCGCGCTCATCAACCTGATCTCGGGCCAGGTCTCGATCCGCTACGGTTTCAAGGGTCCGAACCACTCGGTCGTGACCGCCTGTTCGACCGGCGCCCACGCCATCGGCGACGCTGCGCGGATGATCCGCGACGACGATGCGGACGTGATGGTCGCGGGCGGCGCCGAGGGCGCGATCTCGGAGATCGGGATCGCCGGCTTCAACGCGTGCAAGGCGCTCTCGACCAAGCGCGGCGACACGCCCGAGGCCGCGAGCCGCCCCTACGACAAGGACCGCGACGGTTTCGTCATGGGAGAGGGCGCGGGCATCGTGGTGCTCGAGGAATACGAGCGCGCGAAGGCCCGCGGCGCGACGATCTACGCCGAAGTCTGCGGCTACGGCCTGTCGGGGGATGCCTATCACATCACCGCGCCCAGCGAAGACGGCGACGGCGCCGAACGCTCCATGCGCGCGGCGCTCAAGCGCGCGGGGATCGAGCCCGGCGATCTGGACTACATCAACGCGCACGGCACCTCGACCATGGCCGACGTGATCGAGCTTGGCGCGGTCGAGCGGATGCTCGGCGACGCGGTGGACAAGGTCACCATGTCCTCGACCAAATCGGCCACCGGGCACCTTCTCGGCGCCGCCGGCGCGATCGAGGCGATCTTCTCGATCCTCGCGATCCGTGACCAGGTTGTGCCGCCGACCATAAATCTCGATGATCCGGTCGAGGCGCGTATCGACCTCGCACCCAACGAGAAGCGCGAGCGCGAGGTGCGCTACGCTCTGTCGAACTCGTTCGGCTTCGGCGGCACCAACGCGAGCGTCATCTTTGGACAGGTGACCTGATCCCATGTGGCGCCACATCGCCTCCAACGCGCTGACCTTCTTCGTGATCCTCGTCTTCCTCGTGGGTGGCGGGATCATCTGGGCCCAGCGGGAATACGAGACCGCCGGCCCGCTGTCCGAGGCGATCTGCCTTGAAGTGCCGCGCGGCTCGAACATGAGCCGGGTGAGCGAGGACCTCGCGGAGCAGGGGGCGGTCACCTCCGCGACGCTCCTGCGGCTCGGCGCGGACTATTCCGACAAGACCCAGTCTCTCAAGGCCGGCTCCTACCTGGTGCCCGAGAACGCGTCGATGGCCGAGATCGTGGACATCGTGACCCGCGGCGGCGCCTCCACTTGCGGGACCGAGGTGATCTACCGGATCGGTGTCAACTCCGCCGAGGTCGAGGTGCGTGAGCTCGACCCGACCACGGGCCGGTTCGAGGACATGGCCGAGTTCGACCCGGCCGCGGACGAGGTGCCCGAGGAATACACCCGCGTGCGCGAGGCCTCCGATACCCGCTACCGGGTGGCTCTGGCCGAGGGGGTGACCTCGTGGCAGGTGGTCGAGGAGCTGCGCAGCGTCGACGTCCTGGAAGGCGAGGTCGAGGTCCCCGAGGAGGGCTCGCTTGCCCCCAACAGCTACGAGGTGGCGCCCGGCGACAGCCGCGCCGACCTGATCGACCGGATGCAGCGCGCGCAGGAGGTCATCCTGTCCGAGGCGTGGGCCAACCGGGCGCCCGACCTTCCGCTGACCGGGCCCGAGGAGGCGCTGGTGCTGGCGTCCATCGTCGAGAAGGAGACCGGCGTCGCCGAGGAACGGCCGCAGGTGGCCTCTGTCTTCGTGAACCGTCTGCGCCGGGGGATGCGGCTGCAAACCGACCCCACGGTGATCTACGGCATCACCGAAGGGCAGGGCGTGCTGGGCCGCGGAATCCGCCAGTCCGAGCTGCGCCAGGCGACGCCCTACAACACCTACGTGATCGAGGGCCTGCCGCCGACGCCCATTGCCAACCCGGGTCGCGCAGCGATCGAGGCGGCGCTGAACCCGGCCGAGACGCAGTACGTGTTCTTCGTCGCGGACGGCACTGGCGGACATGCCTTCGCCGAGACCCTCGACGAGCACAATGAGAACGTCGCCCGCTGGCGCCAGATCGAGGCCGAACAGGGCGAGGACACGCAGGCCAACTGAGCCTGTCCCGCGATGTGACAACAAAACGGCCGGAGGCGCACTCGTCTCCGGCCGTTCACGCAAATTTCAGTGCATATCCAAGAAGATCGCGCACGTCAGATTGCGTTTTCAAGCATTTGGAATACATCTACGCCAATTGGCGTCAAATCATATCCAGACGATGACAGATGAGGAACGCCGGACTGCGGTACGCGCCGTTCGATGAGGGAATGTGAATGACGGGGATGTCAGAGAACAGTGCGTCGTCGCTGATCGGAAGTGCGATCGGGCAGTCTCCGCTTTCGATCGTGCTGACCGATCCGCGGCTCGACGATAATCCGATCACCTACGTGAACGAAGCCTTTTTCCGCACCACGCAATACAGTCGCGATTTCGCGCTCGGGCGGAATTGCCGCTTCCTTCAGGGGCCGGACACCCGCCCCGAAGACGTGCAGGCATTGCGCGAGGGCCTGCAATCGCAGACGCAATTCGAGCTGACGATCACCAATCACAAGGCGGACGGCTCGCCGTTCCTCAACCATCTCCTGATCTCGCCCGTCCGGGACGACGAGGGTGACGTGGTCGCGTTCTTCGGCCTTCAGCGCGAACTCGACGCCGAGCGCGCGGCCGCCGCGCGGAGCGAGGCGAACAAGCTGCGCGACAGCGCGACCGAGATGCTGCGCGAGCTTCAGCACCGGGTGAAAAACCACCTCGCCATGGTCGTGTCGATGATCCGGATGCAGGCGCGCCGAGACGTGACCGCCGACAGCTTCACCGCCCTGTCGCGGCGGATCGAGGCGCTCGCGCTGCTCTACGAGGAACTGTTCAAGCTCAATCTCGACGGTGCGCGGGACCGCAAGATCGATGCCGGCGCCTATCTTGGACGGATCGCGTCGGTCCTGTCGGGGATCGAGGGACGCGACGGCGTGAAGGTCGACGTGCGCTGCGATCCGATCGAGCTGAGCGTGGACCAGGCGGCGCGGTGCGGCCTGCTACTGTCCGAACTCGTGACGAACGCGCTGGAGCACGCCTTCTCTGCCCGCGACACCGGCACCATCGAGGTGGTCTGGACGATGGCGTCCGGCGACGGCGATCGGGTACGTCTCAAGGTCGAGGACGACGGCGTAGGCTTGCCGGTCGGAAGCAACTGGCCGTGGAGCGCCGACAGCCTCGATGCGCAGCGGGCGAAGGCCGCACGCTCGGACGGCACGCTCGACACCACCGGTGCGCCGGCCGATCCCGGTGTCGGTGGCAGCATCGTCTCGGCACTGGCCCGCTCGATGGAGGCTGAGATCACGGTGGAGCCCGGTGCGAACGGCGGCACATCGGTGGAAGTGGTGTTTGAGCGCGAGGGCTGACGCGCGCGCAAGCCAGACCCGCAACGAAAAAACGGCCCGTCCCGTCCGGGGCGCGCCGTTTGTATTCCGTGAACCGGGACGGCCGGGCTCAGAGCTGAGCCATTACCTCGTCGGAGGCTTCGAAGTTCGTCGTTACGCGCTGAACGTCGTCGTCGTCCTCGAGCGCGTCGATCAACTTCATCAGCGACTGCATCCCGTCGAGGTCCAGCTCGGTGGTGTTCTGAGGTTTCCAGACCAGCTTGGTCGACTCGCTCTCGCCCAGCTGCTCCTCCAGCGCGGTGGAGACATCGTTGAGGTCGGTATCGGCGCACCAGATCACGTGTCCGTCCTCGGAGCTTTCCACGTCCTCGGCGCCGGCTTCGATCGCGGCCTCGAGGACCGCCTCGCTGTCACCGACGGAAGCGGGATAGATGATCTCGCCCTTGCGCTCGAACATGAAGCCGACCGACCCGGTCTCCCCCATGTTTCCACCGTTCTTCGAGAAGGTGGAGCGGATGTTGGACGCGGTGCGGTTTCGGTTGTCGGTCATCGCCTCGACGATCACTGCCACCCCGTTCGGGCCGTAGCCCTCGTAGCGGATTTCCTCGTAGGCTTCGCCGTCACCGCCGGTGGCCTTCTTGATGGCCCGGTCGATGTTGTCCTTGGGCATGGACTGGCCCTTGGCTTCCTTGATCGCGAGCCGGAGCCGCGGGTTCTTGTCGGGGTCCGGGTCGCCCATCTTCGCGGCGACCGTGATCTCTTTCGAGAACTTCGAGAAGAGCTTGGAGCGCGCGGCGTCCTGCCGCCCCTTGCGGTGCTGGATGTTCGCCCATTTGGAATGGCCGGCCATGATGATGCCTCGTCGGATCGGAGTGCCTGAAATCGACCGTCTCTATAGGGCAGGGGCCGGGTTGAGGGCAAGCGCCGCCGGGGCGCGCGTCTGGACGGCGCCCGCGCGGGCGGCTAGGCCTGCGCCCCGGCGGATCGGAGGGGCGCGTCATGCAGGCAGAGATCGCGGGCTTCACGCTGGGCCTGTCGCTGATCCTCGCGATCGGGGCGCAGAACGCCTTCGTGTTGCGGCAGGGACTGATGCGGCGTCACGTGTTGCCGGTCGTGTTGACCTGCGCCGTCTCGGACGCGGTGCTGATCGCCGCGGGCGTCTCGGGCATGGGCGCACTCGGGGAGGCATGGCCGTGGTTCGCGCCCGCCATGCGCCTGGGCGGCGCGGCGTTCCTGCTGTGGTACGGCGCGCGAGCGGTCCTGTCTGCGTGGCGCGGGGGCTCTGCGATGGAAGCCGGGGACGCCGCGCAGTCGCGCATGGCGGCGCTTCTGACCTGTCTCGCGCTGACCTGGCTCAACCCGCACGTCTACCTCGACACGGTGGTGCTTCTGGGCGCGGTGTCGTCGCAATACGATGACCGGCTTGGCTTCGGCCTCGGCGCCGTGACCGCATCCATCGTGTTCTTCTTCGCTCTCGGCTACGGTGCGCGGGCGCTGGCGCCGGTCTTTGCCCGACCGAGGGCATGGCAGGTGCTGGATGCCCTGATCGGTGTCGTGATGTGGGTGCTGGCGGCAGCGCTGCTGGCGGGGGCCTGAGACCGTGCGGGCACATGGATGGGCAAGCGATGCAGGGGCGCGCTCCGCGCACGGTCGCCATGCGGCGGCTGCGCGGTGCCACCGCAGCCCGGTGTCTTCCGCGCCACGCGTCGCGCACCGGCCAATCGCGCAACGGCGCCGTGCCGCGGTGGCGGGGTTGCATGTCCCCGGTCGGCAACGCTTGATGCGCGCATGACACAGGCCGAGATCGTCACCGCGCCCGCAGCCGCCTCCGACACGCCGCCCTCACGGCCGGTGGCGGGCATCGCGTGGATGATTTTCACCGGCTTCTGCTTCGTCACGGTCACCGCGCTGGTCAAGACGCTGGGCGGCCGCATCCCCGCCGCCGAAGCCGCTTTCCTGCGCTACCTGCTGGGGCTGGTGTTCCTGATCCCGGCCTGGCGCCAGCTCACCGACATGCGGCTGACGGGCCGGCAGTGGACGCTGTTCTCGCTCCGCGGGGCGTTCCACACCATCGGCGTGATTTGCTGGTTCTATGCCATGACGCGGATCCCGATCGCCGAGGTCACGGCCATGAACTACCTCAACCCGGTCTACGTCTCGATCCTCGCCGTGGTGTTCCTGGGCGAGCGCATGGCGGCGCGGCGGGTCATGGCCATCATCGCGGCGCTGATCGGGGCGGTGGTGATCCTGCGCCCGGGCTTCCGCGAGCTCGACCCCGGGCATTTCGCAATGATGGTTACCGCCCTCGTCTTCGCCGGGTCGTATCTGACGATGAAGGTGCTCTCGTCCCAGGTCTCGGCCGCCATCGTCGTGGCGATGATGTCGATCACCGTGACCATCGGCCTCGCGCCCTTCGCCTTCGCGAACTGGGTGACGCCGACGCTGCCCGAACTTGGCATCCTCATGGGCGTGGCCTGCGCGGCGACGGCGGGGCACTACGCGATGACCCGCGCCTTCGCCGCCGCGCCGGTCACCGTGACCCAGCCGGTGACCTTCCTGCAGCTCGTTTGGTCCGTGATCGTGGGCGCGGTGTTCTTCGCCGAACCGCCCGATCCCTTCGTCGTCGCGGGCGGCGGCATCATCATCGCGGCGGTCACGTTCATCACCTGGCGCGAGGCGCGCGCCAAGCGCCGGGCCATCACTCCGCCGATCCACGCAACAAAGCACTGACGCAAGCGCGACCGTTTCCGTGCCGGAAATGACCCCGCGGCGTGCAAGGTTTCGCCGCAATCCGGCGCAAAGGTCGATGACATAAGAACTAAGTCATCACCTTACGGAGTGTCCCATGTTTGCGAACAATGCATTGACCGAGAATTTCCACGACGTCCGCGCCTTCATCCTGCACGAGCGCGCCAAGGTCGTATCAGACGCCGAGTGGCGTTTCCGGATGAAAGGCTACGGCTACAACCTGCGCAAGACCGACACGGGCTACGAGGTGGCACGCCTTCCGCAGAACAACGTCCTGGGCATGATCGAGGCCTGATCCCATCCATGACATCGCCAGTCTGACGGCCCGGCCGGTCCCCGCGACCCGCCGGGTTTTTTCGTGCCGTTCCCGAACCTTCAAGGAGGGCGGGTGGGTTCGCGATCCAAAATTGATTGACGAGTCAATCAGTCATGACTAGGTTTCCCCTCGTAGGCTAACCGGCAATGACAGGAGGCGCGCGCATGACCCGGCCCAACATCCTCGTCCTGATGGTGGACCAGTTGAACGGAACCCTGTTCCCCGACGGCCCCGCCGATTTCCTGCACGCGCCGAACCTCAAGCGGCTGGCCGAGAAGTCGACGCGCTTCCGCAACGCCTACACCGCCTCGCCGCTCTGCGCGCCGGGCCGGGCGTCGTTCATGTCGGGCCAGCTGCCGAGCGTGACGCGCGTCTACGACAATGCCGCTGAATTCTCGTCGGACATCCCGACCTACGCCCACCACCTGCGGCGCGCGGGCTACCAGACATGTCTGTCGGGCAAGATGCACTTCGTCGGCCCGGACCAGCTGCACGGCTTCGAGGAGCGTCTGACGACCGACATCTACCCGGCCGATTTCGGCTGGACGCCGGACTACCGCAAGCCGGGCGAGCGCATCGACTGGTGGTATCACAACCTGGGCTCGGTGACGGGGGCAGGGGTCGCGGAGACCTCCAACCAGATGGAATACGACGACGACGTGGCCTACTTCGCGCAGCAGAAGCTCTACGACCTGTCGCGGGGCCATGATGCGCGGCCGTGGATGCTGACGGTCAGCTTCACGCACCCGCACGACCCCTACGTGGCGCGGCGCAAGTACTGGGACCTCTACGAGGATTGCGAGCACCTCCAGCCCGAGGTGCCGGCCTTCGAGTACGAGGATCACGACCCGCACTCTCAGCGCATCTTCGACGCCAACGACTGGCGCAGCTTCGAGATCACGGAAACCGACATCGCGAAATCGCGCCGGGCCTACTTCGCCAACATCTCCTATCTCGACGACAAGATCGGCGAGATCCTCGACGTGCTGGAGCGCACGCGGCAGGAGGCGATCATCGTTTTCGTCTCGGACCACGGCGACATGCTCGGAGAGCGCGGCCTGTGGTTCAAGATGTCCTTCCACGAGGGCTCGGCGCGGGTCCCGCTGATGGTGTCCGCGCCGGACATGGAGCCGGGGCTCGTGACCGATCCGGTCTCGACCATCGACGTGTGCCCGACGCTGTGCGACCTTGCCGGGGTCTCCATGGCCGAGGTGATGCCGTGGACCGAGGGCGAGAGCCTGAAGAAGCTGGGGCAGGGCGGGACGCGCACCTCGCCCGTGGCGATGGAATACGCCGCCGAGGCGTCCTATTCGCCGCTGGTCTCGCTCCGCGCCGGCAAGTGGAAATACACCAACTGCGCGCTCGACCCCGAGCAGCTGTTCGATCTCGAGGCGGACCCCCACGAGCTGACCAACCTCGCCGAGGACAAGGACTGCGCCGACACGATCGAGCGGTTCCGCGAGATGGCGGCGCTGCGCTGGGATCTCGAGGCCTTCGACGAGGCCGTGCGCGAGAGCCAGGCCCGCCGGTGGGTGGTCTACGAGGCGCTGCGCCAGGGCGGCTATTACCCGTGGGACTTCCAGCCGCTTCAGAAAGCGTCCGAGCGGTACATGCGCAACCACATGGACCTGAACATCGTCGAGGAAAGCCAGCGCTTCCCGCGCGGCGAATGAGGCAGAGATGAGCTACGACACGCAACCCAAGGCCAGCCACTTCATCGACGGCGCCTATGTCGAGGACACGGCCGGCACGCCGATCGAGGTGATCTATCCCGCCACCGGCGAGGTGATCGCGACCGTCCGTGCCGCGACCGACGCGGTGATCGAACAGGCGCTGGACAGCGCGCGCCGGGCGCAGGCCGAATGGGCCGCGACCTCGCCGCGCGAGCGCGGGCGGGTTCTGACCCGCGCGGCGCAGATCCTGCGCGAACGCAATCGCGAGATGTCCGAGCTCGAGACCCGCGACACCGGCAAGCCCTTGCAGGAGACGCTGGTCGCCGACGCCACCAGCGGTGCCGACGCGCTGGAATATTTCGGCGGCATCGCTGCCGGCCTGACCGGCGAGCACATCCCGCTGGGCGAGGACTGGGCCTATACCGTGCGTGAGCCGCTGGGCGTCTGCGTCGGGATCGGCGCGTGGAACTACCCCACCCAGATCGCCTGCTGGAAGGCGGGCCCGGCGCTGGCCTGCGGCAACGCGATGGTGTTCAAGCCCTCCGAGACCACGCCGCTCTGCACGCTGAAGGTGGCCGAGATCCTCGTCGAGGCGGGGCTGCCCGCGGGCCTCTTCAACGTGGTGCAGGGTGCCGGACCCGTGGGCGCGGCGCTGACCACCGATCCGCGCGTGGCGAAGGTGTCGCTCACGGGCTCGGTTCCGACGGGCCGCAAGGTCTACTCGGCGGCCGCCGACAGTCTCAAGCACGTCACCATGGAGCTTGGCGGCAAGTCGCCCCTGATCGTGTTCGACGATGCCAGCCTCGAGGACGCCGTGGGCGGCGCGATCATGGCGAACTTCTATTCCTCGGGGCAGATCTGCACCAACGGCACCCGCGTCTTCGTCCAGAAGGGGCTGCGCGAGCGGTTCGTGCAGCGCATGGCCGAACGGATGAAGGGCGCGGTGATCGGCGACCCCCTGGACGAGGCCACCAATTTCGGCCCGCTGGTGTCGGCGCGGCAGATGGAGATCGTCGAGGGCTACCTCAAGACCGCGCAGGACGAGGGCGCACATTGCGTGACCGGCGGCGAGCGGATCGACCGGCCCGGCTACTGGATGACGCCGGCACTGTTCGACGGCGTGACCGACGACATGACCATGGCGAAGGAAGAGATCTTCGGCCCGGTCCTATCGGTGCTGGAATTCGACGACGAGGACGAGGTGGTCGAGCGGGCCAACGCCACGACCTTCGGGCTGGCGGCCGGCGTGTTCACGCGTGACATCTCGCGCGCGCACCGGGTGATCGGGCGGCTCGAGGCCGGGACGTGCTTCATCAACTCCTACAACGACGCTCCGGTGGAGATGCCGTTCGGCGGCGTGAAAATGTCGGGCGTGGGCCGCGAGAACGCCAAGGCGGCGATCGAGCACTACAGCCAGGTGAAGTCCGTCTACGTCCGCATGGGCGCAGTCGAGGCGCCGTTCTGAGCCGGGCGGGCGGGCGCGCCCCGCTTCGGAGAGCGCCCGCCCGCCCACCCCGCTCTCCGAAGCGGGGCTTTCTCCCGGACCGGCGTGCGGCGCGCATCCGGTCGGGGTCGTGGATTTGCCGAGAGGCGCCCCGATGGGCACGTCTGCCCCCCGAGGCGTCCTTTCGATGATCGAGGCGGGTCGGTCGAGCCTCAAGGACGCCTGCGGCGCCGCGCTTTCGCGCGGTGGCCTGACGGCCCTCCCTGACCCTCGACCGACTCACCGGAGGTAAGAGAGATGGATGCAGATTACGTCATCGTAGGTGCCGGAAGCGCAGGGTCGGCCGTGGCCTACCGGCTGGCCGAGGCCGGACATTCCGTCATCGTGGTCGAGCACGGCGGCTGGGACGGCGGCCCGCTCATCAACATGCCGGGCGCGCTGAGTTACCCCATGAACATGTCGATGTACGACTGGGGTTACGAGACCGAGCCTGAGCCGCACCTCGGCGGGCGCCGGCTGGCGGCGCCGCGTGGCAAGGTGATCGGCGGTTCGTCCTCGATCAACGGCATGGTCTACGTCCGCGGCCACGCCATGGACTACGATCACTGGCGCGACCAGGGCGCGGACGGCTGGGGCTATGCCGACGTGCTGCCCTATTTCAAGCGTATGGAGACGAGCCACGGCGGCCAGGATGGCTGGCGCGGCACCGACGGTCCGCTGCATGTCAGCCGCGGCCCCCGGGACAACCCCCTGACCCGTGCCTTCGTCGAGGCCGGCCGGCAGGCGGGCTACGAGACGACCGAGGACTACAACGGCGAGAAGCAGGAAGGCTTCGGCGCCATGGAGGCCACCATCCACCGCGGCAACCGCTGGTCGGCGGCCAAGGCCTACCTGCGTCCGGCCAAGAAGATGGGGGTGCAGTTGGTGCGCGGCCTCGTCACCCGCGTGGTGATCGAGAACGGCCGCGCCACGGGCGTCGAACTGGAGCGAGGCGACACCAAGGAGACCGTGCGCGCGCGGGCCGAGGTGATCCTGTCGGCCTCGGCCTTCAACACGCCGAAGCTGCTGATGCTGTCGGGGATCGGTCCGGCGGCGCATCTGGCCGAGCACGGCATCGACGTGGTGGCCGACCGCGCGGGCGTGGGCGCGAACCTGCAGGACCACCTCGAGCTCTACCTGCAGATGGCGGCGACGCAGCCGGTGAGCCTGTTCAAGTACTGGAACCTTCTGGGCAAGGCCTATGTGGGCGCGCGCTGGCTCTTCACGCGCAGCGGGCCGGGCGCGTCGAACCAGTTCGAGAGCGCGGCCTTCATCCGCAGCCGTGCGGGCGTGGCCTACCCGGACATCCAGTATCACTTCCTGCCCATCGCGGTGCGCTACGACGGGCAGGCGGCTGCGGAAGGCCACGGGTTCCAGGCCCATGTCGGTCCGATGCGCTCGGCCTCGCGCGGGACTGTGCGGCTGGGCGGGCGCGATCCGGAAGCCGCGCCGAAGATCCGGTTCAACTACATGAGCGATCCGCAGGACTGGGAGGACTTCCGCACCTGCATCCGCCTCACCCGCGAGATCTTCGAGCAGGAGGCCTTCGCGCCTTATGCCGGTCACGAGATTCAGCCCGGCGCGGACGTGCAGTCGGACGATGCGCTCGACGCCTTCATCGCCGAGCACGTGGAAAGCGCCTACCACCCCTGCGGCACCGCGCGGATGGGGCGCCGCGACGATCCCGGCGCGGTGGTCGATCCCGAAGGCCGGGTGATCGGCGTCGACGGGCTTCGGGTGGCGGATTCGTCCATCTTTCCGCGGATCACCAACGGCAACCTCAACGGGCCGTCGATCATGGTCGGCGAGAAGATCGCGGACCACATCCTCGACCGGCAATTGCCGCCCGAGAACGCCCGCCCCTGGGTCCACCCGGAATGGGAGACGGCGCAGCGCTGAGTTTGATCCCGATCAAGGCGGGGCGGTCTGGGGCGACGCATTCTCGGCGGTGAGTGTACCGCAGAGGATGCCGCCATGACCCACACGCCCCACCGCCTTGCCGAGGACTTTCCCGACCACTCCGCCGACATCGCCGCGCTGCGCCGCTCGGACGCGCATTTCGCGCGGCTGGCCGAGGAGTATGACCAGATCAACGACGACATCCACCTGTCGGAGATCAACGTCCAGCCGCTCGAGGACATGGAAGAGGTGCTCAAGCGCAAGGAACGCGCGAAGCTGAAGGATGCGATCTACGCGATGCTGACCCGCGCCCGGCTCTGACGCGGCTGCAAGAGGTGAGGCTCAGCCGGTGCCGCCGAGCTGAGCCTCGATCGCGTCGACGATGGACGAGGACAGCGGCCGCGCCGCCGACCCCCAAGTCGCGATCACCGCGCCGTCGGGGGCGAGCAGCACCTTGTTGAAGTTCCACGACGGCGCGAAGTCCGCGGTCTCGTCCAGCCAGCGGTAGAACGGGTGTGCCTCGGGGCCGGTTACGTGCGTGATCGTCGTCATCGGCAAGTCGAGGTCGAAGTTCACCGCGCAGAAATCCTTGACCGCCGCGTCGCTGTCCAGCTCCTGCCGGAAGTCGTTCGACGGCACCGCGAGCACTACGAGCCCTTGATCGCGGTACCGGTTGTAAAGGTCCTGCAGCGCATCGTATTGCCGGGTGAAAGCGCAGCGCGACGCGGTGTTCACCACAAGCACCGGGTGCCCCTGCCAATCGGCGCTGTCGATGGTTCCGCCGTCGATGGAGGAGAAGGTGAACCGCTCGCGCGCCGTGGCGGGCAGGGCGGTCAGCAGGGCGAGGCACAGGGCAAGGGTGAGGCGTAGCATGGTCGGGTCTCCGGTCGTCTGGCGCGGAACCTAGCGCGCCCGGGCGTTGCATCCACGCGGGCCGGGACTATCCTGTTTCATCTCGGAAGGAGAGATGCCCATGGCCGGAGGATGGAGCCGCGACGGTGCGGTGAGCGAACAGATCGAGGCCTCGATCAGCGACGAGCTGGAGCGGATGAAAGCCCGCCGCCAGCCCACGGGCGAAAGCCGGACCCATTGCGCGGAATGCGAAGAGCCGATCCCCGAGAAGAGGCGTGCCGCCATCCCGGGGGTGAAGCTCTGCATCGATTGCCAGCAGGAACGTGACGGGCGTGCCGTGCAGCGCGGCGGCATCAACCGGCGCGGGTCGAAGGACAGCCAGCTGAAGTGAGCCGCGGTCAGGCCGGGGCAGGGGCGTCCTGAAGTGCGAGCCGCATGACGTGCTGCGGGCCGGCCGCGCCGCCGAGGTAGTCTTCGCCGGTGTCGATGAAACCTCCGCCCAGATAGGCCGCACGGGCCCCGGGATTGCGGTGATTGACCGTCAGGTAGACGGCTGTTGCCTCGGGATATTGGCGCGCGAGATACGGGTGCAGCGCCCGACAGGCGTCTTTGGCGATCCCGCGTCCCTGGTGGCGGCCGTCGATACAGAACATCCGAAGCCCGACGCTGCCGTGATCGGCGAAGTCGTGCGCCCGGGCGTAGTCCCGGTCGATGGCGAAGAAGCCGACGGGAGTATCGCCCTCGACAATGAGGTGGCCGTCGCGCGGGCCATCCGCCTGCGCCATCGACAAGGCCGGGGGTGAGGCAAGTTCATGCTGCTCCGGCGGCAAAGTGATCGCGGCCAGCAGATCGGGCCGCCCGGGGGGCAGCGGGCAAAGTTCGATCGTCATTCTCGTACCGGGAGGTGACGCGCCCGGCCCGGAGGCCGGGCGGCGCGCTCAGTCCTCCATCGCCTCCAGTTCGTCGATGAAGCCCTCGATCATCGACAGGCCCTTGTGCCAGAAGGTCGGGTCGGTCGCGTCGAGGCCGAAGGGAGCCAGAAGGTCCTTGTGGTGCTTCGACCCGCCGGCGCGCAGCATCTCGAAATACTTCTCCTGGAAGCCCTCGGGCCGCTCGCGGTACTCGGCATAGAGCGCGTTCACCAGTCCGTCGCCGAAGGCGTAGGCGTAGACGTAGAACGGCGTGTGGACGAAGTGCGGGATGTAGGCCCAGAAGGTCTCGTAGCCTTCCATGAAGTCGAAGACGGGCCCGAGGCTTTCGGCCTGCACCGACATCCACAGCGCGTTGATGTCGTCCGGGGTCAATTCGCCGCCCTTGCGCGCCTCGTGCAGCTTGCACTCGAAATCGTAGAACGCGATCTGGCGCACCACGGTGTTGATCATGTCCTCGACCTTGCCGGCCAGAAGGACCTTCTTCTCGGCATCGTCCTTGGCGTTCGCCAGCATCCGCTGGAAGGTCAGCATCTCGCCGAAGACCGACGCGGTCTCGGCCAGAGTCAGCGGCGTCGAGGCCAGCATCTCGCCCTGTCCGGCGGCCAGCACCTGGTGGACGCCGTGGCCAAGCTCGTGCGCGAGCGTCATCACGTCACGCGGCTTTCCGAGGTAGTTCAGCATCACGTACGGGTGGGCGTCCGTCACCGTCGGATGCGCGAAGGCGCCCGGCGCCTTGCCCGGCTTCACCGCCGCGTCGATCCACCCCTTGTCGAAGAACGGCTGTGCGATCTCGGCCATCTTCGGATCGAACTCGGAATAGGCGTTCATTACCGTCTCGCGCGCCTCGTCCCAGTCCACGGTGCGGTCAGAGGACATCGGCAGCGGCGCGTTGCGGTCCCAGACCTCCATCCGGTCCAGCCCCATCCACTTGGCCTTGAGCGCGTAGTAGCGGTGCGACAGCCGCGGGTAAGCCTCGACCACCGCGTCGCGCAGCGCCTCGACGACTTCGGGTTCCACGTCGTTGGCGAGGTGCCGCCCGGTCTGCGGCGTCGGCATCCCGCGCCAGCGGTCCATGACCTCCTTCTCCTTGGTCTGCGTGTTGTGCACGCGCGAGAAGGTCCGGATGTTGTTGGTAAAGACCGACCCCAGCGCGCGCGCCGCCGCCTCGCGCTTGGCACGGTCCTGTTCTGACAGCAGGTTCAGCGTCGCTTCGATGCCCATGACCTCGCCATCGACCTCGAACTCGAGCCCCGCGATGGTCTCGTCGAAAAGCCGTTCCCAGGCGTCGCCGACGACGCCCATGTCGTGGAGGAACTTCTCCATCTCGTCGGACAGCTGGTAGGGTTTCATCGCTCGCACGCGGTCGAAGGCCGGCTTGTAGCGCGCCAGCTCGTCGTTCTCTTTGAAAAGCGCGGCGTAGATGTCGTCCGGCACCCGGTTCAGCTCGAGCGAGAAGAACACCAGCGGAGTGGTGTAGGCGGTGATCTTCTCCTGCATGTCCGACAGCATCTTGGTGCGCGCCGGGTCGGTGGTGTTCTGGTAGTAGCGCAGGCCCGCGTAGGACATGATCCGGCCCGCGACGGCCTCGATCCGTTCGTGGCGGTGGACCATCTCGAGGAACGCGTCGGCGTCCAGATTCGCGATCTTGCCCTCGTAGTCCTCGGCAAAGCGCTTGCAGGCGTCCTCCAGCCAGTCGAGATCACGCTTCAGCTCGGGCGCATCGGGCGCCGGGTAGAGGTCGGTGAGGTCCCATTCGGGCAGGTCGCCCAGGTCGCGGCCTCCGGCAGTGGCGTTGGCATCGAAAAGCGGACGGACGGTCATGCGAAACTCCTTGGCTCTTTCCTCACAGGTAGGGCTTGGAACGCGACGTCAGCAAGCGCCCGCCGGCTTCTTCTTGGCAAAAATATTCCGGAACATGATTTGGCGGGGGCGGCGACACGGCGGCTCTGCCGGCTCTTGTCGCGCCGCCTACCCGTAGGCCGCCAGCATGTCCTTGAGGTCCGCCAGCGTGTTGGCCTCGTCCTTGGGCTTGTCATGGCGCCACCGGCTCATGCGGGGAAAGCGCAAGGCGACGCCGGACTTGTGACGTGGCGAGGCCTGTATGCCCTCGAAGGCGATCTCGAACACGTGGTGCGGGGTGACTTGGCGAACCGGGCCGTAACGCTCCACCGTGTTGCGGCGCACCCACCGGGTGATCTTGTCGAACTCCGCGTCCGTCAGCCCGGAATAGGCCTTGGTGAAGGGCACGAGCGCGTCGCCGTCCCAGACCGCGAAGGTGAAGTCGGTGAAGAGGTTCGCGCGCCTCCCCGAGCCCTGCTGGGCGTAAATCATCACCGCGTCGATGGTCAGCGGATCGAGTTTCCATTTCCACCAGTCGCCCTTCTTGCGGCCCGACAGGTAGGGGCTGTCCTTGCGCTTGAGCATCACGCCTTCGGCGCGGAAGTCGCGCGCGGTGGCGCGCTGGCGGGCGAGGTCGTCCCAGTCGGAGAACGCGACCAGCGGCGAGGGCAGCACCGGTGCGTCCTCGGGCAGGCCCGCGATCAGAGCGTCGAGCCGGGCGCGGCGGTCCTGCATGGGGACGTCGCGCAGGTCGGCGCCGTCCTGCTCCAGCAAGTCGTAGGCAAGGATCGAGACCGGGGCTTCGCGCAGCAGCTTTTTCGGCACGGTCTTGCGGCCGATCCGCTGTTGCAGCGTGTTGAATGGCAGAGGCTGGCGGGCTTCTGCGTCCCAGGCCATGACCTCGCCGTCGATCACCGTGCCGTCGGGCAGGAAATCACGGGCACGGGCAAGTTCGGGGAAGCGATCGGTCATCAGCTCTTCGCCCCGCGACCAGAGGTGATGCGCGCCGCCCCGGACCACCAGCTGGCCACGAATGCCGTCCCATTTCCACTCGGCCTGCCAGTCGTCGGGCGACCCGAGGTCGGCCGCCGGATCGTCGAGCTGGTACGCGAGATAGAACGGGTAGGGCCGCGACAGGTCGGCCTGCGCGTCCTCGGCCTCGATCAGGTCGTGATAGGTGGTGTCGTCCGGGGTCCAGCCGCCCATGAGCTTGAGCGCGAGCGCCGCCTCATCCTGCCCGGTGGCCTGTGCCAGAGCGCGGGTCATCAGCTTCTGGCTTACGCCGATGCGCCAGCCCCCGGTGATAAGCTTGTTGAAAAGGAACCGCTCGGTGGCATCGAGCTGGTCCCACGCGGCGAGGATCCGGCCGCGCCGCACGTCGATGTCTACCTGAGCGAGTCCGCCCAGGTCCTTGATCCAGTGCGACAACGGTCGGTCTGTCTCCTGCGCGGCCGGGGGCAGGACCAGTGCGATCGTCTCGGCCAGGTCCCCGACGATGGGGTAGCTTTCTTCCAGCAGCCAGAGCGGGATGCCGGCCCGTTCCGAGGCCCATTCGCGCAGCTGTGTCGTGGTGACCGCGCGCTTGGGGCGCCGTCCCGAGAACAGCGCGATGGTCCAGAGCTTGTCGTCGTCGGAGGCCTCGCGGAAGAATTCCGCCAGCGCCTTGGTCTTGGCGGTGGTGCGGGTGGTCTGATCGACGGCGGTGAAGAGCCGGGCAAAGTCCTTCATGCCGCCTCCGTCGCCGCCCTGTCCTCGTCTTCCTCGCCGCCGAACTCGGTCGGGACGACCTCGGCGTTCCAGCCTTCGGACTTGAGCCAGCGCGCGAAGATATCGGTGTAACCGTGTGTGCAGTATACGTTTTCTGCTCCCGTCTCGCGGATGGCCCCGATAAGCCCGTCCCAGTCCGCGTGGTCCGACAGCACGAAACCCCGATCACCGGCCCGCCGCCGCCGAACACCGCGCAGGCGCATCCAGCCGCTCGCGAAGGCCGCCGATACCGGACCGAACCGCCGCGCCCAGGGCGTGCCGAGGGCCGAAGGCGGCGCCAGCACCAGTGCCCCCTTGTAGCTCTTGGCGTCGGTGTCTGGCAGGACCTGCGTCGTATCGGGCAGATTGTAGCCTTGCGCCCGCAGGACGCCGTTGGTGCCCTCGACGGCGCCGTGGGTCAGGACCGGGCCAATGGACGGGTCCACCAGCGCCAGAAGGCGCTGTGCCTTGCCCAGCGAGTAGGCGCCCAACATCGAGGTGCGGCCCTCGGCGGCGTTCTTCGCCCACCATGTGTTGATCTCTTCGGCGACGGTGGCCTGGCTCTCCCAAGTGAAGACCGGCAGTCCGAAAGTGCATTCCGTGATGAAGGAGTGGCACGTAACCGGTTCGAAATCCTCGCAGAACCCGTCCTTTTCGGTCTTGTAGTCGCCCGAGACGACCCAGACCTCGCCGCCAACCTCCACGCGCACCTGCGCCGAGCCGGGGATGTGGCCCGCGGGGTGGAACGACACGGTCGCGTCACCGATGCGCCGGGTCTCGCCGTAACGGATTGTCTCGAGGTCGATCTCGCCCAGCCGGTAGCGCATGACCGGGGCTGCGGCCTCGGTGGCGAGGTAGCGCGCGTGTCCCTCGCGGGCATGGTCGGCGTGGCCGTGCGTGATGAGGGCGCGATCCACCGGCCGCCACGGGTCGATGTAGAAGTCGCCCGCGGGGCAATAGATGCCGCGTTCGGTGAAGGTAAGCACGCGCTGTGTCATGGCGCTGAAGCTAGGGCGCGCCCGACCGGCGCCAACGGGCTCAGGCCGAGGCGGCGGCCGCTGCGCGCTCGGGCGCGTCGAGGAAGTGGCGGGCGATCGCCTCGGCGATCTGGCGGCGCACCGCGGGACGGTCCATCAGCACCTCGTGCTCGCCGCCCTCGACAATCTCGAGCCGCCCGCCCGGCCAGTTCTGCATCCGCGACCGGATGCGTCCCACGTCCACGATCCGCTCGTTCGAGCCGACGAAGGTCAGGCAGGGCAGGTCCGGCGAGGGGCGCCGCGCAAGCGCGAAGCACTCGGCCAGCGCCTCGTGCAGCCAGTGCAGGGACGGGCCGCCAAGCTGAAGCTTGGGCTCGGCCTCCACTTGCCGGCGCATGTAGTCGAACATGTCCGTGTCGGTGGTCAGCATGTTCTTTTCGAACGCCTCGGCCACCACGTAGGCCTCGGGGCGCGTGCCCGGTGCGTAGACGTGGCCCAGCCCCATGCGCGAGCCCGACCATCCCAGCGCCCAGGCGACGGGCCGCAGGAACGCCGCGATGCGGATTCCCCACATCGGGCCGGTGAAGGCGGCGGCGTGGACCGGCAGCCCCTCCATCAGCGAGCGCAGGCCGATACATCCGCCCATCGAGTGGGCCAGCAGGAAATACGGCTCGGGCAGGTCCATCGACCGCGCGGCGTCGAGCAACGCCGCCACGTCGCGCTGGTAGTCGCGGAATTCGACCACGTGGCCGGTGCGCTCGTCCGGCAGAAGCCGGTCGGCGAGGCCCTGACCGCGCCAGTCGATGGATACGGTATCCAGACCGAACTCTGCGAAATCGCGCGCGGTGCGGCCGTACTTCTCGACGTATTCGGTGCGTCCGGGGAACAGCAGCACCGTGCCCCGGGCGGCGTCTCCGGTCTGGCCGGAAGGGAAGTGCGCCATGCGCAGGCGCACTCCGTCGGCCGCATCGATCCAGACGGCCCGGCTGCCCTCGGGGGCGTCCGCGAGCGCGTCGAGAAACGGGGCGGCCTCGTGCATCAGGACAGGACCTGCGCCAGCTGCATCGCCTTGCCCATGTCGCCGTCGATGGCGAGCTTGCCGGACATGAAGGCCGAGGTCGGGTCGAGGTCACCGTCGAGGATCGACTTGAAGGTGTCGGCATCCGCCTTGAGCGTCACGTCCGCGGCCTCGTCGCCTTCGCGCGCACCGGAGCTGTCGACCATGAAGCAGCCCTCGTCCTCGACGTCGAACTTCGCCGTGCCGTCGAACCCGGACGTGTCCTTCTCGTTCATCACCTTGACCGCTTCGGTCACAACTTCGCTCATCGCGCTGTCCTCCATTTGATCGCACGGCCGCTGGCAATTCCCGCAGGGGCCGCTAAACTCACTCGGACAATGAGAACGCAGTCTGAGAAAATCAAACGTAGCGTGGCGGCATTTGCTGCCGTGGTATTGATTTCCTTACCCGGCACAGTGGCCGCGCAGGTGGGGTCGGACGAGGCGTCCGACCTTCTGACCGACCTGCGCGAGGCCGAGGATCCGGTCGCCGCCGACCGCGCCGAACGCGCGCTTCGGCTGGAATGGGCGCAGTCCGGGTCGGCCTCGGCGGATCTTCTGCTCAAGCGGGGGCGCGACGCGCTCGAGGTCGGACAGACCGACGCCGCCATCGAGCACCTGACCGCGCTGACCGACCATGCGCCGGATTTCGCCGAGGGATGGTTCGCGCTCGCCACCGCCTACTACACCGAAGAACTCTTCGGCCCCGCTGCCCGCGCGCTGGAACGCACGCTGGTGCTCAACCCCGACCATTACGGCGCGCTGCAGGGGATCGGCGCGATCCACGACCAGCTCGACCGGCCGCGCAAGGCCTACGCCGCGTATTCCGCGGCCGCCGCGATCCGCCCGTACAACGACGAGCTTACCGAGGCGCTCGACCGGCTTGCGCGCGAGGCGCAGGGCTGGCAGCTCTAACACCGCTCCACAGGGCAACAAGGGCGCTTCATGCCAGACCGCGCACGGGTCGCGGCCGTTCTCGGCCCGACCAACACGGGCAAGACCCATTACGCCATCGACCGGATGCTCGGCTACCGGACCGGAATGATCGGACTGCCGCTGCGGCTGCTCGCGCGCGAGGTCTATGACAAGATCGTCGCCGCCCGCGGGCCGTCCGTCGTGGCGCTCGTGACTGGCGAGGAGCGGATCGTGCCGAAGCGGGCGACCTACTGGGTCTGCACCGTCGAAGCGATGCCCGAGGGCATGGGCACCGATTTCGTCGCCATCGACGAGATCCAGCTCTGCGCCGATCCCGAGCGCGGCCATGTCTTCACCGACCGCCTGTTGCGGATGCGCGGCCTGCGCGAGACGCTCTTCATGGGCGCCGACACCATGCGCGGCCCCATCGCGGCGCTTGTCCCGGGCTGCGAGTTCATCCGCCGCGAGCGCATGAGCCAGCTCGCCTATACCGGCTCGAAGAAGATCAGCCGCCTTCAGCCGCGCACCGCCATCGTCGGCTTCTCGGTCGAGAACGTCTACGCCACCGCCGAGCTCTTGCGCCGGCAAAAGGGCGGTGCGGCTGTGGTCATGGGGGCGCTCAGCCCGCGGACGCGGAACGCGCAGGTCGAACTCTACCAGTCCGGACAGGTCGATTTTCTTGTGGCCACCGATGCCATCGGCATGGGGCTCAACCTTGACATCGATCACGTGGCGTTCTCGTCGCTGTCGAAATTCGACGGCCGCCGGATGCGCCTGCTGGCCCCGAACGAACTGGCGCAGATTGCCGGGCGCGCCGGGCGGGGCATGTCGAATGGCACCTTCGGCGTCACAGGCGAGGCCCATCCGCTGGACGAGGAGGTCGCCGAGGCGATCGTCGATCACCGCTTCACGCCAATCAAGAAGCTCAACTGGCGCAACGCGGACCTGTCGTTCGGCAGCGTCGAGCACCTGATCCGGTCGCTGGAGAAATCGCCGGACGATGAGCGGCTCGCCAAGGCGCGCGAAGCCGACGATCTCATGGCGCTCAAGCAGTTGTCCCGCGACGCCGAGGTGATCGCCCGGGCGTCGGACCCGAAATCGGTCCGCCTACTCTGGGATGTCTGTCGCGTGCCGGACTTTCGCGGCATCTCTCACGCGGAACATGCTGGCCTCTTGCAGGTTATATTCGGACACCTTCACGAGCGTGGCGTGATCCCCGACGACTTCGTCGCACGGCAGGTCAAACGGATCGACCGGACAGACGGGGACATCGACACGCTCTCGAAACGGCTGGCGTTCATCCGGACGTGGACCTATGTGGCCCAGCGGTCCGGTTGGGTCCGGGACGAAACGCATTGGCGCGATACGACACGCGCGGTAGAAGACAGGCTGTCCGATGCGCTCCACGAGCGACTGACGCAGCGATTCGTTGACCGGCGGACGAGCGTGCTCCTCCGCCGGTTGAAGCAGAAGGAGGCCCTCTTGGCCGAAGTGAACGACAAGGGCGAGGTGACGGTCGAAGGCGAATTCGTCGGCCGCCTCGAAGGATTCCGGTTCCGTCAGGACAAGGATGCGCAGGGGCAGGAGGCGAAGACCCTCAAGACTGCCTCGCTGCAGGCGCTCGCGCCGCATTTCCACCTGCGGGCCGACAGGTTCTACAACGCGCCCGATACCGAGATCGACTTCACCGAGCAGGGCGGCCTTATGTGGGGCGACCAGGCGGTGGGCAAGCTCGTTCAGGGCGACGATCCGCTGAAGCCGCGGATCGTGGCGTTCGTCGACGATGACGCCGGCGCGGACGTGGCCCAGAAAGTCGAGCGGCGGCTTCAGCACTTCATGGACCGCCGGATCGCCGCGCTGTTCGAGCCGCTGGTGAACATCCAGAAGGACGAGGCGCTGAGCGGCCTCGCCAAGGGCTTCGGTTTCCGCATGGTCGAGGCGATGGGCGTGATCCCGCGCGGCCAGGTGGCAGACGAGGTGAAGGCGCTCGATCAGGATGCTCGCGGCGCCCTGCGCAAGCACGGGATCCGGTTCGGCCAGTTCACGATCTTCATGCCGCTGCTGCTCAAGCCCGCGCCGACACGGCTGCGCCTTGTCCTCTGGTCGCTGGCGAACGGCCTCGACACCTTTCCCGAGGCGCCGCCGCCCGGGCTGGTTACGGTCCCCGAAACGCCGGGCATGCCGCAGGATCAATACGCCGTGATGGGCTACCGCCGGGCCGGCCAGCGCGCGATCCGCATCGACATGCTCGAGCGCCTCGCGGACATGCTGCGCGGCGAGGACACCCGCGGCGGCTTCGAGGCGCGGGCCGACATGCTGTCGATCACCGGTCTCACGCTCGAGCAGTTCGCGGACCTCATGCAGGGTCTCGGCTACCGTGCCGAGAAAGGCGAACGCGAGAAAGTGAAGGCGGTCGATCAGACGGTCCCCACGGACGAGGACGTCGCTCACGAGGCGGAGGTGCCGCCTGAAGGCACCACGGCCGAAGAGGACTCCATCGCAGACGTATCGCCCGAGACGATCGAGCCCGACGCCCCCGAGGGCCCCGTCTTCGACGCGGCCCAGGACACGGAAGCCGGTGCGATCACCGAACAGCCGAACCCGGCCCCGGAAAGCCCGGCGGCCGAGGCGGCAGGCGACATCCCCGATGCAGACCTCGCCCCCGTGGCCGAAGAACTGGTGGACCAGCCCCCGGAAGAGCCCGTGGACAAGGTCTCGGGCGAGGAGACGCCGATCGGGACTGCGCCTGACGAGGACGTGGCCGGCCCGGAAACCGAGGTGTACTACACGTTCACCTGGGCCGGGAACCGCGGCAACCGGCAAGGCCGGGGTCAGGGCGGCGAGCGTCAGGGCCGCGGCGGCAACGCCGGAGGTGAGCGCGGGCGTGGCGGTCCGAAGGGAAGCGGCGGCAAGGGCAAGCCCAAGGGCGGCAAGCGTCCGCCGCGCGACGGCCAGCAGGGCGCGCGCTCGGCCGAATCCAAGCCGCAGAAGAAGGACCGGATCGATCCGGACAACCCCTTCGCCGCGGCGCTCATGGGGTTCAAGGACAAGTCGTAAAGTGACCGGGGCCGAGGACGTCCCGGCGCCGCCGGGCGGCAAGTTGCGCGTCGACAAGTGGTTGTGGCAGGCGCGGTTCTTCAAGACCCGCAGCCTCGCGGCCAAGGTCGTCTCGGGCGGGCACGTTCGGCTCAACGGCGCCCGTATCGCGAAGCCCGCCGTGGCGGTGGGGGCGGGGGATGTGCTCACCTTTCCCCAGGCCCGCGACGTCCGCGTCGTCCGCATCGTCGCACTGGGCGAGCGGCGCGGGCCGGCGCCCGAGGCGCGCGGCCTCTACGACGATCTATCACCGCCCGAACCGCGTGCGCCGGACCCCTCCAGGCCGGTGGCGAGCGCGGGTGGGCGACCCACGAAGAAGGCACGGCGGCAGCTCGATCAAACCCGCGGTGAGGCGCTTGAATGACCCCCGCGCTTGGTCTAGCTGTCGCCCGACACGGCACCGGGATACGGAAATGACCTATATCGTCACCGACAATTGCGTCGCCTGCAAATACACCGACTGCGTCGAGGTATGCCCAGTAGATTGCTTCTACGAGGGCGAGAACATGCTTGTCATTCACCCCGACGAATGCATCGACTGCGGTGTGTGCGAGCCCGAGTGCCCGGCGGATGCCATCCGCCCGGACACCGAGCCGGACATGGAGAAGTGGGTCGAGTTCAACCGCAAGTACTCCGAGCAATGGCCCGTGATCGTGACCAAAAAGGACCCGCTCCCCGAGGCCGAGGAGCGTGACGGAGAGACCGGGAAGGTCGAGAAATACTTCTCGGAGGCGCCGGGCGAGGGCGGCTGAAGCGATTCGCGCGGAGGTTTGCCGACGCGCGGCAGGTATCCGCCGTAAGTGCCTGATTTGGCGCGAGATTAACCCTTGCGCGGGGTGTGCTGGAAAGTGCGCCCCGAAAGTGTTATATTTCTACCACAAATGGGTACGGCGTGTGCATACGGCGTCCGGGACATGCTGCCGCCGGACGATTGCTCCCATGAGACCGACCGTGAGGTGACCGGGAACCGAGGTTTCCGATTGCCTCTCGTGTCGTCTGTGTACTGCCGAGCTGTCGAGGAAGTCGCTCTATGACCAAAGCCAAGAAGTCCGAATTTCGCCCGAATGACTATGTTGTGTACCCCGCGCACGGAGTGGGCCAGATCATGTCGATCGAGGAACAGGAGATCGCGGGCATCAAGATGGAACTGTTCGTCATCTCGTTCGAGAAGGACAAGATGACCCTGCGCGTGCCGACGCACAAGGCGACCGAGGTGGGCATGCGCTCGCTGTCCTCGCCTGATGTGGTGAGCGAGGCGATGAAGACGCTGCGCGGGAAGGCCAAGGTCAAGAAGGCGATGTGGTCGCGTCGCGCCCAGGAATACGAGCAGAAGATCAATTCCGGCGACCTGATCGCCATCGCCGAGGTGGTGCGCGATCTGCACCGCGCGGACGATCAGCGCGAGCAGAGCTATTCGGAGCGTCAGCTTTACGAAGCGGCGCTCGAGCGTCTGACCCGCGAAGTCGCCGCCGTCTCTGGCGGGGACGAGGTCGCAGCAGCGAAGCAGGTCGACGAGGTTCTGGTTTCGCGCGCGGCCTGATCCGCGACTGTTATATTCCGATTTCGGGCCGCATCTTTGGATGCGGCCCTTTTCATTTGAATTTTCTATAGTTTGAACGACGCGGGCGGGGCCGATTTAACGTGGCCTTAAGCGCGTGCGCCTGACTCTGGATGAAGAGGCGCCCGGCAGTTGGGGGCCGGCCTCGGGGACAGGGGCGTCATGCAATGAGTTTCACACCCGTCATTCCAGCGTCCGGTCTTGCCGGCTGGGCCTACCTGTCGCGCACCCGGCAGGACCAGCAGCGCATCCACGAGAATTCCGCCCAGACACAGCGGGACATTGCCGCATTCAAGTTCCGCATTGGCGATATCGAGACCGCGGACCAGCTGCTCGACGACCGCGCTACGCTGCGCGTGGCGCTCGGGGCATTCGGCCTCGAGGAAGAGATCGGAAATCGCGCCTTCCTCGAACGGGTGCTGACCTCGGATCTGTCGGACCGCACGTCGCTTGCGAACAAGCTCAGTGACAAGCGGTTCCTGGCCTTCGCGCAGGCGTTCGGCTTCAACGGGGACGGCCCGCGCCTGTTGATCGAGGGGGAGACCGGACTGGGTGCGCGCCTCTCGGCGGTGGAGAGCGCTGAGGAGCTTATCGCAACGCCCTCGCTCCTGCGGGAGGCGCTGCAGAAATTCGGCCTGGAAGGGGACGCGCGCAACCCGTTCTTCCTGCAAAGCGTGCTGGAGTCGGACCTCTCCGACCCGGGGTCCTTCGCGAACCGCCTGAGCGACGAGACCTACGTCGAGTTCGCGCGCGCCTTCAACTTCGGTGCGCGGGAGAAGGCGGCCAGCACCCCCGTGGCGCGCTTCGTCGCGGCCTTCGAGGGTCGGATGGACACACTTCGAACCGCAGACGACCTTCTGGGCGACCCAGCGCTGCGCAGCGCGGCGCTGGACGTCTTCGGGATCGAGGGACCGGTCAGCACCAACTTCCTGCGGCAGGTCCTGACCTCCGACCCGGCCGTGCCGGAGTCCTTCGTGAACGGGCTCGGCGACCGCCGCTTCCTTGCCCTGTCGGAGGCGTTTGGCTTCGGCACGCCGCCGCCCACGGATGGCTCGGACCCGGCACCCAGTCGCGCCGCGGCCTTTGTCGAGGCCGTCGGCGCCGAAGCCGACACTCTGAACGCTGCGACGGATGTTATCTTCAACAACGCCGTGCGCGAGGTGACCTTCGACTTCTTCGACGTCAGCAACCGCTCGGACCTCGTCTATCTCCAGCGGGTCATGGAGTCCGACCCTGCCAACCCGACCTCCCTGAGCGGCCTGCATCCCGACCGGCGCTATGCCGCGATGGCCAAGGGCTTCGGCTTCGCGACCCCGGAAGCGGGCCGCGTCCTGCCCGAAGGTTTTGCCGACGAGATCGTGCGGCGCTACGTCGACCGCAGTTTCGAGGTCAAGGTGGGCGAGGTCGACACCACCATGCGGCTTGCCCTGTCCCTAGGCCGCGAACTGCAGACGGTGGCCGACCGCAGCCGCTCGGAAAGCACCCAGTGGTTCGCCGTCATGTCCTCGCCGCCGCTGCGCCAGGTGTTCGAGACCGCGTTCAGGCTGCCGCCCAGCTTCGGCTCTCTCGATCTGGACCAGCAGCTCGACGTCTTCCGGGACCGTGCCGAGCAGGCCTTCGGCACAAGGAGGGTGGACGCCTTCACCGATCCCGAAAAGCTCGATGCCCTGCGCCGGCGGTTCCTGGTCCTGTCAGAGCCTGAACCGCAGGCCACCACTGCCGGGGGCGCCGCCGCGGCGCTGTCGATCCTCTCGGGCACCGCGGGGGCGTAGCGCGTGCCCTCAGGCCGCATCGTCCTTCCGCTCGAGCGCCGAGAAAAGGGCGGTTTCCAGCTCCTTCTCGAGCTCCTGCGCGCGGGCGATATAATCGGGATTGTCCTTGGCCGGCACGTCGGGGCGCCAGTGCTTCGCCAGCTCGCGGACGGTGTAGCGGTCGTGATGGTAGAACGTGTTCTGGGCCTCGTTCGCCTCGTACTCGGTCAGGCCAATCTGCTCGAGCACGTAGCGTCCGGCGCGGATCGAGCTGTCGAACATTTCGCGCACGATGTCGTCGGCGCCGGCCTGGTACAGCTGGTAGACATGGGTGCGATCACGGGCTCGCGCCACGATGTGCAGACCCTCGCCACGGTGCCGGCGGGCGTAGGACACGAGCCGCGTGGTCGCCGCGGGATCGTCGAGGGCCACCACCAGCACCTTGGCGTGGTCGATCCCCGCGGCGTGCAGCAGTTCGGGGCGCGTCGGATCCCCGAAATACCCCTTGAAGCCGAAGCGGCGCATCAGCTGGATCGTCTCGATGTCGTGGTCCACCACCACCGTCCCGAAACCGCAGCTTTGCACCAGCCGGTTCACGATCTGCCCGAAGCGTCCGACGCCTGCGATGATGACCGGCGCATGTTCGTCGATCTCGTCGTCGGCGCGCTCTTCACCGCCGTCCCCCATGCGCTGCGACAGCCATTCGTAGATGATGAAAAACAGCGGCGTGAAGAGCATCGACAAGGCGATGACCAGCAGCAGGCGCTCGCCCAGCTCGGGCAGGAAGACGCCCTGCTGGAGGGAGAACGACACCAGCACGAAGCCGAATTCGCCCGCTTGCGCCAGCCCGAGGGTAAAGAGCCATCTCTCGCGCCCGCGCAGGCCGAAGATCACGCCGAGACCGTAGAGGATCGCCCCTTTCAGCAGCATGACACCAAGGGCGAGGGCAAGCAGCGTGAGCGGTTCGCCAAAGAAGGTGCCGAAGTCGATGCCAGCGCCCACGGTGATGAAGAACAGGCCGAGGAGAAGGCCCTTGAACGGCTCGATGTCAGACTCGAGCTCGTGCCGAAACTCGCTGCCCGCCAGAACGACGCCCGCCAGGAACGTGCCGAGCGCAGGCGAGAGCCCCACCAGCATCATCAGGAACCCGATCCCGAGCACGATCAACAGGGCAAAGGCGGTGTACATCTCGCGAAGCCGCGCGGCGTGGATGAAGCGGAAGATCGGCCCGACAAGGAACATCCCCGCAAGAATGATCGCCGCGATCGCAGCCAGCGTGACCAGTGCGACACCCCATCCCGGCAGGCCCTCGACCAGCGACATGGTTGCGTGGTGGGCATCCTCGCCGTGACGCTCGATCGAGCCGTCGGCGTTGAGCGTGGTCATCCCCGAAGCCGCGAGCAGGGGCAGAACCACCAGCATCGGGATCACGGCGATGTCCTGCGTCAGCAGCACCGAGAAGGTCGAGCGGCCGCCGGCGGTCTGGATCAGCCCCTTCTCGGACAGGGTCTGGAGGACGATGGCCGTCGAGGACAGCGCGAAGGTCATGCCGACGGCGAGAGCCGGCCCCCACTCGAGACCGAGCGCCATGCCTGCCGCCATCACCGCAGCGCCGGTCACGACGATCTGAAGCCCCCCGAGGCCGAGGAGCTTCTGTCGCATGTTCCACAGCGCCCGCGGCTCCAGTTCGAGGCCGATCAGGAACAGCATCATCACCACGCCGAACTCGGCGAAGTGCTGCAGGTCCGATGTCGCGGTGACGAGGCCCAGTATCGGCCCGATGACGATCCCGGCCAGCAGATAACCCAGAACCGAGCCGAGCCCCATCCGCGAGGCGAGCGGCACCGCGATCACCGCGGCGAGCAGGAAGATGGAGGCCTGGTAAAGAAAGGTTTCCATGGTCGTCGCGATCCTCGGAGCGTTGCTGACCGAGTGTGGCGCGAGCGGGACAGGAATGACAACAGCGCCCGGTCACGGTCGCGGCATCGCGTCGCGCGACGGAGGGCCAGTGCCACGCGCCCGGGCAGCATCACGGCCGCCCGGAGCGACGGGTCAGGGCATCTCGAGCGTCACGTTGCGCCCGCTCTTGACGTAGCGCAGTTCGGACTCGCCGATCGCCGCGACGCGCCCGCCGTCGATGCGGTCGCCGACCTTGACCTTCTGGTAACGCCCGTTCGACAGGCGCACCAGCGCGCGGCGGCTCGAGGGCTGGCCGTAGACGCCGATCAGGTTCACGCCCCGCAGGTTCAGCGCGTTGCGCACCGTCGCCTGCTGCGACACGGACCGGTTCGAGGGCGCGCTCGGGCTCACGGTCTGCGGCGCGACCTGCGCGGCGGCCGCCACCTGCTGCGGTGCGGCCTCGGCCTGCGCGGCGCGCGTGTCCTCGACGATGCTGGCGAAATTGCGCGGCCGCGTGATGGGCTTGCGCGACGCGGCGATGGCCTGTGCGGTGGCCTCGGCGATGCCGTTTTCGTCGGTGCCTTCTTCGGCAGCGGCGGCTTCTTCTGCCGCAACCTGCGCGCTTTCTGGACGCACGAGAGGGCGGAGCGAGGCAAGCTCGGTCCGGCTGACGCCATTGAACGCCGCGCGCTCGGTGTCTTCGATCAGGGTCACCGGACGATCGTTGGGCCGAGTACTGCCAAGGCGGCGCAGCGTCTCGACTTCCTCGATGGTAGTCGGCACGGCGGCGGCGCCATCAGGCAGCGCCTCGGTTCGATTTGGCGGAACTGCGGGCGGCAAGCCCGCGAAGATGCGGATTTGGTCAGGGTTGATCGCGCCCTCGGGGGTCGCATTCACCAGTCCGCGGGCGTCCAGGTCGAACACGGTGTCGGCGGGTGCCGGCGACATGGGTGCGGGCAGGGTCGCATCCGCACGGGCGGTGTCGAGCGCGGGCAGAGCGATGGCGTCGCTCCCGCTCACGGTGTTGTCGAGAGACAGTAGATAGACGTCCTCGGTGCCCTGCGGGCCGGGCTCGAGCGGCAGCGGGGCTTCGGGCGCGCGAGCCCAGATGCCGGTGGCGGCGTAATTCGCCTCTGCCGCGTTCGCGTCGAGTTGCTCGGGCGTGATCGTCGGCTCGGAGAAGGCGGCGGGACCTTCGGACGCGTCGGTCTCGGTGTCGAGTGCGGCGACCTGCGTGTCGGCGGTGGCATCGGCATTCTCCGCCACGGGCTCTTCGACTGCCGGGCCGGTCGCGGTGGCCACGGCAGAGGATTCCGCCGTGCGGAACAGTCGCGCGATCCCGTCGTCGAGGAAGACCGAGGCCCAGGCCGCCACGCCGGCAAGAAAGATCAACAGCGCGGCCGTCAGCATGAGGCCGAGGAAGCGTGGCTTGCCACCCACATTCTGCGCATCGGACCGGGCGCCGAACACCGTCATGCTCTGCGCCTCGTCGCGGGGCGCCTTGGCCTTGGCAGCCTTTTTGCGGCCGGGGCGAAGCGAGGCAATCCGGTTCGGTTCGGAGCCTTGGGTGTCGGTTGTAGGAGCCTCGGAGGCAGCGGGACGGTCAAGCGACGCAGCGAGGTCAGGGGCCGGAGCGCCGGTAGCGGCGGCAGGCTTTGGCGGAGTGGCGGGACTTTCAGGCGCGCGATCGTCGGGCCGGCTTGCGGCGAGGGAGCGCAGGCGGGCCTGCACCTCGTCGGGGTTGGGCCGCGCGGGGATCGGGCGGTTGAGGGTGCCGCCCTCCTGGGCCGGGCCGACGCGCGGTGCGCCGGCGGGCGCCTCCGCCTCGCGGGCGGCGCGCACGCTCGAGAAGGTCGGGGTCGCCGGGGCGACGGGCGGCGCGGGAGCGGCTGGTCCGGTCCCAGCGCTTGCCGGAGCGGCTTTTGTCTCTGAGCTGGTCGCCGTGGTCCCGGCGTCGGTCGGGGACGTTTCGGCCGGTGCGGATGAAAGTGCCTCAGAGTCCGATCCGGTGTCCGTGGCGGCGGCTTCGGCGGGCACTTTTTGACCCGGGTGGGGCTTCGGATCACCGGGTGCGGTGGACGCTGCAGTGCCAGATTCCGGCTTCGATCCGGTCGGCGCACTGTCTGGCGTGGTTTCACGTGCCTCGGGTCGCTGCGCGGCGGCGGCCGTCGATGTCGCGGACGCGCTCGTTGCGCCGACCGCAGCGGGCGCGGGCTGGCGATTCGGGGTGCTCGGTGTCTCGGCTGAAGGCTCGGCGCTGCCGGTCTTCGCTTCGCGTGCGGTCCCCGAAGGCGCGGCAACGGCAGGAGCCGCCTTTTGAGGCTCCTTCGCGGCCGCAGAGGCCGGCTCGGACGTAGCGGGCTTGACTTCCGGCGTCCGCGGGGCGGTTTCAGACTTTGTCACGGCCGGCGTTGCCGACTCTGTCGCGGTCGTACGCTCGACGGAGAAGAGCGGGAGCGAGGCGGCGGCCTCAGTCGTCCCTGAATCGCGCGTGGCCGGTTCTTGCGCCTCGGACGCGACCGGTTTCGTCGCCGCCTGTTTCGCCTCCACTTCGGCTGTTGGCCGGGGAGTCTCGGGCGAGGAAGGAGCGGTTTCGGCGGGTACCGGCGCCGCGGCAGGTTCGAGTGCCGGTTCCGCTTTGGGGGGCGTGGAGGGCTCCGGCGCGGGTGCGTCTTGCGCCGGGGCAGCCCCCGAACCCTGTGGCGATGCTGTCGCAGCCGAGGCCGCGGCGGCACCCGCCTCGTCCGCGCTCACCAGGCGGATCGGGCGGGCGTCGCGCTCGGGCTGGGGCCCGTTCCACGACGGAAGCGCGCCGAAGAACGGTTCGCCCTTGAACTTGCGCGGCTTGGGCAGGGCCACGGCGCAGGCGGGCCGGAAGCCATGCGCCAGCGCGAAGGCCTCGGCCTCTTCCAGAGTCTCGCGGGCGACCACGGCGATGAACAGCCGGTCCTTCTTGATCGTGAAGTCGTAGACCAGCTCGTTCATCGCGTAGGGCGTGGCGCCATCAACGGCCGCGTGCGCCTCGGTCGCGCGGGTGTTGTCCTCACCGGGGTCGGGGCGGTCGAGGAACTTGATCTGCTCGGCCGGGATCACGAGCTTCACGACGGTGCCGTCGGGCGACAGCGCCTCGGCGGCGGCGCGCAGGCGGGTCATGTCCGCGTCGAGGTCGCCGTCCAGCTGGGCCTCGCCGATCTGGGTCCAGCCGTTCGGCCCGCGTTGCAACAGCGCGATCCCCTCGAACGACAGGTTGAGCGCAAAATCCGGTGTCATATCGGGACCTTTACCATCGCACAGCGGGTGTGGGGAGTCCGGGAGCGGGCTTCCCCTGCTTCTAACGCAGGAGCCCGCCGATCGGAAGCAGGGGAGGCTTGTGGCGCGGTCACGCCTTCGCGACACTCTGCCGGCATACAGGACCTTCGGAGGCATCATGCGCAGATCAGGAATCATCGCGGCGGCACTTGTGGCGTTGGCCCTGCCGTTCACACAGGCGGCGGCGCAGACAGCGGCCGAGGCCCCGCGGGTCATCACCGTCACCGGCGAGGGCGAGGCCGCCGCAGCGCCCGACATGGCGACGATCCGGCTTGGCGTGACCGAACGCGCCGACACCGCGCAGGCGGCGATGGACGCGGCCTCGGGCGTGGCCGAACGGCTTCTCGCGGCGCTGTCGGAATTCGGCATCGACCCGCGCGACGTGCAGACCACGGACCTCTCGCTGTCACCGGTCCTCGGCGAGCCTGACGGGCCGGGCCGGACCGCCGAGGTCACTGGCTTCGAGGCGTCGAACCGGGTGACGGTTCGGGTGCGACGGCTGGACGACCTGCCGGCGATCCTCGGCGCGGCGCTCGAAGACGGGGCCAACCGGCTGGACGGCCTGAATTTCGCGGTGTCGAACCCCGATCCGCTGCTCGACGAGGCGCGGCGCGCGGCGGTCGAGGACGCGCGGGCCCGCGCCAGCCTGTTCGCCGAAGCCGCGGGCGTCACGTTGGGACCGGTCCGCTCGATCTCCGAGCAAGGTGGATACGGCGGGCCGATGCCCGTGGCCGAGATGCGCATGGCGGCAGTCCCGATCGCAGCCGGAGAGGCCGGCTACTCGGCCTCGGTGACCATGGTCTTCGGCATCGAGGACTGACCGGGGTTCTCCAGCAGCCAGGTCAGCACGTAGACCCGGATCGCCGAGGCCAGTCCGGTCTCGACCTCGCGCGCGCCGTCGATCTCGGCGGCGAGCGCGTTCACCGGCTTGCCTTCTCGCGTGGCGATGTCCCGGAACACGGTCCAGAACTCGTCCTCCAGCGAAACGCTGGTGCGGTGGCCGCGGAGGGTCAGGGATCGCTTGACGGGTCGTCCGGGCATGGCCGTTCCAGCTGATGATCGTCCACATGTCGGCGGGCGTCCTCGGCGGCACGCGTATCGCGCGCCTTCTCCTCTGCGGTCCGGCCGAACCGCACGGCATTCTCGTCCGCCGCGGCGCGTCGCGCATCGCGCTGCCGCTGCTTCCGGACACGGGAGAGGTTGGTCACCTTGGCCATATGTTCAGCTTACGGAATGTGGCTGGAGAGGCCAAGAGGGCCCGGGCGCGACGCAGCGGAACCGCGCCGATGCCCGGGGCCGGGAGGCCGATCAGTCCTTCGGACCGATCATGTCCTCGGGACGCACCACGCGGTCGAAAGTTTCTTCGTCGACGAAGCCCAGGTTGATGGCCTCTTCCTTGAGCGTGGTGCCGTTTTTGTGCGCGGTCTTGGCGACCTTGGTGGCATTGTCGTAGCCGATGGTCGGTGCGAGCGCGGTCACCAGCATCAGCGAGTTGCGCATCAGCTCGCCGATCCGGGTCTCGTTGGCCTCGATCCCCGAAACCATGTTGTCGGTGAAAGCCGATGCCGAATCGCCCAGAAGCTGCATCGATTGAAGCAGGTTGTAGCTCATCATCGGGTTGTAGACGTTGAGCTCGAAGTGGCCCTGGCTGCCGGCAAATCCCATCGCCGCGTCGTTGCCCATCACGTGCGCGCAGACCATGGTCAGCGCCTCGGCCTGCGTCGGGTTCACCTTGCCCGGCATGATCGAGGAGCCCGGCTCGTTCTCGGGCAGGATCAGCTCGCCCAGGCCCGAGCGGGGGCCGGAGCCGAGAAAGCGGATGTCGTTGGCGATCTTGAAGAGCGAGCCCGCGACGGTCTTCAGCGCGCCCGACATCATCACCATAGCATCGTGGGCGGCCAGCGCCTCGAACTTGTTGGGCGCGGTCACGAAGGGCAGGCCGGTGATCTCGGCGATCTTGGCGGCGACGCCCTCGGCCCAGCCGGCGCGGGTGTTCAGGCCGGTGCCCACGGCGGTGCCGCCCTGGGCCAGCTCGTAGATGTCGGGAAGGCAGGCCTCGACGCGCTCGATCCCCTTCTTCAGCTGGTGCGCGTAGCCCGAGAATTCCTGCCCGAGGGTCAGCGGCGTCGCATCCTGGGTGTGGGTGCGGCCGATCTTGATGATCCCGTCGAATTCCCTGGCCTTGGCCTCGAGCGCGGCTTGCAGCTTCTTCAGGCCCGGCAGCAGCACGTCACGCGCCTGCATGGCCGCGCCCACGTGCATCGCGGTCGGGAACGTGTCGTTCGACGACTGGCCCATGTTGCAGTGGTCATTGGGGTGGACCGGCTTCTTGGAGCCCATCTCGCCGCCGAGGATCTCGATCGCGCGGTTCGAGATCACCTCGTTGGCGTTCATGTTCGACTGCGTGCCCGAGCCCGTCTGCCAGACCACAAGCGGGAAGTTGTCGTCGAACTGGCCGTCGATCACCTCCTGCGCGGCCTGCTGGATGGCTTCGCCGATCTCGGACCCCATGGTGCCCTGCTCGACGTTCTGCTGGGCGCAGGCCTTCTTGATCGCGCCGAGCGCGCGCACGATCGGGACCGGCTGGCGCTCCCACCCGATGGGGAAGTTCATGATCGACCGCTGGGTCTGTGCGCCCCAGTACTTGTCGGCGGGAACCTCGAGAGGGCCGAAGCTGTCGGTCTCGGTGCGGGTGGCGGTCATGTCTCGTCCTCGCGTGAAGGTCATCGAGGCGCGGGATAGCGCGCTGCCGCGGCGCGGGCAACATGGATGCACGCTGCGGCGGCGGGCATGGCGCGCACGGTCCGGCGCATCCGGACGGGCGCGGCGCCACGGCCGCCGGCGGAACTCAGACCATCATTTCCTTGGTCGCCGAGAGCGTGATCTCGGGATAATCCCGCTCGACCCGGTCGATGTCCCACTGCATCCGCGTGAGGTAGACCACATCGCCGTCGTTGTCGTGACCGATGTGCTGCTTGTTCTTGGCCGCGAAGGTCTCGACCGCGTCCTTGGGGCCATGGACCCA
This sequence comes from Roseivivax marinus, assembly GCF_900109705.1. Classification (GTDB taxonomy): domain Bacteria; phylum Pseudomonadota; class Alphaproteobacteria; order Rhodobacterales; family Rhodobacteraceae; genus Roseivivax; species Roseivivax marinus. Next base: position 107,075 of record NZ_FOAI01000006.1, on the reverse strand, counting down.
CCGGGCGGAGGTGAACTGCGACGGCTCGAAGCGTACGGGCAGGCCGTATTCCTGTTCGATCCGGGCGCCGAGCACCTCGAATTGCAGGGCGCCCACCACGCCCACGATGTAGCCCGAGCCGATGGACGGCTTGAACACCTTGGCCGCGCCTTCCTCGGCGAACTGGAACAGCGCCTTTTCAAGATGCTTGGCCTTCATCGGATCGCCCGCGCGCACGCCTTGCAGCAGTTCGGGCGCGAAGGACGGGATGCCGGTGACCTTCAGCGCCTCCCCCTCGGTCAGCGTGTCGCCGATGCGCAGCTGGCCATGGTTCGGGATGCCGATGATGTCGCCGGCCCAGGCCTCTTCGGCCAGTTCGCGGTCGGAGGCGAGGAAGAGCACGGGCGCGGTGACGCTCATGGTCTTCTTGGACCTTACGTGCGTGAGCTTCATGCCGCGCTCGAAATGGCCCGAGGCGAGGCGGACGAAGGCAACGCGGTCGCGGTGCTTGGGGTCCATGTTTGCCTGGACCTTGAACACGAAGCCCGAGACCTTGCTCTCTTCGGGCGCGATCTGCCGCGGCTCGGCGCGGGCGGGCTGGGGCTCGGGCGCGTAGGCGCCGATGCCCTCCATGAGTTCCTTAACGCCGAACGAGTTGATCGCCGAGCCAAACCAGATCGGCGTCATGTGCCCCTCGAGCACCGCCTGCTTGTCGAGCGCGGGCAGAAGCTCGCGCGCCATCTCGACCTCTTCCTTCAGCTGATCGAGCAGGCCCGCGGGCACGTGCTCTGCCAGCTTTGGGTCGTCGAGGCCGCTGATCTGGATGGACTCCGCGACCTTGTTGCGGTCGGCGCGATCCATAAGCTCGAGCCGGTCGTTGAGCATGTCGTAGGCGCCGACGAAGTCGCGGCCCATGCCGATGGGCCAGGACGCCGGCGTCACATCGATGGCGAGATTCTCCTGGATCTCGTCGACGATCTCGAAGACGTCGCGGCTCTCGCGGTCCATCTTGTTGCAGAAGGTCAGGATCGGCAGGTCGCGCAGGCGGCAGACCTCGAACAGCTTCCGGGTCTGACTTTCCACGCCCTTGGCGCCGTCAATGACCATGATCGCCGCGTCCACCGCCGTCAGCGTGCGGTAGGTGTCCTCGGAGAAGTCCGAGTGGCCGGGCGTGTCGACGAGGTTGAAGCGGAAGTCGCGGAAATCGAAGGACATTGCCGAGGCCGAAACCGAAATGCCGCGATCCTTTTCCATCTGCATGTAATCCGAGCGGGTGCGTCGGGCCTCGCCCTTGGCGCGGACCTGTCCCGCCATCTGGATCGCGCCGCCGAACAGCAGGAACTTCTCGGTCAGCGTGGTCTTGCCGGCATCCGGGTGCGAGATGATCGCGAAGGTGCGGCGCCGCGCGATTTCGGGCGGCAGGGCGGGGCGGTTTGAGGGCGCGTCGAGCATGGCCGCGGATATAGCGCCGCACCCCGGCCGCCGCAATCGGGCGGCGGGGGCGTCACGATCTTAATTAAGATCGTGACGCGGGCGGCCCGCGGGACGCGGCAAAACTCTTAGCGTAAGAGTTTTGCCGCCCGGAACCGGCGCCCTGCGCGGGCGGTTCTTCAGGCGAAAGGAGACCCGCCATGGCAGACGACCGGTCGTCCATCAAGGACGAGAAACTCTACGAGGACCTGCGCGACGAGGGCATGTCCAAGGAAAAGGCCGCCCGCATCGCGAACGCGAAGGCGAACGACCGGCAGCAGCCCTCGAAGAAGGGCGGCAAGCAGCCTCCCTACGAGGAGTGGAGCAAGGACGACCTCTACGAGCGTGCGCAGGAGATCGGCATCGAAGGACGTTCGGACATGACGAAGGACGAGCTGATCGAGGCGCTGCGCGCGCACTGACACGCCGTCTTTCCCGCGCCACGCTTTGGGGGCAGACTGAACCCGGGCCCCGGGATGCGGAGGAGGACGGATCATGGACCTGAAGGACATTGCCCAGGCGCTGGTGGAGGGGTGCAACGCCGGCGCGGAGGTCGACAACCTCGATCGGCTCTATGCCGACGACGCGGTCTCGGTCGAGTCGGCTGCCATGTCGGGGATGGACAGCCGCGAAACCCGCGGGCTCGACGGCATCCGGGGCAAGCATGCCTGGTGGGACAGCGCCACGGCCGACGTTGTGTCGCGCGCCGAAGGGCCTTTTCTTCACGGCGACGACCGCTTTGCGGTGATCTTCCACGCGAAGGGACGGATGGTCGCCGACGACAGCACCTTCGAGATGCGCGAGGTCGCCGTCTACCATGTCAGCGACGGCCGCATCGTCCGCGAGGAGTTCTTCCAGGACGGGCAGTGAGCGATCTGCGAGAAGCATCCGGCCTGGCTCGCAGAGCGGTAGCCTACTTTTGGAACTGTCGGAGGGGGCTGGCACATGCGCAGCCTGGTGCGGCGGAGTCTGGCGCCTCGCCATGACGGATTTTCATATCGGGCGCGCCGCAAGAGAAAGCGCTTCTGCGTGAATCGGCGCGTCTCGATCAAGCGCTGCGAGGACGGTTTGGGTGTGCATCCCCATTACCCACTCGTCAGGTTTGGTGAGGAACGTCGTGATCTCCCTTTCCGCAGCACCTCGCATCGCGGGCATCGGGTCGCCGGTTATCCGGAGCGGCCGGGCCGTACCGACCATAGGTATTGCGTTTGGCTGAAGATCATCGGGTTCGATCCACAAGCCATCGCCTGCAGCGCGGGGACGACCCCGGCCCGTTTCCGGCGCCATCGTGCAGCCGCCTGCCGCGCACCTCACCCGCTCGACGATCTCCGCAGGATCTCGGCGGCATCCGCGCGGCGCAGAAGCGATTCCTGCACCTCGATCTCGTGACCTCCGTCGGCGCGGTGCCCGGGGATCACCTTGTCCAGCGACGCCGGGAGGTCGGCGGGCAGAGCGCCGCGGGTGCGGGTGTCGATCAGCATGGATTCCGCCGCGATGCCTTCGGCGTAGATGATCTGGTGGTGGTCGAAGAGCATCTGGTAGTAATCCACGAACCCGCCGTTCATCCGCGTGACGCTGTCGCCGTTCACCAGGTGCCGTGCCTTGACCAGAAGCTCCGAGCGGCCTGCGCCGAGCCGGTCCGTCCGTTGGTAGATGAAAAGCCTGTGGTCGGGGCTCACGATCAGGTCGTTGATGTTGTTGAGCGTGCCCGCTCGGATCACGATGGGGGCGAACTCGCCAATCGCGCGGACGGTGGAATGGCCGATCCAGCGGATCTCCTGCACGCCGTCATCGCGGGTGAGAACCCGGTCGCCGACCTCCAGCGTCTCGATCGCGCGCTGGGCGCCCGAGGCCATGGTGATCATCGTGCCGCGGGTGAAGGACACGCAGGCCACTTGCGCAAAGACCTGCGCCGCGCGGTCGCGGTCGATCCCCACGAGCGCATAGTCGGCGCGCGGCCGCAGCGGCGCGAGGGGCAGAAGGTAGACGCCGTCGACATTCCCCTCCGCGTCCGTTTCGACCATCACAAGCGCTTCGGTGGTGGAGCCGTCGCCCGACATGAACGTCAGCGCGCAGTCGAGGTGGATATCCGCGCCGGGGCGGCCGACATCGCCGTCGGGGCCCACGGTCAACGACGGCTCGTCGCTGGGCAGCAGGCTGAGGCGGACCGGCGCGGCCACCGGCGACAGGCGGTAGATGTCGTCGAGCATCAGCTCGTCGCAGAACGAGATGCCGTCACCGAGGTTCGCGCCGTTCGACACGCGGAACTGCCCGGCCCGGTAGACCGAGACGGATTGGGCGGGGCGGCTTTCGGCGTCGGCGCGCATTGCGGACTTCCCAAGGGTTTCGGGACGGCGGGTCCCTCTCTATACCTGCCCTATACATCGAAAGAAATTATGTCTTCAAATTGCCCGAGTGCCGAAGATGTGTCGGCAAGTGGGGCAAGGGACGCAACGGAACGGAGGCAGGCATGGACCTGGGGATCAAGGGAAAGCGGGCGCTGGTGACGGCCTCGTCCAAGGGGCTGGGCCGCGGCTGCGCCGAAGCGCTGGCTGCAGCGGGCGTGGACCTGGTGCTGAACGCGCGCGGCGCCGAAGCGCTGGAGGCCACCGCCGCGGACATCCGCGCGGCGCACGGCGTCGAGGTGACCGCCGTCGCCGCCGACATCACCACCGAGGAAGGACGCGCGCGCGTGCTCGAGGCCGCGGGCGCGGTCGACATCCTCGTGACCAACGCCGGCGGTCCGCCCCCTGGCATGTGGTCGGACTGGGGCCGGTCGGACTTCATCGCCGCGCTCGACGCCAACATGCTGGCGCCGATCGCGTTGATGACCGCGCTGTTGCCGGGAATGATCGAGCGCGGCTGGGGCCGGGTCGTCAACATCACCTCGCAATCGGTGAAGGCGCCGATCCCGCAGCTCGGACTGTCGAATGCCGCGCGCACCGGCCTCACGGGCTATGTCGCGGGGACCTCGCGGCAGGTCGCGCCCCACGGCGTGACGATCAACAACCTTCTGCCGGGCATCCACGACACCGACCGGGCGACTTCGCTCGACCAGGGGGTGTCGCAGCGCGAAGGCGTCGACATGGCGACTGCCCGCGCGCGGCGTGAAGCGACCATTCCCACGCGCCGCTATGGCACCCCCGAGGAATTCGGCGCGGCCTGCGCCTTCATCTGCTCGCAGCACGCGGGCTTCATGGTGGGACAGAACGTGCTGCTGGACGGTGGCGCGACCAACGCCACGATCTGATGGCGCGCGGCCCGGACGGGCAGGGAGGCGGCGCCGGCACCTCGTTGTCGGCGCAGCTCTTCAACGCGCGGACGGTGGGCGATCTCGGGGCCGAGTTGTCGGTTCTGCCGGGCTTCGACGCCGAGCGGTTCGTTGCCGAGGCGATCCGCGACCTCGACGGGCTCGGCGTCTTCGCCCGGCTCGACCGGATTGCCGATGCCGCCGAGGCGCAGTTGCCGCGGGACTTTCCCGCCATGGCCGACGCGCTCGAGGCCGCACTGCCACCGCCGCTCGACCCGGAGCGGACGGACGACGATTTCGGCCGTTTCATCCACGCGCTTCCGGGTGTTCTGGCGGTGCGGCACGGGCTTGCCCATCCCGATCGGGCGCTCGACCTGATCCACGCGGCCACGCAGCGATTTTCGATGGAATACGCGGTTCGGCCATTCCTGTCGCGCTGGCCGGACCTGACGCTTGCGCGGATGGCGGACTGGGCGGAGGATGCCAACTACCACGTGCGACGGCTGGTCTCCGAGGGCACGCGTCCCCGGCTGCCGTGGGGCGCGAACGTGACCATCGACCCCTTGGCACCCCTGCCGCTGCTGACTGGTCTGCACGCGGATCCCACGCGCTATGTCACGCGGTCGGTGGCGAACCATCTCAACGACCTGACCAGGATCGCGCCGGATGCGGTCTACCGCGCGCTCGGCACGTGGCACGCGGAAGCCCGGCAGGAGCGACGCGAGCTTGAGTGGATGACCCGCCACGCCCTCCGGACGGCGGTGAAGCGCGGTGAGCCCGAGGCGCTGCGGCTCTTGGGCTACGATCCCGACGCGGCGCTTTCGGTTACCGTCGATGCGCCCGAGGTCGTGAGGATCGGCGCGACGCTCGACCTCTCCGTGATGGTCGAGGCGCACGAGGCGGCGCGGGTCATGGTCGACTACCGGGTGACGTTCCACCGGCCCGGCGGCCGCGCCGGAGAAAAGGTCTTCAAGCTGGGGCAGGGACACATCGCGCCCGGCAAGCCGCTGCGGCTTGCGAAGAGCCACCGGCTGAAACCCGATGCCACGACGTTCACCTGGCATCCCGGTCCGCACCGGCTGGTGGTGCAGGTAAACGGGCGGGATCGGGCGGAGATGGCCTTCGAGGTGGAGGACTAGGCGGGGCGTCGGCGATAAATCCGCGCGGTTGGCATGTGAGCGGCGCAGACGTCGCACCGTGAGATCGGCGTCCGGGTTGCCCGCGTGCCATGCGGAAGCAGCGCTGAACGTGCTTAGGCGGTCCTGCCTCGAATCCACCGCCTAGCCCGCGGTCAACAACGTCCCGCCGCGGGGCACGTCGAAAGCGGCCGACGGACCGAGCGACAGGAAACCATCCGCAGCCCGCCTGCGGAGTCACAGGTCGCTTCTCAAACCGGCGCGGTGCCCCAGCGTGCTTCGAGCCGCTCGAGCGCGGCCACGCGTTCCTCGGTCTTGGGATGGCTCATCAACCACGCGGGCATGGCGCCCCGCGACCCGGTGAGGCCCTCCAGCTTGCGGAAGAGCGACTTCTGCGGCGCGATCCCGATTCCGGACTTGGCCAGCAGCGCCGCGGCGTAGGCGTCGGCCTCGTACTCGTCGTCGCGCGACAGCCGTGCCGCCAGCAGCGAGGTCAGCGCGTTCGCGATGACCACCCCGAGGCCCGGGATCAAACGGCTCAGCACCATGATGAGCGCGGTCCGCACGGCGTTCTGGCCGGAGAAGTCGATCATCCGCTTGCGGGCGTGCCCAAGCGCCACGTGACCCAGTTCATGCGCGATCACGCTCGCCATCTCCTCGGCCGAAACCTCGCCCGAACGGTATTTCTGGTAGAAGCCGCGGGTGATGAAGATGCGGCCGTCCGGCGCGGCGAGGCCGTTCACCGGCTCGATCTCGTAGATGTTCACGCGAATGCGTTTGAGGTCGAGCGCCTCGGCCATCCGGTCGGTCAGCGTCTTGAGACGCGGATCGGCCAGTTCGGTAGACTTGGCATCGAGCTCGCGCGCCGTGCGCCAGGCCGAGATGCGGTACATCGCCAGCGCATAGAGTATCGCGAGGAGGAGCGGGGTGAACTTCAGCATGGTCCGAATATGGGCCCGGACCGGGGCGCGGCCAAGCGCCGGGGTGATCCCCGGCGCCTGCCAATTCGTCGCGGGTTGCGCTGGCGCGCTCAGACCAGCTTGGCGTCCATGGTGATCTCCGCGGTGCCGCCCTTGTAGAGCTTGGAGATCGGGCAGCCCTCCTTCGCGGCGTTGGCGGCCTCCATGAACTTGGATTCGTCCATGCCCGGCACCGATGCCGTCACGTCGAGATGAACCTTGGTGACCGAGAAGCCGTCGCCGTCCTTCTCGAGGCTGACGGTCGCCTTGGTGTCGATTTTCTCGGGCGTGGCGTCGTGCTGGCCAAGGATCATCGACAGCGCCATCGAGTAGCACGAGGCATGTGCCGCGCCGACCAGCTCTTCGGGGTTGGAGCCGGGCTCGCCCTCGAAGCGCTTGTTGAAGCCGTACTGCACGCCGTCGAGGACGCCGGACTCGGTCGAGATGGTGCCGGTGCCCTCTTGCAGGCTGCCTTCCCAATGTGCGGTTCCGAACTTGTTGATCATGGTGGATACCTCCGATCCGGTGTGTGTCTCGATGGGTCAACGGCGAGTGGACGCCCGGGTTCCTGTCGCGCGCGATGTTTTGCCGCCGCGGACCTTCGCGAAATCGCGCCCCGGCGCTGTCTGGGGCTGCCGCACACGGCTCCGCGTCCTATAAAGGCCTGGACCGCCAGCAGGAGACCGGAACATGGCAGACGACTACAGCTCGAACGCGCAGACCTTGGGCGCCGTCGCGATCGACAGCTTCACCACGGGCGTGCTCGAGACCGAGGGGGACACCGACTGGTTCGCCGTCGTGCTGGAGGAGGGTGCGACCTACAATTTCGGTGTCTTTGGCGAGGATGGCGGCGGTGGCACGCTGACCGATCCGACCGTGGCCCTGGTGACCTCATCGGGCGCGGAACTGGCGTCCAACGACGACTTCGAGGGCCAGAGCCTCGATGCCGCGGTGTTCGGCTTCGTCGCGCCACGCTCGGGAACGTATTTCCTCGTGGCCGGCGGGTTCGCCGGCGACACCGGCAGCTATTCGGCGGCGATCGAACTCGAGGAACCCGCCGCCGGGAATGATCCCGACGACGACTATCCCGCCGACCGCAGCACCGACGGCGCGCTGACCGCGAACCAGCCGGTCGCGGCGCGCTTCGGCGACGTGGGCGACGTGGACTGGTTCGCCATGACCCTCGCCGCCGGTCAGCCCTACCGCATCGACGTGAGCGCGAGCACCGGGACCTTCACGGACGTGGTGCTGCGCGGCGACGGCATCGACGGTCTGCCCTTCCTGATTGACGCCACCATGCCGTTCACGGTGCCGCGCGACGGCACCTATTTCGCCGACGTCTACGGCGGGGCGGTGGAAGACTACACGGTCACGCTGCGCCCTCTGAACATCTCCGAGACGGGCGACACACGCGGCGCGGCCACGGCCGTGGCCAATGACGGTACCGCGCAGGGCACGGTGGACTACGCGCTCGACACCGACGTGTTCGCCGCACGGCTGGGCACCGAGGAGACCTTCAACGTGGTGGTCGGCCCGCGCGGGGCGGGGGCCCTGTCGCTCGAGGTCCGGCTGACCGACGGCGCTGGCACGGTCCTCGGCACGGGAGACTACGATGCCGAGGCCGACCTCTGGACCGTGGCCGACGTGTCGGTGCCGCGCGACGCCACCTACTACGTCGAGGTGACCGACGCCGGCTCTCTCGTCGGCGCGCGTTACGACGTCGAGATCGAGGGCTTCGTGCCGGTGGTCAGCGACGGCACGGACGCGCGCGATGACGTCACCGGAAGCCCCGGCGCCGACACCATCTCGGGCGGGGCGGGCGACGACATCCTGCGCGGCGAGGGCGGTGCGGACCGGCTGGTTGGCGGGCCCGGCGACGACGGCCTCTACGGCGGCGACGGCGCCGACACGATCCTCGGCGGGCCGGGCAACGACGACATCGCGGGCGCCGCGGGCGCCGACGTGATCCGCGGCGGCGACGGCAACGACCTGATCGGCGGCGGCACCGGCGACGACGACATCGACGGCGGCACGGGCTCGGATGGCATCTTCGCCGGCCGTGGCGACGACACCATCCTCGGTGGCGAGGGCGACGACCGGCTCTCGGGCGGCATCGGCGTCGACCGGGTCGAGGGCAACGCCGGCGACGACGAGTTGGGCGGCGGCCGGCAGGACGACGTGGTGATCGCGGGTGACGGCAACGACACCGCGGGCGGCGGCGGTGGCAGCGACATCGTGCGCCTCGGCGCCGGCGACGACCAGGGCTTCGGCGGCTACGGCAACGACCTCGTGCTTGGTGGCGCGGGCGACGATCTCGTGGCCGGGGGCTTCGGCAACGACACGCTCGACGGCGGTACCGGCAACGACACGCTGCGTGGCGGCGGCGGAGCCGACAGCTTCGAGTTCCGCGACCTCGTCGCCGGCGAGACCGACGTGGTCGAGGATTTCGATGCGCGGTTCGACCAGCTCGTCTTCGAGGGCGTCGCGGCGTCGCAGGTCGACGTGGCGCAGGCCGGCGCCGACGTCGAGATCGAGGCCGCGGGTCAGCTCGTGGTGGTCGAGGATGCCGACGCCGAGGCCGTATCGAACGCGGTTTTCATTCTCGGCTGACCGGATCGCGGCGGCGCGGCGCCATGGTGCCTGCGCCGCCCGTGATATTCCCGTTCAAGGCGAACATTCCTGTTGAGATATGAGTTGACGTGATCTAGCATCACGTCAAATTTATTAGCAGGAGCAAGGCATTGGACGATTACAGCTCAGACGTTGAGACCGAGGGAACCATCGAGGTCGGCGGCACCGCCACGGGCGAGATCGAGGAACCCCGTGACGTCGATTGGTTCGCCACGACCCTCGAGGCGGGCGTCGAATACAGCATCCGGCAGCGGGGCACATTCTCGGACGGCGGCAGTCTCAGAGACCCATTCGTGTTCGTCTTCAACGCTGCCGGCGAGGAAATCGCGAGCCGCGACGATACGTTCGATCTGGAGCCGCAGCTTTACTTCACGCCCGAGACGACCGGGACCTACTACATCGGCGCCGGCGGGTTCGGTGGCGACGTTGGTACCTACACGCTGAGCCTCGAGATCACTCCGCCGGACATTCCGAACTCGGCGGCCACCGAGGCCGAATTGACGTTCGGTGAGCCGTTCTCGTCCGATTTTCGCGATCCCTACGACGCCGACTGGTTCCGCTTCCAGAGCGACGAGGGCGCCGTCTATCGGCTCGAGGTCAGCGTCGAAGACGACGATCAAGCGCTCTTTGTATTCGTCGATCTCCTGGACGGGGATGGGGAGTGGATTGCCGGCACGTGGCTCGACAATGACGCAAACAGTGGGACCTTTGCCGGACCTGTGACCGGCCCGGCATACATCGCGGTCGCCAACGACTATTCGTCCGCCATGGACTATACCGTTACTCTGACACCCGTGACGGACGACCCGAATGACGTGCCGGGCGACGATTCCACCGAAGAGGTGCTCGAGATCGACGTGCCCCGTGACGGCACGTTCGAGCTCAGCGGCGATCGTGATGTTTACGCAGTCATGCTCGAGGGCGGGGAGCCTTACCGCTTCGACCTGACGCCGCCGTCGGGGCAGGACTATCTCAACGCGCAGATCGCAGCGTTCGAGCTGCTCGATCCGTCGGGTGAGCTGGTCGCGACCGCCGGATGGGCCGAGAACCGGGACGGCTACGTGATCGACGGCATCACGCCCCCGTCGGATGGTACCTACTACCTCGCGGTAACCGGATCGTCCCGCACCGGCCTTTTCACACGCGAAGAGGCCTACGGCATAGTGGCGCTGTCGCTCTCACCGATTATCGCGACCGGGACCGAGGATGGCGATGAGATTCGCGGCGGGATCGGAGACGATCAGCTTTTCGGGCTCGGCCGCGGCGACCTGATCGTCGCCTCCGAGGGCGACGACCTGATCGAGGGCGGCGCCGGAAACGACAGCCTTTTCGGGCAGCTCGGCAATGACACGATCCTCGGCGGTACGGGCGACGACGACATCGCCGGCGCCGACGGGCGTGACCTGATCTCGGGCGGCGCCGGCAACGATACCATCGGCGGCGGCGAGGGCCGCGACGTGATCGACGGCGGCGAGGGGAACGACTTCATCGCCGCGGGCAGCTCGGCCGACCTGATCGAGGGCGGTCTCGGCGCGGACAGCCTCATCGGCGGCCGCGGGCGGGACACCGTGCGCGGTGGCGACGGCGACGACGTCATGTCGGGTGGTTTCGCGGATGACGTCCTTCTCGGCGGTGCCGGCAGCGACGAGATCGGCGGCGGTTCCGGCGCCGACGTGATCTATGCCGGGCTCGGGGACGATACCGTGGGCGGCGGCTTCGACGCCGACCTGATCGTCCTCGGCGCGGGCGACGATAGCGGATCGGGCGGGCAAGGCGCCGACACCCTGATCGGTGGCGTGGGGAGCGATGTCCTCGAAGGCGGCTACGGGTCCGACCGGCTGGAGGGCGGTGCCGGCGACGACACGCTGACCGGCGGCGAGAACGGCGACACCTTCGTGTTCGACGCATCGTCCGAAGGCGGGGCGGACGTCGTGACCGACTTCTTCTACGAGGGTGCGGGCGACGGGGACGACTACTACGACTACTATTACTATTACGACACCCTGCCGTTCGACCGGCTGGACATCCACGGCATCGACGGCGCGCAGGACGACCCCGAGGCGGCGCTCGACGCCCTCGATATCTCGGTCACCGACGCGGGCCTTCTGGTCGATTACGGCACCGGAACGGTGCTTTTGCAGGGGGTGACCGATGCCTCGGTCCTCGGGATCGACAACGTGATCTTCGTGTGACAGCCATCGCAGGACGGGGCCGTGGACCGGCCCCGTCCGCTCAGCGGCTCAGCATCCGCATCCCGGCGTCGATTCCGTCGATCGTCATCGGCACCATGCGGTCGTCGAAGATCTGGCGGATCAGGCCGATCGACTGGGTGTAGCCCCAGAACCGCTGCGGCACCGGGTTGATCCAGAGGTGATCGGGCCACTGGGCGCGGGCACGCTCCAGCCAGACCTGCCCGGCCTCCTGGTTCCAGTGTTCGTTGGCGCCGCCGGGGTGCACGATCTCGTAGGGGCTCATCGACGCATCGCCCACGAAGATGCATTTCCAGTCGCTGCCATAGGTCCGCAGGATTTCGGCGGTCGAGGTCTGCGCGTCCCACCGGCGGCGGTTGTCGCGCCACACGCCCTCGTAGAGGCAGTTGTGGAAGTAGAAGTGCTCGAGGTGCTTGAACTCGGCGCGTGCGGCCGAGAACAGCTCTTCCACCACCTTCACGTGGTCGTCCATCGACCCGCCCACGTCGAGAAACAGCAGCACCTTCACCGCGTTGCGCCGCTCGGGGCGCGTCTTGACGTCGAGATAGCCGTGCTCGGCCGTGGCGCGGATGGTGCCCTGCAGGTCAAGCTCGTCCGCCGCCCCGTCGCGGGCCCATTTCCGCAGGCGCTTGAGGGCCACCTTCACATTGCGTGTCCCGATCTCGATCTGGTCGTCGAAATCGCGGAAATCGCGCTTGTCCCAGACTTTGACCGCGCGGCGGTGGCGGCTTTCCTTCTGGCCGATCCGCACGCCTTCGGGATTGTAGCCGTAGGCGCCGAAGGGCGAGGTGCCGGCGGTGCCGATCCACTTGCTGCCGCCCTGATGCCGACTGTCCTGTTCGCGCAGCCGCTCCTGCAGCGTCTCCATCAGCTTGTCGAAGCCGCCGAGCGCCTCGATCTCGGCGCGCTCCTCCTCGCTGAGGTGCTTCTCGGCCATCTTGCGCAGCCAGTCCTCGGGCAGATCCATCGCCTCGATGACGTCCTCGGGTGCGATGTCCTCGAGTCCCTTGAAGCAGTGGGCGAAGGCGCGGTCGAAGCGGTCCACGTGCCGCTCGTCCTTCACCATCGCGGTGCGGGCGAGGTAGTAGAACGCCTCGACGTCGTAGGTCGCGAGGCCCGCGCGCATGGCCTCGAGGAACGTCAGGTATTCCCGGAGCGAGACGGGCACGCCGGCACGGCGGAGAGTGTCGAAGAAGGGCACGAACATGGGAGACGTTCTAGGGCATCGCGTCGGGCTATGGGAGGGGGTGTCCGCGATGCCGCGCCCGGGCCGGTCCGGTTGGGCGTCATGCGCGACTCCGGGGCGCATGACCGCCACGGCAATCCGGGGCGTGAGGCGTTCCCGAACCGATCCGTGTGCCCGAAGCAAAACGTCCGGGCCGGGCGGTTCAAGCCATTGTTTTCTCGACGATGATGGTGGCGATCAGGCCCAGCAGCGCGAAGAGGATGGCGTAGCCTGCCGCGTATTGTGCGATGTCGGCCGCGCGGCCCTTGGCGCGGCGAGCGGAATTGGCGCCCAGAAGGGCGCCCGCGATGGCGCTCAGAAGCACGATCATAGTTGGCCGAGGCCTCCCTTGAGCGGATTGAGTGCGGCGACCTCGCGCAGCTTCGCGCGGACCGCCCAGTCGGCGCCAAACCCGTATCTTGCCCATCCCAGGCTGTCCAGCCGCACCGCCCGTCCCTCGGTGACCTGACCCTCGAGTTCCAGCGCCTCCGCGCGCAGCAGCATGAGCGTCGACAGGAGCGCCGCGTTCTCGTGCTGTGCCGCGGTCTCGAGGTGCGGGGTGAGGCGCGCCAGAGCCGCGTCCGGGCGGTTGTGTGCGATCTCGTAAGCCGCAAGCTGCGAGGCAACGTAGGCGCGGTGCAGCCGGGTCTGCGGCGAGGCGGCGAAGTAGCGGTCGGCCTGAAGGAACGCGTCGTGCGCGCCCTCGGGGTCCTCGGCCTGCAGGATTCGGCCCATGGCGTAGTGCGAGAAGCCGCGCCGGTGATCCTCCCACCCCATGGCAGAGGCGATCTGAAGCGCCCGCAGGCCCGCGCGGCGCCGGGCCTCGGCCCCGGTCTCGGGCCCTAGCGCGGCCTGCACCGCGGCGATCCACGTGCGCGGGGTGGGCGTCAGGCGGGCAGGGGCCACGCGCTCTCCGGCCGGGTTCAGGCGGGCAAGAATGCCGGGCAGCCGGGCCGCCACGTCCTCGCGGGTCATCCCCGAGCGCAGGGCCGGGTCGTAGTAGGTCCGCAGGATCAGCATGTCGTAGCCGGTCAGGACCGTGTGCACGTTGTCGTCGTTGAAGACCGAATCCGGAAGACGGTAGAGGTCGTTCAGCGGGCCGATGGCCTGCGCCATTTCCTCGTGCAGGCAGTCGCGGACCTCCTGCGGACTGGTGTCCGCCGGCACGAAGATCGTCACGCGCTTGCGGACGGCAAGCTGCGACCAGGACACGATCTGAGAGCGGCGCACCGAGAGGTAGTCGCGCAACGACCCGACATTGGGGACCACGAAACAGGCGGCCTGCGGCAGGTGGCGGCGGATCTCGGCGCGCGGCACCGCCTGCACGGTGATCTGTGCCCCCCCGAGGCCGGGGCCCGCGCGCGCGATGTCGAGCCCCGCCTCGCGCCGCATCCGGGCCAGCACCCGGTCGAGATCGCGCTGGAGCGTGCCCGGCGCGGCGCCTTCGACCCGCACGCGGATCGGGGCCTCGAAGCGGGTGAAGACCGACAGGCGGCGACCGGACTCAAGCGCGAAGGTCAGGTCGAGGAAGTCCCGGGCGAGGTCGGCGTTCGACGTGGTCACCGGGTCGGCCCGGGTGGCCGAGAAGCCCTTCATCGCCGGCAATGACGAGGGCTCGGGCGTCAGCGCGGCGCGGCTCGCGGTCTCGGTGACCGGCACCGCTGGCGCACAGGCGGCGAGAAGCAGAGCCAAGGGAAGCGCCAGACGCCGGCTCATGAGCGCTGGTACTTGATGAACGGCGTCAGAACGCCGATCCGGTCGTAAAGCTTGCGCGCGGTCTCGTTGAAGTCCTGCGTCATCCAGTAGACTTGGGCCGCGCCCTGCGTGTCGGCGGCGGCGTAGACCGCCTCGATCAGCGCGCGGCCAACGCCTTTGCCCCGCGTGTCGGGGGCCGCGTAGAGGTCCTGAAGATAGCAGACGTCCTCGATCTTCCATGCGTGGCGGTGAAAGACGAAGTGCACGAGTCCCACGGGCCGGTCGCCGTCGAGGGCGAGAAACCCGCTGTGCGAGCGGGGATCGTCATCGAGCAGGCGGGCGAACGTGGTGGCGTAGACCTCTTCGGGCACCGATGCCTCGTAGAATTCCAGGTAGCCCGTCCACAGGTCGCGCCATGCGGCCTCGTCACCGGCGCGCAGCGGGCGCACCGTCACATCGTTCGCTTGTGCCAAGTCTTTACCTGCTCTTCGTGGAACCGGCGCTTTTCATGAGTATGGGGCGCGTTGCGGTTGCGGCCACTATAGGACAAATCGCGGGCAGCGCGACGGGCCGCAGGCACAAATGCGATCCGCGCAGTGGCGGCGCGCATTGCAAGGTGTTTCGCGTATAAATATCAGTGCTTTAGGCCGTGCGTTTCGGCAACAGGTCCGGCCCGCGGGCCGAGTCCGTCGCCGTCTCAGCGCCCCTGCCGTCGCGCCATGAAGGCGAGGCGTTCGAAGAGGTGTACGTCCTGCTCGTTCTTCAGAAGGGCGCCATGCAGCTTGGGCAGGGCACTTGCCCCGTCGCGCTGCAGGTCGGCGGGATCCATGTCCTCGGCCAGCAGCAGCTTGAGCCAGTCCAGCACCTCGGACGTGGAGGGCTTCTTCTTCAGGCCCGGCGTCTCGCGCACTTCGTAGAACTGCGTCAGCGCCGTGGTCAGAAGCTCCTGCTTGATGCCGGGGTGGTGCACCTCGACGATCTGTCGCAGCGTCTCGGGCTCGGGGAACCGGATGTAGTGGAAGAAGCAGCGGCGCAGGAAGGCGTCGGGCAGCTCCTTCTCGTTGTTCGAGGTGATGATGACGATCGGACGGTGACGCGCGCGGATGGTCTCGCCGGTCTCGTAGACGTGGAACTCCATCCGGTCGAGCTCCTGCAACAGGTCGTTGGGAAACTCGATGTCCGCCTTGTCCACCTCGTCGATCAGAAGGACCACGCGCTCGTCGGCCTCGAAGGCCTGCCAGAGCTTGCCCTTGCGGATGTAGTTGGAGACGTCGTTGACGCGCTCGTCGCCCAGCTGGCTGTCGCGCAGACGGCTGACGGCGTCGTACTCGTAGAGACCCTGCTGCGCCTTGGTGGTGGACTTGATCGACCATTCGATCATCGGCACGTCCAGCGCCTGCGCCACCTGACGGGCCAGTTCGGTCTTGCCGGTGCCGGGTTCGCCCTTCACGAGGAGGGGCCGCTCGAGCGTGACCGCGGCGTTCACCGCCATGGTCAGGTCGTCGGTGGCCACGTAGCTGTCGGTGCCGTCGAAACGCATGCTCTGCCATCCTTTGTCGTGTCCGCCGAAGGCCTAGTCAGCCTCTGCCGGCGATGCAAGCTGAGCCCGCGCGCGCCACCCGCGCAGGCCGGGTGCGGAGCCCGCGCCACCGCGCACGACCGTCTATAGATGGGCCTGCTTTGACACGTGACAATTCGTTGGTGTTCGGTTAAGTGCTGCCCGCAGGGGTGCTTGATATCTGGGGAATTTAATATGGCAGATATCGGCTATCATAGGGGATGCGCCATGAAACCAGAGTCCTTTCTTCCCGACGATTACCGTCCCGCGGAAGATGAACCGTTCATGAACGAGCGTCAGCTCGAGTACTTCCGCCGCAAGCTGATCATGTGGCGGAATGATCTGCTGGCGGACAGTCGGGACACGATCGAGGGATTGCAGGACGGGACCCGCAACATCCCGGACGTGACCGACCGGGCCAGCGAGGAAACCGACCGCGCCATTGAACTCCGGACCCGCGACCGCCAGCGCAAGCTTGTCGCCAAGATCGACAGCGCGTTGCGCCGGATCGAGGAGGGTGAGTTCGGCTATTGCGAGGTGACTGGAGAGCCGATCTCGCTGAAGCGCCTCGACGCGCGGCCGATCGCGACCATGAGCCTCGAGGCGCAGGAGCGTCACGAGCGCCGCGAAAAGGTCCACCGCGACGACTGACACGCCCGACGCGCCGGCGGCGGGCCGGGGCGACGGAAACGGGGACGACAGAACCAAGGCGCCGGGGCGATCGACCCCGGCGCCTTGCGTTTGAGAACAGGCCGCGCGGCCGGACAGGGAGCGAAGGCATGGACGTAGTGATCGTGGGGGCGGGCATCGGTGGGCTGGCTGCCGGTGCGGCGCTGGCCGGGCATGGCCATGCGATCCGTGTGCTCGAGCGTTCGCCCGAGCTGAGAGAGGTGGGCGCCGGCATCCAGGTCTCGCCCAACGGGCTGCGGGTGCTGGAGGCGCTGGGCGTCGCCGGCCGTCTCGACGATGCGCCGCGCGCCCGGGCCGTATCCCTGCGCGAACATCGGCGGGGGGCTGAGGTTCTGCGGCTCGACCTCGCGGCGCGCGGGATGGATGCGGGCTATCGCTTCGTTCACCGCGCGGACCTCGTGGCGGTGCTGGCCGAGGCCGCCCGCGCGGCCGGCGCGGTGATCGAGACCGGCGTGAGCGTCGAGACCGTGGACCCCGCCGAGCCCGCCGCTGCCGTGCTGGCAGACGGCACGCGGATCGAGGCCGATCTCGTGATCGGCGCCGATGGCCTGCACTCGGTCCTGCGACCGGTCCTCAACGGCGCGGCGCCCGCGCGGTTCACCGGGCAGGTGGCGTGGCGCGCGACGGTCCCGAACGTCATCGACCACCCGTCCGAGGCGCGCGTCCAGATGGGACCGGGCCGGCATCTGGTCAGCTATCCCCTGCGGGGCGGTGCGCGCGTGAACCTCGTCGCGGTGGAAGAGCGCAAGGCGTGGACCGCGGAAGGTTGGCAGCACACCGACGATCCCGAGGCCCTGCGCCGCGCCTTCAGGCGGTTCGGAGGCCCCGCCGCGCAGCTTCTGGCCGAGGTCGAGGCACCGGGGCTCTGGGGGCTCTTTCGCCATCCGGTCGCGGCGCACTGGCACAGGAAGGGCGTGGCTCTTCTGGGCGATGCCGCTCATCCGACGCTGCCGTTTCTGGCGCAGGGGGCCAACATGGCGCTCGAGGATGCGTGGGTGCTGGCCCGCGCGCTGGAATTGCCCGGCGGTCTTGGCTCGCGCCTGCACGCCTACCAGACGCGCCGCCGCGCGCGGGTCGAGCGGGTCATCGCGGCGGCTGACGGCAACGCGTGGAAATATCACCTTCGGACGCCGCCGATCCGTTTCGCCGCCCATACCGCACTGCGGATTGCGGGCCGCCTCGCACCCGACCGGATGCTGGGGCAGTTCGACTGGCTCTACGGGCACGACGTGACGGCCTGATTGCACGCGCGGTGTGCATCGCGCCCCCTTTCCACCGCCGCCGTGGGGGGCGACACTGGAACATGCCGTGCCTATCTGTGCGGCAGGAGGACAGATCATGGACGCATCCACCACCGAGCCCGCCGCTGACACCACCCGAGCCGAGCGGTTCGACAGGGCCCCGGAAACCGCCCTGGCCTGGCACCGAGAGGGCAAGGGCGCCGCGCTCGCCACGGTCGTCCAGACCTGGGGCTCCGCGCCGCGCCGGGTCGGGTCGCAGCTGGCGATCTCGGGCGATGCCGAGATCGAGGGCTCGGTTTCGGGCGGCTGCGTCGAGGGCGCGGTGATCGTGGAGGCGCTTGAGGCGATGGAGGAAGGCGCGTCGCGCGAGCTCGAATTCGGGGTCTCGGACGATGATGCCTTCGCCGTGGGCCTGGCCTGCGGCGGCACGATCCGGGTGCTCGTGGAGCCGGTCGGCGCGGCGCTGCCCGAGGACATGCTGGCAGAGCTTTGCGAGATCAGGGCCGAGAGGACGCCCGCCGCCTATGTCGTGGATCTGGAAAGCGGCGTGCGCCGCATCGACCGCGACGGTCACGCCGACCGCTTCCGAATGGATCGGTCCGGTTTCGAGGAGGACGGCCGCACCTTCGTCGCGATCCACAATCCGCCGCTGCGGCTGGTGGTGGTGGGCGCGGTCCACATCGCGCAGGCGCTGGTGCCGATGGCGCGGATCGCGGGCTTCGACCCCGTGGTGATCGACCCGCGCGAGACCTTCGGCTCGGCGGCGCGGTTTCCCGGCGAGCGCATTCTGACCGATTGGCCGGACGACGCGGTGGCCGAAGTCGGTCTCGACACGCGCACCGCGCTGGTGCTGCTCACCCACGACCCCAAGCTCGACGACCCTGCGCTGATGCGCGCCCTGCGCTCGGACTGCTTCTACATCGGCGCCCTCGGCTCCACCCGGACCCATGCCAAGCGCGTGGAGCGCCTGGCCGAGGCAGGTTTCTCGGAAGCGGACATCGCGCGCATCCACGGGCCCGTCGGCCTCGATATCGGCGCGTCCGGCCCGGCCGAGATTGCGGTGTCGGTCCTGGCGCAGATGGTCTCGGTCCTGCGGACGGTGCGGTCGTGAAGTTCGGGCCGGTCCCGCTGGCCGAGGCCGAGGGCGCGATCCTTGCCCATTCGGTGCGCCTGAACGGCGGACGTCTCAAGAAGGGCCGGACGCTCGAGGCGGACGACCTCGCGCAACTGGCGGAAGTCGGCGCGACAGAGGTTACCGTGGCGCGGCTCGATCCCGGCGACGTGCACGAGGATGCCGCCGCCCGGCAGCTGGCCGACGCGTTGGTGCCGGATCCCGAAGCCGCCGGGCTCCGCATCGGGCCGGCGGCGACCGGCCGGGTCAACATCTTTGCGACCGGCCCGGGTGTGGTCGATATCGACGCCGAGCGGATCGACGCGGTGAACGCCGTGCATCCGATGATCACCTTGGCGACTCTGCCGCCGTGGCAAAGGGTGGCCGAGCGGACGATGGTCGCCACGGTCAAGATCATCTCCTACGCGGTGCCCGGGGTCGCGCTCGACCGGGCGCTGTCGATGGGCGGGGACGCCATGGGGCGGCAGTCCCCGGTTCTGACCACCGCCGAACTGATCCAGACGCAGGTGCCGGGCGATCCCGAGCCGGGCGAGAAGGGCCAGCGCGCCATCGGCGACCGGCTCGAGCGGCTGGGTGTGACCTTGGCTCCGCCGCACGTCGTCCGGCACGAGGCCGGTCCGCTGGCGCAGGCGCTGGCGGCGTCGGCCGCCGATGCGTTGTTCGTTCTGACGGGTTCGGCCACCTCGGACATCGCCGACGTGGCGCCCGAGGCGGTCCGCATGGCGGGCGGGACCGTGCATCATTACGGGATGCCCGTCGATCCGGGGAACCTTCTGTTCCTCGGCGAGCTGCGCGGGCGCCCGGTGGTGGGCTTGCCCGGCTGTGCGCGATCGCCCGCGCTCAACGGCGCCGACTGGGTGATGGAGCGCATTCTCTGCGGTGTGGAGGTCGGCCCGCGCGACATCGCGCGCATGGGGGTCGGCGGCCTGCTGAAGGAAGTGCCTCAGCGCGGGCGTCCGCGCGAAGGGTAGGGCACGCGGCCATCAGCGCATCCCGGCACGAAAAAGGGCGCCCGCGGCGCCCTTCGTCGTCTCGTGCACGGTCCCGACACCCCGCCGGGCGTCCCCCGTCACTTGGTCGTCGGCCCGATCATCATGACCATCTGGCGACCTTCCATCTTCGGCATGTTCTCGACCTTGCCGATTTCCTTGACGTCGTCCGCCACGCGCTCGAGCAGGTTGCGGCCAAGGTTCTGGTGCGCCATCTCGCGTCCGCGGAAGCGGAGCGTCACCTTCACCTTGTCCCCCTTCTCGAGGAACTTGACCACGTTCTTCATCTTCACTTCGTAGTCGTGGCTGTCGGTGTTGGGCCGGAACTTGACTTCCTTGACCTCGATGGTCTTCTGCTTCTTGCGGGCTTCGGCTTCGCGCTTCTGCTGTTCATACTTGAACTTGCCGAAGTCCATGATCTTGCAGACCGGCGGCGTCGCGTTCGGGGAGATCTCGACGAGGTCGAGGCCCGCGGCCTCGGCCAGTTCCATGCCGCGCGAAGGCGCGACTACGCCGATATTCTCGCCTTCGGCGCCGATGAGACGGATTTCTGCAACCCGGATTCGATCGTTGACGCGGGGGCCGGTGTCGCGCGTTGGGGGCGCGTTGTGGGGTCTGCGGGCTATGGCACAGCTCCTATCGTGATTTTTTCTGTCAGGAGCGCAAAATAGACGTGAGAAGCCTTGATTTCAAGCGCCAAAGCCGTGGTCATGGGGCCTGTCTGCCCCCGCGGGGCGCGCCTCGGAGGAGACCTCGATGAAACGACACGGACGGATCGCGACGCTTGTCTGCGCGGGCTGGTTGCTGGCCGCGCTGCCGGGTGCGGCAGAGACCACCGAGCCCGCTGACGAAGCGTCCCGGGATGTCACGCGGGACGCCATCGAGGGGGCCGTCGACGCCGGCCGCGAGAGCGCGCGGGACGGCGCAGTCCCGGCGCGGCCCGCGCCGCCGCTCTCGGCACTGACAGTGAGCGGCTACGACCCCGAGGCGGTCGATCGCCTCATCGCCACGTCCGGTCTGAGTTCGGCCGACCGCGTCGCGCTGCGCGCGGACCGGCCGGATATGGAATCGCCCGCCGACGAGCGCGCGGTCTACCTCGAACGCCTGCGCGCGGCGCTGGGATTGCCGCCGTTGCCCGCGCTCTGACGGTCGATGTCCAACGCGGTTCAGCAAGTGTCACGGGTGAACCAACCAGTTTTTTAATAATTGTGCGATAAAATAAATAAAACGTGCAGGTTTTTAGTTTGTCTACATATTCGGGTCCCGTAACGTCGGCTGGCACGACGGAGATCCCGCACATGAGAACACTTCTTTCCCCCCGGCATAAGGCTGACCCTGTGGTCCTGATCGCGGCCTTCGGCGCGGTGCTGTGCCTGAGCGAGTTGATTTTCGGGTGGGCCGGCGGGGCCGACGGGATTGTCCGTGTCAAAATCACCCATCCCGCCCTGGTACCGTCGAGCGCGGTCTGCCTCACGCTGATCTGCGTCGCGATCCTGCTCAGCCGGATTGCATCGTGGCGGCTGGTCGCGGTGACGCTCCTCGCCACGACGGCGGTTCTTTCCGTCGAAGCCATGATCCAGCATGCTGCAGGCGATCCGATGCTGATCGACACGCTCTTCGTGGACCGTATGCGAGACTACGACGGGATGTCCGCGGTGACAGCCGGTGCGCTGATCCTTCTGGCCGGGTGCAACGTTCTGCTGATGCACGGGCCCCGGCGGCTCGTTAAGCCCCTCGAGACGATCGGATTTCTCGGGGTTTCGGCCGGATGCGCGATCATGCTGGCGCATTCCTTCGACCAGTGGTCGGTCTACTCGATCGCAGTCTTCCGCCAGATGTCGGAACTGGAGACCGTCACGCTGGCCGCGCTTTTCGGGGCGTTGGCCCTGCGCGCCCGGATGCCGCGCGGCAGGATCGGATCAGTCCAGGAACGCCTTTTCGACCACGTAATGCTTGGGGTCGGAGTTCGCGCCTTCCTCGAGCCCGTAGCCTTCCAGCAGCTCCTTGATCTCGAGGTTGAAGGCGAGGTTTCCGCAAACCATCGCACGGTCCGTCTCGGGCGAAAGCTGCGGCACGCCCAAGTCCTCGAACACCTGCCCCGAGCGCATCAGGTCGGTGATCCGGCCCATCTTGGGGCTCTCCTCGCGCGTGGTGGTCGGGTAGTAGCGCAGCTTCTTGAGGTTGTCGGCGCCCAGAAGCTCGACCAGCAGCTCGTCCTCCGGGATCGACTTGATCAGCTCGGCGCCGTAAGCCAGCTCGCCCACCTCGCGGCAGGTGTGGGTGAGGACGATCTCGTCGTAATCCTCGTAGGTCTGCGGGTCGCGCAGCAGCGAGGCGAAGGGGGCGATCCCGGTGCCGGTGGCGAACAGCCACAGCCGCTTGCCCGGCAGCAGCGCGTCATGGACCAGCGTGCCCACGGGCTTCGGCCGCAGGATGATCTCGTCGCCTTCCTCGATGTGCTGGAGGCGCGAGGTCAGCGGGCCGTCCTGAACCTTGATCGAGTAGAATTCCAGCTCGTCATCCCAGGACGGCGAGGCGATGGAATAGGCGCGCAATAGCGGCTTCTGCTTGCCGGTCTTGGGATCCGGCTCGCCCATCAGGCCGATCATCACGAACTCGCCCGAGCGGAAGCGCATGGACGCCGGACGGGTCACGCGGAACGAGAACAGCTTGTCCGTCCAGTGGGTGACGGAGGTCACGGTCTGGGCGTCGGGCAGTGTCTTTACCGGTTTGGCCTGGGCGTCGGTCACGGGGCGTTGCTCTGTCATACTCGGGTCCTTCGTCGGGCGCGAAAGTGCGATGCTTTCCGGCGGGGTGCAAACGGGTTTCGGGAAGGCGCGACGCTCAGCCGCGCAGGCGCGACTGGTAGTCGTGGGCGCGCCAGTCGGCGCGGAAGCGCCATTGGTCCTCGGGCTGGCGGGCGGCGAGTGCGTCGTCGATCTCGATCTCGTCGAAGCCGCAGCGGCGCGCCATGGCGTACTGGTCGGCGATGACGTGCCCGGCAGCGCGCAAGCGGCCGGAATAGCCGCGCAGGCGCAGAAGCCGCGCGAGGCTGAAGCCGCGGCCGTCGGCCGAGGACGGGAAGGCCACGCGAACGATCTCGACACCCTCGGGAAGGGTGTCGAGCGCCGCGGGATCGGTGTCGGAGGGCAGGTCCACGGCGCGGCCGCCATCCTCGCGAACCTCGTCCAGGGAGGCGAAGTCGCCGGTCCAGTCGTCCGGGCCGAAGCCCGCGTCGGTCACGATCACGCTCATGTGTCGTCTCCTTGCCTGATCGCGCGGCCGTTCACGAAGTGGATGCCGCATTCGTCCTTGTCCTCGCCGCGCCACCGGCCGGCGCGCGGGTCCTCGCCGTCTGCCACGCGCGAGGTGCACGGCCAGCAGCCGATCGAGGGATACCCCTGCGACACCAGCGGATGCCGGGGCAAGCGGTTCTCGTCCATGTAGGCGCGCACGTCGTCGGGCTGCCAGTGGACCAGCGGGTTGACCTTGATCCGGCCCGTCGCCTCTTCCAGTTCGAAGAAGTCGAGATCGGCCCGGCCGGCACTCTGATAGCGCTTGCGCCCGGTAATCCAGCCGTCGAAGCCGTCGAGCGCACGCTCCAGCGGCACCGTCTTGCGCAGGTGGCAGCATGCATCGGTGTCCGAGAACCGAAGCGCGCCGTAGGGATCGCGCTCGGCCAGAAGCTCGGCATCGGTGCGCAGCACACGCACATCGCGCAGGCCGAGGCGCTGGGCGACCTCCTGCTGGTAGGTCAGCGTCTCCTCGAACAACAGGCGCGTGTCGATGAACAGCACCGGGGTCGAACGGTCGGCCACGGCCACCAGGTGCAGCAGCGCCACCGACTCCGCGCCAAAACTCGACACCATGGCGATGTCGCCGGCCTCGGGGTCGTTCAGCGCGCCGCGCAGCACGTCCGTGGCACCGTGGTGGCGGTAGCGGGCGTTCAGCGCCGCGACACGCTCGCGCAGGGCGTCAAGGTCCGGCGGCGACGTCGCGCGGGCGCTTTCCTCGATGACGGTTTCATGCCGCATTGGCCCGTTCCTTCTTCTCGGCCTTGTCCTTGGCCGGGTAGAGCGCCGCCTTGAACGGGGCCATGCCGACGCGGCGGTAGGTCTCGAGGAAGCGTTCGTTTTCGTCGGTGCGTTCGGCGAGGTAGGTATCGACCACGGTTTCGACCGCGCCGACGATCTCGTCCGCCGAGAAGCCGGGGCCGGTCCGCTCGCCGAGGCTCGCGGTCTCGGTGTGATCGCCGCCGAGCGTCACCTGGTAGTTCTCCACGCCGGCACGGTCGAGGCCGAGGATGCCGATATGGCCCACGTGGTGGTGGCCGCAGGCGTTGATGCAGCCCGAGATCTTGATCTTCAGGTCGCCGATCTCGTGCTCGGTCTGAAGCTCTTCGAAGCGGGTCGCGATCTCTTGCGCGATCGGGATCGAGCGGGCCGTCGCCAGCGCGCAGTAATCCATGCCCGGGCAGGCGATGATGTCCGAGATCAGGCCGATATTCGCGGTCGCGAGGCCATGCTCGCGCAGGATGCGGTGCACCTCCGGCAGGTCGTCCTTGTGGACGTGCGGCAGCACAACGTTCTGCTCGTGGCTGATCCGCAGCTCGTCGTGGCCGAAGCGCTCGGCGAGGTCGGCCATCACGCGCATCTGCTCGGCGGTGGCGTCGCCCGGCGTGGCCCCGTGGGCCTTGAGGCTGATCTCCGCGATGGCGTAGCCCGGCGCGCGGTGCTCGGTCAGGTTGGTGTCGGCCCAGGCGCGGAAGACCGGGTCGGCGTCGTAAGCCGCGTCATACGTCTCGGTGCCGGCGCCGCGGAATTCGGGCGCGGCGAACTGCGCCTCGATGGCGGAGAGCATCTCCTGGTCGACGCCGGAGAAGGTGGGCTTCACCTCGGCGAAGCGGGCCTCGACCATCTCGCGGATCGCATCGATGCCATGCTCGTGGACGGTGATCTTGATGCGCGACTTGTACTTGTTGTCGCGACGCCCCAGCAGGTTCCAGACCGAGACGATGGCCTCGAGGTAGGGCAGCAGGTCCGCGCCCGGCACGAAGTCGTTGATGACCTTGCCGATCATCGGCGTCCGACCAAGGCCGCCGCCCACCAGCACCTGGTAGCCGATCTCGCCCGCGTCGTTGCGCACGATGCGGATGCCGATGTCGTGCGCGGCGGTCACGGCGCGGTCGTTCGGGCTGCCGGTGACGGCGATCTTGAACTTGCGCGGCATGAACTGGAACTCGGGGTGGTCGGTGGACCACTGCCGGATCAGCTCGGCCACGGGACGCGGGTCCGCGACCTCATCGGCGGCGGCGCCGGCGAAGTGGTCTGCCGTCACGTTCCGGATCGTGTTGCCCGACGTCTGGATGGCGTGCATCTCGACCTCGGCCAGCGCGTCGAGGATGTCGGGAATGTCGCGCAGCTTCGGCCAGTTGTACTGGATGTTCTGGCGCGTGGTGAAGTGGCCGTAGCCCTGGTCCCAGCGCTCGGCGATCATGGCGAGCTGGCGCATCTGCGCGCCGCGGAGCGTACCATAGGGGATCGCCACCCGCAGCATGTAGGCGTGGAGCTGCAGGTAGAGCCCGTTCATCAGGCGCAGAGGTTTGAACTCGTCCTCGGTCAGGCTGCCGTCGATGCGGCGCTCGACCTGCGCACGGAACTGGCGGTTGCGCTCGGCCACGAAGGCCGCGTCGAAATCGTCGTAGCGATACATGAAATCTCTCCTTGGCCCGGGGTGGCCGTTCAGCCGGCCTGCTTGCCGAGGAAGTAGTTGGACGGACCGGTGCGGCGGAAGTCCTCGCGGAAATGCGTGGGCTCGGGGCCGTCATTGGCGGGTTGCATGTCGGCGAGGTAGACGC
The DNA here is from genome assembly GCF_900109705.1 of Roseivivax marinus. GTDB lineage: Bacteria > Pseudomonadota > Alphaproteobacteria > Rhodobacterales > Rhodobacteraceae > Roseivivax > Roseivivax marinus. Next base: position 81,053 of record NZ_FOAI01000006.1, on the reverse strand, counting down.
CCACGACCTCGTCGGCGCGCTTCTCGGCGTCGATCAGGCGGATCTGGGCGTCGGCCTCGTCGGTGAGAAGCTCGGCCTGCTTCAGGTCGCGCACCCAGTTTCCATTGGCGTCGAGGTAGACGACGTCGCCCTCGAGGAGGGCGTTTGCGGTGATGACTTTGGGCGTGAATTCGCGGGGCATCAGAGTGCCTCCTGGGCTTTGAACGAGGTGTCGATCGAGGGCAGGGCGGTTTCGGCCGCGCGCGGCGCGAGGCCGTAAAGCACGAGCGCCGGGCCGTTCATCTCGGCGGCGGCGATGTCGGCGGGCAGGGTGGCGAGGGTCGAGCCGAGCACACGCTGGTCAGCGCGGCTGGCGTTCTCGACCACCGTGACCGGCGTGTCGGGCGCAGCGCCATGCATCATCAGGCGGCCCTGGATGAAGCGGGCGGCCTTCTTGCCCATGTAGATCGCGGCGACCTCGCCCGGACGCGCCAGTGCGGCCCAGTCGTGGTCGGCGAAGCCCTTCATGTCGTGGCCGGTCAGGAGGCGGACCGAGGCGTTGCGTTCGCGCTTGGTCAGGCTCTGGCCGATGGTTGCGACCGCGGCGGATGCGGCGGTGATTCCGGGCACGACCGAATAGGACAGGCTGCGTGCGGTAACGGCTTCCACTTCCTCGTCGAGGCGGCCGAACACCGTGGGATCGCCCGACTTCAGGCGGACCACCTGCGCGCCGGCCTCGACATGCTTCACGATCAGCTCGTTGATGTCGCTCTGCGATGCGGAGGGGCCGAAGCCCTGCTTGCCCACGTCGAGCATCTCGGCCTCGCGGCGGGCGAGCTCGAGGATCTCGGGGCTGATGAGCCGGTCGTGTATCACCACGTCGGCTGCGTCCAGCAGCTTGCGCGCCTTCAGCGTCAGAAGCTCGGGGTCGCCGGGGCCAGCACCCACGAAGGCCACGTGACCCGGGCGCTCCTCGGCAGCGAGGTGACGGGACAGCAGGCCGTCGAGCGCGGCGCGCGCTGCGTCCTCCGCGTCGGCGTCCTCGATGCCATCCACGGCGCGCGGGCCGTCGGCGAAGTAATAGTCGGACCAGAAGTCCCGGCGCGGACGGCCGAAGGGCAGGGCATCGGCGGCCTTGCGGAAAGCCTTGCCCACGCGGGCCAGCAGGCCAAGCCGGGCCGGCAGCCGCTCTTCGAGATCGGCCTTGATCGCACGGGCCAGAACCGGGGCGGCGCCCTCGGTGCCGATCGCCACGGTCACAGGGTCGCGGTCCACGATGGCGGGGGTGATGAACTGGCTGTCGCCAAGGTTGTCGACGGTGTTCGTCAGCGCGCCGTCGGCACGGGCGATGGCTACGGTGCGCGCATCCTCGTTCGCGTCCTCGTCAGCCGCGTAGAACAGCACCGCGCAGGTCGCGTCGCCCGGCTCCATCGCGCGCTCGACGAGACGCAGGCGCCCGGCCTCGGCCCATGCGACGATCTCGGGCGCGGGCGAGGGCGCGAACACGGTCAGGTGCGCCTCGGTCTTCATCAGCAGGCGCAGCTTGGCCAGCGCCGCGTCGCCGCCACCGGACAGCACGACACGCCGTCCGGCAAGGGCGACGAAGATCGGGAAGTGTTGCATGGCGACGCCTCCGAGGCAGTTGGCTCTGCCCGGAGATATAGAATTTCGTCCCGCTTTCCGCCTAGCCCATTGCGGAAACAAGGACATGCGTTCCATAGAGGGCGCACAGGCGAACAGGGTGTTCGTCAGCGCGCCCTCAGGAGGAACGCATGGCACGGATCGACGAGACCGACCGGAAAATTCTCATCGAACTCCAGCGCGATGCGAGCCAGTCGCTCGACGACATCGCCAAGGCGGTTGGCTCGTCCAAGACCCCGGTCTGGACCCGGATCCGCAAGCTGCGCGAGGCCGGAGTGATCGGCGCGCAGACGGTCGAGCTCGACGCCGAGGCGCTGGGCTTCGAGGCGTGTTTCTTCGTCCTGATCCGCACCTCCGAGCACGAGGCCGACTGGCAGGCAAGGTTCCTCAAGGCCCTGCGCGAGCGACCCGAAGTGCAGGAGGCGCACCGGCTCGCGGGCGACATCGACTACATCCTCAAGGTCCGGGTAAAGAACGCGCGGGCCTACGATGCCTTTTACCAGGCGCTGATTTCCGAGGTGAAGGTGCACAACGTCACCGCGTTGCTGTCGATGGAAGAGATCAAGTCGACCACGGCGCTGCCGCTCTGAAGGTCGTACGCGGGCGCAGGTCTCGGTCCTGCGCCAGTCTCGATGTTCCTGCACGGCGCACTTTGGCGGTCGCGTTGCCCGGCGGCGCCCTCGTGGATCGAAAGGGCCGTTGCGTGCAGGCGCGCGACAGCCACCGTGCCGCGCATGACCGCGCCGACACATACGCTACGACACAGGCGCCGGCTCGCGTGACGTTCGTGGCCCACGGCGAAAGCTGACCTCTCCGGCGAGAGAGGATACTTGAGATGTTCGCGTCCGCTTGGCGGGGCGGCAGCGGCAGACACACCATCCGATCGCGATGGCGCCGAACACGGCGCACACTGGCGCGAGGCGCCCCGCTCTTGCTAGACCTCGGACATGCAGCGCTCCGTGCCCAGCCGCGCCCCTCTGGTGGCCCTATTCCTCGCCGTCGCGGCGGCGGTGACGGCGGCGGCGTGGCTCTATGCCTATCACCAGGCGCTGGGTCCGCTGGCGGCGCGGGGACGCTCGGACCTGCTGCTGGCCGCGGACCGCCTCGTCACGCAACTCCAGCGCTACCGCGAGTTCGCCGTCCTGACCGCCGATCATCCCGCGCTCGCCGCGCTGCATGAGGGAGGCGATCCCGAGCCCGCGCGCGCCATGCTGCGCGAAGGAGCGGACAAGACGGGGACGTCGGCGATCGCCTACCGCACGCCCGACGGACGCATCCTTGCCGCTGCGGGGGATCGCATGGCGAACGATGTAGCCGACGCGCCCTTCTTCCGTCGTGCCGTGGGCGGGGCGCTGGGGGCGCGCCTCGTGACCGATCCCGCGCGCGCCCGGGAGCCGGGCTCACGGCTCTTCACCTATGCCGCACCGCAATTCGGACCCGACGGCCGGGTGCGCGGGGTGCTGACGGTGTCGGTGGACCTTGCGCGGCTCGAACAGGAGTGGCGCGGAACGCTGCCCACGGTCTACTTCCTCGACGCGTCGGGCGTGGTGGTCGCGACCAACCGCTCCGAGATCCTCGGATGGGAGCGGCACGACGACGGCCGCGTGACCTCGCCCGGCGGGCGCACCTACCGGGTCGAGACGGTGACGCGGGCCGGCTACCCGATCCGGTTGCAGGACTGGTCACCCTACGTACCGCGCGCGGCACTGCTTCTGCGCGAGCCGCTGCCGGTGATCGGTCTCGACGCCTTCGCCCTGATCGACGTGCGGCCCGCGCGGCGCATTGCGACGCTTCAGGCCTCCGCGGTGCTGGCCGTCGTGTTGTTCTTCGGCGCGATCCTCTTCCTCGTCTCCGAGCGGCGCCGCGCGCTGACCTTGGCCAATGCCGAGCTCGAGACACGCGTGGCAAGCCGCACGCGCGACCTCGTGGACGCGAACGTGCAGCTCACCCGCGAGGTGGCCGAGCGCCAGGAGGCGGAGGCGGCACTCAAGCGTGCCCAGGCCGAACTGGTGCAGGCCGAGAAGCTGTCGGCGCTGGGCCGGATGAGCGCGGGCATCAGCCACGAATTGAACCAGCCACTGATGGCGATCCGGTCCTTCGCCGAGAACGGGGCGGCCTTCCTCGAGCGCGACCGGGCCGACAGGGCGGCGGACAACTTTGGACGCATCTCCGAGATGACACGGCGCATGGGGCGGATCATCCGGAACCTGCGCCTGTTCGCACGGCAGGAAAGCGCGCCGGCGGGCCGGGTGGACCTCGCGCAGGTCGTGGCCAGCGCGATCGAGCTGACCGAGGCCCGCGCCCGCGCCGAGGGCGTGGCGCTCGTCCGCGCCGGTGAGGCGGACCCGGTCTGGGTGCGCGGCGGCGAGGTGCGGCTGGGGCAGGTGGTGGTGAACCTCATCACGAATGCGCTTGACGCGATGGCCGACGCCGGCGGGACCGCGCGCGAGGTCACCGTCACGCTGACCGGCGGCGCCGCGCCCGCGATCGCGGTGGCCGACACCGGGCCGGGGATCGAGGCGCCCGAGCGTCTCTTCGACCCGTTCTATTCGACCAAGGCGGTGGGCGCCGGCATGGGGCTCGGCCTGTCGATCTCCTACGGGCTGGTGCAGAGCTTCGGCGGCGACGTCCGGGGCGAGAACCGCGCCGACGGGCCGGGCGCGGTCTTTACCGTGACTCTCGAGCCCTGGCGCGATGCGGAGGAGGCGGCATGAGCGCGACCCGGGTTCTTCTGGTGGACGACGACGCGGCGGTGCGCGAGGCGCTGGGCCAGACGCTGGAACTCGCAGATTTCGACGCCACCACGGCGGGCAGCTTCGTCGAGGCCAAGGACCTGATCGCGCCGGACTTCGCGGGCGTGATCGTCTCGGACATCCGGATGCCGGGCCGAGACGGGTTTCACCTGCTGGACTTCGCACGGGAGGCCGATCCCGACCTGCCGGTGATCCTGCTGACCGGCGAGGGGGATATTCCGATGGCGGTGCGAGCCATGTCGGCGGGTGCTTTCGGGTTCCTCGAAAAGCCCTGCGACGCCGCCGACCTGACAGCCACGGTGGCGCGGGCACTGCGAACGCGGGGGATGGTGCTGGAGAACCGTCGGATGCGTGCCGAGATCGAGACCGGCGATCCCGCAGCGCGAATGATCTTCGGCGTGTCCGAGCAGGCCAACGCCCTGCGCGCGGGAGTGCGGCACGCAGCGCGCTCCGCCACGCCAGCGCTGGTGACCGGCGCGCCGGGCACGGGTATCTCCAAGGTCGCCGAGGTCGTGCACCTGTCGTCGGCGCGCGCCAAGCGACCGTTCGAGAAGCGCGCGGCCCGCGGCCTCGACCGGGCGGCGCTGATGACGCTGTGGGAAGACTGCGCGGGCGGTACGCTGTTCCTGGACGAGATCGCGGCGCTGCCGCCGGACAGCCAGCTCGCCCTGATCGATGCGATGGACGCGGGCCGCACCACGCTTATCGGCGGCAGCACCGAGGATCTCGAGGCCGCGGTGTCCGAAGGACGACTCGCCGCCGAGCTCTACTGGCGTCTCGCGGTGATCGTTCTGCGGGTGCCGCCGCTCTCCGAGCGGCCCGAGGACATCCCCGTGCTCTTCCGACAATACGTCGCGCAGGCGGCGGAGCAGGCAGGCGTCGCGCCGCCCGAGATCACCGAGGCGCGGATCGCAGCACTCATGGCGCAGGACTGGCCGGGCAACGCGCGGTCGCTGATGTCGGCGGCGATGCGTTTCGTGCTGCGGATGCCCGGGGATGCCGAAAGGATGGCGACCCTGGGCCTGGCCGAGCAGATGGCGCAGGTGGAACGTGCGCTGCTGGTCGCGGCGCTCGGGCGGCACAACGGCCACGCGACCGAGGCCGCGCGGGCGCTCAAGCTGCCGCGCAAGACCTTCTACGACAAGCTTGCCAAGCACGGGGTCCGACCGGAGGAGTTCCGCCGCGGCGCGGGCTGACTGTGCGGATTTTCGCACACCTATCGAAGGTGGGTGTGTGAAAAGTCGCACGTCTGAGCGAGGCGTGATGTTTGCGCAGCGTGAAGGAATGGCGGCAATAATCTGAAATTGTTATAAAATATGTGCGCTTGGAGCGCCCGGCGATTTTTCTGTTGGCGCAATGGCGCGTCGGCGGTCTTCTGCCCGGTGCAGGCGGCGGCAGGAGGATGCCAGCCGCCTTGGATTACCGACGTTCCGGGAGGACACCATGAAGAAGTTTCTGCTGACCGCCACCGCCGTGGCGGCCCTGACCTCGACCGCCGGCGCCGCGTTCGCGGATTGCGACGAAGGCGAGATGGTCATCAAGTTCAGCCACGTCACCAACACCGACAAGCACCCCAAGGGCATCGCCGCGAGCCTCCTGCAGGAGCGCGTGAACGAGGAGATGGACGGCACCGCCTGCATGGAGGTCTATCCGAACTCCACGCTCTACAACGACGACCAGGTTCTCGAGGCGATGCTCCAGGGCGACGTGCAGATGGCCGCGCCTTCGCTGTCGAAGTTCGAGCAGTTCACCAAGGTCTTCCGGATCTACGACCTGCCGTTCATGTTCAAGAACATCGAAGCCGTGGACGCCTTCCAGGCCTCCGACACCGGCCAGGAGATGATGGAATCGATGGCCCGCCGCGGGCTTCTCGGTCTCGGCTACTGGCACAACGGCATGAAGCAGCTGTCGGCCAACACCCCGCTGATCGAGCCCGGCGACGCCGCCGGCCTCAAGTTCCGTGTCCAGCCCTCCGAGGTGCTCAAGGCGCAGTTCGAGGCGCTCGATGCCAGCCCGCAGCCGATGGCCTTCTCCGAGGTCTACGGCGCGCTTCAGACCGGCGTGGTCGACGGGCAGGAGAACACCTGGTCGAACATCTACGGCCAGAAGTTCTTCGAGGTGCAGGACGGCACCACCGAGACCAACCACGGCGTTCTCGACTACCTCGTCGTGACTTCGACCGACTGGTGGGATGGCCTCGACGAAGAGGTGCGCACCCAGCTCGAGACGATCCTCGACGAGGTGACCGAGCAGCGCAACGCGGCCGTGAGCGAGGTTGACGCCGAAGCTCGTCAGGCCGTGCTCGACGCGGGCGGCGAGATCCGCGAGCTCGACGAAGAGCAGCGCGCGGCATGGCTCGACGTCATGAAGCCGGTCTGGGAACAGTTCACCGACGACGTCGGCCAGGAAAACATCGACGCGGCGCAGTCGATCAACCAGAACTTCTGATCCCGGGTCCCGCGACCTGACCGGGTCCGGCCTCTTGATAGGGCCGGACCCCCAGAATTTTTCCGTCACATCGTTCATTCCGGGGGGAGGGGCCATGTCCGCCGATCCACAGCCGAGATCCATGCTCGGCCGGTTCGTCGACGAGCTGGAGGAGACGATCATCGCGATCATCCTCGGCGCGATGACGATCATCACCTTCGTCAACGTCGTGCTGCGGTACGGCTTTAACACCGGCCTGATCTGGGGCCTCGAGGCGACGTCGCTGCTGTTCGCGTGGCTCGTCCTGTTCGGCGTCAGCTACGCGGTGAAGAAGACCGCGCATCTCGGCGTCGACGCGATCACCGGCGCTCTGCCGCGCCAGCCCCGCCGGGTGCTGGCACTGATCGCCGCGGCGATCTGCATCCTCTACGCGGGGCTGCTGCTCAAGGGCGCGTGGGACTACTGGTCGAACTTCGCGAACCTGCCGCAGACCACCGGACGCTGGTTCCCGACCGGGTTCGAGGAGATGGGCCGCACGTCCTATCGCGGCTGGTACGAAGTCACCGACATTCCCTTCCCGGAATGGCTGCGGTGGATCCAGCCGGTGATGAACGAGGGCATGGACTACGAGAAGCTGCCCCGCTTCATTCCCTACTTCATCCTGCCCTTCGGCGCGCTTCTGCTGTTGATCCGCTTCATCCAGGCGGGCGTCGCGATCTGGCGCGGCACGAACATGAGCCTGATCGTCAGCCACGAGGCCGAAGAGGCCGTGGACGACGTCGCCCACCTGAACCGCGAGGACTGATCCATGGACGTCGCAATTCTCTTCGCCATGGTGATCGGCCTGATGCTGATCGGCGTGCCGATCGCCGTCTCGCTCGGCTTTTCCTCCACCATCTTCCTGCTGGTCCTGTCGGACACGTCGCTGTCGTCCATCGCGCAGAGCTTTTTCCAGGCGATGGCGGGTCACTACACGCTTCTGGCGATCCCGTTCTTCATCCTCGCCTCGTCGTTCATGTCGACGGGCGGCGTGGCGCAGCGGATCATCCGTTTCTCCATCGCCATCGTCGGCCACTTCCCCGGCGGCCTTGCCATCGCCGGCGTCTTCGCCTGCATGCTCTTCGCGGCGCTGTCGGGCTCGTCCCCGGCGACCGTGGTCGCGATCGGCTCCATCGTCATCGCGGGGATGCGGCAGGTCGGCTACTCCAAGGACTTCGCCGCGGGCGTCATCGCCAATGCGGGCACGCTCGGCATCCTGATCCCGCCGTCCATCGTCATGGTCGTCTACGCCTCGGCCACCGATACTTCGGTCGGGCGGATGTTCCTCGCCGGCGTCATCCCGGGCCTTCTGGCGGGCACCATGCTGATGGTGACGATCTACGTCATCGCGAAGATGCGCGACCTGCCCAAGGGCGACTGGCTGGGCTGGGGCGAGGTGATCTCGGCGGGCCGCGACGCGTCGTGGGGCCTGTTCCTGATCGTCATCATCCTCGGCGGTATCTACGGAGGCATCTTCACCCCCACCGAGGCGGCGGCAGTCGCGGCGGTCTACGCCTTCCTGATCGCCAACTTCGTCTACGCCGACATGGGCCCGCTCAAGACCGAAGAGGGCAAGCAGAACCTGCCGCTCTGGCGCAAGCCGATCGCGCTTGTGACGGTGTTCTTCCATCGCGACACGAAGGACACGATCTTCGAGGCCGGCAAGCTGACGATCACGCTGATGTTCATCATCGCCAACGCGCTGATCCTCAAGCACGTGCTGACCGACGAGCAGATCCCCCAGCAGATCGCCGAGGCGATGCTGTCGGCGGGCTTCGGGCCGGTGGTGTTCCTCATCATCGTCAACGTGATCCTGCTGATCGGCGGCCAGTTCATGGAGCCCTCGGGTCTACTGGTGATCGTCGCGCCGCTGGTTTTCCCCATCGCCATCGAGCTCGGTATCGATCCGATCCACCTTGGCATCATCATGGTGGTGAACATGGAGATCGGGATGATCACGCCGCCGGTGGGTCTGAATCTCTTCGTCACCTCCGGCGTGGCGGGGATGCCGATGATGCGGGTCGTGAAGGCGGCGCTGCCGTTCCTCGCGGTGCTGTTTGTCTTCCTGATCCTCGTCACCTACGTGCCGATCCTGTCCACGTGGCTGCCAACGATGATGATGGGACCCGAGCTCATCACCCGCTGACCAAGCGGTAAATGGAACCGAGGCAAGGCGCCCTCGTTCGGACATGCGAAACGTATTTCCGGACGGGGGCGTCATGGTTGACTGGGTCAAAGCGAATTCCGAATTGTTGTCCCTTGCGGCAAACCTCGGAATGATGGTGGTCTGGATCGTCTACCTGAACATGTTCCTGGTGAGTTTCAGCCGCCAGAACCGAAGCGTCATCCACATCAGCCGCGCGGCCTCCGAGCACATGAACGGCCGGTGCCTCGTGACCAACATGGGGGCGCAGAACCTTTACCTCGTCGGCGTGGTCATCGACATCAAGACCAAGGACGGCAACTCGCGCGCCATCGTCACGGACCGCGAGGAATGGGGCGAGGGCGATTTCGACAACATGCTGCAACGCACTTTGCAGGGCCCGCTCGGAGCCGGCGAGGCGCGCGATATCGGCAGCTTCGAGGAACTGGCCAAGCGCGCACAGGCGCGTTTGGGAAGCGAGTTCGACACCCGCAGAAGCAAGGCGCTGACGATCACGGCGGTGGCGGCGCCGAACCAGCATCAGAAACTCGTCGGCGCCTCGAAATGCTTCAACGTGCAGGACGTCGATGCCGAGGATGCGGAGCCGCGCTTCGTGCCCTCGACGCTGATGACGAAACAGATCTCGGGTCTTTTCCGCACGCGTCGGCTGTCGCGCATGGTGCAGGACCGCTGACGCGGGACGCCGCCGGGCGTCCCGCGTGATACAGGGGTCAGTCGGACGCGCCGAGCGCCTCTACGATGGGCAGGAAGTCGTCGGCCTTTAGGCTCGCGCCACCCACCAGCGCGCCGTCCACGTTGGATGTTGCGAAGATCTCGGCCGCGTTCGCCGCCTTCACGCTGCCGCCGTAGAGAAGCGGGATCGCCTTGCCTATGTCGTCGCCGAAACGCTCGCAGAGGGCGGAGCGGATGGCATCGTGCACCTCGGCGATCTGCGGCGGCTCGGCGACCTTGCCGGTGCCGATGGCCCAGATCGGCTCGTAGGCCACCACGAGCGACCCGGCATCGGCGCCGTCCGGGATCGAGTCAGCCAACTGGCCGCCCACCACGTCGAGCGTGCGCTCGGCCTCGCGCTCTTCCAGCGTCTCGCCACAGCAGAGGATCACGCGAAGTCCCGCGTCCCACGCGGCGCGGGTCTTGGCGGCGACCACCGCGTCGGTCTCGCCGTGGTCCTGGCGCCGCTCGGAATGGCCGAGGATGACAAAGGCGGCGCCCGCGTCCTTGAGCATCGGCGCGGACACGTCGCCGGTATGGGCGCCCTTGGCCTCGGCGTGGCAGTCCTGTCCGCCGACCTTCAGGCCGCCCTTTGCGCGCTCGGCCGCTGCCGCGACGAGGGTGAACGGCGGACAGATCGCGACCTCCGGCGCCCCGTCCGCGCCGATCCCGGCAGCGATGGTGTCGAGTTCCGCGAGCGCGGCCTTGGTGCCGTTCATCTTCCAGTTTCCGGCGGCGAGCTTGGGGGCCATATCGGTCTCCTGTCGTGGTCCGGGTCTGGACATAGCATGGCGGTCCCGGGGCGGCGACCCTGCGCCGCATCTGCCGGCCGGATGAGCGGACCGAACCACACCCGACGCACACGAAAACGCCCTGCGCGAGGGCAGGGCGTCGAAGAATCCGGTGATGGGTGCGGGCGTCAGTCCTCGCGCTCGGCGGCGAGTTCGTCAACGTCCTTGAACTTGATCGACTCGCCGCATCCGCAGGCGTCCACGACGTTGGGATTTCGGAACTTGAAGCCCGATTCCAGAAGCGCGGTCTCGTAGTCGATCTCGGTGCCGAACAGGAACATCTGGGCCATGGGCGCGATCAGCACGCGGGCGCCGTCGCGCTCGACCACCTCGTCGTTGTCGTCGGCGGTGTCGACGTAATCCATGGTGTATTCCATGCCCGCACAGCCGCCCTTCTTGACGCCGATCTTCAGGCCGTAGCGACCGTCCTTTTCCATCAGCTTCGAGATTTGCCGGACCGCCGCGTCGGTCATCGTTACGGGGGCCTGGCCGGGAATACCGAACATGGGCGCGCCTCCTTGCAGTGTCCTACCAAACTAGTGGGTCTGCGCGCTTCTCTCAAGGGGACGCGCGGGATTGCCCGCGACCGTGGCGCCGGGGGCCACGTCCCGCGCGACCACGGCGCCGGCGCCGATCACGGCGTCGTTGCCCACGGTCACGCCGGGCAGGATCAGCGCGCCGCCCCCGATCCAGACATTGCGTCCGATGGTGACGGGGCGCCCGAATTCGAGGCCCCCATCGCGGGTTTCGCGGTCGCGCGGGTGATCGGCGGCAAGCAGCTGGCAGTAGGGGCCGATTTGGGTGTTGTCGCCGATGGTGATCGCGCAGACGTCCAGCAGGACGCAGCCGAAGTTCAGGAACACGTCGCGGCCGAGGGTGATGTTCCAGCCGTAATCCACGTGGAACGGCGCGCGGATCGCGCTGCCCTCGCCGATCTCCGCCAGCAGCACGTCGAGGATCGCGATCCGCTCCGGATCGTCGACGATGGTCTGGTTGTAGTCGCGCAGAAGCGCCTGCGCGCGCCGTCGCTCGGCGGCAAGGTCGGTGTCGCCGGGGCGGTAGAGTTCTCCGGCGCACATCTTTTCGCGTTCGCTCAAGGGGTGTCTCCGATCAGCAGTATGGCAAGGAAGGCGGCGCCCAGCGCCCAGGCGATGGAAGCGAGCGTGCCGACGATGATGTATTCCGCCGATGCGCGATCGTCTCGGGTCGCGTCGAAGCGCAGGATCGACTTGGCGGCCACCAGGAACGCGACGCCGGTGGTGTTGCCGGTCACGACAAGGGCGTAGGTCAGCAGCCGCTCGAGCTCTCCGATCCGGGCGCCGGCGTCCTTGAGGCTGCCCTCGGCGATGCCCTCGATCTCGGCGTCGGTGCCTATGGTGGCCAGCGTCTTGCCGACGGCGAAGCGACCCGCGCGCACGGCGATCAGGCCGAAGGCGAGGTAGGCGAGCGCCGGGGCGGTGCCCTCGGGCAGCAGCGCGGCCCAGACGCCGTCGGCCCAGAGTGTCGGCACGACCAGAGCCGCTGCGCCGAGGGTCGCGAGGTGCGCTGCCTGATCGGCAAGGAAGGGCCCGAGCGTGTCGCCCACGGCCTGCTTGATGCGGTCGATGGCGATGTGGACTGCCGTGACGGCCAGGGCGGCGCCCAGCGCCGCGAGGGTCGGGGCCGCGACCACGAGAAATGTCAGTGCGGCCACGCTCGCCGCGTGCAGCGCGGCCACGCGCAGACGGCCCTTGCCCGCGACCATCGCGTCGGTCTGCAGGACGAAGTCGGCCAGCCCGTGCGCGAGCAGCAGGGCCGAGAAGGTGGCGGCGGCGTCGGTCAGGTCGGGTCTCCGGTGAAATTACAGGGCCTGTGGCCTGTTTTTCGGATAACAGGCTTGAAGGCCTGTATTGCGGAATAAAGGCCGTGAGGCCTGTAAAGGAGCTCACATGTCATGCGAGCGCGGCCTCGACCGCCTCGAGCGCGGCCTCAATCGCCGGAAGGCCCGCGGCCTCCAACCGGTCGGCGACGCTCTGCTGGCGGATGCCCAGCCGCTCGGCCAGAGCCGCCTGCGACGGGGCGTCCGGGGCGAGCCGGGGGGCCGCGACCTCGGCCTGCGCCAAGCTCCAGCCGCGGGCGAGGGCGTCGCAGAGCTCTGCCACCGCCGGGGCGAGGGGCGGCGCGCCCTCCGCCGCCAGCACCAGTCGCCGGCCCCGCGCCATCGCGTCGAGCGACGCACCCGAGGCGTGGAAGGCTGCGCCATCGGCATCCGACAGATCGCTCGTGCCAGCGGAGGATATACCGCCGAGGCCAATGGCGATGCGGGTCTCGGCGGTCTCGGCCGTCAGCAGGCGGGCACGGAGGAACAGCGCGCAGCGCAGGGCGCGGGGGCCGTCGGGCACCAGCGCCTGCCAGCCGTCGCCGCGAAACCGGGTCAGCCGCGCCGGCCCGCCGGTCCACGCCGCCGCATCCTCCAGCGCCGCGGCAAGAGCGTCGAACACCGCCGCGACGCCCTCGGAGCCCGCCTGCCGCGAGCCCACGATATCGCCGGTCAGGATCGCCGCCGTCTCATGCTCCATTCCGCCGGTCCTTCGTCCGCGCATTCGCGGCCACTAGACGCCAGCGCGCGGGCGGGATGCAAGGGAGGCCCGGCGCGAAAAAGGGGACGGCCAAACCGGCCGCCCCCACCTGTCGCGGCATTCGCCGCCTGGCCTCAGAGGCCCTTGCAGTTCGCGTAGTAGGTCACCGTGGCCGGCCAGTCCGAAAACACGCCGCGCACGCCCACGTCCTGTGCCAGAACGTCCAGCGCCTCGTAATAATCGCCGTCGCTGTCGACGATGTCGTTCACCGACTGGAAGTACCAGCCGCCGCCCTCGGCCAGCGGGCCGGAACGCTCGAGCGTCCAGGCGATCAGCTCGAGACCGGCGTCCTTCGCCGCCATGGCATACTCCGACGCTGCGATCTCGTCGTTCTCGCCCACCGTCATCATCATGTTGAGCGACGGCGCGAGGTAGTTCACGCCCTGCTCCTTGAGCGCGGCGAAGTCCTCCTGCCAGGTTTCGGAATCCTGCTCGTCGAAGCCGTCGGTCCACTCGACGAGGAACACCGCCTGCGCGCCGAATTCCGGCTCGTTCTCGATCCAGTAGAGCACATCATCGAGCAGGAAGGATTGCGGCCAGACGCGCGAGGGGTCGATGCCCGCGTCTTTGTACTCGTCGATCATCTTCTGGGCGTAGTCTTCCTGGCTGAAGCCCTCGTAGGGCATGTCGACCACCGGGGTCTTCAGCTCGGGGGTGAAGTCAGCGCCCATCGCATCGAAGAGCGCGATCGACTCGGCGTGGGTCATCAGCGTCGCATCGTTGTCGTAGAGCGTGGTGCGCCAGTCGGCCACGCCGCCCAAGTATTCCTCGGCCGTGGTGGCCTGCGGGTTCGACGCGTCCATCTTCGGCGACAGCGTCTTGAACTCGTCGAGAGTGAGGTCCGAGGTGCGGCACTCGGCCGTGGCGTCGCTGCCCTCGGAGGCGGGTTCGAACGGGGTCGAGCACTTCTCGGCGAGGTCCGTCACCACGATGTCGGTGGTCGTGTGCAGATCGTTCTGCGCGTGCCGACAGACCAGTTCCTGATCGGCGGTGAAGGCCACGTCGCATTCCAGCACGCCCGCGCCCTGTCCGGCGGCGGCGTGGTTGGATTCGACCGTGTGCTCGGGGAACATCAGCGGCGCGCCGCGGTGGCCGATCGAGAACGTCGTGCGCTCGGGCGTCTGTCCCATGCACTGGGTCAGCTCGTCCTTGAGCGGGCCATCCTCCATCTTGGAGATCAGGAAGAACGGGCGCGGGCCGTAGCTGAGGCCGGCGGAGTAATTCATGCCGCTGTCGTCCATCGACTGGTGCTGTTCGGCGGCGGCGGCGAGTGGCAGGCAGGCCAGCGCGGTGCCGAGAAGGAATGCACGGGTCATCGGAAATACCTTTCTGTTGGTGACGCCTCCGCATGACCATGGCGCGTAACGGGTGCGTGGCACAACCGTTACGGTTTCGTGACGGCGGCCCTCTCCCTTCCGGGCGGGTCAGCCGGCCTCGAACGGTGACAGCATCGGGAAGATCGGCTTGGCCTCGGTCTGCATCTCGGCCGCCTCCGCCAGCATCCGCTCTCGCACCTCGCAGATCCGCGCCCAGGCGGCGTTCGGATCGGGGCAGGGGATGAGGAACAGCGCCTCGAGCCCGAAGGCGTCGTGGTTCGCGACGTAGAGCCCCCGATTGGTTTCGAGCGCCTTCTCGTCCTCGCTGTCGATCTCGTCGAGCAGCTTGAAGTATCGGTCGCGCAGGGCGTCCACATCGGCTGTATGGGCGAGCTTGAGCCGCACCTCGCCGATCAGGGCCGGGTCGCGCATGGTCCAGTTCTCGAACGGCTCGTCCACGAAGTCGACAACGGGCACCACGATGCGCTTGCCGGTCCATTCGCGTAGCTGCACGAAGGTGAAGTTGATCCGCTCGACCGAGCACAGGTGGCCGTCATAGACGATCTTGTCGCCGATCCGCGCGGATTGGTTCAGCGCGATCTGCAGAGAGGCCATGACGTTGGCCAGCATGTTGCGCGCCGCGAAGGCGAGGATCACCGTGAACGCGCCCGCCGAGGCCAGCAGCGAGAAGCCGAGCGTCTGCATGATGTTGGCTTCGCGCAGGATGATCCCCATGCCCGCGATGGTCACCACGACGATCATCGCGCGGCGGATCGCGGCGACCTTGGTGGCCATGTCGCGCTTGCGTTCCTGGCCCTCGCCGACCTCGGTCAGTACGTCGCCGTCGAAGCTGACGAGCCGGTCCATGATGGTATCGGCGAGGTTGACGATCGCCCAGATCGTTGCCGTGACGAAGCCCACCGCAATCATCGGCGACAGCACGGTGTCGATGCGCCCGGAAAACAGGAACAGGTTCTTGGTGCAGATCGCCAGCGTGCCCGCCACCACGACGAGGATTACCGGCGGCCGCAGCGCGACAAGGATCGACGTGCTGCCCTCGTCCCGGCGTGTCCGCCCGAGCCCGCGCGACATCATCGCGTAGGTCAGGCGCCCAAGCGCGATCGCCAGCGCGATCATCAACGGCAGCCCGATCAGTTCCCAGACCCGCAGGTTCCAGAAGGCCCGCTTGAGCAGGGGTTCCGGCAGCCAGCGTTCCAGGCGCGAGGGACCGTAGACGGCGTAGAGGTCGGGCACGTTGTCGACGGTCTGGCGGGAGAACACCCAGACCGGATCGCGCGCGGGCTCTTTCACTCGGTTGAGCCGCAGGCTGATCGGACGGCCGCCAAGCTCCACGAGCGCAAGCAGAAGGGATCGGCGCGGCTCCCCGGCCATCGCGGTCTCGGAGGCGGCCCGCGCGTCGAGCGCGTCTGGCCGGTCGAGCAGCTGGTACCAGTTCACCACGATCTTGCGGTCGATCACGACGAAGAGTTGCCGCGCCAGCGCCGCGCCCACGTCGCGTTGCTCATCGTCGGGCCAGCCGGCCAGATCGAGAAGGTGCGCCGCGTCGTCCCAGCGGTTGTCCCGCCCGAGGGCGAGGAAGCTCTCGACCGTGGAGCGCGGCGTGGTGCGGTCGATGTCGTCGGGGGCCGGGCCGAGGCCGGGATTGAGGATATCCAGGGAATACCACGAGGACGTGGCCGCGTTTTCCTGCGCGTGAACGGGGACGCCAAGGGCGGCGACGAATACGAACACGAGGAGGGCGGCAAAACGTCTCACCGCCCGTACGTCGTCCGATCCACGCAATCGTCAATATGTGAATGTGGCCAAGCCGGGCCGTTCCGGGCGCGCCTGCCGGATGCCGTTGCGGCAAGGGCAAGCCCTGCCGCGGCGGATCCTTACATGAAGCCGAGCTCCAGCCGGGCCTCGTCCGACATCATGTCCATGCCCCAGGGCGGCTCCCACGTCAGCTCGACGTCGACCTGCTTGACCCCGGCGAGGGGCTCCACGGCGTCGGCGATCCAGCCGGGCATCTCGCCCGCCACCGGACATCCCGGCGCGGTCAGGGTCATGATGATCTTCACCTCGTTCTCCGGGGTGATATCGATCGTGTAGACGAGTCCGAGGTCGTAGATGTTCACCGGGATCTCCGGATCGTACACGCCGCGGCACGCCTCGACCACCTGGTCGTAGAGCGGATGCTCGGTCGAGGAGGGCGCGATCAGCGGGGCACCTTCCATCTGGGGGCTTGCGTCGGACATGCCGTTTCCTTCGTCGTCATTCCTGAGTGGAGATATAGGAAAAGGGCAGCGAAGGGTAAAGGCCGCGTCGCCCCGGGGACAGATTTGGCCAACGCGATCGGGTGCGACACGTGCGACATCCGGGCGCTGGTCTGGCAGAGCCCCCGCCTTATCTCAACCGCGATGACGCAGACCGAGCCCGGAAAACCGCCCCTCGGCAGCCCCGGACCTCACCCTGTCTGGCGGCTGATCGAGCTGATGATCGGAAATTTCTCCGCGCCGCCGGGAAGGACGCGTATCGCCGTGGCGCTGGCCTACGGCGCGCTCTGCCACCTCGTCTTTGCCGCGGCCATCCTGGCGATGGTCTGGACACTCTGGAATGGCATGATGATAGGCCTCGGCGCGGTGCCATTCCCGTATGCCATCCTCGTCAATGCCGCGCTGGTCCTGCAATTCCCGCTGCTGCATTCGCTGTTTCTGAACGGTCGCGGCGCGAAGGTGCCGGGCCGCGTGCTTCCGGGGCCGTGGGGCAAGACGCTTGCCGCCACCACCTACACCATTTTCGCCTCGCTCCAGCTGCTGGCGCTGTTCCTGCTCTGGACGCCCTCGGGCATCGTCTGGTGGCGGGCCGAGGGCGCGGCGCTCTGGGTGGTTCTTGCGCTGCACGTCGCCTCGTGGCTGTTCCTGATGAAGTCCAACCTCGACGCCGGCGCCGAGCTGCAATCGGGCGCGTTGGGGTGGACGTCGCTGGTGCAGCTGCGTGACCCGGCCTGGCCCGACATGCCGACGAGGGGCCTCTTCACCCTGATCCGCCAGCCGATCTACGTGGGCTTCACGCTCGTGCTCTGGACCGTGCCCACCTGGACGCCGGACCAACTTGCCGTGGCCGCGGTGCTGACGGCCTACTGCCTGATCGCGCCCGCCCGCCTGAAGGAGCCGCGCTACCTCCGTCGCTTCGGTGCGCGATATGCGCGCTACCGGGACGCAGTGCCCTACATGATCCCCGGACGCCCCCGACCTACCGAACGCAAACAGGACCCGACCCATGGCTGACCGCGCGCGCAACGACCTGAGCATTTACGACGACGCGGCGGATGCCTGGTGGTCCGACGAGATCCGGTGGGTCCGCACGCTCAAGAACCTCGTGCCGGGCCGCTTCCGCTTCTTCGACCGCCACGTGGACTGGCAGGGCAAGCGCGTGCTGGACCTGGGCTGTGCCGGCGGCTTTATGGCCGAGGCGCTGGCCCGGCGTGGCGCCACCGTGACGGGCCGCGACCCGGCCGAGGACGCGATCCGGGCCGCGCGCGAACACGCTGCGCAGGAGGGTCTGTCGATCGCCTACGACGTGGGGGTGGGCGAGGACATGCCCTATGCCGACGGGTCCTTCGACGCGGTGGTCTGCGTCGACGTTCTCGAACATGTTCGGGACCTCGACCAGACCCTGTCGGAATGCGCGCGGGTGCTGGCGCCCGGCGGCGTGTTCGCCTTCGACACCATCAACCGCAACCGGGTGGCGCGCTTCTTTGCCATTACCATGGCCGAGGACGTCGTCGGCGTGCTGCCCAAGGGCACCCACGATCCCGACATGTTCATCCCGCCCGACGATCTGCGCGCGCGGATGGAGGCGGCGGGCCTGAACCCCGGTCCGTTCACCGGCCTCGGCCCCCGCGGCGTCACGAAGCGCCTCGACCTCAAGTTCGGTCCGCTGCCGATGCAGACGGTGCAGTACATGGGCCTTGCCACGAAGGCGTGCGGATGACCGCGCTCGCCGTCCTCCTGACGGGGCTGCTCTTCGGGGGCATGACGTTCTATTCCTTCGCGTTCGCGGGCTTCCTCTTCCGCCACGCGTCCCCCGAGGAGGCCGGCCGCCTCCTGCGTCTTGCCTTTCCGGCCTTCTACCTCGCCTCCATCGTCACCGCGGGCCTTGCCGCGCTGGCCGCGTTCGCCATCGACCGAACGGCCGCACTGCTGCTTCTCGCGGTGGTCCTGACCACGATTCCGGCCCGACAGGCGCTGATGCCCGCGATCAACCGCGCCACGGACACCGGCGCCAAAGCTCGCTTCGCCTGGCTCCATGGTGCCTCGGTGGCGCTCGGCCTCGCACAGATCGCCGCCGCCGGCTGGGCGCTGCTGCGGCTCGCCTGAGCGCTTCCTTCGTCAGGAAATGGATGCGCCAGGCGTAGCGGGCAGGGGCCCGGTCGTGCTCGGCCCGCGCGTCCGCCCGCCGGCTCGTCTCGTTGCGGGTTACTCGGGGGCGCGGGGGCCAACGCCCCCCCGCAACGTTCAGCCCAGCAGCTTGCGCCGCCGCGTGGGCGAGGGCCGAACACGCTCCTCGATGTGATCGTAGAGCATCCCGGCCACGTTCTTCTTCGATGCGCCTTCGATGCCCTCCAGCCCGGGCGAGGAGTTCACCTCCAGCACCTTCGGCCCGGCTTCCGAGCGCAGCAGGTCCACGCCTGCGAGGTTGAGCCGGAAGGCCCGCGCGGCCCGCACGGCGGTCTCGCGCTCCTCCTTCGAGATCCGCACCACCTTGGCCGATCCGCCGCGGTGCAGGTTCGAGCGGAAGTCGCCCTCCGCCCCGGTGCGCTTCATCGAGGCGACCACGCGCCCGCCCACCACGAGACAGCGGATGTCCTCGCCCGCGGCCTCCTTCACGAAGTCCTGCACGAGGAAATTCGCGCGCAGGCCCCGGAAGGCGTCGATGACCGACTGCGCCGCCTTCTTCGTCTCGGCCAGCACCACGCCCTTGCCCTGCGTCGATTCCAGCAGCTTCACGATCATCGGCGCCGTGCCCACAAGCCGCATCAGGCTGTCGGTGTCCTTGGGAGAGGCGGCGAACGCGGTGTTGGGCATCCCGATCTTGTGCCGCGCCATGAGTTGGTGGGCATAGAGCTTGTCGCGCGAGGCGGTGATCCCCTCGGAGCCGTTCACGCAGAAGGTGCCTATGGTCTCGAACTGACGGATCACCGCTGTTCCGTAGGAGGTGATCGTCGCCCCGATGCGCGGGATCACCGCGTCGTAGCGGGGCAGGCGCTGGCCGTCGTAATGCACCTCCGGCGCCATGGCGTTGATCGCCATGTAGCAGCGCGTAGTGTCGATCACCTCGACGGTGTGGCCCCGGCTCTCGCCTTCCTCCACCAGCCGGCGGGTCGAGTAGTTGTTCTCGCGGCTCAGCACCGCGATGCGCAGCGCGCGGTTCGGCGCCTGCGCCCGCACCGCCTTGGAGGCGTAGACGTCGAAGCTGCGCTCGGGCTGCAGGAAGCGGTCGGTGGCGACGATGGTGATGTGATCCTTGAGCGCCTCGCGCCCGAGCAGCATCCGGCTTGCCATGGCGCCGCGATTGGTGAGCGTCACCTCAATCGGCCAGCTCTCGCCGCCCACCTCGAGGGTCGAGGCGATGACGTAGCGGCTCTCGCTCTCGCCGTTCGACGAGGTGACCATGCGCCGGTCGATCACCTTGGCCGAGCACGGGATCACCAGATCCTCGCGGCCGGGCACGGGGTGCACGGTGAAGCGCACACGCGGCGCGGCGCTGGAGCCGAAGGTCTCGATATCCGAGGCGTGGAGCGCGGAGGTGCGCGCGCCGGTGTCGACCTTTGCCTTCAGCGCGGGCAGGCCGAGATCGGGCAGGGCGATCCATTCCTCCCATCCGAAGCGGATCAGGTTCTGCGCGGGGTCGGTCTCGGTCTCGGGCGTATCGGTCATCGGCTGTCCTCGTGAGGTTCGCGGCACGGCTAGCAAGCGCGGCGCGGCCAAACAAGGTTGACGCCCCTTGATAACGAAGACGCGACGCCCTCAGACCTGCCCGCGTCGTCCGCTTCTTCTCGGTGAAAATACTCCGGGAGCGCGAGGGCATAGCCCTCGCTCGCCGCTGTGTCACGCGTCACGCCGGACCGATTGCGCGCCGGGCATTGCGGTTCGTGTGCTCAGTCCAGAACGTCTGCGTCCCGTGCACGGCGGTAGAGATGCCAGCTCGCGTGCCCCAGAACCGGCAGTGAAACGAAGAGACCGAGGAACCACGGCAGCAGAGAGACCAGCGTGAGACCTGCGATCGTCGCCGCCCAGACCAGTGACACGCGCGGGTGTGCGGTGGTCGCGCGCAGGCTTGCGCGCATGGCAGTGACGAAATCCACCTCGCGGTCGAGCAGCATCGGAAGGCTGAATGCGGTCAATCCGAACAGCAGAAGCGCGAAGGTTGCACCGAAGAGGAGCTCCGCCAAGACCATCAGCAGGCCCGCGCCCGAGAGCCAGGCCGCGGGCGTCACCGCCGAGCCCAGGATCGCCGAGGGCCCCATGAAGAGTGCGAACAGCATGTGGGCGAAAAAGCTCCAGAAGAGGACATAGATCAGGATCACCGCGCCCGCCCACGGGATCTGCCGGGTGCGTTCGTGCCACACCACGCCGAGAATGCCGCCCCATGTCAGCGCAGCCCCCGCCGCGCGCCGCCGGCTGACCTCGTAGAGCCCCACGGCGAGGAATGGCGCCAGAAGCGGGAAGGCCAGCGTCAACGACAGCGTCCACGTCAACATCCCGGCGCCGAGCTGCACGAGGCCGACCCCGAGGACGACGTAGACGCCGGCGAAGAAGAGCCCGAATCGAGGCGCCGCCCGGAAGTCCGCGATCCCGTCGGCCAGCGCCGCACGCAGATCGCCGAGTGTCAGCGCCGTATCGCTCCGGGACGGCGAGGACGGAGCGCTCTGCGGGTCCGGCGTGGCGGTCATTCTCGGTCTCCCTTCGGCCGGGCGTTGGGTTTCGTGCACTATAGACGGTTTCATGCGGCGCGTCGCCGGTGGCGTGTGACCTCCGCTGCCGGCCGTTGTGCTGTCTGGGCGAGGGCTCTGCCCTCGCGCACCCGGAGTATTTCAGCCGAGAAGAAGAAGCCGGGGCGGCGCTTCGGGATCGTTCCGGACCATCCTGGTGCCGGGCGGGGTATGCGAAGCGTCGTCAGGGAGCCTCTTTGCCAGCAAGACGGCAGGGAAGACGGCGCGGGGATGGACGCCGGAGTGGCTCCGGGGGCGAGACCCCTCGAGGCATGGCGTGCTGCCGGGTCGAGGTGCCGCTGGCGCGGACAGGGGCAGGGGCACCTCCTTCCCGGTCTCGGAGTGGCCCGTGGCGCGAAGAAGCCGTGCCGGGGGTGGCGGAGGGGCTGCTGCGGCGGTCGGGACGCGCGCCGGCCCGTGTTTCGGGCCGGGCGCCGTGAACGCATGCCGGCAGTTCCGTTGCGGCGCTCAGGCCGTCTTGCCGGGCGCCGCGGGATCGGGCAGAGGACGCGCATGACCCGCTTCTCCTTCCGCCTCGACGCCACCGACGGCCGCGCCCGCACCGGCGCGATCGACACACCGCGCGGCACCATCCGCACGCCCGCCTTCATGCCCGTGGGCACCGCCGCGACCGTGAAGGGCATGATGCCCGAGAGCGTGGCCGAAACCGGCGCCGACATCCTCCTGGGCAACACCTACCACCTGATGCTGCGGCCCGGCGCGGAGCGGATCGAACGGCTGGGCGGGCTGCACCGGTTCATGAACTGGGACGGGCCGATCCTGACGGATTCAGGCGGCTTCCAGGTGATGTCACTATCGGACCTGCGCAAGCTCACCGAGGACGGCGTCACCTTCAAGAGCCACATCGACGGCTCGAAACACTTCCTCTCGCCCGAGCGGTCGATGGAGATCCAGCGCCAGCTCGGCTCGGACATCGTGATGGCCTTCGACGAGTGCCCGGCGTTGCCCGCGCCGCGCGAGCGGGTGGCGGCCTCCATGCGGATGTCCATGCGCTGGGCCGCGCGCTCGCGCGAGGCGTTCGGCGACCGTCCGGGCCACGCGCTCTTCGGCATCCAGCAGGGCGGTCTCGAGGCCGATCTGCGCGAGGAAAGCGCCGCGGCGCTGAAGGAGATCGGCTTCGACGGCTACGCCGTGGGCGGCCTTGCCGTGGGCGAAGGTCAGGAGGCGATGTTCGCCTGCCTCGACCACGCGCCCGAGACGCTGCCGCGCGAGGCGCCGCGCTACCTCATGGGAGTGGGCAAGCCAGACGACATCGTCGGCGCCGTGAAGCGCGGCATCGACATGATGGACTGCGTGCTGCCCTCGCGCTCGGGGCGGACCGGACAGGCCTGGACCCGGCGCGGCCAGGTCAATCTCAAGAATGCCCGGCACATGGACGACCCCCGTCCGCTCGACGAGGCCTGCACCTGTCCGTGCTGCCGCAACTACAGCCGGGCCTACCTTCACCACGTCCACCGCGCCGGTGAAATGATCGCCGGGATGCTGCTGACCTGGCATAACCTGCATTACTATCAGGAGCTCATGTCCGGCCTGCGCGCGGCGATCGCTGGAGGACGCTTCGCCGCGTTCGAGGCGGCGTTCCATGCGGAGCGCGCTGGGGGAGATATCGAGCGGCTCTGATCCGCGAGGCCGCATGGGCGGCGCGCTGAGGCACGCGGGCTCTGCCCTCTCGCTCCCGGGATGTTTCAACCAAGAAGAAGCAGGGGCGTGCGCGGAGAGGGCCGCCTTTTCGCGAAGGGTGGAGCGAGCAATCCAGCCGTCTGCGAAGAAGCGCCGGCTTGCGGCCCGGCCTTTGATCGGCGTTCCGTCGGGCGCGGGAAGGGGCGCGCCGGGCGAACGAAAAAGCGCGCCGCGGGAGCGGCGCGCTGGGTGAAGGTGCGGAGGCGTCCCGGTTCAGGTGGTGATGAGGTCGTCGAGATCGAGGCCGACGATCACCGGGTCGTGGTCGGAGGAGGCGAACGGGCCGTCGCTGTAGAAGGCCGCCTCGGTGAACCGAGAGTTGTAGCTCAGCAGGTCGGGCTCGTCGGCGTTGATGTGCCACTCGGCGAGGCCGGAGACATTGTCGTCGAGGCTCGTGGACGCCATTGCCTGGTCGAGCGTGCCCCGCTGGCCGTCGAAGACGTAGCTGTAGGCCTCGTCCTGCCCGATGAAGCGGTCGATCAGGTCGACGTAGCCCTCGTCCGAGGCCAGCGTTTGCGTCGGGTCCTCCATCGCGTAGGCGTTGAAGTCTCCGATGATCAGGACATCGTCGGCGCCGGTACCGGCATAGGCGTCCGGTGAGCCTGCCTCGAACCACTCGGTCAGTTCCTGCGCGGCGTCGGTGCGGACACCGTTCCAGAAGCCCTGGCCGTCGCCCGCGTCGAAGTTGGGATCGGCGCGCAGGGCGTCGAGCAGGGACTGAACGCCCGTGTCGCCGGGGTTCGCCGCGAGGAACTCGACCGCATCCGCCTCCACGTCGGCAAGGCCGCTGTCGCCCTTCGACTTGAAGTGCACCGAGGAGACGGTGAACGCCTGGATGCCATCGGTCTCGATGAAGGTCGCGGCGACTGTCGGGCGATTGCGCTGAAAGTTTCCGATCTCGATATCGTTGCCGGTCTGGCTCGCGATCTGGTCGGCGAGGTCGTAGGTGCCGGCCGCGCTTGCTTCGTCGAACACCAGGTAGTCGGAGGCGAGCAGGTTCACCTCGGTCGTGTCGTAGATCAGGCCGGTGGTGATCGCGTCGGTGCCGAGGAAGGCACCCTCCGCGCCGCCGGTCGGATCGACGTAGTCGAAGACCTGGCCGGTGCCGCGCGCCGCGGCCTCGGCGTTCAGCGCCGCGACGAAGGTGGCAATGGCCGAATCCGGTCCAAAGCCGTTGTTCTCGATCTCCTGCAACGCGAAGACCTCGGCACCGGTGGTCAGCGCGGCGTCCACCAGCTTGGCGGTCTGGCGTTCGAGATCGTCGGCGCTGGTCGCGCCGCGCGGCTCGAGAGCGCCATCGGGGCCGGTCATGTTGCCGCCGGTGTCGAGCGTGGTGAAGTAATTCAGCACGTTGAAACCCGCGACCTGGACGTCGCCGCCCACATCGGCCGGCGCATCGGGGCGAGCGCCGCTGTTGGTCTCCTCGTCGATGAGCAGGATGCCATCGGGCAGGACGGCGTATTCGCCGAAGCCGTAGGTCACGACACCAGTCACCGGGCCGTCGATCTCGGCGCCGAGGCGCAGGGTCGGACCGGCCTCGGTGAAGGTGTCGCCGCTGTCGATATAGCCGTTGCCGTTGTCGCCGACCCCTGCCGGGGCAAACGCGAATGCGTCGGGATTCTGGCCGCTGAAGCCGTCGTCGATCAGGAGGCGGTTGTTGAGGTTCGCCTGCATCAACTGCTGGATCGCGCCCTGCTCGGTCTCGGGGTCATATAGCTGCGTGGGTTGCGTCTGGGTCCCCGCCGATACGGTGATCTGGCCGAAGCGGTCGAAGTTGAAATTCTCGATCACCGTCAGCGGGTCGTCGGTCTCGCTGGAAAGCGCGATGCGCATGCCCTCGACGGCCTCGTAATCCGGCATCGCGTCTCCGGACAGGCCGATGTCGGCCGGGGTCGGAAGGGGCGTGTCGCCGGCGACGACCGTGATGTCGGTGACGTCCGCGATCTCGGTCAGGTCGAAATATTCCGTCACCGTGCCCGACACCGAAACCGTGTCGCCCAGAGACGGCAGGTCGAGGTTCATGGGGTTCGCGTCGAGGAAGACGTAGACGCCCTCGGAGGTGGAGGCGTCGCCGTCGGCATCTGCGTCCTCTTCCTGCAGGAAGAAGTTGTTGCCGCGGACTGCCGTCACCACGGCTTCGACGGTGACGGTCTGGCCGGCGAGCGGCGAGGCGCCGCCGCTGCCTTGCACGGCCGAGATCAGCGTGGTCTCCCCCGGCTCGACCGGATCGCCGGTCTCGTTGGTGGCGCCGGGCGTGTCGCCCGAGGTGTCGCCGAAGGGCAGGAGGGCGAAGGCGCCGTCTCCGTCGGTCGCGCGGGCGAGGCCCGCGGGGGTGAAGCTGCCATCGGGGCCGAAGACGTCGGTGCTGTAGTTGACGTCCGGGTTGTCGTCGCCGTCGGTCAGCGACACGCCGGTGAGGACGGTGCCGATGTCGCCATCGAAGGCGCCGTCGTCATCGGTGTCGAGGTCGTCGCCCGCGGTGCCGGTGAAGTTCTCGACCAGGAGGAAGGTCTGCGGCGAGCCGAAGAAGTCGAGGCCGTCAACGCCCACGTCACCGGCGCCGAGTTCGGGATTCGACGCCTCGCCGACCAGCAGGAAGCCGTTCTCGTCCGCCACCGCTCCGTCGAGCGAGACCGCGTAATCCACCTGGCCCGGGGCGAACTCGCCCGAGACGGCGAGCAGGGTGAGACCGTCGAAGCTCTGGCCCGGGGTGCCGTAGAGCTCGACGAAGTTCGAGGTGTCGTCGCTGGCGCCTTCCGAGGAGATGCGCAGCTCGTTGATGACGGGGGCGTCCGGCGCGGTGCCGTCGTCGTTGGCCGCGCCCGGCGTCTCGGCCACGGGGCCGAACCAGGTGTCGCCCGCGCCGCGCTGTAGCGACAGGCCCGCCAGCGTGTCGCCGGTCTCCGCGACGCCGATATCGGTCGAGGTCATTCCGGCCGCCGAGCCGTTCGTCGCGGTGAACGTGCCGCCGTAGCTGAGGAATTCGATCACCTCGCCACCGTTGACCAGCGCGACGCCGTCCGGCGCGCCGTTCTGGATGCCCGCGATCTCGAGCGTGTAGTAGTCCCAATCGGCGTCGCTGCCCGAGGGTGTGCCGGGCAGGGCGACAGTCTCGTAGCTTGCGCCGTTCGACCCGTTGTAGAGCACGACCTGCGTCGCGGAGACATCGGCGCCCGAGGCCACCCGCACCTCGACGAACTCGCCCGTGTCGGCGCCGTCGTTGTCGTAGTGAAGCTCGTTCAGCCGCGCGACGAATTCGACTGGCTCACCGCTGTCATCGTCGTTGGCCTTGCCCGGCGAGCCGAGGTCGCCGGCGCCGAAGGCCGTGTCCGCGGTCTCCCAGTTGGTGCCGTCGGTATTGTCGAGCGCGGGATCGGTCAGTTCCATCGACGCGCCGTTCGGGTCGGGGAAGGCAGGGCCGCCGTCATAGGCCACGCGGTCGATCTCGCGGCCGAGGGTGTCGGTCAGGATCACCTCGTCGGCGCCGTTGGCCAGGTTGATGCCGCTGTAGACGTAGTCCGCCTCGATGCCGCCGTTCGCATCGCTGTCGCCGTTGCGCGCGAGGACGAGGTAGTCGCCGGGCGCCACGATCAGCCCGTCCGGCGCCGAGATCACGTGCGAGTCGCTGCCGTCGTCCGAGATCGTCCAGCCGTCGAGGTCGATGGCGGCCTCGCCCGCGTTGTAGACCTCGAAATATTCGCCGTCCGTGTCGCTCACCGCGCTCGGGTTCTGCATGATCTCGGTGATGACGATCCGTGCAGGCGGGACAAAGTCGTTGTCATCGCCGCGGGTCTCGGCCTCTGGGCCGGTCCAGTCGCCCTCGACCGTGCGCTGGAGCGACTGACCCACTGGGGTGTCACCGGGCTCGCTCACACCGATGTCGGTCGATGTCATGCCCGCGGCGGGGCCGTCTGCGGCAGTCAGCGTGCCCTCGTAGCTGAGGAACTCGACCACGGTGTCGTCCTGCCAGACCAGCGCGAGACCGTCGGGCGATCCGTTCTGGAGCCCGGGCGTCTCGACCACGTAATAGGCGAAGCCGTCGCGCACCGTCGCCGGGGCATCGGGCAGGTCGTAGGTTTCGTACTGCCCGCTGCCGTTGCCGTTGTAGAGGACGAGAGAGAAGTCCGCCGGCGAGACACCCTCGGCGAGGCGAACCTCGACGAACTCTCCGGTGTCGGCGCCGGCATTGTCGTAGTGGAACTCGTTGATGCGCGCCTCGGCGGTCGTGATCTCGTCCACGTCGGTGACCGTCACCTCGACCGCGCGGCGAGTCTCGGCGCCGTCTGCATCGGTGGCGACGACGGTCAGGTCGTAGGCGTTATCCATGTCTGCATCGGCAGGGGCCTCGTAGTCGGGCGCCGTAGAGAAGGCCAGAGTCCCGTCCTGCGCCAGCGTGAAGAGCCCCGCATCCGCGCCCTCGAGGGACAGCGTGACCGCGTCGCCTTCAAAGTCGGCGACAGTGATCCCGGCGTCCACGGCGGTGGTGTTCTCGGCGACCGTCACCGTCTCGGCGGCGGTCAGCACCGGCGCGTTGTTGCGCCCGTCGAGCCAGATGGTGGCATCGTCGGCGGCGAAGTGGAGCGCCTCTGTCTGGTAGAGCCTGTCCGTGCCTTCGGCCTCGCTTGAGACCGTGACCCGCTGGAAGAAGCGGCCCTGCGTGACGATGTCGTAATCCGCGTAGCTGCCCGCGAAGATCGCGGTGTCGGTGCCGAGGCCCCCGTAGAACGTGTCGTCGCCGGGGCCGCCCTCGGCGCTGTCGTCGCCGAAACCGCCGAAGATCCGGTCGTCGCCCGCGCCACCGCGGATCGTGTCGTCGCCGAACTGGCCGAAGATGCGTTCACCGCGCGCGCCGCCGATCAGGCTATCCGGCCCGAACGAGCCAAAGACAAAATTACCAAACGAAAGCGGCATCGCGATTCTCCGATACAAGGTCGTGGCCCGCGTGAAGTCGCAGGCGGACGTGACAATTCCTTAACGATTGCCGACCGATGCAGGCCCGAGATGCAAGGGGTTCAGGTTGTAAAGACGTCCGCAGTTCTCGCGAATGGCGAGAAGTCGCCGGTTTTCGGCAATACATCGCCCGCGTTGTAAGCATCGCGTTTCGTACACGTCATCCGAATGTTTAGTCCGCGACGACGCCGACAGGCGGTGCGATAGGACTGGAAAAATTCTGCAGCGCGGCAATACTTACCCGCGAAAGTCGGAATATCCGCTCCCGTAGGACCGACTGCGACCATGAAGAGGTAAGATCATGCTGAGACGCGACCTTCTGGCCGGGCTGGCCGCCCTTGCCGCCATGCCCGCCCGCGGACAGGAGGCCGGAGGGACCGGCGACGCCGCTGCATCCCCACCCACCCCGGACGATGTGCCGGGACTGCAACTCGGGGACGCAAGCGCCTTCAGCCCGGACATGGTGCGCGAGATGGCGCGGAGCCGGGCCGAGCAGGCCTACGAACGGCCTCAGCGCATTCCCAAGGCATGGACCGAGATCAGCTACGACCAGTATCGCGCGATCTGGTTCGACGCCCGCAACGCGCTCTGGAACCAGAGCGGCAAGGAGCCGATCCGGCTCGATGTCTTTCCTCCGGGGCTCTACTTCCCGACGCCCATCGACATCTCGATCGTCGAGGACGGCAATACCCGCCCGTTGCTGTTCGACATGAACGTATTCGACACCTCCGACCAGTTCCCCGACCTGCCGGTGGACGAGAGCCTCGGCTACTCCGGCTTCCGCCTGCGCGCGGAGATCGAGAACCCCGGCATCTTCACCGAATTCGCGGTATTCCAGGGCGCAAGCTATTTCCGCGGGATCGGCGCGGGGCAGATCTACGGCCTGTCCGCGCGGGGTCTCGCGTTGCGCACTGCGGACCCGGAGGGAGAGGAGTTCCCCGAGTTCCGCGCCTTCTGGATCGAGCGTCCGGCCCCCGGCGCGGACGGGGTGGTGATCCACGCTCTGCTCGACGGACCGAGCTGTACCGGCGCCTACCGGTTCAGGCTCGTGCCGGGCGCCGACCTGCGGATCGAAGTCTCTTGCGAAATCTTCGCCCGGCGCTCTCTCGAGAACGTTGGCATCGCCCCGCTGACCTCGATGTTCCAGTTCGACGAGACCAACCGCGACCGCTTTTCGGACTTCCGCTCGGCGGTGCACGACAGCGACGGGCTGCTCATGCACAACGGGGCGGGCGAGACGCTGTGGCGTCCGCTGGCGAACCCCGCGTCGCTCCAGCTCAGCGCGTTCGGCGACACCGATCCGCGCGGCTTCGGCCTGATGCAGCGCGAGCGTGACCTCGACGGCTTCGGCGACCTCGAAGCGCTCTACCACCGCCGGCCGAGCCTCTGGATCGCGCCGCGCGGCGCATGGGGGCAGGGCTCGATCACGCTGGTGGAAATTCCCACGGACGACGAGATCTACGACAACATCGTCGCCTACTGGCGCCCGGCCGAACCCATCGCCGAGGGCACCTCGCGCAGCTACGCCTACGACATGACCTGGTCGGACCAGAGCGACTACGGCACCGGTCTGCGGGTTCTGAACACACGCGCCGGACAGGCGCGCGCGCCCGAGGGTCAACTGCGCTTCGCCATCGATTTCGAGGGGGCCGACACCCTGCCGTCCGACCTCGACGGCGTGGAACCGCTGGTACGGGCAACCGCGGGACGCGTGAATTCGCCGACCGTGCAGTGGAACCGGGAAACCGGCGGCGCACGTTTGGCGTTCACATTGGAACCCGGGAATGCCGGCATAGTTGAAATCCGTGCGCAGCTGCGGCGCAACGGAGAACCCTTGAGCGAGGTTTGGCTATACAGATGGACGGCCTGACACCTGAAATGAGCGATACCAACGAGACCTGGATGCCTGCGGAAACGCCGCTGCCGATGCGTGCGCAGGCGTTCTCCCGTCGACCCGACGAGGCCCGCCGGACCATTCCGCGCTGGCGTCTCGGCGCGATCGCGTGGCGCGTGGGCGCCTTCGGTCCGCCCCTGCTGATCACGCTGTCTCTGATCTACGGCATCGTGCAGTGGTTCGGATCGGGCGGCTTCACGCTGCAGGAAGGCATCGTGGTCACGCTCGTCGGCCTCACCTTCGTCTGGATTTCTCTTTCCGTATCGGCCGTTTGCATTGCCGCGTTGAAGCTGTGGCTCGGGCGTGGACGCGAAAGCGACGCGCCGCGTGCCGCCCAGCGTGTCGCGCTGCTCGTGCCGGTCTACAACGAATGTCCCTGGGACGTGCTCGGCAACGTGGCCGCGATGCGGCGCGAGCTGGCCCGCGGCCGGAAGCGTGACGACTACGCTTTCTTCATCCTGTCGGACACCCGCGATCCCGAGATCGCGGCCGAGGAGGAACGCGCCGTCGCGCAACTGCGGCAGGAAGCCGGGGAGATCCCGGTTCATTACCGCCGTCGGACCGAGAACACCGACAAGAAGGTCGGCAACATCAACGACTGGATCGCCCGCTGGGGCGCCAACTGGGACGCGATGGTCGTCCTCGACGCCGACAGCCTGATGACCGGCGCCGCGATCCGCCACCTGTCAGACGCGCTAGCCCGCGATCCCGATGCCGGCCTGATCCAGACCTTCCCCGTGCTCATCTCGGCCGAGACACTGTTCGGCCGGATGCAGCAGTTCGCCACGTCGGTCTACGGCTGGCTTCTGGCCGAGGGCCTCGCCCTCTGGTCGGGGTCCGAGGGCAACTACTGGGGCCACAACGCGATCATCCGCACGAAAGCGTTCGCGGACAGCGCCCAACTGCCGTACCTGCGCGGCCGCGGCGGCAAGAACGAGCTGATCCTCAGCCACGATTTCGTCGAGGCGGGTATGCTTCGCCGCGCCGGCTGGGCCGTGCGCTTCCTGCCGCGCGCCGGTGGCTCGTTCGAGGAAACGCCGTCATCCCTGATCGACTTCGTGCTGCGCGACCGCCGCTGGTGCCAGGGCAACCTCCAGCACCTGCGTTTGCTGACGGCGCGGG
Organism: Roseivivax marinus; assembly: GCF_900109705.1. Taxonomy (GTDB): domain Bacteria; phylum Pseudomonadota; class Alphaproteobacteria; order Rhodobacterales; family Rhodobacteraceae; genus Roseivivax; species Roseivivax marinus. Next base: position 49,950 of record NZ_FOAI01000006.1, on the reverse strand, counting down.
GGTTCCACCCGATCTCGCGCTTCCACATGCTGCAGGGCGCGTTCGCCTACCTGCTGTCGCCGGCGTGGTTCGTCCTGCTGGTCATCTGGTCCGCCATCCTGCCGATGACGCAGGCGCCCGTAAGCTACTTCCACGCCTCGAACCCGCTTTACCCGGTCTGGCCGCAGATGAGCGAGATGAACGGCGTGTGGTTCCTCGTCTTCATCTACTTCATGCTGCTCCTGCCCAAGGTGGCTGCCGCGGCGCTGTTGTTCTTCAGCAAGGGGGTCGCACGCCTCTATGGCGGGGCTGGCCGGTTCGCACTGACCACGCTGTTCGAAATCGCGCTGGCCATCATCTACGCGCCAATCCTCATGGTGCAGCAGACCGCAGCCGTGGTGCGCGCCGCGCTCGGCCGTCCGAACCCGTGGGCGCCGCAGCAGCGGGGCAACACCAGCTACTCGTGGTCCACGCTGATCCGGTTCCATTGGCTCGAGACCATCCTTGGCGTTGTCATGGTTACGGGCATGGCGACCGGGGTTCTCTCGGCTTGGCTCGCCCCCGTGGCGGTCAGCCTGATCCTTGCGGTGCCTCTGTCGCGGCTGTCGTCGGTGCGGGTGGCGGACAGCTCGCTCAAGCCGCTGCGCCTCGACACGCCGCTGTCGCTGCGCGAGCCGCGGGTGCAGACACACGCTCGGGCCGAAAGGGCGCGGCTTCACGCGCTGCTCAAGGCGCCCGCGCCGGGGTCCATCGCGGCCGAATAAGCGCCAGGCTATGACAGAAACAACGGGCGGGTCCGGGATGTCGGGCCCGCCCGTTTCGCGTCAGGCCACCTCTTCGGCGCTCAGCGGACCGGGGTGGAGGCAGGCGCACCGATGAACGTCCGTGCCCGGCGCCGGCACCGTCTCGGCGCAATCGGCCTGCGCGCGCGGACAGCGGGTGCGGAATACGCAACCCGACGGCGGGGACATGGGGGAGGGGAGGTCGCCCGAGAGCGGGATGATCGTCTTCGTGCGCTCGATCTTCGGGTCGGGGACCGGCACCGCCGACATCAGCGCCTGCGTGTAGGGATGCTGCGGGTCGGTGTAGAGCCGCTCTTTCGGCGCGGCCTCCATCACCCGCCCGAGATAGAGCACCATCACCTCGTCCGAGATGTGCTTCACCACGCTCAGGTCGTGGGCGATGAAGAGAATCGCGAGGTTCAGGTCGCGCTGCAGCTCCTGCAACAGCTCCACCACCTGCGCCTGGATCGACACGTCTAGGGCCGAAACCGGCTCGTCGCAGATCAGCAGCTTGGGTTCCACGGCAAGCGCGCGGGCAATGCCGATGCGCTGGCACTGGCCGCCCGAGAACTCGTGCGGGTAGCGGTTGATCATCTGCGGCAGGAGGCCGACCCGATCCATGATCCGCGCGACCCGCGTGCGCACCTCGTCGCGTGACAGGTCTGGTCGGTGGGTGCGCAGCGGCTCCGATATGATCTGGCCCAGCGTCATCCGCGGGTTCAGCGACGCCAGCGGGTCCTGGAAGATCATCTGGATGTCGGACCGGTAGGCCAGCATCTTGCGCGGCGACAGCGCGAGCAGGTCCTCGCGTCCTTCCCAGATCACCTGTCCGGTGGCGGGCACCGTGCGGATCAGGGCGCGGGCGAGGGTGGACTTGCCGCAGCCTGACTCGCCCACCACGCCGAGGGTCTGCCCCGGCATGATGTCGAAGCTGACGCCGTTGACCGCGTGCAGGCGGCGCGGCTTGGTCCACGGCATGTCGCCGGGACGGGTGATCCCGAAGCGGACGTTCACGTCGCGGGCGGAAAGGAGCGGAGTGCTCATGCGGCGACCTCCTCGACCGGGCGGTGGCAGGCTCGGGCGCGGCCGTCTCCGGCGGGCGCGAGCGGGGGCATCACGCTGCAGTCCTCACCGGCATGGGCGCAGCGCGGGCGGAACGGGCAGCCCTGGGGCGGGCGCGCCATGTTGGGCGGGTTGCCGGGAATCGCCTCCATCCGGTCCTGTCCCTGATCCACGCGCGGCACCGCGTGCAGCAGACCGCGGGTGTAGGGATGCGTCGGCTTGTCGAACAGCGGATCGGTCGGCGCGCGTTCCATCACCCGGCCACCGTACATGACCGTCACCCGCTCGCAGAAGCCGGCGACCACGCCGAGGTCGTGGGTGATGAGCATCGTGGCCATGCCGAACTCGGTCTGCAGCTCGCGCAGCAGCGACATGATCTGCGCCTGCACTGTCACGTCGAGCGCGGTGGTCGGCTCGTCCGCGATCAGCAGGTCGGGCTGGCACAGGAGCGACATGGCGATCATCACGCGCTGCCGCATGCCGCCCGAGAATTCGTGCGGGTAGAGGCGGATGCGGTCCTTCGCGCCGGGAATGCGCACGGCGTCCAGCATTTCGACCGATTTCGCCAGTGCGGCGCGTTTCGACATGCCCTTGTGGAGCATCAGCACCTCGGCCATCTGGTCCGAGATCCGCATGTAGGGATTGAGCGACGTCATCGGGTCCTGAAAGATCATCGCGATGCGGTCCGCGCGCAGGCGGTTCAGAACCTTCGGCGGCGCGTTGAGGATCTCCTTTCCGTCGAAGCGGATGGAGCCCGAGGCGCGCCCGTTGCGCGCCAGAAGGCCGAGGATCGCGAAGGCGGTCTGGGACTTGCCCGAGCCGCTTTCGCCGACGACGCCCAGCGTCTCGCCCTTGTCGAGCGAGAGCGAGAGGCCGTTCACGGCGTGTACCGCGCCGTCGGCGCTGTCGAAGGTGACATCGAGCGTGTCGATCTCGAGTAGGGACATGTCAGGAGGCCTCCGGGCCGTATGTCTCGATCCGGCGCGAAGGGCTGCGCCGGCACGCGGAATGGCGCCAAAGCGCCGCCCCGAAGGGACGGTTCGGCGCGACCCGGTCTTGCCGCCGGGCGGGGCATTCGAACTGGGCGGGTGCAGCCATCCTCACCGGTCCTTCGGATCGAGCGCATCGCGCAGCCCGTCGCCGACGAAGAAGAAGCCGAACAGCGTCAGGCAGAAGAACAGAAGCGGGAACCCGAGCTGCCAGATCGTGCCGTAGGCGATGGTGCCCGCACCCTCCGAGATCAGCGCGCCGAGCGAGGTCAGCGGCTCCTGCACGCCCAGGCCGAGGAACGAGATGAACGACTCGGTCAGGATCATCAGCGGCACCAGGAGTGTCGCGTAGACAGCGATGACGCCCAGGAGGTTCGGCACCACGTGACGCCGGATGATGGTCACCGCCGGCACGCCGGTGGCGCGCGCGGCCTCGATGAACTCGCGGTTCTTCAGACTCAGTGTCTGGCCGCGGACGATCCGGCTCATCTCGAGCCACGAGATCAGCCCGAGGCCGACGAAAAGCGCCGTCATGGAGCGTCCGTACATCACGAGGATCAGGATCAGGACGAACATGTAGGGGATGGCCATCAGGATATCGACGGCGCGCATCATCACGCTGTCCACCCGGCCCCCGACATAGCCCGCCGTCGCGCCGTAGATCGTGCCCACGACCACCGCCACCAGTGCCCCCACGAGCCCGACCATCAGGCTGACCTGCGTCCCCTGCACGGTGCGCGCGAAGAGGTCGCGGCCAAGGTCGTCGGTGCCGAAATAGTGCCCGTTCGACAGCGACGGTGCGCCCTCGGTGGCGATGGCGCCCATCACCGCGTAGTCAAGCTCTTCGTTGGACCACTGGGCGATCAGCCCGCCGAACGCGGCGAAGAGCGCCACGACCAGCAGGATCCCGAGCCCCGCCACCGCGGCGCGATTGGCGAAGAAGCGGCGGCGGGCGTCGGCCCAGAGAGAACGCCCGGCAACCGGGTCCTCCTCGGACAAGCGGTCGGCCAGCGCTTCCATCTTGTGTTGATTGGCGACCATGGATCAGTACCGGATCTTCGGGTCGATCCATCCGTAGAGGATGTCGACCACGAGGTTGAACAGGATCGTCAGCGCGCCCATGAGGATCGTCACCCCCATCATCACCGCGTAGTCGCGGTTGAGCGCGCTGTCGACGAAGGCTTTGCCGATGCCGCCGGTGGAGAAGTAGACGTCGACCACCACCGAGCCCGTGATCATCGCCACGAAGGCCGGCCCGAGATACGAGATGACCGGCAGCATCGCGGGCTTGAGCGCATGGCGCAGGATCACCCTGCGTTCGGGCAGGCCCTTGGCGCGGGCGGTCCGAACGTGGTTGAGGTTCAGCGTCTCGAGCATGGACGACCGGGTGATCCGCGCGATCGACGCCATGAACGACGTGGACAGCGCCACAACCGGCAGCACGATGTATTCCCATTGGCCCCCCTGCCAGCCACCGCCCGGCAGCCAGCCGAGCCAGAGCGTGAAGACCAGCACGAGGATCGGCGCCATCACGAAATTCGGAAGCACCTGCGCGCCGATCGACACGCCCACGGCGAAGTAGTCGAGGATCGTGTTCTGCCGGATCGCGGCGACCGTTCCCAGCGTCACGCCGACGAGCACCGCGACCACGAACGAGATCGCGCCGTAGGTCAGCGTGACCGGGAAGCCCTGCGCGATGATCTCGTTCACCGTGCGGTCCTTGTAGACGAAGGACGGGCCGAAATCGAACTCGGTCAGGATGCCCCACACATAGGTTGCGATCTGGCGCCAGAGCGGCTGGTCGAGCCCGTACTTGGCGTTGAGGTTGGCCAGCACCTCGGGCGGCAGCTCGCGCTCGGACGTGAACGGCCCGCCGGGGGCCGCGTGCATCAGCACGAACGAGACGATGATGAGGATCAGCAGCGTCGGAATGGCCAGCGCCAGACGCTTGAGCGTGTAGGACAGCATCGGCAGCCCCTGTCGAAGATCGGCGCGGGCGCGCGTCGGTCGGGATGGGAAGAACGCCCGGGCACGCGGCCCGGACGGGCGAGGGGCGCCGCGACTGGCGCCCCTCACACATCAGGCCGCGATCACTCGGCGACGCGGTACATGTCCTTGGCGTACCAGGTCTGCATCACGTTCTCGGTGGGCAGGCCGCGGATGTCGGGCTTGACCATGTCCACCTGCGCGTAGTGGTAGATCGGCAGGATCGGCATCTCCTCGGCCAGGATGCGCTCGGCCTCCTGGTACATCGGCAGCGGGTCCTCGGCGGTCTTCGACTCCTTCATCACGGCGTCGTATTCCTCGTTGAAGAATTCGCCGTTGTTGTGGCCCGAATACGAGGTGAAGAGGTCGAGATAGGTCGACGCCTCGTTGTAGTCGCCGCACCACGCGTAGCGTGCCATCTCGAAGTCCTGCGCCTGCATCCGGTCGGTGTGGACCTTCCATTCCATGTTGTTGAGCGTGATGTCGAAGCCGAGCGGCTTGAGCATCTGGCTCGCCGCGATGGCGATGCGCTTGTGATCCTCGGAGGTGTTGTAGTTGAGCGTGAGCTCGACCGGGTTGTCGGGGCCGTAGCCGGCCTCTTCCATGAGGGCCTGAGCCTCGGCCATGCGGTCTTCCTGGCTCATGGTCGACCACTCGGTCTCGGGCGCCTCGAAGCCGGCGGTTGCCCAGTGCGTCCAGTTGTAGGACGGCTCCTGTCCGCCCTGCAGGATGCGGTCGACGATGATGTCGCGGTCGATGCCGTAGGCCAGCGCCTTGCGGACGCGCACGTCGTTCAGCACCTCGGGGCCGCTGTCGCCCACGTTCAGCATGTAGATGTACGAGCACGAGTAGGGCGTCGATGTCGCCTGCTCGGGGTACTCTTCCTTCAGGCGCGGGAACTGGCCCGCGGGCACGTCCACGCGGTCGAGCTCGCCCGCGAGATAGCGCGTCAGGCCCTGGTTCACGTCGTTGATCGTGAGCGCCGTGAGGTTCGTCAACACCACGTTCTCGGCGTCCCAGTAGGTTTCGGACTGCGACATCTCCACCCGCTCGCCGAGGATGTGCTCGTCGAGGACATAGGCGCCGTTGCCGACCATGTTCTCGGGACGGGTCCAGTTGTCGCCGTACTCCTCGATGGTTGCCTGGTGGACCGGGAAGGTCGACGCGTGCACCACCATCTGCGGGAAGTAGGGCAGGGGCGTCGCGATCTGCACCTCGAAGGTATGGTCGTCCACCGCGCGCACGCCCAGCTCTTCGGGCTCCATGTCGCCGGAGATGACCTCGGGGGCGTTCACCACCTGCATCAGCTCCATGTACCACGCGTATTCAGAAGCCGTCGCGGGGTCGGCCAGCCGGCGCCAGGCATAGACGAAGTCCTGTGCCGTCACCGGGTCGCCGTTCGACCACGTCGCGTCGTCGCGCAGGGTGAAGGTGTAGGTTGTCTGGTCTTCCGAAACCTCGTGATCGGTGGCGACACCCGGAACGAGGCTGCCGTCGGCGTCCTCGCTGTAGAGGCCCTCGAACAGCTGACGCAGAACGTCGGAACCCTCGACGTCGGTGTTGATCTGCGGGTCCATCGACTTGATCGCGTCGAGCAGCCAGAACGTGAAGGTCTGGTCCTCGGCCAGCGTGGTGCCCTCGGGCACGGGATTGTCGGCCAGCGCGGGCGTGGCGACGAGAAGCGCGAGGGCCGAGGCGGCGAGCGTCGGTCGGAACATGCGGGTGATACCTCCATTGGCGTCCATTCGGACTGGTTGGCGCGGGCGCGTCGACGCCCGGAATGCGGGAAATTGGGTCCTCGGCTGTCGCGCGGCACAACCCTCACGTTGCGGAAGGGCCCGACTCTTTCGCCGATCGGCTGGAACACGCCGATCGTCCGGCATTCCGGGCCACGGTCAAGACCCGAGTCGCGCCGGCACGCAGACGTGAGATTTCCGAAAATGACTCAAGCCGCGCAGATAATTTTATCAAAATTACAAATGGCGATTCGTGGGGCGCTCGCGACGACCGTGTCCCCTTTTGAAGCCGCAGGCGCGCTGGTTTGGCGCACATCCGCCCGCACGCGTGCCGTCGATGGCTCATGGCTCGGCGTGGTCGCCGGGCGGGAATTAAGGCAATGAAATGTCGACATAAATCCTGCGCGTTGACTTGCCGGGACCGCTCCGATACCAGACCGGCGACGCGAGCCGGACGGGGGATTTCCTTTGCGAGTGATGGTCAAGATCAGCGGCGAGGCCCTGGCAAGCGGGTCGAGCGGCGTATTCTCGGACGATGCGATCTCTGCGGTCGTGAAGGAAATCCTGAAGCTGCACGACGACGGGGCCGAGGTGTCCTGCGTGATCGGCGGCGGCAACATCTTCCGCGGCTCCATATCCAGCGACTGGAACATCGAGCGGGTCGAGGCCGACAACGTCGGCATGCTCGGCACCATCGCCAACGGCATCCTCTTGCGCGCCAAGATCGAGGCGACCTCGGACATCGAGGTTCGCCTGATGTCGGCGCTGACCATTCCGCAAATCGGTGAGCCCTACATCCGCCGTCGCGCCCAGCGCCACCTCGAGAAGCGGCGGATCGTTCTGCTTTGCGGCGGCATCGGCGAGCCTTACCTCACCACTGACTACCCCTCGGTGCAGCGCGCCATCGAACTGGATTGCGATTGCGTGCTGGCGATGAAGAACGGCATCGACGGCGTCTACGAGAGCGACCCGAAGAAGAACGCCGACGCCAAGCTCTACAAGACGCTGACCTTCGAGAAGGCGATCAAGGACCGGCTGACCTTCATGGACCAGGCGGCGCTGGTGCTGGCGCAGCAGCACAAGATGCGCGTCCACGTGGTCGGCTTCGACCAGTCGGGCGCCGCAGGCCGCGTGCTGAACGGAGAGACCATCGGCACCACGATCACCGACGATGCGGACGTGACCTTCTACTGACGGCGCGGGCCGCGCGCCTTCCGCGCGGCTTGCACCCCCCGGCGGCTTCGTCTCTGTTCCTCGGTGCACAGAGACAGAGGCCCCGATGATCCCAGACACGTTGTCCCCTCCGCTGCGCGCCTGTCTCGACGGGCCGGCGCCACGCGCCACCGGCTTCATCGTCACCATCTACGGCGACGTGGCCGAGCCCCGCGGCGGCACGCTCTGGATGGGTACGCTCATCGAGACGTGTGCCGATCACGGCATCTCGGAAAGCCTTGCGCGGACGGCGGTCTCGCGGCTGGTCGGGTCCGGCCGTCTGGCGGGCGAGAGGGTGGGGCGGCGCAGCTATTACCGCCTGACCGATGCGGCCCGCGCCGAGTTCCGGCAGGCGGCGGGGCTGTTCTACGATCCGCCCGCGCCAGCCCGCGGCTGGCTGATCGCGCCTGGCGCGACCGACCTGCCTGACGACCTGAGCGCGGTCTGCTGGGCCCGCGTGGCGCCCGATCTCGCCATGGCGCCCGACCGCGCCGACGTGACGCGGCCTGCGGGGGCGCTGCTGACTGCGACCGCGGACGCGGGACGCGCGCCGGCGCGCGCCTTTGCTGCCGCGCACTGGCCATTGAAGGACGTGGCCGACGCGTATCGCACCTTTCTGCGCCGCTTCGTGCGCATGGCCGGGGCGCTGGCGGGCGAGGCGCCAAAAGACGGTGCGGCCAGCCTCGCGTTGCGCCTGCGGCTGGTGCACGCCTATCGGCAGGCGGTGCTGTCCGACCCGCGCCTGCCGTCCGACGTGCTGCCCCCCGACTGGCCCGGCCCCGAGGCACGGCGGCTTTTCGCCGAGGTCTACCTGGCCCTCAGTCCCGTGGCGGATTCCCATGTCGGTGCGAATTTCCACGGCGCTGACGGACACTTGGCCGCCGAAACCGAAGCCACGTCCGCACGTCTCGCGGCACTGGCGACCATGCGTGACTGAAAAGCGTCACGCCAAAACGATTGAATCCCCTTCAAGTGTGACGCTTTTCGTGTTACATCCTCCATCACCCGATCGGCATCGCCGGGTTCGGGGAGGCGACGGGCACGCGCCCACGGGCAGTCGAGGGATCCACACGATCCCGCTCCGCGTTCGTCTCGAGGAGAGGAGGACGACCGATGTATGCACAGATGGTGAAATCCGAGGGCAGCTCGGGCGAACAGACCCCCGAGGAGAAGGGCTTTCAGGCGCGCATCGACGCGGGCGACAAGATCGAGCCCAAGGAGTGGATGCCCGAAGGCTACCGCAAGACACTGATCCGCCAGATCAGCCAGCACGCCCATTCCGAGATCGTCGGCCAGCTGCCCGAGGGCAACTGGATCACGCGGGCGCCCACGCTCGAGCGCAAGCAGATCCTGCTGGCCAAGGTTCAGGACGAGGCGGGCCACGGTCTGTACCTCTATTCCGCCGCCGAGACGCTGGGCATCAGCCGTGACGAGATGTTAGAGCAGTTGCACTCCGGCAAGGCCAAGTATTCGTCGATCTTCAACTACCCGACGCTGACCTGGGCGGACATGGGCGCGATCGGCTGGCTTGTGGATGGGGCGGCGATCATGAACCAGGTGCCGCTGCAGCGCACCTCCTACGGCCCCTATTCCCGCGCGATGATCCGCATCTGCAAGGAAGAAAGCTTCCACCAGCGGCAGGGCTACCACATCATGATGAAGATGGCGCGCGGCACCGATGCCCAGCGCGAGATGGCTCAGGATGCGCTCAACCGCTTCTGGTATCCGGCTCTGATGATGTTCGGCCCGTCCGATGCGAACTCGGTCCATTCCGAGCAGTCGATGGCGTGGAAGATCAAGATCAACACCAACGACGAGCTGCGCCAGCGTTTCGTGAACGAGACCGTGCCGCAGGCCGAGTTCCTCGGGCTCGAGGTGCCGGACCCGGACCTTGCCTGGAACGAGGAGAAGGGCGGATACGACTTCACTCAGCCCGACTGGGACGAGTTCTTCGAAGTGCTCAAGGGCAACGGACCCTGTAACAAGGAGCGGCTCGGCACCCGCGTGCAGGCGTGGGAAGAGGGCGCGTGGTTCCGCGACGGGCTGACCGCCTATGCCGACAAAGCCGCGAAGCGGCGCGAGGCGGCGGCCACGGCGGCCGAGTGAGCGCCGGTTCGACCGGTCTTATAAAGACGTTAGGAGGAGGCGTTCATGTCGAGAGAGTGGCCGCTCTGGGAGATTTTCATCCGCAGCCAGAACGGGCTGAACCACCGTCACGTGGGCAGCCTGCACGCGCCGGACGCGGAGACTGCGATCAACAACGCGCGTGACGTCTACACCCGCCGCAAGGAGGGCGTGTCGATCTGGGTCGTGCCGTCGAAGGAGATCACCGCCTCGGCGCCGTCCGAGAAGGGGCCGCTCTTCGACCCGGCCGAGGACAAGGTCTACCGTCACCCGACCTTCTACGACATTCCCGACGACGTGGGGCACATGTGATGCCGTCGCTTCCCGACATGACGACGCCGAATGTGGTGGACCTCGCCGACCGGGCCGAGGGTCAGCCGCGCGACGTTCTGGCCGACCAGCCCGACCTAAAGCCGGCCTTCTTCGAATGGCTGTGCCGCATGGGCGACTCGACCCTCGTGCTCGGGCACCGTCTGTCGGAATGGTGCGGCAAGGGCCCGGCGCTGGAAGAGGATATCGCCGTCGCGAACGTGGCGCTCGACCTGATCGGTCATACGCAGATGTGGCTCGGCCTCGCCGCCGAGGTCGAGGAGGGTGAGCGCACCGCCGACGACCTTGCCTACCTGCGCGACGTGATGAAGTTCCGCAACGTGCAGATGGTCGAGCTTCCGAACGGCGACATCGGCCGCACGCTCATGCGGCAGTTCCTGTTCGACGCCTGGCATCACCTGATGCTCGAGCGGCTGGCCGGTTCGACCGTGACCGAGGTTGCCGAGATTGCCGCGAAGGCGTTGAAGGAAGTCCGCTATCACCTTGAAAGATCGAGTGATCTTGTAATCCGACTTGGTGATGGCTCCGACGAGAGCCACGCCCGGATGCAGGACGCGCTCGAGCGGCTCTGGCCCTACACGGGCGAGATGTTCACCGGTGATGCGGTGGACGAGGCCGTAGTGGAGGCCGGGATCGCGCCGCTGCCGCAGGACTTGCGCGCGGACTGGACGGCGCTGGTGGGTGAGGTGCTGGAGGAGGCCACGCTCACCCCGCCCGAGAACGGCGACGTCCATCGTGGGGGCCGGCAGGGGCGCCACACAGAGCACCTGGGCTACCTTCTGGCCGAGATGCAGTTCCTGCAGCGCGCCTATCCGGGGGCGGAATGGTGACCGACACGCTGCCCGACACGGCCACTGTGTGGGAATGGCTGTCCGAGGTGCCGGATCCCGAGATCCCGGTGATTTCGGTCACCGATCTCGGCATTGTCCGCGAGGTGCGCCGGGAGGGGGAGACGCTCGTGGTCGCCGTGACGCCGACCTATTCGGGGTGCCCCGCCACGGCGGTCATCAACTTCGACATCGAAGCGCACCTGCATGCCAAGGGCGTGAAGCAGGTCCGGCTGGAACGCCGGTTGTCGCCGCCGTGGACCTCCGATTGGCTGAGCGAGGCCGCGCGCGACAAGCTGCGCGCCTACGGCATTGCACCGCCGGTGGACGGGACTGCCTCGGACGTGACCAGCGCGCGCGCCGCGCGTCTTGCAGGGACGTCGAACTTGACCGTGACGTGCCCGCGCTGCGGCTCCGGCGCGACCGAGAGGGTCAGCCAGTACGGCTCGACCCCGTGCAAGGCGGCCTACCGCTGCACCGAGTGCCTGGAGCCCTTCGACTACTTCAAGTGCATCTGATCGGCTGTCGGGGAGGACGGACGATGATTGCGAGAACCGATGCCCTGGCGCGCAATGCGCTTCACCGTTTCCCCGGCGAGCAAACCCGCGCCGGCCGCGATCCATACCTCGTCGCGGACGCTACGGGCGATTGGCGCGAAGCCCATGCTGCCGGGAAGGCGCGGTCCCTGTCCAAGCCTCAACCGCGGCACCGCGCCGTGCCCCGTTCGCCGCACTCCGCGCCGAACCACGCTCACCCATTCCAAGCGCAGGACGCCGCCTGATGCCACGCTTTCATCCGCTCACCGTCACCGACGTTCAGAAGACCACCCGCGATGCCGTGGTGGTCACCCTTCGGCCCGAGGACGACGCCGCACAGGCCTTCGACTTCACGCAGGGCCAGTACCTGACCTTCCGCCGCGACTTCGACGGGGACGAATTGCGCCGGTCCTACTCGATCTGCGCGGGGCTGGATGACGGCGTGCTGCGCGTGGGCATCAAGCGGGTCGACGGTGGTGCGTTCTCGACCTGGGCCAACGAGGAGCTGAAGCCCGGCGACACCCTCGAGGCGATGGCGCCGATGGGCAAGTTCTTCACCCCGCTCGATGCAGCGACCGAGAAGCACTATCTCGCCTTCGCCGGCGGGTCGGGGATCACGCCGGTCCTGTCCATCGTGAAGACCGTTCTGGCGCGCGAGCCGAACGCGCAGGTCACGCTGGTCTACGCCAACCGGCAGGTCAGCTCGATCATGTTCCGCGAGGAGCTGGAGGATCTCAAGAACACCTATCTCGGGCGGTTCTCGGTGATTCACGTTCTGGAATCCGAGTCGCAGGACATCGACCTGTTCTCGGGGCGCGTGGATGCCGAGAAGATGGATGCGCTCTTCCGCCACTGGATCGACCCGGCCTCGGTCGACACGGCTTTCATCTGCGGCCCCGAGCCCATGATGCTGACCATCGCCGAAAGCCTGCGTCAGCACGGCCTGGCCGACGATCGCATCAAATTCGAGCTTTTCGCCTCGTCCCAGCCGGGCCGCGCGAAGAAGGTGGTGTCGAAACAGGCCGCCGAGGCAGGCGCCATGTGCGAGGCGCAGGTGACGCTCGACGGCGCGACGCGGACGTTCCGGATGCCCAAGGACGGCACGCCGGTCCTGCAGGCCGCGCTCGACAACGCCATGGATGCGCCGTTCTCGTGCCGGGCCGGGGTCTGCTCGACCTGCCGCGCCAAGGTGCTGGAGGGCGAGGTCGAGATGGAGACGAACCACGCGCTCGAGGATTACGAGGTCCGGGCAGGCTACGTGCTGACCTGCCAGTGCGTGCCTATCTCGGACAAGGTCGTCATCACCTACGACGCCTGAGGCGCGACAGGGGCGCGGTCTCGCGCGCACAGGACATCAACCACGGGGAGGACATCATGCTGCAGAGCGCACCGCGCCGGCTGGAAAGTTACGTCTCGGGCGCATGGCGCGCGGGCGCGGGCGAGGGGCAGGAACTGCTTGACGCCGCGACCGGGGCGCCCGTCGCGCGCATCGGGGCCGACGGGCTCGACCGTGCCGAGGCGCTGGCCCACGCCCGCGAGGTCGGTGGACCGGCGCTGCGGCGCATGACGGTCCACCAGCGCGCGCTGATGCTCAAGCGGATCGGCCTCGCGCTGATGGAGCTGAAGGAAGAGTTCTACCGCGAGAACTACCGCACCGGCGCCACGCGCAAGGACGGCTGGATCGACATTGAGGGCGGGATCGGCACGATGCTCACCTTCGCGAGCCGCGCCCGCCGTGAACTGCCGAACGCACACGTGATCCCCGAGGGGCCGGTGGAGCCGCTCTCGGCCGATCACACCTTCTCGGCCCAGCACGTTCTGACCCCGCGCCTTGGCGTGGCGGTGCATATCAACGCCTTCAATTTCCCCGTCTGGGGGATGCTGGAAAAGATCGCGCCCGCGCTGATCGCGGGAATGCCGTGCCTTGTGAAGCCCGCCTCGCAGACCGCCTACCTGACCGAGCTGGTCGTGCGCCGGATACTCGAGATGGAGGTGCTGCCCGAAGGTGCTCTGCAGCTGCTTTGCGGATCGGCCGGCGATCTTCTCGATCACGTGGAAGAACAGGACGTGGTGACCTTCACGGGCTCGGCGGCCACGGGGCGCAAGCTGCGCGTTCATCCCGCAATCGTCGAGCATTCCGTCCCGTTCACCATGGAGGCCGACAGTCTCAATTGCTCGATCCTGGGCGCGGATGCAGGGCCCGACACGCCCGAGTTCGACCTTTTCGTGCGCGAGGCCGTGCGCGAGATGACCGCCAAGGCCGGGCAAAAGTGCACCGCGATCCGCCGTCTGCTGGTGCCCGACGCCTACGCTGATGCGGCGAGCGAGGCGATCTCGGCGCGGCTTGCGCAGGTCGCCGTGGGGCTGCCCGACGACGACGCGACCCGTATGGGCGCGCTGGTCAGCCGGGGCGAGCGTGACGCTGTCCGCGCCAGGATCGCCGAACTGGCCGCCGAGGCCGAGATCGTCGCGGGTGACCCGGACGACGTACGCCTTGCCTCGGGCGATCCCGAGCAGGGCGCCTTCCTGAACCCGGTGCTGCTGCGTTGCGGCAACCCCGCCACCGCCCGCGCCGTGCACGAGGTCGAGGCCTTCGGCCCGGTGGCGACGCTCATGTCCTATGCCGATGGGGGCGAGGCCGTGAAACTGGCACGGATGGGGCGTGGCTCGCTCTGCTCGTCGCTCTTCACCAATGACCCGAACGTGGCCGCGGAGGTGGTGAGCGGCGTGGCGCCGTTCCATGGCCGGGTGCTGATCGGCAGCCGGACATCGGCGAAGTCCTCGACCGGGCACGGCTCGCCCCTCGCGCCACTGGTGCACGGCGGTCCGGGGCGCGCGGGCGGCGGCGAGGAGATGGGCGGCATGCGCGGCGTGCGCCACTTCATGATGCGCACGGCGGTGCAGGGCGCGCCGGGGCTGCTCGCGGCGGTGACCGGAACGTGGTCCGACGGCGCTCCGGCCGATCGCGAGGTGCATCCCTTCCGCAAGTCGCTGGCCGAACTGGAACTGGGCGACCAGATCCTCACCGAGGCACGCGAGATCACCGAGGCCGATACCGAGCACTTCGCCGATTTCACCGGCGACACGTTCTACGCCCACATGGACGAGGCCGCCGCCCGCGCGAACCCGTTCTTCGAGGGGCGCGTGGCGCACGGCTACCTGATCGTGTCCTTCGCGGCCGGCCTCTTCGTGTCACCCGAGCCGGGGCCCGTGCTGGCCAACTACGGCATCGACAACCTGCGTTTCCTCACGCCGGTCTACTTCGGGGACTCGCTGCGGGTGCGACTGACCTGCAAGGAGATCAATCCGCGCGAGGAGGCCGAGCACGGGGAGGTGCGCTGGGATTGCCAGGTGACGAACCAGCATGACGAGATCGTCGCTCAGTACGATGTGCTGACGATGGTGGCGAAGTCCTGGCCCTGAAACACACGGTCCCGACCAGGAGCAAAAATCTTAAGTAAGATTTTGCCCCGCTCTGGCCGCGACAGTCTCGCCATGGCACGGCGGCCCGGAGCCCGGGCCGCCGCTTCTTGCAGGATCAGATGAACACGAAATCCGCCACCGTCAGATCGATGGACGAGACGCCCGCAAGGGCGATGAACTGGCCGTCGTAGTTCAGCACCGCCGCATCGAGCCCGCTCTCGAGCGTGACGTCGTAGATATCGAGCGTATCGACCTTGCCCTCGAGCCCCGTGCCGGGCGCGTTGGTGACCCCGCTCAGGCGCAGGGTGTCGATGCCCACGGTGAAGTCCTCGACGATATCGACCGCCCCGGCGTCGCCGCCGTTCCAGATGAACACATCGGCGCCCGAGCCGCCGCTCAGCAGGTCATCGCCGCCTCCGCCATTGATCCGGTCGTCACCGCTGCCGCCCTCGATCGTGTCGTTGCGACCACCGCCGGCAAGGAAGTCGTTGCCCAGGCCGCCGTCCACCACGTCGTCGCCTTCACCGCCACCGATCGCATCGTCGCCTGCGCCGCCCGCGATCACGTCGCGCCCGGTGCCGCCGCCAAGCGAGTCGTCACCTTCGCCGCCAGTGATGGAGTCGTCGGCGTAGGAGCCGCCCATGGTGTCCCCACCGTCTCCGCCCGCGATGGTGTCGTTGCCTGCGCCGCCCGCAACCACGTCATCGCCGGTGCCGGCCGAGATGCTGTCCGCACCGCCTCCGCCGCCCAGTGTGTCCTGACCGGCCTCGCCGTTCAACACGTCGTCGCCGGTGCCGCCGCCGATGAAGTCGTTGCCCAGTCCGCCCCAGACCTCGTCGTTCCCGACCGAGGCCGCGATGTTGTCGTCGCCGGCGCCACCATCGAGCGTGTCGTTGCCGCTGCCACCGAGAAGGCCGTCATCGCCATCGCCGCCCATGAGGTAGTCATTGCCGTCGCCGCCTTCGATACGGTCGTCGCCGCCCCGGCCTTCGATGGTGTCCGCGTTGGCCGTGCCGGTGAGGACGTCGGACCCCTCGGTCCCGGTGCCGCCCATCACGTCGACGGAAACAGCGTAGTCGCCGGACCGGCCGAAGTACGAGTCGGTGCCGACCCGCAAGTAGTAGGTCCCGGTTTCCTCCGGCGCGAATTCGAAGGCGAGAGCAGGTTCTTCAGCCGTGTCGGAGCGAAGTACGGTGCCATTCGCGGACAGGACCGCGAAAGCGGAGCGTTCGATCGGATCGCCCGTCGCCGCGGCTTCGAGCGACAGACCATAGAGTGTGCCGGCCTCAAGCTGCACCGCGATCATGTCCTCATCGGTGTCGTAGTCGAGGGTGCTTTCCAGAGACCCTCCCATGGCGACCGAAGTCGCGGTGCCCGTGCCGCCGGAAATCTCCTGCTGAAGGGTCAGCCGATAGGCGCCGTCTGAAATGCCGCGCGGGTTTGCTGTGATGAAGAAATCGCCGTCCGTCCCGGGCTCGTGGGTCAGGGTGGCGACGTACTCGTCATCAGTGTCGGAGCGGGTGATCTCGGTTCCGGTCTCGTCGGACAGAAAGACCCTGTTGTGACCGAGGCTGTCAGGGCCGACGTCTCCGGTCATTCGGACAACATAGTTGTATCCGCTTTCCAGCCTCGTGCCGAACACGTCGAGATCACCACCATAATCGATCGCGCTGCTTACGGAACTGTCGACTTCGATGACCTCCGGGGTGGCAAAAGTGTTGGAGATCTCTTGGTTTGCAGTAATCCTGTATCCACCGGTCTCGGTGTAATCCGGGTCTGCAGCGATAAAGATCGTTTCGTCGATCTCCGGGGTGTAGACTATGCGAGCCGTCTGGTCGCCGTTTCCGGACTCGCCGATATAATTCTGTTCGCTACCATAGATTTCCAGGCGGCTTTCGCGCGCCAGGCCGCTTCCTGTGGCGGTCATTTCGAAGAAATAACTGGACCCTTCTTCAACGTCGACCCGGAATACGTCTTGGTCATAACGGTAGTCAATTGCACTGGTCACGCTGCTACCCGGCGCAAGCGTCGTTGTAGAGGACACGCTGTTAGATATTTCCGAAAAGGGTGTGATGACGTAATTTCCGAGCGCCGGATTCCTCCAGCTCAGTTCGTCCGGAGCTGTGGAGAGGTAGTATGTGCTGTCTGTGCTCGGAGACACGCTGACACGCGACACTGCGGCTTCAAGACCGGTTGCGATCAGTACCCCATCCGAGTTGCGCAGCTCCAAGGCGCTCTCTTCCAGGCTGTTCGCGCTTCCGTCACCATTGAGGTGGAAATAATACCCGGTACCCCCGGTCAGATCGATGCGCACCCAGTCGGATTCGTATGCTGAATCGACGGTGCCGCGAAACTGGTCGTTTATGCCGATTGAATATGTTGTGCTGGTATTCGAAGGCGCTTCGGTCGACTCGTAAACGTTTGACATTTTTATTCCATATTTCCGGTGCGTCCCGCGTCAATCACGGGATTGGGAGGTATGCACGGAAAATATTATCGGTCAACTTGAGGGTGGAAATATTTGCGGCGCCACAGTCTCATTTGCCACGGCAACCTTAACGAATTCTTAACCTTTGCCCCGGGAATTCGATCCCGTGGACTCCATATATATATCCCGTTCCGGATATGAAGTCCGGCAGATCGCTTATTTCAGTCCTGCCACGCCGTCCAGCATCAGGCCGGTTGCGATCTCGGCGTATGCCTCGCGGGTTAGAGCGCCGTCGTCGCGGAACCACATGTAGACCCAGTTGAGCATCCCGAAGAGCGACATGGTTACCGGCATCAGCAGGGCCGGTTCGCCCGAGGCGAGGTCTGGCCGAAGGGTCACGAAGACTGCCGACACCCGCCGCACGATGCGCCGCTCGAGGGTACGGATCGCGGCGCGCTCCGCCTCGGGGAGGGCGTCGGCGGCGTTGAGCTGCACCTTGTGGAAGTCGTCCGCGCCCCGGTAGCTCTCGAGCACGGTGCCCACCAGCCGCCGCAGCCGGGCACGCGGTTCGAGCAGCGGGTCGTCGGCCTCTTCGAGCGCGGCGTCCAGGGCCTCGAGGTGGGTGGCGATGATCGCGAAGATCAGCGCGTCCTTGGACGGGTAGTAGTGGTAGAGCAGGGACTTGGACACGCCCGCCGCCGCCGCGATCTGAGACATCGACGCGCGCTCCATACCCTGCGTGGCAAAGACCTGCGCGGCCTCCACCAGCAGGATGTGGCGCTTTTCCTCGAAGTCGCGGGCGCGCGGCCGGGCCATCTCAGCCGCGGGTCCGGTTGTCGACCACGCGCTTCGCCTTGCCCTCGGACCGGGCGATTGCGCTGGGATCGTGGACCTCGACCTTGGCGGTGACGCCCACCACGGACTTCACGTGATGCGCAAGGTCGCGCGACTGCGCGGCGCGCGCCTCGGCGCCGGCATGGCTCTCGGCGGCCTCGGCGTGGACGATCATCGCGTCCATGCGGTCGACCGAGATCAGCTCTATCTGGAAGTGCGGGGCGAGGCCCGCGCATTTCAGCAGCTGTTCCTCGATCTGCGTCGGGAACACGTTGACGCCGCGCAGGATGATCATGTCGTCCGAGCGCCCGGTGATCTTCTCCATCCGTCGCATCGACCGCGCCGTGCCCGGGTGCAGGCGGGTGAGGTCGCGTGTGCGGTAGCGGATGATCGGCAGCCCCTCTTTGGTGAGCGTGGTGAACACCAACTCGCCCATCTCGCCGTCGGGCAGCACCTCGCCGGTCTCGGGATCGATCACCTCGGGGTAGAAGTGATCCTCCCAGATGTGCAGGCCGTCCTTGGTCTCGACGCACTCGTTCGCGACACCGGGGCCCATGACCTCGGACAGGCCGTAGATGTCCACGGCGTGCATGTCGAAAGCCTCCTCGATCTCGCGGCGCATGGCGTTGCTCCACGGCTCGGCCCCGAAGATGCCGACCTTGAGCGAGCTCTCGCGCGGGTCGCGTCCCTGCCGGCGGAACTCGTCGAGGATCGAGAGCATGTAGGAGGGCGTGACCATGATGATGTCGGGACGGAAGTCCGAGATCAGCGTCACCTGCCGCTCGGTCATGCCGCCCGAAACCGGCACCACCGTGCAGCCCAGCCGCTCGGCCCCGTAATGCGCGCCGAGCCCGCCGGTGAAGAGGCCGTAGCCGTATGCCACGTGACAGATGTCGCCCGCACGCCCGCCCGACGCGCGGATCGAGCGCGCGACCATGTCCGCCCACATGTCCACGTCGTTCTGGGTGTAGCCGACCACGGTGGGCTTGCCGGTGGTGCCCGACGAGGCATGGATGCGCGCGATGCGCTCACGCGGGACGGCGAACATGCCGAACGGGTAGGTGTCGCGCAGGTCCTGCTTGGTGGTGAAGGGGAACTTCGCGAGATCGGCGAGCGAGGTCAGGTCGTCCGGATGCACGCCTGCCGAGTCAAATCGCTCGCGGTAGAACGGGGCGTTGTCGTAGGCGTGGCGCAGCGACCATTTCATCCGCTCCAGCTGGAGCGCGGCGATCTCGTCGCGGCTCGCGGTCTCGATCGGGTCGAGGATCGCGCCGTCCGGGGTCAGGTCCTTCATGTCGTCTCCTCCCTTGGGCCGCGGCCTTACGGCGCGGCGAGTATCTGTCGGTCGAGGGTCCGCGACTGCCCGCGGAACGCCGCGATGGCGGTTCCGTCCTCCCGGGTCACGGTCACGTCGTAGAGCCCTGTCCGGCCCGTGCGGGCCACCTCGCGCGCGGTGGCGGTCAGCGTGTCTCCGACCGCGCCGGGCGCGAGGTAGGTGATGCTGTTCGACTGCGCCACGGTCACCTTGCCGTAGCTGTTGCAGGCGAAGGCGAAGGCGCTGTCGGCCAGCGTGAAGATGTAGCCGCCGTGGCAGATTTCCCAGCCGTTCGCCATGTCCTCGGTGACCGGCATTGTCAGCGTGGCGGTGCCGGGGCCGACGGCGACGATCTCCATGCCGAGCGCTTGGCTGGCACGGTCGGTCGACCACATCCGGTCGGCGCAGGCGCGGGCGAGCGCCTCGGGCGTCATGGCCTCGGAGCTCATGAGCCGGTGAAGCGCGGAGGGCGTTTCTCGAGGAAGGCGGTCACGCCTTCGGCGTAGTCGGACGAATGGCCGGCCGCGCGCTGCGCGTCCCGCTCGGCGTCGAGCTGTGCGTCGATGTCGCGGCTGGCGGCGTCCTGGATCAGGTGCTTGGTCAGTCCGAGGCCGCGTGTCGGGCCGGCAGCGAGCCGCAGCGCAAGGGCGCGGGCCTCGTCCATCAGCGCCTCGTCGTCGACCGCACGCCAGATCAGCCCCCAGGAGGCGGCATCGTCGGCGCTGACCGGCTCGCCGGTCAGGGCGAGCGCCTTGGCGCGCGCCTCTCCGAGGATGCGCGGCAAAAGCCATGTCCCGCCGGCATCCGGAACCAGACCGATACGCGCAAAGGCCTCGATGAATCGCGCCGACCGGGCGGCGAGGACGATGTCGCAGGCGAACGCCACGTTCGCACCGGCGCCGGCCGCGACGCCGTTCACCGCGCAAACCACGGGCTTGGGCAGGGCGCGCAGGCGGCGCACCAGCGGGTTGTAGTAGGTTTCGAGCGTCACGCTCAGATCGGGCGGGGCGTCCCATGTCCGGGGGTCGCGGTCGCCCAGGTCCTGGCCCGCGCAGAAGCCACGCCCCGCCCCGGTCAGCAGGACGGCGCGCACGGTGGCGTCGTCCTCGGCGCGGCCCAGCGCTTGAGCGAGGGCGTGGTGCAGGTCCGCGTTGAAAGCGTTGAGCTTGTCCGGACGGTTGAGCGTCAGGGTGAGCACGCCGTCGGCGCACTCCACCAGCAGGGGTGTCTCGGTCATGTCTCCTCCCACGCCGTCCGGGACCGTCCGTCGGCACAATCGTTAAAGTAAGATAAACCGTCCGGTCGGTCAATTAACTCCGGGCCGCGGGGCGACGCCGGGGCGGGCTTGCATGGATGGACGATTCCGCTTTTGATCGCGCCGGACCACGCAGAGGGGAGACTGTCGTGCGTATCTGCGGAATTCTTGCGGTATCGGTGGCGCTTGGCAGCGCGGCGATGGCGGGCGGCCTCGACCTGCCGGAGCCGCTGACCGATGCCGATTTCGCGCCGGTGGACCCTGCCGAAGCGGCACTGGGTCAGTTGCTGTTCTACGACCCAATCCTGTCGGGCAACCGCACCATTTCCTGCGCCACGTGCCACCACCCGAAGTTCGCGACCGGCGACGGCGTGTCGCTGGGACTGGGCGAGGGGGGCGTGGGCCTCGGTCCCGACCGCCGTGCCGATCCCGACAATCCGCCCGAGGCGCTGGTGCCGCGCAACGCGCCGCCGCTCTTCAACATGGGCGCGCACGCGGTCACGGTGCTGTTTGCCGACGGACGCATCGAGGTGGACCGGACGCGGCCATCGGGCTTTCGTACGCCGATGGAGGACGAGATGGTCGCGGGCTTCGACAGTCTGCTGTCGGCGCAGACCATGTTCCCCGTTCTCAGCGACGACGAGATGGCCGGCCACTACTCCGAGAACGACGTGAGCCGCGCCGTGCGCCGCGGCCTCATCACCGGACCCGACGGCGCGTGGGATATCCTGTCGCGCCGGGTGGCGGAGATCCCGGCCTATGCCGAGGGGTTCGAGGCGGTCTATCCCGAGATCGCAGCGGGCCGGGACATCGGCTTCACCGACATTTCGAACGCCATCGCCGCCTTCGTCGCCGCCGAGTGGCGGTCGGACACCGCACCGTTCGACGCCGTCCTGCGCGGCGAAGCGACGTTCGAAGGGGCGGCCGCACGCGGCGCCGCGCTGTTTTACGGCGAGGCGGGCTGCGCGACATGCCATTCCGGGCCGCTGCTCTCGGATTTCGACTTCCATTCCATGGGGGCACCGCAGCTCGGGCCGGGAAAGGCACTGTCGTTCGAGAGCCATGTCCGCGACGAGGGCCGGTTCCGGGTGACCGGCCGCACCGACGACGCCTATGCCTTCCGCACGCCGCCCCTTCGCAACGTCGCGGAGACGGGGCCGTGGGGCCATGCAGGGGGCCACGACGACCTGGCCGGATTCGTGCGCGATCACGCCGACCCCGAGGCGGTGCCGGCCTACGCCGCCGTTCTTCCGCGGGACGTGCCGGAGGCCGACAAGCTCTGGCGGGTGCGCGACGACGTGGCGGAGCGGGGCCGAATATCCGAGGCGGCTCAGGGGGCAGGGCGGAGCCTGTCCGAGACCGAGGTTGCCGACATCGTCACCTTCCTCGAGACGCTGACCGATGCGGCAGTGCTGAAGGGGCGGATGGGCATTCCGGAGACGGTGCCGAGCGGGCTGCCGGTCGACCGGTAGGCGCCCGCGTTCCTTGAGCGTGGTGGCAGGCCGGCATTCCCGAGGCAATGCTGGCCGACCGGTGTCACAGCAGGGGACAGCCGACGAGCGCGAAGAATTCGATGAGACCATCTGGCCTGCGCGTCCGCGAGCACCGAGCGCCGGTCGACGACACGGAGGCTCGGGATTCGCGCGGTCGAAGCCATGCGCTCAGGCCCGTCCGCGCATCCTCTGTTCGACCGCCATGGCGTGGCGCATCCCGAGATCCGAAATCTCGCGCATCAGCCGCTCGCGCTCCGCCGGGTCGGTGGCGGCGTCGCGGGCGGCGCGGGCCTCCTGCAATTCACGGCGCAGGCGCAACTCTTCGGGGACGGCGCCGGCCTCGGCCATGATGCGGTAGCCGAAGAGCGTGACGGCGTCATTGGGACCGCCTATGTCCTCTGCCGGCAGCGGCTTGCCCGCGCCGGGAAGGTTGTCGAACGCACCGTCTTCCATCGCGTCCTGGATGCGGCGTTCGGTCAGAAGCGGAAAAAGCGCCATGTGTCGGACCTTCGTGATGTCCGGCCGATCCTGCGGCGCCCGCGCCCGCGGCGCAAGCTTCGGCAACTGGTCAACGCGTCAGGACCGGCGCCTGGCCGACCATGGTATCGTCGGTGGCCGCCTTGACCAGAAAATCGGCAACGTCGCCGCGGCTGATGATCCCCATCCGCCAGTCCTTGGGATCGGTGAGCACCTTGTAGGTCCCGGTGCGCTTGCCGTTCGTGAGGATCACCGGCCGCGCGAAGGTCCAACGCAGCGCACTGGAGCGGATGATCGCCTCCTGCCGCGTCTTGTCCTTGTAGGGTTCGCCCAGCAGGAACGAGTGGCCGGCCTTTTCGACCCAGCTCAGCGCCTCGATGCTCTCTGAGGTGCCGATGCCGGTCAGGCAGACCAGCCTGTCGGGGCCGTGCTGCTCCATCGCCGGGACCAGCGCCTTGGTCGCATCCGAGAAGAGCGTGACCTTCTTCCAGATCATCGACACGCTCTCCTTGATCCCGAGCGTCAGGATCACCGCATCGACGCCGTCGAGCGCGCGGGTCAGGTCGTCGCGGTCGGTGGCGTCTCCCTGCACCGCCTCGAAGGAGTCGTTCTCGATTTCGATCTTCGAACGGGCAAAGCCGCGCATGCGGTGGCCGAGGTCCAGACCGCGCTTGACTGTCTCCAGCCCGATGCCGCGGCTCGCGCCGATCACAAGAATATGGGCCATGAAGGTCTCCGTTTGTCCGAGCGCGCCCGAAGGCGCTTCGAGGGGCAACGACGCGGGCCGCGGTAGGGGTCCCGTCCGGTCTTGCGCCACGCTGTCGCGGGGACAGGGAAGGTGCCCTCCGTGCACGGCACTGCACGCGGCGGCGCCGTGCTTGGCCTTGTTGGCTGAACCAGGGGCAAACGTGGTCTGCCCGGTGGCGCGCCTCCGAGAGCCTGATGCGCGACCCTCTCCAGCCATCCGCCTTGCGCGCAGTCGCCGCGCGCCCCGCCGCCGCATCGCGGGCCCGTCGCTTGACCCCGGCGGGCGCTGCGTCCACTTATCGGCCCGGTCCGGGCGCGCCGCCCGTGCGCCCCTGATTTTCCCCGGAAGGGAACCGCTCATGGCCCGTCGCACTGTCCCCTTCGCCCGCTTCGAGTGGATGATCGCCTGGCGCTACCTTCGCGCCAAGCGCGCGGAGGGCGGTGTGTCGGTGATGACCTGGATCAGCCTGATCGGCATCACGCTCGCGGTCTTCGCGCTGATCGCCACGCTGGCCGTGCGGTCCGGCTTCCGCACCGAGTTCGTGGACACGATACTGGGCGCGAATGCCCACGTTACTGTCTACTCGGGCGGCGTCGAGGATGCCGAGACCGGCATCGTCGACCGCAGCCTGCCGGACTACACCGCGATGGCCGAGCGCGTGCGCGAGGTCGATGGCGTGACCCGCGTGGCGCCTCTGGTGAAGGGGCAGGTCATGGCCACCGCCAACGGCCGCAATACCGGGCTCGAGGTCTTCGGCATCGCGCAGGCGGATCTCGAGACCATCCCGCGCATCGCCGATCCCGAGACCGCGCGCGGCGACATCGACAGTTTCGCCGAGGGCATCGCCATCGGCTCGGGCGTCGCGCGCGAGCTGAACGTCGGTCTCGGCGACCAGGTGCGGCTGATCTCGCCCGACGGGGTGAAGACGGCCTTCGGCACCTCGCCGCGGGTGAAGGCCTACGACGTGGTCTACATCTTCACCGCCGGGCGCTACGACATCGACCGCACTCGCGCCTACATGCCGTTCGAGGAGGCGCAGCTCTACTTCAACCGGGACGATGCAGCCGACGAGCTGGAGGTCATGGTCGAGGACCCCGAGGAGGTCGACGGTATCGTGCCCTCGGTGCTGCGCGCGGCGGAGGGGCCGAACACCTATGCCTGGACCTGGCAGGACGCGAGCGGCGGGTTCCTCCGAGCGCTCGAGATCGAGGACAACGTGATGTTCGTCATCCTGTCGGTGCTGGTGCTGATCGCTGCGATGAACATCGTCTCGGGTCTCATCATGCTGGTGAAGAACAAGGGCCGCGACATCGGCATCCTGCGCACGATGGGCCTTACCGAGGGCGCGGTGCTGCGCATCTTCTTCATCTGCGGTGCCTTCACCGGCGTGATCGGCACGGTGATGGGCGTGGTGCTGGGCTGCCTCTTCGCGATCTACATCGACCCGATCTTCTCGTTCGTGAACTACGTCGCGGGCGGCGGCGTCTGGGACCCGTCGGTGCGGGGTATCTACGCGCTCCCGGCCGAGCTGCAGCTGGGCGACGTGATCTCGGCGGTGGCGCTGTCGCTGGGGCTCTCGTTCGTCGTCACGATCTTTCCCGCGCGCCGGGCGGCGCGCATGAACCCGGTGGAGGCCCTGCGCTATGAGTGATCCCGTGCTGGAGCTGTCGGGCATCGAGAAGGGTTACAACCACGGCCAGCCAAACGAGATCCGCGTGCTGCGCGGCATCGACCTGAAGGTCGAGCCGGGCGAGGTCGTGGCGCTGGTCGCGCCTTCGGGCGCCGGCAAGTCGACGCTGCTGCATATCGCCGGGTTGCTCGACACGCCCGATCACGGCCTCGTCCGGATCGCCGGCGAGGACATGACCGGCCGGCCCGACCGGCGCCGGACCGCGGTGCGCCGGGATTCGGTGGGCTTCGTCTACCAGTTCCATCACCTGTTGCCGGAGTTTTCGGCGCTGGAGAACGTGGTGCTGCCGCAGCTCGCGAACGGTGCGAGCCAGTCCGAGGCCGAGGCGCGGGCGCGGACCCTTCTCGACAGCGTCGGCGTGGCGGACCGGGCCGAGCATCGCCCCGCGGCGCTTTCGGGCGGCGAGCAGCAGCGCGTGGCGTTCTGCCGGGCGATGGCGAACGCGCCGAAGCTTCTCCTGGCCGACGAACCCACGGGCAACCTCGACCCCGAAACCTCGGACCGGGTGTTCGGCGCGCTCCTGACGCTCGTGCGCGAAACCGGGCTCGGGGCTCTGGTCGCGACGCACAACCTTGCGCTCGCGGCGCGGATGGACCGGCAGGTCACGCTGGATCAGGGCGCGCTGACGGCGTGAGGCGCGGTCCCGCGCTCAGGCCCGCTGGGTGATCCAGACGCCCAGGGCCATGACCGCGATGCCGGTGGCGCGCGTCGCGGTCAGCGCTTCCTGCCGTGCACCGAAAAGACCGAACTGGTCGATGGCGGCCGAACTGACCAGCTGTCCGATCAGCACGAAGAACACCGCGTTCCCGACCCCGAAGCTGGGCGCGATATAGGTCACCGACAGCACGTAGAACGCGACGAGCAACCCGCCGAGGAACAGGTGCCGGGGCTGTCCCTGCGCGCGCATCAGCGCGGCGGGGCCGAGCGTGACACACACGGCAAGCGCGGCCAGAAGCGCAACCATGAACAGGATTACCGCGGCCGCAGCCGGAGAGCCCATCCGGACGCCGAGTTGTGCATTGAGCGCCGCGAGAAGCGGAATACCGATCCCGGCGGCGAACATGATTGCGGCGGACAGGGGCATGGCGGTCTCCGTACCGAGGGGGTTTCGGCGCGAGCCTAAGCGAGACCGGCGGGAAAGTGCACCGGGCGCGAAGGCGCTGGCCGCGACAGGGCAGGTGTGCGCCGGACGGGCCAGCCAGGGACGCGCGGCGCGATTGGACGGCGTGGAACGACCGCGGGCCGGTTCGCGCCGAGGCGGTCGATTTCCGGGAATGCGGACTTGCGGGGTCCGCTGACCACGGGCACACAGACACGTGAGCGTGAAGTTTCAATCCCGGAGGCGTGACATGTTTCGTATTTCCGCAGTTTTCCTGATCGTTGCCGCGGTGGCCGGGTGCGACGAGACCCGGGGTCCGCAGAGCGCCGACTTGGCCGGCATGCCGGATGCATCCGAGGGGCGCGCGCTCTTCATGGATTATTGCTCGGCTTGCCACGGAGAGGATGCGACCGGCAACGGACCGCTCGCCCGGCAGAACCGTCGCGCGCCGGCGGACCTCACGCTGATCTCCCTGCGCCACGGAGACAGCTTCCCGCGCGCCAAGGTGCTTTCGACGGTGGACGGCTACGCGCGCTCGGACCTGTCCGGCCCCGCCATGCCCGAGTTCGGAGAACTTCTGTCGGGCGACCTCGTGCCCTACGACAGCGGCGACGGTACCGCGACGCCCACGCCGCGCAAGCTGGTGGCGCTGGTCGAGTACCTCGAGACCGTGCAAAAGACCCGGTGAGCGCCGCGCCGCTTGCCATCGCGGGGCAGGGGCGGGCACAAGGGAGGCGTCGTCCGACCGGAGCCCGTGCCATGCGCCGAACCCTGCCCCTGTTCCCGAGCCTCTGCGTCGGCACGCTCGTCCTCGCGGGGGCGTGCGTGCAGTTCCCCGAGATCGAGGCTGCCGAAAGCGCCGACGTGGCGCGCGCGGCCTATCCCGACCTCGTCCCGATCGAAACGCTGCTGGCCAGCACCCCGGCCCGGGCGACGCCGGAGATGCGCGGCGCGGTCGAAAGCCGGGCCGACGCGCTCCGTCGCCGTGCCGCCGGTCTCGACGGTCCGGTGATCGACGACGCGACCCGCGCCCGGCTCGACCGGGGTATCGACCGCGACATCGGCGACCCGTAGGAGGACCCGTCCGGAGGTGAGGCCCGCGCGGCTGGACGCTCGGGCATCGAGCTATCGGACGATGCGCAACACCCCGACACGCGGCCGACTGCGTCGAAGCAAGGAAACGGGTGCCGACCCGCGTCCGCGGCGACGAGGTGTCCATCGGTGGATCGCGGTCTCGGCGTCCGCTACCGTCCCAAAGGGCGTGGGCCATGGCCCTCCCTGCCGGAATCGACGCGAACGAGGCGGAGGCTCTTCCGAGCTCAAAGCCGGCGTATCGACCGCGGCCACGCCCCTGACCGACCGCCGGTGCACACCATCACCCGGACACCGCGTCCTCCCCGCCGCATCGCCAAGGCGACATGACGCGCGCGATGCGCCGCCGTTGCAGCGGCCTCGTTCTGGCGCTAGGAGGCCCGCGACCGTCCTGCCCGCGCGTGCGGGCCGCGCCAACGGCCCCGGGGCCGCATTGATCGAAGGAGCCATGCCATGACCACTCCCCTCCGCCTCGGCATCGCGGGGCTCGGCACCGTCGGTGCGGGCGTGGTGAAGATCGTCCGCCAGAAGGCCGCGCTGCTCTCCGAGCGCACCGGCCGCGACATCCAGGTGTCCGCCGTATCGGCGCGCCACCGCGACAAGGATCGCGGCGTGTCGCTCGCCGACTATGCCTGGGAGGACGATCCCGTGGCGCTGGCCACCCGCGACGACGTGGACGTGTTCGTCGAACTGATGGGCGGCTCGGACGGCCCGGCCAAGGCCGCGACCACCGCGGCGCTCGAGGCGGGCAAGGACGTGGTCACCGCGAACAAGGCGATGCTGGCGCATCACGGGCAGGCGCTGGCCGAACTGGCCGAGGCGCGCGGCGCGATCCTGCGCTTCGAGGCGGCCGTGGCGGGGGGCATCCCCGTCATCAAGGCGCTGACCGAGGGCCTTGCCGGCAACGAGATCACGCGGGTCATGGGCGTGATGAACGGCACCTGCAACTACATCCTCACGCGGATGGAGACCGGCGGGCTGACTTACCAGGACGCCTTCGACGAGGCTGACGCGCTCGGATATCTCGAGGCCGACCCCGAACTCGACGTGGGGGGCATCGACGCCGGGCACAAGCTGTCGCTGCTGTCGGCGATCGCCTACGGCACGCAGGTGAATTTCGATGCCGTGGAACTCGAGGGAATCGGCCGTGTGTCCATCGACGACATCCGCCAGGCCGCCGACATGGGCTACAAGATCAAGCTCCTGGGCGTCAGCCGGATGACCGGGCGGGGGCTCGAGCAGCGCATGGCGCCGTGCCTCGTGCCCGCGACCTCGCCGCTCGGGCAGCTCGACGGCGGCACCAACATGGTGGTGATCGAAGGCGACCAGGTGGGCCAGATCGTGATGCGCGGGGCCGGCGCGGGCGAGGGGCCGACGGCCTCGGCTGTGATGGGCGACGTCATGGACCTCGCGCGCGGCTTCCGCATCTCGACCTTCGGGCAGGCGGCCTCGTCGCTCAAGGTGGCGACCCCGGCGGCGGCAGCAACGCCCGCGGGATACTACCTGCGGATGTCGCTTGTGGATCGCCCCGGTGCGCTGGCCAAGGTCGCGGCGGCCCTGGGTGAATCGGGCATCTCGATCGCGCGGATGCGCCAGTACGGCCATGAGAAGGACACCGCCCCGGTGCTCATCGTGACCCACAAGGCGACGCGCGCGGCCCTGGACACCGCCATCGAGGCGATGCTCGCCACCGGCGTGGTGGATGGGGTGCCGGTCGTGCTTCGGATCGAACGTGTCTGAGATCCCCGCCGCGCTGGCCGTGGTCCTCCACGACGGCGCGGTGCTGTTGGTGCGGCGGCGCAACCGTCCCGATGCCGGGCTCTGGGGCTACCCGGGCGGCAAGATCGAGGCGGGCGAGGGCGTCGAGGACGCGGCCCGCCGGGAGCTTCTCGAAGAGACCGGGGTGACGGCGCGACCGCTGGCCCGGCTCGGCACGTTGGAGGTAGTGACGCCGCGCGAGACCTACCTGCTGCACGCGGTGCGCATGGGCTTCGAGCACGGCAAGGTGAGTGCCGGTGACGATGCCGAGGAGGCGCGCTGGTTCCCGCTTCTCCAGGTCATCGGCGGGTGGATCATGGCGAGCCGGGACGTCGATCGGATCGCGCTCCGGGCCGCGTCACAATCTTAATTAAGATTGTGACGCGCGGACGCGCGCCGGACGCGCAAAACTATAATTAAAGTTTTGCGCCGCCGCTCCCACGCCGCGGTCGGCTTGCCTTGTGTGCGCGCAAGCGGCTAGACGGGTCCCCGACACCGCATTGATTTGACCAAAGACCGGAGCACACGCATGGCCGCCCCCACGGATTTCAACGACAGGATGCTGTCCCTCGGCCTCGCCCGCGTGGCCGAGCAGGCGGCCATCGCGTCGGCCGAGCTGATCGGGCGCGGCGACGAGAAGGCGGCCGACCAGGCCGCCGTCAACGCCATGCGCGACCAGCTCAACCTTCTCGACATCGCCGGCACAGTGGTCATCGGCGAGGGCGAGCGCGACGAGGCGCCGATGCTCTTCATCGGCGAGGAAGTCGGCACCGGCAACGGGCCCGCCGTGGACATCGCGCTCGACCCGCTCGAGGGCACCACCCTTACCGCCAAGGACATGCCGAACGCGCTGACCGTGATTGCCATGGGCCCGCGCGGTTCGATGCTGCACGCGCCCGACGTCTACATGGAAAAGCTCGCCATCGGGCCGGGCTACGCCGATGGCATCGTTACCCTCGACATGAGCCCGCGCGATCGCGTGCTCGCCCTGGCCGAGGCCAAGGGCGCGGTTCCGGAAGAGATCACGGTCTGCATCCTCGAGCGGCCCCGCCACGAGGAGATGATCGCGGAGGTCCGAGCCACCGGCGCCGCGATCCGCCTGATCACCGATGGCGACGTGGCCGGCGTAATGCACGCCGCGGAGCCGGCCATCACCGGCATCGACATGTACATGGGCTCGGGCGGAGCGCCCGAGGGCGTGCTCGCGGCCTCGGCGCTCAAGTGCATGGGTGGCCAGATGTATGGCCGTCTGCTGTTCCGCAACGATGACGAGCGGGGCCGTGCGGCCAAGGCCGGGATCACGGATCTCGACCGCATCTACACCCGCGACGACATGGTCACCGACCATGTGATCTTCGCGGCGACCGGCGTGACCAGCGGCTCGCTGGTGCCGGGGATCAAGCGCGAGGTGGGTTACCTGACCACCGAGACGATCCTGATGCGCTCCAAGACCGGATCGGTTCGGCGGATGAACTACCGCAACCCCACGCGCTGAACGGCAAGGGGCGGCCGCCCGTCGCACGGGTGGCCCGATGAAACGATCGCGCAGCGCCCCCCCGGACCGGAGCGGGGCGCGCGCCCACCGCGCCGGCGGACGGCGCGCCACGGATTTTCATGAACCAACGGGAGAGGCAGACATGGTCGCGGACCGGCCGGACTCCTTTCTGGGCGTGGAGGCCTCGCTCTCGGGTCGGCGCTGGATCGGACCATCGCCCGAGGTTGCGCGTCAGGCCGAGGCCATCGGGCAGGCCACCGGCCTCTCGCCGAGCCTGTGCCAGACGCTGGCGCGGCTGGGCGTGCCGTGCGAGGGCGCGCTCGACTATCTCGAGCCGACGCTGAAGGCATTGCTGCCCGATCCGGCCTCCCTGCGCGACATGCACAAGGCCGCCGCGCGGGTCTGCCGCGCCGTGCGCGACCGCGAGCGCATCGCGATCTTCGCCGACTACGACGTCGACGGTGGCGCCTCCGCCGCGTTGCTGATCGACTGGCTGCGCCAGCAGGGCCGGGCGGCCACGCTCTACATTCCCGACCGCATCGACGAGGGCTACGGCCCCAACGAGCCTGCCATGGCCGAGCTTGCCCGCGGCCACGACCTGATCGTCTGCGTCGACTGCGGCACGCTCTCGCACGGTCCCATCGCCGCCGCCGCGGGCACCGACGTCGTCGTGCTGGACCACCACCTCGGCGGCGAGACGCTGCCCGATGCCCATGCCGTGGTGAACCCCAACCGGCAGGACGAGGACGGCAGCCTCGGGCATCTCTGCGCCGCGGCCGTGGTGTTCCTGATGCTGGTCGAGTGCGGCCGTCAGATGCGCGAGGCCGGCGCCGCGGGGCCGGACCTGATGCCGCTTCTCGATCTCGTGGCGCTGGCCACCGTGGCGGACGTGGCGCCGCTGATCGGGGTGAATCGCGCGCTCGTCCGCACCGGGCTGAAGGTCATGGCGCGGCGCGCCCGCCCCGGGCTGGTGGCGCTTGGCGACGCGGCGCGGCTCGACACGGCACCCACATCCTACCATCTGGGCTATGTCCTCGGGCCGCGCGTGAACGCGGGCGGGCGCATCGGCAAGGCCGATCTCGGCGCCCGTCTCCTGGCCGAGACCGATCCCCACACCGCCCGCGCGATGGCCGACCGGCTGGAGCAGCTCAACGTCGAGCGGCGCGAGGTCGAGGCGTCGGTGCGGGCCGCGGCACTCGCGCAGGCCGAGGAGCGCGGCCTCGACGCGCCCTTGGTCTGGGCCGCGGGTGAAGGGTGGCACCCGGGTGTCGTGGGCATCGTCGCCTCGCGCCTCAAGGAACTGACCAACCGTCCGAGTATCGTCATCGGCTTCGATGGCGACACCGGCAAGGGCTCGGGCCGCTCGGTCGCGGGCGTGGACCTCGGCGCGTCCATCCAGCGGCTGGCGGCCGAAGGCCTGCTGGAGAAGGGAGGGGGCCACCGCATGGCCGCCGGCCTGACGGTGGCGCGCGATAAGCTGGAGCCCGCCATGGCGCGGCTGAGCGAGCTTCTGGCGCGGCAGGGAGCCGGCACCGGCGGCGCCGCGGACCTGTGGCTCGACGGTCTGCTGATGCCCGGCGCTGCCTCGGTGGAGACGATCCAGGACCTCGACCGCGTCGGTCCCTTCGGGGCAGGGGCCCCGGCGCCGCGCTTTGTCTTCCCCGACATGCGGATCACCTTCGCCAAGCGCGTGGGCGAGGGACACCTGCGCCTGAGTTTCGGCGACGGCACCGGCCCGACCCTGTCGGGAATCGCCTTCGGCGCCTTCGACGGCCCGCTCGGCGGCGCACTGGCGGACCATCGCGGCGCGCGATTCCACCTCGCGGGACGGGTCGAGATCAACGACTGGCAGGGCCGGCGGAGCGTCCAGCTGCGCCTCGAGGATGCCGCGCCCGCATGACGTGCGGGAAAGGTGAGAAATCCGGCAAATTCCTCTTGCAGGGTCCCGCGGTTTTTCTTAGACACCGCCCCACGCCAAGCGCGGCCCGTTCGTCTATCGGTTAGGACGCCAGGTTTTCAACCTGGAAAGAGGGGTTCGATTCCCCTACGGGCTGCCACTTTTCCTTGGCGCACCCCCCGAACACATCTCATACATGCGGCTGATCTGATCCAGTCGGACCGATGTTTCACGTCGGGCCTTGGCCGTCTCGGTGTTCCGGCCCCGCCCGGAGTGGGAGGCGGGACCGGTCTCGGTTTTGCGCTCAGACGAAGATGAAATCGTCGAGCGTCAGGTCGGAGGCCGCGACGCCCAGGAGATGGATGGTCTGGCCCTCGTAAGAGATCTGGGCCGCGGCGACGCCGCCCAGCGTGACGTCCGAGATGTCGAGCGCATCGACCCGGCCCTGCAGGCCCGAGCCCGGCGCGTTCTCGACGCCCGACAGGCGCAGGAGGTCCGTGCCGTCGTCGAAGTCGAGAATGCGGTCGGTCTCGCCGTCGAACCACTCGGTGAACACGAAGACGTCCGCCCCGGCGCCGCCGGACATGGTGTCGTTGCCGGGACCGCCGTTGATCGTGTCGTTGCCGGTGCCTCCCTCGATCCGGTCGTCGCGGCCGCCGCCGGCGAGGAAGTCGTCGCCGCTGCCGCCGAGCACGGTGTCGTTGCCTTCTCCTCCGCCGAGACTGTCGTTGCCGGTGCCGCCGTCGAGCGTGTCCTGACCGGTGCCGCCCCCGAGCGAGTCGTCTCCCGATCCGCCGACCACGCTGTCGTCGCCGAAGCTGGCGCCCATGGTGTCGTCGCCTTCACCCCCGAGCAGCACGTCGTCGCCGGGTCCGCCGTTGTTCACGTCGTTGCCGTCGCCCGCGTTGCTGACGTCGTCGCCGCGGCCACCGCCGATGGTGTCGTTTCCGTCGCCGCCCTCGATGGTGTCGTTGCCCTCTCCACCACCGATGAAGTCGTCGCCTTCGCCGCCGTTGACCTCGTCGTTGCCGTCCGAGGCCGCGATGGTGTCGTCGCCGCCCTGGCCCGAGAGGTCGTCGTCGTCCTCTCCGCCACCGATGACGTCATTGCCCGCACCGCCGAGCACGGTGTCGTCGCCGCCGTTGCCCGAGAGCGTGTCATCGAAATCGCCGCCCTCGATGAGCTCGTCGGTGCCGTCACCCTCGAAGACGATCGACGTAAGCTCTCCGGCCTCGACCAGCGTCGACGCCGTGGCAACGCCCAGCGATTGGGTCTCGGAGCTGGCCGAGGTCCGCACGAGGTTCGACAGGGCGAAGGACGCGGTCTCGTCGGCGCCGCCTGCGTCGTTCGAGGTCAGTTCCAGCGACACCGTCACGATGTCCGGGCCGCCGGCGGTGAACGTCGCCGTGCCCGACAGCGCGCCCGAGGCGATGTCTTCGGCGTCGATGCCGGTGATCGCGTAGTCCACGGTGAAGTTCGTGTCGGTGCTGCCGATCCGCACGACCGAGAAGCGCAGCGTGTCGCCCTCGACGACGGCGTCGGCATAGGCGTTCGCGTAGACCACCGTGTCGACCACGGTGTCGTTGTCGGGCGTGGCGTTCGCGAAGAACGACTGCACCTGGCCGAAGAAGCCGGAGCTGCCGAGCGGGCCGTTAAAGGCATCGAATCCGTCAGACCCGCTGGTGCCCACGCCGCCGGTTCCGCCCGTGCCGCCGAGACCGCCGTCGCCGCCGTCGCCGCGGGTGCCCGGATTGCCCCGGGTAAGGATGGCGTTCGCGTCTCCGAATGCGACCGCGCCGGTCACCGCAATTTCCCCGCCCTCGGTCCAGACACCGGCGCTGACCGACCCGCCAGTGCCTGCGGTGCCCCCGCGTCCTCCGGCGCCGCCGTCGCCGCCGTCGCCCCCGGCCGCGACGATGATGCCGCCGAGGCGACCGCCATCACCGCCGTCGCCTCCGCGTCCGCCCGCGCCGCCATCGCCGCCGTCGCCACCGACGCCGCCCCGGATGTCGAGGCCCGGCCCGAAGGCCGAATCCACGATGCTCAGGTCGCCCGCGTTGACCACGGTCGCCGCGTCGCCGCCGGTGCCTCCGGTTGCGCCGAGGCCGCCGACGCCGCCGTCGGTTCCGTCAGCGCCGGCCGTGGCTGTCTGCGGCGGGAAGACGATAAAATTGCGGCCGCTGGCGCCGTCGGTCCCGTTCAGGCCGTTTCCGCCGTTGGAGCCGTCCGCGCCGGGCTTCCCGAAGGCGTCGGATTCCTGGATCGCGACACGCGCGATCTCGAGGCTGCCGAGATTGAGGATCGAGGCCGCCTGCGCGATGTCGCCGGGAGACGCGCTCCCGAACCCGGTCGAGCGCCCGTCGGTCAGCACGAGATTGCGCAGGGTGGCGTCGCCGTCCTCGGTGACCATGAAGTGCATGCTCGAGTTCGCGGCCGAGATGGTCACGTCGCTGAGGCCGTCCCCGTTGATGTCGCCGTCGACGGTAATCTCGGTCGACAGGGTCAGGGTCCCTGCGAGGGTGACGTTGGTGATGCCGGGATCGAACAGGATCGTGTCCGGGCCCGCGGCGGCGTCGGCTTCGGCGATGGCCTCGCGAAGGGTAAGGACGCCGTCCGTGTCGTCGCTGGTATCCGCGCCGCTGGTGACTGTGAAAATGGCCATGTGACCTCCCGATATGACTTGATGCTTCAAAATGCGTGCCGGTCACGAATGCGAAATATGAGATGCGTGGTCGGAACGCCGCAATTAAAGGCACGAGAAGCCCTGCAAGCTACGGTTTTATCCGAGCGCAGGAATTAGGGCATAAGTTGAGCCGTGGCGCAGGGCGGACGCCCCGTTTCACCGGCAATGGCCGGGCCGGGCCTGTTCCGCCGTGGGCGCATCTGTCTGTATTATCTGTAATACAGATTTCTTCCATTTCGGGAAACATCGTGCTAGGCTCCGGTCAATCGCCGATGTCGACGGTGGCGTCGGACCGGATCACCTTCGGCCCATATTCGGAGGATACATGCGCGATCACCTGCGCCCCACGCTTCCCGAAGGCGGAAAGGCCCGCCGGGTCTACCTGCTGCTGCGCGACGATATCACGTCGGGCGTGCACGGTCCCGGAGCGCTTCTGCCCGGAGAGCAGCGCCTCGCCGAAAGCTACGGGGTCAGCCGGGTCACCATCCGTCGCGCGCTCGATGCGCTCGAGGGCGACGGGCTGATCGATCGGAGGGCGGGCAGCGGCACGCGTGTTTCGGCCGCGCCCGGCACCGAGGCGATGGCCGCCGACGTCACCACGCTGATCCCGCAGATCGTTCGCATGGGCCAGCATTCGGCGCGGCTCCTGTCGTTCTCCTACGACGTGCCGCCGGCGCAGGTCGCCCGCGAGATGGGGATCGCCGAGGGTGAGCGGGTGCAGACTGCCGTCCGCGTGCGCCTGGCCGAAGGACAGCCGTTCTCGCACCTGACGACCTACGTGCCCGAAGACATCGCGGCGAACTATTCCGAGGCCGATCTGGCCAACACGCCGCTCTACCAGCTGCTCGAACGCTCTGGCGTGCGGGTGGCCTCGGCGCACCAGACGGTAAGCGCGACGCTGGCCTCGCCGGACGTGGCGCAGGCACTGGAATGCTCGACCGGGTCGGGGCTGCTGTCGCTGCGCCGGGTGGTGCGGGACGCGCGCGGCCGCGTGGTCGAGCATCTTTCGGCCCTCTACCGACCCGACCGATTCAAGCTGGAGATGGCACTGACCCGGGTGGGGGCGGACGACGCGCGCCACTGGGAGCCGGTCGTGGGCGACCGCAGCGCCGAGGACATGGAAGACGGGAACGGAGGCAAGGCATGAGCCGCACGCTGGTCGACAAGCTCTGGGACGCGCACGAGGTCCGTGTCGATCCCGACGGCACGTCGCTGCTTTGGGTGGATCGCCATCTCGTGCACGAGGGGTCGCACCACGCCTTCGCCAAGCTCGCTGAGCGCGGACTGGAAGTGGCCGAGCCCGACCTGACCTTCGGCGTGGCCGATCACTACGCGCCCACGCGCGGCCGCGACGCGGTGGCCAATCCCGACATCGCCAAGATGCTCGATCGGCTCGAGACCAACACCGAACGTCACGGCATCCGTCTGTTCGGCCTGCGCGATCCGCGTCAGGGGATCGTGCATGTTCTGGGCCCCGAGCAGGGGCTGACGCTGCCGGGTCTTTCGATCAATTGCGGTGACAGCCACACTTCGACACACGGCGCCTTCGGCGCGCTGGCCTTCGGGATCGGCGCGACGCAGGTGGCGCACGTGCTGGCTACGCAGACGATCCGTGCGAGCCGGCCCAAGGCCATGCGAATCCGCGTGGACGGCGCGCTGGGGCCGGGCGTGACCGCCAAGGACATCGCCCTGCACTGGATCGCGCGGCTCGGCACCGGCGGGGCCACCGGCCACGCGGTGGAATACGCCGGCGAGGCGGTGCGGGCATTGTCGATGGAGGGGCGCATGACGCTGTGCAACCTCTCGATCGAGGGCGGCGCGCGCTTCGGGCTCGTGGCCCCGGACGAGACAACCTTCGACTACGTGAAAGGTCGGCCCTTCGCACCCGAGGGCGATGCATGGGACGGCGCGCTCGCCGCGTGGGCAGACCTGCACACGGACGCGGACGCGCGCTTCGACCGCGAGGTCGAAATCGA
Source organism: Roseivivax marinus (assembly GCF_900109705.1). Lineage (GTDB taxonomy): Bacteria > Pseudomonadota > Alphaproteobacteria > Rhodobacterales > Rhodobacteraceae > Roseivivax > Roseivivax marinus. Next base: position 12,724 of record NZ_FOAI01000006.1, on the reverse strand, counting down.
CGCGGCCGGCATCGCACCCACCGTGACCTGGGGCACCTCGCCCGAGCAGGCCGCGCCGATCAGTGCCACGGTGCCCGATCCCGACACGCTCGACGCCGGACGGGCGCAAGCGGCGCGCGAAGCGCTGGATTACATGGGCCTGACACCGGGCGCGCCGCTCGATGGCATCGCGGTGGACCAGGTGTTCCTCGGCTCCTGCACCAATGCCCGGATCGAGGACCTGCGCGCCGCCGCGAAGGTGCTCGAAGGACGGCGCGCGAAGGTGCCCGGAGTGGTTTCGCCCGGCTCCATGCTGATCCGCGCGCAAGCCGAGCGCGAGGGCCTCGACAAGGTGTTCACGGATGCCGGCCTCGAATGGGTCGCCGCCGGGTGCTCCATGTGCGTCGGCATGAACGGCGACATCGTGGAGCCGGGCAAGCGCTGCGCGTCCTCGACAAACCGCAACTTTCGCGGGCGACAGGGGCGGGGTGCGCGCACGCACCTGATGTCCCCGGTGATGGTCGCCGCGGCGGCCGTGACCGGCACGCTCACCGACGCCCGCCCGCTTCTGGAGGGACGCGACCGATGACCGGATGGACGACGCACGAGGGTCTCGCTGTGGCGCTGCCGCGCGCGAACGTGGACACCGACCAGATCATCCCGGCGCGTTTCATGTCCGCGAGCCGGGCCGAGGGTTACGGCGGCTTTCTCTTCGCCGACCTGCGTGATGGCGATGCGGACTTCCCGCTCGACCGTCACCCCGACGCCTCCGTTCTCGTTGCCGGACCCAACTTCGGCAGCGGCTCCTCGCGCGAGGCGGCGGTCTACGCGCTGGTCGATGCTGGCATCCGCGTGGTCGTTGCCGAGAGCTTCGCCGACATCTTCGCGGGCAACGCCGTAAACAACGGTCTGCTGCCGGCAGCAGTGCGCGACGCGGCCGAGGTTCTCGAGGCGCTCGGGGACGGCACCGCCGAGGCGTCCGTAGACCTCGAAGCGGGTACGCTCACGATTGGCGGGCAGACCCACGGTTTCGACATCCCCGACATCTGGCGGCAGAAGCTCATCAACGGGTGGGACGATATCGACCTGACCCGTGCGCATCTCGACGACATCTCGGCTTACCGCCACCGGCGCGCGACGGACGCGCCGTGGGTCTGGGCCGGGGACGGCACCTCCTCCGCGGGCTGACCGCGGGGACCGATCCAACCAACGACTGCCCCGAAAAACGGCAGCGACAGACAAGGAGACGACCATGAAGATGACGACCATCGGTGGCACACTCGCGGGGATCATGACCCTCGCAAGCGCGGCGCAGGCACAGGAGACGCTGACCGCGGTCCATGCCTTCCCCGAGACGCTGATCTACACCCAGAGCTTCCTCGAGTTCGTAGACAAGGTGAACGAGCGTGGCGAGGGTGTCGTGCAGATCGAGGTCCGTGGCGGCCCCGAGGCAATGGGCATGTTCCAGCAGCCCGAGGCGGTCCGGAACGGCGTGGTGGACATGGTCTATACGCCCGGCTCGTTCTACGCGGGCACCGTGCCCGAGAAGGACGCGCTGGTGGCGTCGAACCTCACCGCCATCGAGACGCGCGAGAACGGCGGCATCGAGCTGATCGACCAGATCCACCAGGAGAAGATGGGCGTTAAGTATCTCGGGTGGTTCGACAGCGGGGTCTGCTACAACCTCTGGACCCGCAATGAGCCCGAGCTGGACGAGGACGGCAATCTCGACGTCTCCGGCCTGCGGCTGCGCGGCAACGCGGTCTACAACGCCTTCTTCACCGAGTATCTCGGCGCGCAGGTGATCGACCTGCCGACCACCGACGTCTACTCGGCGCTCGAGCGTGGCGTGGTCGACGCGACCGGCTGGACCCAGATCGGGCTGATCGACCTGAAATGGAACGACTTCCTGAACTACCGCATCGAGCCGTGCTTCTTCTCCACCGACCTGGGGGTGATCGTGAACCTCGACACGTGGGAGGGCCTCTCGGAAGAGGCGCAGACGATCCTTCAGGAGGTCGCGATCGAGCACGAGGCGTCTTCGGTCGAGGCAATGCGCGCCAAGCGTGACGAGGATTTCGCCGCGCTCGACGAGCAGGGCATGGAAGTGGTCGAGCTCGAGGGCGAGGCCGCGGCCGAGTATCTCGCCGCCGCACGCGAGCGCACCTGGGGCCGGATGCAGCGGCTGATGGAGGAGGCGCCGCAGGGGGCCGGAAACTATGACGCCCTGATCGAGCACTTCTACGACCCCGGGGCCGACGCCGAGTAACCGGCACACATCAATGGCGGCGCCCCGTCCCGGCCGGGAGGGGCGCCGCCTGCGTTTTCCCACCCCACGCGCGAAAGGCGATCTCATGCGATCTCTGCGCCGCGCCTATGACGGCTTCGTCACTCTGATGGCGATCGTCGCGGGCGCCATGCTTCTGTGGCTGATGGTGTCCATCGTGATCTCGGTCACGCTGCGAAACCTCGGGCTGCAACCCTACGCCTGGCTCTTCACCTCGTCCGAATACGCGCTGCTCTACATGACGATGCCGGGCGCGCCCTGGCTCGTGCGCGAGAAGGGCCATGTCCACATCGAGCTTCTGACCTCGGCGCTGCCGCCGGGGGGACAGGCTGCGGTCAGTCGCGCGGTCGCGGCCGCCTGTGTGCTGATCTCGGCGATCCTGGCCTGGAAAGGGGCGGAGCTCTTCTGGACCAACGTCGTCCGCAGCGACTTCGACGTGCGCGCCTACTTCACCCCGAAGTGGATCCTGACCATCGCGTTCCCGATCAGCTTCACGCTGATGGCGATCGAATTCGGGCGCTTCGTGTTCGGCGAGGAGCTGATGCATTCCGGCGAGGCGGGGGTGCACGAATGATGGAATGGTACGGAGCGCTCGGCCTTCTGCTGGGCGCGATCATGGTGCTGATGGCCACGGGTATGCCTGTGGCGCTGGCCTTCCTCGCGGCCAACATCCTTGGCGCATGGATCTTCATGGGGGGCGGCGCGGGCATCATCCAGCTGCTCGACAATGGCTTCGGAGCGGTGACGAGCTTTGCGCTGGTGCCGATCCCGCTCTTCCTGCTGATGGGCGAGCTGTTCTTCTTCACCGGACTCGGCACGCGGATGTTCGGCGCCATCGACAAGCTGCTCGGGCGCCTGCCGGGCCGGCTGTCCTACGTCACCGTGATCGGCGGGACCGGCTTCTCGACGTTGTCGGGCTCGTCCATGGGCTCCACCGCCCTTCTGGGCGCGCTGATGGTGCCCGAGATGATCGAGCGCGGCTACAAGCGGCACATGTCGATCGGGCCGATCCTCGGGACCGGCGGCCTTGCCATCATCATCCCGCCCTCTGCGCTGGCGGTGCTGCTGGCAACGCTTGCCCGCGTGGACGTGGGGGCGCTGCTGCTGGCGGGCGTGGTGCCGGGCCTGATCCTCGCGGGCCTCTACGTCGCGACGATCTGGCTGCAGGTCAAGATCGACCCCGACGCGGCGCCGGCCTACGAGGTGCCCTACATGTCGCTCGGCGAGAAGTTGAAGCTCGTGATGCGCGACGTGGTGCCGATGCTGTCGGTGATGGTCCTGACCGTCGCGGGCATGATCGGCGGCGTCTTCACGCCGTCGGAGGCCGCGGCCTTCGGGGCGCTCGGGGTGCTGATCCTCGCCGCGATCTTCCGGGGCCTGACATGGGAGTCGCTGGTGGAATCGATCCGGGGCGCGCTCAAGGTCACGCTGATGGCCTACCTGATCGTCTTTGGCTCCGCCACGTTCAGCCAGCTTCTGGCGTTCTCGGGCGCCTCGTCGGGACTGATCGACTGGGCGACCGGGTTCGAGCTTTCGGCACTGGCGATGCTTTGCGTGATGTTCGCGGTGCTGCTGCTTCTGGGCATGTTCATGGAGCAGATCTCGATCATGCTGCTGACTGTGCCGATCTTCTTTCCGCTGGCGCAGTCGCTGGGTTTCGATCCTGTGTGGTTCGGGCTGGTGATGCTGCTGGCGCTGGAGATCAGCTTTACCACGCCGCCCTTCGGGTTGCTGCTCTTCGTGATGAAGGGCGTGGCGCCCCCGGGCACCACCATGCGCGACATCTACGGCGCGGCGTTCCCGTTCATCGGCTGCTCGCTTCTCCTGGTGGCGCTGCTGGTGGCGTTCCCACAGCTGGCGCTGTGGTTGCCGGGACGCTGAGGTCAGCCCGGGGGCGGCGAGAGCCGCCCCCGGGGTAACACGGGGTCCGGTCGGGCAGAGAACGGCGCACCTGTGGGAGGCCGAGCCCGTAGGCGCGAGGTGCATCGCCGGTCCGCAGGCGCACCGGCCTCGTTTCGGGTCGGACGATTTCGCCGCAGAAAAGCTTTGGGGAAGCCTACGCGGGCAAAGACGCTCTCTCCCCGTTCAAAGCAAATCACTGGAAGTGCAGCGCGGGCGGCGGGACGGGCAGGCGGCTTCTGAAGCTCATCTTCGGGATGCGGAGCGACGTCCCCGTGTTTCCAACGCTTCGAATGATCCCGAGTAAACCGAGCGGGTTGGACGTCGTGCCCGCAGCCTCGTCCTGCCGCCGGTCGATGCGGCGGCCGCGTACCGCGCGGCGGCTTGCGGCCGCGGTCCCTGGCGGGCGTGGGGGGCTCGGAGAAGATGAGGAAGCGGGCGGACAGCGTCCGCCGGCCTCTCAGACCTTCGCTGCTCCTGCGGCACGTCCCAGCACCACTGCCGCGAGAAGGCCGTTGCCGGACAGGTAGCCGCTGTCGCCCTTGCCCGAGACGCCGCAGGCGGCGCCGCCGGCGGCGAAGAGGTTGGGGAAGACGCTGCCGTCCTCGTGCAGAACGCGGCCCGTGCCGTCGGTCTCTAGACCGCCCTGCGTATGGAAGAGCGCCCCGGTGACCCGCACGCCGCAATAGGGCGGAGCGAGCGACGCGACGCCGGTCCAGTCGCGGCCAAAGGCGTCCTCGCCCGCACCCGGCCGGTCCGACAGCGCGCGCGCCACCGCAGCGGGCGTGAGGCCCAGGGCCTCCGCCAGCGCCTCGGGCGTGTCTGCCGTCACGACTGCGCCCTGCGCCTCGGCATTGCGAAAGTCCTCGAACTGGCGGGCGATCCCGGCGATGCGGCTGTCGAACAGTGTCCACGCCTCGCCGCCTGGCTGGGCGAGCACCGAACGCGCCGCCTCGGAATAGCCCTGCGCCTCGTTCCAGAAGCGATCGCCGTTGCGGTTCACCTGAACGCCGCCCTCGGTGATCGTGGCCCAGGTGATGAGGATGCCGTGCGGGTGCGCGACGTTGCCGTGCCCCTGGTAGGCGCCCAGATGCCGCGTCCGCGCGCCAAGCGCGCCGGCCCAGTCCACGGCCTCGCCGCGGTTGCCGTCATGGCCGAACCAGAGTGCGTCCTCGATCTGGGGCATGTGCCGGGCAACCATGTCACGGTTGCCCCCGAAGCCGTTGCAGGCCAGCACGAGCTTGGCGCAGCCCACGGTCTCGACGCCGCCATCCGGGCGGCGCATGGCCACGCCGGTGATCCGGGTGCCCTCGTGGAAGAGCGTCTCGGCCCGCCGGTCGCAGATCACGTCAATGCCCGCCGCCTCGGCGGTGGCGCGCAGCGTGTCGATCAGCTCGCGCCCCGCGCGAGAGGGCAGGCCGTGCATCCGGCGCCGGGAATGGCCGGGATAGTCGAAATCGGTGACCACCGAGAACGGCAGGCCGTGCGTCTCGGCCAGCCATTCGACCACCGGGGCAGATCCGCGTGCGAGCGCGTCGACCAGCGCCGGGTCGTTCTCGTTGTGCGCCTTGGCCTGGATGTCGGCGGCGAAGCGGTCGGGGTCGTCCTCGATCCCGGCGTCGCGCTGGAACGCGGTGCCTGCTGCCGGGATCAGCCCGGCGGACAGCGCGGTCGAACCCTGCGGGACGGGGTCCGCCTCGATCACCAGAACCTCCTGTCCGGCCTCGTGGGCGGCCAGCGCCGCGACCATGCCGCAGGCGCCGCCGCCGACGATCAGCGTGCCGACCTCGAAGTCGAAGGCGTCGGGCGTGGGCGCGGCATCAGCCATCGCTGCCATCCCACTTGCGGCCTTCTGCCAGCATTTCGGGGGTTCCGATCACCTCGTTCAGGCCGCCGAAATCGAACATCCGATCCCCGAACGGCCGGTTCGATCCGTTCTGCGCGAGGCTGGCGTAGTAATCCTGGGCGGTCTTGGCCAGCGCGCGGACGATCCCGCCGGGAAAGATGACGATGGAAAAGCCCATGCTCTGCAGGTCCTCGGCGGACGAAATCGGCGTGGCGCCGCCTTCGACCATGTTCGCCAGCAAAGGGATGCGGTCGCCGAAGGTTTGCGCCACACGGGTCATCTCGTCGCCCGAGCGGGGCGCTTCGATGAAGAGGGCATCGGCGCCGGCGGCGATGTAGGCTTCGGCGCGGGCGAAGGCGGCGTCGATGCCCTCGACCGCGATGGCATCGGTTCGTGCGATGATAAGTGTCTCGTCCGAGGCCCGGGCCTCGGCCATGGCGCCGATCTTGCCGGCCATTTCGGCCTGCGGGATGAGCGACTTGTCGGCGAGGTGGCCGCAGCGCTTGGGATAGCTCTGGTCCTCGACCTGAAGCGCCGCGGCGCCCGCGCGTTCGTACATCCGCATGGTGCGCTGCGCGTTCAGCGCGTTCCCGAAACCGGTATCGGCGTCGATGATGACGGGCAGGGACACCCGGTCCGCGATCAGCGCCATGGTGTCGGCCATCTCGGTCGCGCTGGTCAGGCCGATGTCGGGGCGTCCGAGGCGGGTGTAGGCCACTGCCGCGCCCGAGAGGTAGAGCGCCTCGAAGCCGGCCTCGGCGGCGAGCGCCGCCGTCAGCGCGTCATAGACCCCGGGCGCGACGAGGATCGGGTCCTCGGCCAGTCGTGCGCGCAGGCTCATGTCGCGCCCTCCGCCATCGCGGCCGCCTCGGCGCAGGTCATTTGCGGGCCGAGCGAGCCAAGCGCGGTGAGCGTGGCTGCGTGGACCTCGTCCTTGAACGCCGCGCAGCCGTCGGTCAGCAGGACGGTATGGATGTCGCGCAGGTGTGCGTCGCGCACGCTCGAGGCCACGCCGCCGTTGGTGACGATCCCGCCCACGATCACGGTGTCGATGCCGAGCTTGCGCAGGATGAACTCCAGCCGCGTCTGGTAGAATGCGGAATAGGCGACCTTCTCGACGGTGTAGTCGGCGGGACCGAGCTCATCGACGAGCTGGTGGCCGAACTTGCCCGGGGCGAAATCGCCCTTGCCGAGGAAGGGGCGCAGCTCCTTCAGGTGGGGCGAGATCAGCGGCTCGTCATTGGGCCCCGGCACCAGAGTGAACTGGGCCGAGACGTAGGTGCCGCCGGCGGCGCGCAGCGCGTCGCGCAGGGGGCGGATGCGCGCGGGCAGGGCGGCGATGGCGTCGGCGCGCTGGTTCGCTCGGCCGTAAGCGCCTTCGGGGTGCAGGAAGTCGTTCTGCAGGTCGATGGTCAGAAGCGCGGTGCGCTTCGGGTCGAAGTTCTCAGCCATGGGAGTCCTTCCGGGTGATGATGGTGTTGCCGAACGCGTCCACGCGGCCGGTCAGATCGGGCTCGATCAGGACGGTGGTGTCCGCCTGTTCGAGGATCGCCGGGCCCGCGACCTCGGCGCCCACGGGCAGGGCGAGGCGATCGTAGATCGCCGTGTCGTGCCAGTCGTCGCCGAAATGCACCCGGCGTGATCCCTTGAGCGCATCCTCGACGCTGCCGCCAGAGGGGGCGAGTGTTGTCAGGTCGAACTTGGGATGTTTGCCGATCACCGCCGAGCGCAGGTTCATCACGCGGCGGGTGCCGTTCGGCAGAAGCCGTCCGTATGCGGTGTTGTAGGCATCGTCGAAGGCCTCGGCCACCTGCTTGGCATTCGGTGCATGGACCTTGCCGTTGCGCACCTCGACCGGGATCGGCACGGACACGGTGTGGGTCTGGCCGACATAGGCCATGTCGAGTTCGAACACGGTCTCGCGCGCCTCGAACCGGGTCTCGGTCCCCTCGAGCATGGCGGTGCCGGTGTTCACGTGGTCCTGCATGAAGCGGGTGAGGGCGGCGGTGTCGAGGTCGTCCACGGTCGAATTGATCGTCTGCACGAAGTCCTGCCGCATGTCGGCAATGACGCAGCCTATGGCCGATGTGACGCCGGGATAGCGCGGGACGATCGCCCGCCCGATGCCGACCTCGGCCAGCATCGCCCCGGTGTGCAGCGCACCGCCGCCGCCGAAGGGCATGAAGGCAAAGCGCTTGGGGTCGAAGCCGCGTTCGATGCTGACGAGACGGATGGCCCCCGCCATGCGCGAGTTCGCCACCCGCAGGATCGCCTCGGCCGCCTGCACCGTCGACAGGCCGAGCTTGTCGCCCACGTGGATGTCGATCGCGCGGCCCGCCGCGTCCACGTCGAGGCGGTCGAGCTTGCCGCCGATGGGATTGTCCGGATCGATCCGGCCCAGCACCACGTTGGCATCGGTGACCGTGGGCCGGTCGTTGCCCTGCCCGTAGGCGACCGGGCCGGGGGTGGAGCCCGCGCTTTCGGGGCCGATATTCAACAGGCCGCCCTTATCGACCCAGGCGATGGACCCGCCGCCCGCGCCGATGGTGGTGATCTCGATCATCGGTGTCCGCACGACCATGCCGAAGTCGATGGAAGTCTGCGGCGCGAGCATCGAATGCCCGTCGGCGATCAGCGAGACGTCGAAGCTGGTGCCGCCCATGTCGCCGGTGATGACGTCCGGAAACCCGGCCTCGCCCGCGATGTAGCCCGCGGCGATCACGCCGGCCGCAGGACCGGAGAGCGCCGTGCGGACGGGCAGCTGGCACGCGGTCTCGACACCCATGACGCCGCCGTTCGACTGCACGATCATGAATTCCGACCCGAAGCCTCCCTCTCGCAGGGCACCGTCGAGACGGTTCAGGTAACCCGACACCTCTGGCTGGAGGTAGGCGTTGAGCGCGGTGGTCGAAAACCGCTCGAACTCGCGGATCTCGGGCAGGATCTCGGACGAGCAGGAGACGTGCGGATTGGGCCATGTCTCGCGCAGGGCGGCGACGGCTTTCGCCTCGTTCTCGGGGTTGGCGTAGGAGTTGGCGAAGAGCACCGCGACCGCTTCGCAACCGGCCGCGCGGAGATGCTCTGCCGCCGCGCGCACCGCGTCGAGATCGACCGCCGTGCGGATGGTGCCGTCGGCGAGCGTGCGCTCGGGCACCTCGAGGCGCAGGTCGCGGGGCACGACCGGTTCGAACTCGCCGCGCAGACCCCAGGTGCGGGGCCGGTCGCGGCGGCGCATCTCGAGCACGTCGCGGAGGCCCTCGGTGGTGATGACGCCGATCCGCGCGCCCTTGCGTTCGAGAAGCGCGTTGGTGCCGGCGGTGGTCCCGTGGATCACAGCGCTGACGCCCGAGAGGTCGTCGGTCTCGCGGCGAATTCCCTCGAGAAAACCGCCGGACTGGTCCGGGCGGGTCGTCGGCACCTTGGCCACGCGCGCCTCGCCCGCGGCCTCGTCGAGGAAGAAGACGTCGGTGAACGTGCCGCCCACGTCCACGCCGATCATGCGCTTGCCGGTGGTCTCGGTCATGCCGCACCTCCACGGCCGTAAAGCCGTTCTGCCGCATCCGCCCCGAGCAACCCGCGTTCCACGTCGCGCGCGACCGCTTCGGGGTCGCGCTCGGCCGCCGGGCCGTAGCCGCCGCCGCCGGGGGTCTCGAGCCTCACCGCCTGTCCCTGTCTCAACTGTATTCCCCGCATCTTGGAGACCATCGGCGGCTGCGCCCAACCGTCGTCGGTCTGGTAGGAGAAGCGGTTGGTCGCCGCCTCGCTGCCGCCGGCCACGCCCTTTGGCGCGTGCTTGCCGCGTTCGCCGAAGAGAAAGACCTCGGCCCCGTTCTCTTCGAGCACCTCGATTTCGTAGATCGCGCCCAGCCCGCCGCGATGACGTCCGGCGCCGCCGGAGTCGGGGCGCAGCGCCCATTGCCGGAACATCACCGGGTAGGCGGCCTCCAGGATCTCCATTGGCGGGATCGTCGCGGTCGAGATCGGCGCGCTGCCGTGGTTCAGCCCGTCCGACTCGGGCGAACCGCCGTGGCCGCCGCCGTAGAACGAGAACATCACCCACGGCTGGCCATTCTTCTTGCGTCCCGCGATCGAGAGCGCGTTGATCGTGCCGTAGGCGTTGGCCACCACCCGGTCGGGCGCGGCTTGCGACGCGGCGGCGAAGATCACGTCGATCATCCTCAGGATCGTTTCGGTGTATCCGCTGACCGGGGCGGGAAACTCTGCGGACAGAAGCGAGCCTTCCGGAATGCGCACGTCGATGGCCCGCATCACGCCGGCATTGGCCGGCAGCATCGGGAAGATGTGCTTGATCGCGACGTAGGCGGTCGCCACCGCCGTCGGCCGCGCGATGTTCACCGGCCCCTGGCAGCGGTCCGCCGTGCCCTCGAAATCCAGCGTCATGCGGTCGCCGCGGATTTCCAGCGCCACCCGGATCGGCAGCGCCTCGTCCACGATGCCGTCATTGTCGAGAAAATCCTCGGCCTCCCAGCGACCGTCGGGTAATGCGTCCAGCTCGGCCCGCATCAGCGTGTCGGCGCGATCCGAAAGCGCGTCGAGCGCTGCGGACACCGTTCCGCCGCCGTATTCGCCCAGCAGTTCGTCCATGCGCTTCACGCCGAGGTCGAGCGCCCCGAGCTGTCCGTTGAGATCGCCTTCGGCCGATTGCGGCAGGCGGGTGTTGCGCAGGATGATGTCGAGCACGCCCCGATCCATCTCGCCCGCGCGGGCGAGCTTCACTGGTGGCAGCACGAAGGCTTCCTGGAAGGCGTCCTTGGCCGCCGGATTGTAGTTGCCGGGCGCGCCGCCGCCGAGGTCGTGCCAGTGCCCGACCGAGGCCAGCCAGCAGAACAGCTCTCCGTCGCGGAAGTAGGGGCGCACCAGCCGCATGTCGTTGAGGTGCGTGCCCCCGAGATGCGCGTCGTTGAAGATCCAGATGTCGCCGTCCTGCGGCGTCTCGCCGGTCTCGCGCACCTTGTCGATGACCGCGCGCACGGCGAAGGACATGACGCCGACGAAGATCGGCAGGCCGGATTTGCCCTGCACCAGGGTGTCGCCGGTCCGGGCGTGGTAAAGGCCGTGGCTGGCGTCATGCGCCTCGGCGATGATCGGGTTGAAGGCCGCGCGGAACAGGGTCGCGTCCATCTCGTCGGCGATCTGTTCCATTCGGCCGGCCAGCACGGCCAGCGTGATCGGGTCTATGGCTGCGTCGCTCAAGGGCGCACCTCCGCTATGTCGTTCCAGACGTCCTGTTTCGTGATGAGCCCCGCCTCGAGCTCGAACCGGTCGATGAACCGGATGCCTTCGAAGGGCGTGCCATCGGGCCACGCGCCGTGCAGCGTGCCGCGGGCGTAGACCACGGCGGGGCCGGGGGTGGGGCAGGGTTCGAAAGCCTCGTAGGTCTTGGCCACGTGGCGGTAGCGCGGCTTCGACCACGCGATCAGCTCGTCTAGCGTGGTCATCGGTCCGCTGCCGGGGAAGGTCATGATGAAGCCCGGCCCGAGGCAGGCCCGCGCCGCGTCGAGATCGCGCGCCTCCATGGCGTCGAGGTAGCCGCGCACCACGGCGCACGGATCGGGAAGGGCAGGCGCGCCCGCGCGCTGCGTACGTCCACGCATGTACTGGGAGGGCGCGCGCTCGTGGATCATCACCGTGATCGCCTCGGGCGCGGCGGGAACGACGAGCCGGACGGCGTCGGTCAGCGCCTCGCCGAGCCGCGTGCGGGCGGCGTCGTCGTATCCCTCCAGCAGGTGCAGTTCGACGATGGGCATGGCTCTGGCTCCCCGGTCATCCTGTATCTTCTATAATACAGAAAGATGTCTGGGGAAAGAACGAAGGCACGGACGGCCCGGCTGGTTTCCTCAGAAAACGCCGAGGGCGAGCCCTGCCGCGAGAGCCTGGCCGAGTTCACCGCAACGCTCGAGATCGCTGTCGGAAATGGTCTTCGGGGCCTGGATGGCCTCGGGGGTCTGGGCATGGGTGCAGACGATCAGGGGGTCGTGCACCTCGCGAAGCCTCCAGCCCTGGGCGATGCGTGCAACCTGCCGGGCGGCGTTCTCGCCGTCCGAGCCCGCGCAGACCATCTGGGCGTAGGGTCGGCCCTCAATCCGGCCGAGCACCGGGTAGTAGCTGCGATCGAAGAAGTCCTTCATCACCCCGGCGATCGCCGCGAGGTTCTCCGGGCCCGCGAAGAGGTATCCATCGGCGGCGAGCAGGTCGTCGGGGCCGGCCGCGTCCGCCGTCAGCGAACGCACGTCTTCATGTAACTCTTCGCGCGCGCGCGCGTAGGCCGCGTCGGCCATCTGGCGTGTGCCGCCGGTCGAGGAGTGGTGGACGATCAGCAGACGGGGCATCGTTTGGGCCTCCTGGTCGGGGTTCGGTGCGATCGAGAAGAATCGTAGAGCGGGGCAGGGGGGCAGACAGTCCGCGCACCGAGGATTCGACTCGCGAACCGGGGTGACTCGGGCCGCGACGGCGCGAGTCGCTGCCGATTCAGCCGCGATTCACCTCAGATCCCGCGGTTCGAGCGTGATCGGGCCTTGGGCTGTGCCGCCTCAAGATGCACGCGACCCCGCTCGAAGCCCTTGTATGACGGGTTTTTCAAAAAAAGTTCGCCTTGGATGATTTTTCCTGTTGCAGGGTTTGGCGGTTATCCGTAGATAGCCCCTCACCGGCGGCGCTGAGGCGCCAACGGGACGCCAGACGGGGCGGACGGG
>NZ_FOAI01000034.1 GCF_900109705.1 Roseivivax marinus | reverse complement strand
ACTCGCCTAGCTGGAATCGTCACGGCTGGAAGATGACCTTACGGTACCTCCCTGGATCAGGTGACGAACCCTAAACCCCCTTCCGTGAGCGGAGCTGGCCTGCCCCTATTGGGTGGTCCGGTTTCAGTCTTAGTGCATGACGGGTCTCGGCGCCAAGGTAGATGCCTGCGGCGGGGCTGATCCCGGAGATCGAAACGGTACCCAGTGAACGGCCTCCGGCGCTGGTGGCCGATAGCCCAGGGACGAGTGAGGCCGCGCCGTGTTGTAATGGACCCGCCATACCTCGATCACCACGCGTGCCTCGGCCAGCGAGTAGAAGATCTCGCCGTTCAGCAACTCGTCCCTGAGCTTCGAATTGAAGCTCTCGCAGTAGCCGTTCTCCCAAGGACTACCCGGTTCGATGAACGCGGTGTTAGCGCCCACCGCGTCGATCCAGTCCCGCACCGCCTTGGCGATGAACTCGGGGCCGTTATCTGAGCGAACGTGGCCGGGCACTCCCCGAAGGATAAACAGGTCGGTCAGAACATCGATCACGGCGGTGGAATTGAGCCTCCGGTCGATCCTGATCGCCAGGCACTCCCGGGTGAACTCGTCGATGACATTGAGCATCCTGAACTTCCTTCCGTCATGCGTCCGGCTCTCGACAAAATCGTAGGACCAGACGTGGTTCGGGCGCTCGGGCCGCAGACGGATGCATGATCCATCGTTCAACCAGAGCCGCCCCTTCTTCGGCTGCTTATGCGGTACCTTCAGCCCCTCCCGCCGCCATATTCGTTCGACCCGCTTCACGTTCACCGCCCATCCAGCATCGCGGAGAAGAGCCGCGATCCGGCGATAGCCGTAGCGGCCGTACTGGCTGGCGAGCGCGATGATGTCCGCGGTCAGCGCGTCTTCGTCGGGACGGCCCCGCGGCACCTTGCGTTGTGTCGAGCGATGCTGACCAAGTGTCCGGCACGCGAAGCGCTCCGAGACGGAGAACTTCTGCCTGACGTGGTCGATGCAACGGCGGCGGCGGGCGGGGCTTAGTAGTTTCCCGAGGCAGCCTCTCTCAGGATCAACTTCTCGAGTGTGAGATCGGACACGGCCTTCCGCAGCCGCTCGTTCTCCTTCTCCAGCTCCTTCAGCCGCTTCACCTGGTCGGTCTTCAGCCCGCCAAACTCCTTACGCCAACGGTAGTAGGTAAACTGCGTCACCCCGATCGAACGCACCGCCTCGGCCACCGATCGGCCCTGCGATAACAGTACGTCGACCTGCCTCAGCTTCGCGACGATCTCTTCCGGCTTATGCCTCTTCTGTCCCATTCCTTCGTCCTCCAACTGGCCCAAAAGCCTACTTCAGGGAGGACCACTTTTCAGGGGGCAGACCAGAGCCATATACGATAACGGGGCTACCCCGGGTGGCACCTGCCCCCCCATCTCCCTCCACCGAAAATATGCTCCCAGCGTGGGCCGGGGGGAGTCT
>NZ_FOAI01000021.1 GCF_900109705.1 Roseivivax marinus | reverse complement strand
GACCTGCGTCCCAAGGGCGTGAAGGGCAACGCGACCGAGGCCGCCCTGGGCCGCGCGCACATCACCTGCAACAAGAACGGCGTGCCGTTCGACCCGGAGAAGCCCACGGTGACTTCCGGCATCCGTCTCGGCACGCCGGCCGGCACGACCCGCGGCTTCGGCGAGGCCGAGTTCCGCCAGGTCGCCGACTGGATCGTCGAGATCGTGGACGCGCTGGCGGCCAACCCCGACGACACCGCGGACGTCGAGGCCAAGGTCCGCGCCGAGGTCGCGGAGATGCTCGCCCGCTTCCCGATCTATCCGGAATCGTGAGACACACCGCCCCGCTCCTCCCGGGGCGGTGCAAGCGACGGCACGGGCGCGGAGCGGTGACCTCTCGGCCCTCCAACTCCCCAAGCGGGCCACGCCGCCCGCGCCCGGCCCGAGCACCATTAAAAAACGCCCTCCGACCCGCGTCGGAGGGCGTTTTTCGTTTTCCCGAAGCTACGGATCAGGCGGTCAGGTCGTCCGGCTCGGCCAACCCGTTCGCCCGGCAGCACGCCGTCACGGTGTTCGCCAGCAGGCACGCGATCGTCATCGGTCCGACTCCGCCCGGCACCGGCGTGATCGCACCCGCGACCTCCGCGCAGCTGTCGAAGTCGCAATCGCCCACGAGCCGGGTCTTGCCCTCGCCCGCGTCGATCCGGTTGATGCCCACGTCGATTACCGTCGCGCCCGGCTTGACCCAGTCCTTCGTCACCATCTGCGGTCGGCCCACCGCGGCCACGAGGATGTCGGCGCCACGGCATACCGCCTCCACGTCCTTGGTGCGGGAATGCGCGATGGTCACGGTGCAGCTGTCGCCCAGCAACAGCTGCGCCATGGGCTTGCCGACGATGTTCGACCGGCCCAGTACGACCGCGTTCAGCCCAGACAGCGACCCCAGGCGGTCGCGCAGCAGCATCAGGCAGCCGAGCGGCGTGCAGGGCACCATGCTCTTCTGCCCGGTACCCAGAAGGCCCACGTTGGAGATGTGGAAGCCGTCCACGTCCTTGGCCGGCGAGATCGCGTTGATCACGATGTCCGAGTTCATGTGATCGGGCAGGGGCAGCTGCACGAGGATGCCGTGCACCGCGGGGTCCTCGTTCAGTTGCCGAATCAGCGCCAGCAGATCGGTCTCGGACGTGTCGGCGGGCAGCTTGTGCTCGTAGGAGTTCATCCCCGCCTCGACGGTCTGCTTGTTCTTGGATCGCACGTAGACCTGGCTGGCCGGGTCCTCGCCCACCAGCACGACGGCAAGGCCGGGAACGATGCCGTGCTCGTCTGTCAGGCGGCGGACATGCTCCGCCACGCGGGTCCGCACCTCGGCCGCGAAGGCCTTGCCGTCGATGATGTCCGCGCTCATGGCGTCTCCTGTTCGATGTTGCGAAGTGTCTGCGCGCCCGCCGCAGGACGGACGCGCGGGGCCGCCGGACGGGGCGGCGTGTGTCGGGAGCGGGGCTTCAGAACAGCCCCTCGACCTCGCCGTCCGGCCCGATGCGGATGCTCTCGGCAGCGGGCTGGCGGGGCAGGCCGGGCATGGTCATGATCTCTCCGCAGATCGCAACGACAAAGCCCGCGCCGGCCGAGAGCCGGACCTCGCGCACCGGCAGGTCGAAGCCCTCGGGCGCACCGCGCTGCGTCGGGTCGGTCGAGAACGAATACTGCGTCTTGGCCATGCAGACGGGCAGGGCGCCGTGGCCCTGTTCCTCCCACTCGGCGAGCTGCTTGCGCACCTTGCTGTCGGCGCTGACCGATCCGGCGCGGTAGATCTTCTGTGCAACCGTCTCGATCTTCTCCATCAGCCCCATGTCGTCGGGGTAGAGCGTCGAGAAGTTCGCGCTGCCCCCATCGGCGATCTCGGCCACGCGGGTCGCCATCTCGGTCATGCCCTTCGAACCGTCGGCCCAGTGCTTGCAGAGGATCGCCTCCGCGCCCTGGCCGGCCACGTAGTCCTTCACCGCCTGCACCTCCGCGTCGGTGTCGCCGGCGAAGTGATTTATGCCCACGACCACCGGCACGCCGAAGCCGGTCACGTTCTCGATGTGCCGCCCGAGATTGGCGCAGCCGGCCTTCACCGCGTCCACGTTCTCGGTTCCGAGATCGGCCTTGGCCACCCCGCCGTTCATCTTCATGGCGCGCACCGTGGCCACCAGCACCACGCAGTCGGGGGCGAGGCCGGCCTTGCGGCACTTGATGTTCATGAACTTCTCGGCGCCGAGATCCGCACCGAAGCCCGCCTCCGTTACCACGTAGTCGGCCAGCTTCAGCGCCGTCTTCGTGGCGATCACCGAGTTGCAGCCATGCGCGATGTTGGCGAACGGCCCGCCGTGCACGAAGGCCGGATTGTTCTCGAGCGTCTGCACGAGGTTCGGCTGCATCGCGTCGCGCAAGAGCACCGTCATCGCGCCGTCGGCCTTGATGTCCCGGGCGTAGACCGGCGTCTTGTCGCGGCGGTAGGCGACGATCATGGCCCCCAACCGGTCCTGGAGGTCCGACAAATCGGACGCGAGGCAGAGGATCGCCATGACTTCGGAGGCGACGGTGATGTCGAAGCCGGTCTCGCGCGGGAAGCCGTTGGCGACGCCGCCGAGCGACGTGGTCACCTGCCGCAGCGCCCGGTCGTTCATGTCGAGCACGCGGCGCCAGGTGACCCGGCGGGTGTCGATCTCCTGCTCGTTGCCCCAGTAGACGTGGTTGTCGATCATCGCCGACAGCAGGTTGTGGGCGCTGGTGATCGCGTGGAAGTCCCCGGTGAAATGGAGGTTCATGTCCTCCATCGGCACGACCTGTGCGTAGCCGCCGCCCGCCGCGCCGCCCTTCATTCCGAAGTTAGGACCGAGCGAGGCTTCGCGGATACAGATCGCGGCCTTCCTCCCGATCGCGTTCAGACCGTCACCGAGGCCCACCGTCGTGGTGGTCTTGCCCTCGCCCGCGGGTGTGGGGTTGATCGCGGTCACCAGGATCAGCTTGCCGTCGGGCCGGTCGGCCAGCCCGTCGATGAAATGCTGGCTGACCTTCGCCTTGTCGTGGCCGTAGGGCAGCAGGTGCTCGGACCCGATGCCCAGGGCCTCGCCGATCTCCTGGATCGGCCGTTTCTGCGCCGCGCGGGCGATTTCGATGTCGGATTTCGGTGCCATGTGGTCCTCCCGCGCAGGTTTTGGCCGCATGAAGCATGGAATGTCGGCCGCGGACAACGCTTCAGACGGCACTTCGCCGGGTCGGGCGTCACTTTCCATCCCCTCGGGGGCAGGGCGCCTACCCGTTCCGGCAGTCGGGCCCCCGAATGCCGCGCCGCGGCGGAAGAATACCCAAGAATACCGTGACTTCGTGACCCCGGCCCGCAACCTTTGGTGGACCGCCCGCCGTTTCGCGGGCGTCGAGGCGCGTGGAGCGGCGACCGGGGGAGGGACGCGGCGACGGCTGACGCCGCACTGAACGGACATGACGGATGACGATGACGGGACGGAGGAGACCGCGATGAACATGACGCCCAGGACGCTGCCGGCAGAGGCCGTGCCGCCCGCGGACGTCGCGGGCGCGCATCCCGTGCGCGTGCATCTCGTGGAGCCCAACCCGCTCGTCGTCTCGGCGCTCGGCGTCTGCTTCGCGGGCGATCCGCGCTTCGAGCTCTCGGCGTCCTGCGAATCCGGCGCGGCGCTTCTCGAGGCCCCGCGCGGCAGTTTCGACGTGGCCGTGGTGGCGTGGCAGACGACCGATATCGGCGCCGCCGAGATTCTGCGCGCCTGGCGCGCGGCGGGCCGGACCGAGCCGGTGACGGTGTTCTCCAACACCCGCGATCTCGGCACGGTGCGGCAGGCGGTGCGGCTGGGCGCGCAGGGTTACTGCTACCAGTTCGACGATCCCTCGGTGCTTTTCGACACGCTGCACGCGGTCGCCAATGGCCGCATCTGCGTGCCCTTCATCGACGTGACCGCGATCAACGACACGCCGCTGGCAAGCCTGACCGTGCGCGAGCGCGAGCTGCTCGACGTGCTGGCGCGGGGCTGGACCAACCAGCAGATCGCCAACCGCACCGGTATCTCGGAGAACACGGTGAAATATCACCTCAAGAACCTCTACGAGAAGCTCGGCGTGCGGAATCGGGCCATGGCAGTCGCGATCTACTCGCGCGAAGTCGAGGGCTGAGGACGGGATCGTCCGCCCCCATGCTCCCGAACGCGGCCCGCTGACCAGCCGATGCCATCGCGCTACTTCCAGTCAAGGGCAGTCGACGCCCGACGTCCCGCCCGAAGTTCCGGCATATCGCGCGACGCGCCACCTTCTTCTCGTTCCAAATACTCCCGCCGGAGGCGTCCGTCCGCCGGTGCCAGCGCTTCGCACGGACCGACGCGGCCCGGTCAGTCCCGTTCGGGCAGCCGGCGCTCGATCGCCTCGAGGCGGCGCAGCACCTCGTCGCGGTAATCCGTGGTCGCGGCCTCCGATTCCTCGGAATGCGCCTCCTGCATGGAGTTCACGATCAGGCCCACGACGAGGTTCACCACGGCAAAGGTGGTCACCAGGATGAACGGCACGAAGAACAGCCAGGCGAAGGGGTAGACCTCCATCACCGGGCGCACGATGCCCATGGACCAGCTTTCAAGCGTCATGATCTGGAACAGCGAGTAGGCCGACACCGCGATCGAGCCGAACCACTCGGGAAAGCTCTCGCCGAAGAGCGTCGTCGCCATGACCGAGGCGATGTAGAAGATCAGCGCCATCAGCAGGAAGACCGAGGCCATCCCCGGAAGCGCCGCGATCAGGCCCTCGACCACGCGGCGCAGGGTCGGCGCGACCGAGATCAGGCGCAGCAGCCTCAGGATCCGCAGCGCGCGCAGCACCGACAGCCCGTGCACGTCCGGCACCAGCGCCACCGCGACCACGGCGAAGTCGAACACGTTCCACCCCGAGCGGAAGAAGGCCGGGCCGCGTGCCACGATCTTGGCCACGATCTCGAGAACGAAGACGGCGAGGCACAGCCAATCCAGCGTGACGATCAGCGGGCCGGCGGCGGCCATCACCGCGTCCGAGGTCTCGAACCCCAGGATCACGGCGTTGAACAGGATCACGGCCGTGATCGCGTTGCGGGTTACCGGGCGGTCGAGAAGGGCGGCGAGGCGCTGTCGGGCCGTCATGGTCCTGTCCTGAAACTTTTGCGGTTGCAGCATCTCTATGGGGATGGGCCCGGGCGGCTGCAAGGCAGAGGCCGGGCGCCCCTCAACGGGTAGGCGCCCCCCACCCCCGGGCGCGCGAATCCTATCCGTCGGTGTGTGGGAGCGCGGGCCGCCCGCGCGCATCCTGACCAGGACAGAGACACGATGCATCACGCCCAAGGGAGGAGCGCGACATGCCCGGATACACCCACCTTTGCATTCCCGGCCCCACGAACGTGCCCGAGCGCGTCCGCATGGCCATGAACGTCGCGATGCAGGACATGCGCGCGCCGGACTTCCCCGAACTGACGAAGCCGATCTTCGAGAAGGTGCAGAAGGTCTTCCGCAACACCTCGGGCCGGGTGTTCCTCTACCCCTCCTCGGGCACAGGCGCCTGGGAGGCGGCGATCCAGAATACGCTGTCGCCAGGCGACAAGGTCCTGATGAGCCGTTTCGGCCAGTTCTCGAATCTCTGGGCCGACATGGCGATCCGCATGGGCCTCGACGTGGATGTCATCGATTGCGAGTGGGGCGAGGGCGTCCCGGTCGAAAAGTATGCCGAGCGGCTGAAGGCCGACAAGACGCACGATTACAAGGCTGTCTTCGCCACCCACAACGAGACCGCCACCGGCGTGACCTCGGATATCGCGGGCGTGCGCCGCGCGCTCGACGACGCGAACCACCCCGCGCTTCTCATGGTCGACGGCGTGTCCTCGGTGGGCTCGATCGAGTTCGACCAGGATGCCTGGGGCGTCGATTGCGCGGTGTCGGGCTCCCAAAAGGGCTTCATGCTGCCTGCGGGCCTCGGCATCCTGTCGGTCAGCAAATGGGCGCTCGAGGCGCACAAGACCGCGGAGTTCGGCCGCTGCTTCTTCTCGTTCGAGGACCAGATGAAGCACAACGACAACGGCTATTTCCCCTACACGCCCGCGACGCAAATCCTTCGCGGGCTCGACGTGTCCTGCGACATGCTGCTCGACGAGGGGCTCGAGAATGTCTGGGCCCGGCACCGGCACCTCGCCTCGGGGGTCCGGGCCGCGGTCGATGCCTGGGGCCTCAAGCTCTGCGCCAAGCGGCCCGAGCTGTGGTCCGACACCGTGTCGGCCATCGTCGTGCCCGAGGACAAGGACGCCCGCGACGTGATCTCGACGGCCTACAGCCGCTACAACACCTCGCTCGGCACCGGACTCGACAAGGTGATGGGCAAGGTCTTCCGCATCGGCCACCTGGGCTGGCTCAACGAGGGCATGGTGATGACCGCGCTCGGCGTGGCCGAGATGGCGATGATCGACGCGGGCTTCGACGTGAAGCCGGGCTCGGGCACCGGCGCGGCGGTCGCGCACTTCACCGGCGCCGCGGCGCGCGCGCAGACTATGGCCGCGGAGTAATCGCAGATGTCCCACACAGTTCACGGAATGCGCACCAACCGCCTTCAGAGATCCACGCTGGCGGTCCCGGCCTCGAACATGGAGATGGTGCGGAAGGCTGCTGACAGCGCAGCGGACGTGGTGTTCCTCGACCTTGAGGACGCCGTCGCGCCGAACGACAAGGAGCAGGCGCGCAAGAACGCGATTCAGGCGCTCAACGAGATCGACTGGCGCGGCAAGAACAAGGTCACCAGCGTCCGGATCAACGGCCTCGACACCCATTACATGTACCGTGACGTGGTCGACGTGATGGAGCAGGCCGGGCAGTTCCTCGACGTGGTGCTGATCCCCAAGGTCGGGCTGCCGCAGGACGTCTACATGGTCGAGGCGATGCTCAACCAGATCGAAATGGCCATGGGCTACGACCGGCAGGTGGGTATCGAGGCGCTGATCGAGACACCGCTCGGCATGGCCAATGTCGAGGCGATCGCCGCCGCGCCCTCGCGGCTCGAGGCAATGCATTTCGGGGTGGCCGACTACGCGGCGTTCCACAAGGCGCGCACGGTCAACATCGGTGGCCTGAACCCGAACTACCCGGGCGACCAGTGGCACGCGGCGCTCAGCCGGATGACCACCGCCTGTCGCGCTTACGGCATTCGTCCCATCGATGGACCCTTCGGCGACTTCAGCGATCCCGACGGCTTTCGGGATGCCTGCAAGCGTGGCGCTGCGCTGGGCATCGAGGGCAAGTGGGCGATCCACCCGAGCCAGATCGAGCTGGCAAACGATGAGTATTCGCCCACCGACGCCGAGGTCGAGCGCGCCGAGAAGATCCTCAAGGCTCTCGAGGAGGCCGCTGCCCAGGGCAAGGGCGCGGCCAGCCTCGACGGCAAGATGATCGACGCCGCGTCCGAGAAGATGGCGAAGAACGTGCTGGCCGTGCAGGAGACCCTGCGCGCCCGCGCCGCCTGAACCCCGCGAAAGGGAGGAAAGACGATGGATATCCACGAGTATCAGGCCAAGGAACTGCTGGCGAAGCAGGGCATCCGCCTGCCGCGCGGCGGGCTGGCCTACAGCCCCGAACAGGCGGCCTACCGCGCCTCCGAGATCGGCGGCGAATCCTGGGTGGTGAAGGCGCAGATCCACTCGGGCGCCCGCGGCAAGGCCGGCGGCATCATCCTCTGCAAGTCCGAGAAAGAGGTCGAGGACGCCGCCGAGAAGCTTCTGGGCGCGCGGCTCGTCACGCACCAGACCGGCGAGCGTGGCAAGATGGTGGGCCGTCTCTACATCGAGGAGACGGTTCAGATCGACCGCGAGATCTACCTCGGCTTCGTGCTGGACCGGAAGGAAGAGCGGATCATGATCGTCGCCTCCGGTCAGGGCGGCATGGAGATCGAGGAAATCTCCGAGAAGGAGCCTGACAGCATCGTGCGTCAGGTCGTGGACCCGGGCGTGGGGATGCTCGACTTCCAGGCGCGCGAGTTGGCCTTCGGGCTCGGGCTCGACGGGGCGCTGATCGGAAAGGCGGTGCAGGCGATCATGGGCTGCTACCGGGTGTTTCGCGACTACGACGCCTCGATGCTCGAGATCAATCCGCTGGTCGTCTCGCACGACGAGATCTACGCGCTGGACTGCAAGATGTCGTTCGACGAGAACGCTCTGTTCAGGCGGCCCGAGATCAGCGAGTTGCGCGACAAGAGCCAGGAGGACCCGCGCGAAACCTTCGCGTCGGATCGCGGCCTGAGCTACGTCGGACTCGAGGGCAATATCGGCTGCATCATCAACGGCGCGGGTCTCGCGATGGCCACGCTCGACATGATCAAGATCGCCGGCGGCGAGCCCGCGAACTTCCTCGACATCGGCGGCGGCGCAAGCCCCGAGCGGGTGGCCAAGTCCTTCCGTGCGGTGCTTCAGGACAAGAAGGTCGAGGTCGTTCTGGTCAACATCTTTGCCGGCATCAACCGCTGCGACTGGGTGGCCGAAGGTGTCGCCAAGGCGCTCGACGAAGTCGGCGTGCCGGTGCCGCTGGTGGTCCGGCTGTCGGGCACCAAGGTCGAGGAGGGGCGCCGCATCCTCGCCGAGAAGGCACCGTCGGTCATCGTGGCCGACACGCTCAAGGACGCGGCTGAAAAGGCGGTCGCGGCCTGGAAGGGCGGCAAGTCCGCCAGCGAAGCCGCGTAAGGGGAGGAACCGACATGGCAATCCTGATCGACGAAACCACGCCTGTCCTGATCCAGGGCTTCACAGGACGGATCGGCAATTTCCATGCCGGCGAGATGATCGACTACGGCACCAACGTCGTGGGCGGCACCACGCCAGGCAAGGGCGGGCAGACGCACCTTGGCCGCCCGGTGTTCAACACGGTGAAGGGTGCGGTGCAGGAAACCGGCGCCGAAGCTTCCATCATCTTCGTGCCGCCGCCCTTCGCGGCCGACGCGATCATGGAAGCCGCCGATGCGGGCATCAAGTACTGCACCTGCATCACCGACGGTATCCCGGCCCAGGACATGATGCGCGTGAAGCGCTACATGCGCCGCTACAAGGCAGACCTGAAGATGCGCCTGACGGGGCCGAATTGCGCCGGCACGATCTCTCCGGGCAAGGCGATGCTGGGGATCATGCCGGGTCACATCTACACGCCGGGGCGCGTGGGTGTGGTGGGCCGGTCGGGCACGCTGGGCTACGAGGCGGCGAGCCAGATGCAGGCGCACGGGATCGGCATCTCGACCAGCGTCGGCATTGGCGGCGACCCGATCAACGGCTCGTCCTTCAAGGACATCCTGCAGCTCTTCGAGGAAGATCCCGACACCGATGCCGTCGTGATGATCGGCGAGATCGGCGGCCCGCAAGAGGCCGAGGCGGCGGAATGGGCGCGGTCGCACATGAAGAAACCGCTCATGGCCTATGTCGCGGGCCTGTCGGCGCCCAAGGGAAAGAAGATGGGTCATGCGGGCGCCATCGTGCAGGCGTTCGGCGAAAGCGCGCAGGAGAAGGTGGAAATCATCCGCGAGGCGGGACATACCATCATCCCGAACCCCGCCTCCTTCGGTGAGACCGTGGAGGCCGTGCTCTCGGGCAAGAAGGCCGCAGCGTAAGACATGGCACAACCGAAGATCCTCCTCACGCGGAGGTGGCCGCAGGCGGTCGAGGACCGCCTGTCGCGCGACTACGACGTGACGCTCAACACTGACGACACGCCGATGACCGCCGAGCAGATCGGCGCGGCACTGGGTGACTACGACGCCGTCTGTCCGACGGTGTCGGATTCGCTGCCCGCCGCTTTGTTCGACGGCAAGATGCGGACGCGGATCCTCGGCAATTACGGCGTCGGCGTGAACCACATCGACCTCGATGCCGCTCGGGCCGCGGGGCTGACGGTGACCAACACGCCCGGCTGCCTGACCGACTGCACCGCCGATCTGGCGCTGACGCTGATGCTGATGCTCGCCCGGCGTGCCGGCGAGGGCGAGCGCGAGCTGCGCCGGGGCGACTGGTCCGGCTGGCGCCCGACGCACCTGATCGGCACCAAATTGTCGGGCAAGACGCTGGGCATCGTCGGCATGGGCCGGATCGGCATCGCCACGGCACGGCGCGCGCAGGGCGGCTTCGGCATGAAGGTAGTCTACTACAATCGCAGCGAGGTGGACCCCGCCGCGCTGAAGGGGCTGGAGGCCGAGCGGCTCGACACGATCGACGACGTGATGGCAGCGGCTGACGTGGCCTCTCTGCACATTCCCGGTGGGGGCGCCAACGCCAAGACGATCGGCGCGGCGCAGTTCGAAAAGCTGGGCGCGTCCGGAATGCTCATCAACACCGCCCGCGGCGACGTGGTCGACCAGAACGCGTTGATCGCGGCACTGGAGGCCGGAACCATCGCGGGCGCGGGCCTTGACGTCTATGACGGAGAGCCAAGCGTGCCCGAGGCCCTGACGCGGATGGAAAACGTGGTGCTGTTGCCGCATCTCGGCTCGGCCACGCTCGAGACGCGCGAGGCGATGGGGCACATGGTCGCCGACAATCTCGACGCCTTTTTCGCGGGCCGCGAGGTGCCGAACCCGGCGGGCTGAGCACCGCCGGGCCGGTCTGCCGGGTTCACTTTTCCGGCGTGACCATCTTGGGGGCGCCGGTGCTCATCTCGGTGGCGCGGTAAGGCAGCTTGGCTTCCTTCCAAGCGGCGAAGCCGCCCTCGAGATGTGCGATCCGGTCGAAGCCGGCCTCGGCCGCCCACTTCGCCATCCGTTCCGAGCGCAGTCCCGCGCCGCAATGCAGAACCAGCCGCTTGCCGTCCTGCGTCGGTAGCGCCTTGGGATCGAAGAACGCCATCGGGAAGTTCAGCGCGCCGGGGATGTGCTCCAACCCGTATTCGAGCGGGGTGCGAACGTCGATGAGGACGATCTCGCCCGCGTCGAGCCCCGCGCGCACTTCCTCTGTATCCCAGCGTTCGAAGGTGGCGCCGTTGAGGTCTTCGGTCTGCATTCTTTCGGCCCTTTCCGGTTTGTCCGAACTGGGAAGAAAGCCTCGGGGGCGGTCCGTGGTTCCCCCCGCCACTCGCCCCGCGGCAGACCTCAGGAGGGGGCGCCCACCGCCACGCCGGCGCGGCAGGCGGCGATCATCCGTTCGGCGAAGACGTGGACGCGGGGATCGGCGCTGGCCCGCGCCGGGCTGAGGCAGGCCAGCGGCACCGGGTCCGGCGGCGTCGCCTCGGCCACCCGCACCAGACGGCCGGCAGCCAGATGATCCGCCACCTCGAAATCCGGCTTGAGCGCGACCCCGAGACCGTCGAGCGCCCAGCCGGTCAGCACGTCGCCGTCGTCGCTCTCGACCGGGCCCTGCACGGCGAAGGCGCGGGGACCGTTCGGCGTGCGAAGGGTCCAGCGGAACTCCTGCGCGCCGGGGAAGCGCAGCATCAGGCAGTCGTGGCCATCGCGCACCAGCGCCTCGCCGTCCGCGGGCATCCCGTGCCGCGCCACGTAGTCCGGTGCGGCCACGAGGCTGCGCGGGCAGTCGGCGATGGCGCGCACTTTCAGGTCACTGTCCGCAAGAGGGCCGAGATGCAGCGCGAGATCGAGGCCCTCGGTCGCCATGTCCACCACCCGGTCGGTCAGGCGCAGGCGCACGTGCACGTCGGGAAACTCGGCGCGAAAGGCGGGGATGGCCGGTGCCACCACGCGTCGCCCGAGCCCCAGCGGCGCCGCGGCGAAAACCGTGCCGCGCAGCGCGTCGGCATCCTCGCGCACGCGTGCCTCGGCAGCGCTGACGGCCTCCAGAACCTCGCGCGCGCCATCGTAGAACGTGCGGCCCGCCTCGGTGGGGCGCAGCGTCCGGGTGGTGCGGTTGAACAGGCGCAGGCCCAGGTGCCGTTCCAGTTCGGCGATGCGGGCCGACGCCACGGCGGGCGAGCAACGTTGGTCTCGGGCGGCGGCGCTCATGCTGCCCAATTCGTAGACACGCACGAACATCCGCAGGTTCGTCAGGTAAGCCATGGCCGATTTCGCTGGGGCGACCGTTCGGTCTGATTTGAAACTGTCTCGCGAAGCCCAGCCTTAACAGCGCCCCGCCGGGGCGTATAGCGTCCGGGCGGATCGGCACTTTCGGAGGAACGGGCATGTACGACTTGGCGGCGATGGGCGCATGGGCGGAATTCGCGGTGCGCTGGCTGCACGTCATCACGGCGATCGCGTGGATCGGCTCGTCCTTCTATTTCATCGCGCTGGACCTCGGCCTGCGCCGCGATCGCGAGTTCGAGACCGGCGCGGACGGCGAGGAGTGGCAGGTCCACGGCGGCGGTTTCTACCACATCCAGAAGTATCTGGTGGCACCTGCGGCGATGCCCGAACACCTGACCTGGTTCAAATGGGAGAGCTACTGGACGTGGCTCTCGGGTGCGGCCCTTCTGGTGATCGTGTACTGGTTCGGGGCGGAGTTCTACCTGATCGACCCGGTGACGCTGGACCTCGCGGTCTGGCAGGCCATCGGCATCTCGGCGGCCTCTCTGGTCGTTGGATGGATCGTCTACGACCAGCTCTGCAAATCACCGCTCGGACAGCACACCACCGGCCTGATGGTCCTGCTGTTCGGCGTCCTGGTGGCGATGGCGTGGTTCTACACGCAGGTGTTCTCGGGGCGCGCGGCGCTGCTGCACCTCGGCGCGTTCACCGCGACGATCATGACCGGCAACGTCGCCCACATCATCATCCCCAACCAGAAGATCGTCGTGGCGGACCTCAAGGCCGGGCGGACGCCGGATCCGAAATACGGCAAGATCGCCAAGCAGCGCTCGACCCACAACAACTACCTGACGCTGCCGGTGATCTTCCTGATGCTGTCGAACCACTACCCGCTGGCCTTCGCGAGCCAGTGGAACTGGGTGATTGCATCGCTCGTGTTCCTGATGGGCGTGACGATCCGGCACTACTTCAACTCGATGCATGCCCGGAAGGGCAAGCCGACGTGGACCTGGGCCGCGACGGCGATCCTGTTCCTGCTGATCATGTGGCTCTCGACCGCGCCGATGTTCCGCGACAGCCCCGAGGAGGTCGCCGCCAAGGCCGCGCGCTTCACCGAGGCCGAGGGCTACACGCAGGTTGCCGACATCGTCATGTCGCGGTGCTCCATGTGCCACGCGGCCGAGCCTGTCTGGTCCGGTGTGCTCTGGCCGCCGAAGGGCGTGAAGCTCGAGGCCGAGGCCGACATCGCGGCCCATGCCCGCGGCATCTACCTTCAGGCCGGACTGAGCCACGCCATGCCGCCGGGCAACGTGACCTCGGTATCGGAGGACGACCGCGCCGCCATCCGCGACTGGTTCGCCGCGGCGACGGGCGGCTAGGTCGCTGTCCGCGCGGGCCGACCGTGCCTGAGGTTGGGTGCCGGGGGCGTCACGGCTGTGAGCGAAAACGACACCTTGCAGCCACCCCGGTTCGCGCTCTAACAAGCGCGCAGCGATGTGTCGGGCCGCGCGAACCTCCAAGACCCGACCCCAGCCTTTTCAAGACCCGACCCCAGCCTTTTCCGCCTTGTGACCCGGTGAACCCCATTGCCCGACTCGGCGCGCGGCTGCTAGGTTTAGTGGCATGAATACCCACAGCCCCAATATCCACGCGGACCGCCCGGTCATCCGCCAACTCGACGACGCCGCGATCAACCGCATCGCCGCGGGCGAGGTGGTGGAGCGCCCGGCCTCCGCGGTGAAGGAGCTGGTGGAGAATGCCATCGACGCCGGTGCGCGCCGCATCACCGTCGAGATCGCCGATGGCGGCAAGACGCTGATCCGCGTGATCGACGACGGCTGCGGGATGACGCCCGAGGATCTTCCGCTGGCCCTGTCCCGGCACGCCACGTCGAAGATCGACGGTTCGGACCTGCTGAACATCCACACCTTCGGGTTCCGGGGCGAGGCGCTGCCCTCGCTCGGCGCCGTGGGCCGTCTGACCGTGCAGTCGCGCGCCGACGGGGCCGAGGCCTGCGAGGTCCGTGTCTCGGGCGGCGTGGCCTCGGCGCCCCGCCCTTGCGCCCGCGACCGGGGCACCACCGTCACGCTCGCGGACCTGTTCTATGCCACGCCGGCGCGGCTCAAGTTCCTGCGCACCGACCGCGCCGAGAGCCAGGCGGTGGGCGAGACCCTTCGCCGTCTCGCCATGGCCGAACCAAGCGTGGGCTTCACGCTCCGCGACGTCTCGGGCGGTGGCGAAGGCCGCGTGACCTTCCGCGCCGACCCCGTCACCGGGGACCTGTTCGACGCCCTGCGGGGGCGGCTGGGGCAGGTCATGGGCACCGAGTTCACCACCAACGCGGTCAGCATCGACGCCACGCGCGAGGGCATCCGCCTCAGCGGTCTTGCCGGGCTACCGACCTATTCGCGCGGCTCGGCGGTGGCGCAGCATCTCTTCGTCAACGGTCGCCCGGTGAAGGACCGAACGCTGCTGGGGGCGCTGCGCGGGGCCTACCAGGATTTCCTGTCCAAGGACCGGCACCCGGCGGTGGCGCTGTTCGTAGACTGCGACCCGCGCGCCGTGGACGTGAACGTGCACCCGGCGAAATCCGAGGTGCGGTTCCGCGAGCCCGGCGTCGTGCGCGGCCTGATCGTCACCGCCCTGCGCCACGCACTGGCCGAGGCCGGGCATCGCGCCTCCACGACCGTTGCGGGGGCGACGCTGGGCGCCATGCGGCCCGAGCCCGGACCGACCGCGACGGGCGCGCCGCGCATCTACCAGATGGACCGCCGACCCTCACCGGCGGCGCGTGCCGCGTCCTACGCGGCGCAGGCGCCGGGCTTTGCCGAGATGGAGACGGCGTGGAGCGCGCGCACCGTGGAGCCCGACCCCGAACCCGTGGTCGAGACGCCCGAGCCCGAAACGCCGCCCGCGGCGCTGCCGCTCGGTGCGGCCCGCGGCCAAGTGCACGAAAACTACATCCTCGCGCAGACCGCCGATGGCCTCGTGATCGTCGATCAGCACGCCGCGCACGAGCGGCTGGTCTACGAGAAGCTCAAGCGCCAGATGGCCGAACGCGGCGTGCCCGCGCAGGCGCTGCTGATCCCCGAGATCGTCGAGCTTTCCGAAGGCGACGCCGCCCTGATCCTCGAAGCGGCCGACGACCTCGCCCGGATGGGCCTGACCGTGGAGCCCTTCGGCGGCGGTGCGGTGGCCGTGCGCGAAACGCCGGCGATCCTCGGCGAGGTGAATGCCGAGGCGCTCTTGCGCGACATCCTCGACGAACTGGCCGACGGCGGCGCGTCGTCGCTGGTGCAGGACAAGGTGGAGGCGATCCTCAGCCGGGTGGCCTGCCACGGCTCGGTCCGGTCGGGCCGGAGGATGCACGCGGATGAGATGAATGCGCTGCTGCGGGAAATGGAGGCCACGCCCCATTCCGGTCAGTGCAACCACGGTCGGCCCACCTACGTCGAATTGAAGCTGTCGGACATAGAGCGTCTGTTCGGCCGCACTTGACGGAATTCGCAGCGGCTCGTCCAATGCGCCTGAAGGCAAGTATATATTCGGAAAGTCAGTAAATGGAATTCCTGCTCGATACGTTGGGGCCGGCCTGGCCGGTCGTTCTGGGGGCCGCGGCTTTGGCCCTGGTTCTCGCAGTGGTGGCCATCGTCCTGCGCGGGCGCCTGGCCGCGACACGGCGCGAGACCGCGGACCTGTCGCGCAGCCTTGAGGCGGAACGGGCCGCGCTGGCCGAGGAACGCGCGCAGCGCTCGGACCTTGCCACGCAGCTTTCCGCCGCGACAACCCGCGCCGAACGTCTGCCCGAGGTCGAGCAGGCGCTAAGCCGCGAGAGGAGCGCTCGTTACGAGGCGCAGGAAATCAACGCGCGGCTCGAAACGGAAATGGCGGCGCTGAAACAGTCGAACGAGGAAAAGCTCGCCGAATTGCGCGATATCCGGAAACAGCTGGAAGAGAAATTCTCGACCCTTGCCGGATCGGTGCTCGAGGACAATTCAAAGCGCTTCCTCAATCTGGTGAGCGAGCGATTCGAGAAGCACAAGGAATCCGCCGACAAGGAACTGTCCACGCGACAGGAGGCGATCGGCAATCTCGTGAAGCCGCTGCAGGACCGGCTGTCCAGGTTCGACGAGCGCATGGGCGAGATCGAGAAGGCCCGCAACGAGGCCTACGGCGCGATCCGCACTCAGGTCGAGCAGCTGACGCTGGGCCAGACCACCCTGAACGCCGAGACCCGCAAGCTGGTGCAGGCGCTACGCGCGCCCAAGACGCGGGGCCGCTGGGGCGAAATGCAGCTCCGCCAGGTGTTCGAGATGGCCGGCATGACCGAGGAGGTCGACTTCCTCTCCGAATCCTCGATGGAGACGGATGACGGGCGGCGGCGTCCCGACGCGCAGGTCCGTATTCCGGGCGGCAAGAGCATCATCGTCGATGCCAAGACCCCGCTCGACGCCTATCTCGACGCGCTCGAGGCCGAGACGCCCGAGCTGCGCGAGACCCACATCACCCGGCACGCCCGGCAAGTGCGCGAGCACATCAAGGGGCTGGCATCGAAGGCCTACCAGGACCAGCTCGATTCGACGCCCGACTTCGTCGTCATGTTCATCCCCGGCGAGACCTTCGTGTCGGCGGCCTGCGAAGCAGATCCGGGTCTTCTGGAGTTCGGCTTCGAGAAGCGCGTGCTGATCGCCACGCCGACCACTCTGATGGCGTTGATCAAGGCCATCGCCTACGGCTGGCAGCAGGAAAAGATGGCCGAGAACGCCGCCGAGGTTCAACGCGTGGCGCGCGAGATTTACGAGCGGCTCGGCACTTTTGCCGGCCATCTCGACAAGGTCGGCCGCAGCCTTCGTGCCTCTGTCGAGTCTTACAACAAGTCGGTCGGCTCGCTCGAGGGGCGGGTTCTGCCCTCGGCCCGAAAGTTCGAGAGCCTGAGTGTCGTGGCGCCGAACGAGAGCCTCGATCAGGTGAGCCATGTGGAAGGCGAGCCGCGCAATCTTCAGGCCCGCGAGCTGATCCAGGACACGTCCTCCTGACCGGCGCAGGGGCGCACACCCGATCTTTCAGGCATTTCCTCTTTGCCGGAGCGGTCTAGCTGACGCATTCTGACGTGGCGTTCGGCCGCACCGCCGGCGCCGGACGGACCGTGACCCGCCCACGAGAGGCGGGCCGGACCGCACCGAGGGAGGATGCCGTGGACACGATCCGGCTAGATACATGTTTAACGCTGAACTATCCGTCATGCGGCGACCGCAGGACTGATATTCGCCGCGCGTGGTGTATCCCCGGGTCCTTGCCTGCTATCCCATTGTTCATTGAGGAGAGTGCCGGCCGGCTTGGCCGGGCACGCGGACCCGTGGGAGGGGTGGTCGAATAAATGTTCACCGTTAAACAGAAGTCAGCGCCAGTTACCGGTCGCGAAGGATATCGCTCATGAAAGACACGCCGAACGACATCGATCCGGTCGAATCCCAGGAATGGCAGGACGCCGTCGAGGACGTCATCATGCGCGACGGTGCCGACCGCGCGCACTTCCTGCTCGACAAGGCGGTGCAGCGGGCGCGCGCTGCCGGCGCAAAGTTGCCGTTCTCGGCCACGACGCCCTACCAGAACACGATCTCGCCCGATGACGAGGTCGATCTGCCCGGCGACAACGAGATGGAATGGCGCATCCGCACCATCAATCGCTGGAACGCGATGGCAACCGTGGTGCGTGCGAACAAGTCCACCGACGGCATCGGCGGCCACATCGCGTCGTTCGCGTCCTCGGCGGCCCTCTACGACGTGGGCTTGAACCACTTCTGGCGCGCCCGCTCGACCATGCACGGTGGCGACCTGGTGTTCTTCCAGGGGCACGTGATCCCCGGCATCTACGCGCGCTCGTTCATGGAAGGCCGGCTGTCCGAAGAGGACCTCGCCAGCTTCCGCCACGAGGTCGACGGCAAGGGTCTGTCCTCCTACCCGCACCCGTGGCTGATGCCGGACTACTGGCAGTTCCCGACCGTCTCGATGGGCCTCGGCCCGATGATGGCGGTCTACCAGGCGCGCTTCATGAAATACATGGAGAACCGCGGCCTGATCGAGAAGTCGGACCGCAAGGTCTGGGCCTTCCTCGGCGACGGCGAGATGGACGAGCCCGAAAGCCTCGGTGCCATCTCCATCGCCGCGCGCGAAGGGCTCGACAACCTGATCTTCGTCATCAACTGCAACCTTCAGCGCCTCGACGGCCCGGTGCGAGGCAACTCCAAGATCGTGCAGGAGCTCGAGGGCTCGTTCCGCGGCGCCGGCTGGGACGTCATCAAGCTGCTCTGGGGCCGTGGCTGGGACGACCTGCTCGAGCGTGATACTTCGGGCAAGCTGCGCCAGCTGATGGACGAGACCATCGACGGCGACTACCAGACCTTCAAGTCGAAGGACGGCGCCTACATCCGCGAGCATTTCTTCGGCAAGTATCCCGAGACCGCCGAGCTGGTGAAGGACTGGACCGACGACGAGATCTGGGCGCTCCGCCGTGGCGGGCACGATCCCAAGAAGGTCTACAACGCCTACTTGCGCGCCTCTCAGGCCAACGGTCAGCCGTCCTGCCTGCTGGTCAAGACGGTGAAGGGCTACGGCATGGGCACGGCCGGCGAGGGCCAGAACATCGCCCACCAGTCCAAGAAGATGCAGGTCGACCAGCTCAAGGCGATGCGCGACCGGTTCCGCATCCCGATCGAGGACGAGGACCTCGAGAAGGTGCCGTTCGTCACGCTCAACAACGCGCAGAAGTCCTACCTGAGCGAGCGCCGCAAGGAACTGGGCGGCAGCTTCCCGATCCGTCACTCGGACGTCGAGAAGATGGAAATTCCCGGCCTCGACAAGTTCAAGAAGGAGCTTCAGTCGTCCGGCGACCGCGAATTCTCGTCGACGATGGCGTTCGTGCGGATTCTCACGACGCTGCTGCGCGACAAGAAGATCGGCAAGAACGTCGTGCCGATCGTGCCGGACGAAAGCCGCACCTTCGGCATGGAGGGCCTGTTCCGCTCGGTCGGCATCTACAACCCGCTGGGGCAGAACTACACGCCCCAGGACGCCGACCAGATGGCCTACTACAAGGAGTCGAAGGACGGCCAGGTGCTTCAGGAAGGCATCAACGAGGCCGGCTCGATGGCCGACTGGATCGCCGCCGCCACCGCGTATTCCACGCACGGCGTCCCGATGATCCCGTTCTACATCTTCTACTCGATGTTCGGTTTCCAGCGGATCGGCGACTTCGCCTGGGCCGCCGGTGACAGCCGGGCGCGCGGCTTCCTGCTGGGCGGCACCGCCGGGCGGACAACGTTGAACGGCGAAGGCCTGCAGCACGAGGACGGCCACAGCCACATCATGGCCGGCACGATCCCGAACTGCGTCAGCTACGACCCGACCTTCAGCTACGAGGTCGCGGTGATCGTCCAGAACGGCCTGCAGCGCATGTTCGTCGATCAGGAGGACGTGTACTTCTACCTGACCCTGATGAACGAGAACTATCATCACCCCGAGATGCCTACGGGCGCCGAGGAGGGGATCATCAAGGGCCTCTACCGGATGAAGAAGACGTCTCGTCCGGGCAAGAAGCACGTGAACCTGATGGGGTCGGGCACGATCCTGATCCAGGCGATCCGCGCGGCGGAGATGTTGAAGGAAGACTTCGGCGTCACGTCCGACATCTGGTCGGCCACCAGCTTCAACGAGCTGGCCCGCGACGGCCAGGACTGCCTGCGCCACAACCGCCTGAACCCGATGAGCGAAGAGCGCGTGCCCTACGTCACGCAGCAGCTCGATGGCGTGAAGGGGCCGGTCATTGCGGCGACCGACTACATCAAGAGCTTCGCCGACCAGATCCGGGCGTTCGTCCCGCAGCGCTACACGGTGCTCGGCACCGACGGCTTCGGCCGCTCGGACAGCCGCGAGAACCTGCGCCGCTTCTTCGAGGTGGACGCCAACCACATCGCAGCGGCGGCTATGGTCGACCTCTGGCGTGAGGGCGCCATCGACAAGAAAGACGTCGAGGCGGCGCTCAAGAAATACGACATCGACGGCGGCAAGCCCAACCCGCGCCTCAGCTGACGGCACCCGAGGGAGTGAGAAAAAGACATGACGACTGAAGTGAAAGTGCCCGACATCGGTGATTTCTCCGATGTGCCGGTGATCTCGGTGCTGGTGAGCGTGGGTGACACCATCGAGAAGGAAGACCCGCTGATCGAGCTGGAGTCGGACAAGGCGACGATGGAGGTTCCCTCGTCGCACGCCGGCACGGTGAAGGAGATCAAGGTCGGCGAAGGCGACTCCGTCACAGAGGGTGACGTGATCCTCGTGATCGAGGAAAGCGGCTCGGACGATGCCTCAGGCGGCGACAAGGCCGCCGAGGACGCGCCCAAGGAAGAGAAGCCGAAGACCGAGGAGGCGCCCAAGGCGCAGTCCGGTGGCGGTGCGTCGTCGGGCGGCGGTTCGGAGCAGCAGAGCAGCTCTGGTCCGCGTCCGGGTGGCGCCGCGGGTGCCGTGACCGATCAGGGGTTCGGCAAGGTCCATGCCTCGCCCTCCGTGCGCGCCTTCGCGCGCCGGGTGGACATCGATCTGAGCACCGTGAACGGAACGGGCCGCAAGGGCCGGATCCTGCGCGAGGACGTGGAGAAAGCGCTCAAGTCGGCGGCTCCCGCCGCGGCGGCGGGCGGCGGCGCGGCCGCTCAGGGCGGCATGGGCATCCCGCCGATCCCGCCGGTCGACTTCTCCAAGTTCGGTCCCACCGAAGATGTCGAGATGAGCCGGATCAAGAAGATCTCCGGCCCCGCGCTGCACCGCTCGTGGCTCAACATCCCGCACGTCACGCACAACGAAGACGCGGACATCACCGACCTCGACAAGTACCGCAAGGAGCTGGACACGCAGGCGAAGGAGGAAGGCTACCGCGTCACGCTGCTGTCCTTCATCGTCAAGGCGTCGGTCTCGGCGCTCAAGAAGCACTGGGAGTTCAACAGCTCTATCCATCCCGATGGCGACAAGCTGATCAAGAAGGACTTCTTCAACATCGGCTTCGCGGCGGACACGCCGAATGGTCTGATGGTGCCGGTCATCAAGGACGCGGACCGCAAGGGTATCGTCGACATTTCGAAGGACCTGATGAACCTCTCGGCCGCGGCGCGCGAAGGCAAGCTCAAGGGCGATGACATGAAGGGCGCGACCTTCACCATCTCGTCGCTGGGCGGGATCGGCGGAACGTCGTTCACCCCTATCGTCAATGCGCCCGAGGTGGCGATCCTCGGCCTCACGCGGTCGAAGATGGCGCCGGTCTGGGACGGCGAACAGTTCGTGCCCCGCAACATGCTGCCGATGAGCCTGTCCTACGACCACCGGGCGATCGACGGCGCGCTGGCCGCGCGATTCTGCGCCCATCTGAAATACCTGCTGGCCGATCCGCGCCGGCTGATGCTCTGAGGTGACCGACATGGAAGTGAAAGTCCCCGATATTGGCGACTTTTCCGACGTGCCCGTCATCACCGTGCTGGTGAGCGTCGGCGACACGATCGAGAAGGAAGACCCGCTCGTCGAGCTGGAGTCGGACAAGGCCACGATGGAGGTGCCTTCGTCCCACGCGGGCAAGGTCACCGAGATCAAGGTGAAGGAAGGCGACAAGGTTACCGAAGGTGACGTGATCCTCGTGCTCGAAGCATCCGATGAGGACGCGGGCGGCGACGAGGACGATGGCGGCGCCGACAAGGCCGAGGAGCCCAAGGGCCAGGGCGGCCAGCAGGGCGGCGGTTACGGCGACCGCGGGTCGGACACCAAGGGCGCGCCCGAAAAGGTGGAGCCCGCAGGTGGCGATCAGGGCAAGGGCGACGTTCACGGCCAGCTGGTCGTGCTCGGCTCGGGCCCCGGCGGCTATTCGGCGGCGTTCCGCGCGGCCGACCTCGGCATGGATGTCGTCCTGATCGAGCGGTATCCGTCGCTCGGCGGCGTATGCCTGAACGTGGGCTGCATCCCCTCCAAGGCGCTGCTTCACGTGGCCAAGGTCATTACCGAGGCCGACGAGATGGGCGGCCACGGCGTCAGCTTCGGCAAGCCCAAGATCGACCTCGACGAGTTGCGCGGCTTCAAGGACGGCGTCGTCGGCAAGCTGACCGGCGGCCTCGACGGTCTGGCCAAGCAGCGCAAGGTCAAGGTCGTGCGCGGGCTGGGCAAGTTCACCGGTCCCAACATGATCGCGGTCGAGGGCGACGACGGCACCACCAAGGTCAGCTTCGACCAGTGCATCATCGCCGCCGGCTCCGAGCCGGTGGAGCTGCCGTTTATCCCCCACGACGACGAGCGTGTGATCGATTCGACCGGTGCGCTCGAGCTCAAGGACATCCCGAAGCGGATGCTCGTTCTGGGCGGCGGGATCATCGGTCTCGAGATGGCCTGCGTCTACGACGCGCTTGGCTCCAAGGTCACCGTGGTCGAGCTGATGGACCAGATCATTCCCGGCGCGGACAAGGACCTCGTGAAGCCGCTGATGCAGCGCATCAAGGGCCGCTACGAGAACATCCACCTCAAGACCAAGGTCACGGGGATGGAGGCGCAGAAGTCCGGTCTCAAGGTCACCTTCGAGGACGAGAAGGGCGAGACCTTCGACGATCGCTTCGACAAGGTGCTGGTCGCCGTCGGCCGCAAGCCCAACGGCAAGATCATCGATGCCGACAAGGCGGGCGTCGCGGTGGACGAGCGCGGCTTCATCGCCGTGGACGAGTTCCAGCGCACCGGTCAGTCCCACATCTTCGCCATCGGCGACGTGGTCGGCCAGCCGATGCTGGCGCACAAGGCGGTGCATGAGGGCAAGGTCGCGGCCGAGGTCGCCTCGGGCGAGAAGCGCGCCTTCGACGCGCGGGTGATTCCCTCCGTGGCCTACACCGACCCCGAAGTCGCGTGGTGCGGCCTGACCGAGGCGCAGGCCAAGGAGAAGGGCATCAAGGTCGAGAAGGGCGTGTTCCCCTGGGCCGCCTCGGGCCGGTCGCTGTCGAACGGCCGCAGCGAGGGCATGACCAAGCTGCTGTTCGATCCCGAGGATCAGCGCGTCGTCGGGGCCGCGATCGTGGGCACCAACGCGGGCGACCTGATCTCGGAAGTGGCGCTGGCGATCGAGATGGGGGCGGACGCGGTCGATCTCGGCCACACCATCCACCCGCACCCGACGCTGTCGGAGACGGTGAACTTCGCGGCCGAGATGTTCGAGGGCACGATTACCGACCTCATGCCGCCGAAGAAGAAAAAGGGCTGATCCGGTCCATCGCGGACGGCCGGCACGAAAAAGGCGGCGCCCCCCGGCGCCGCCTTTCCTGTTTCTGTCGGGCTCGGGATGCGGCCCGTGGCGCGTCAGCCGGCCAGTGACGTCGTCCCCATCGCGCTGACCAGAACGGTCAGGCGCATGAGGCCGAGGTGATCGGCATCCATCAATTCGCGCGGGGCCTGGTAGCCCAGCAGCGGATTCGGCGTGCGGAGAAACTCCCGGGCGCGCTCGTTCCCGAGCTTTGCCTCAAGAAGTTCCACCAGCTTGCGCCGGCTTTCCTGCGCTTCTGTCTTCATGACGGCCTCCCATATTTGTCTCCCCCGCATCCCCAACCAAGGGTTGTAGAGATGCCGGGCCTGCCTGTCACGCCGCAGGGCAGCGAAACGGCGTCGTCTCGGGCAGGTGCCGCGTCAACGCGCGGACGGTGCCCCGGTTTGCCGAAAATCGGCGCAAACCGTGCATCCGGAACGGATATCTTGTCCGGGTGTGAGGCCTGCCCTCCTCCGTGGTGCAGGCTTCGGGAAACGCGACTGCGGCCCGGGGGTTCCCCCGACCGGCGGCGCCTTGCCTAAAATGTGACTCAGATATTCAGAAAAGGCTGGGCCAGTCGCGGCAACCATCCTTTGAAGCGCAACGGGGCGTCGGTGACGGCGAGGCAGATGCAGGGTTCGCCCGCATCGGCGACCGGCATGTGGTCGTCATCCGATTCGGCGATCTCCACGTCGCCGCGCGCGAACGTGCCCGCCTCGTCCGAGAACGCGCCCTGCAGCACGAGCGTCAGCTCGGTGCCGCGGTGCCCGTGGTCGGGCATCGCGGTGCCCGCCGGAATGAACAGAAGGCGCGCCGAGGCCGCGTCGTCCGCAGTCTGCAGGATCGCCTGCTTCACGCCCATACCCACCGGGCGCCACTTCACCGCGTCGACATCACCGCCGATGAAGGCCGCGAGAGGGGCGGGCAGCACCGACGGGGCACCGGCGGCCTCGGGCCGGGGCGTCGTGCCGACCGGTTCCGGCGCTTCGCTTCGAATCCGCTCGAGCATCTCCGAAAGCGCGCCATCCGACATCTCGGCCTGGGTGCCATCCTCCACCAACGCTCCGCCGACGGCATCATAGCTCTCGGCGGAGGCGCGGCAGGTGTCGCACAGCGACAGGTGCGTCGCGATGGCCAGGTCGAACGCCTCGGGCAAGGTGCCCGCAGAGTAGGCCATCAGGAGCTCGTCGGTGAGGTGGTGTGAAATCATGATACTCGCTCAGCTCATGGCATGGCGCAGACGGTCGAGCGCCAGGCGGATGCGCGACTTGATCGTTCCAAGCGGAAGGCCGGTCTCCGCCGCGATCTCGCGGTGGGTCAGCTCTCCGAAGTAGGCGCTCTCGATCAGGCGGCGCTGTTTCTCGGGTAGGGTGCGCATAGCCTCGCCAAGCCGGGCGCTGTCCTCCTGCAAACCGATCACCTCCTCGGGCGCCGGCGCATGGTCGGGGCCCCAAGGCAACGCCTCGGGCTCGGGCCGGGCATTGCGGCGCCGGGCGATGTCGATGCGCCGGTTGCGGGCGATGGTGAACAGCCAGGTGGAAACGCTGGCCCGCGAGGGGTCGAACATGTGCGCCTTGCGCCAGACCGTCGACATGACGTCCTGCACCACTTCCTCGGCGGTGGCGGCATCGTTGCCGCCGCGCATCAGAAACGCCTTGAGGCGCGGGGCGAAGTGCTCGAAAACCGCAACGAAGGCGGCTTCGCTTCGGTTGTCGCGGATGTCGAAGACCCGCGACGCCCACAGCGCCGCCTCTGCACCCGGGTCGGGTGACTGGGACGGACTGACGGGCGCCGCTTCAAGCGAAGGCTCGAGCGGGTCCGAGATGTCATCGACGTATCGGGCGGTGCGCAACATATCCGGCATACGGAGGGGCTCCGGACTTGGATCACTATGACTTTATGTGAACCAAAGTCATCCGGGGCCACGTGGGTTCCGTAATAGCTGCGACCACTTCGCTCTCGGAGACCGAACCAGAATGCCATTCGAACGCCTGTCCGCCTCTCCCCGCCGCATCGCCGTGATCGGCGGTGGCATCTCGGGGCTCGGCGCGGCGCACTACCTTGCCGACGATCATCACGTCACCCTCTTCGAGACCGAACAGCGGCTGGGCGGTCATGCCCGGACCCGTGTGGCGGGCCGCAATGGCGATCAGCCTGTGGACACGGGGTTCATCGTGTTCAACCGCGCCAACTACCCGCTGCTCTGCGATCTGTTCGCGCGGCTCGACGTGCCCGTCGCGCCGTCGAACATGAGCTTTGCCGCGAGCCTCGGGGGCGGTGCGTTCGAATACGGGCTGGCCTCGGTCCGAGCGCTCTTCGCACAGCCGAAGAACGCGGTGGATCCGCGGTTCCTGCGGATGCTGCGCGACATCGTCCGCTTCAACGCCCGCGCCCTTGATGCGGCACGGGACGATACCCAGCCGCTGGGCGATTTCCTGGCCGAGATGGGCACGGGCCCATGGTTCCGCGACCGCTACCTTCTGCCGCTCTCGGGTGCGATCTGGTCGACGCCGTCGCAGCAGGTGCTGGACTTTCCGGCCCGTGCGCTCGTGCGGTTCTTCGAGAACCACGCTCTTCTGCATCATACCGGCCAGCACCAGTGGTTCACGGTCCGCGGCGGGTCGGTGGAGTACGTCCGCCGCCTCGCGGCGTCCCTCACCCAGCAGGGGGCCGACCTGCGCACCGGCGCCGCCGTCGCGGGCATCCGCCGGGATGTGCGCGGCGCCGAGGTGCGCGCCCACGGAGGGGAATGGGAGCGGTTCGACGACGTGATCCTCGCCACCCATTCGGATACAAGCCTGTCGCTACTGTCCGATGCATCGGCGGCCGAGCGGCGCATCCTCGGCGCCATCGCGTACCAGCCGAACCGCATGGTCCTGCACAACGACACCGCGCTCATGCCGAGGCGACGCGCATGCTGGTCGTCGTGGAACTACACCGAGGATGTCTCGGAACTCGGCGGCCCGATCGATCTGACCTACTGGATGAATTCGCTTCAGCCGATCCCCGAGGATGATCCCCTGTTCGTCACCCTGAATCCCCGCCGCGCCGTGCGCGAAGAGGCGATCTTCGACGAGTGCGAATTGCGCCACCCGGTCTACGACCTAGGGGCGTTCGAAGCGCAGGCGGCGATGCGTGACTGGAACGGCACGCGCAACACGTGGTATTGCGGCGCCTGGATGAAGAACGGGTTCCACGAAGACGGGCTGTCGAGCGCCTTCGACGTCGCCGGGGCGATCCGCGCGCGGGCCGGACTGGTGGCCGCCGAATGAGCCCCCGCGGCCATGTCGAGCACGTCCCCGGCCGGACCTGGCACGGCCGGCGCGGGGCGATCCGCAATGCCTTCGCCTACTCGGTGGACTACGTGCTGCTGGACGCGGAGGCGCCGGTGGCCGCGCCGCTCAACTTCTCGCGCAACCGCCGCAACATCGCCAGCGTGCAGGACCGTGACCACGGCGGCCCGCCGGGCGCCGGGCGGGGCCCGTCCTGGGCCCGCGAGGTGCTGAGGGCGCATCAGGTCCGGGCCGAGGGGCCTTTGCTGCTTCTGACCCAGCCGCGCCTTCTGGGGCATGTCTTCAACCCGGTGAGCCTCTGGCTGGCGCACGATCACATCGACCGGCTGGTGGCGGTGATCGCCGAGGTCTCCAACACCTTCGGCGACCGCCATTCCTACCTTTGCGTTCATCCCGAAAGCCGCCCGATCCGGACCTCGGACGTGTTGCAGGCCCAGAAGATCTTCCACGTCTCGCCGTTCCAGCCGGTTGAAGGGACCTACCGCTTCCGCTTCTCGATCACTGCCGAGCGGGTGGCGATCCGCATCGATTACGGCGATGGCGCGGATGGCGGTCTGGTCGCCACCCTTGCCGGGCCGCGCCGCCCGCTGAGCTCGGGCGCCCTTTGGCGGGCGATGCTGCGCCGGCCGTTCGGGTCGCGCCGGGTGCTGGCGCTCATCCACTGGCAGGCGATCAAGCTGTGGTGGAAGGGTGCGGTCTATCGCGCCCGGCCCGTGCCGCCGGCCCATGATGTGTCGTGAGCGCCGCAACCAACTCGCCGACCGCACCGGAGCCCGCATCCCGAAGCCCCCGGCTTGTGGGTCACGCGGCCTTCGCCGCGGTGCTCGCGATGGCGGGGCTGCCTCTCTATGTCCACGCGCCCAAGGTCTACGCGGATGCCTACGGGGTGAGCCTCGGGGCGCTGGGCACGGTCCTGTTCGTG
This sequence comes from Roseivivax marinus, assembly GCF_900109705.1. GTDB lineage: Bacteria > Pseudomonadota > Alphaproteobacteria > Rhodobacterales > Rhodobacteraceae > Roseivivax > Roseivivax marinus. Next base: position 14,522 of record NZ_FOAI01000021.1, on the reverse strand, counting down.
CTGCGACTTCTGGACGTGGTGCAGGACCCGCTGCTCGGGCGCCTTGCAGGCGCCGTGAGCGCGCAGCGCGGACTCGCGGTGACGGTGGGCGGTGCGGGACTGGCTGCAGGGATGGTGGGTCTCTTCGCCGTGACGCCGCCGGTGGCGCCGCTGTGGTGGTTCGCGGGGACGATGACGCTGGTGTTCACGAGCTTCAGCTTCCTGACCATCATCTTCTACGCGCGCGGAGTGACCGCGGCCGGTCAACTCGGGGCAGCGGGACACGTGCGCCTTGCCCGCTGGCGCGAAACCGGGTCGCTTCTGGGTGTGGCGACGGGCGCGGCGTTGCCGACCGTGCTGGCCGGGGCGGGACTCCCGGCCTTTCCGCTCTTCGCCGTGCTCTTCGTGATGGCAACGCTCGGCGCGCTATGGCTCATGCGGCACGACTGGCCGGGGGGCGCAAACCTTCCCGACGCGGGGCTGCGCCCGATCCTGCGCGACAGGGTGGCGCGGCGCCTGCTGGTCGCGGCCTTCGCCAACGCGGCCCCCGTGGCGGTGACCTCGACGCTGTTCCTGTTCTTCGTGGAGAGCCGACTGGCCGCGCCGGGCTGGGAGGGGCCGCTCCTTCTGCTGTTCTTCCTGTCCGCTGCCGCCGCCGCGCCCGTTTGGGGCCGCGTGGCCGAGCGGACGGGGTCCAAGCGCACCCTGATGGCGGCGATGGTTCTGTCGCTGGCGTCCTTCGCCGCGGTTCTGGCGCTGGGCGCGGGCGACGTCGCGGCCTTCGCGGTAATCTGCGTTCTGACCGGGGTGGCGACCGGCGCGGACCTGACGCTGCTGCCCGCGATTTTCGCCGCGCGCATGGCGCGGGTCGCGCCGTCGGCGACGTCCGGCTTCGCGTTATGGTCGTTCGTGCAGAAATCGACACTGGCCTTCGCCGCGATCGCCCTACTTCCGAGCCTCAGTCGGGCCGGGTTCGAGCCGGGCGCGGAGAACGCGCCGGAGGCGCTCCGGGTCCTGTCCCTGATGTATGCGGGACTGCCCTGCCTTCTGAAGCTCGCGGCCCTCGCGGTCCTGGCCGCAACCCCCCTCGAGGAGGACTGACATGGCGATAATGACCGGCCTGGCCGTCGCACTCGCGGTCATCCTGGGCTTCGTGCTCCTGCGCGACCGGATGGCCTCCTTCGCCGCGCAACGTCCGAAGGACTACGCGGACATGGAGCCCGAGTTCGACCTGCGCACGCATCTGTCCGGGCCGATCCTGTGCGAGGGGGTGGTCTACGGCCCGCTCGGTCGCGTCTCGTCGCGTTTCGTTGGCGATTTCAACGTGACGTGGGACGGCGATCGCGGGGTGATGGAAGAAACGTTCACCTACGACAGCGGCGAGGTGCAGCGGCGCGCGTGGCACCTCAAGCTCAAGGACAGCGGCGAGATCGAGGCCCATGCGAAGGACGTGATCGGCACCGGTCACGGCTGGCAGTCCGGCCCCTCGGTGATGCTGCGCTACCGTATCCGTCTCGAGGAGGATGCGGGCGGCCATGTCCTCGACGCGATCGACTGGATGTACCTCGCGCCGAACGGGACGATCGTGAACCGGTCGCAGTTCCGGAAGTTCGGCCTGAAAGTCGCCGAGCTCGTGGCCACCATGCGCCGAAGGGAAACCGCATGACCGACTGGACCGGAAAACGCTACTGGCTGGTGGGGGCGAGCGACGGGCTCGGCGCCGCGCTGGCCCACAAGATGAGCGCGGCCGGCGCCCGCCTCGTGCTGTCTGCGCGGAGCGAGGACAAGCTGCACGACCTCGCCGGAAAGCTGCCGGGCGAGGCGCAGGTGGTGCCGATGGACGTGACCGACGAGAGCGCGATCGACGCCGCGGTCGAGACGTTGGACGACCTGCGGGACGTGGACGGCGTGGTCTACCTCGCCGCGGTCTACTGGCCCTTCGGCGCCGACGAGTGGGACGCCGAGAAGGCGACGCTCATGGCCGACGTGAATTTCGCCGGCCCGATGCGTCTGATGGGCCGGGTGGTGCCGCGCTTCGTCGCGCGTGACCGGGGGCACATTCTTTTGACCGGGTCGCTGACCGGGTTCCGGGGCCTGCCGAACTCGGTCGCGTATACCGCGTCGAAGGCGGGCGTGATGTCCATCGCCGAGTGCATGTATTGCGACCTTCGCCGAACCGGCGTGAAGGTGCAGCTTGCGTCGCCCGGCTTCATCCGGACGCAGCTGACCGAGAAGAACGACTTCAAGATGCCGCAACGGATGGAGCCCGAGAAGGCCGCCGAGATCGTGTTCAAGCACATGGGGACGGACCGGTTCCACCGGGCCTTCCCGCGTCCGTTCTCGTGGCTGCTGCGCAGCACGCAGTTTCTTCCGCAGAGCCTCTACTACCGGATCGTCGGCTGAGAAGGCGCCAAAATCTTAACTGAGATTTTGGCCCGAGGGCGCCCCGGCGCACAATTTTATCTAAAATTGTGCCGCCTTACCGCAGGGCACGCCCCTTGAGGATCGCGTCCGGGCCGAAGCGGGCGCGGATGCGGTCCGTCGCGCGTTCGGCGGCACTCCGACGGGCGGCCTGCGGATCGAGAAGGTCCGGCGTGCGATCGGCAACGGAGGCGTCGCACAGGTCCGACAGCCCCACGCCGAGCAGCCGGTAGGCCTGGCCCGCCGGCACCTGGTCCATCAGGTCGCGCGCGGTGCGGTAGAGACGGTCGGCGATCTGGGTCGGCTCGCGCAGCGACTGGCGGCGACTAATGAGCGTGAAGTCCGCCCGCTTGAGCTTCAGCACCACCACCCGCCCCGCGAGCCCCTTCGCCTTGGCGCGGTCCGATACCTTTTCGGCCATGCGCCAGAGGTGGCCGTCGAGAAGCTCGGGATCGCTGGTGTCCTCGTGGAAGGTGGTCTCGTTCGACACCGACTTCACCGGCGCGTTCGCGCTGACCCGGCGCCGGTCCTCGCCGCGGGCGAGGTGCCACAGCCGTGTGCCCATCGCGCCGAACCGCGCGGTCAGGTCGCGTTCGTCCCAGCGGCGAAGGTCGTCGAAGGTGCGGATGCCGGCGCGGTCGAGGCTGGCCTGCGTGGCCTCTCCGACGCCCCAGATCATCCGAACTGGTTTGTCACGAAGGAAGTCGGCGGTCTCGGCGGCGCCGATCACCGCAAAGCCCGACGGCTTGTCGAGGTCCGAGGCGATCTTGGCGAGGAACTTGTTGTGCGACAGCCCGATCGAGCCGGTGATCCCCAGCTCGGCCTTCATCCGCGCGACCAGCTTCGCAAGCATCACCGCCGGTGGCGCGCCGTGCATCCGCGCGGTTCCGGTCAGGTCGAGGAACGCTTCGTCGAGCGACAGCGGTTCCACCGCCGGGGTGAGGTCGAGCATCATCGCCCGCACCGCGCGGCTGACCTCGGCGTAGACGTCCATCCGGGGCTTCACGATCACCGCGTCGGGACAAAGCTCCAGCGCCTTGAACATCGGCATGGCCGAGCGCACGCCGCGAATGCGCGCGACATAGCACGCGGTCGAGACCACGCCGCGCCGGCCACCGCCAATGATGACCGGCTTGTCGGCGAGCTCTGGCGCGTCCCGCTTCTCGATCGATGCATAGAACGCGTCGCAGTCCATGTGAGCGACCGGCAGGTCCCAGAGCTCAGGGTGCGCCAGAACGCGCGGGCTGCGGCAGGCGGGGCAGCGGGCTCCGGTCTCGAACCGGGTAAAGCAGGCGCGGCAGAGCGAGGGCATGGGGTGTCACGGAAGCGTGGATTGGCGTAGCCCCGAGCATAGGATCGAACGGAGCCCTGCGCCATGCCCGACACCGAGAGACCCTTCCTCGGCGCCAAACTGCTTCTCCACATCGGCGGGCGTCTGTTGCTGATCCGGCGGGACGTGATCGGGGGTCTCATCCACCCCGGGGCGCTCGACCTGCCCGGCGGTGGCCGGGAGGGCAACGAGAGCGCCGAGGCCTGCGTAGTGCGCGAGACACGCGAGGAGGTCGGACTGGCGCTGACCGCCGGGGACCTCTCCTGGCGCGCTTGGTACGACTGGCCGGACGGCGCAACCTGCTACTTCGCGGCGCACCTGGGATCGGAAATGCGCGGCGCGGTTCGGTTAGGATCGGAAGGAACGGGCTGGCAGTTGATCCGGCCCGAGGCGGTGCCGCATCGCGGGGACGTCGTGCCACGATTCCGAGACGTCGTTCGTTCATATCTGGCCGAAGGCCGGTACTAGCACGACACGGAGGCCGGAAACGAATTGGCCGGGACCGGCGGGAATGGACCGGTCCCGGCCGTCAAGAGGTCCTCGGGACAGGAAAAGACCTCAGGGGGAACAGGGACGTAACTGCGCGTCAGGCGGCGCGGTTCCCGAAAAATTGGCCGAGGAGACGGCCAAATGGAAATGCCGGCGCGCGGCTACCCGAGCGAGCCTGCGTGCGGCGCGCGGCGCGGCGCGAACGCAGGGCGTCGGGGCGGTCCAGCGAGCGGATCGCATCCTCACGCAAGCCGGCCACAGCGGCATCGTAGCTGGTGTCGAGCGGCGCCTCGAATGAGGATGCCATGCGGATGCGGCCGGACTCGGAATGGAACGTGACGATGCCTTCGAACGCGCTGCTCGCGGCGTTGTAGCGAAGGTCGCTGACGCTGGGACGGGACTGGTACATGCTATGCCTCGATCGATATCGTTGCTTGTGTGGATAACGCCACGACACGCATCTCGTTCCCGAAAACGACACAATCCTGCTTGCGCCCGGTTCGATCTTCTGAAGCGAGGCCCGTTTCGACCCCGCGATCCAGGCGCCGGGTGCCGGGGTTAATGGACAGGCCGGCACGGGCCTTCGCGCTTTGCACAGAGGTTTCGTCCGGTGCAGGGCGACGTTCGGTGCGCGGGTCGTGTGCCGGAACGGTCAGGATGCAAGGGTTTCGGTCGGTGCCGTTGAGGGGCGCGGCGGCGGTTTCGCCAGACGAAAGCGTCGGTCCCGGCATCCCGCAAGGCCGAGCCGGCAGCGTTGGCTGAACCGGAAAGCGATTACACAGAGAACTGCTCGTCCCCGGCCGGCAATGCTCTGTCCACTGGCGCCATCGAGCCGCCGGGCTTCGACTGGCACGGCGCTATACGCTCTGTCCGCGGGCCATCACGCCCGATGGTCCGCCAAGTTCGACGGCGTCAAATTGTGCGCTCCGCCGGTCGTTTCCGGACGGGCCGGAGACGGTTCAGCGCAGGGTGTCGAGGATGTCGCCTGCGGCTACGGCCGGGTTGGCGGCGGCCCAGATCGGGCGGCCGACAACGATGTGGTCCGCGCCGGCAGAGATCGCCTCGACCGGCGTTGCCACGCGCTTCTGGTCGTTGCGGGCCGAGTCGGTCGGGCGCACGCCGGGTGTGACGATCAGGCGGCCCTCGGCCTCGGGCAGGGCGCGGATCGCCGCGGCCTCGTGCGGCGAGGCGATCACGCCGTCCGCCCCGGCCTCGAAGGCGCGCGCCGCACGATCGACCACGAGATCGCTCACCGCACCGTCGCGGATCAGCGCGGCGTCGAGATCCTCGCGATCGAGCGACGTCAGCACCGTCACCGCGAGGATCTTCGTGTCGCGCCCGGACGCCCCCTCTTTCGCGGCGCGCACCACGTGCGGGTCACCGTGCACCGTCAGGAAGTCGAGGTCGAACTGGCAAAGGCCACGCACCGCCGCCTCGACCGTCGCGCCGATGTCGAAAAGCTTCATGTCGAGGAAGACGCGCTTGCCGTGTTCTTGCTTCAGCTCGTGCGCTAGGGCGAGGCCGCCTCCGGTCAGCATTCCCAGCCCGATCTTGTAGAACGAGACCCGCGGCCCGATCCGCTGCGTCAGGGTCAGGCCGGTGAGCCCGTCGGCCACGTCGAGGGCGACGATCAGTCTGTCATCGGGGGTGGGGGCCATGCCTGTCTCCTGCGCGTCTCGGGCCGGTGCGTGCGGCGTGTCGTCTGTCTCGCACGTGCAGGCGCGCGACGAGGGGGAACGGATACGCCTTGGGATCGTTCGTGTCAGGTAAAGCATTATTTCGGGGACTGCCATGGCTGACGAAAAAGACACCACCGGAACGACCGAGACGGGTCCGAAGGCGAACGCACCGAAGGGCGAGGCGGCCAAGAAGCCGTCCAGCGTCGCCCCGATCACACTCGGCGCGGCGGTGGTCGTCGCGTTGGCCATCGCGATCACGTTGAACCTGTCCGAGGGCGGCGGCGAAGAAGCCGAGACCCAGATGGCGGCCGCCGAAACGGAAGGCGGCGACGAGGGCATGCAGGCCGAGGATGCGTCCGCGTCTGAAGAGGATGCCGAGGCCGCGGGCGACGCCGGCGACGAGGCCGCCCAGGCCTCGACCGAAGAGGCGCCGGAAGCCGGGCAGGCGGACGAGGAAGGCGCCGACGCCGCGCAGTCCGGCTCGGGCGAGAGCGGTGGTGACGAAGCCGCTACGAGCGAGGACGCCGGTTCCGACAGCGCAGCGTCGGGCGGCGAGAGCGGCTCGGGCGAAGAGATGCAGGCCGCGGAAGGCGAAGCGGCTTCGGGCGATACAGCATCGGGTGACGACGCGCAGTCGGCCGAGGGCGAAAGCGCTTCGGGCGAAGAGGCGCAGTCGGCCGATAGCGAAGCCGGTTCGGAAGAGGCGCAAGCCGCCGAGGGTGAAGGCCAGTCGGCCGAAGCGGAAAGCGGTTCGGACTCCTCGGACGACGCTGCCGCTGCGGACAGCGGATCGGACAGCTCGGAAGGTGCGGACAGCAGCGAGCAGGCGCAATCCAGCGACAGCGGGTCTTCGGACGCGGCAGCCGGGGCGGCTGCCGGTGGCGCCGCGGGCTCGGCCGCGGGTCAGCAGGCCTCAGGTGACGGCAGCTCGGGCGAATCCTCTGACGCATCCGGGTCCAGCAGCGACAGCGCGTCCAGCAGCGAAAGCGAGAGCGGCTCGGAAACAGCCTCTTCGGAGGATGGCGAGCAGGCCGCATCAGATGAGTCCGGTTCGGAGACATCGGGTGAGACGGCCGAGCAGTCCGGTGACACCGAGCAGGCGCAGTCTTCGGGCAGCTCGGGTGACAGCGGCTCGGATGGCAGCACCGAACAGGCCGCTGGTGCGGCTGCGGGTGGGGCCGCCGGCGCGGGCGCCGCGCAGGCGACGGCCGAGCAGTCCGGCCAAAGCTCCGATCAGGCGTCGTCGAGCGAGGGCGGGTCGTCGGAAAGCTCTGACGAACAATCCGCGAGCGATGAGACGCAGTCCTCGGACGACGGCCAGCAGGCATCGGGCGACAGTGCATCCGCCGATGGGCAGCAGGCGTCGAGCGACGAGGCGTCCTCGGGCGACCAACAGTCCGCGTCCGACAGTTCGTCTGCCGAGGAACAGTCGAGCGACGACAGCCAGCAAGCGCAGTCCTCTGACCAGTCGGGGTCGGACCAGTCCGAGCCGGCGATGAGTGCTGCGGACATGCAGGCGCTGTCAGAGGCTGCTACGCAGGCGATGGAAGCCGCGCAGGAAGCATCGAGCGCGGCCGAGAACGCCGCGCAACGCGCCGACCAGGCGGCAGAAGCCGCGGCGGACGCGTTCGAGCGTCTGCGCGAGGCCAGCGAGGCGCTGCAAAGCCGCCAGTGATCGGACCTTTCCTACGATCCTCGAAAGGGCGTCCCGCGGGGCGCCCTTTTCCTTTCTGTTGCAATCTTGCATCGGTCGCATCCGCACCCCATCTCAGTGCCGGAGGCCCCACGAAGACGTGCCGCAAAGCGGGCGTTTGCCACGGGGCGCTTTGAAAAAAGGAGAAAAGCCATGAACTTGGAGAAGTTCACGGAGCGTGCGCGGGGATTCATCCAGGCCGCGCAGACGATCGCGATGCGGGACAGTCACCAGAAGCTGACGCCCGAGCACATCCTGAAGGCCCTCCTCGACGACGAAGAGGGACTGGCCACCAATCTGATCTCGGCCGCGGGCGGCGAACCGGACCGTGTGCGCCAGGCGCTTGATCTCAAGCTTGCCAAGATCCCGAAGGTCTCGGGTGACGCGGGGCAGGTCTATCTCGACAGTGCCACCGGTCGCGTCCTCGACGAGGCCGAGAAGATCGCCAAGAAGGCCGGCGACAGCTTCGTGCCCGTCGAGCGGATGCTGACGGCGCTGGCCGTGGTGCGCAGCCCCGCGAAGGAGGCGCTCGAGGCCGGCAAGGTGAGCGCGCAGGGCCTCAACTCCGCGATCAACGAGATCCGGAAGGGCCGCACCGCCGACACCGCCAATGCCGAGGACGGCTACGACGCGCTCAAGAAGTACGCGCTGGACCTGACCGAGCGTGCCGAAGAGGGCAAGATCGACCCGATCATCGGTCGTGATGACGAGATCCGCCGCGCGATGCAGGTGCTGTCGCGCCGGACCAAGAACAACCCGGTGCTGATCGGTGAGCCCGGCGTCGGCAAGACCGCCATCGCCGAAGGCCTCGCGCTGCGTATCGTCAACGGCGATGTGCCGGAATCGCTGCGCAACAAGCGTCTGCTCGCGCTCGACATGGGCGCACTCATCGCTGGCGCGAAGTATCGGGGCGAGTTCGAGGAGCGGCTCAAGGCCATCCTGAAAGAGATCGAGGCCGCCGCCGGCGAGGTCATCCTGTTCATCGACGAGATGCACACGCTCGTCGGCGCCGGCAAGGCCGATGGCGCCATGGACGCCTCCAACCTTCTGAAGCCGGCGCTGGCACGCGGCGAGCTGCACTGTATCGGTGCGACCACGCTCGACGAGTACCGCAAGCACGTGGAGAAGGACGCGGCGCTGGCCCGTCGCTTCCAGCCCGTCATGGTGCAGGAACCCACGGTCGAGGACACGATCTCGATCCTGCGCGGGATCAAGGAAAAGTACGAGCTGCACCACGGCGTGCGCATCTCGGACTCCGCGTTGGTGTCCGCGGCCCAGTTGTCGCACCGCTACATCACGGACCGCTTCCTGCCGGACAAGGCGATCGACCTCGTGGACGAGGCCGCGTCGCGCCTGCGGATGGAAGTGGACAGCAAGCCCGAGGAACTCGACGCGCTGGACCGCCAGATCCTGCAAATGCAGATCGAGCAGGAGGCTCTCCGGAAGGAGGATGACGCCGCCTCGCGCGATCGGCTCGAGAAGCTCGAGAAGGAGCTGGGCGAGCTGCAAGAGCGCGCTTCGGAGATGACGGCCAAGTGGCAGGCGGAACGCGACAAGCTGGCGTCGGCCCGCGAGTTGAAGGAGAAGCTGGACAAGGCGCGCGCCGACCTCGAGATCGCCAAGCGCAACGGTGATCTCGCCAAGGCCGGCGAGCTGTCCTACGGCATCATCCCGCAGCTCGAGACCGAGCTGGGCCAGGCCGAGGAAGCCGAGGCCGAGGGCGAGCTGATGGTCGAGGAGGCCGTGCGCCCCGAGCAGATCGCCCAGGTGGTCGAGCGGTGGACCGGCATCCCGACCTCGCGGATGCTGGAAGGCGAGCGCGAGAAGCTTTTGCGGATGGAAGACGGCCTGCACAAGCGGGTCATCGGGCAGAACCAGGCGGTGCGTGCGGTTGCCAATGCCGTGCGCCGGGCGCGCGCGGGCCTGAACGACGAGAACCGGCCGCTGGGCTCGTTCCTGTTCCTCGGACCCACGGGCGTCGGCAAGACCGAGCTGACCAAGGCCGTCGCGGAGTTCCTGTTCGATGACGATCAGGCCATGGTCCGGATCGACATGTCCGAGTTCATGGAGAAGCACGCGGTCGCACGTCTCATCGGCGCGCCTCCGGGCTACGTGGGCTACGACGAGGGCGGCGTCCTGACCGAAGCCGTGCGGCGTCGGCCTTACCAGGTCGTGCTGTTCGACGAGGTGGAGAAAGCGCATCCGGACGTGTTCAACGTCCTGCTGCAGGTTCTCGATGACGGTGTTCTGACCGATGGTCAGGGCCGGACCGTGGACTTCAAGCAGACGCTGATCGTGCTGACGTCGAACCTCGGGTCGCAGGCACTGTCGCAACTGCCCGACGGGGCCGATCCGGCGCAGGCCAAGCGCGACGTGATGGATGCGGTGCGGTCGCACTTCCGCCCCGAGTTCCTGAACCGTCTCGACGAGACCGTGATCTTCGACCGCCTCGCGCGCGAGGACATGGGCGGGATCGTCGACATCCAGGTGGCGAGGCTGCTCAAGCGGCTGGCGCAGCGCAAGATCCGGCTGGAGCTGGACGAGGGCGCCAAGGCCTGGCTGGCCGAGGAAGGCTACGACCCGGTCTTCGGGGCGCGTCCGCTCAAGCGCGTGATCCAGCGCGCGCTGCAGGATCCGCTGGCCGAGATGCTTCTCGCGGGCGAGATCGGGGACGGGGACACCGTGCCGGTCCATGCCGGAGAGGACGGTCTGGTGATCGGCGACCGCGTTGCCGCCAGCAACCGGCCACGTCCCGACGACGCCGTGGTGCACTGATCGTCGCAGCCGATACGACATGAGAAAGGCCCGCCGTTTGGCGGGCCTTTTTCGTTTCCGGGGCACGGTTGCTCAGAAGCTGAAATCGTCCGCGCCGATCAGCGCCGCGTTCGTGTTCAGGAGGGTGATCGCACCGTTGGAGCCAAGGTCGATGACGGTGTCCGCCGCGACCTGGCTGATGGTCACGTCCGACATGTCGGCTGCCGAGGTCGAGGCGAGGTCGATCAGGTCGATTCCGTCCTCGAAGTCGGTGATGACGTCCTCGATCCAGTCCGCGCCGAACACGAAGGTGTCCGCGCCGGCGTCACCGGTCAGCGTATCCTGCCCGGCGCCGCCTTCCAGGGTGTCGGAGCCCACGCCGCCGTAGAGCAGGTCCTTGCCCGTGCCACCGTCGAGGCGGTCGTCCTCGGACCCGCCCCAGAGCTTGTCGTTGCCGTCGCCACCGTCGAGAACGTCGCCGTCCGCGCCCCCGTAGAGCCGGTCATTCTGCGCGCCGCCGTCGAGGTGATCCTCGCCGCCGCGACCCTCGAGCTTGTCGTTGCCGTCGCCGCCGTTGAGTGTGTCGGCGCCGTCGCGGCCGTCGAGCGCGTCCCTGCCGCCGAAGCCGTCGATCCAGTCCGCTGCGTCAGTGCCCATGATGGTGTCATCGGCTTCCGAGGCGGTGCTCGGCGGGCGATCGTCGAAGATGAAGTCGGCGTCGGTCAGGGTCCAGTAGCCCACACCCTCGAGATACAGCGACGCGCCGGTGTAGACCGAGACCGTGGCCCCCCCGGCATCGTAGCTGATCGTCAGTTCCTCGATCACGTCGACGCCCAGAACGCTCACGTCGATCTTGTCGGTGCCGAGGGTGAAGTCGGTGACTGTGTCGGTGTCGGCCTCCCACGAGGTCATGCGGAACACGTCCGCGCCTGCGCCACCGGTGAAGACATCTGCGCCCTTGCCGGACAGGATGGTGTCGTCGCCGTCGCCGCCGTCGAGGGTGTCGGATTCGTTGCCGCCATCCAGAAGGTCGTTGCCCAGGCCGCCCAGCAGCGTGTCGTTGTTGTTGCCGCCGAAGAGCGTGTCGTCGCCGTCGCCACCCTCGACGTAATCGTCGGCATTGCCCCCGTCGATGCTGTCGGCTCCGAGGCCGCCATAGATCGTGTCGTGCCCGCAGGCCCCCACGATCACGTCGTTGCCATCGTCGCCCCACATCCGGTCGCTGCCGTTGCCGCCGAGGATGGTATCGTTGCCGTCGCCGCCGGTGATGTCGTCGGCCCCGTTTCCGGCCATGACCCAGTCATGGCCACCGAGAAGGTCGATAACGTCGCTCGAGTCGGTTGCGGTAATGGAATCGTCGCCTGCCGTTCCGGTGAAATATGTCATGTGAGCCATGCTCCAGTTCGTGTCGCGCCCCCGCGAGGCCCGTCACGTCCATGCCGAATGCTGCATACGGCTGGCTGGACAATCCGGGCGTGTCACGATGAGGCCCGTAAGTTGAATGGATGGCAACGAGTTTGATTAATTTCATTGAATCGCGAAACAATCGGGGACGGTGGGAGGCCATTCCCACGCCCCCGAATGGCAATTGCCGCCAGCTCACCGTATTGCGGGGTTTGCGACAGCAATATGGCGTCTTTGCATATATGGAAGGAACAGAATCAGGTTTCCTCCGGCGGCTGCAGCACGGAGCCAATCTTGTGAACCACCCCGTTCGGGCACGTGATGTCCGGCCGCAGGAGTTCGGCATCCCCGATCAGGAGCGTGTCCTCGTCCGTGATCTCGATCGTGGTTCCGGCAAGCGTCTCGAGGCTCGTTCCGGCGTTCAGCCCGGCCGCCTCGATCCGCTGCGGGACAACGTGGTGCTGCAGCAGGCGGCGGAGGCGGTCCTGGTTCTCTTCGGCGGTGAGATCGGCGATCGTCGCCTCTCCCAACGCCTCGAAGGCGGCGTTCACCGGGGCAAAGACGGTGAAAGGGCCGGCGCCCTGTAGCGCGTCCACGAGGTCCGCCGCGATCAGAAGCGATGCCAGCGTGTCGAGGTCGCGGTCGTTCGAGACGATGCCGGCCACGGTCCCGGCTGTGGTGTCGTCGGCCTGGGCCAGTACGGCGCTCGGCATAAGGGTCGCCCCTGCCGACAGCGCCAGTGCGCCGTTGAGAAGGTCTCGTCTGTTCATGAAATGCAACCTTTCGGTCTGTCTGTCGTCGGTGCGGACGGAGGCGAGCCTTGGGTGGCTCAGGCCGGCCGCAGCACTTGGTCGATCTGGTGCACGTAGCCGTTCGAGGCCTGGATTTCGGCGAGGCCCACATGCGTGGTGCCGATCCGTAGGCCGGACCCACGGCCATCGACCACAAGCGGGCGGCCGATCAGCGTGCGCAGCGTCGTGGTGCGCCCCATCATGTCGAAGGCGGAGTGCGCCCCCTCGACCACGTGGAACGCCATGATCCGGCGCAACTCGGGTCGGCGGGGCGAGGACATGAGGAACGCCTTGGTCTGGTAGGAGAGGCGATCGAAGGCGCGCCGGGTCGGTGCGAACACGGTATAGGGCCCGCGATGCGCGAGAAGCCCGATGAGGTCTGATGCCACCAGCGCGTCGTGCAACGGCAGAAGCTCTGCCAGCGCGCCGATCTCGGAGGCGATGTCGAGCCGCGGAGACGCCACGGCGGGGGTCGCGAAGCCCGCGACGGCGGCAGCTGCGGTGAGAGTGAAATCGCGTCGGTTCATCTGGCTCTCCTTCCCGGTCGGATCGCGGGCGTATCGGTAATGGAGAACGACATAGCGCGCGGACGTTGCCCGAGAAGACACGCCGCCGTGCCGGGTATCGGACGCGGCGGCGCGGGGTAGTGGCCGTCTTACGGCATCAGGACGGTGTCGATCACGTGGATCACGCCGTTCGAGGCTTCGATGTCCGGCTGGGTCACCGTGGCGTCGCCGACCATCACGGTATCTCCGTCGATCGAGACGGTGACCGAGGAACCCTCGACGGTCTCGGCTTCCATGCCGTCCGAGAGGTCCGCGGACATCACTGCGCCCGGCACCACGTGGTAGGTGAGCACGGAGGTCAGCTGATCCTGGTTCTCGGGCAGCAGCAGTTCGTCCACGGTGCCCTCGGGCAGCGCGTCGAATGCCTCGTCCGTGGGAGCGAAGACCGTGTACGGACCTTCGCCGGTCAGCGTCTCGACAAGGCCGGCGGCTTCGGCGGCTGCAAGAAGGGTAGTGAAGTCGCCCGCGTCCTGCGCGGTCTCGACGATGTTCATGGACGCGCCGTCCATCGAGCCGTCGTCAGACTCGTGCGACGCGGCGTAGGCGGCCCCGGTCATCGCGGTGATGGCTGCGCCTGCGGCGAGGGCGAGGGTCGTTCTGCGGAACATGTCGTGTCTCCTCAAGGTTACATGACTGACACCGTGCTTGGTGTCGTCCCTGCTACGCGGCGCGGGCGGTTCCGGTTCTCAAAAATCGGCGCAATGCCGGCTTGACCGAGAGGCGACTGGCGCTAAGCCGCGCCAATTTTTCCCGTCAACGACAAGTTCGTGAGTGGTCGTGTTCGGCGCAGCCCCGGATCGGTCCCGACGCAAAGGGATAATCGGGCCTTGCGCTTCCCCTCGCGCGCGCGCACGCGCGCGTTCTCTGTATGCAGCGGGATCTCCGAACTCCCGTTTGATGCCGGGCTATGGTCGCAGAGCCACGAGACTGTCGAACTCAACGACCGCTCAGCCCACGGGCACGACATGTTGCGAGTCGTCAGAGGCAGGGACGAGCCGGCAACCTGGTCGCGCGACGACGTCGATTCCCCTGCGACTCGGCGAGTCGGGAGGATCGGGCCGGGTGAATCGTAAGAACTTCGCACCCGAGGGGGCCGATTCAGGCGGCTCAGACGGAATTTGAGGCGTGACTCGGGCGGTGATTCAGCGGGCGAAGGCCCCATACGGGGACACATCCGCAGCGCTCGCCCGAAGTGCCCCCGGAGGACCGGTGAGGGCATACATCTTTCTTGCGTTCGGACGCGGGGTCACCGCAATATTTTGTCCGCAAAGCCCCGTTTTCGTTGGCAAATCCGCTTAAATGAAGAAAATACGACGATCAGTGATTTTTCCTGTTGCAGGGTTTGGCGGTTATCCGTAGATAGCCCCTCACCGGCGGCGCTGAGGCGCCAACGGGACGCCAGACGGGGCGGACGGG
>NZ_FOAI01000009.1 GCF_900109705.1 Roseivivax marinus | reverse complement strand
TCAGGCCACAAGGCTCAGACGCCAAACACCGCCCCGTCACCAACCTTGGCCGAGGTTGGTGACGGGGACAGAATAGCGAACCTGAGATACAGAAGAGGCTCAGTCCGTGAGGTAGCGCGCCGCGTCGGCCCAGACGCGGGGGATCGCCACCCAGCGGTCGGGGAAGGCCGCGCGCACCTGGTGCGAGGGGTGTGCGCTGGCGAGCACCGGTATGCCCCGCGCCTCGAGCGCCGGGCGCACCCTCTCGGCCTTTCGACCCACCAGCACCGCCACGCGAAGCGCGTGCAGCAGCTCGAGCAGGCCCTCGAACGCTGCGGCCCCGGCACGCAGTTCCGCGGCCGTAACGCGCGTCGTGCCGTTCCACCACGGCACCACGTTCCAGATCACCGTGTCGCGCCGATCGATCCCCGCCTCCGAAAGAAACCGCCGCGCCGCCCGCTGCGTCGGCGAGGGATCGTCGCGGGTGACGAACCCTGCCCCGCCCTGTCCGAACACCACCGGACCGGGTTTCTCCATCACGAACAGCAGCCGCGCGCCCACCCCGCCGTCGCAGGGGTCGAAGTCTGGAACGGAAACGCCCGGCCGCTCCAGCGACCGGGCGTATCGCGTCAGCGCCGCGATGTGCGGCGCCTCGAGCATGGCGCGCCGCCGCACAGCCTCGGCCGGATCGGCCAGCGGCGCGGCGTCCGCCCCAATCACGACAGGCGGCTGACCACCACGGTGACCTCGGGTTTCTTGCCGATCTCGTCCTGCGCGCCGTTCCGCACGGCGCGGCGCAGCGCCTCTTCCAGCGCGTCATCGTCCTTGAGCACCTTCTTGCCCGCGCGCCCGAGCGCCGCGGCCGCGGACTCTTCCAGCACTTCGGTCAGCGGCTGACGCGAGCGGCCGGTTTCGGGCAGGCCCATCAGGTCCACCCACGGATCGCCCAACGGCTCGTCCTCTTCGTCGAGCACCAGCGTCACGGTGGCATGGCCGTTCAGCGCCATGCGGATGCGGTCACGCACCACGCCGTCCAGCGCCCCCACCTTGATCGAGCCGTCGAGATAGGTGCGCCCAGTCTCCACGAAGTCGACCACCTTCGGCTCGTTGCCCGAAAGGTCCACCATCGTTCCGTTGACCGCCAGCACGCCCTGCCGACCGCGCGCCTGCGCCATCTTGGTATGCTCGCGCAGGTGGCGGTGCTCGCCGTGCATGGGAACCACCATCTGGGGATCGGTGATGTCCTGCATGGCCTCGAGGTCGGGCCGGTTGGCGTGACCGGAGACGTGATAGCGCCCGGCGCTGTCGTCGACGACGTCCACGCCGCGCTCGGACAGCATGTTGATGATCCGGATCACGCCGCGTTCGTTGCCGGGAATGGTCTTGGACGAGAACAGGAACAGGTCGCCGTCGCCGATCTCGATCCCGTGGTGCTTGCCGCGTGCCAGCTGTGCCGACGCGGCGCGCCGCTCGCCCTGACTGCCGGTCACGATCAGCATGAGGTTCTCGCGCGGGATCTGGCCGGCCTCTTCGATCGGCATGGTGGCTGGGAAGTCGCGCAGCACACCAGTCTCGACCGCAGCCTCGACCATGCGCCGCATGGCCCGGCCCAGAAGCACCACCGACCGCCCGGCCCGCTTGCCGGCCTCGGCCAGCGTCTTGAGGCGCGCCACGTTCGACGCGAAGGTGGTCGCGACGACCATGCCCTTGGCCTCGGACAGAAGACGCTCGATCTCGGGGCCGACGGTGGCCTCGGACCGGCCCTCATGCGCCGAGAAGACGTTGGTGGAGTCGCAGATCAGCGCCTTCACGCCTGTCTTGGCCACGTCCTCCCACAGTGCGCGGTCGAACGCCTCGCCCACCACCGGGGTGAGGTCGATCTTGAAGTCGCCGGTGTGCACGAAGCGCCCGTCGGGCGTGTCGATCACAAGCGCCGAGCTTTCGGGGATCGAGTGCGAGATCGGCAGGAAACCCACGGTGAAGGGCCCGACCTCGATTGTCTCGGGCCAGGCCGAGGCCGTCTGGACGTACTCGGGCTTCAGCCCGTGCTCGTCCATCTTGCGGCGCGCGATGTTGGCCGTGAAGGCGCGCGCATAGACCGGCGCGCCGAGACGCTCCCACAGGTGGCCGACGCCGCCGACGTGGTCCTCGTGCGCGTGGGTGATGAAGATGGCCTTCAGCCGGTCCTTGCGCTCGGCCAGCCACGCGATGTCGGGGAAGATCAGGTCGACGCCCGGGCTCGTGTCCATGTCGGGGAAGGTCACGCCGAGATCGACGAGGATCAGCTCTTCCTCGCCCGGCTTGCCGTAGCCGTAAACGTAGGCGTTCATGCCGATTTCGCCCGCCCCCCCGAGGGGCAGGTAGATGGTGCGGTTTCCGCTCATGTCAGGTTCTTATCCTTGCTTCGTATTGTGTCGGTAGATGACGGTCAGGCCGTGCATCGTCAGATCGTCCTGAACATCGTCGAACAGGACGTCGCTTTGCTGGAACAACGGCGCCAGCCCGCCGGTCGAGATGATTTTCATGGGCCGATCCCGCTCGGCCTTGATCCGTTGGCAGATCTCTTTGACGAGGCCGACATAGCCCCAGAAGATCCCCGATTGCATACAGGCGACCGTGTTGGTCCCCACCACGGCCTGCGGCCGCGAAATGTCCACGTGCGGCAGCGCCGCCGCGGCCTCGTGAAGGGCCTGCAGCGACAGGTTGACGCCCGGCGCGATGACGCCGCCGACATAGGCTCCGTCCGCCTCGACCACGTCGAAGGTGGTGGCAGTGCCGAAATCGACGACGATGATGTCTCCGCCATAGAGATCGTAACCCGCGACCGTGTTGACAAGACGGTCGGGCCCGACCTGTGTGCCGGTGTCCACGCGCACGTCCACAGGCAGCGCGCAGTCCGGCCGGCCGACGACGTAGGGCCGCGTGCCGAAATAGCGATCCGACAGGACGCGCAGGTTGAACACCACCCGCGGCACCGTGGACGAGATGATGACATCGGTGATGTCCGGCTGGATGCCCTTCAGGTTCATCAGCGTGGACAGCCAGACGTAGTACTGGTCCGCGGTGCGCTGGTGTTCGGTCGAGGTCCGCCAGGTGGCGATGAAGCTATCGCCGTCCCAGATCGAGAACACGGTGTTGGTGTTGCCGCAATCGATCGCAAGAAGCATCGGCACCGCCTCCGGTCAGAAGAACACGTCGGCCGCGGCGATGCCGACGCGGCCTTTCGGGGTCATTAGGACAAGATTGCCCGACGGGTCCACCGTCTCGAACCGGCCGACGGTCTCGGACGTACCGGTGCGCGCGGTCACGGTCTCGCCCAGCCGGGCGGCCCGGGACAGCCAGGCCTCGCGGATCGGCGCGAACCCGTAGGTGACGAAGCTGGCCTCGCGCGCGGCGTAGGCCTGCGCCAGCTGGTCGAGGAAGTCCTCCGGCCCGACCGCCGCGCCGGTCTCGGCCATCAGCGACACCGGCCGCACGGCGCCCGCCTCGACCTCCGCCGCGTCGGGCGCGGCCACGAGGTTCACGCCGATCCCGATGGCGAGTGCCCCGCCCGCATGGGTCTCGAGGAGGATGCCCGCGACCTTGCCGCCGTTCAGAAGCACGTCGTTCGGCCACTTGAGCGCGAAGGGATCGGCCCGCCCCGTTACGGCGACCATCGCATCGAAGAGCGCCAGCGCCGCCACGAAGGACCGCAGCGCAACCACCCCCGGCGCCTCGCGCGGCTGGAGCACAAGCGTCGCGGCGAAATTGCCCTCGGGGTTGGCCCAGGCCCGTCCGCGGCGCCCGCGCCCGGCGGTCTGTCGCCGCGCCATGACCCACTCGGGCCCGGCCAGCGTGCCCGCACGCCGCGCGGCCTCGGCCATCGTGCTGTCGGTCTCGTCCAGCACGATCCGCCCGTAGCCCGCGGGCCAGGTCATTGCCCGGCTCCGCGGCTTCTTCTCGTGAAAAATACTCTCGCCGAAGGCACCGCGCGCGTCACGCGCGCGGTCTCCCCGGCAGGACCGGCGCGCCGGATCAGTTGACCAGCGCCGCCGCCGCCGCGGCCGCCGCGCCCTCGATCCCGAAGAGGTTAATGACGCCGGCGACCATCATGAGAGCGGGCAGCGCGAGGAAGGCCCACAGGACGCTCGACCCGTTGGCATCGAGGCCGTCGTCCCGCGCCTCGGCGAAGTACATCAGGTAGACGATGCGCAGGTAGTAATAGGCGCCCACCACCGACGCGATCACGCCAGCCACAGCCAGCCACGCAAGGCCGCCGTCATAGGCCGCGCGCAGCACGTAGAGCTTCCCGAAGAAGCCCACCAGCGGCGGCACGCCCGCGAGGCTGAAGAGCAGCACGAGCATCGCCAGTGCCCGGCCCGGATCGGTCCGCGAATACATCGCCAGCGACGAGATCTGCGTGACCGGCTGGCCGTCCCGCTCCATCGAGAGGATGAAGGCGAAGGTTCCGACGTTCATGGTGACGTAGATCGCCATGTAGATCAGCAGTGCCTGTACACCGAGGGCAGTGCCCGCCGCGAGCCCCATGAGCGCGTAGCCCATATGCGCGATGGAGGAATACGCCATCAGGCGTTTGATGTCGGTCTGGCCGATCGCCGCGAAGGAGCCGAGGAACATCGACAGCAGCGACAGGAAGGCGATGATCTGCTGCCAGTCGCCGACGACGCCGCCGAACGCGTCGTGCAGGAGCCGCGCGAACAGTCCCATCGCCG
Source organism: Roseivivax marinus (assembly GCF_900109705.1). Taxonomy (GTDB): domain Bacteria; phylum Pseudomonadota; class Alphaproteobacteria; order Rhodobacterales; family Rhodobacteraceae; genus Roseivivax; species Roseivivax marinus. Next base: position 178,409 of record NZ_FOAI01000009.1, on the reverse strand, counting down.
CGACCTTGGGGGCGGTGGCGAAGAAGGCCGTGATCGGCGTCGGCGCGCCCTCGTAGACGTCCGGCGTCCACATGTGGAACGGCACGGCCGAGATCTTGAAGGCGAGGCCCGAGGACAGGAACACCAGTCCGAACAGGAGGCCCAGCGACACCTGGCCTTCACCCGCCGCCTCGATGATGCCCGAGAACAGCGTGGTGCCGGCATAGCCGTAGGTCAGCGACGCGCCATAAAGCAGCAGGCCCGAGGACAGCGCACCGAGGACGAAGTATTTCAGGCCCGCCTCGGTGGACTTCACGCTTTCGCGGCGCAGCGAGGCGACCACGTAAAGCGCGAGCGACTGAAGCTCGAGCCCCATGTAGAGCGCGATCAGGTCGCCGGCGGAGACCATCATCATCATGCCCACGGCGGCCAGCGCCACGAGCAGCGGATACTCGAACCGCAGAAGGCCACGGCGCGCCATGTAGTCCTGGCTCATGGCCAGCACGGCGGCGGCGGAGACGAGGATGGTCACCTTCGAGAAGCGCGCGAAGGTGTCTGCGATGAACATGCCGTCGAAGGCGGTGCGCGTGCCCGGGCCGCGCGTGGCGATCCAGATGCCGAGCGCGAGCATGAGCGCCGAGGTGATCCAGACCAGAGGACGCGCGAGGTCGTCCTTGCCGGTATAGACCGCGCCCACGAGCGCGATCATGGCGAACACCGCCAGGATGATCTCGGGCAGGATGAGGGTGAGGTCGGCGGAAAGCATGGTCACGTCCTCAATGCGCGTCGTCGGCCTGCGCCTCGGCCACCTGCGGACCGTCCAGGTCCGCCGCCGCGACACGGTCGTCATAGGTTTCCAGAAGCGCCTCGACCGAGGGGCCGATGCGGTCGAGGATCGGGGCCGGGTAGACCCCCATCCAGATGGTCATCACCACCAGCGGCGCGAAGATCGCCTTTTCGCGGCGGCTCATGTCGGTGATCGCGCGCAGGCTTTCCTTCACGAGGTCGCCCATGACCACGCGACGGTACAGCCAGAGCCCGTAGGAGGCCGACAGGATCACGCCGGTTGTCGCGACGACCGCGATCCACGTGTTCACCTGGAACACGCCCATCAGTGTCAGGAATTCCCCGATGAAGCCCGAGGTGCCAGGCAGGCCGACGTTCGCCATGGTGAACAGCATGAAGATCGTGGCGTAGGCCGGCATCCGGTTCACGAGGCCGCCATAGGCGTCGATTTCGCGGGTGTGCATCCGGTCGTAGATCACGCCGACGCAGAGGAAAAGCGCGCCGGAGATGAAGCCGTGGCTGATCATCTGGAAGATCGCGCCGTCGACGCCCTGCTGGTTGGCCGCGAAGATGCCCATGGTGACATAGCCCATATGCGCCACCGACGAGTAGGCGATGAGCTTCTTCATGTCCTCCTGCACCAGCGCCACCAGCGAGGTGTAGACGATGGCGATGGCCGACATCCACAGGATCAGCGGCCCGATCACCTCGGAGCCCACCGGGAACATCGGCAGGTTGAAGCGCAGGAAGCCGTAGCCGCCGAGCTTCAGAAGGATCGAGGCCAGCACGACCGAGCCCGCGGTCGGCGCCTGCACGTGCGCGTCCGGCAGCCAGGTGTGGACCGGCCACATCGGCATCTTCACCGCGAAGGACGCGAAGAAGGCCAGGAACAGCATGGTCTGAAGCCCGCCCACCACGGTGATGCCGAGCACGCTGAAGGTGCCGTGGGCGAACTCGTGGTTCAGCAGCGTCGGAATGTCCGTGGTGCCCGCGTCGGTGTACATCGCCACCATCGCGACCAGCATCAGCACCGAGCCGAGGAAGGTGTAGAGGAAGAACTTGAACGCCGCGTAGATGCGGTTCTTGCCGCCCCAGATACCGATGATGAGGAACATCGGGATCAGGCCGCCCTCGAAGAACAGGTAGAACAGCACGAGGTCGAGCGCCATGAACACGCCCAGCATGAGCGTCTCGAGCAGCAGGAACGCGATCATGTATTCCTTAACGCGCGTCTTCACCTCCCAGCTCGCGGCGATGACCAGCGGCATGATGAAGGTGGTGAGCATCACGAACAGCACCGAGATGCCGTCGACGCCCAGCTTGTAGGTCATGCCGAGAAGCCAGTCGCCTTCCTCGACCATCTGGAACTCTGGGTTCCGGGGGTCGAACTGGGCGAGAATCAGCAGCGACACGAGGAAGGTCGCACCGGTGGCGATCAGCGCCAGCCAGCGGGCGTTGCGGTCCGCCGCCGGGTCGCCGCCCTTGAGGAACACGCCCAGGATCAGCGCGGCGAGCGCCGGCAGGAAGGTGACGATGGAGAGAAGGTTGTCCATTACTCTGCCCCTCCGAAGAGCGTCATCCAGGTGATGAGGACCGCGATGCCGATGACCATCGCGAAGGCGTAGGTGAAGATGTAACCGGACTGCGCCCGGCCGGCGAGCCGCGTGAAGAAGGGCACGATGCCCATGGCGATGCCGTTGATCGAGCCGTCGATGATGTTGCCGTCACCCCTCCGCCAGAAGAGTCGGCCCACCCCCTTCGCGGGTCGCACGAACAGGAAGTCGTAGAGCTCGTCGAAATACCACTTGTTCAGCAGGAACAGGTACAGCGGGCGCTGGCTCTCGGCGAGGCGCCGCGGCATGGCCGGGTTCACGATGTAGAACCAGTAGGCGACCACGAAACCGATCAGCATTGCGATGAAGGGCGACACCTTCACCCAGACCGGCGAGTGGTGCGCGTCGTCCATGACGTGGTTGTCGGGCCCCATGTAGATGGCGCCGGCACCGGGTGCCGGGTCGAGTTCGGCATGGGCCTCACCCTCGCCTTCGCCCTCGGATCCTTCACCGTGGCTCTCGTCGGCAACGGCGGCCTCGTCGCCCGTCGAACCTTGGGAGGCGGTGTCTGCCGTGGCGGTCTCCTCGCCGGCCTCGTCGGATGCGGTGTCCGCGGCAGCGGGCTCTTCGCCTTCGCTTTCGTCGGCGGTTGCGGTCTCCTCGCCGTGGCTCTCGCCTTCGGCCGCCTCTCCGTGGCCGTCCTCGGACGCTTCGGCGTGATGCTCGGGGATGCCGAAGAACCGGTTCACCTGCGAGTGATCTCCGAAGAACGATCCGTACCAGATCATCCCCGCGAAAATCGCACCGAGAGACAGGACACCCAGCGGGATCACCATGACCATCGGCGACTCGTGGGCGTGCTCGTGGGTGTGCTTGTCCCCGCGCGGCGTGCCGAAGAACGTCATGAACATCAGGCGCCACGAGTAGAACGACGTGAAGAGCGCGGCGATGACCAGCATCCAGAAGGCGTAGCCACCCGCCGTCCCGGCCCAGGCGCTCTCGATCACGGCGTCCTTCGACAGGAATCCGGCAAAGCCGATGTGGGTGAGCGGGATGCCGACGCCGGTGATCGCGAGCGTGCCGATCATCATGGCCCAGAACGTGTAGGGCATCTTGTGGCGCAGGCCGCCGTAGTTCCGCATGTCCTGCTCGTGGTGCATCCCGTGGATGACCGAGCCGGCGCCGAGGAACAGCATCGCCTTGAAGAAGGCGTGCGTGAACAGGTGGAACATCGCGACCGAGTAGACGCCGACGCCCGCGGCCACGAACATGTAACCGAGCTGCGAGCAGGTCGAGTAGGCGATCACGCGCTTGATGTCGTTCTGCACGAGGCCGACGGTCGCGGCGAAGAACGCCGTGGTCGCGCCGAGGAAGGTGACGAAGGTCAGCGCCTCCGGGGCGAACTCCATCAGCGGCGACATGCGGCAGACGAGGAACACGCCAGCCGTCACCATCGTCGCCGCGTGGATCAGCGCCGACACCGGGGTCGGGCCTTCCATCGCGTCGGGCAGCCAGGTGTGCAGGATCAGCTGCGCCGACTTGCCCATCGCGCCGATGAACAGCAGCACGGCGATCAGGTTGGCGGCGTTCACCTCGAAGAACAGGAAAGAGATCTGGGTGTTCGCTATCTCGGGAGCCGCGGCGAAGATGTCGTCGAAGCGCACCGAGTCGACGAGATAGAACAGGCCGAAGATGCCGAGCGCGAGGCCGAAGTCGCCGACACGGTTGACGATGAACGCCTTCATCGCCGCGGCGTTGGCCGACGGCTTGCGATAGTAGAAACCGATCAGCAGGTACGAGGCGACGCCCACGCCCTCCCAGCCGAAGAACAGCTGCACGAGGTTGTCGGAGGTCACCAGCATCAGCATCGCGAAGGTGAAGAACGACAGGTAGGCGAAGAAGCGCGGCTTGTAGCTTTCCTCTCCCTCGCGGAAGTTCTCGTCGTGCGCCATGTAGCCGAAGCTGTAGAGGTGCACGAGCGCCGAGACCGTGGTCACGACAATGAGCATGATCGAGGTCAGCCGGTCGAGCCGGATCGACCAGTCGGTCGACAGCGATCCGCTTTCGATCCAACGCAGCACCTGGATGTGCTGGGCGTCGGGGCCGTGGCTGAAGAACACGATCCACGAGAAGAAGCATGCCACGAACAGCAGGCCCGTGGTGATCCACTGGGCACCGCGGATGCCCGTGGCCTTCCAGCCGAAGCCCGCGATCAGGGCGCCGATCAGCGGCGCGAAGAGGATAATGCTCTCCATGACCTCAGCCTTTCATCACGTTGATGTCTTCCACGGCGATGGTGCCGCGGTTGCGGAAGAAGCAGACGAGGATGGCGAGGCCGATGGCCGCCTCCGCCGCCGCCACCGTCAGCACGAAGAGCGTGAAGACCTGCCCCACGAGGTCGCCCAGGTGGGCCGAGAACGCGACGAGGTTGATGTTCACCGCAAGGAGCATGAGCTCGATCGACATCAACAGGATGATGACGTTCTTGCGGTTGAGGAAGAGCCCGAAGATGCCGATGACGAAAAGCGCCGCCGCCACCGTGAGGTAATGTTCGATCCCGATCATCCGTCGTCCCTCGCGGTTTTCGTTCCGAGCGGGTCGATGCCGCACCGCGGCGCCCGCGTTCTTTGTTCGCGGCTTAGCCCCCGCGGCGGGCATTTGCAACGCGCGCGCCCGAGGGCGCGGCGCTTTGTCGATGCGTGTCGCCGGATCAGAGGCTGACGAAGCCGCCCACGATCAGGATCACGACGATTACGGCGACGATGATGAGAGTGTTGCGCGACATGACGAGGCCTTTCCTTGCCCATCTTGCGGCCCCGGCGCGGGCCGCCTGCAGTTGGCGACGCAGCCTCTTGCCGCGCCGTCGGTTTAAGGTCCGGGCCGCGCTGTCCTAGCGGACGCGGCGCGAGGTCCGGACCCACCGCCAGAGGCGCACGCCGATGAGCGCCTTGACGATCCAGAGAAAGGCGCCCCCGCCCAGCACCGCCCAGGCCGGCAGCCCGGCCGCGGCATGCCCGTGCAGGAGCGCTGAAAGCATCAGAGGCCCTGCCCCGGCTTGACGTCGCGCAGCTCCATCGCGGTCTTCGGATCGCGATACATCTGCGCGAGGATGTCCTGCCGCTTCACGTCGCTGCGGTGGCGCAGGGTCAGAACGATCGCACCGATCATCGCCACGAGGAGGATCAGGCCGGCAAGCTGGAACAGCAGCGCATAGCGATCGTAAAGGATCATGCTCAGCGCCTCGGTGTTGTTCACGTCGAGCGTCATCGGCTGGGCAATGGCCGCCTCGGCGGTCTCGGCGCTTTCCCAGGCGCCGTAGGCCACGGCGAACTGCATCATGATGATGATGCCGATCAGCAAGGCCAGCGGCAGGAACCGCGCCATCTCGGCCTTCAGCTCGGCGAAGTCGACGTCGAGCATCATCACCACGAAGAGGAACAGCACCGCCACGGCGCCGACGTAGACGATCACCAGCAGCATCGCCACGAACTCGGCACCGAGGAGCACGAAGAGCCCCGCCGCCGACAGGAAGGCCAGGATCAGCCAGAGGACCGAGTGGACCGGGTGGCGGCTGATGACGGTGAACAGCCCGCCGGTCAGGCAGCTGATCGCGAAGAGGTAGAAGGCGAACGCGCTCATTGTCCCTCGTCCTTTGTGTCGTCGTTCATGACTTCGCGCGCGAGTTCCATCGCGCGCGTCATCGCGGGAATGCCGGCGAACATCGACATCTGGGCGATGGTCTCGGCGATCTCGTCCTTGGTCGCGCCCGCCTCGATCAGGTGGCGCACGGTCATGCGGACCTGTGTGTCCGCCTGCGCGCCTTGCATGGTCAGGCCCGCGAGCGTCAGCAGCAAACGCGTCTTGGAGTCGAGACCGTCCTTCGAGATGCCCTTGCCGAACCACATCTCCATGGCGTCCTTCGGCATCGTCGGCCACATCTTCTCGAAGCCACGCGGATCGAAGTTTTCCATGGCCGGGTTGAACGCCCGCGCCATCTCCTGCGCCTGCTCCATGAAGAGCTCGAAGGGGGTCTTGGAACTCATTGCGGGTTGTCTTCCCCGATCTCGTCCATCATCTCGTCCAGCCGGTCGCGCTCGGTCTCCACGGTGGCGCCGGCCAGCAGGCTCAGCAGCACCGACAGCCCGTCGATCTTCTGGTGCGCCATGTCGAAGTCCTCGCGCATCTCGGACATCTCTTCGCGCATCATACGCACCTCGGCCAGAAGCTCCTTGAGGACGGCGTCGCTCATCTGTAGGGCGCGTCGATCTCGAGGTTGCGGGCGATCTCCGCCTCCCAGCGGTCGCCGTTCTCCAGGAGCTTCGCCTTGTCGTAGTAGAGCTCTTCCCGGGTCTCGGCGGAAAATTCGAAGTTCGGCCCCTCGACGATCGCGTCGACCGGGCACGCCTCCTGGCAGAAGCCGCAGTAGATGCACTTCGTCATGTCGATGTCGTAGCGCGTGGTGCGGCGGCTGCCGTCGTCGCGCGGCTCTGCGTCGATGGTGATCGCCTGTGCCGGGCAGATCGCCTCGCAGAGCTTGCACGCGATGCAGCGCTCTTCGCCGTTCGGGTAGCGGCGCAGGGCGTGTTCGCCGCGGAAGCGTGGGCTCAGAGGGCCCTTCTCGTGCGGGTAGTTCACCGTCGCCTTGGGGCCGAAGAAGTACTTCACGCCAAGCTTCATCCCCTTCCAGAAATCCTGAAGCAGGAAGTACTTGGCGGCGCGGGTGTAATCCATGGTCGCCATGTCAGACGTCCTCCGGTTTGTCCTGGGTCGCGCAGTGGCGCGCCTCCTCGGTCATGGCGGTTTCGGTCGCCGCCAGACCCGTGTCTTGGTCGTCCCTCGCCCCGATTCGGGGCGTGGCCGGTGCGGTTTGCCCCGCCCTGCCCTGTCCCATGGCGCCGCCCCTGCCCGGCAGGGGCGCGGCGCTGTCGCTCCGCCCGGGCAGATGTCCGCCTCGGCCGGTCATGTCAGCTTCCCGTTCCGAAGCGGGCGAAGATGCCCCAGAACCATTCGTAGCGGGTCGCGAAGGCCACGAAGACCACCCACACCAGGCTGAACGGCAGGAAGACCTTCCAGCCCAGGCGCATCAGCTGGTCATAGCGGTAGCGCGGCGTGATCGCCTTCACCATCGCGAAGAGGAAGAAGAAGAACGCCATCTTCGCGACCATCCACAGCGCGCCGTCGGGCAGGCCCGGGATCGGCGACAGCCAGCCGCCGAAGAACAGCAGCGTGGTCAGCGCGCACATCAGGAAGATCGCGATGTATTCGCCGGCCATGAAAAGCAGGAAAGGCGTCGAGGAATATTCCACCTGGTAACCGGCCACGAGTTCCGATTCGGCCTCGGGCAGGTCGAAGGGCGGGCGGTTCGTCTCGGCCAGAGCCGAGATGAAGAACAGGAACACCATCGGGAAGTGCGGCAGCCAGTACCAGCCGAAGAAGTGCCATCCGGTATCCTGGGCGCCCACGATGTCGCCGAAGTTCATCGAGCCGGTCGAGATGATGACCCCGATGATGATGAGGCCGAGCGAGACCTCGTACGAGATCATCTGCGCCGCCGAGCGCAGCGACCCGAGAAACGGGTACTTCGAGTTCGACGCCCAGCCGCCCATGATAACGCCGTAGACCTCGAGCGAGGAGACGGCGAAGACGTAGAGGATGGCCACGTTGATGTCCGACAGCACCCAGCTGTCGTTGAACGGGATCACCGCCCAGGCCAGCACTGCCAGCACGAACGACGTCAGCGGCGCCATGATGAAGACGGTCCGGTCGGACCCGGCCGGCACCACCACTTCCTTGAAGATGTACTTCACCGCGTCCGCGACGGTCTGGAGCAGGCCGTAGACGCCGACGACGTTCGGGCCCCGGCGCATCTGCACCGCGGCCCAGATTTTCCGGTCGCCGTAGACGAGGAACAGAAGCGACACCATGACGAACGAGATCATGGCGAGGCACTGGGCCACGATGATCAGGGCCGTTCCGCCGGAGGTTGCCAGAAAGTCAGACATGGATGTCCCTCACACCGTCGGTATTCCATTCTCCGCGCATGTCGCGACCTCGACTTCGGCGTCAATGGTCTTGAGCCCGCGCGGCAGGGCTGCCGAGATGGTGTAAACCGCATCTGCGGTCCAGAGACCACCCATTTCATCGACATTTGTGCGCAAATGCCGCGCGAAACCGTAACCCCGGATCAGTGCATACTGCGCCGCGGCACAGTCGGCATAGTCCGCCAGATCGGCATTGTCACGCGCCCCGCGCATGGAGACGTGGAACTGAACAAGGTCGCCGTCGAGCAGCGACGTCTCCACGCCCTCGTAAACCGGATCGAACGGGATTTTATCCCGATCCGGCTGCGACTCGCCCCCGCATCCGGCGAGGGCGAGACTTGCCGCGGCGATGATCCCGGCACGCAGGACCACCCGGATCACTCCGCGGCGATCTTCGCCTCGGACCGGGCCTTGGCGTTCGCCGACAGCTCGGCCATCAGTTCGCTCGCGCGGGCAATCGGGTTGGTCAGGTAGAAGTCCCGGATCGGCGTACCGAAGTCGCCCGAGCCCATCTTTCCCTCGGGCTCGACCGTCCAGCCGTTGTCCGGCACGCGATCGAGCGCCTCCATGTGCGGCACGGCCTCGACCAGTTTCGCGCGCAGCTGTCCGATGCTGTCGAAGGGCAGCTGCTTGCCGCACTCGGCCGACAGCGCCCGGAGGATGGCCCAGTTCTCCTTGGCCTCGCCGGGGGCGAAGCCCGCGCGGAGCGCCATCTGAGGGCGGCCCTCGGTGTTGACGAAGACGCCCTGCTCCTCGGTATAAGCGGCGCCCGGCAGGATGACGTCGGCGCGATGCGCGCCGCGGTCGCCATGGCTGCCCTGGTAGATCACGAAAGCGCCCGGCTCGACGTCGATCTCGTCCGCGCCGAGGTTGTAGACCACGTCCGCGCCGTCCATCGCCGCCGGCAGACCGCCCTCGGTCACCGCGCCAACGTCGAGCGCGCCAACGCGGCTCGCGGCGGTGTGCAGCACGAAAAACTTGGCGTCGGCACCATCCGCGAAGGCCTGCGCCGCGGCGAGAACGGCCGCCCCGTCGTCACCGGTGAGGGCGCCCTGCCCGACGAGCACCACCAGGCGCTTGTTCTCGCGGGTCTCCTTGGAGACGCCCTTCTTGACCATCTCGGCCAGCGCGTCGCGGCCGGTGCCGGCGTGGTGATAGTCGTAGGTCAGGTCGACCGGCTCGCCGATCAGGCCGATATCGGCGCCCCTCGCCCATGCCTTGCGGATGCGGGCGTTCAGCACCGGGGCTTCGGTCCGCGGGTTGGCGCCGATGATCATCACCATGTCCGCGTCGTCGATATCCTCGACCGCGCAAGTTCCGACATAGGCCGAGCGGTTTCCGGCGGGCAGCTTCGCGCCGTCGGTGCGGCACTCGGTCGTGCCGCCGAGGCTCTCGATCAGCTGCTTGAGCGCGAAGGTCGCCTCGACCGAGGCAAGATCGCCGACCAGTCCGACGGGCTTCTTCGCGCCCTTCAGGGCGTCCGAGGCCTTGCCGAGCGCCTCGGGCCAGGTCGCGGCGCGCAGGCGGCCGTTCTCGCGCACGTAAGGGCGATCGAGACGCTGACGCTTGAGGCCGTCCCAGACGAAACGGGTCTTGTCGCTGATCCATTCCTCGTTGGTGCCGTCGTGATTGCGCGGCATGATCCGCATCACTTCACGGCCCTTGGCGTCCACGCGGATCGACGAGCCGAGCGCGTCCATCACGTCGATGGTCTCGGTCTTCGACAGCTCCCATGGGCGGGCTGTGAAGGCGTAGGGCTTCGACGTAAGCGCGCCCACCGGGCACAGGTCGATGATGTTGCCCTGCATCTCCGATTCGAGCGTCTGGCCGAGATAGGCGGTGATCTCGGCATCCTCGCCGCGGCCGGTCTGGCCGAGCTCGGGCATGCCCGCGACCTCGGTGATGAAGCGGACGCAGCGCGTGCACGAGATGCAGCGCGTCATGTGAGTGCCCACGAGCGGGCCGAGGTCCATGTTCGACACGGCGCGCTTGGGTTCGCGGTACCGCGAGAAATCCACGCCGAAGGCCATGGCCTGGTCCTGCAGGTCGCATTCGCCGCCCTGGTCGCAGATCGGGCAGTCCAGCGGGTGGTTGATGAGCAGGAACTCCATCACCCCCTCGCGGGCCTTCTTTACCATGGGCGAGTTGGTCTTGACCTCCGGCGGCTCACCGTTCTTGCCGGGACGCAAATCCTTGATCTGCATGGCGCAGGAAGCGGCGGGCTTGGGCGGACCGCCCACGACCTCGACGAGGCACATCCGGCAGTTCCCCGCGATCGACAGCCGCTCGTGGTAGCAGAACCTGGGGATCTGCGTGCCGGCCGCGCTCTCGCACGCCTGAAGGATGGTCATCGAACCATCCACCTCGTACTCGGTGCCGTCGATGTTGATTTTGCGGAGGTCGGACATGGACTCGTCTCACCTTGCTCTGAGCAGGACGCCGATCTGGCTCCCCTTCGCTATTTCCTGTTGCCCGAAGGTGCAATAGGCGCTCTTGTCGCTCCTCTGCACGCCCTGGCCCTCGAGCCAGGCATTCGCCTTGCGCTCCATCCGGTCCTTTTCGTCGTCGGATGACACGTAAGCGTCGATCTCGTCGCTGCTGTAGCCGAGGTCGCGAGCCTCGCCCTTCAACTGCTGAAGATAGGCCAGCGCACGGATCATCCGGGCGTCGATATTATCGCAGCTTTTACGCAGATCGTCGGCGATTGCGACCATCATCAGGCTGTTGTCGATCTTGTCGACCTCGCGAAGCGGCGGCTTGCCCTGCGCTTGGGCAAACGGCGCCATGAGCGCGAGAACGAGGGTGCAGGCAGCGGCTGCAGCGGAGCGGCGCATCGGGTGTCTCCTTCGGGTCAGGTCGCGCGTGGGGATGCCCTACGGGCAGCGCGATGCACGGCAGAAATGGGCGTCGCCCCTTCGGTCATGCAATAACCCAACGCACCGGGAGCGTTCACGATCCCGCGTCGCGTCAACGCGTGGCCGGCCCCCCGGGCTCGGGCCACTCGACGCAGCGTCCCTGCACCACGATCCGGTCACCGTCGATGGTCAGTGCCTGCGCCGGATCCTGCGTCGGATGCACCGCCCAGTCGATCTTGGAGGTGCCGTAATAGGTCATGCAGTGCCGCGTTCCCTCGTAGAGTGCGGCCTGTCTCGCGCCCTCGATCCCGCGCGAGAGTGGCCCGGACGTCACGACGAAATTGTGACGGTCGCTCCGCGGAGCGCTGGCGTTGGACCGGTAGAACTCTCCTTCGAAGCGGATGCGCTTCGACGTCTCGGTGCACCCTGCGAGCGCGAGGCTCGCCGTCAGGATCGTCAGGATAAGGCGCATCTGTCCTCCGGAGTCTGGATGGTGCGGCGCGCGCAGGCGCCGACGCCCGTGTAGCCCGAGCCGCGCGATGCGGTCCAGCCCCCCGCCCGCAAGCGCTTATTTTCCCCCGCGCTTGTAGCGGCGGGCCTTCGTTACCTTGAGTTCGAACCCGAGTCCGGGGTCCTTCGGCAGAAGCGCCTTGCCCATCGAGGTGAAGAGCGGCCGGTCGACCTCGGCCGCAAACTGGCAGACGGCACGGGTCACACCCGGCCAGGTGCCGTAATCATCGGCGATCAGGATGCCTTTCGGCGCCAGCAGCGGCCAGAAGTTTCGCAGGTCGGCGAGGCAGCTTTCGTATTCGTGGCTGGCGTCGATGTGGATGACCTCGGCGGTGACCTTCAGCCGGGTCAGCGCATAGGCGGCCGAATTCCCGTCCATCGGCAGCGGAACGATCCGGCCCTGCTGCCCCGCGTCGTGCACGTTGGCGAGAAACGTCCGGTAGACCGACGGGTAGCCGTCCACCGGCGACAGCTCGGCCCGGCGCCCGGCCGAGGACAAGTGCGCCGAGGAGCCGAGCCAGGTGTCGATCGACAGGATCTCGCCGTCGAGGCCGTGGGCATCCATGCGCTCGGCCATGTGGATCGAGGACATGCCCTTCCAGACGCCCAGCTCGATCACAAGGCCGGGCTTCGCCTGCGTCAGGGCCACGTCGAAGAACTGGTGGGTCGAGTTCCAGCCCTGCCGATCCACCCGCGCCGGGTCGTGGTCGTAGGTGTCGAAAGGGTTTTCCAGCCCCAGCCGGGCGCGAATGCCGCCCTGTTTTTCGTCCTTCATGCTGCTCTGCCCCTCGCGCTGCGCCCGTCCGGCGCGGTCGCCCGCCGTCAGCTCTCGGCGCGCTCGGCCGCCTTGGCCTGCGCGCGCTTGAGCTCGGCGACGCTCTGTCCTTGCGCCTTGGCGACGACCTTATTCACCCACGGCAGGACCACAAGCGAAACGCAGGGCACCGTCACACCGGTCGAAAGCAGGATCCGCAGCCAGACCGGTGCATCGGGAAAGAGCCATCCGACCAGCGCCGCCAGCAGCACCACGCCCGGATAGACGCAGAGCCATACGAGGAAGATGAACAGGGCTTGCTGACGCTTGGACATAGGTGTGCGGCTCTCGCGTTCCGGGGATGCGCCCGTGTGACGTGCGGCGCCTGCGGAGAAAGGAATGCTCGGAGCGACTCCGCGGTGACCGGTCGCCCGGTGAAAGCCGCGCTATCGACCGGCCTCGCGATACGACGATCCTTGCCGGAGGCCCTCTCCATCTGTCGATGTCACATCCGGACTTGATCCAGGCTGGGTCCTCTCGTCGACCAAATCGCCGCGTCTTGGGGGCGGACCTTCGCCAGCGCGACGGCCCTCGGCCTTGTCCCGCGCCCGGGGCTGGAAAAGCAAAACGCCCCCGCAGGCCGATCCTGCGGGGGCGTTTCTCGAAAGATGAAGAAAGCGCCGCGTTATTCCGCCGCGATGGGCCCGCGCTTGTGCTTGATGCGGTCCTCGATCTCGTCGCGGAAGTTGCGGATCAGACCCTGGATCGGCCAAGCGGCCGCATCGCCCAGCGCGCAGATGGTGTGGCCTTCGACCTGCTTGGTGACGTCGAGCAGCATGTCGATTTCCTCGACCTCCGCGTCGCCGCGCACGAGGCGGTCCATCACGCGCATCATCCAGCCCGCGCCTTCGCGGCAGGGCGTGCACTGGCCGCAGCTTTCGTGCTTGTAGAACTTCGACAGGCGCCAGATCGCCTTGATGATGTCGGTGTCCTTGTCCATCACGATCACGGCCGCCGTCCCGAGGCCCGACCGCTGTTCCTTCAGCCAGTCGAAGTCCATGATCGCATCGCGCATGTTCTCGCCACGGATGCAGGGCACCGACGACCCGCCGGGGATCACCGCCTTGAGGTTGTCCCAGCCGCCGCGGACACCGCCGCAGTGCCGGTCGATCAGTTCCTCGAACGAGATCGACATAGCCTCTTCGACCACGCACGGATTGTTCACGTGGCCCGAGACGGCGAACACCTTGGTGCCCGCGTTGTTCGGACGGCCGAAGGACGAGAACCAGTCGGCGCCGCGCCGCAGGATGGTCGGCACCACGGCGATCGACTCGACGTTGTTCACGGTGGTCGGGCAGCCGTAGAGGCCCGCGCCCGCCGGGAACGGCGGCTTCATGCGCGGCATGCCCTTCTTGCCCTCGAGGCTCTCGATCAGGGCGGTTTCCTCGCCGCAGATGTAGGCGCCCGCGCCGTGGGTCAGGTAGATGTCGAAATCCCAGCCCGATCCGGCGGCGTTGCGGCCCACGAGCCCGTCCTCGTAGGCCTCGTCGATGGCCGCCTGCAGGGCCTCGCGCTCGCGGATGTATTCGCCGCGGATGTAGATGTAGCAGGCGTGCGCGTTCATCGCGAAGGACGCGATCAGGCAGCCCTCGACCAGCGTGTGCGGGTCGTGACGCATGATCTCGCGGTCCTTGCAGGTGCCCGGCTCGGATTCGTCGGCGTTGACCACGAGATATGCGGGCCGACCGTCGGATTCCTTGGGCATGAAGGACCACTTCATCCCGGTGGGGAAGCCCGCGCCGCCACGGCCGCGCAGGCCGGACTTCTTCATCTCGTCGACGATGGCGTCGCGGCCCCGCTTGATGATGTCCCCGGTGCCGTCCCAGTGCCCGCGCATCTTGGCGCCCGCGAGCGTGCGGTCGTGCATCCCGTAGAGGTTGGTGAAGATGCGGTCTTCGTCCTTGAGCATGGGTCTCAGTCCTCGTCTTTCCGGCGCGCACGCCAGAGGTCAATCAGCATGTATATCGCGAACCCGAAGCCTGCGAGGGCCGCGAGGTCGAAAAGCGCCCGGGTCCGCTGCGTCAGCCCCAGATACGCCCCGAGCGCGGTGGCGGCGATCCAGAACAGGCCGGTGCCCGCGATGATGAGCGCGATCGTACGCCCCCGCCTGCCCTGTTCGTCCCGCGTCATGCCGTCGTCCGGTCGTCTCAGTTCGTGCCGCCGCCCGACAGGTCACGTGCCTGCGCCACCCACTCGTCGCGGGTCACGCGGCCCTTGAAGCCCTCGAGGTTATCGTCGACCCACGCCACTTCGGCGTCGGTCCACGAAGCGATCTGGTCGAAATGGTAGATCCCGAGGCTGTGGCACAGGTCCTCGAGCTTGGGGCCGATGCCCTTGATCTTCTTGAGGTCGTCGGCGCCGCCCTCGCGCGGGCCCGACATGGTGGTGGGCTTGCTCCCCGCGCTGCCGTTGGTGGCGCCGCCTGCGGCGGACGAGGTGGTGTCGTTGCCCTCGTAGCGCCAGCTGCCCTTGCGCTCGGACAGCTCCTGCTGGCCGGGAAGAGCCTTCGACGGCTTCACCATCGCGCCGGTCTCGGCGTCGGCATCGGCCACCGCCGCGCCCGGTGCCGGGGGCGTGTCGGCCGGGCCCACGCCGGTTTCATCGCGCGCCGCCGCGCCCGAGGCGGGCGGTTGGGTGTCGGCGGAGGCGTCGGTCTTGTCGGCATCCGGCTTGTCCCCCGAGGGCGCCGTGGCGGCGGTGCCGGCCGTGGCCGAAGGTGCGGCCTGCGTTGCGCCCGCGCTGCCCGCGGTCACGCCGGCCGTTCCCGGCGCGGCACCGGTCGCACCGGGCCGCGACGTGCGGGCCTGCACGCCCGGTCCGGGCGCCTCGCCCGGCTTGGTCAGCGGCGTGCAGAAAATCATGCTGAAGAGAAAGCCCAGCACCACGAAGGCCACGGCCGCGAGGAACGCGGCGCCGATGATGCCATACTGGCCGACCACGAGCATCAGGACGAAGGCCACGAGCGCGACGCCCGCGGCCAGCCCCCAGCATCCCGTCTGACAGGACATGCGGCTCTGTGTGTTCATGGTTCTCTCCCTCTCCGTGCCGTCGCAGTGACTTGGACCCGGATCCCTATGTAGCACGGGACCGTGTCAGCGTCTCGTTTCACGACGGCGGGGCGCGTGTCTCAGCCCTTTCCGCTCAGCTCGCGAGCCTGCGGAACCCACTCGTCCCGGCTGACCCGCCCCTTGAACCCTTCGAGGTTCGAATCGACCCACGCCACTTCCTCGTCGGTCCACGACGCGATCTGGTCGTAGTGGAAGATGCCGAGGCTGTGGCACAGCTCCTCGATCTTGGGACCGATCCCCTTGATCTTCTTGAGGTCGTCGGCCCCGCCGTCACGCGGCTGATCCATCAGTTGCGGCTTGCTGCCGGGGGTTGCTTCCTCGGCCGGCTCGAAGGTCTCGGGATGCCCCTCGCCCTCGACCGGGGCCGCGCGCTTGTCCGCGCCGGTCTCGTCCACGGGATGATCGCCCGCCAGCACGGGGCCATCGGGATCGGGGTCGGCATCGCCCTTGCTGTGCGAGAAGTCGCGCCACGGCGCCTTGAGAGGCACCTCGGTGCCGTCGATGCGCTTGACAGTGTCGCCGATCTCGAGCGCGAGCGCGACCGAGGCGTTGTGCTCGGTGCGGTCGCCCTTCGTGGTCTCGAGGCTGGTGATCCCGCCCGCGGGCTCGGAGGCGAAGCGGCCGATCTGCGAGCCCGGAGTCGGCACCTTGCCGGCGGCCAGTTCATCGAGAATCTCCGCGAACCGTTCCTTGGTGAGGTCCTCGTAGTAATCCTTGCCGATCTGCGCCATCGGCGCGTTGGCGCAGGCGCCGAGGCATTCGACCTCTTCCCAGGAGAACTTGCCGTCGGCGGAGCGTTCGAACGGCTTCGCCGCGATCTTCTCCTTGCAGACCTCCATGAGGTCCTCGGCGCCGCAGATCATGCACGACGTGGTGCCGCAGACCTGCACGTGCGCGACGTCGCCCACGGGCTCGAGCTGGAACATGAAGTAGAACGTCGCCACTTCGAGCGCCCGCATGTAGGCCATGCCCAGCATCTCGGCGACGTGCTCGATCGCGGGGCGGGTCAGCCAGCCTTCCTGCTCCTGTGCGCGCCACAGAAGCGGAATGATCGCGCTGGCCTGACGGCCCTCGGGAAACTTGGTGATCTGCGCTTCGGCCCACTCGCGGTTGGCGGGGGTGAACTCGAAGCTCGGCGGTTGTTCGTGGTGCAGTCGTCTCAGCATGTCGGGTCCTATTCGGTCAGCACGCAGACCAGAGGGATGTTCGGAACTTCGCGATCCTCGGCATCGCCAGACAGGACCGCGAGTATCCTGGCCTGGCGCTCGGACTGGAGCTCCGGCGTGTCGGCCAGGAAACACATGTAGATGCCGGCGTCGCCGCGCAGTCCGAAGACGGCATTGGCGCCGGAGGCGGGCACGCTTTCGTGGCCTTCTGCCACGAGCACCGCGACCGTGCGCATGTCGCTACGCCCCACCTCTTCCTGCACCGAGGCGTCGCCGTCTCGAGGACGGCGGCCGCCGGGGCCGGAAGAGTGCGACGCGCACCGCGCATCAGGCCGCGCTGTCCGCTTCGGCCTCGGCCGGGGCCGCGTCAGCCGGCGCGGGCGCCGCGGGCGCGCAAGGGCCCACCACGAGCCGGAATCCGCCGCCTTCGAGCCGCCGCACGGCGTCGGTCTCGACCTTGTAGGCCGACATGTCGGCGAGCTGCTGGCGGGTCAGGCCGGTCTGCAATTCCATCGCCTGGTAGTCGCCCTCGGTCCGCAGGTTGCAGCCGATCGAGGCCAGGGCGGAATCGTAGGCCGCGATGTCCTGCTCGTTGGTGCCGTCGGGCGGCATGGTGCAGCCCGCCACCAGGGCGGCAAGCGCGACGGGTGCGGCGGCGCGGCCGAGGATGGTCGGGCGTCGGATGGCGCGGATCATGGTCTGTCCCCAGTTCTTCTTCTTCGTGCGGTGCGCCCGGGGGCGCGGTTCAGCGGTCGACTTCGCCGAACACGATGTCCATGGACCCGAGGATGGCGGCCACGTCGGCGAGCTGGTGCTTCTTGGTGACGTGATCCATCGCCTGCAGGTGCAGGTAGCCCGGCGCCCGCAGCTTCGCGCGGTAGGGCTTGTTGGTGCCGTCTGCCACGAGGTAGACGCCGAACTCGCCCTTGGGCGCCTCGACGGCGCAGTAGACCTCGCCCTCGGGAACGTGGAAGCCCTCGGTATACAGCTTGAAGTGGTGGATGAGCGCCTCCATCGAGGTCTTCATCGCACCGCGCTTCGGCGGCGTGACCTTGCCGCGGGCGAGGATATCGCCCTGGTTCTCGGGCTGGCGCAGCTTTTCGCAGGCCTGCTGCATGATGTGGATCGATTGGCGCATCTCTTCCATGCGGATGAGGTAGCGGTCGTAGCAGTCGCCGTTCTTGCCAACGGGGATCTTGAAGTCGAACTCGTCGTAGCACTCGTAGGGCTGCGCGCGCCGCAGGTCCCACGCCATGCCCGAGCCGCGCACCATGACGCCCGAGAAGCCCCATTCCTGCGCCTCTTCCTGCGTCACGACGCCGACATCGGCGTTGCGCTGCTTGAAGATGCGGTTCTCGGTCAGGAGCTCGTCGATGTCGTCGAGCACCTTCGGGAAGGCCCGCGACCACTCGTCGATGTCGTCGATCAGCTCGGGCGGGAGATCCTGGTGCACGCCGCCGGGGCGGAAATACGCGGCGTGAAGCCGCGCGCCCGATGCGCGCTCGTAGAAGATCATCAGCTTCTCGCGCTCTTCGAAGCCCCAGAGCGGCGGCGTCAGCGCGCCCACGTCCATGGCCTGCGTGGTCACGTTCAGCAGGTGGTTCAGGATGCGCCCGATTTCGCAGTAGAGCACGCGGATCAGCTGCGCGCGGCGCGGCACCGGCGTGTCCGTCAGCTTCTCGATGACGAGACACCAGGCGTGCTCCTGGTTCATGGTGCCGACATAGTCGAGCCGGTCGAAATACGGCAGGTTCTGCAGGTAGGTGCGGCTTTCCATCAGCTTCTCGGTGCCGCGATGCAGCAGGCCGATATGCGGGTCGCACCGCTCGACGATCTCGCCGTCGAGTTCGAGCACCAGTCGCAGCACGCCGTGCGCGGCCGGGTGCTGGGGGCCGAAGTTGATGTTAAAGTTCCGGATCTTCTGTTCGCCGGTTTCGACGTCGCCGAACTGGTTGGAGCCGTCCATCATGTCGTCAGCCTCCCCATGTGTGGGACTTGGGCCTGCGCGCCGCCGGTCGTCGCCGGGCGGACGTCGCGGGCCGGGATCACTTCGCGCCCTCTTCGGACTTCTCGTCGCCGGGAAGCACGTATTCGGCGCTTTCCCACGGGCTCATGAAGTCGAACTGGCGGTATTCCTGCACCAGGCTCACGGGCTCGTAGACCACGCGCTTCTGCGCCTCGTCGTAGCGGACCTCGGTGTAGCCGGTGGTCGGGAAGTCCTTGCGCAGCGGGTGCCCGCGGAAGCCGTAATCGGTGAGGATGCGGCGCAGGTCGGGATGCCCGGTGAACAGGATCCCGAACATGTCGAAGACCTCGCGCTCGAACCAGTTAGCCGAGGGATGCACGCCGGTGATCGAGGGCACGGTGTCGTCCTCGCGGATCGGCACGCGCAGCCGGATGCGGTGGTTCTGGTGCATCGACAGGAAGTGGTAGACCACGTCGAAGCGCCGGGCCCGCTGCGGCCAGTCGACCGCCGTGATGTCCACGAGCGACGTGAACCGGCAGGTGGGCTCGGTCTTGAGGAACTCGACCAGGCCGCGGATGTTCGACGGCGCGACCGACACGGTCAGCTCGCCGCGCTCCACTTCCCACGAGATCACGCAGTCGGGACGCTTGGCTTCGATGAAGCCGCCTAGCTCTTTCAGGGCTGTGCTCATGGCCTCGGTCTCCTCAGCGGGTCAGCGTGCCGGTGCGGCGGATCTTCCGCTGCAGCGCGAGGATGCCGTAGAGCAGCGCCTCCGCAGTCGGCGGGCAGCCCGGAACGTAGACGTCCACCGGCACCACGCGGTCGCAGCCACGCACCACCGAATAGCTGTAGTGGTAGTAGCCGCCGCCGTTGGCGCACGAGCCCATCGAGATCACGTAACGCGGCTCGGGCATCTGGTCGTAGACCTTGCGCAGCGCCGGCGCCATCTTGTTGGTCAGCGTGCCCGCGACGATCATCAGGTCCGCCTGGCGCGGAGAGGCGCGCGGCGCGACGCCGAACCGCTCTGCATCGTAACGCGGCATCGAGGTGTGCATCATCTCGACGGCGCAGCAGGCCAGGCCGAAGGTCATCCAGTGCAGCGAGCCGGTGCGCGCCCAGTTGATGATGTCCTCGGTCGAGGTCAGCAGGAAGCCCTTGTCGGTGAGCTCACGATTGAGATTCTGCGTGGCCACCTCGCGGTCGGGACCGGCGGTGTTCGCCCCAGTCATCACTCCCATTCGAGTGCCCCCTTCTTCCATTCGTAGGCGAAGCCGATCGTCAGCACGCCGAGAAATACCATCATCGACCAGAACGCGAACTCGCTGAGGTGCTGGAAGCCCACGGCCCACGGGAACAGGAACGCGATCTCGAGGTCGAAGATGATGAACAGAATCGACACGAGGTAGAACCGCACGTCGAACTTCATCCGCGCGTCGTCGAAGGCGTTGAAGCCGCACTCGTAGGCCGACACCTTCTCGGGGTCGGGCCGCCGCACGGCCAGCACCACGGCAGCAAGGATGAGAACGAGGCCGAGCGCGATGGCGATGGCCAGGAAAACGAGGATGGGGAGGTATTCCCGAAGCATATCTTCCACGGGGTTTCGGCTCCTTCTGCCGCAGGCGGCGCGCAATGCACCCCGGGGCGGCGTCACGTGGCGATGTCGACTTGTTCGTCATCTATCCCCGGCCCCGGTCCGGGTCAACCGAAGCGCCGCGCCGGATGGTCGCACGGGACCGCCCCTGCCCGGACAGCAGGCAGACCGGACCGGGAGGTCATGCGGGGCAAGGCAGGTAACGGCGCGGCGCGACGTCCCGTCGGGTGAATCCCGGAACGAAGACGAGCGCGTCGAGTGCGACGCAGGCATCGCAGGTCCGGCGCGCTCGCGGGAAGCGCCCGCCATGCGGCCCGGACGTCAGGGGCGCTGTCCGGGCCGCGGCGGGATGGCCGGTCACCCGCGCCCCGGAGAGGCAAACGCGGGCATCGGCGGCCGATGGGCACACGCGAGGCGACGGACTGGCCCCGTTCATGCGGGGTGGGATGCGGCACACGGCCACTGGCCGTACAGGACCGTCGTCGCCTCGGGGACAGACCCGGCGAGCAGCAGGCCTGTCCCTGGAACCCTACCGCCCGGCACGGTGCGGCATCTGCACGCGCTGGGATACGCCCGGCGCCCCGGTGGATAGCCGCGCCTATCCGAGCGGACAGGTCGCGACCGGCGTCGCAGCGACGCGCGAGGCCGGAAGCGCGCGCCGTGACCAGCGTAAAGTCCCCGCGATATCGCTCACCGGGCGCATAAGGCCAGGGATCACACCCCTGTCGCACCGGACGTCGCAGACGCCGCAGACGCCACGCGTAAGACGCGGCCAACGCCCTCGGGTTCAAGCCGGGCACGCCACGACCCAAGCACCTCCGTCGGACGCCGGTCGCGCTCAACCGGCCCAGCGCGGCGCGCGCTTGTCGAAGAAGGCCGCGAGCCCCTCTTCGGCCTCGGCCGTCTCCCATCGTGCGGCAAGCGCGTCGATGGCGTGGGCCACGTCCTCTTCCCTGACCCGGCCCGCGAGGTCCCCGAGCAAGCGCTTGGCGTCGGCCACCGCGCCCGGCGCGCAGGACAGATAGGGCGCGACCTCGGCCTCGACGGCACAGTCCAGTTCCTCGACCGGCAGAATCCGCGTCAGCACGCCCAGCCGCACCGCCTCGTCGGCGCAGAACACCCGCCCCGACATGAACACCTCGCGCGCCCGCGCCGCACCCATCCGCGCGATCACGTAGGGACCGATATTGGCCGGGATCAGTCCCAGCCGCGTCTCGGTCATGCCAAGACGCACGCCCTCGACCGCCAGCGTCACGTCGCAGACACAGGCAAGGCCCACCCCGCCCCCGAAGGCATTGCCCTGAACCCGTCCGATCAACGGCTGCGGCAGCGCGGCCAGCGCGCCCAGCACGTGCGCGATCCGCGCACTCTCGGTCCGCCGGGTCGCGGTATCCATCTCGCGCTGCGCCTGCATCCAGCGCAGGTCGCCCCCGGCGCAGAACGTCGGCCCCTCGGCCGCCAGAACCACCACGCGCACGGCCGGATCCGCGGCCAGTCCCTCGGCCGCCGCCTGCAACTGGCTCATCATCTCGGCCGAAAGCGCGTTGTGCTTGGCCCCGCGCGCCAGCGTCAGCCGCGCCACGCCCCGGGCGTCGATCTCCGTTCGAATCAATTCGTCACTCATTTCAATTCCTTCCCGGCGTAATCACGCGTTCGCCTGAAGCCGCGTCTCGAATAATGATGCGGCCCTTCTTCCTGGTTCAAAAATTCCCGGGGGTCCGGGTGTGGCGCCCCCGATCCGAGGGGGTCGTCAATGCATGTCCTGTCCCGCGTCAGGTCGTCCACCGGCTCTTTGGTCGCGTCATTGCCGCCCCTCGCGCATGGTCCGCGCCAGCGCCGCCGCCTCCGACAGGACCGCCCGGTCAAGTCCTGTATCGTGACCCAGCGCCTCCACGTGCGCGGCGACCTTCTCCGTCGCGACGTTACCGCGGGCCCCGGGCGCATAGGGGCAGCCGCCGAGCCCGCCGACCGCCGCGTCGAACACCCGCAGCCCGCGCGCGAGAGCGACGTCCACGTTCTCGAGAGCGCGCCCCGAGGTGTCGTGGAAATGCCCGGCGAGCGCGTTCGCCGGCACCTCGTCCAGCACGGAGGCCAGCATCGCGTCCACCGCCTCGGGCGTCCCCTGCCCGATCGTGTCGCCGAGACTGACCTCGTAGACCCCGAGCGCCCTGAGCGCCGCGGTCACGTGGGCGGTCTGTTCGGGCGGCACGGCACCGTCGAACGGGCACTCGACCACGCAGGACACATAGCCCCGCACCGGCACGTCCCGCGCCCGCGCCGCCTCGGCCACCGGCGCGAACCGCTCGAGGCTCTCGGCGATGGAGCAGTTGAGGTTCGCGCGGCTGAAGCCCTCCGAGGCCGAGGCGAAGATCGCCACCTCGTCGACGCCCGCCGCCATCGCCGCCTCGAAGCCCTTCAGGTTCGGCGTGAGCGCCGCGTAGGAGACCCCCGGGGCGCGCGCGATCCGTGCCATGACCTCGCCCGAGGATGCCATCTGCGGCACCCATTTCGGGCTGACGAAGCTCGCCGCCTCGATCCGGCGGAAGCCCGCGCGCGACAGAAGGTCCACCAGCGCGACCTTGGCCTCGACCGGGATCGGCTCCGGCTCGTTTTGGAGCCCGTCGCGTGGGCCGACCTCGAAGATCTCCACCCGGTCGCTCATGCCGTCCCCGCAGTGTCCATGGGCCATGCCGCGTAGAAGTCCTGCGCATAAAGCCGCGCCTCGCCGTCCTTCGGCAGCGCCGCGGCGAAGGCCGGCCGGTCGGTCGCCCGGGCATACCAGTCGACAAGCCGGGCGTGCCCGTCCAGCGGCGCGAAGTGGCGCGCCATGTAGAGCGCCTGCGCCACGCTCAGATCGGCGGCGGTGAACCGCTCCGCCGCCAGCCAGTCGCGCCCGGCGCCCTCCGACAGGCGGGCTTCCAGCGCGGCGTAGCATTTGCCCAGCCGCGCGGCCTCGAGCTTCATGACGACGGGACTGCGCATGTGGTCCTCGTAGAGCATCACGTGCTGCTGCGTCAGGGCCGCCGAATGCTGGCTCAGGGTTTCGGCGAAATGCAGCCAGATGAGCCAGTCGGCGCGCGCCGGATCGCCCGGGGCGCAGCCCATCCCGGCGTCCGGGAACCGCTCGCACAGGTATTCCGTGATCGCGCCGGTCTCGAAGAGCGTACGCCCGTCGATCTCGAGCGCCGGGACCCGCCCCGCGGGCGACAGCGCCAGGTAGTCCGGCGCGCGCAACGAGCGGTCGAAGGGATGGACCACCACCTCGGCGTCCACCCCCAGTTCGTGCAACAGCCAGAGCGTCCGCATGGATCGGCTCTGCGGGCAATGGTGCAGGCGGATCCCGCTCATGCCGCGCCCTCCCCGGCCGGCTCCTCGTCCTCGAGCCGCACCAGCGACGCGCCGGCCTCCACCTGGTCGCCCTCGGCCACCAGGACCTCTGCCACCACGCCATCGCGCCACGCGGTCAGCGCATGTTCCATCTTCATCGCTTCGAGGACCGCCAGCCGTTCGCCCTCGCGCACCTCCTGGCCCGCGGTCACGGCGACGTGCACCACGCGGCCCGGCATCGGGGCCTCGATCACCGGCGCGCCCGAGGCCGCCGCCGCCCGTTCCAGCGGATCGACCACGTCGAATGTCGCCGCGGGGTGGGCAAAGACCGTCACACGCCCGTCGTGGCGGGCCGCGCCGCGGGCGGGGGCACCGTCGATCCACCAGCCGCCACCGCGCCGCTCGACCGTGACCGCCGCCGCGCCATCCGCCTCGAGCTCTATGTGGTCGGGGCCATGACAGCGCAGCCGACAGGCGATCTCGGTCCCGTCGCGCTGCAACGCCACCGTGCGCACCGGCGCCTGCCACAAGGCGAAGCCCTGGAATGGCGCCGCCGGCCCGTCGAGCCCGGCCGCCGTCAGCGCCGCCTCGGCGACCGTTGCGGGCCCCGGCGCAGGCGCCGCGACCAGCGCATCGAGGTCGCGTGCGATCAGCCCCGTATCGACCTCGCCCGCCGCGAAGCCCGCGTGGCGGGCCAGCGCGCCGAGAAAGGCGAGATTGGTGGTGGTGCCCGCGACCTGCGTGTCCTCGAGCGCGCGCGCCAGCTTGCGCAGCGCCACCGCTCGTGTCGCCCCGTGCACCACCAGCTTGGCGATCATCGGGTCGTAGTGCGGGCTGATCGCGTCGCCCGCTCGGACGCCACTGTCCGCGCGCACGCCGTCGGGGAACGTCAGCGTCGAAAGCCGGCCCGTGGCAGGCAGGAACCCCGCCGGCACGTCCTCGGCATAGAGCCGCGCCTCGAAAGCATGCCCGCTGAGCGACAGTTCGTCCTGCCGGGCCGGCAGCGGCTCGCCCGCCGCCACGCGCAACTGCCACTCCACGAGGTCGACGCCGGTCACCAGTTCGGTCACCGGATGCTCGACCTGGAGGCGGGTGTTCATCTCCATGAAGTAGAACCGGTCCGGCCGCAGGCCGTCACTGGCGTCCACGATGAACTCCACCGTGCCCGCCCCGGCATAGCCGATGGCCTCGGCCGCGCGCACAGCCGCTTCGCCCATGGCCGCGCGCATCTCGTCGGTCATGCCCGGCGCGGGCGCTTCCTCGATCACCTTCTGGTGCCGCCGCTGAAGCGAGCAGTCCCGCTCGAAGAGGTGAACGGCGCGCGTTCCGTCACCAAAGACCTGCACCTCGATGTGGCGCGGCGTGGCGACGAACTTCTCGATCAGGACCGCGTCATTGCCGAAGGCGCCCCGCGCCTCGTTGCGCGCAGCCTCGAGCGCGTCGGCGAAGTCACCGGCGGCGTCGACCCGGCGCATGCCCTTGCCGCCGCCACCCGCGACCGCCTTGATCAGGACCGGAAAGCCGATCCGTTCCGCCTCCTCGGCAAGCCGCCCGGCATCCTGATCCTCGCCCATGTAGCCGGGCACCACCGGCACCCCGGCCTCTTCCATGAGCCGCTTGGCCGCGTCCTTGAGACCCGTCTTGCGGATCGCCTCGGCCGAAGGTCCGACGAAGACGAGCCCCGCCGCCTCCACCGCCTCGACGAACCCGGGGTTCTCCGAGAGGAACCCGTACCCGGGATGGATCGCCTCGGCGCCAGTGGCGCGCGCGGCCTCGATCACCGCGTCCGCGCGGAGGTAGCTCTCGGAGGGTGCGGCGCCCCCGATCGCCACCGCCTCGTCGGCCTCGGCCACGTGCAGCGCATCGGCGTCGACGTCCGAATGCACCGCCACGGTCCGCAGCCCCATGGCCCGCGCCGTGCGGATCACCCGCACCGCGATCTCGCCCCTGTTGGCGATCAGGATCCTGGTGAACATCACGCACTCCGTCCCGTCTTCTTCGTGGTCCAAATATCCCGTCCCGCGCCCGTCACGGCGGTGCGCTCTTGTGAACTGCACCAACCTGCCCGAGGGCCTCCGGCGTAAGCTCGGGCGAGGCCGGTCTCGATCATGCGACGCGCGACCGGCACGCCGCCAGACACGGCACGGACAAGCACCCGGTCGTATCGATCGCTGCCCTGCATGGTGGTCGTCAGCGGCCCATGAGCGAACAGCGACCATCGCAACGCCCAGGTAGCCGCGTAGGCACGCCAGATCTCGGACGTGCAGCGTCCCGCCATCTCCGGCGTGTCGAAACCGACGAAGCGCACCGAGACGACACCGCGTCCGTCGCACAAAGCCTTCATCGTGTCGCCGTCAACAAGCGCAAGCGGTGTGCAGCTGCCTTTCGACCTGGCAAATCCCATCACCGGGTCGGCAATCGCGGGCCCCATGGTGGCAACCAGAACCGCGGCCAGTACCAGTTTGGGAGCGGACCGCCGGCGGCCCCGTCGTGTCCGCGACCGCCCCGGAGCGTCTCCGAGGGTCCACTTGGGATGACGACGCGGATGGCGCGTAAAGCGTATGACGCGGCGATCGCCCATGCCTCTGCTCACATCCGGAACACGCCGAAGCGTGTCTCCCCGATCGGCGCGTTCAGAGCCGCCGACAACGACAGGGCCAGCACGTCGCGCGACCGGCGCGGGTCGATGACGCCGTCGTCCCAGAGCCGTGCAGAGGCGTAGAGCGGGTGGGACTGGCGCTCGAACATCTCGACCGTGGGACGCTTAAACTCGGCCTCCGCCTCGGCCGACCAATCCTCGCCCGCCTTCTCCATCGAGGCGCGCTTGACGGTCGCCAGCACTCCCGCGGCCTGTTCTCCACCCATGACCGAGATGCGGCTGTTCGGCCACGTCCAGAGGAAGCGCGGCTGGTAGGCGCGGCCCGCCATGCCGTAGTTCCCGGCCCCGAAGGAGCCGCCGACCAGCATGGTGATCTTGGGCACGCTCGTCGTCGCCACCGCCGTGACCATCTTGGCGCCGTTCCGGGCGATGCCCTCGTTCTCGTACTTCTTGCCGACCATGAAGCCGGTGATGTTCTGCAGGAACACGAGCGGGATACCCCGCTGCGAACACAACTCGATGAAATGCGCGCCCTTCTGCGCGGCTTCGGAAAAGAGCACGCCGTTGTTCGCGACGATGCCGACCGGGCATCCGTGCACGTGGGCGAAGCCCGTCACGAGCGTCTCGCCGAAGCGCGGCTTGAAGGCGTCGAAGCGTGAGCCGTCTACCAGCCGCGCGATCACCTCGGTTATGTCGTAGGGGGTGCGGAGGTCCGCAGGAACCACGCCGAGAATCTCTTCGGGGTCGTAGGCGGGGGGCTCGGGGCTCTGCCAGTCCACCGTGGCGGGGCGCGTCCGGTTCAGGCTCTCCACGGCCCGCCGCGCCAGCGCCAGCGCGTGGGCGTCGTCCTCGGCGAGGTAGTCGGCCACGCCCGACAGCCGGGTGTGAACGTCGCCGCCGCCCAGCTCCTCGGCCGAGACGACCTCGCCCGTCGCGGCCTTTACCAGCGGCGGGCCGGCGAGGAAGATCGTGCCCTGCTCCTTCACGATGATGGTCACGTCCGACATCGCGGGCACATAGGCGCCGCCCGCGGTGCACGAGCCCATGACCACGGCAATCTGCGGGATGTTCTTCGCGCTCATCCGCGCCTGGTTGTAGAAGATCCGGCCGAAGTGATCGCGGTCGGGAAAGACCTCGTCCTGGTTGGGCAGGTTCGCGCCCCCGCTGTCGACAAGGTAGATGCACGGCAGGTGGTTCTCCTCCGCGATCTCCTGCGCGCGCAGGTGCTTCTTCACGGTCATCGGATAGTAGGTGCCGCCCTTCACGGTGGCGTCGTTGCAGACCACCATGACCTCCTGCCCGTGGACCCGTCCGATCCCGGCGATGGCCCCGGCCCCCGGCGCCGCGCCGTCGTACATGCCGGTCGCGGCCAGCGCGCCCACCTCGAGGAACGGCGAGCCCGGGTCGAGCAGGTTCGCCACCCGCTCTCGCGGGAGCATCTTGCCGCGGTCGAGATGCCGCTTGCGGGCCCGCTCGCCGCCCCCCGCCATTGCGGCCTCGGCGGCCTCGCGCACGACCGCAAGCGCCTCCAGATGCGCCGCGCGGTTGGCGCGAAAGTCCTCGGAGGTGGGGATCGCCTGGGATTTCAGTTTCATTCTTCGCCCTCTTCCACGGCCCGCGCCTTCAGGTCCTTGCGGATCACCTTGCCCGAAACGGTCATCGGCAGCTCGGGGAGAAAGGCGACCTCGCGGGGGTAGGAGTAGCTGGCAAGCCGCTCCTTCACCCATGTCTTCAATTCGTCGGCCAGTACGTCCGAGGGCTCGACGCCCGCGCGCAGGACCACGTAGGCCTTCACGATCTCGGTGCGCATGGGGTCGGGCTTGCCGACCACGCCCACGGTCGCCACGGCGTCGTGGGTCATAAGGCAATCCTCGATCTCGGACGGGCCGATGCGGTAGCCCGACGACGTGATGACGTCGTCCTCGCGGCCCACGAAGCGCAGGAAACCGTCCTCCAGGACGCCGCGGTCCCCGGTCAGCATCCAGCGGCCCCGGAACTTGGCCTGCGTCTCTTCGGGCTTGCGCCAGTATTCCAGCATCATCGCCGCCGAGCCGCGCTTGACGGCAACGTCGCCTTCGCCGTCGCAGGGGTCTCCGTCGGGGCCGATGACGGCGACGCGGTGGCCGGGCACGGCGCGGCCGATACAGCCCGGACGGGGCTCGAACAGGCGGCCGCAGGACGAGGCGACCATGTTGCACTCGGTCTGGCCGTAGAACTCGTTGATCGTGACGCCCAGCGCCTCGCGGCTCCAGGCCAGCATCTCGGCGCCCAGGGGCTCGCCGCCCGAGGCGACGGTGCGCAGGCCCTCGATCCGGGTGTCGGCGGACTTGAGCATCCGCAGCACCGTCGGCGGGAAGAACACGTTGCGCACGGCGCCCTCGCGGCAGATGCGCCGGCATTCGTCGGGAGTGAACTTCGGCAAACGGGCCGCAACCACGGGCACGCCCAGCGCAAGACCCGGCATGGCCACGTCGAACAGCCCGCCGATCCACGCCCAGTCCGCCGGCGTCCACAGAACGTCGCCCCGCTCTCCGAGGAAATCGTGGCTCATCTCGACGCCCGGCAGATGGCCGGTCAGAACCCGGTGGCCGTGCAGCGCACCCTTCGGCTTGCCGGTGGTGCCGGAGGTGTAGATCAGCACCGCCGCATCGTCCGGCCCGGTCTCGACGCCCGCGTTGCTGGGCTTGCCCGGCGCGCGCAGGTCGGCGCGAGTCAGAACGGCCGGCCCCATGCCGGCAAGCGCCGCGCGGCCCTCGTCGTCGGAGACTACGACGCCGAGACCGGAATCGTCGATCCGGCTTTTCAGTGCCTCGCGCTGGAACAGCTTGAAGAGCGGCACCGAGATCGCCCCCAGCCGCCAGGCCGCGACGTGGGCGGCAATGGTCAGCGGCGATTGCGACAGCAGCACGCCCACGCGGTCGCCGCGCATGACGCCCTTCTCGATCAGCGCCGCCTCGACCCGGCGCGACAGGTCCCAGAGCTGCCCGTAGGTCCAGCTTCTCCGCGCGCCGTCGGTGAGGTCGATGATCGCGATGCGGTCGGGCTCGATCGCGGCCCAGCCGTCGACCACTTGCTCGGCCATGTTCAGCGTCTCGGGCAGATCCCAGCGAAACCGCGACACGAGCGCGTCGTAAGGCTTCGGACGCAGGGTGCGCGGCTCACGCATGGGCAGTCTCCGGTGTGGGGATGGCGCGGCGGCGGGGCTCAGGCATCGGCGCCCTCTCCCGGCCCGACCACGCGGGCCAACGCGCCAGAGCGGCGCACGTAGTAGGTGTAGTGGCGCGCCTCGTCATGGGGTTCGGGTCCGCAGACGACCACCAGCCAGACGCCCGCCTGTTCGCCCGGCAGCGCGCGGCACTGCGCGGGGGACGCGCCGTCAGCGGTGCCGTCGCGGGCGCGGTCGGCGAGATAGCGCTCGGCATAGGCCGAGATGACCTCGGTCTCGGACAGCGTGGCTCGGGCATAGCCCTGCTGCCAGCCCAGATAGAAGGCCAGCAGCACCAGCAGGCCGACCGGCAGAAGCCACAGCGCGCGCATCATGGCGCCGCCGGTCCCGGCAGGGTCAGCGATGAAGCGCGGCGTAGAACTCGGCCGTCTTCTCGGCGGTCCAGTCGCGCAGACAAGTCGCCGCCATGATCGTGCGGATGGAGCCGTCCTTCCACTCCTCGTAGACCGCCGCACAGGCGGCTTCCTTGCGGGCGATCCAGGCGCGCTGGTCGGCCAGCAGCCGATCCCAGGTGCCGTTTCGCTGCGCGTTGGCCTTCATCGGTCCCCACCAACGGTTGAGCAGCGTGTCCCATGCCGCGGTCTCGGTCTGAAGGCATTGCGAGATGCCGATGGTGGTGTCGTCCGGGCACCGGTCCGCGATCACGCCGCTGCAGGCCTTGGCCACCTGCGCCGGCGGACCACCGCGTGATTGCGAGGCGATGCAGGACTCGAGGGCGCCGACCTCGGATTGCGAGGGCGCACGGGCGCCCTGCGCCGGGAGCGTCGTGGGCAGGGCAAGAAGACACAGGGCGGCAAGCAGTCGGATCATGGCAAAGGCCTTCGTGGAAAGGAACGGTCTGAAACGTCCCCACCGTAGCAGACCCGCCGCCGCGCACGAAGCCGCCTTGCATCACGCCATCGCCGCCATCAGTTCGCGCCCCACCAGCATCCGCCGGATCTCGGAGGTGCCTGCGCCGATCTCCATCAGCTTGGCGTCGCGGAAGAGCCGTGCGACCGGCGCGTCGGCCATGAAGCCCGCGCCGCCCATCGCCTGCACCGCCTGGTGCGCCTGCACCATCGCCTGCTCCGAGGCGTAGAGACAGCAGGCCGCCGCGTCCTGCCGGGTCACGCGGCCTGCGTCGCAGGCCTTTGCGACCTCGTAGACATAGGCCCGCGCCGAGTTCATCGCGGTATACATGTCGGCGATCTTGCCCTGCATGAGCTGGAACGTCCCGATCGGCTTGCCGAACTGCTTGCGCTCCGACAGGTAGGGCATGACCTCGTCGAGACAGGCGGCCATGATGCCCAGACCGATGCCCGCGAGGACCACGCGCTCGTAGTCGAGGCCGGACATCAGGACGGCGACACCGCGACCCTCCTCGCCCAACACATTCTCGAACGGCACCTCGACATCCTCGAAGACCAGCTCCGCGGTGTTCGACCCCCGCATCCCGAGCTTGTCGAAGTGCGGCGAGGTCGAGAAGCCGGTCATCTCCTTCTCGATCAGGAAGGCGGTGATCCCCTTGGAGCCCGCGTCCTTGTCGGTCTTGGCGTAGACCACGAGCGTGTCGGCATCGGGGCCGTTGGTGATCCAGTACTTGGTGCCGTTCAGGCGGTAATGGTCGTTGCGCTTCTCGGCGCCGAGGCTCATCGACACAACGTCCGAACCTGCCCCCGCCTCGGACATGGCCAGCGCGCCCACGTGTTCGCCCGAAACGAGCCGAGGCAGGTATTTCGACTTCTGCGCGTCGGTGGCGTTCAGCTTGATCTGGTTCACGCAGAGGTTCGAGTGCGCGCCGTAGCTCAGAGACACGCTGGCCGAAGCGCGGGCGATCTCCTCGACCGCGACGGTGTGCGCGAGGTAGCCCATGCCGGCCCCGCCCCACTCTTCGTCCACTGTGATGCCCAGGAGGCCCAGATCGCCCATCTCGCGCCAGAGCTTCGGCGGAAAGGCATTTTCGCTGTCGATCCGCGCGGCCTCGGGCTTCACCCGCTCCTGCGCCCAGCGATGCACGGTCTCGCGCAGGGCTTCGACATCGTCGCCCAGATCGAACCGCATGACGGCATTGAACATTTCGACCTCCCCCGCCGCGTCGGGCGCGGCGTCTCCGCCATAAGGGCTAGCGGGCGCGCCCCGTGCGTGCAACCGGAACCGCGCTCGCACACGTTGCGTTTCCAGCCCGACAGACACACACGGACCAAAGGATATCCTCATGGCCAGCGACCTCAAAGACACCTTCTGGAAACGCCTCGACAACGTGACCGCCGGCCTGCTGTCGACCGACAGCGAGCGTCCGATCCCGATGGCCCCGCAGGCCGATCGCGACAACAAGGCGATCTGGTTCATCACCGCCAAGGGCTCGGCGGCCGACCGGGCCGCGCAGTCGGGCGGCGAAGCCCGGTTCGACGTCGCCGATCCCAAGGCCGGGCTCTATGCCGTGGTCGAGGGCAAGATCGACATCGCTGGCGACGAAAAGCTCGACGACGTCTGGAACGCGTTCGCAGCCGCGTGGTTCGAAGGCGGCAAGGACGACGACTCGGTGCAGCTCGTGAAGATGACGCCGCACTCCGCCGAGGTCTGGGCGACCGAAGGCTCGGCTGCGTTCCTCTACGAGGTGGTCAAGGCCAACCTCACCAAGGACACCGCCGAGGGCGGCGAGCACGGCCGCCTCGCGTTCTGAACCTCGCGACGCTCAACGAACGACGACGCCCGCGCCGGATGACCCGGGGCGGGCGTTTTCTTGTCAGAGCTGCGCAGAGGCCCGCGTCAGGCCGCGGGCCCACGCTGCGCTGACATCGCGCCCCGGATCTCGTCGCCGATGATCCGGGCGATCTGGGCGCAGTCCTCCTCCGAAAACGTCAGCGGCAATCTCATGTCCAAAAGTCCCGCCAACACCCGGTCGGTGCGCGGCATCGGCACGCTCGGCGCATAGCGCCAGGCTCCGTAGCGCGAGGTGAAGCCGGCGGGTTCCTCGGGGCCGAACCACTTGAGTTCCACGCCCCGCGCCGCGCAGCCGGCAACCACGGCGGAGACCACCTCGGGCGGTTGATCGAGCATCAGCATCTGGAACGACGAACCGACGAAGCGCTCTCCCTCCGGGCGGGAGATCAGGGTCAGGCCCGGCACGTCCCAGAGGCCCGACTCCATCGCACGGTAAAGCGCCTCCCACCGCACGACACGCTCGTCCAGACGGCTGAGTTGCGGGCGAAGTATCGCCGCGCGCAGGTTGTCCATCCGGCCCGAGACGTTGGGCACCTCCCAGCGCAGGGCCGCGAAGGCCTCGGCCGGCGGCGCGGCGATGTGGCGCTCGTAAAGCATGTAGGACCCCGACAGCAGGATCATCCGGGCCGCAAGCTCGGCGTCGTCGGTGACAAGTAACCCGCCCTCGCCCGAGTTCGCGTGCTTGTAGGTCTGGGTCGAGTAGCAGCCAACCGTCCCGTGCCGCCCCGAAGGCACCCCGCGCCACGCCGCGCCCATGGTGTGGGCGCAATCCTCGATCACCGTCACGCCCGCCGCACGGCAGATCGCCGTTAGCCGGTCCATGTCGCAGACGTGCCCGCGCATGTGGCTCAGCAGCAGCACCCGCGCACCGCCGTCCGCGATCCGCGCCTCGAGATCGTCGAGGTCGATCACCAGCTCCTCGGTCACGCCGACGAAGACCGGACGCGCGCCGAGGCTGGCGATGGCGCCGGGCACCGGGGCGAGCGTGAAGGCGTTGGTCAGGACGGCGTCGCCCGGCCCCACGCCCACCGCCCGCAGCGCGCAGCCCATCGCGTAGCCGCCCGAGGCCACGGCGAGGCAGTAGCGCGCGCCGGTCATGGCGGCGAAGTCCTGTTCCAGCAGTGCGGCCTCGCCCAGTTCGCCCGGCACGGTATTGTAGCGGTGCAGCCGCCCGTGATGCAGGACGGCCAGCGCGGCCTCGATCGCCTCTTCGGGAATCGGTTCCTGCTGGGTGAAGCTGCCCTCGAAGCGCTCGGGCGTGCTCATGCCGCGCCCAGAAGCCGGTCGACGGTGGCGCCGAGTTCGTCGAAATGGCCGATGATCGCTTCGGGCTCGTGGCGCGCCACCTCGCCGCCCTCGGGGCCGAAGCCCACCATGATGCACGGCACGCCGACGGCGCGGGCCGTGGCGCGGTCGGTCTCGGTATCGCCCACGATGAGCGACCGCGCCACATCGCCGCCCACTCCCTCCACCGCCGCGCGGTAAGGTGCCGCGTCCGGCTTGCGGGTTGGCAACGTGTCGGCGCCGATCAGAGCGCCGAACATCTCGCGCGCGCCGAGCCGGGTCATGAGCTCCTCGGCCAGCGCGGCGGGCTTGTTGGTGCAGATCGCGACGCGGCTCCCGCCGGTTCGCAGCGCCTCCACCGCGTCGAGCGCACCGGGATAGAACCGCGTGTGCACGTCGATGGCCGCGCCGTAGGCGTCCAGCAGCTCGGGATACCAGCGGTCGACCTCTGCCTCGTCCGCCGTTCCGCGCTCGCGCTCGATGCCCAGCCGCAGCATCGCTCGCCCGCCGCGGAAGGCCGTCGGCGCGTCGGCGACCGGGTCCAGCCGGACGGACGCCCCCATGCCCGCCAGGCAATGGTTCGCGGCCGCGATGAGGTCTCCGCTTGTGTCGGCCAGCGTGCCGTCGAGATCGAAAATCACCGTGCGCGTCACGCCAGTCCCCTTGTTCCGATGACGCCCCGTGTGGCGCCTGTCACGCGGCGAAACCGAACGTGACGGACACGCTCTTGTTCTGCCGCACGCCACGGTTAAACAGGGCGCGCGCGAATGACAAAGAAAGAGTGTCCATGAGCATCGCCCTCGTCGTGCTGGCCGCCGGCAAAGGCACCCGGATGGAATCGGACCTGCCCAAGGTCCTCCACCGCATCGGCAACGCCCCCATGCTGCATCACGCGATGGCCGCGGGTGCCGCACTCGACCCCGAAAAGGTGGTCGTGGTCGCAGGCCACGGCGCCGAAGCGGTCAGTGCCGCGGCGCAGGATTACATGGACGAGGCCGAGGTCGCGATCCAGTCCGAGCAGCTCGGCACTGCCCACGCGGTCGCACAGGCACGCACGGCGCTCGCCGAGTTCGACGGGGACGTGATCGTGCTTTACGGCGACACCCCCTTCATCCGCTTCGAGACGCTGGAAGAGATGGCCCGCGCCCGCGCCCGTCACGACGTTGTGGTGCTGGGCTTCGAAGCGGCCGATCCGGGCCGCTACGGACGCCTGGTCACCAACGGTGACAGGCTCGAGCGGATCGTGGAGTTCAAGGACGCCACTGACGAGGAGCGCGCCATAACGCTGTGCAACTCGGGCGTTCTGGCCGCCGATTGCGCGACTCTCCTGCGCCTGATCGAGGCAGTGGGCAATGACAACGCCTCGGGCGAATACTACCTGACCGACGTGGTCGCCCTCGCCGTGTCCGAGGGTCTGTCGGCCACCGCCGTGGTCTGCGACGAGGCCGAGACGCAGGGCATCAATTCCCGCCCCGAGCTTGCCCGCGCCGAAGCCGTGTTCCAGGCGTCCGCCCGCGAGACGCTGATGGCCGACGGGGTGACGCTGCAGGCGCCCGAGACGGTGTTCCTCAGCTTCGACACCGCGCTCGGCCGCGACACCGAGGTGGAGCCGCACGTGGTCTTCGGCCCCGGCGTGACCGTGGAGAACGGCGCGCGGATCCGGGCCTTCTCGCACCTCGAAGGCTGCCACGTGAGCACCGGCGCCGTGGTCGGCCCCTATGCCCGCCTGCGCCCCGGCGCGGAACTGGACGAGGACGTCCACGTGGGCAACTTCGTGGAGATCAAGAATGCTCACCTCTCGGCCGGCGTGAAGGCCAACCACCTGAGCTATATCGGCGACGCCGACATCGGAGAGCGCACGAATATCGGCGCCGGAACGATCACCTGCAACTACGACGGGTTCCTCAAGCACCGGACCGAGATCGGCGAAGGCGCCTTCATCGGCTCCAACACCATGCTCGTGGCACCCGTGCGGGTGGGGTCCGGTGCGCTCACCGGCTCGGGGTCGGTCATCACCGAGGACGTGCCGGACGACGCGCTGGCGCTGGGACGTGCCCCCCAGGTCACCAAGCCGGGCCGTGCCCGCAAATTGTTCGAAATTCTAAAGGCCCGCCGCGCGGACCTGAAAAAGGACGGCTGAAATGTGTGGAATTGTAGGGGTTCTCGGCAAGCACGAAGTCGCGCCCACCCTGGTCGAGGCACTGCGGCGGCTGGAATACCGCGGCTACGACAGCGCCGGCATCGCGACCGTGAACGACGGCCGGCTCGACCGCCGGCGCGCGGTCGGCAAGCTGGTGAACCTTTCGGACCTGCTGGTGCACGACCCGCTCGCCGGGAAGTCCGGGATCGGCCACACCCGCTGGGCCACCCACGGCGCGCCCACCGAGGGCAACGCCCACCCGCACCGCGCCGGGCCGGTGGCCGTCGTTCACAACGGAATCATCGAGAACTACAAGGAGTTGCGGGAGGACCTTGCCGCGACCGGCGCGACCTTCTCGACCGAGACCGACACCGAGACCGTCGCGATGCTGGCCGAGCGGTTCCTGTCCGAGGGCTGCACCCCGCAGGAAGCGGCCGCCCGTACCCTCGCCCGGCTCGAAGGCGCCTTCGCGCTCGTGTTCCTCTTCGACGGCGAGGACGATCTGATGATTGCCGCCCGCAAGGGCAGCCCGCTGGCCATCGGACACGGCGAGGGCGAGGTCTTCGTGGGCTCGGACGCCATCGCGCTCGCGCCGATGACCGACACGGTGACCTATCTCGAGGAAGGCGACCGCGCGATCCTCACCCGCACCAGCATCGAGATCCGCGACGAGAGCGGCGCGGTGGTCGAACGGCCAGCCAAGACCGTCTCGATCGACGCCGCGCGCGTGGACAAGTCGGGCTACAAGCACTTCATGGCGAAGGAGATATTCGAGCAGCCCACGGTGCTGGCCGATGCCCTGAACGCCTATCTCGATGACGCGGAGATCGTGCTGCCCGAAGGGCTGGACTTCACCGACACCGAGCGGCTGACCATGGTCGCCTGCGGCACCGCGTACTTCGCCTGCCTGACCGCGAAGTACTGGTTCGAGACGCTCGCGGGCCTGCCTGTCGAGACCGACATCGCCTCCGAGTTCCGCTACCGCGAACCCCCGATCCCGGCCGGGACCACCGCGCTGTTCGTCAGCCAGTCGGGCGAGACCGCCGACACCCTCGCCGCCCTGCGCTACGTCCGTGGCCGGGCCGACCGGGTGCTGTCGGTGGTCAACGTGGCCGAAAGCTCGATCGCGCGGGAATCCGACGTGGCGCTGCCGATCCATGCCGGGGTCGAGATCGGCGTGGCGTCGACCAAGGCGTTCACCTGCCAGCTCAACGTGCTTTACCTTCTGGCGCTCAAGGCCGCGGTGGACCGTGGCCGGATGAGCGCGGCGGATCTCGGGACGGCGCTGAACGAGCTGCGCGCGCTGCCGGGCCTCTTCAACGCCGCGCTCGATCGCGACGAAGAAGTGGCCGACGCGGCCCGCGCCATGGCCGAGGCGCGCGACGTGCTCTTCCTCGGCCGCGGCCTGATGTACCCGCTGGCCCACGAAGGTGCGCTGAAGCTGAAGGAAATCAGCTACATCCACGCCGAGGCCTACGCGTCGGGCGAACTCAAGCACGGCCCCATCGCGCTGATCGACAAGTCGGTGCCGGTCGTGGTCATGGCGCCGCGCGACCACCTCTTCGACAAGACCGTGTCGAACATGCAGGAGGTCATGGCGCGCGGCGGACGCGTGTTGCTGATCACCGATGCGGCCGGCGCCGCGGCGGCCGGTGCGGATGTCTGGCGCACCGTGACGCTGCCGGCGGCGCCTTCGCGTCTGACACCCATGCTCTACGCCCTGCCGGCGCAGCTGCTGGCGTACCACGCGGCCATCGCCAAGGGTACGGACGTGGACCAGCCGCGGAACCTCGCCAAGTCCGTCACGGTGGAGTGACGCGGGCCGCCCGGCCCGCGCCCCGCGCGGGCGGTCAACCGTCGGCGTAGACCTCGAGCGTCGGAAGGTCGGTCAGCGGGGCTTCGAGCACGCGCATCGCCGAAAGCGAGATCCGGCTGCCCGATCCCGACTCGCCCGGGATTGGCCGCAGCGTGACGTTCGCCGACGCGCCGGTCGCCGTGTAGACGACCCGGCCCTCGGTCTCGGTCTCGACGAGCGGCGTCTCGAGCCAGAAGCCCGGGCTCGAGGGGTCACCCAGAGACGCCACGGTTGTCCCGAGGCTGCCGCCGCCCCCGCCGGTTTCCGCAGGCGCAGTCGCCGCCGCCCGCTCTTCGTCGGTGGTGGTGTCGAATTCGTCTGCCGTGCGTGCCTGCGCCGAGGGGAACCGCTCCTGCGAGGGCGGACGCGGTGTGGTGGCGGCCGGGGCCTGGTTCTGCGCGGGCTGGGCCGTGGGCGTCGGCGCCGTATCCGGACGGGCGCCGAAGGTCTCGTTGATCTGCGCACAGGCGGCGAGCGTGGCGACGGCAGCGCCAAGGGTGAGAGCGGAGCGGAAGCGCATGTATATCGGACCTTTGTCTTTGCTGTCTTTCGGGGCGTTCACGTTTCCGATCCTTGCCCCTTTCGGGTGGAATTACTAGCTTGGCAGGCATGACAGCTCCGCTCATCGACCCGTTCGCCCGCCCCATCGACTATCTGCGCGTGTCGGTCACGGACCGCTGCGATTTCCGCTGCGTCTACTGCATGTCCGAAAACATGACGTTCCTGCCCAAGAAGGAACTGCTGACGCTCGAGGAACTGGATCGCATGTGTTCGACCTTCGTGCGACTCGGCGTGCAGAAGCTGCGCATCACCGGCGGCGAACCGCTGGTGCGGCGGGACATCATGACGTTCTTCCGCTCGATGACCCGGCATATCGAGGCTGGCGACCTGCGCGAGCTTACGCTGACCACCAACGGCTCGCAGCTCGAGCGCTTTGCCGACGACCTCTTCGCCGCCGGCGTGCGCCGGGTGAACATCTCGCTCGACACGCTCGACGAAAAGAAGTTTGCCGACGTCACGCGCTGGGGGCGCCTGCCCCAGGTCATGCGCGGCATCGATGCGGCCCAGCGCGCGGGACTGCGCGTGAAGATCAACGCCGTGGCACTCAAGGGCTTCAACGAGGAAGAGCTGTTCTCGATCACCGAGTGGTGCGCCTCGCGCGACATCGACCTGACATGGATCGAGGTGATGCCGATGGGCGATATCGGCAACGAGGACCGCATCGGCCAGTACTGGAAGCTCGACGACCTGCGCGCGCAGTTGGCGGAGCGGTATACCATCACCGATCTGCCCGAGCGCACGGGCGGCCCGGCCCGCTATGTCCGGCTCGAGGAAACCGGCCAGAAGATCGGGTTCATCACGCCGCTCACGCACAATTTCTGCGAAAGCTGCAACCGTGTACGCCTGACCTGCACCGGCGAGCTGTTCATGTGTCTGGGCCAGGAGGACAACGCAGACCTGCGCTCGGCCCTGCGCAACCATCCCGCCTCGGACGCGCCGCTCGAGGAGGCGATCCGCGAGGCGATCTCGCGCAAGCCCAAGGGCCACGATTTCGATTATTCGCGCCAGACCGTTGACGGGCGGGTTTCGCGCCACATGAGCCACACCGGCGGCTGATGCCGCGCAGCGAGGGGCCAGCCCCTCGCGCTCCCCGGAGTATTTGCAACGAGAAGAAGGGCAGCGCGCGCGGCCCTGCCCTTCTTCTCGTCGAAAATACTCTCGCCGAAGGCGGCCGAACGAAGCTTACCCGCTCCTGCGTCGGGGATACCCGCGCGGACGACTGATCTCGCCGCCACCCACGGCCGCGCGGACTCCGGTCGTGGAGGGGCCCGAGGTGGGCAGGCCACGCATGACCCGCACCGCGAGGAAGGCGAAGGCCTGCGCCTCCAGCATGTCGCCGTCGAGACCCACGGCCTCCACAGGCTCCACCGGACAGTCGAGACCGGCGGCCAGCATCGCCATCATCACGGGGTTGTGGCGCCCGCCGCCGGTGACCAGCAGGCGTTCCGGTGGGCGCGGGCAGTGTTCGATGCCGCGCATGACGGCGGCCGCGGACATCGCCGTCATCGTGGCGGCGGCGTCGGCATCGTCCAGTTCCCGGACGAGGTCGAGCATCACCGAGAAGTCGTCACGATCTAGCGACTTGGGCGGCATCTTGAGGAAGTAACCCTCGTCGAGGAAGAGCTCGAGCGCCCCGTCGACGACCGCCCCCTGCACCGCCAGCGCGCCGTCACGGTCGCAGGGCTCGCCCCGGCGCTGCATCATCAGGTCGTTGATCGGCGCATTGGCCGGGCCGGTGTCGAAGGCGAGAAGCGCGCCCTCGTCCTCGGGTCGCGCCCTGGTCGGGTCGATCCAGGTGAGGTTTCCGACGCCCCCGAGGTTGAGGATGCCGAGCGGTGCCTCGGTCCCGAGAGCCTTGGCACAGGCGAAGTGGAAGAACGGCGCGAGCGGTGCGCCCTCGCCCCCGAGCCGCACGTCCGAGGAGCGGAAGTCCCACACCACCGGCACGCCCAGCGCCTCGGCCAGTGCGGCGCCGTCGCCCAACTGGTGCGTGCCGCGGCCACGCGGCTCGTGCGCCAGTGTCTGACCGTGGAAGCCGACGAGCTCGGCCCCGTCGAACCGTGACAGAACCTCGGCGTGGGCGTCGAAAACCACACGGTCCGCGTCGGCGAGGTCGTCGCCGGGCCAGCGTCCGAGCGCGGCGCGCAGGGTGGCGGCCTCCTCGGCCGTGTAGGGCCGGTACTCCGTCGCGCCGAACTCGAACACGCGCTCGCCATCGGTGCGGATCATCGCGGCGTCCACCCCGTCGAGCGACGTGCCCGACATGGCGCCGACGCTTCGGACCGCCTCTTTCTCGCTCATGCTGCCCCCTGCCCGCCGGATAACGGATTGTCTTGTGGCCTTGCGCGGTATAGCCGCTTGGCCGTCATTCTACGAGGGGACGACCATGACCTACCATCCCAAATCGGACTTCCTGCGCATCATGATCGAGCGCGGCTATCTGGCCGATTGCACCGATTACCAGGGCCTCGACGAGGCGCTCTCGAACGGGATGGTCACCGCCTATATCGGCTATGACGCCACGGCCAAGTCGCTGCATGTCGGCCACCTGCTGAACGTGATGATGCTGCGCTGGCTGCAGAAGACCGGGCACCGGCCGATCACGCTCATGGGTGGCGGCACCACCAAGGTGGGCGATCCGTCCTTCCGCGCCGACGAGCGGCCGCTGCTCGGCCCCGACCAGATCGCCGAGAACATCGACGGCATGAAGCAGGTCTTCGCAAAGTATCTCGAGTACGGCGAGGCCGGGAACGGCGCGCTGATGCTCGACAACGCCGAGTGGCTCGACGGGCTCAACTACCTGGAGTTCCTGCGCGACATCGGCCGGCACTTCAGCGTGAACCGGATGCTGTCGTTCGAGAGCGTGAAGTCCCGGCTCGACCGCGAGCAGTCGCTGTCGTTCCTCGAGTTCAACTACATGATCCTGCAGGCCTACGATTTCCTCGAGCTGAACCGCCGTTACGAC
Source organism: Roseivivax marinus (assembly GCF_900109705.1). GTDB lineage: Bacteria > Pseudomonadota > Alphaproteobacteria > Rhodobacterales > Rhodobacteraceae > Roseivivax > Roseivivax marinus. The sequence goes on along the minus strand of NZ_FOAI01000009.1, from coordinate 137,420 downwards.
TGCGTGCTACAGATGGGCGGTTCGGACCAGTGGGGCAACATCGTCAACGGCATCGACCTGACACGGCGGGTGCTGGACCACGAGATCTTCGGGCTGACCTCGCCGCTCCTGACCACCTCGGACGGGCGCAAGATGGGCAAGTCCGCGGGTGGCGCGGTGTGGCTCAACTCCGAGATGCTGAGCCCCTACGAGTTCTGGCAGTTCTGGCGCAACACCACCGACGCGGACGTGGGCCGGTTCCTGAGGCTCTACACCGAGCTTCCGCTGGAGGAGTGCGAACGGCTGGGCGCGCTCGGCGGCGCCGAGATCAACGAGGCCAAGGTGGTGCTCGCCAACGAGGTCACGACGCTTTGCCACGGGGCCGACGCGGCGCGGGCCGCCGAGGCCACCGCGCGCGAGGTGTTCGAGAAGGGCGGCGCGGGCGAAGACCTGCCGACGCTCGAACTGGCCGCGGAAGACGTCGCCGACGGCATCTCGATCGTGCAGGTTCTTGTGCGGGCCGGCCTCGCCAAGTCCGGCAAGGACGCCAAGCGCCTGATCGGCGAGAACGGCGCGCGGATGGACGACCGTCCGCTCGACGATCCGGGCCTGATGCTCGATGCCGCGGCCCTGGCCTCTCCGGTCAAGCTGTCTGCGGGCAAGAAACGGCACGCGCTGGTCAAGCTGGCCTGACGCGCCTTTCCGGGCCGTTCGTCAATAGAGCAGACGGACGGCCCGCCACGCCGCCTCAAGGAGCGCGAGGACGGCGAAGGGCACCGACAGGATCAGCGCCAGCAGCAGCGCGGCGGCGCGCGTGGGTTTAGGCGGTCCGGCCTCGGGCAGTTTCATCGCGGACATTAAGGCCCCATTCACTTAACCAAGCGTGAATGGCGGCATGATCGCCTTCCAGCAGTCGGACGCCTTCCTGCGGGCCGCCCGCGCCCTCGACTGGCCGGTCGCGGCTCGCGAGGACGCCGGCCTGCGCTGGATCGAGCACTGGCGCGGTCCGCGGTGGCCATCTCCGGTGCGGCTGGTGTCGCGGGGTCCGGGCTGTCGCGACTGGCTCGCCGCGCGGGGGGCAGAGCCCTGCGTCACCCTCCTCAATGCCGAAGGGGTCTCACCAGGCGATCTGCGCCGCGCGGGATACTGGCCGCTGATGACACCGGTGACGCTCGCTCGTCTGCCGCTCGGACCCGAAGCGGCGATGCGCGCACGGATGGCGCAGAAATGGCGCAACCGGTTGAACGCGGCCGCGCGCACCGGCCTGGAGCTGCGGCACGTCCCGATGCCTGCGGATGCCGATCACTGGCTCCTGCAAGCGGACGCCGCGCAGGCGCGCCGCGCGGGCTATGCGGCGTGGCCGCCGGCGCTCGTCGTCGCGTGGGCGGTGACCTCGCCAGGCACGGCGGTGCTGTTCGAAGCGCGGGTGTCGGGGCGTCCGGTGGCGGGGCTGATCCTGTTGCGGCACGGGCCGGGGGCCACCTACCACGTCGCGCACAGCCGCCCCGAGGGGCGTGCGCGCCACGCCATGCAGGCGCTTCTGTGGGAGGCGATGCTGTGGGCTCAAGCCGACGGTGTCCGCGAGATCGATCTCGGTGCGATCGACACGCAGGGCGGACGCGGGCTCGCGCGGTTCAAGCTGGGCACCGGCGCCCGGCCCCACAGGCTCTCGGGCACGTGGGGCCATCACAAGGTGCTGGCTCCGCTGGCGCGCCGGCTGCCGCTGTCCTGGGCGGCCTGATGCGACGCCATGGCGATGCCGCGGGACGATCACGCCCCGCGGCGGGCGCGTCACTGGATGACGCGAACCTCTTCCATCTTGTCGGGCTGGCCGATCACCGCGCCGTTCGGGCCGGTGCCGCGCTTGATCGAGTCGACCACGTCCATGCCGTCGGTGACCTGACCGACAACGGTGTACTGACCGTCGAGGAACGGTGCCGCGTCGAACATGATGAAGAACTGCGAGTTGGCGCTGTCGGGCGACTGCGAGCGGGCCATGCCGACCACGCCACGCTCGAACGCGCGGTCCGAGAACTCGGCCGGCAGGTCCGGCAGATCGGAGCCGCCGCGCCCGGCCATGCGCATGTCGCCGCCTTCCTTGCCGTACTCGACGTCGCCGGTCTGCGCCATGAAGCCGTCGATGACGCGGTGGAACACCACGTTGTCGTAGGCGCCCTCTTCGCCCAGCGTGGTGATGCGCTCGACGTGCTGCGGCGCCACGTCCTCGAACAGGTCCACGGTGATGGTGCCCTGCGCCTCGCCGGTGACGTCGATCTCGAGCCCGGTGGCCAGCGCCGGCCCGGCCGAGAGCGTGAGCGCCGCGATCAGGAGATTACGCATCGGCGGCCACCTTCACGCTGATCATGCGGTCGGGATTGGCCGGCGGCTCGCCGCGGGTGATCGCGTCGACGTGCTCCATCCCCTCGATCACACGGCCGTAGACGGTGTATTGGCCGTTGAGGAAGTGGTTGTCCTTGAAGCTGATGAAGAACTGCGAGTTCGCGCTGTTGGGGTTCGACGAGCGCGCCGCGCCAAGCGTGCCGCGGTCGTGGGGCAGCTTGGAGAACTCGGCCGGCAGGTCCGGCAGTTCGGAGCCGCCCGTGCCCGCCATGCGGATGTTGAAGTCCTGCTCCATGTTGCCGTTCGCCACGTCGCCGGTCTGCGCCATGAAGCCGTCGATCACGCGGTGGAAGGCCACGTTGTCGTAGGCGCCGGCGCGGGCCAGTTCCTTCATGCGCTCGGCATGCTTGGGCGCCACGTCGGGCAGCAGCTCGATCGTGACGGTGCCGCCCTTCAGCTCCATCAGGATGGTGTTCTCGGGGTCCTTGATCTCGGCCATCGGCCCTCTCCCTTTCGGAAATATTCGGGAACTCAAGTAGAGGCGCCCGCGTCCCGCCACAAGGACCGCTTTGTTGACGCCCCCGCCGCAGCCGGTATGGATCGGGGCGCGACGCACGATGACGCACGAGGGAGAACCGCGCATGGCCTGGAAAACGCTCGACCAGATGGACCTGGACGGCAAGCGGGTGCTGACCCGCGTCGATATCAACGTGCCGGTGGAAAACGGCCGCGTCACCGATGCCACCCGCATCGAGCGCATCGTCCCCACGGTGAAGGACATCCTGTCGAAGGGCGGGATGCCGATCCTGCTGGCGCATTTCGGCCGCCCCAAGGGCGAGGTCGTTCCCGGGATGAGCCTAGAGCCGCTGGTGCCCGCGCTGGAGGACGCCTTCGGCACGCGGGTCGTCTTCGCTGCCGATTGTCGCGGCTCGGCCGCCGAGGCCGCGGTCGGCGCGTTGCAGCCGGGCGAGGTGCTGCTGCTCGAGAACACGCGCTTCCATCCCGGCGAGGAAAAGAACGACGCGGGTCTCGCCAAGGAGATGGCCGCGCTTGGCGACGTCTATTGCAACGATGCCTTCTCCGCCGCCCACCGCGCCCACGCCTCGACCGAAGCGCTGGCCCGCGAACTGCCCGCCTGCGCCGGACGGCTGATGGAGGCGGAGCTGTCGGCGCTGGAAAAGGCGCTCGGCGATCCGGAACGCCCGGTCTGCGCCGTCGTGGGCGGCGCCAAGGTATCGACCAAGCTGGACCTGCTGTCGAACCTCGTGGAGCGTGTCGACACGCTCGTGATCGGTGGCGGCATGGCCAACACGTTCCTCGCGGCGCAGGGCCTCGACGTGGGCAAGTCGCTTTGCGAGCACGACATGGCCGAGACCGCGCGCGAGATCGCGAAGAAGGCCGCGGACACCGGCTGCGAGATCCTGCTGCCCCGTGACGTCGTTGTCGCCCGCAAATTCGAGGCAGGCGCGGAGCACGAGATCGTCAAGGCGGAGGACTGCCCCTCGGACGCGATGATCCTCGATGCCGGTCCCGACAGTGTCGCGCATGTGCAGGACGTGCTCGACCGGTCCAGGACGCTGATCTGGAACGGCCCCCTCGGCGCCTTCGAGATCGCGCCCTTCGACGCGGCCACGAACGCCGCCGCGGCCCACGCCGCCGAGCTGTCGAAGGCCGGCAAGATCGTGTCCGTGGCCGGCGGGGGCGACACCGTCGCGGCGCTCAACAAGGCCGGCGCGGCGGATCATTTCACCTACGTCTCCACCGCCGGGGGGGCCTTCCTCGAGTGGATGGAAGGCAAGACCCTGCCCGGCGTGGCGGCGCTCGGCTGATCCCACCTGTCGCCGGCGCGCACCACTTGGGTGCGCGCCAGGCGAAACCGGGCCCGCAAGGGATTCCCTGCGCGCCGTCCCTGTGGCACGGTCGCGCGCACAGCGCCCGTCCAGAGGCGCATGCGAGGCAGAGCATGACCCGTTCCAGACCCCGCCCCGCCCTGGGGGCCCTTCTCTATTTCGTCGGCGCGCTGGTGATCGGCGGCTACTTCACCTTCGCCGCGGTGCAGGGGGATTACGGCCTCTTCCGCCGCGCCGAGATCGAGGTGGAGACCCGCCAGCAGGCCGAGGAACTGTCGCAGCTTCACACCGAGGTCGCGCGGATGGAAAACCTCACCCGCCGGTTGTCGGACGAGTATCTCGATCTCGACCTTCTCGACCAGCAGGCCCGCGACGTGCTGGGCCTCGTGCGCGCCGACGAGGTGGTTGTGCGCTGAGGCGCGCCCCGGGACAGTTCGCACTCTTCGATGGCGGAACGACCTCGACCGGCCGCGCCTGCCGGCCGGACCGGGGCGCTGCCCCGGACCCCGGAGTATTTCGCGACGAGAAGAAGGGGCCATTCCTTCGCGCGGCGCTCCAGGGAGGGCGGGCGGGGCGATCCGCGCGTTCGCGCGGGAGCGTCGTCCGGTCTCGCGGCGTGCTCAGCGGTTGGCGCGCGCCAGAAGGCCGACCGCGGCCAGCCCCACGAGAATCACCAGCATCGCCGCCGGGGCCGCGCCGCCGAGATTCTCGAGGCTCGCCTGCTGGTGCACCCGCGTGGCCAGCGTCTCGTAGTTGAACGGCCGCAGGAGCAGCGTCGCGGGCAGTTCCTTCACGCAATCGACGAACACCAGCAACAGCGCTGAGGCCACGCTCGAGCGGATCAGCGGCGCGTAGACCGCGCCCAGCACCTGCCCGCGGGTGCGCCCCAGCGACCGCGCGGCGTGGGCGAGGTTCGGCGACACCCGCCCCATCGCCGCGTCCGCGGCGCCTTGCGCGATGGCGAAGAACCGCACCGCGTAGGCCAGAACCAGCGCGAAGGCCGAGCCGGTCAGGACCAGTCCGATGTCGATGCCGGTCGCGGCCTCGACGCCGTCAGCCAACACGTGGTCGAGCGCGGCGAGCGGGATCAGGATCCCCACCCCCAACACCGCGCCCGGCGCGGCGTAGCCGATCGACGTCACCGGCATCAGGAGCCGGGGCAGCCGCGCGCCCGAAAGCCGCACGCCGTAGACCATGAACACGCCGCCCGCGACCGTCACCACGGCGGCGATACCGCCCACGGTCAACGTGTGCACCGCCGCGCGGACCAGCGCCGGGTCGGCCCACTCCTCGGCATTGGCCAGCGCGTGCGACAGGATCACGCCCGTGGGCAGCACGAAGCCCAGTGCGAAGGGAAACGCGCAGAGCGCCGTCACCATGGCGCCCTTCAGGCCCGTCAGCCGCGTGCGGGCCGCCGGGCGGCGGGTCTTCGACAGCATGAAGAAGCGCATCCGCCGGCGGCTTGCGCGTTCGAGCGTCACGAGGATCACCACCACCGCGAGGATCACCATGGCGATCTGCGCCGCCCCGCCCGGGTTGCCCGATTGCAGCCAGACCGAGAAGATGCCGGTGGTCAGCGTCTGGACCGCGAAATAGTCCACCGTGCCGAAATCGTTGACCGCCTCCATCATCACGATGGCCACGCCCGCGGCGATGGCCGGACGGGCCAGCGGCAGGCCGACCCGCCAGAACCGCGACAGCGCGCCCGCGCCGAGCGACCGGGCGACCTCGTCGGCGCTGCCGGATTGCTCGCGGAAGGCGGCACGCGTCAGCAGGTAGACGTAAGGGTAAAGCGCCGCAGACAGCACCACGATCGCCGCGCCCATGGAGCGGATCTCCGGGAACCAGTAGTCGCGCGCGCTCTGCCAGCCGAAAAGCTGTCGCAGACCGGTCTGAACCGGCCCGGCATATTCGAGGAAGTCCACCAGCGCGTAGGCCCCGACATAGGCCGGGATCGCCAGCGGCAGCAGCAACAGCCACTCGAGCCAGCCGCGGAAGGGGAAGTCGTAGCGCGCGATCAGCCACGCCGCCCCGGTGCCCGCCCCGGCGGTCAGCAGGCCGGTGCCGGCCATCAGCACGCCGGTGTTGGCGAGGTAGCGCGGCAGGGTCGTAGACACCAGGTGCGGCCAAATGTTCTCGTCCGGAAAGAGAGCGATTCCCACCACCGACAGGATCGGCGCCAGAACCAGCGCGGCGATCAGAACCGCGCCCGCGGACCACGGGTTGAGCCCCCGGCGCGGCGCCTTGGTCGCCGCAGGATCGGCACGGTCTGGGGCGGGGGCGTGGGTCACGGGGATACGCTCTCGGGCCATTGCGGTTTGACGGATCGCGGCGGTCCTTATAGGTCCGGGTGGCAGCAATCTGAAGCCCCCGATGCAGGTCATCCTTCACACCGGCGTGCACGCCACCGACGACGACAGGCTGCTGCGCGGATTGACGCGCAACGCGGCCGACTGGCGTGACGACGGCGTCGCCGTGCCCGGCCCCTCGCGCTACCGCCAGCTTCTGTCCGACGCGGTGCACGCGTTGGCCCAGGGCACGCCCGCCCCCGAGGCACGCGAGGTGCTGCTCGAGGCGATCCTGACCGACGATCCCGAGCACGTGGACCGCATGGTCCTGTCGAACCGCAACTTCTTCTGCGTGCCGAAGCTCGCGCTTCAGGGCGGCGTCCTCTACGCCCGCGCCGAGGAGCGCGTCGCCGCCTTCAAGGCGCTCTTCGCGGGCGACGAGATCGAGCTCTTCATGGGGGTCCGCAACCCGGCGACCTTCCTGCCGGCGCTGTTCGCCGAAAGTCCCTCGAACGACTTCTACGACTTCGTCGCGGGGGTCGACCCGCGCACGCTGCGTTGGTCCGATCTTGTCCGGCGCCTGCGCGCGGCCCATCCGGACGTGGCGCTAACGGTCTGGTGCAACGAGGATACGCCCCTCATCTGGGGCCAGATCCTGCGCGAGATGGCGGGAATCGAGCTGAACCGCAAGATCCGAGGTGCGTTCGACCTTCTGTCCGACATCATGGTGCCGGAAGGCATGAAGCGCTTCCGCGCCTACCTCTCGGCGCATCCCAACATGACCGAGCGGCAGAAACGCCGTGTGATGATCGCCTTTCTCGACAAGTACGCCCTCGACGAGGCGATCGAGGAGGAACTCGAGATTCCCGTCGGCTGGACCGAGGCCGTGATCGACGAGATGACCGAGGACTACGAGGACGACATGCTCACGCTCGAACGGATGCGGGGCGTGACGGTGATCGCGCCGTGAGCCCGCTACGATGAGTTCCAAGCGACCTGCCTCCATCTCCGACCTGCGCCAGCGCGTGGCCCGCGCCCGGCTGCCCGGCGGGGACCGCGCCGTGACCGACCGCGCGCGCCGGATGCTCGACGTCTATCTCGAGACCGCGGATGCGCACGGTCTGGCGCTAGCGGACGTGGCGCGGGAACTGAAGTCCGGCACGGCGGCACTGAGGATCGGCGGTGCCGAGCTGGAGCAGCAGGCGACGAGCGCGGCGCTGCGCGACGCGGCCTGTGCCCCGGGCTGCGCTTTCTGCTGCATCCTCGCGGGCGAGGACGGCGCCGTGATCTTCGAGGCGGAGGCCCGTGCGCTCCACGGGGCGCTGGTTCCGCTGGCCGGTGAACCGGACGGCCGCGACTGGTCCGCCCGCGCCTGCCCCGCCCTCGATCCGGAGACCCGCGCGTGCCGCGCCTACGACGCCCGTCCGATGGTCTGCCGGGCCTATGTCTCGCCCGATGCCGAGGCCTGCCGGCAGGTGGCCGAGGGCATTCCGGCGCCGGGGCCCGGCCTGCTCGGCGGGCGCGCGGTGTCGCTTGCGGTGCAGATGCTGGCACGGGCGGCGCTGCAGGGCGTTGCCACGGTTCCGAGCTTCTCGCTGTCCGCAGTCGCGGCCGCGGCGGTCGAGGGGCGCGAGATCGACGCCGCGTTGCGAGAAGCCCGCCACAAGCCCCGCGTCATGGATGACGAACGCAGGCGGGCGGCCGGAGACTGATCAACGCTCACAAGTCGGGGCGGGCAATGGCTTGAAGCGGTGTGGCCGGCTGCCCGGCAACGCCATTCCGATCGAGCGGGCCGCGCGAGAGGTCCCGCGCCGCCCTGCCCCGCCGATCAGCTGGCGGTGTCGTCCTCGGGCGCGTTCGGAAAGAACAGCTGCTGGCCGTCCACCACGAAGTCGCCGATGGCGGTCTGGCCCTCGGCCGACAGGAGCCAGTTCGCGAAGGTCTGCGCGCCCTCGGCGTTCACCGACGGGCAGGCTTCGGGCGAGACGGGGATCACGCCGTACTGGTTGAAGAGCGCATCGTCGCCCTCGACGAAGATCTCGTAATCCTGCTTGTTCTCGAAGCTGATCCAGGTGGCACGGTCGGTCATGGTATAGGCGCCCATGCCGATCGCGGCGTTCAGCGTCGCGCCCATGCCCGAGCCGGTCTCGCGATACCAGTCCCCCGAACCCGCCGCCGGGTCGATACCGGCCTCGGACCAGAGCGACAGCTCTTTCTTGTGGGTGCCGCTGTCGTCCCCGCGCGATGCGAAGGTCGCCGAACGCTCGGCCAGCAGCGCCAGCGCGTCCTCGACCACCGCCATGCCGTCGAGTCCCGCCGGGTCCGCCTCGGGGCCGACGATGACGAAGTCGTTGTACATCAGGTCGGTGCGCTCGGTGCCGAAACCATCCTCGACGAATTTCTCCTCGGCGGGCTTGGCATGGACCAGCAACACGTCGCCGTCGCAGTTGCGGGCGTTTTCGATGGCTTGCCCGGTGCCCACGGCGACCACGTTCACGGTGATGCCGGTCTCGTCCTCGAAGAGCGGCAGAAGATAGTCATATAGACCGGAATTCGCGGTCGAGGTGGTCGACTGCACGAGGATCGAGCCGTTGTCCTCCTGCGCGAGGGCCCCGGAGGCCGCTCCGGCGAGAAGCGCGGCAATGGCGGCGGTGCGTGCGAACGTGTTGGGCATGGTGTCCTTCCTTGGGGGGCCGGTCTGCGGGGCTCAGACGACCAGGCGGCCGTCGAGATAGGCGCGCGCGGCAGGATCGCCGGGCGCGTCGAAGAAGCGGGCCGCGGGGGCGTGATCGACGACCCGGCCGCGGTGCAGGAACACCACGTCCTCGGCGAGGCGGCGCGCCTGCCCGACATCGTGGGTGACGAAGATCACGCGGGTTCCGGCGGCGGCGGCGCGGGCGACGATGCGCTCGATCGCCTGCGTGGCGCCGGGGTCGAGGCTGGCGGTCGGCTCGTCGAGCAGAAGCACCTCGGGATCGGTGGCGAGCGCGCGCGCCAGTGCGAGACGTTGCTGTTCACCGCCTGAAAGGCGCCGCGCAGGCGTGCGGGCGCGGTCGGCAAGGCCCACGTGCTCCAGCAACTCGGCCACCCTGCCGCGATCACCGCCGCGCGCCTTCAGAACGAAGTCGAGATTGGCCTTCACGCTGCGCCGCAGGAGGACCGGGCGCTGGAACACCAGCGCCTGGCGGGCAGTGGCGGCCTGCGCGCCGAGCCCGTTCCACGACAGCGTGCCGGCGTCCGGCGCGGTCAGCCCGTGCATCAGCTTCAGAAGCAGCGACTTGCCGGCGCCGTTCGGTCCCATCAGCACCGTGCAGCCGCCCGGCGCCAGCGTCAGGTCAACCCCGTCCAGCACGCGCGCACCGCCGAGGGTCAGCGCGACGCCCTCGGCCCGGAACGGCAGCAGGGTGGCGGGTGCCTCCTGCGCCTCGGCGCGGGGGCGGCGGGTAAAGGCGGAGGTCGCAACGTCAGACATGAGCGCCGCTCCGCGCCGCGCGGGTGTGGAGCGTCTGCACGGCGGCATTCACGCCCAGAGCGATCACCAGCAACACGATGCCGAGCGCCAGTGCCAGTGGAAGATCTCCGCGCGAAGTCTCGAGCGCGATGGCGGTGGTCATCACCCGGGTCAGGTGATCGATGTTACCGCCCACGATCATCACCGCGCCGACCTCGGCCACCGCCCGGCCAAAGCCCGCGAGCCCCACGGTCATCAGCGACAGGCGCGCATCCCACAGAAGCGCCCCGATCACCTGCCCCCGGCTCAGGCAAAGCGACCGGAACTGGTCGCGATACTCGGCGTGCAGGTCCTCGATCACCTGCCGTGCCAGCGCCGCGACGATGGGTGCGATCAGGATGGTCTGGGCAAGGATCATCGCCCACGGCGTGTAGAGCAGCCCGAGAAACCCCAACGGCCCGGCGCGCGACAGGTGCAGGTAGACCACGAGGCCCACCACGACCGGCGGCAGCCCCATGAGCGCGTTCATCGCGACAAGGACCGCGCCGCGCCCGGGGAAGCGCCCAACCGCGACGAGGGCGCCGAGCGGCAGACCGATGGCCGCGGCGAGCAGCGTCGCGCTGAGACTGACGCGCAGGGACAGGGCGACGATCTCGGCAAGATCGGCGTCGCCGGAGGCCACCAGCGAAATCGCGAGCGCGAGGGCTTCTCCCATGTCTTGCAAAATTTCCGGCCCTTCTGACGTCCTCTTGTGTCGGAGAATGCGCGGGGTTGCAGAGATTTCAAGGGAAATCGTATCGATTCTCCCCCTGCCACCGATCAACCAACCGGCACGTAACCGCAAATTCTTGCATAATTTACGTCGGAGCGCGACGCTGCGGTGCGGACCCACGCGCTTGATCCGCATCCCGACTGGTCCTACAGCGGGGCGCCACAAACGGAGATCGCAGATGAGCCTCACCCGCAGAACCGTGCTGAGCCTGTCGGCCGCTGCCGCCGCCGTCGCGGCGATGCCGCGCGTCGGGCGCGCGGCCTTTGCCCCGCAGCCGGGCGACTGGGCCGAGCACGTCCTGACCACCCGTATCCGACTGTCCGAAACCGGCCCTGCCGCGCAGGTTTGGGTGCCGGTCGCCGCGCTCGAGGCGGACGACTGGCAGCGCCCCGAGGCACCGGAGTGGACCACCACCGCCGACACCGCCGAGCTGAAGACCGACCCGTACTCGGGGGCGCAGTTCCTGCACGCCACCTGGCAGGCCGGCGACACGCCCCGGACGCTGGAACTGAGCACCCGCGTCGCGACACGCGACCGCGCGGTCGATCTCTCGGCCCCGCGCGACGACGCGCAGCTGAGCGAAGCGGATCGCACCCGATATCTTGCCGCAACCGAACTCGTGCCCACCGATGGCATCGTGAAGGACACCGCGGACCAGATCGTCGCGGGCATCGACGGCGAACTGGAGAAGGCGCGCGCGATCTACGACTGGATCGTCGAGAACACCGCCCGCAACCCCGAGACCCGCGGTTGCGGCCTGGGCGACGTGGCCTCGATGCTGAAGCTGCGCGACCTGACAGGCAAGTGCGCCGATCTCAACGCGCTCTACGTGGGCCTTGCCCGCGCTGCGGGCCTGCCCGCGCGCGATCTCTACGGCCTGCGCGTGGCCCCGTCCGAGTTCGGCTACAAGAGCCTCGGCGCCGGATCGTCCGACGTGACCAAGGCGCAGCACTGCCGCGCGGAGGTGTTCCTGTCGGACTACGGCTGGGTCCCGGTCGATCCCGCGGATGTCCGCAAGGTCATGCTGGAAGAGCCGCCGAAGGACCTGTCGCTCGACAACCCGAAGGTCGTCGATGCCCGCGCGGGCCTCTTCGGCGCGTGGGAAGGCAACTGGATCGCCTACAACGACGCCCACGACGTGCCGCTGCCGGGCGCCGAGGAAGGCGACGGGGTGGTGCCGTTCCTGATGTATCCGCAGGCCGAGATCGACGGCACGCGCCTCGACTCCCTGTCCCCGCAGGACTTCGTCTACGAGATCACCGCCGAGACCGGCGCGGCCTGATCGCGCAACGAAAAAGGGGCGCCCGGACCGATCCGGGCGCCCCTGGTCCGTCAGCCCATGCCGAGCGCGGACTTGTACATCTCGAGCACCGCCTCTTCCTCGGCGATGTCGTCGGGCTCGCGCTTGCGCAGCGCGATCACCTTGCGCATGACCTTGGTGTCGTAGCCGCGCCCCTTGGCTTCGGCCATGACCTCCTTTTGCTGGTCCGCGATTTCCTGCTTTTCCTGTTCCAGCCGTTCGAACCGCTCGATGAACTGGCGCAGCTCGCCCGCCGCGATGCCGTAGCTGTCGGAATCGGGTGCACTGTCTTGCATGTCTGTCGTCCCTCGCCCTCGGAGAAGCCCCCCGATACTCCGGGTCGGGCGCGACCATCAAGGGGTTGTCCGGCGACCGGCGATGGATTACCGCCGGTCCGCCGATCAGCACGGAGGACGGGTGATGGCAGAGCTTCTGGTCTGGGGCGGGGCAATCCTGTCGGTGGCGGGTCTCGTGGGCCTTGTGCTGTGCATCCTCAAGGTCACACGCGCGCGCCGCGCCAATCTTGGCGACGAAGCGCTGCGCGAGGCGGTGCGCAAGGTCGTGCCGCTGAACATGGCCGCGCTGTTCCTGTCGATGATCGGCCTGATGATCGTGATCGTGGGGATCTTCCTCGGCTGAGTGCCTGTCGATCCGGTGCCGGCCGACGCCTAGCCGTTCAGGTCGCGGAAGCGCCGACCGTTCTTCGAAAATTCTGTCCACACGGGTCGCGGCTCCCAGAACGCGGCGTCGGGGTGGGCCATGCGCTCGAGCGTGCGCTTGACGGCGAGCGGCCCGGCGCGGTCCGCGGCCAGCAGCGGTCCGCCTCGCCATCGCGGCATCCCCAGGCCCAGCACGGCGGCCACGTCGACCTCGAGCGGGCGACGCAGGGTGCCGTCCTCGATCATCCGCGCGCCCTCGTTGGCGAGCGCGACGAGGCTCCACCACACGATGTCCTCGGGGTCGAGCGCGGCGCGCGGGCGCAGGCCGTCGATCAGCGCGTCGGCGGCCTCGGAGCGGCGCGGCGCGCCTCCGTTGTCGGGATAGTCGTAGAAGCCGCGTCCCTCGGCGCGTCCGCCCCGGCCCGCGTCGATCATCCGGTCGGACCAGTTCATCGCACCCTCGGCCCGCGGCGCCCCGGCCAGCGTCTTGAGGCCGGTGGCGTCGCGCAGCTCGAACGGCGGGCGGGTCCAGCCCCAGGCCCGGATCGCCGCGTCCACCTCGTGCGGCGCCGCACCGAGATCGACCATCGCGTCGGCAGCCCGGTGCAGCGCCGCGGTCAGGCGACCGGTCGCGCTCGGTCCTTCGGTGACCACGCGCAGAGGAACCTTCCGCAGGGCCAGAACGAGCGTCCGCGCGGTTGCGACCTCGACCGGATCGGCCAGCGGGCCCAGGATGATCTCGACCAGCGGATGCGTCGTGGCCGGCGCCGAGAACCGCAGGCCGACCGTCTCGACCCAGCCCGGCACGGCGCTCAGGCGCACGACGCCCTCGGGCAGCCGCAGGTCGGCCTGGCCGCGCGCGGCCTGAAGCACAACGTCGGCCCCCTCGACCATGGCAGAACGATCGCCGACCTCCAGCCGGTCGAGCCGCGCCCCCACCGCCGCCTCGCTCAGTGCACCGCGCGCGACGCGCCGCTCGTACTCGGCCCGGATGCGCTCCACCCCGTCGCGCAGCGCCGCGGGATCGCGGGTGCCCCAGCGCACGTGGCGCCCGGCATCGAGCGCGGCGATGGTGACGTGGGCGGCCAGTAGCCCCCCGCCCAGCACCGCGAGAGTGTCGATCCGGGGGGCGGAGCCGGGTCCGGCATCTTCGCCGAAATCCCGGGCGCGCGTCTCCGCGGTGAACACGTGGCGCAGCGCGATCGACCGATCGCTAGCGCGGGCCTCGTCGAAGGCCTCGCGCTCCAGCGCAAGACCGGCCTCGAGCGGCAGGAGTTGCGCGGCCTCCACCGCCTCGACGATGCGGCCGGCGACGCCCGCTATGCCCGCGCCGAGCTTGGCTCGGGCGCGCGCCAGGGCCTCCTGGAAGGCTTGCGGGTCGGAGAGACCGGGCGGCAGCGCCTCCTCCGCCGGAGCGCCCGACGCGACGCGTGCCTCACACGCCGCTATCGCCGCGGCGACGAGCGGGCCCTCGGCCTCGGTCGCCAGAAGCGGCACCGCGGCGCGGGGCGCGCCGGTCAGCAGGAGGTCCAGCGCCGCCTCCGCCCCGATGAGACGCGGCAGGCGCTGGGTCGCCCCGCCCTGCGGTGGCAAGCCCAGACGAATGTCGGGAAAGACCACCCGGGCCTCGGGCGTGGCAATGCGGTCGTGCGCGGCCAGCGCGATCTCGGCACCGCCGCCCAGCGTGGTGCCGTGCAGGGCGGCGATTACCGGGCGCGGGCTGTCCCCGATCCGGCGGCAAAGCGCGGCAAGGTCCGGGGCGCTGGCGGCGACCGGGGCGTCGTGCTCGGACGGTTCGACCCCGGCCGAGAAGATGCGCCCCCGGCCCGTCAGGACGATGCCGTCGATGTGGTCCGACTGCGGTCCAGTCTCGATCTCGTCCAGCCGGTCGGCCAGTGACGCGCGGATCGTCGGCGTCAGCGCGTTCACCGGCGGATTGTCGATCTCCACCAGCGCAATGCGCCCCGTCACGCTCAGGTGCACCTGCCCCGCCATCTGCCCGTCCCCGACCGCTCTGCGCTTGACCCGCGCGCCTCTCGCGGGCGCGTGGCGCACATTGGATACGAGCCGAACCGGTCAGGCAAGGCGTCGGGCAGCGAAGGGAGCCGGGGCGTGGCCTGCGTGCGGCGCCCTCAGACCGGGACGTTGTCGAAGGCGGACTCGTCGCCGTCGTCGCCGGCGCGGGCCGCCCCGACCGGACGCAACGGGCTGACCGCCCCGGCGACGCGACAGACGCGCGCCAGTGCGGCGTTGCGAACATGCGGTTGCAAAGTGGCCAGGTCGTGACCGAGCGCGTCGAGACGCGCGCGGAGTTCGGAGTCGATATCGGTGTCGAAACGTGTCGTCATGGCAGCCTCCTCCCCAAAGGCGGCCGCGGCCGTCGGGCGGACGCGGCGACAGGCGCACGAGACGACCGCGAACGACTCGCCTTATGCGCGACTCGGATCCTGCCCCGGCCCCGACCACCGATCAAGCGCAACCGCCCCTCCCGGCGCCCCGAGGCCGCCCGGCTCTCGACACTGCCCGATCGGAGGGCTATCGAACGCACATGGACATTCGCCAGATCACCGACCGCTACCACGTCTCGCCGCAGATCGCGCCCGAGGATGCCGCCGCCCTGCGCGAGGCGGGCTTCCGCCGCGTGGTCTGCAACCGCCCCGACGGAGAGGTGCCGCCACAGCTTCAGGCCGACGCGATCCGCCAGGCGGTGGAGGCCGAGGGACTGGACTTCGAGGTGCTGCCCCTCACCCACCAGACCATGACGCCCGAGAACGTCGCGCGGCAGGGCGAACTGGTGGACGCAGCCGACGGTCCGGTCCTGGCGTACTGCGCATCGGGCACCCGCTGCACGGTGGTCTGGGCGCTCGGTCAGGCGGGCACACGCCCGGTGGACGAGATCCTCGCGACTGCGGCCGAAGCCGGCTACGACCTCGCGGGCCTGCGCCCGGCGCTGGAGGCCCGCGCCAACGGCCAGTGAGCCGTAGGGCGGGAACCTTCTCAACGTCCGGCGAGCGGTGCTGCCGCCGTGATCCTGCGCGCGCACGCCGTTAGCTGACGCGGTTGCCCGACCGGTCGGCGGTCCACGCACCGCGGTGTCGGATGCCACCGGCACGGATTTTGCCAATGCGATTCCGAGGGTCGTGAGGCCCCGCAGCCCAAGGCGTCCGCCTGTCAATCCTGCGACAGGTCGAGATCGTCGAGCGGGCTCGCGAAGCCTGCAAGCGGGTCGGCATCCTCGTCGGCGACGTTCGCCTCGTCGAAGTCGAGCGGTGGCAGATCGGGGAAATCCATCGCGACGGAGGGCGTGGCGGTGGCCGGCTCTGGCGAAGGCCCGGCGGCGATCTCGTCCGTCGGCCAGTCCATCGGTGCGGGCGAAGGCGTGGCGGGGTCGGGCGCGGAGGCATCCGCGGCCCGGTCCGGCCCGGGCTCTGCGGTGCCGGGCGCGGTCTCGGACGTCCCGGCGCCGGTCCGCTCTCCGACGCGGAAGGCACGTTGGCCGTTCATCTGCCCGAGCGTTCCCGTCAGCACGCGGTGGCGGCCGCCGGCCACGATCTCGGCCCCGGTAAGTGCCTCCGCCGGCAGCGGGATCAGGCTGCCCGGCGCCAGTTCGCAGGCTGCGGCGAAGGACATCTTCACCCGCGCCAGCACCACGTCCACCCGCGCGGGCAGCGTCAGCATCAGGTCCTCGTGACGCGCGGGGCCGGCCGCGGGGGCACTGCGCCGCGCCGGCGCGCGTTCGGGCAGAAGCAACGCGATACGGCCGCGGCGCAGGCCGCCCGCAAGCTCCAGCTCTGCCTCGAACACCCGGTAGGACGGGGCCGTGAGCAGGTTGGCCGCGATCCGCGCACTGTCGATCATCGCTCCGAAAGCGTAGCCCGCGACCTGTGCACCGGCAGGATCGTCGACGAGGTAATCGGCCAGCCGCTCGAGCGCGCCGTCGACCAGCGGCGCCGATATCGCGGCATCGGTCGGCGTGAGCCGCCGGTCGTCGGGATCGAGGTCGGTGACGAGCCCCAGCGTCTGCACCTCGACCAGTGCCGTGACGGTCTGGCGGTCGAGCAGCGCGAAGCCGGTCATCTCGTCTGGACCATCGAGCAGCAGGATCATCTCGCCGCTGTCCAGAAGCGCGGCGGTCTCGTCCTGATCGCGGCGGGCCTGTCGGGCGTTGCGCGCGATCAGGGCGAGATTCCAGGCCTCTTCGGCGGTGCGGGCGAGCGCGCGGCGAAAGGCCTTCTCCACAGACATTCCGTGCGCCTCCACGGCGCGACGCGCCGCGCTTGCCTTGCGGCTCAGAACCTTTTCAGCCGCGGTGTCCGCCATGCCTCGCCCGGAATCGTCGCTGTGCCCCCACGCCTCGGGGTTATCGGCGAATTAGGTTACCAAGGGCTTTCGGGTCGGGCAGAAATCCGCCCCGCTTCACTGCGCGGCGAGGCGCGCGGCGTGGGCCAGCTCGACCCGGAACGCCGCGCCGCGCCGCCCCGGCAGGTAGCCGATGGAGCCGCCCAGCCTGGTCATGATCTGGCGACAGATGGCCAGCCCCAACCCGGCCCCGCCGGCCTTGTGCTCGGCCACACGGCTGAACTTCTCGAAGATCGTGTCACGGGCCTCGGGCGCGATGCCGCTGCCGTTGTCGACGAAGTCCACCACCACCTGCGCCCCGTCCACCGACACCGAGATCTCCAGCCGCGGCTCTGCCGCGTCGCAGTACTTCGCGGCGTTGGAGATCAGGTTGATGAAGACCTGCGACAGCCGGTCTAGGTCGGTATCCACGACCACCTCCTCGCGGGTCGGGTCACGCACGATGTCAAGCCGGCCCGCGGTCCCCGCCCCCGCGGCGGCCACCGCCCGGTCCAGAACCTCGCCCACGCTGCCCGGTCGCCGGTTCAGGCTGACCTGCCCGTTCTCGAGCACGCTCAGATCCAGCAGGTCGTCGAGCAGCCGGGTCAGGCGCACGGCCTCGTCGTGGATGATCGAGGCGAAGCGGACCTGTTCCTCGGGCGCGAGGGTCCCCGCGTCGCGCATGATCTCCGAGAAGGCCCGGATCGAGGTCATCGGGGTACGCAGCTCGTGGCTGATCTGGCTGAGGAAGGCGTCCTTCTGCACGGAAAGCCGCGTCAGCTTGCGGTTGGCCTCGCGCAGCTGGCGGGCGGTGCGCGACAGCTCGGCCGACTGTGTCTCGAGCCGGGCGGAATATTCCATGAGCTGCGCGCTTTCGTCGGCCACGGCCATCAGGTCCTCGACCGAAACCGACATGCCGCCGACAATCTGGCCGACCATCGCGTGCGCGGTGGCCGCGCCGACCGAGCCCGCGAGTTCGCGCTCCAGCGCCTCGAGGAAGGTGGGGGTGGGCTCTGGCAGGTCGCCGCGCAGGCCCTGCCGGCGCGCCTCGCGCCGGAACAGCGCCTGCGATTCGGGCGCGCCAAGCAGGCGCTGCGCCATGATCATCAGGTCCTCGACCTGCGCCGCCCCGCCGGCCCAGCTGCGCGGTCCCGGCGCGTGCTGGAAGACGTTGACGAACTGCGCGCCCTGCAGCCGCTCGATCGGGCCGGGGAAGCTGGAGAGCGAGACCACGAGGAAGGCGGTGGCGTTCAGCGCCAGCGACCAGAACAGCGCGTGCAGAAGCGGATCCATACCCGCGATGCCGAAAAGCGCCTGCGGCCGGAGCCACGCGATCCCGCCCGGCCCGGCCGCCAGCACGGCGTCGGACAGCACCCCGCCGCCACCGATAGACGGCAGGAAGAGCGTGTAGAGCCAGACGGAAAAGCCGAGGCTCAGCCCCGCCACCGCGCCCGAGCGGGTCGCGCCGCGCCAGAAGATGCCGCCCAGAAGCGCCGGCAGCACCTGCGCCACACCCGCGAAGGACACGAGGCCGATGGCCGACAGCGCGCTGCCGCCGCCCGAGAGCGAGTAGTAGAGGTACCCCAGCATCACCACGCCCGCGATCGAGGCCCGCCGCGCGGTCAGCACGACGTGGCGCACGTCGCCCGACACGCTCGCCCCGCCGCCGGTGAGACGCAGCCAGATCGGCATGACGATATGGTTCGACACCATGGTCGACAGTGCGATGGCCGCGACGATCACCATCGACGTGGCCGAGGAAAAGCCGCCCAGGAAGGACAAAGCCGCGAGGCCGTTCTGCCCTTCCGACAGCGGCACCGTCAGAACGAAAAGGTCGGGGTTCGCGCCCTCTGGCAGGAGATCGAGGCCCACGACCGCGATCGGGACAACGAAGAGCGACATGAGCATGAGGTAGCCCGGGAACGCCCAGCTCGCCGTGCGCAGCTGGCTTTCGTCTCCGGCCTCGACCACCAGCACCTGGAAGATGCGCGGCAAGCAGAGGAACGCCGCCGCCGACAGGATCACGATGCCTGCCCAGCGCCCCCGATCCACCTGCCACTGCCCGAGGCCTGAGGCGTCGATGCGTGCCAGGGTCTCGCCCAGACCTCCCGAGATGCCCCAGACAACGAAGATGCCCACCGACAGGAGCGCCACCAGCTTCACCACCGCCTCCACGGCGATGGCCATGACGACGCCGTGGTGGCGTTCGTTGGCATCTAGATTGCGGGTCCCGAAGACGACGGTGAAGAGGCTGAGGCCCACGGCGACCCAGAACGCCGTGGTGTTGTCGGGGTTCACCGCGGGGTTCAGCTCGATGCCGCCATCGGCGCTGGCGAAGACCTCGAAGCTCAGCGTCACTGACTGGAGCTGCAGCGCGATATAGGGCGTGGTGCCCACGACCGCGAGGACGGTGACGCCGATGGCGATCAGGTTGGACTTGCCATAGCGGGCCGAGACGAGGTCGGCGATCGACGTCACGCGCTGCGCCCGGCCGATCCGCACCAGCTTGCGGACCACCCACCACCAGCCGATCATCACGATGCTCGGGCCGAGATAGATGGCGAGATATTCCAGCCCCGACCGCGCCGCCGAGCCGACCGCGCCGTAGAACGTCCAGGCTGTGCAGTAGATCGACAGCGACAGCGTGTAGACCACCGGGGAGCGCAACCAGCGCACATGACCGAGGCGGGCACGCCGCTCGGCCACGAAGGCGATCGCGAAGAGGAACAGCACGTAGACGAGGCAGACCGCGATCAGCGCGTTGAGGGTGGTCATGGCGCCCGCCGGGCCGCGCGATCGCGGTCCTCCTCGACCTCGCCTCGAGCCAGCAGCACCGAAAGCGCCGCGCCGGCGGCGACCAGGACGGCCCAGACGACGAACAGGTAGACCAGAGCCGAGGACACCTGCGGCGCCGCCGCGCCCAGTGGCCAGAGCAGCGGCACGGTCCACCCCAGGAGGCCCAGCACCGGCAGCAGCCGCGCGGCGTCGCGCACCCGGCGGCGGCGATAGCTGCGGCGCTCCAGGAAGATTGGCGGCGTCGCCGGATCACCGGGCGGCGTGCCCCGGCCCGGACCGGTGCCGTCCGGCCCGCTCATGGCGCGGCGACGAGCGCCCGCACCGCCTCGAGCATCTCGGAATTGGCGAAGGGCTTGGTCATGAAGCGGCTGACGCCCGACTGTTCTGCCAGCTCGCGGTCGCGGTTCTGGCCGCGCGCGGTGAGCATCATGACCGGCAGGTCGCGGAAGTCCGGCTCGGCGCGCAGCTCGGCGAGGATCTCGTAGCCCGAGCGGCCCGGCAGCATGACGTCGAGGATCACCGCGTCGGGGCGGACCGCGCGCACCTTGTCCACCGCGTCGAGCCCGTTGGAATGGCTCCGCACGCGCCAGCCCTCGCGCGACAACAGAAAGCTGATCGCCTCGATGATGTTGGGCTCATCCTCGATCAGCAGCAACTCCCGCCCCATCCGCGACTCTCCTCCCCTGGTCGCTTCGGTCCGCGGCGGGCGCCGCCGGCCGCGTGAATGGAAAAGTTATGGGCAATCGGGCACCGGCTGTCAAAAGCGTTGGCCGGGTGGGGTCAGTCCGCCGCACCCGCCGGGGCCTCCGGCGGCTGCGCTCCGGACGAGGCGGGCCCGAGAATCGAGGGTTCGCGCCGCGCCGGGCAAGTCTCGCGCGGGCAGATGCGGCAGCTCGTGCCCACGTCGAGCGCCGGCATGTCCGGCGCGGCGGCCTCCACCGGGACCAGCAACATGTGCGCCTCGAAAAGCGCGGGCCGCCCCGGCACGAGCGGCGCCGCCGGTTCCGCGACGGCATGGGCGCGGAACGTCCGCCGGGTCCGGCCCGCTGGCACGACTGTCTCGGAGACCGGTCGCATGGGCTGGCCCAGCGCCGCGTAGAGCGGCCAGAGCGGGCACCCCGCGTCGAAAAGCGGCAGCGGGAAATCCGGCAGCGGCTTGCGATAGACCAGCGCCCCGGCGCGGTCGCAGATCGCGAGGCCGGCGGGTGCAGGCAGTATCCCCTCGGGCAACGTGGCCAGCCGCCGCATCACCCGTGCGGGCGAGGCATCGAGCGCGGCGGCCAGCGCGAACGGGTCCGGCGCTCCCTCTCCCAGTGCCGCCTCGATCCGGTCGAGCGGCAACGCCGCCGCGTCGCGGGCGTGGCGGCCAAAGATCGCTTCCAGCACGGTGCGCGCGGGCGCCGACAAATCCGCGCCGACCTCGGCCGCCAGCGAGGCCGGCTCCACCCCCGGCTGCTCGAGCGCGGCGAAGGCGTGCCCGGCCTCCGCCAGCACCGCGTCCACCTGCTCCTGCGGGGCGGCGGCGGCATCCCCGGTCTCTGCCGCCGTGTCGAGGAATCGCACCAGCGCCTGGCTGGATTCCGCAAGCCGCGCACTGTCCTCGTGGACGTTGCGGTGAAAGCGGCGCTGCCAGTCGGCGGGGATGTCGCCCGGCTCGGCGAGGATCGCGGCGGTGGAGCGTATCGCTGTCACTGTCGACAGCATCTCGTGCAAGGCCGCCGCAAGGTGAGGATCGTGGGTCAACCGGTCGGACAGGGTCTCGACCGTCCGTTCTAGCGTGACCGTGCGCCTGTAGGCATCCGCGAGAACGCCGGCCCATCCGGGAAAGCGCCCGGCGAACTCGTCGATGCGGTCAAGCTCGGGACCGAGCGCGCTGCGTGCCGCGGCGGCTTCGCGCAGCGCGGCGATGAGCGTGGCCTCGGCGCCCTCGGTCAGGACGGTAGGTTCGACGTCCAGGATCCGCGCAAGATCGACCAGCAGTTTCCCGCCGATTCTG
Organism: Roseivivax marinus; assembly: GCF_900109705.1. Classification (GTDB taxonomy): domain Bacteria; phylum Pseudomonadota; class Alphaproteobacteria; order Rhodobacterales; family Rhodobacteraceae; genus Roseivivax; species Roseivivax marinus. Next base: position 115,651 of record NZ_FOAI01000009.1, on the reverse strand, counting down.
CGACGGTTGTGCTCGATGAGGTTGAGATACGAGGCCGAGATATTCGCCTCACGGGCGAGCTCGGCCTGCTTCATGCCCGCCATGATCCGCCGCTCGCGGATGCGACTGCCGGTCAGCGTGTCCCGTGGCATGGGCTTTCTCCCGTCAAATCAGGCGCTTTCCGCGGCGCAGAATAATTTGTTTACCAAAACCGATGCACCTCTGTGCATTCATTTACAAAAAAATCATTCGCCGCAAGCACGTTGTTGCGTGATTTTCCAGCCACTCGCCATAGTGGCTTTGCACGTTCTGCGTGCCGCGGCCACGCGGAGGGAGGAGTTCCGCCGGTCGCCAGACATCCTGAGGGAGGATACCATGACCAAGACCAACGTGACGCGCCGCGGCGTGCTCCGGACCGGTGCGGTTGCCGGCGCGGGCCTGGCGCTGCCGACCTATCTGCGCGCCGCACAGCACGAAGGCTTCACCAACGCACCCACCGGGGACACGGTGACGCTCGGCTTCAACGTGCCGCAGACCGGCCCCTATGCCGACGAGGGCGCGGACGAGCTGCGCGCGTTCGAGCTGGCGGTCGAGCACCTGAACGGTGGCGGCGACGGCGGCATGCTGCAGACCTTCTCCGAGAAGAACCTCGACGGCACCGGCATCCTCGGCAAGAAGGTCGAGTACGTCACCGGCGACACCCAGACCAAGTCCGACGCCGCCCGCGCCTCGGCCCGCTCGATGATCGAGAAGGACGGCGCGGTGATGATCTCGGGCGGATCGTCGTCGGGCGTCGCGGTGGCCGTGCAGGGCCTCTGCCAGGAGGCGGGCGTCATTTTCATGGCCGGCCTGACGCACTCGAACGACACCACCGGCAAGGACAAGAAGGCCAACGGTTTCCGTCACTTCTTCAACGCCTACATGTCCGCCGCGGCGCTCGCGCCGGTGCTCGAAAGCCTCTACGGCGCGGACCGCAAGGCCTATCACCTGACCGCCGACTACACCTGGGGCTGGACCCAGCAGGAGTCGATCCAGGCCGCGACCGAGGCGCTCGGCTGGGAGACTGTCGAGAACGTGCTCACTCCGCTCGCGGCGACCGACTTCTCGTCCTACATCGCGCCGGTCCTGCAGTCGGGTGCGGACGTCCTCGTCCTGAACCACTACGGCGGCAACATGGTCAACTCGCTGACCAACGCCGTGCAGTTCGGTCTGCGCGAGGCCCAGGCCAACGGCAAGGACTTCCAGATCGTCGTGCCGCTCTACTCCGAGCTGATGGCACGGGGCGCGGGCGAAAACATCGCCGGCATCCCCGGCTCCCAGAACTGGGACTGGAAACTCGAGAACCAGCTGGGCGAGCGCTACACCGGCACCAACGCCTTCGTGCAGTCCTTCGGCGAGAAGTACGGCTTCCCGCCGAGCCAGGCGGCGCACACCTGCTACGCGCAGACGCTGCTCTATGCCGATGCGGTGACCCGCGCGGGCTCGTTCAACCCCTGCGCCGTCGCCGAGGCGCTGCAGGACTTCGAGTTCGACGGGCTGGGCAACGGCCCGACCACCTATCGCGGCGCCGATCACCAGTGCTTCAAGGACGTGGTCGTGGTGCGCGGCAAGGAGAACCCGGAGAACGAGTTCGACCTCGTGGAGATCGTCGAGGTCACGCCGGCCGACGCGGTTACCTACGAGCCCGATCACCCGATGTTCTCGGGCGGCTCGCTGGGCTCGTGCAACCCGGGCGCCTGATCGCCTGACCACCGAGACGGGACCGGCCCGCACCCACTGAGGCCTGTTCCTACAACGGTCCGGCGCGCGACTTCTCCCGCGCGTCGGGCCTACCCCTTCCCTGCATCAACGGATCGGGCCGGATCATGGACGCCATCATTCTTCAAACCCTGAACGGGCTCGACAAGGGATCGGCCTACGCGCTGATCGCCCTCGGCCTGACGCTGATCTTCGGCACCCTGGGCGTCGTGAACTTCGCGCACGGCGCGCTGTTCATGATCGGCGCCTTCTGCGCGGTGACGCTGCAGCGGCTGCTGTCGGCGAGCTACACCACCCTAGACGAGACCCGCACCGACTTCCTCGGCAATCCCGCCAAGATCGAGACCCCCTACGTGGAGGCATGGTTCGGCCCCGATGTGGGCGCCGGGATCATCGAATGGTCGGTCCCGCTGGCGATCCTGTTCTCGATCCCGGTGATGATGCTGATCGGCTTCGCGATGGAGCGCGGGCTCATCAAGCACTTCTACAAGCGCCCGCACGCGGACCAGATCCTCGTGACCTTCGGCCTCGCCATCGTGCTGCAGGAGATCATCAAGTATTTCTACGGCGCCAACCCGATCCCGACACCTGCGCCCGACGCGCTGACCGGATCGTTCGACTTCGGCGCGCTGCTCGGCATGGACCCCAACGTCATCATCTATCCCTACTGGCGCCTGGTCTACTTCGCCTTCGCGGCCCTCGTGATCGGTGCGGTCTTCGCCTTCCTGCAGTTCACCACCTTCGGCATGGTCGTCCGCGCAGGCATGGCCGACCGCGAGACCGTGGGCCTTCTGGGCATCAACATCGACAAGCGCTTCACCATCATGTTCGGCCTCGCCGCCTGCGTCGCGGGGCTGGCCGGGGTGATGTACGCCCCGATCAACTCGCCCAACTACCACATGGGCATGGACTTCCTCGTTCTGTCCTTTGTCGTGGTCGTCGTGGGCGGCATGGGATCGCTGCCGGGCGCGGTGCTCGCGGGCTTCCTGCTGGGCATACTCGAGAGCTTCGCGTCGATGACGCAGGTCATCAACCTGATCCCCGGCATCAACCAGATCATCATCTACGTCGTCGCCATCATCGTGCTGCTGACCCGTCCGCGCGGGCTCATGGGCCGCAAGGGCGTGATGGAGGAATAAGCCAATGCTCGGACTCGGACGCAAAGACTTCGGCCTTCTGGTCATCGTGGCGCTGCTGACGCTGCTCGCCCCGTTCATCCTCAACCCGTTCCCGTCGGATTCCAGCCTCGCGCAGTTCAACGCGGGCTACCCCGACCTGATGCAGCGGTTCGTGATCTTCGGGATCTTCGCCATCGGCTTCAACATCCTGTTCGGCCTGACCGGCTACCTCTCGTTCGGCCACGCCGCGTTCCTCGGCGTCGGCTCCTACGCGGCGGTGTGGATGTTCAAGCTGCTGACCATGAACGTGATCCCGGCGATCATCCTGTCGGTGCTCATCGCCGGGGTGTTCTCGTTGCTGATCGGGTACATCTCGCTTCGGCGCTCGGGCATCTACTTCTCGATCCTGACGCTCGCCTTCGCGCAGATGTCCTTCGCGCTGGCCTACTCGGTGCTGACGCCGATCACCAACGGCGAGACCGGGCTTCAGATCGCGCTCGACGATCCGCGCATTCTCGGCGTGTCGCAGACCGCCGACGGCTCGATCCCGGTCACACACCTCTTCGGCCTCGAGATGCGCGCGACCGAGGTGGTCAACATGGGGCCGTGGCAGTTCCAGTTCTCGGCCGGGTACTACCTGTGCGCGCTGCTCATGCTGATCGCCTTCTACCTGGCGATCCGCATCTTCCGCTCGCCCTTCGGGATGATGCTGCGCGCGGTGAAGTCGAACCAGCAGCGGCTCTACTACACCGGCCTGAACGCACGGCCCTACACCCTGGCGGCCTTCGTGATCTCGGGGATGTACGCGGGCCTCGCCGGTGGCCTCCTCGCGGCGATGGACCCGCTCGCGGGGGCCGAGCGGATGCAATGGACCGCCTCGGGCGAGGTCGTCCTGATGACCATCCTCGGCGGCGCCGGCACCTTGATCGGCCCGGTCCTCGGGGCAGGCTTCATCAAGTATTTCGAGAACATTTTCTCGAAAATCAACGACAACGTCCTGCACGGCTGGTTCGCCTTCCTGCCCGACGGGATCGAGGATGCGCTGGTCGCGGTCGTCCACCCGTTCATCGGCAAGGGCTGGCACCTGACGCTGGGCCTGCTGTTCGTGGCCGTGGTGATCTTCCTGCCCGGCGGCCTCGTCGAGGGCGGCCAGCGCATCGCGCGCCTCTTCCGCCGCAAGCCCGCGCCCGACACCGAGCGCGCGCATCAACACACCCCCGCCGAGTGAGGACGCAAGCCATGGGCATTCTCGAAGTCAAGGACGTGAACAAGCGCTTCGGCGGTCTGCAGGCGCTCGGCGACGTGAACCTCTCCGTCAGGGAGAACACCGTCCACGCGATCATCGGGCCGAACGGGGCGGGCAAGTCGACGCTGCTGAACTGCCTCGTAGGCAAGCTCATCCCCGACACCGGCTCGGTCATGTTCGACGGCCAGTCGGTGCTGGGCCGCAAGCCCTACGAGATCAACCAGATGGGCATCTCCCGCGTGTTCCAGACTCCCGAGATCTTCGCCGATCTCTCGGTGTTCGAGAACATGATGATCCCGCTCTTCGCCAAGCGCGACGGGTCGTTCCGGCTTCACGCCTTCGAGGGCGTCGGCTCGGAGCGGGGCCTGACGCAGGAGGCCGAGGCGATGCTCGACGAAGTCAACATGCTCGAGAAGCGCGACTTCCACGCCGGCGCCCTGTCGCGCGGGGACAAGCGGCGGCTCGAGATGGCGATGTGCCTTATCCAGCGCCCACGCCTGTTGCTGCTGGACGAGCCGACCGCCGGCATGGCGCGCGCGGACACCAACAACACCATCGACCTGCTCAAGACGATCAAGGCCAAGCGCGACATCACCATGTGCATCATCGAGCATGACATGCACGTGGTGTTCTCGCTCGCGGACCGGATCACGGTGCTCGCGCAGGGCACCCCGCTGGTCGAGGACACGCCCGAGAACATCAAGGGCCACCCGAAGGTGAAAGAAGCCTATCTCGGCGAAGCGGCGTAAGGAGACCAAGACATGAACGTCCGTCCCGACTTTTCCAAAAACGCCAACCAGGCCGAGACCGCGCCCGCGTTCCTTTCGGTGTGGGACATGCACGCCTATTACGGCGAGAGCTACATCGTGCAGGGCATCAGCTTCAACGTGCACGAGGGCGAGATCCTCGCGCTGCTCGGGCGCAACGGCGCCGGCAAGACGACGACGCTGCGCTCGATCGCGAGGCTCGACAACCCGCAGGTCCAGAAGGGCGAGATCTGGCTCGACCACCAGCCGCTGCACCGCATGAAGAGCTACGAGGCGGCGCAGGCGGGGCTGGGCCTCGTGCCCGAGGACCGGCGCATCATTCCCGGCCTGACGGTCGAGGAAAATCTTCAGCTCGCCCAGATCCAGCCGCCCATCGGCTGGTCGATCGAGCGGTTGTACGACCTCTTTCCCCGCCTCGGCGAACGCCGCAGGCAGGAAGGCGTGACGCTCTCGGGCGGGGAACAGCAGATGCTGGCCATCGCACGGGCATTGGCCCGCGATATCAAGGTCTTGCTGCTCGACGAGCCTTACGAGGGACTGGCCCCGGTGATCGTCGACGAGATCGAGAAAACCCTGCGCCACATCAAGGAACAGGGCATGACCACGATCCTCGTCGAGCAGAACGCCGTACGTGCGCTGCAACTCGCCGACCGCGCGATCATTCTGGACACCGGGTCCGTGGTCTACGACGGTAGCGCCGAGGAGGTTCTCCAGAACGCGGAGCTGCGCGCCGAATACCTCGCCATCTGACCGAGCGACGGTCGGGTGGCGCGACGCGCGGGCCGATCGTTGTCTGACCCCGAACAGAGGAACGCGGCGCGAGAAAGCAGCGTTTCGATACAATCAGGAGGAGGCACACATGAAGGATACCGTATTCCCCCCGAGCGACGCGCTGGCGTCCAAGGCGCATGTCGATGCCGACCGCTACGCCGAGATGTACCAGAGGTCGGTCGACGACCCCGAGGGCTTCTGGCGCGACGAGGCCGGCCGTATCGACTGGAAAAAGGCGCCCACCAAGATCAAGGACGTGAACTTTCAGCACGGCTCGGTGTCGATCAAGTGGTTCGAGGATGGCACGCTCAACGTGGCCGAAAACTGCGTCGACCGTCACCTCGAGACCCGCGGCGACCAGACCGCGATCATCTGGGAGCCGGACGAGCCGGGCGACGAGGCCAAGCACATCTCGTACCGCGAACTTCACGAGAACGTCTGCCGCATGGCCAACGTCCTGCGCGATCAGGGTGTCGGCAAAGGCGACCGGGTGGTGCTCTACCTGCCGATGATCCCCGAAGCGGCCTACGCGATGCTGGCCTGCGCGCGGATCGGCGCGATCCACTCCGTGGTGTTCGCGGGCTTCTCGCCCGACGCGCTCGGCCAGCGGATCAACGGCTGCTCGGCCAAGGTCGTCATCACCGCCGACGAGGCCCCGCGCGGCGGCCGCAAGACGGCACTGAAGTCGAACACCGACAAGGCGTTGCTGCACTGCGATGACCGCGTGAAGTGTCTGGTGGTCAAGCGCACCGGTGGTCAGACCACCTGGTACGAGGATCGCGACGTCGACCTGACGGCGGCGATGGCCGAGGCCGACACCGACTGCCCTGCCGCCGAAGTGAATGCCGAGGACCCGCTGTTCATTCTCTACACCTCGGGCTCCACGGGCCAGCCCAAGGGTGTGGTGCACACCTCGGGCGGCTACCTCGTCTACGCGGCGATCACGCATCAGATCACGTTCGACTACCATGACGGCGAGGTCTACTGGTGCACCGCGGACGTGGGCTGGGTCACCGGACACAGCTACATCGTCTACGGGCCGCTCGCGAACGGCGCGACGACCCTGATGTTCGAGGGCGTGCCGACCTATCCCGACGCCGGCCGCTTCTGGCAGGTCTGCGAAAAGCACAAGGTCGCGCAGTTCTACACCGCGCCGACCGCGATCCGCGCGCTCATGGGCCAGGGCGAGGACCCCGTGAAGGGATCCGACCTGTCCAGCCTCCGCATCCTCGGAACGGTGGGCGAACCCATCAACCCCGAGGCCTGGGCCTGGTACAACGAGGTCGTGGGCGACGGACGCTGCCCGATCGTCGATACCTACTGGCAGACCGAAACGGGCGGCCACCTTTTGACCCCCCTGCCCGGCGCCCACGCGACCAAGCCCGGCGCGGCGATGAAGCCGTTCTTCGGCGTCCAGCCGGTGGTGCTTGAGGCCGAAAGCGGCAAGGAGATCGAGGAAACCGAGACCTCCGGCGTCCTCGCGTTCAAGGACAGCTGGCCCGGCCAGATGCGGACCGTCTGGGGCGACCACGAACGGTTCGAGAACACATACTTCCAGCAGTACAAGGGCTACTACTTCTCGGGTGACGGCTGCCGGCGCGACGCGGACGGCGACTACTGGATCACCGGCCGCGTGGACGACGTCATCAACGTATCGGGCCACCGCATGGGCACCGCAGAGGTCGAATCGGCCCTTGTCGCGCACGAGAAGGTCGCCGAGGCCGCGGTGGTCGGCTATCCCCACGACGTGAAGGGTCAGGGCATCTACTGCTACGTGACCCTGATGAACGGGGTCGAGCCATCGGACGACCTGAAGAAGGAACTCCAGACCTGGGTGCGGCAGGAGATCGGCCCGATCGCCAAGCCAGACCTGATCCAGTGGGCGCCGGGCCTTCCCAAGACCCGCTCGGGCAAGATCATGCGCCGCATCCTGCGCAAGATCGCCGAGGACGATTACGGCTCGCTCGGCGACACATCGACGCTCGCAGATCCGCAGGTCGTCGATGACCTGATCGAGAATCGCCAGAACCGCGGCTGAGCGGGACAGCACGACACAGAGAAGGGGGCGGGCCGAAAGGTCCGCCCCTCCTCGTTCGGGATCAATGGCTTAACCATGTTGTTGGAAAAGCGGAAAATTTCCTTGGGCGTCGTGGTATTCTCGTTCCGTTAAGTCTTGATACCCTGCGTGTCGAAGGAGCCCGCGAGATGCAGATATCCCTGCCCACGTCCCCCGCGGCGCCGCTCGTCTCGGGCCACCCGTTCGGACTGCCGGCTGCCCCAGCCCGCAGCCCCGACCCCAAGCGGGTCGAAGCCACCGACGCCGCAAGTTCCGGTAACCTGGGCGAGCGTCGGACGCCCGCTCCCTCTGCCGAGGAGGAACTGGCGAAGGTGCTCGAGAACCCCGGCGACCACATCGCCCCCCCGTCGATCATGCAGCTGCGCATCGCCGCCCTGCTGGATGGCGGCACCGGGCCCGCGGATACCCCGCCCGACGCGGCAGCCGCAAATTACGCCTCCGGGCTGGACCGGTAGTCCGGCCGCCCCACATGTGATTGCGAGGCCGGACCGCCTTTCCTCCGGTCCGGCCATCACCTATAAGCCGCGGAAACTGCCACCCCTTCGGGTGGCGAGCGGCGGACAAGGTCGAGGATCACATGGCAGGAAACAAACACGACGCGGACGTGGCCTTCATCCAGGCGCTGGCGGAGTTGTTGCGCGAAAACGATCTGACGGAGCTTCAGGTCAAGCGCGACTACGACGAGCACGACAGCCTGAACGTGCGTGTGAGCCGCGGCGCCCCGGCGGCGGCACCGATGCAGATGCAGGCCCCGGCACAACAACCGGCCGCACCGGCGCCCGCCCAGGCTGCCACCCCGCAGGCCGCGGCTCCGGCCGAACCCGCCGATCCCGCCCAGCACCCCGGTGCGGTGACCTCGCCGATGGTGGGCACGGTCTACATGCAGCCCGAACCCGGCGCACCGGCCTTCATCAAGGTCGGAACCGAGGTGGGAGAGGGCGATACCCTCATCATCGTCGAGGCGATGAAGACCATGAACCACATCCCCGCGCCGCGCGCGGGCACCGTGACGCGGATCCTCGTGGAGGACGGCGCCCCGGTCGAGTACGGCGCCCCCCTCGTGATCCTCGAGTGAGGCCCACGATGTTCGACAAGATCCTGATCGCCAATCGGGGCGAGATCGCCCTGCGCGTCATCCGCGCCTGCCGCGAGATGGGCATCGCCTCGGTCGCCGTGCATTCGACGGCCGACGCCGACGCCATGCATGTCCGCATGGCCGACGAGACCATCTGCATCGGCCCCGCCTCCTCGACCCAATCCTACCTGTCGATCCCGGCCATCATCTCGGCCTGCGAAGTGACCGGCGCCCAGGCGATCCACCCGGGCTATGGCTTCCTGTCCGAGAACGCGCGCTTCGTTCAGGTCGTCGAGGATCACGGCATCACCTTCATCGGCCCCTCGGCCGAGCACATCCGTATCATGGGCGACAAGATCACCGCCAAGGAGACCATGAAGAACCTCGGCGTGCCGTGCGTTCCGGGCTCCGAGGGCGGAGTCGAGGATGTCGAGCAGGCCAAGGCACTGGCCGCCGACATGGGCTATCCGGTCATCATCAAGGCCACCGCCGGCGGCGGCGGGCGCGGCATGAAGGTGGCGCAGGGCGAGGCCGATCTCGAGCGCGCGTTCCAGACCGCGCGGTCCGAGGCGCAGGCTGCCTTCGGCAACGACGCGGTCTACATCGAGAAGTACCTCACCACCCCGCGCCATATCGAGGTGCAGGTGTTCGGCGACGGCAAGGGCAACGCGGTCCACCTGGGCGAGCGGGACTGTTCGCTCCAGCGCCGTCACCAGAAGGTACTGGAAGAGGCCCCCGGCCCCGCAATCAGCGCCGAGGAACGCGCCCGCATCGGCAAGACCTGCGCCGACGCGGTGGCCGAAATCGGCTATTCCGGCGCCGGCACCATCGAGTTCCTCTACGAGGACGGGGAGTTCTACTTCATCGAGATGAACACCCGGCTTCAGGTCGAACACCCGGTGACCGAGGCGATCTTCGGCGTCGACCTCGTGCGCGAGCAGATCCGCATCGCCGCGGGGCAGCCGCTGTCCTTCGCTCAGGAGGATCTGAAGATCAACGGCCACGCCATCGAGGCCCGCATCAACGCCGAGAAAGTGCCGAGCTTCGCGCCCTCCCCGGGCCGGATCACGCAGTACCACGCGCCCGGTGGCCTTGGCGTGCGGATCGATAGCGCGCTCTATGACGGCTACAAGATCCCGCCCTACTACGACAGCCTCATCGGCAAGCTGATCGTGCATGGCCGCGACCGGGACGAGGCGCTGGCGCGCATGAACCGCGCATTGGGTGAGCTGATCGTCGACGGCGTCGACACCACCGTGCCGCTCTTCCGCGCGCTTCTCGAGGAAGAGGCCGTGCAGCGCGGCGACTACAACATCCACTGGCTCGAACAGTGGCTGGCCGAGATCGCGCCGGGCGACGCGTGAGCATCACGCCGCAGCTCGTTCTGCAGGCCTACCGGGTCGGGGTGTTCCCCATGGCTGAGCACCGCGACGACCCGGATATCTTCTGGGTGGACCCGCGCCTGCGCGGGATCATCCCCCTCGACGGTTTCCACATCTCGCGCAGCCTCGCGCGGACGCTGCGACAGGACCGGGTCTCGGTGAGCGTGAACCGGGCCTTCGCCGACGTGATGGAGGGCTGCGCCGAGCGCGAGGAAACGTGGATCAACGACCAGATCGTCGATCTCTACCGCGATCTGCACGCGTCGGGTCACGCGCATTCACTCGAAATCTGGGACGGATCGGAGCTGGTCGGCGGGGTTTACGGCGTGGCTGTTGGCGGCGCCTTCTGCGGCGAGAGCATGTTCAGCCGCCGCCGAGATGCCTCCAAGATCGCGCTCGCATGGCTGGTGGATCACCTGCGCCGGACCGGCTTCGTGCTGTTCGACACGCAGTTCCTGACAGAACACCTGGCGTCCCTCGGCGGTATCGAGATCCCCCGACGGGACTACCACGCCCGGCTGGCGGAGGCGCTGACACACGACGCGGATTTCAATGCCCTGCCCCTGCCCGCCTCGGGTCAGGAGGTCGTGCAGCGCAATACCCAGACGTCGTAGCGTGGGTGATCCATCGGGTTGAGCGCGGGGGCCGTGGCGATCATCCAGCCGCGGTAGACCGGGTCGGCGATGCCGGTTTCGCGCACGGTCAGGAAGGCGAAGGCATCGCCCGCTGGATCGCCCGAGGGATAGCGGCAGTTCCGCACATCGACCTCGATCCGGCCGAAACGACGGCTGTCGCCCGCAGCCAGAGTGACGTCCTGAACCTGCCCGGTCAGTTTATCGAGCACGCGCATTTCGGCGCCCGAGCCCTCGGCTGTCTCGACCTGCTGGGCGGAAACCGCGCTTGCCGAAAGGGCCAGGATGCACGCCGCCAGCGCGGACCTCATCACGGTCATGGTTATTCCGGGCTCCACGCCTCGTAGTCGCTGCGCTCCACGGGGCGCTCCTTGCGGATGGACCCTGCGGGCGCATAGGCGAGCGCCGTCCCGGTGAGGTTCTCGATGTGGGGCTTTTCCCAAGCGCGGTGCCGCAGCGGACGCTCGGTCGGCGGCTCCTTCCAGGTGTGGTGCAGCCAGCCGTGCCAGTCGGGATCGACGCGCGAGGCCTCGGCCTCGCCGTTGAAGATGACCCAGCGGCGCTTGCCGTCCTTGGTCTCGTAGAACGTGTTGCCCTGCGCGTCCTCACCGACCTTGCGGCCGTTGCGCTTGGTGTAGATCAGCGTGTTCAGCGTGCTGCCGTTCCACCAAGTCACGGCTTGCAGCAGGCTCTTGAGAAACGACATGGACGGCTCCCGGTCTGGTGCCCCGTATATGACCGATGGTGCGCCCGAGGTCCAGTGGCGGCGGCGCCGCACACACCGGGCCGCACGCAAGGCGCGGCCCGGTTGCGCCCGGGATCAGTCCCAGAAATCGTCCCCGACGCCCTGAAGCGACTCGAGGTCCTCTTCGTTGAGGCGCGTGACCCACGCGTACTCCTCTGCAGCCACGAGGTTCGCGTCCTCAACCGAGATCAGGACGTCCTTGTCGCCGATGTCGAGAAAGCCGCCGATCTCCGCGACGAAGCCACGCAGGTTGCCCGACTGGTCGAGAACGACGTCCGAGATGGTGCCGACCTGGTTCCAGTCTCCGCCGACGGCGTCATAGGTGAAGTCCGGGTCCCAGCCTTCGTCCTGCGCCTCGTTGAAGGTGTAGATCGGTGCGCCGGTGATGTCCGTAGTACGGATCAACTCACCCTGCATGTCGGACATGGCGGCGCTGCTGGCGCCCGAGGTGTCGGACGTGTGCTGCTCGGCCACGGCCATCGATCCGACGAGACCCAGAGCGGCGGTGGTGATGAGAAGCCTGTTCATGACGTGTCTCCCGTGATTGGTGATACACCACATAAACACTTGTTTTATAAAGACGTTCCTGAGCGAAGATTACAGTTTTGAAAGGTCGGATCAGGCCGGCCGATGCCCTTGCGGGCAACGCAGGGCAGATCGGACAAAAGAAAAGGGCGCGCCAATGGCACGCCCTGTTCGTCGTAAAAATCTTTCGCTCTGACGATCAGCCGGCCGACGCCGGCTGCTTTTTCTCGTCGGCGTAGATCATCAGCGGCTTCGCCTCGGAGGTCACCGCCTCTTCGTTCACCACGACCTCGACCACCTCGGTCATGCCGGGCAGGTCGAACATAGTGTCGAGCAGGATGTCCTCGAGGATCGAACGCAGACCGCGCGCGCCGGTCTTGCGGGCGATGGCCTTGTTCGCGATCGCTTTCAGAGCGTCGTCGGTAAAGGTAAGAGCGGTGTCCTCCAGCTCGAACAGGCGCTGGTACTGCTTGACCAGGGCGTTCTTCGGCTGGGTGAGGATCGTCACCAGCGCGTCCTCGTCGAGGTCCTCGAGCGTGGCGAGAACCGGCAGACGTCCGACGAATTCCGGGATCAGGCCGAACTTCAGCAGATCCTCGGGCTCAAGCTCATGCAGCACCTCGCCGACGTTGCGGTCCTCGGTGTTCCGCACGTCCGCTCCGAAGCCCATCGCCGAGCCCTTGCCACGCTGCGCGATGATCTTGTCGAGACCCGCGAAGGCGCCGCCGCAGATGAACAGGATATTCGTGGTGTCCACCTGCAGGAATTCCTGCTGCGGATGCTTGCGGCCGCCCTGCGGCGGAACGCTGGCCACGGTGCCTTCCATCAGCTTCAGAAGCGCCTGCTGCACACCCTCGCCCGACACGTCGCGCGTGATCGAGGGATTCTCGGACTTGCGGGTGATCTTGTCGACCTCGTCGATGTAGACGATGCCGCGCTGCGCCCGCTCGACGTTGTATTCTGACGCCTGCAGTAGCTTGAGAATGATGTTCTCGACATCCTCACCCACGTAGCCCGCCTCGGTCAGCGTCGTCGCGTCGGCCATCGTGAAGGGCACGTCGAGGATGCGCGCCAGCGTCTGCGCCAGCAGCGTCTTGCCGCAGCCCGTGGGGCCGATCAGCAGAATGTTCGACTTCGACAGCTCGATGTCCGAAGACTTCGACGCGTGGTTGAGACGCTTGTAGTGGTTGTGGACGGCCACCGAGAGCACGCGCTTCGCGATCTTCTGGCCGATCACGTAGTCGTCGAGAACCTTGCAGATCTCCTGCGGGGTCGGAACGCCGTCGTGGGACTTGAGCCCCGAGCCCTTGGTCTCTTCCCGGATGATGTCCATGCACAGCTCGACGCATTCGTCGCAGATGAACACCGTCGGGCCGGCGATCAGCTTGCGCACCTCGTGCTGGCTCTTGCCGCAGAAGGAGCAGTAGAGCGTGTTCTTGCTGTCGCCGCCAGAGTTCGTCGCCATATCAAACCTTTCCCGGCCTGGGTCGTGTCGCGCCCCGTTCGATCGTCCGCGGATCGGCGGGGCGTCTCCCGCCTGATCCAGTAGACTAGGGCAGTGGATTGCCTGTCACAATCCGAAATCTTGCCGCACGGGGCGCTGACGCCCCACGCATTCGGCCCGCTGCCGGAGGATCAGGACGTGGCGTCCTGCACCTCTTTCCGGCTTTCGACGATATCGTCGATCAGGCCCCATTCCTTCGCATCCTCGGGCGACATGAAGTGGTCGCGCTCGAGCGCGGCTTCGACCTTCTTTAGGGTCTGGCCCGTATGCTTCACGTAAATCTCGTTCAGGCGCTTCTTGAGCTTCAGCGTCTCTTCGGCGTGGATCATGATGTCCGTCGCCTGACCCTGGTAGCCGCCCGAGGGCTGGTGGACCATGACGCGGCTGTTGGGCAGCGAGAAGCGCATGCCCGGTGCGCCCGCGGTCAGCAGGAGCGAACCCATCGACGCCGCCTGCCCGATCACCAGAGTCGAGACCTTCGGCTTGATGTACTGCATCGTGTCGTAGATCGACAGCCCGCTGGTCACCACGCCGCCCGGCGAGTTGATGTACATCGAGATGTCCTTCGACGGGTTCTCGGCCTCGAGGTGCAGCAGCTGCGCCACGATCAGCGAGGACATCCCGTCATGGACCGGCCCGTTGAGGAAGATGATCCGCTCCTTCAGCAGGCGCGAGAAGATGTCGTAGGCACGCTCGCCCCGGCTGGTCTGCTCGACCACCATGGGGACCAGCGTGTTCATGTATGTCTCGAAGGGATCGGTCATGTGTCGGCCTGCCTGCGCGTCTGGAATTGATTAGCCCTGAGGCGTTGCCAGAGTCTTAGTGACGCCCCCGGGGACCCGCAAGGGGCCGCTCCGCGATTCGGGGCCCAGGGACGCCCCAACATTTCGTCGTGGTTGATGCCGCGCGCCCTCCCCCTAGCTCTGCGCAAGCGCCGTCCCGGAGGAGACATCATGCAGGCACTCGACCGCTTTCCGCCCGACCGGGAGACCGGCCTGTCCCGGCTCGGGGCGTTCGCTCCGAACGCCGCGCGCGATTACGAGACCCGGCGCAACTTCGACCTCGGCACCGGGGGCCACGACAACGTCTCGCAGCTGTCACCGTACCTGCGTCACCGTCTCGTGACCGAACCCGAGGTGCTGGGCGCGGTGCTCGACCTCCATTCGCGCAAGGCCGCGGGCAAGTTCATCGACGAGCTGTTCTGGCGCACCTACAACAAGGGCTGGCTCGAGATGCGGCCGTCGGTCTGGGGCGCCTACTGGGGAGAGCTGGTGCAGTCATGGGACCGGGTGCAGTCCGAATCCGGCCTGCGCGAGCGCTGGGAGGCGGCCTGCAAGGGCGAGACCGGGATTGAGTGCTTCGACCACTGGGCGCACGAGCTGGTCGAGACCGGCTACCTGCACAACCATGCCCGGATGTGGTTCGCCTCGATCTGGCTCTTCACCCTGAAGCTGCCGCTGGCGCTCGGGGCGGACTTCTTCCTGCGCCACCTCTGCGACGGGGACCCGGCGTCGAACACGCTGGGCTGGCGCTGGGTCGGCGGCCTGCACACGCCGGGCAAGACCTACCTCGCACGGGCCTCAAACATCCGCAAGTTCACGGACGGACGGTTCCATCCGAAATACCAGCTGGCGCAGGAGGCCGACCTCGTGAGCGGCGCCCCGAACCCCGAGCGCATGGCCGCGCCCGAGGGCGACCGTCTGGACCCGTCGAAACGCTCGGTCCTGCTGCTGCACGAGGACGACTGTGCGCCCGAAGGGCTGTTCGAGGCGGGGCTGGAGCCGCGCGCGACCGCCTCGCTCGACACCGTGCGGCGCCTGTCGATCCTGACCCCGGCGGAGCATGTGGGTGCATTCAAGACCCGGGCACTGGACGACACGCTCGCGCGCCTCGGCGATCGCGCCGGAGAGACGACACGCGGACTGACGAGCGCCGAGGCCGTATCGGAATGGGCCGCTGCCGCGGGTGCCGAGCAGATCGTGACATCCTATCCGCCCGTCGGTCCCGCGGCGGACCTGCTGAAGGGCGTGAAGGACCTGCCCGTGGTCCGGCCCTTGCGCGACTACGACCGGCGCGCGTGGCCAAACGCCACGGCGGGTTTCTTCAAGTTCAAGGACGCAATCCCGAAGCTGATCGGCGGCCTTCGCGGCGTCGAGGCCTAAGCGCCCTGTTCAGGCCGCGCCGAACACCTTCACGTGGTCGCAGGCGTGGCGCGCGCACTCGATCTCGAGCGTCGCGTGCCCGATGCCGAAACGTTCCGACAGGCGCACCTTGGCCTCGGCCTTGATCGCGTCGGCGCGCGGCCAGTGGCCTTCCTCGATCACGAGGTGCGCCTCCAGCGACGCGCGGTGTTCGCTCATCTGCCACAGGTGGGCGTGATGCACGTCGCGCAGGCCGGGCACGCCGCGCAATGTCTCGATCACCTCGTCCGGGGCCATGTCGGGGGGCGTGCCGAGCATCAGGATGCGGATCACGCCGGGCATCTCGTTGAAGCTCATCCACAGGATGTAGGCCGCGATCATCAGCGTCACCACCGGGTCCACCCAGGTCCATCCGAAGAGCAGCACCAGCGAGCCCGCCAGGATCACGCCCACGGACCCCGCCGCATCGGCGAGGTTGTGGAGGAATGCCGCGCGGATGTTCACGCTGTCCTTGGCCATCGCCCAGGTCAGCAGCGCGGTGGCAAGGTCCACCACCAGCGCGATGCCCGCGACGATCACCACGATCCAGCCCGCCACGGGCTCGGGCGCGAAGAACCGGCCGATCGCCTCGGCCCCGATCCACAGACCGATGACCACGAGCGTGGTGTAGTTGATGAGCGCGGCCACCACCTCGGCGCGGGCGTAGCCGAAGGTCATGGACGGATCCGCCGGGCGCCGGGCAATCCGCCGTGCCACCACCGCGATGACCAGGGAGGCCGCGTCCGACAGGTTGTGGATCGCGTCGGCGATCAGCGCGAGAGAGCCCGACACCAGCCCGCCGATGATCTGCGCGACGGTGAGCAGGACGTTCACGCCGATGGCCGCCGCGACCCGCAGGTCGCCGGCGTCGGGATCGACGTGGTGATGGTGGTGGTGATCGTGCGGCATGGCGGCGCTCTTTCGGAAACTTGCAGGTTCCATGGTGGCACCGAAAGGGCCAGCGTCCAGCCCCGGGTTGCGTTGCAGCCCGGACTCGGGCCGCGACTGCCTAGCCGGTAGTCACCCCGGCGCGGGACGCTCTCGGCTCAGCCTGCCTCGCCCAGTCGCGCCACGTAGCGGGCGAGCACGTCGATCTCGAGGTTCACCCGGTCGCCTTCCTGCACGGTGCCCCAGGTGGTGACCTTCTTGGTGTGCGGAATGAAGTTGATGCCGAACTCGCGGCCCTCGACCTCGTTCACGGTCAGCGACGTGCCGTTTAGCGCGACGGACCCCTTGGGCGCGATGAACTTCGCCAGCGCCTCGGGCGCGGCCAGGCGGACGCGGGTGCTGTCGCCCTCGTCGCGGATCGACACCACCTCGGCGACCCCGTCCACGTGGCCCGAGACGATGTGGCCGCCCAGTTCGTCACCCACCCGGAGCGAGCGTTCGAGGTTCAGCCGGTAGCCAACGTTCCACGCGCCGAGATTGGTCTTGGACACGGTTTCGCCGCTTACCTCGACGTCGAACCAGTCGGCGCCGGTGGCGACCGCGGTCAGGCACACGCCGTCGCAGGCGATCGAGGCGCCGGTCGCGATGGTCGACGTGTCGTAGCCTGTGGCGATGCGGGCGCGAAGGTCTCCGCGCTGCTCGAGTTCGCGGATTTCTCCGACGTCGGTGACAAGTCCGGTAAACATCGTCGTCCCCTCTGGCACGGGCGCGGCCATCCCGTCCGGACGGCGCTTGACGCGCGGGCCTTAATTTCGCCGAACTGCCACAATATGAACGGCGCTCGGACGCCTCGGGGAATAGTCGCAGCACATGTCCAACGCAACCGGAGAGAGACGGGTTTTTCTGTTCCTGCAGGGCCCACACGGGCCCTTCTTCCACCGGCTCGGCGTGATGCTGCGCGCTGCGGGGGCGTCGGTCTGGCGGGTAGGCTTCAACGCCGGAGACGCGGCCTTCTGGCCCGACCGGGCGAGCTACCTGCCCTACCGGGGCACCGCCGCGGACTGGCCCGCGCACCTCGCGACTCTGATGACCGAGCGCGGCGTCACCGACCTCGTCCTCTACGGCGACGTGCGCCCGATCCATGCGGAGGCGGTGAAGATCGCACGGGCCGCGGGCCTGACCGTTCACGTCTTCGAGGAGGGCTACATGCGGCCCTACTGGACGACCTACGAGCGTGGCGGGTCGAACGGGCACTCCCGGTTGATGCGGACGTCGGTGGACGACATGCGCGCGGCGCTGGCCAACTCTGACCTCGAGGCGCCGCTGCCGCCCGCGCACTGGGGCGACATGCGCCAGCACATCTTCTACGGCGCGCTCTACCACTTCTTCGTGCTGACCCGGAACCGGGCCTATGCCGGTTTCCGCCCGCACCGGTCGCTTGGCGTCCGGCGGGAATTCCAGCTTTATCTCAAGCGCCTGCTGACTCTGCCGTGGACCGCGCTCGACCGCTTCGTCGCGCAAAGCCGCATCCGGCGCGGCGGTTTTCCCTACCACCTCGCGCTTTTGCAGCTCGAACACGACTCCAGCTTCCAGGCCCACTCGCCGTTCCGGTCCATGCCGGACTTCCTGCGCGTGGTCATCGAGGGCTTCGCCAAGGGCGCGCCCCGGCACCATCACCTCGTCTTCAAGGCGCATCCGCTGGAGGATGGCCGCGTGGACCTGCGCCGGTCGATCCGCGCGCTGGCGGCCGAGCACGACGTCGCCGAGCGGGTCCACTTCGTCCGCGGCGGCAAGCTCGCGCAGCTTCTGGACGACGCGCGCACCGCGGTGACGGTCAACTCCACCGCCGCGCAGCAGGTGTTGTGGCGGGGCATACCCCTCAAGGTTTTCGGCAACGCGGTCTATGCCAAGCCCGAGTTCGTCTCGACCCAACCGCTGACCGAGTTCTTCGCCCAGCCCGCGCGGCCCGACAGCACAGCCTACCGCGACTACCGCCGCTACCTGCTTGAGACGAGCCAGCTGGCGGGCGGGTTCTACTCGGCACGAGGCCGGCGTCAGCTCCTGCGGCAGGTGGTGGACATGATGCTCGCGGGCGACGATCCCTACGATGCGCTGCGCCACGGCACCGCCACGCCGCGCCAGCATCTGCGCGCGGTGACCTGAGCGGGCTTCGGCGGCGCGGAACAGAGCGACAGGCGGAAGCTGCGCGCAGAGCGGCACCGTCGTGAGGTTGGCGGTCCGGACGGACGAAGCCTGACGGGCGGGTCCCCGCCGGCCGTCCGATATGCCCTCTCCTCACCCAGGCAGGCCGAACCTAAGTCGCGCCCGGATGCCGGTTTTCGGGGGCATATTCCGCGCGCCGCCCCTCTGTGAGACCCCTTCCCGGCGCTGCGGGTCCCGCTCCACCCCCGCCGCGTCACCGCGTCCCGATGGCAACACTTCCCCGGGCCCCCGGCGGCTCGAATCGCCCAAGCGCTTCCGTCGGTGGCTTTTTTTGCTAGGGTGACCAAAAAGACACCGAGGCAGAACAGAACAAGGTCGAGGAGACCGAGCAGTGAATCCTACCCCCTCCCGTTGGGCGCGGGGCGTCGCCGTTGTCGTGGCGGCGTCGATCCTCGCCTCGTGCGGCCTGCCCCGCGTCGGTCCCAACAAGCGCGAGATCTACGCAGGGTCCGTCCAGCGCGAAGGCGACGCCTTCGTCATCGCCGTCAGCGACCGCGTGACCCGCGCGACCGCGGTGGTGCCCGCGCTCGGCTTTTCGCAGCAATTCGTCAACGCCGGCGTCGTCGGCTCGGACACGATCAACCCCGGCGACAGCCTCGGCCTCACCATCTGGGAAAACGTCGATGACGGCCTCCTCGCGGGCGAGACGTCGAACGCGACCATCCTCGAAGAGGTGCAGGTCGACGGCGCGGGCTTCATCTTCGTGCCCTATGCCGGCCGGATCCGCGCTGCCGGCAACTCGACCGAGGCCGTGCGCCGCATCATCACCGACCGCCTGGCCGACCAGACGCCGGACCCGCAGGTGCAGGTGCGCCGGCTCGCCGGCGACGGCCAGACCGTATCGATCCTGGGTGCCGTGGGCGGCCAGGGCGTCTACCCGATCGAACGTCCCACGCGCACGCTGTCGTCGATGCTCGCCAATGCCGGCGGCGTCGCGATCGAGCCCGAGATCGCGCAGGTCAAGGTCCAGCGCGGCGGCATGACCGGGACCGTCTGGTTCCAGGACCTCTACGAGTATCCGCAGTTCGACATCGCGTTGCGCGGCGGCGACAAGATCCTGGTGGAAGAGGACAGCCGGTCCTTCACCGCGCTCGGCGCCACCGGCACCCAGGCCCGCGTGCCGTTCGAGAGCCAGACCATTTCGGCGGTCGAGGCCATCGCGCAGGTCGGCGGCCTCGTGCCCACCGGTTCGGACCCCACGGGCGTCTTCATCTTCCGCAACGAGCCGCAGGAGATCGCCAACGCCGTGCTTGGCCGCAGCGACCTGATCGGCGCGCAGCGCATGGTCTACGTGCTCGACCTCACCAAGCCGAACGGCATGTTCATGGCCCGCGACTTCGTGGTGCGCGACCAGGACACGCTCTACGTCACCGAGGCGCCGTTCACGCAGTGGTCGAAGGTGATCGCATCGATCACCGGCACGCTCGGCACGGTGTCGACGCTGGCCACCACGGCGGACACGCTCGGGGCCGCCTCGGGCGGCTGACCGTGACTCCCCTCGGGACAGGGGACGACGCCGGGGCAGAGATGCCCCGGCGTCTTCGCGTCTACACCGCGGGTCTTGCCCGCTCCGCCCGGATCCGCCGCATCCTCGAACTGCACGGCGAGCGCGTGGCGCTCGGCTGGCCGCGCCCCGGCGACGCTGTCGGTGTCTGGGGCGCGTCGCCCTACGCCTGGCGGGGGGAACGGGTGGCTGCGCGCACCGGAGCGCCGCTGGTGCGGATCGAGGACGCCTGGCTGCGCTCGCTCTTTCCGGGCCGCGCCGGAGAGCCACCGCTCGGCCTGCTGATCGACCGCAGCGGCGTGCATTTCGACGCAGGCGCCCCCTCGGACCTCGAGACGCTCTTGGCCACGCATCCGCTGGACGACGCCGCGCTCCTCACCCGCTCGCGCCACGCGATCGCGCGCATCCGCCGTGCTCACCTGACCAAGTACGCCGCCGTCGATCCCGACGCCCCTGCCCCGGAACCGGGCTACGTGCTGGTGATCGACCAGGTGCGCGAGGATGCCTCGGTGCGCGCCTCGGACGGCGACCGGGCGCGGTTCCGCGAGATGCTCTACTACGCCCAGGACGAGAACCCCGGCGCGCGCATCGTGCTCAAGACCCACCCCGAGACCGCGCGTGGCCTGCGGGCCGGACACTACCGCTCCGAAGATACGGGCGGACGGATCGCGTTCTGCGACGCGCCGCTGTCCCCTTGGGCGCTGCTCGACGGCGCGATCGCCGTATACACGCTGTCCTCGCAGATGGGGTTCGAGGCGATCCTCGCGGGGCACCGCCCCCGCGTCTTCGGCCGCCCGTTCTATGCCGGCTGGGGCCTGACCGACGACGAACACCGGCTGTCGCGCCGGGGTCGCCCCCTGACGCGCGCCCAGCTCTTCGCCGGGGCGGCGATGCTCTATCCGGCGTGGTACGACCCCTTCCGCGACCGCGCAGGCGAGATCGAGGACGCGATCGTGGCGCTCGAAGCCGCCGCACGCGGCTGGCGCGAGGACCGCGTCGGCTGGGTTGGCCGGGGAATGCGACTGTGGAAGCGCACACCGCTCCAGCGGTTCTACGGCCGACACCGTCGCGTGGTGTTCTCTGACGATGCCGACCGCGCCGCACGCGACGGCCGCCGCGAAATGGTCTGGGCCGGAAAGGCGCTGCCGGACGACGCGGCCGTGCGGGTCGAGGACGGCTTCATCCGCTCCCGCGGCCTGGGGGCCGAACTGGTGCCGCCGGCGTCCCTGGTGACCGACGATCTCGGCATCTACTACGATCCCGCGCGGCCATCTCGTCTGGAAACCCTGATCGCCGCGCGGGCGCAACTGGCCGACGATCAGGCCGCGCGCGCCGAGGCGCTGATTGCCCGGCTCGCCAATAGCTCGGTCACGAAATACAACCTGACCGGCGCGCCGCCGGCCTTGCCTGATGGGCACCGTATCCTCGTGCCCGGACAGGTCGAGGACGACGCCTCGGTCCGGCTGGGAAGCCCTGTCGTCACCACGAACGCCGACCTGCTGGCACGCGTCCGCGCCGAGAACCCCGATGCCGTCATCGTCTGGAAGCCGCACCCCGACGTCGCCGCGGGCCTGCGCCCCGGTGAGGTCGAGGCACCGGAGAGATGGGCGGACGTGGTCGCACCGCAGGGCGACATCGCCGCGCTCCTTCGCGCGGTCGACGCGGTCTGGACGATGACCTCGCTCACCGGGTTCGAGGCGCTTGTGCGCGGCGTGCCGGTCACCACGCTGGGCGCGCCGTTCTACGCCGGCTGGGGCCTGACGCGGGACCTTGGCCCGGTGCCGGTGCGCCGCCACGGCGGCCCCCGCCCGACGCTCGCCGGCCTCGTCCACGCCGCGCTCATCGACTATCCGCGCTATGTCGATCCGCTTACAGGCGTGCCCTGTGCCGTGGAGGTGGTGCTGGACCGTCTCGAGACCGGCACGGTCGCCCGTCCGGGACGGCTGAACCGCGGGCTGTCGAAGCTGCAGGGGATCCTGGCAAGCCGGGCGCACCTCTGGCGCTAGGGCGCGCTCAGGTCTTCCGCCAGCGGTGCATCACGTCGCGCCCGGCGGCCCGGGTTTCGACCAAAGCAAACCGCGGCGCCTCGTCGAGGCGGTCGACGCCGAGCGGCCCTAGGCTCGGCTGTCCTTCGGCCCCCAGCGCGAGACCCGCGGTGAAGCCGATCACCTCGTCCACCAGCCCCGCCGACAGGAGCGAGGCGGCCAACATGCCGCCACCCTCGCAAAACACGCGCGTCAGGCCCGCCGCGCCCAAAGCCGCCATCACCGCGCGAGGATCGAGCTGCCGTCCTGCGAGCGGGCATTCGAGCAGCCGCGCGCCGCGACCTGTCCAACCGGCCCGCGCGGGACCGGGTGCGTCCGGGCCGTGGCAGAGCCAGACCGGCACGTCGCCCGCCGTCCGCGCGAGTTGACCGTCCGAAGGCAGATCCAGAAGCCGCGCCGCGACCACGCGCACCGGCTGCGGGACATCGCCCCAGCCGCGCACGGTAAGGCTCGGGTCGTCGGCCCGGGCGGTGCCGCCGCCCACCAGCACGGCGTCGTAGCGCGCGCGCATCCCGTGCACCGCCGCCCGCGCCTCGGGGCCGGTGATCCAGCGGCTCTCGCCCGTGGCGGTGGCGATGCGCCCGTCATAGCTGGTGGCAAGCTTGAGCGTCAGCCAGGGGCGGCCCTCGGTGGTCCGCTGGAAAAAGCCGGCGTGATCTTCTTCCGCCTGCGCGGACAAGACGCCCGTCTCGACCGCCACGCCCGCCGCGCGCAGCATGGCGAAGCCCGCGCCGGACACCCGGTCGTCGCGATCCTCGACTGCCGCCACCACGCGGGCCACGCCGGCCGCGATCAGCGCCTCGGCGCAAGGCGGCGTCTGTCCGTGATGGGCACACGGCTCCAGCGTGACGTAGGCGGTGGCCCCGTGCGCGGCGGAGCCGGCCTGCGCCAGCGCCTCGGTCTCGGCATGGGGACGGCCGCCAAGCTGGGTCCAACCGCGCCCGACCACCCGGCCGCCCTTGACGATCACGCAGCCGACGGCCGGGTTCGGCCACGTCCGGCCCATGCCGCGGCGGCCCAGCGCCAGCGCGTGGGCCATGTGGCGGGCGTCGTCGGCGGCGGTCACTTGTCGGCGGGGGTCGCGTTCGGGGGCCGCAGCTCGCTGACGAACTTGTCGAAGTCGTCCGCGGCCTGGAAGTTCTTGTAGACGCTGGCAAACCGGACATAGGCGACAGTGTCGATGCGCGCGAGCGCCTCCATCACGATCTCGCCGATCTGCTTCGAGGGAATGTCGGTCTCGCCCATGCTCTCGAGACGCCGCACCAGCCCCGAGATCATCTGGTCGATGCGCTCGGGCTCGACCGGGCGCTTCTGCATGGCGATGCGGATCGAGCGTTCCAGCTTGTCGCGGTCGAAGTCCTCGCGCCGGCCGTTCGACTTGATGACGACGAGGTCGCGCAACTGCACGCGTTCGTAGGTGGTGAAGCGGCCCGAACAGGCCGGGCAGAACCGCCGCCGCCGGATCGAGACGTGGTCCTCGGCTGGACGGCTGTCCTTCACCTGCGTGTCGATGTTGCCGCAAAACGGGCAGCGCATGGCCGTCCCCCTTCCCTGTCGTCCCGAACTTCCTGCCGCGAATGGGGGCGCGCCCCGATTATCCACAGCCACTATATGGGGTTGGCCATACTTTGGGTAGAGGGGATTTGCCGGCCCTAGATGCGGGGGCGGCGCGCCTCTCAGTGAGGATCACGCGCCGATCAGATGCGCCGAAATGCGCCTTTCATGGGGCCTGTCGCGGTGCTCGACCACGTAGATGCCCTGCCACGTCCCTAGCCGCATGCCCCCGTTGCCGACGGGGATCTGCAGCGACACCGGCAGGTGCGCGGCCTTGATGTGGGCCGGCATGTCGTCGGGGCCTTCCGCGACATGGGTCAGCCAGCGCATCGATGGATCGTCCGCACGTGGGACCAGGCGCTCGAGCCAGTGCGACAGATCCCGCTGCACGTCCGGATCGGCGTTTTCCTGGATCAGAAGGCTGGCCGACGTGTGGCGTATGAAGAGCGTCACAAGGCCCTCCGTCACTCCGGTTCCGTCGAGCCACGCGGCCACGTCGCTGGTGATCTCGGTCAGGCCGGGGCCCTTGGTTCGGATGCGAAACTCGGTCTGGTGCTGGCTCGTCATGCGGCAAGCGTGGCGCGCGGCACGCTCCGCCGCAAGGGGGCGAACATGACAGCGGCCCCGCGCCGGATCAGCACGGGGCCGCTGTCATGGGAGAAATTATGGGAATCACACGTCGCCGACGACGCAACGCACGCTCGGCAGATCGCTGGACGCGTCGAATAGGATGGGGGTTCCGTTGTCGTGCACGGCAGGCATGGACGCCACCTGCGCCAGCGTCTCTCGGCATTCCTGCAGTTCGTCCGCGCTGACGGTGATCTCGATGACCTCTTGGGTCTGGCCCGTCATGACCTGAGCGGCGGCCACCGAGGCGGCGACTGCTGCGATGCTTCCGAGGGCGACAAAACCAATGCGTCGCATGACTGAAACTCCCGTTTGGCTACGGGGCATTAACGTCACGAATCAGAAAAAGGTTTCGCCCTCCCGAAAACAGGGGCGAAGCACGGGCCGTGGCCATGCGGGAAACGTGCAACCCGGACGCGTCCGGGAACGTTGGGACGGCAATGACACGGGGGACCTCCCCGATCAAGAGAAACCAACCCGAAATCGCATTTCCAGGAGTAACCATGGCACGAACGCTCTTCATCACAGGCGCATCCAGCGGCATCGGCGCGGCAACCGCCCGCAAGGCTGTCGCCGAAGGCTGGAACGTCGGACTTTTCGCCCGCTCCGAGGACAAGCTTTCCGCGCTGGTGGACGAGCTGGGCGAGGCCGCAATGGCGCTGCCCGGGGATGCAACCGACCTCGCCCAGCAACAGAAGGCCGTGGCGAGCCTCGCCGAAGCCTATGGCGGCGTCGATGCGGCGTTCGCCAATGCCGGCGCGGGATCGTCCGGCGGCGGAACGGAGGGCGCGGACCCGGCCGAGTGGGAGAAGATGGTCCAGCTCAACGTGATGGGCCTTCTGTGGACCGCGAAGGCCACCATGTCGCACCTGCGCGAGAGCAAGGGTCACCTGTTGCTGACCGGCTCGGCGGCGGGGCGCACTCACATTTCGGGGTCTGTCTACTCGGCGACCAAGTGGTTCGTGCATGGCTATGGCGGCAACCTCGCCGAGGAAATGCGCGAATTCGGCGGCCGGTGCACGATCATCGCTCCGGGGATGGTCGACACACCCTTTTTCGACGAGGCCAAGCCGGACAAGCTCAAGCCCGAAGACATTGCCGATGCCGTGCTTTACGCGCTGACCGCGGATCCTCGCGCCTGCGTGCGCGAGGTCTTCGTGATGCCGAACGGCTGAGGACGACGCTGGCGGGTGGGGCGCAACCGCCCCGCCCGGCCGATCAGACGTCGTCGCGTGGACGCGACCGCAGGTGGGGAACGAATAGAAGCGCGAGCACGGCCTCCACCACGATCGTGCCGATTGACGTCCAGCCAATCACCCCACGCATCAGAGCCACCACGCCAAAGACCGCAAGACCGCCCCAGACGACGATCATGCCGAGCACGACCGCCTGCCGCGCCACCGAGGGCGGCACGCCGCGCAGGAGAAAAACCATGACCGCCAAGCCAAGCAGCATGATCGAGGTGCGACGCGCGACGAAGCGGGCCTCGGGCGTGGCCGTTATGTCGAAGGCAAGGAACGAAAGTCCCGGCAACAGCATGTAAACGGCGAAGAGCGCGGCAAGCACCGCGGCGTGGATCTGGCAGGTCGTGCGAAAATCAGGCATGGCCGGGAAGCTAGCGAGAGCACCGGCGACGTCAATCGGGACGACGCGCCGAGGAGGACACGGATATCGAGCAACTGGTCTCGGAATACGGGCTGATCTTCGTCTGGCTCGGTTGCGCGCTTGAGGGCGACACGGTCGCGATCACCGCGGGCGTGCTGGCGGGCAAAGGCCTCTTTCCTCTCTGGGGGGCGATACTGGCGGCCGCCGCGGGCGGCTGGACGACGGACCTCGCCACCTATTACGGCGCACGGTATTTCCGATCACACCCGCGGGTTCTGAGGGCTTTGTCCCATCCGTGGGCCCAGCGCATGACCCGGCGCTTCGCAGGACGACCTCGGGTCCTTTGCGCGGTATTCCGGTTCATCCCCGGTGCGCGCTTCATCGCCCCGGTGCTGATCGCCACTGCCACCGGTATCCGAAGCCGGACCTATCTGCCGATCACGTTCTGCTCTGCGATGATCTGGGGCATCCTGCTCGTCACAATCGGTCGCAAGATCGCGCTTCTGGTCACGTATGTCTGGGGGCATGTCTGGTCCGCACACGGACCCCTCGTGGTCGCGGGTGCGGCCCTCGTGTTCTACATACTGAAGGTGACGTGGCGCTACTTCCGCAGCGCGGAGTGACGCCGGCGGCTCAGTCGAAGAGGCGCACGCCCATCTGGTCGATCAGCTGCTGCGCCTTGGCGACCGAGGCGGCCTCGGCCTCGTCCCGGTCTCGCAGCAGGTCGGCGCGCACGAGCTGATGCTCCTGTCCGTCCGGGCCTTCGATCTTCGCGGCCAGACGAAAGCCGCCTTCTTCTGAAAGCGGCGCCGGCGTGATCCGGAAGCCCTTGTATTCGACAGGATCGGCGGCGGGAGCAGCCTTTTGACCGCCCCCACCGCCGAAGAGTTTCGAAAACAGCGACATCCCTGCCCCCGCTTACTGGTCCAGGAAAGATCGCAGCTTGCGCGAACGGCTCGGGTGCTTGAGCTTGCGCAACGCCTTCGCCTCGATCTGGCGAATCCGTTCGCGCGTCACGCTGAACTGCTGGCCCACTTCCTCGAGGGTGTGGTCGGTATTCATCCCGATACCGAAGCGCATCCGCAGGACGCGTTCCTCGCGCGGGGTGAGCGACGACAGCACGCGGGTCGTCGTTTCCTTGAGGTTGTCCTGGATCGCCGCGTCGAGCGGCAGGACCGCGTTCTTGTCCTCGATGAAATCGCCGAGCTGGCTGTCTTCCTCGTCGCCGATGGGCGTCTCGAGAGAGATCGGCTCCTTGGCGATCTTCATCACCTTGCGGACCTTCTCGAGCGGCATCTGCAGCTTCTCGGCCAGCTCCTCGGGTGTCGGCTCGCGGCCGATCTCGTGGAGCATCTGGCGCCCGGTGCGGACCAGCTTGTTGATCGTCTCGATCATGTGGACCGGAATACGGATCGTGCGCGCCTGGTCCGCGATCGAGCGGGTGATCGCCTGACGGATCCACCACGTCGCGTAGGTGGAGAACTTGTAGCCGCGGCGATACTCGAATTTGTCCACCGCCTTCATCAGGCCGATATTGCCCTCCTGGATGAGGTCCAAGAACTGCAAACCACGGTTCGTGTACTTCTTTGCGATCGAGATCACGAGGCGCAGGTTGGCCTCGACCATCTCCTTCTTGGCCTGTCGGGCCTCCTTCTCGCCCTTCTGCACCTGCTGGACGATGCGGCGGAACTCGCCGATGTCGAGACCCACGTACTGGCCGATCTGGGCCATGTCACCGCGCAGGTCGGCGACCTTGTCGGACGACTTCTCGATGAACATCTGCCAGCCGCGGCCGGACTTCTGGCCCATCCGCTCCATCCAGTTCGGATCGAGCTCGTAGCCACGATAGGCCTCGATGAACTCGCGGCGGTTGATACGCGCCTGGTCGGCCAGCTTCACCATGGCGCTGTCGATGGCCATGATGCGTTTGTTGATGCCGTAGAGCTGGTCGATCAGCGCCTCGATGCGGTTGTTGTGAAGGTGAAGCTCGTTCACCAGCTTCACGATCTCGCCGCGCAGCTTCTGATACCGGCCCTCGTCCGCCTCGGAGAACGAGCCGTCCTCGTTCAGCGTGGCCGAGATGCGGTTGTCCTGCATCGCGGCCAGCTCTTCGTAGTCCAACGCGATGCGGTCGAGCGTCTCGAGCACGCGCGGCTTGAGAGCAGCCTCCATCGCGGCCAGCGACATGTTGGCCTGCTCTTCCTCGTCGTCGCTCTCTTCCTCGCGGCGGATCGGATTGCCGTCGGCGTCGTACTCCGGCTCGGACGGTTTTTCCTTGCGCAGCTCGGCATTGCCGGCAGTTTCGGACGACACCACAGGCGTGTCGAGCTCGCCCTCTTCGCCGACCTGGTTGCCGAACGTGGTCTCGAGGTCGATCACGTCGCGCAGAAGAATGTCCTCCGCGAGAAGTTCGTCGCGCCAGATGGTGATCGCCTGGAAGGTCAGCGGGCTCTCGCAGAGGCCCTGGATCATCGTGTTCCGGCCGGCCTCGATGCGCTTTGCGATGGCGATCTCGCCCTCGCGGGACAGAAGCTCCACCGAGCCCATCTCGCGCAGATACATCCGAACCGGGTCATCGGTGCGGTCGAGTTTCTCGTTGCTGCCGGAGCTGAGAGCGACGTCCTTGTTGGACGAGGTCTGCACGAGGTCGGTCGAGCCCTTGTCGCCCTCCTCCTCGGACTCCTCGTCGTCCTCGGTCACCTGGATGCCCATTTCGGAGAGCATCGACATGACATCCTCGATCTGGTCGGACGACACCTGATCGGGGGGCAGCACCTGATTGAGCTGGTCATAGGTGATGTAGCCGCGCTCTTTCGCCTCGGCGATCATCTTCTTGACCGCCGCCTGGCTCATGTCGAGCGAGACTTCCTCTTCCTGCACCTCGGGCTTGGCGTCTTCGTTGTCCTTGGCTGCCATAAAGCTCTCCTCTCGAGGGGCCGGTCGTGCTTCACCGATTCGATTAACGCGAATCAATAGCGTGATGAAGCGATTCGCACACCCGTCCGGCGCGATTCTTTAGCTGGTTGCGAAAGACGCCTACCTGCGCGTCTTGTCGAACCGGATTGTATCCATGAGCGCGGCGAAGGCATTCCGCTCGCCGCGGTCGATCCGGGCGCCGTTGTCGCCCACATCGTATTCGATGTCGTCCTCCTGCACCGCGCGTTGCGCGCGGGCCATCTCTTCCGAAGCCTGCCGCAACCTGTAGGTCACTACCTCGTCGGGATGGGCATCGAGATCCTCGACGGCCTCGGACTCGGCCTCGCGGCGTCCGAGCGCCGCAGTCAGCTTGGCCAGCTCCTCGGTTACCGTCACCCGCGCCAGTTCGGCGTCGCCCGGCCGGCGCAGGCAGGGAACGACGGCTAGATGGCGCGCGGAGAGCAGGGATTCAAGAGCCTCTGCGCCCACGGCAGCCTCGGCACGGGCGCGCACGGCCTCGGAGGTGAGCGGATCTGCGGTCAGGATGGCGTCGCGCAGGCGGGCATGGACCGGGTCGGCGCAGGGCATGGCCTCGAGCGCGGCCTCGAAGGCGTCGGCGACCTCGGGCGTGGTAACGAGCGCGGCCAGGATCACCGCCTCGCGCAGGTGCAGCTCCGCATCCTCGCGGGTGACCAGAAGCGACGCCTTGGTCTCGGCCGAGGGCTGGGCCGGTGCCTGCGCGCCACGGGGGCGCCAGGGGCGGTTGCCGAAGCCACCGCCCTGCCCCGCCGCCTCGCGGCCCTTCCGGCGCTGCGCGCGGGTCATCTCCCAGGTGAGGTTGCGGACCGCATCCTCGTAGTGGCGCTTGAGACCCGGATCGGGGATGAGGCTCACCGCCTCGGCCAGCGCCTTGTCGAGGCCCGCGCGGCGTTCGGGGCTGTCGAAGACCTTGCCCTCGGTTTCGCGCTGCCAGAGCAGGTCGACCATCGGCATCGCCGCCTCGATCACGCGGCCCACCGCCTCGGGTCCCTCGGCGCGCAGAAGGTCGTCGGGGTCCTTGCCTTCGGGCATGAGCGCGAAGCGCAGGGATTTGCCTGCGGTCAGGAGCGGCAGCGCGAGGTCGATCACCCGGTAGGCCGCGCGGACGCCGGCGCGGTCGCCGTCCAGCGCCACGACGGGTTCGTCCGCCACCTGCCACAGCGTCTGAAGCTGCCGTTCCGTGACAGCCGTTCCAAGCGGTGCCACCGCCGCGTCGAACCCGCCTTCGGACAATGCGATCACGTCCATGTAGCCTTCGGCCACGATCAGCGGCCGTCCCTTGGCCGCGGCCGCACGTGCCGGACCGAGATTGTAGAGGTTCCGCCCCTTGTCGAAGATCTCGGTTTCCGGAGAGTTAAGATATTTCGCCTTGTCTGTGGGATCCATCGCGCGGCCGCCGAAGGCGATGGCGCGGCCCCGCCCGTCGCGGATCGGGAACATGATGCGGTTGCGGAAGACGTCATAGGGCTTGCTGCCCCGCTGCGACGCCTTGGCGAGACCCGCGCCCATGATGAGGTCCGGCGCGATGCCCTTTCCGGTCAGGTGATCCCACAGGTTCTGCCAGCCGTCGGGGGCGAAGCCGATCTCGAATGTCTCGCGCGCCTGCGGACCGAGCCCGCGCTTGTCGAGATAGGCCCGTGCCTCGGCCGCGACGCCGCGGCTGAGTTGCAGGCGGAAGAAGGCGACGGCGGCCTCCATCACCTCGATCAGCTGGGTGTGGCGGTCCGCCTTCTCCTTGGCGCGGGGATCGCGGGCGGGCATCTGCATCCCGGCCTCCCCGGCAAGGATCTCGACCGCCTCCATGAAACCCACGTTCTCGGTCTCGCGCACGAAACCGATCGCGTCGCCCTTCGCCTGACAGCCGAAGCAGTAATAGAAGCCCTTGCGGTCATCCACATGGAAGGACGCGCTTTTTTCCTGGTGGAAGGGGCACGGCGCCCAGTAGTCGCCCTTGGCACGGTTGGACTTGCGCTGATCCCACATGACCTTGCGCCCGACGACCTCGGAGAGGGTCAGCCGGGTGCGCAGCTCGTCGAGAAAACCGAGGGGCAGGCTCATGCCGCCTATATGACCACGGCCGCCGCGCGAGTCGATAGGCTCCGCCGTTGCGGGAACCGATGCGGTTCGGCCCGCGTCGTCAAAGCGTAGCGTCGCGACGACTGGGGCGCCCACGCCAAGCACGGGAGCCAATCATGGGATCGCGACAACCGACATCCGGAGACGACGGGAACCAGCAAGAAGGCCGCGCGGCGGTCCTCGCAGCGCTGGCAGGCAATGCGGGGATCGCAATCACCAAGTTCATCGCGGCCGCCCTGTCCGGGTCCTCGGCGATGCTGGCGGAGGGCTTCCACTCGGTCGTGGATACCGGAAACCAGGCCTGCCTGCTCTACGGGATGCGCCGGGCGAAGAAGCCCGCCGACGAGACCCACCCGTTCGGCTACGGCCAGGAAATCTACTTCTGGGCCTTCGTGGTCGCCGTGCTGCTCTTCTCGCTCGGCGCCGGCTTCTCGATCTACGAGGGCATCCGCGCGATTCTGCACGGCGAGGGCCACAACGAGGGCTTTCCCATTACCGCCGTCGTCGTTCTGCTGATCGCCGCGGTGTTCGAAGGCTATTCCTGCTCGGTCGCGTTCCGCGAATTCGAGGAGGCCCGCGACGGCAAGGGCCTGATCTCGGACGCCCGCAACCGGCCGCGAAAGCTCTGGACCGAGTTTCGCGACCTGAAGAATCCCTCGATCTTCGTCGTGATGTGCGAGGATACCGCCGCGCTCGCCGGTATCGTCATAGCGCTTTTGGGCGTGTTGCTGACGTGGATCACGGGCGCGGCCATTTTCGACGCGGCTGCCTCGATCCTGATCGGCATCCTGCTGGCCGCGACAGCCGCGATCCTCGCCTTCGAGGTCAAGGAGCTGCTGATCGGCGAAGCCGCGGACCCCAAGATCAAGCAGAATGTCCGAGAGATCCTGCACGGCTACGAGGAAATCATCGCGGTGAACGAGGTACGCGCCATGCACCTCGGGCCTTCGGATATCCTGCTGGCGCTGAGCGTCGACTTCCGCGACGACGTGCTGGCCGGCCGGTTGGAAGAGGTCGTGAGCGAAGCCGAGCGACGCATCAGGGAAGCAGCGCCTGACGTCCAGCGCGTGTTCCTCGAAGTGCAGGACCGCAACGACCATGAGGACCTCGCCGTGCCCGGCGCGTCCAGCGTCGGCACCCCCGCCTGAGCGCGACCGCCCCCGGCTCTGCGCGAGCCCGGGGGCGGTCGGTAATGTTCAGGTCTGCTATGAGGCGGCCGGCCTCAGCGGGCTTTGCACGCCTCGGTCCAGCTTTCGCCGACGCCGGGGCCGAGCTGGTCCTCGGGCAGTGTGTACACCCAATCCGCAATGGCCGGCACCACCGAGGCATACTCGGCGCGCGGGCCTTCGAGATTCGATTGCACCGCCTCGACGGTTTCGGCTGCCGAGCGGCCCTCGCCGCGGCTCTGGACCACCTCCATCACGAGGTCGGCCTGCACCGCGCATTGCTCGGCGTTCTGCGCCGATGCTGCGGAGGTCATTGCGCCGCCGGTTGCCGCGGCCAGGAATGCGGCGCACGCCGCGGTTTTCATCCAGTCAGTCATATCGCCTGCTCCCGTTTCGGTTGGTGTCACGGTTGGCGCCCTTGCAGACCGATTTAGGTCGTGTGCGTCAATATATCATCCCCGCCCACTCCGCGATGGGCGGGGATCCGCGCGTCCCTGACGGGACTTGGCGTCAGAGCCCCTTGGCCCGGTAGCTTTGCGCCACGCGATCGATCGAGACCATGTAGGCCGCGGTCCGCAGGTCGGAGACGTCCTCGCGCGTGTGCCAGGGCTCGCGCATGGACTGGTAGGCGATCCGCATGGTGTCATCGAGGCCCGAGCGCACCAGCTCCAGCTCGTCCGCGCCCTTGAGATACTTCTCCTTGAAGCCGGGCGACATGGACCAGGCATCGCCAAGATAGCGGTCGAGCCGCTCCAGCTCGTCGACGATCAGTTGGTGACGCGCCTCCTCCTGGCGCCGCTGCATCCGGCCGAAGCGGATGTGGCTGAGGTTCTTCACCCACTCGAAATAGGACACCGTCACGCCGCCCGCGTTGGCATACATGTCGGGGATGATGACGGTGCCCTTCTGGCGCAGGATGTCGTCGGCGCCCGCCGTGACCGGGCCGTTCGCAGCCTCGACGATCAGCGGCGCGCGCACGGAATGCGCGTTCGACAGGTTGATGACACCCTCAAGCGCGGCGGGGATCAGGATGTCGCATTCATGCTCGAGAACTGAATTGCCGAGCTCGGTGTAGTCGGCGTTCGGGCAACCCTTCACGCCACCCGTTTCCATGATGTGCTGGCGCACCGCCTCGACATCGAGGCCCTGCGGCCGCATCACCGCACCGTCGCGTTCGATCACCGCAACGACCTTGCAGCCGTCCTCCTCGGAGAGGAACTTGGCGGCGTGGTATCCCACGTTGCCGAGGCCCTGCACGATCACCCGCTTGCCATCGAGCTTGCCCTCGAGCCCGGTCCGCGCGACGTCCTCGGAGTGGCGGAAGAATTCCCGCAGGGCGAATTGTACGCCGCGGCCCGTGGCCTCGGTCCGGCCGGCGATGCCGCCGGCATTCAGCGGCTTGCCGGTGACGCAGGCCTTGGCATTGATGTCGGTGGTGTGCATCCGGTTGTACTGATCCGCGATCCACGCCATCTCGCGCTCGGACGTGCCCATGTCGGGCGCGGGCACGTTCTGCGACGGATTGATGAGGTCGCGCTTGATCAGCTCGTAGGCGAAGCGACGGGTGATCTGCTCCATCTCGTGGGCGTCCCATTCCCGCGGATCGACACAGAGCCCGCCCTTCGATCCGCCGAAGGGCGTCTCCACCAAGGCGCACTTGTAGGTCATCAGCGCGGCCAGCGCCTCGACCTCGTCCTGGTTCACCGACGTGGCGAAGCGGATGCCGCCCTTCACCGGCTCCATGTGCTCGGAGTGCACGGCGCGGTAGCCGGTAAAGGTGTGGATCTTGCCACGCAGCCGGACGCCGAAGCGGACGGTATATGTGGCGTTGCACACGCGGATCTTCTCTTCGAGGCCCGGCGAGAGGTCCAGGAGCTTCACGGCCCTGTTGAACATCAGGTCCACGCTTTCGCGGAAGGACGGCTCGTTGAGGGGCTTGTGCGACATGGGATGCGCTCCTGATCGTGTTCCGGTCCGGCCCGAAGGCCGCAATTTCAGGGACGCACGCGGTCGGCCCGCGTGCCGTCCTCCCGGGCAGCCTAGCGCGGAAAGATGAAGGGGACACATCGGTTTATTCAGCGCCCTGATCGCGGATCCCGCGAACAATGGCGGGGCCCTGCCCAACTCTGTTTCCGTTAAGCCCTTGGAAAGCAAAATCTTGCGGGGTTTGCGCCCCAATTTGGCCCGGAAACACGTGCAGAAATAGCCCATTCCGACGACAGCGCATGTGGGGGTCTGCTCGCGGACAAACATGACTGGTGTGTCCTCGCACGGCGGGGAGAAAGGTATTGGCATGGCACAGAAAATGCCAGGACTGCCCTCGGCCGAACCGCCGGCCCGGGGCATTTCGCGTAAGGCCCGGCTTATGTCCGGAGCAGCCAGATTCGCGCGCAATGAAGACGGCGCGATGTCCATTTTGATGATGTTCGTTTCACTCGGCCTCATGGCGATCGGCGGGGTCGGCATCGACCTCATGATCCGCGAGTACAAACGCACGAATGTTCAGAACACGCTCGACCGCGCCGTGCTCGCCGCGGCCGACCTCGAGCAGCTCGTGCCGCCCGACGTGGTGGTTCACGACTACTTTACCAAGATGTCGATGCCCGACGCCGTCACCGACGTGCAGGACAAGGTCGGCATCAACTTCAAGGACGTCGCCGGCACCGCCGAGTTGGGCAGCACCGCCACGTTCACGCGGATGCTGGGCCAGCGCGACTACACCTCGAAGGGCGCCAGCCGCGCCGAGGAGCGGATCGCCAACGTCGAGATTTCGCTCGTGCTCGATATCTCGGGCTCGATGGCGGACAACAACAAGATGCTGAACCTCCAATCGGCGGCGGACACGTTCATCGACACCGTGCTCGACGCAGAGAACGAGGACCTCGTTTCGATCTCGCTGGTCCCTTACTCCGAGCAGGTCAACGCCGGCCCCGACATCGCGTCCTATTTCGACGTGAACTGGAAGCACGGCTATTCGCATTGCCTCGAAGTCGACGACTGGCAGTTCGACAGCCCCAACCTGGCGACCAATGTCACCTACGAGCAAACCCAGCATTATCAGTACAACTACTTCGGCGATAACGCGCGCGACGACACGATCTGTCCGCGCTACAGCTACGAGCGTATCCGCCCGCTGTCGCAGGACGGCACCGCGATCAAGAACCAGATCGGACAACTTCAGCCGCGTGCCGGCACCTCGATTTTCCTGGGCATGAAATGGGCGACGGCGTTCCTGTCCCCCGATCACCGGCCGCTCGTCAACAAGCTGATTTCCGACAAGAAAGTCGACGCCGCCTTCACCGGTCGCCCTGCGAACTGGGACGACGACAACACGCTGAAGACAATCGTGCTGATGACCGACGGACAGCACGACCGCTCGTTCCGCCTTTCGGACTGGGCCTACGACAGCGACTCCGACGTCGCGCACTGGGCCAACAACAACCTGTGGTATTACCTGCGCCGGAACGTGAACAGCTACTACTGGTCGTCGTTCTACTACCAGAAGTACAGCGCCGGCATCGGTGACAACCTGATGGACCGCATCTGCGACGCGGCCAAAGCGCAGGGTATCGTCATCTGGTCCATCGGCTTCGAGGTCCAGGACCACGGCGCGGACGTCATGCGCTCGTGCGCCTCGTCCCCGGCCCACTTCTACCGGGTCGAGGGTCTCGAGATCGAGGACGCGTTCTACTCCATCGCCCGCGCGATCAACCAGCTGAGGCTCATCCAATGATCGGCACGTTCATCAACGGCGCACGCCGCTTCGCGAAGGAAGAGGACGGCAACTCGGTCCTTCCCTTCGCCCTCTGGGCCCCGCTCCTCATGCTGCTCGTCGCATCGGGACTCGAGCTGGGCTTCGCCACCGCACGCTTCACGATGCTCGAACATGCCATGGACAAGACCGTCCGCGACCTGCGTCTCGGGACCGGCACGATCTACGATCGCGACAGCATCAAGGGCAAGATCTGCGACTACGCGGGAGTTCTGCCCGAGTGCGAGAGCAACCTCGAACTCGAGATGGTCAAGCTTGACATCCGAGACTGGGGCGGCGTTCCGACCTCGATCCACTGCGCGGACATGACCGTCGATCAGACGGCCAGCGGCTCCGGCGGGACCAGCGAGGACGAGGTGAAGCCCGTGGTCCAGTTCGAGTACGGCCGCGAGAACGAACTGATGCTCCTCCTCGCCTGCTACAAGTACGAGCCGCTGTTCCCGACCACGGGCCTGGGCGAGCGCTTCGTGAAGGACGAGGCCGGGTATTCGCGCATGGTCGCCGAGGCCGCCTTCGTCCACGAACCGATCTGAGGAGGGACATCCTATGAAAAACTGGATCAACACCCGCCTCGCGCGGTTCCACCGGGGAGAGGACGGCTCCATCAACATCGAAGTGATGCTGGCGCTGCCCTTCATCCTCTGGCTCATGGGCGCCTTCTGGGTCTGGCACGACGTGACCCGCCAGTCGAACCAGGAGCAGCGGATCAACTACACGGTCGGCGACATGATCTCGCGCGAGACCGATCCGCTGGACGACGCCTACATCGACGCGACCTACGAACTGGTGCTGGCGATGCTCGACTCCGAGCCCGCCAAGACCGACATGCGCATCTCGGTGGTCAAGCAGACGAAAAGCTGGCCGAACCAGGAGATGAACTATCAGGTCGTCTGGTCGGAAAGCCGTGGCGCCCGCGCACCGATCGACGGCAACGTCACCAACAAGGCCGACATGCTGCCGGTGATGGCGCGCAACGACCAGGTGATCCTCGTGGAGACCTGGACGGACTACACGCCCGCCTTCGAAGCCGGTCTCGATGCCTTCGAGATCACCAGCTACTCGTTCACCCGGCCGCGCTTCGCGCCGCAGGTGCTGTTCGACGCGGGCAGCAACTCGAACTCGAACCAGAACAACGGCTGGGGCAACGGCGACCAGGATGCGCCGGGCAACTCGCTGTGCAACAACAACGCCGAGAACTACGACGAAGGCCAGGCATCCGACGAGTGCGCGGCCAACGTCGACGGCGGCGAGAACGTGGAGCCCAAGCGCGGTCGCAGAAACGGCCACAGCTGATCGCGACATCCACTCGTGACAGCGAACGGGCCCGGCGCCACCAGCGCCGGGCCCGTTTGCATTTGACGGGTCGTATCGCGGAGTGTCGACTTCGATCCGGAAAAGGTTTCCGGAGCCGCGGAAACTGATCACGCGCGCGATCTGCCCGGGGGATCGGCAGCGGCGTCGCCATTCCAGTGGACCTGGTGTGACGCGAAGCCTGCCCGCCGTGCCAGGCCGCGGGCTGTGGCCGGGGACCGACCTCGGGACCGCCTCGGGTTCCGGAGCTTCAGCCGCGCGGGCCGTCACCAGTGCCGGCGATCATCACCGCGATGCTGTCGGCCAGCCCCCGCGTCTCCGATCCCGAGAGCACGCCGCCCACCGCGACGCGACGCCCGATGCGCCACCAAAGGCCCGGCCGGTAGGCGCGCGGGGCGGGATCGGCGAGCAGCATGACAAACCCGTTCGACGGCTTCAGCGCAAAGGCCGAACGGTCGACCCGGCGCACGTCGGAGAGGCGGGCGAGGATTTCTCCGCCCTCCCCCTCCTCGCGCAGGGCCCCAGGTGTCAGCACGAGCCCCCGGCGCGTCGCGCGCTCCATCGTCATGGCCATGCGCGCCGTCAGAACGGCCCCCGCGGCCAGCGCGAGGCGCCAGAGAACCGCGACCTCGGGCGCCAGCGCGAGCCCCAGAAGCAGCGCCCCGAGGATGCCCAGCGCGCCAACCCCCATCCACCGGCGCGCGGCCGAGGGCCGGAGCGTGGCGAGGACGGTGTCATCGTCAGCGGCGTCGGGTCTCGTCGGTTCGGATGTCGGGTTCAAGGGGGCGGCCTCCCTGCCTGCGGTCGCCCGCCTGACTACCCCGGCCCGCGCCGGGGCGAAAGCCGGATGCCGCGCGCGCCGACTCGCGCCCCTTTCCGTTGCCAGCCCGGCGTGCCAGTGTCACCGCCACCACCGGCCCGAAAGGACGCGCGCATGGCGATCACCACCTGCATCTTCGACGCCTACGGCACACTTTTCGACGTTTCCGCCGCGGCCCGCCGCGCCGCAGACGAGCCGGGCCGCGAGGCCTTGGCCGAACGCCTGTCGGGCCTTGCCGAGGACTGGCGCACGAAGCAGCTGCAATACACCTGGCTGCGCGCGGTCACCGGCGACCACACGACCTTCTGGCAGGTGACGGAAGACGGGCTCGACTGGGCCCTGGAGCATCGCGGGCTCGATGGCGACCCCGAATTGCGCGCCCGCCTTCTGGACCTCTACCGCGAACTGGACGCCTATCCGGAAGTGCCCGCGATGCTGCGCGCGCTGAAGGAAGGCGGCCTGAACTGCGCGATCCTGTCGAACGGCAACCCAGAGATGCTGCAAAGCGCCGTGGACGCGGCCGGAATCGGCGATCACCTCGACGACGTTCTGTCGGTCGAGAGCGTCGGCGTCTTCAAGCCCGCCCGCGCGGTCTACGACCTCGTGGGCCAGCGCTTCGGCACGGACCCGTCAGAGGTGCTGTTCGTCTCCTCGAACGGCTGGGACGCAGCCGCCGCCGCGGGCTACGGGTTTGCCACCGTTTGGGCCAACCGTGCCGGCGCGCCGGTGGACCGCCTGCCCAACCGCCCCGACCACGTGCTGACCGACCTTACCCAGGTTCCCGGCCTCGCCGGCGCCTGATCCCCTTTCCTCCGCCCGAACGGACCCGACCATGCCCGACTTCACCTCTTCCGACGGTCTGACCCTGCACTACGAGGACGAGGGCGACGGCCTTCCGCTTCTTTGTCTGTCCGGGCTGACCCGCGACCACCATGACTTCGACTACGTCGCCCCGCACCTGCACGGCGTGCGGCTCATCCGGCCCGACTACCGCGGCCGCGGCCGGTCCGAGTGGGGCCCGACCGAAAGCTACACCGTTCCCGTCGAGGCGCGCGACGCGGTGGAACTGCTCGACCATCTCGGGATCGACAGCGCGGCGGTGCTCGGCACCTCGCGCGGCGGGTTGATCGCGATGATGCTGGCGGCGACGGCCAAGGACCGGCTGACCGGCGTCGCGCTGAACGACGTCGGCCCGGTGATCGCGCCCGCCGGAATGGACGCGATCCGCGGCTATCTCGGCCGCGACCCGGTCTGGAAGAGCTTCGAGGAAGCCGCCGAGGCGCGCCCGAAGGTCATGACCGACTTCGCCAACGTGCCGCCCGAACGCTGGGCGCAGGAGGTCCGCGCGCTCTACCGCGAGGGGCCGGACGGGCTGACCATTCCCTACGATCCGGCGCTGCGCGACGCGGTGCTGGGACAGGGCGCGCAGCCCGCGCCGGATCTCTGGCCTCTGTTCGACGCCCTCTCCGGCCTGCCGCTCTGCGTGATCCGGGGGGCGAACTCGAACCTGCTGTCCCCCGAGACCTTTGCCGAGATGATCGACCGGCGCCCCGACATGGTCCGCACCGAGGTGCCGGACCGGGGCCATATCCCCTTCCTCGACGAGCCCGAGGCGCTGGACGCGCTGAACCGCTGGCTGGACATGCTGCGATGAGCGCAACGACCGGGACCGAGCCGGAGGCCGTCACAGGCTGGGACATCCTGTCGGCTGCCGACCGTATTGCGGGATACGTGCGGCACACGCCGCTGTTGTCCTCGCCGTTTCTCGACGAGATCGCCGGACGCCGGGTGCTGGTCAAGCCCGAGTGCCTCCAGCACACCGGCAGTTTCAAGTATCGCGGCGCGCGCTCGGCGTTGTCGGCCATGCCGTCGGCCGACCGCAGGCGCGGTGTCATCGCCTACTCGTCCGGCAACCACGCGCAGGGCGTGGCGCGCGCGGCGCAGGAATACGGCGTGCCCGCAATCATCATCATGCCCTCGGACGCACCGGCGCTGAAGATTGCCAACACCCGCGCATTGGGCGCGGAGGTCGTGCTCTACGATCGCGGGCGGGAGGATCGCGACGCGCTCGGGGCCGCGCTCGCCGAAGAGAGGGGCCTCAGCCTCGTGAAACCCTTCGACGATCCGCGCGTGATCGCAGGCCAGGGCAGCGCGGGTCTGGAGATCGCGGCGGACGCCCGCGCCCTCGGGATCGAGGACGCCGAGGTGCTGGTCTGCTGCGGCGGCGGTGGGCTGACCTCGGGAATAGCGCTGGCGCTCGAGGACCAGATGCCAAGGTTCCGGGTGCGCCCGGTGGAGCCCGAGGGCTTCGACGACGCGCGGCTTTCGCTGGAAGCGGGCCGCATCACCGGGCACGGCGGACCCGAAAAGGGCCTCTGCGATGCGATCCTGACGCCTGCGCCGGGTCGGCTGACCTTCCCGATCCTTTCGCGGCTGTGCGGGCCGGGACTGGCGGTGTCGGACGAAGAGGCACTGCGTGCCATGGGGCTGGCGTTCCAGCGGCTCAAGCTCGTGGCCGAGCCCGGCGGCGCGGTGGCTCTGGCGGCGGCCTTGTTCCACGGCAAGGAAATCGAGGCCGACACCGTGATCGTCACGATCTCGGGCGGCAACGTTGACGCGGGCACCTTCGCCCGTGCGCTCGACACGCTTTAGGCGGCTGCCCGTTCCAGGGCCGGATAGCGCAGGCCGAGGGTGATCGCCCGGAACACGAAGGACAGCAGCATCGCGGCCCATAGCCCGTGCATGCCCATCAGCGGCATCAGCGCGAAGACGGCGGCGAAATAGCCCGCCGCCGAGATCACCATCATGTTGCGCATGTCGGCGGTACGGGTGGCGCCGATGAACAGCCCGTCGAGCATCCACGACGCCAGCCCCACGACCGGCGCCGCAACCATCCACGGCAGGTAGAGCCGCGCCGCGGCGCGCACGTCCTCTGACTCGGCCATCACGTCGATGATCCACGGGCCCAGCACCCAGAACGCCACCGACAACATGACCGACGCCACCAATGCCCAGAGCGACGACAAGACCGACGCACGCCGCAGGATCGCCACCGACCGCGCGCCCATCGCCTGCCCCACCATCGCCTCGGCGGCGAAGGCGAACCCGTCGAGGCCGTAGGCCACGATCTGAAGGAACTGCAGCAGGACCTGCGTTGCCGCCAGCGTGACGTCGCCGAGGTCCGAGGCGAACAGCAGGAAGGACATGAAGATCGACTGCAGTAGCAATGACCGGATCAGGATGTCACTGTTCACCTGCGCCATTCGCGTCAGCCGGACCCGGTCGAAGACCCGCGGCCAGTCGCGCCAGTCCGGCACCCGGAAGGCCGCGCGGCAAAGCCAGAGACCCAGCGCGAGGCCCGACCACTCCGACAGGAACGTGGCGAAGGCAACGCCGTTCACCCCCCAGCCGAAGCCCAGCACGAAGACGAGGTCCAGCACCATGTTCACGCCGTTCATCCAGACCTGAAGCGCGAGGACGGCGCCTGTGCGCTCTTTCGCGATGAGCCACCCCAGAAGGCCGTAGATCGCGATGGCCGCGGGCGCCGACCAGATGCGGATGCCCATGTACCCGCGCGCCAGCCGCTCGACCTCCTCGCTGGCCGGAGAGATGGCGAACGCGCCCCAGAAGATCAGCGGACGCAGCAGGATGAAGGCGGTGCCGGCGGCAAGGCCGATCATGAGGACGCGGGTGAGGATTGCCGCCACCTCGGCGCGGTCGCCCTGCCCCTCGGCTTGCGCGGCAAGTCCGGTGGTGCCCATCCGCAGGAAACCGAAGATCCAGTAGATGCCGGACAGGATCACCGCACCGATGCCCACGGCTCCGATCGGCGCGGCCTCTCCCAACTGCCCCACGACGCCGGTGTCGACCGCGCCGAGGATCGGGATCGTGGCGTTCGAGGCGACGATGGGCAGCGCGATCCGCAGCACCCGGCCGTGGGTCACGTCACGTGGCGCCGCGACGTGCGCCGCAGCCTCAGCCATCGTTGCGGGGCATCAGGAAGTGCGCCGTGGCTTGCGCCATCGGCCGGTCGCGGTTGTCCTGCCACGCCTCGGCCTGCACGCTGGCATAGCGCCGTCCCGACCGGGTGACGCGGGCCCGCGCATAGGCGTCGCGCGGCAGGCCCGACCGCAGGTAGTCCACGGTGAAGTCGATGGTCTTGGGCAGGCGCGGCAGGTTGCCGGCCTCGAGTTCCTCGACCCGGAGCTCGCCCGATTCGACGTCCTCCCAGAGCCACTGGTAGCTCAGCGAGATCACCGCCGTGACCTCCAGGAAGGCCGCCGTCACGCCGCCATGGATCGCCGGGAGGAACGGGTTGCCGATGAGCTCGTCGCGGAACGGCAGCAGCGCGGTCAGCTCGTCGCCGCGCCGGTCGAACTGGATGCCGAGGAACTGGATGTAGGGCACGCCGCCCGCGAGCGCGTGAAGCGCGGCGTCACGGCGCTGCTTGACGACCTGCACGGGCTCGGGCTGACGACGGCTCATGACTTGCGCTCCACG
This sequence comes from Roseivivax marinus, assembly GCF_900109705.1. Classification (GTDB taxonomy): domain Bacteria; phylum Pseudomonadota; class Alphaproteobacteria; order Rhodobacterales; family Rhodobacteraceae; genus Roseivivax; species Roseivivax marinus. The sequence goes on along the minus strand of NZ_FOAI01000009.1, from coordinate 72,846 downwards.
GTAAAGGCGCCGGTGGCGCTGGCCACGGGGCGGTCGCGGTCGTCGTCCATTGCCGTGGCGCGCACGAAGGCGACGTTGCGGGTGATGTGGTAGACGCTGGCCTCGGCGACGATGGTCTGTCCCGGCTGGGCCGCGCGCATGTAGTCGATGCGCAGGTCGATGGTCGCGGTGCCCGCGGGCGCCTCGGGATGGCTCATCACCGCCGCGCCCCCGGTCGTGTCCATCAGCGCCGACACCGCGCCGCCGTGAATCACGCCTGTCTGCGGGTCGCCGACCAGCCGCTCGTCGTAGGGCATCTCGATCCGCGCGAAACCGTCCCCGATCTCTGTGATGCGCATGTTCAGCGCCTTCGAGTGGGGAATCGTCTCGATGAACTGCCGCGCGATGCGGTCCTTCTCGGCGGTCATGGAAAGCTCCTGGCGTGCGTCCGGACCGTTATGCGCATCGCCCCGGGCGGGCTTCAACCCTGTCCCGAGGCTCGGCTGCGCGGCGAACGCTGCGACGCCGCTGCGCGTTCCAGTTGCTCCCGCGGCGCGGGACCCCTAGATTTGCGCCACCCGCGACACCGGAGCGCAGATGACCGAGACCCGCCTCAGCTTCAAGGAGATGTGCGCCAAGTTCGACGTGACGCCGCGCACGCTTCGCTACTACGAATACATCGAGCTTCTGCATCCCGAGAGGCAGGGCCGGTCGCGGTATTACGGCAGCCGCGAGATCGCGCGGATGACACTGATCCTGAGGGGCCGGCGCTTCGGTTTCAGCCTCGAGGACATCCGCCAGTGGCTGCTGATCTACGAGAAGGAAGGCACAGAGGCGCAGATGCGCGAGTGGATCAAGCTGGCCGACCGCCAGATGGCCGAACTCGACGAACAGCGCCGCCAGCTCGACGCCGCCCGCGACGAGTTGCGCGCCCTCCGCGACGAGACCGCGGCCTCGCTCGGCGAGTGATCGCGCACCTTTCCGGGGGCCGACTTGCAGCCGCCCGCGGGCTCTGAAAGATGATCCAACGTCAAAACTAGAAGTGACGCGACGTAGAGCTTACGTAAACGTCAATCGTCGTTGTAGCGATAGGCCGGCACTGCAATACCGGCGCTTTCCGCGACGACAGCGCAGGACAAAAATGACCGAAGATACCGACCAGACGATGACCATCCGCGAAATGTGCGACGCCTTCGACGTCACGCCGCGGACCCTGAGATTCTACGAGGCGAAGGAGCTGATCTTTCCCCAGCGCGAGGGCCAGAAACGGCTCTTCAGCCGGCGCGACCGGGCCCGGCTCAAGCTGATCCTGCGCGGCAAGCGCTTCGGCTTCAGCCTGGAGGAAATCCGCCAGCTCCTCGACCTCTACCACATGGGCGACGCGCAGGCGACGCAACTCGCGAAGACCTACGAGATCGCCCAGAAGCGGCTCGAGGAGATGGTCGCCCGCCGCAAGGAGCTCGACGACGCCATCGCCGAGCTCGAGGAACAGATGCAGTGGGGCGAGAAGATGCTCGCCTCCATGCGCCAGCCGAAGAAGGCGGCCGAGTGAGACCCTGACACGGGAGGAGAGCTGACATGCCGATCTACACCGCACCCACGAAGGACATGGCCTTCGTGCTGCACGAGGTCCTGAAGGTCCACGAACAGGACATTCCGGGCTACGAGGACCTCGACGCCGATACCACGTCGGCGATCCTCGAAGAGGCCGGCAAGCTCTCCGAAAACGTGCTCGCGCCGCTGAACCCGGTGGGTGACCGTCAGGGCTGCACACTGGAGAACGGCGTCGTGCGCACGCCCGAGGGCTTCAAGGACGCGTACGAGCAGATGCGCGCGGGCGGCTGGATGGGCCTCGACGCCGATCCCGAATACGGCGGCCAGGGCATGCCCTACGTGCTGAACTGCGCCGTGGGCGAAATGTTCGTGTCTTCCAACATGGCCTTCAACATGTACCAGGGCCTCACCCACGGCGCCTACTCGGCGATCCACGCACACGGCACGGAGGCGCAGAAGCAGACCTACCTGCCCAACATGATCGACGGCATCTGGTCGGGCACCATGAACCTGACCGAGCCGCATTGCGGCACCGACCTCGGCCTGATCCGCACCAAGGCCGAGCCGCAGGACGACGGCAGCTACTCGATCACCGGCTCCAAGATCTGGATCTCGGCAGGCGAGCACGACCTGTCAGAGAACATCATCCACCTAGTGCTCGCCAAGGTTCCCGGCGGGCCGGACGGTGTGAAGGGCATCTCGCTCTTCATCGTGCCGAAGTTCATGGTCAACGAGGACGGCAGCCTCGGCGAGCGCAACGCGGTAAGCTGCGGCGGCCTCGAAGAGAAGATGGGCATCCACGGCAACGCCACCTGCGTGATGAACTACGACGGGGCCAAGGGCTTCCTCGTGGGCGAGCTGCACAAGGGCATGCGCGCGATGTTCACAATGATGAACGAGGCGCGCCTCGGCGTTGGCCTGCAGGGCTACGCCCAAGGCGCGGTGGCCTACCAGAACGCGCTCGGCTTCGCCCGCGACCGGCTCCAGGGCCGCGACGTGACCGGCGTCAAGAATCCCGACGGCCCGGCCGACCCGATCATCGTGCACCCCGACGTGCGCCGAAACCTGCTGGCACAGAAGAGCTTCGTCGAGGGCGCGCGCGCCTTCACCTTCTGGGGCGCGCAGATGATCGATCGCGCACACCGCAACGAGGATGCCGACGCGGAGGGCATGATCTCGCTGCTCACCCCGGTCATCAAGGGCTTCCTGACCGACAAGGGCTTCGAGACCACCGTGCTCGCGCAGCAGACCTTGGGCGGCTCGGGCTTCACGCGCGAATGGGGCCTCGAGCAGTTCGTCCGCGACGCCCGGATCACGATGATCTACGAGGGCACCAACGGCATCCAGTCGCTCGACCTCGTGGGCCGCAAGCTGGGCCAGTCCGGCGGCAAGCACGTCATGGCCTTCTTCGAGCTGGTGAAATCCTTCGCGGCCGAGCACAAGGGCCAGGACGAGACGCTCGACCGTGACTTCCTCGACCCGCTGAAGAGCGCGTCGAAGGACCTGCAGGCGGCGGCGATGTATTTCATGCAGAACGGCATGAAGTCCCCGAACAACGCGCTGTCGGGCTCCTACGACTTCATGCATCTCTTCGGGCACGTCTGCCTCGGCCTGATGTGGTCGAAGATGGCGGTGGCCGCGAAGGCCGCACTGGCGGCGGGCACCTCGGACGAGGCGTTCTACACCTCCAAGCTTGCGACCGGACGCTACTACATGGCGCGCGAACTGACCGAGACCGGAACGCTTCTGAAGCGGATCGAGAGCGGCGCGGAGCCGGTGATGGAACTGGACGCGGCGAACTTCTGAGCGGAGGGTGGCGTTCGGACCGGAGACCAGCCGTCCGGGCGCCACCGCCCCCGAGGAGGACCACATGCCGAAACGCTTCCGCCTGACCCGCCGCTTTCCCGTCGCGATGACCGAGGACGGCTACCGCCGCCTCAAGAAGTTCTCGCAGGAGGCCGGGCTCGACGAGGGCGAGGCGCTGTCCTTCGTGTTCGAACACTTCGACTCGATCACCGACGACGAGGCGCTCGGCCACCGGCTCCGGCTCTTCAACGCCGAGCTGGATGCGCGCAAGCGCTGACGCACGACCTTGGGAGGGGGCGCGCACATGACGAGCTGTCACTTCGCGGGAACATCCTGCAAAGCGCCCGGTCCGCTAACCGGTCCATTATCGTCCCGGTCGGGACGCCTCCGGCGGGAGTATTTCGGACGAGAAGAAGGACCGTTCATCGAACCCTCGAATGGCAGCGCGGGCAGCAGCCGGTCCACCCCGCCAGCCGGCACCGCAGCTGGCTTGAGCGCGAGCGGGCCGGCGGGGCTTCTCCTCGTGCGGTCATCGGCTCTCCAGCCTGTACCGCACGGAGACATTGGCGCAAGTCGGCTTAACGCCGGGTTAGCAGAGCCGCCCCCTGGCTTCTTCTCGTGCCAAATACTCCCGCCGGAGGCCTCCCGCCCCCTCCATCTTCCCGACCGACAGGACATCGCATGACCTTAAAGCTGCACTGCTTCGGCGAATCCGGCCACTCCTACAAGGCCGCGCTCGCGCTCGAGATGGGCGGGTTCGACTGGGAGCCCGTGTTCATCGATTTCTTCAACGGCGAAACGCGCGGCGCGGCCTACCGGCGCGACGTGAACGAGATGGGCGAGGCACCCGTGCTGGTGGACGGCGACGTGCGCCTGTCTCAATCGGCCGTCATCCAGGGCTATCTCGTCGAGAAGGGCAGCCCGTTCGGCGGGCGCGACGCCAGCACGGCGCGCGAGATCCTGCGCTGGCAGTTCTGGGACAACCACAAGCTCAGCTCACAGGCCGGAATGCTTCGGTTCCTGATGAACTTCCTGCCCGAGGAAAAGCGTCCGGCCGAGGCGATCGAGTTCACCAAGGGTCGGCTCAAGGCCGCCTACCAGGTGCTCGACGCGCATCTCTCAAGCCGCGACTGGATCGTCGGCGACGCCGTGACCAACGCCGACCTGACCTGCTGCGGCTATCTCTACTATCCCGAGCCCTTCGGCTTCGACCGTGCCGACTGGCCCAATATCGACGCGTGGCTGACCCGCCTGAGCGAGCAGCCGCGCTGGCAATCCCCCTACGACCTGATGCCGCGCGCCTGGCCCGCGGCGGGCAAAGAGTGAAGGAGGCTCCATGACCGACGCCTACATTTTCGACGCCATCCGCACGCCGCGGGGCAAGGGCCGCAAGGACGGCGCCCTGCACGAGGTCACAAGCGTCTCGCTCTCGGCGCAGGTGCTGAACGGGCTGAAGGACCGCAGCAACCTCGACGGCCTCGCCGTGGAGGACGTGATCTGGGGCAACGCCACCCAGGTCGCCGAGCAGGGCGGCTGCCTTGCGCGCACCGCGGTGCTGGCCTCCGAGCTCGACGAGGGCATTCCGGGCCTTTCGATCAACCGCTTCTGCGCGAGCGGCATGGAGGCTGTGAACCTCGCCGCCAACCAAGTCCGCGCGGGCGCCGGTGGTGCCTACATCGCTGGTGGCGTCGAGATGATGAGCCGCGTGGCCATGGGGTCGGACGGTGCCGCCATCGCTGTGGACCCCTCGGTGGCCTTCGACAGCTACTTCGTGCCGCAGGGCATCTCGGCCGACATCATCGCGACCGAGTACGGCATCTCGCGCGACGACGCCGATGCCTTCGCCGTCGAGAGCCAGAAGCGCGCCGCCAAGGCGTGGGAAGAAGGCCGGTTCGCCAAGTCGATCCACGTGGTTCGCGACGTGAACGGTCTGCCGATCCTCGATCATGACGAGTACATGCGCCCGGGCACCGACATGCAATCGCTCGGCGCGCTGAAGCCGTCCTTCAAGGACATGGGCGAGACCATGCCCGGCTTCGACAAGGTGGCGATGCTGAAATACCCGCACCTTGCAGCGATCAACCATGTCCACCACGCCGGCAACTCGTCGGGCATCGTCGACGGTGCCGCGGGCGTGCTCGTCGGCTCCAAGGAATGGGGCGAAGCGCATGGCCTGAAACCGCGCGCCCGTATCCGTGCGACCGCCAAGATCGGCACCGACCCGACGATCATGCTGACCGGCCCGGTCCCCGCGACCGAGAAGATCCTGCGCGAGAGCGGCATGGCGATCTCCGACATCGATCTCTTCGAGGTGAACGAGGCGTTCTCGTCCGTGGTGCTGCGCTTCATGCAGGCCTTCGATGTGGATCACTCCAAGCTCAACGTGAACGGCGGCGCCATCGCCATGGGCCACCCGCTGGGCGCGTCGGGCGCCATCATCATCGGCACGCTCCTCGACGAGATGGAGCGCGCGGACCGCGAGACCGGTCTCGCCACGCTGTGCGTCGCGTCCGGCATGGGTGCGGCGACCATCATCGAGCGCGTGTGAGCGGCCAGAGGGAGACAGGAACAATGACCGATTTCACGATGGACAAGGGCGCCGACGGCGTCGCCGTGATCACCTGGGACTGCGCGGGCAAATCGATGAACGTGCTGTCGATGGAGGCCGGGGAGCACCTCGAGGGTCTGATCGACGACGCGCTGGCGGACGAGGCCGTGAAGGGCATCGTCATCACCTCCGGCAAGGACAGCTTCGCCGCGGGCATGGACCTCAACGCCATCGCGGCGATGAAGGACGCCGCCGGCGAGAACCCGGCGCAGGGTCTCTTCGACGGCGTGATGGGTCTGCACCGCGTGCTGCGCAAGATCGAGCTCGCCGGCATGGACCCCAAGACCCAGAAGGGCGGCAAGCCGATCGCGGCCGCCCTGCCCGGCACCGCGCTCGGCATCGGGCTCGAGCTGCCGCTCGCGTGCCACCGCATCTTCGTCACGCCCGATCCGAAGGCCAAGATCGGCCTGCCCGAGATCATGGTCGGCATCTTCCCGGGCGGCGGCGGCACCACCCGCCTCGTGCGCAAGATGGGCGCCATGGCAGCCTCGCCCTTCCTGCTCGAGGGCAAGCTGAGCGACCCGATCAAGGCGCAGAAGGCCGGTCTCGTGGACGAGGTCGTGGCCGATCCGGTCGCCGCGGCCAAGGAATGGGTGCTGAACGCCAAGGACGCCGACATCGTCAAGCCGTGGGACGCGAAGGGCTACAAGATGCCCGGCGGCGCGCCCTACCACCCGGCGGGCTTCATGACCTTCGTGGGCGCCTCGGCCATGGTTCACGGCAAGACGCAGGGCGTCTACCCGGCGGCCAAGGCGCTTCTGTCGGCGGTCTACGAGGGCGCGCTCGTGCCCTTTGACACCGCGCTCAAGATCGAGGCGCGCTGGTTCACCAACGTGCTTATGAATCCGTCCTCGGGCGCGATGATCCGTTCGCTGTTCATCAACAAGGGGGCGCTCGAGAAGGGCGCGAACCGGCCCGACGTGGCGGACGAGACCGTGCGCCGCGTGGGCGTGCTCGGTGCCGGCATGATGGGCGCGGGCATCAGCCTCGTCGCGGCTCAGGCCGGGATCGAGGTGGTGCTGCTCGATCAGTCGGTCGAGAACGCCGAGAAGGGCAAGGCCTACACCGCGTCCTACATGGACAAGGGCATCCAGAAGAAGAAGGCCACCGAGGAGAAGAAGGAGCGTGTCCTCTCCCTCATCACGCCGACGGCAGACGTGGACGACCTCAAGGGCTGCGACCTGATCGTCGAGGCGGTGTTCGAGGACCCCAAGGTCAAAGCCGAGATGACGCAAAAGGTCGAGGCGGTGATCGGCGAGGAGGCGATCTTTGCCACCAACACATCGACCCTGCCGATCACGGATCTCGCCAAGGCCTCCAAGCGGCCGGAGCAGTTCATCGGCATCCACTTCTTCTCGCCCGTCGAGAAGATGAACCTGGTCGAGATCATCAAGGGCAAGGAGACCGGTGAGCGGGCCGTGGCCAAGGCGCTCGATTTCGTGCGCCAGATCCGGAAAACCCCGATCGTGGTCAACGACGCGCGCTTCTTCTACGCCAACCGCTGCATCATCCCCTATATCAACGAAGGCATCCGCATGGTTGCCGAAGGGGTGAACCCGGTCCTGATCGAGAATGCCGCCAAGCAGGTCGGCATGCCGCTCGGGCCGCTGCAACTGGTGGACGAGACCTCGATCGATCTTGGTGCCAAGATCGCGCGGGCGACACGCGCGGCGATGGGCGATGCCTATCCCGATAGCGCGGTCGACGAGGTGATCTTCTGGATGGAAGACGAAGGCCGCCTCGGCCGGAAGTCCAACGCGGGGTTCTACGCCTACGACGAGAAGGGCAAGCGCCAAGGCCTCTGGGAGGGTCTGAGCGCGAAGTATCCCGTCGCGGACGAGCAGCCGGACCTGATCGAGGTGCAGCACCGCCTGCTGTTCGTGCAGGCGCTGGAGGCCGTGCGCGCGCTGGAGGAGAACGTCCTGCTCGATATCCGCGAGGGCGACGTCGGCGCGATCCTCGGCTGGGGCTTCGCACCGTGGTCGGGCGGCCCGCTGTCCTGGCTCGACATCATCGGCGCGCCCTACGCCGCTGAGCGCTGCGACGCGCTGACCGACAAGCACGGCGCGCGGTTCACCTGCCCCGACCTGCTGCGCGAGCTCGCAGAGAAAAACCAGTCGTTCTACGGCCGGTTCGGCCCGGCAGAGGCCGACGCGGCCTGACTTGAAAGGGGCGCGCCTTCGGGCGCGCCCCTTTGCGTTCGGGGGATGCGGTTCGCGTCCGGGTCTTGCTTGCTGCCGATGCCCGACAGCGGCTCCGGCGTGCGGATCAGCTCCCCGACTTCTTTATCGTCGAGGCAATTCAAGAGCCGCGCCCTCGCCGGCCCACGCGATGGCGATCCGTCGTTTGGACTGCGCGCTTTGTGATTCCAGCGGCCCAAAACGTCGACGCAGCACGTCATAAGCAGCGAGATCGCCAGCCCCCGCAGCAGGCTGGCGGCGGCGCGGCGCCCCTCCGGACGGGGTCCGCACCCCGTGATGATCGAAGGTCCTTAGAGACCCTTCAGAAAAGCGATCCCTGCTCCGGGGTCCCCTTCTTGGCGGCGCCTTTCCTGGGCGACGTGCCGCCGAGTCGCAGGCGTCCGTCGTGGAACTGGATCTCGAGGCCCGAGGCGGCCTCGGCGGCCGCTTTCGTCGTCACCACGTGGCCGTCGCCGCGCACCACCGCAAATCCCCGCTCCAGCGTGCGCTCGTAGCCGAGCGACTCCCGCAGCCGGTCGAGCGCATCGAGACGCTGGCGCTGCACGGCGGTCGTCTTCGCGAAAGCCGCGTCGAGGCGGCGCGAGAGGTCGGACACACGCTCGCCCCGCCGGGCGATCTCGGTGCGGATCGGGCGCGGGCTGAGCCGCCCCGCCGTGGCAGCGAGCGCGTCGCGCTTCTGCGCCACCGACCTGTCGAGCGCGGGGGCAAGCCGAGGGGCCAGGGCCCCGAGCGCGCGGCGGCATTCGCCCGCGCGCGCCCGCAGCGCGGCGGGGCGCAGGCTGCCCGAGGTCTCCGACAACGCCACGCGGCGCACCTGAACCCCGCGCACCAGGGCTGCCGGCAGCCGGTCGCCCGCCACGTCGAGCCGCTGGCGCGGACCATCGAGCAGGCTCTCGGGCCGGGGCAGCGCGCGGGCGAGGTCGGTCAGCCGTTGTCCACGGACCTCGAGCCGATAGGTTACCGCGCGCACTAGCCGCGCCTGCATCTCCTCGGACCAGGCCAGCAGGTCGCGCCGCACCGGCACCGCGATCTCGGCTGCGGCCGTGGGCGTCGGCGCGCGACGGTCGGAGGCGAAGTCGATCAGCGTGGTGTCGGTCTCGTGCCCGACCGCCGAGATCAGCGGAATATCGGACGCCGCCGCGGCCCGCACCACCGCCTCTTCGTTGAAGCCCCAGAGGTCTTCGATCGACCCGCCGCCACGCGCCACGATCAGCACGTCGGGCCGCGGCAGCGCGCCGCCCGGGGACATGCGGTTGAACCCCTCGATCGCGCGCGCGACCTCGGGCGCGCAGGCCGCGCCCTGCACCGCCACCGGCCAGATCAGGACCTTGCGGGGAAAGCGGTCGCGCAACCGGTGCAGGATGTCGCGGATCACCGCGCCCGAGGGCGAGGTGACGACGCCGACGATCTCCGGCAGGAACGGCAGAGGCCGCTTGCGCGCGTCGTCGAACAGGCCTTCGGCTGCCAGCGCGGCGCGGCGCTTCTCGAGCATTGCCATGAGCGCGCCCTGCCCCGCGGGCCGGATCGTCTCGATCACGATCTGATACTTGGACTGGCCGGGGAATGTGGTGAGCCGTCCGGTGGCGATCACCTCGAGTCCCTCCTCGGGCTGGGTCTCGAGCTGCGCGGCCTTGCCCTTCCAGACGACCCCTGACAGCACCGAGCGGTCGTCCTTCAGGTCGAGATAGACGTGCCCGGACCGCGGCCGTGACACGCGCCCCACCTCGCCCCGCACCCGGACGTAGGAGAACTCGCCCTCGATGGTGCGCTTCACCGCCCCCGAGATCTCGGAGACCGTGAATTCCGGGGTATTGCCGGGGCCGCTGCCGCCGGGCTCGTCGTCGATCAGGTCCATGCCGTCCCTCGTCTTGCCGCGCGTCAGACTAGACGCGGCGCGCGCCGGAGGAAACCGGGGCCGCGCGCCTCAGGCCGCGGCGTCGCCGCCCGCTTTCATGGAACAAGTCGGGCAGCAGAGCGCGCGGGCATTAAGCGGGGCGAAACGGTTCCGCGTGGCCTCGACAACCTGTGCGCAGTCTTTGAACGTGCCGAGTCCCTCGAGTTTATCTTCGGCAGGGTCTGACACTTCCGGAATGGACGACATGCACGCCTTCGATCTCCGGTGTTTTCGTCACATAGGAGGTCTGTTCCGTGCTCGATCCCTTCCGCCGGTCGCTCCCTTCCGCAACCCCGGTCACCCGCCCTGTTCCGGGACACTTGTGCGACACGGGACACCCGGCTACGAGGCGGGCGGCGGCAGGCCAGACGACACGGACCAAGGGGGCACGCGTGAACATCCTGATCCTCGGCGGCGGCGGGCGCGAACACGCGCTGGCCTGGGCGGCGCTCCAGAACCCGAAATGCGACAAGCTGATCGTGGCCCCCGGCAACGCTGGCATCGCGCAGATCGCGACCTGCGCCCGGGTCGACATCGAGGACGGCGGCGCGGTGGCCGAGTTCGCAGGCGAGAACGCCATCGACCTGGTGATCGTGGGCCCCGAGGCGCCGCTGGCCGCTGGCATCGCCGACCGGCTGGCCGACGCCGGCGTGCTGGTCTTCGGGCCATCGGCAGCGGCGGCACGGCTCGAGGCGTCGAAGGCCTTCACCAAGGAGATCTGCGCGGCCGCCGGCGCGCCCACCGCGGCCTCGGCCCACTTCACCGACCACGAGGCGGCGGCCGCTTACGTGCGCGCCAAGGGCGCGCCCATCGTGGTCAAGGCCGACGGGCTCGCTGCCGGCAAGGGCGTGATCGTGGCCGAGACCGAGGCGCAGGCGCTCGACGCGCTCGACGACATGTTCGGCGGCGAGTTCGGCGCTGCCGGGGCCGAGGTTGTGATCGAGGAATTCATGACCGGCGAGGAAGCCTCGCTTTTCGTTCTGGTCGACGGCGAAACCTGCCTGCCCATCGGCACCGCGCAGGATCACAAGCGCATCGGAGAGGGCGACACCGGCCCCAACACCGGCGGCATGGGCGCCTACTCGCCTGCGCCGGTGATGACGCCGGAGGTCGAGGCCCGGGCCATGGACGAGATCGTCCGCCCGACCATGGCCGAGATGGCCCGCCGCGGCACGCCCTACCGCGGCGTGCTCTATGTCGGCCTGATGATCGAGAACGGCGCGCCCCGGCTCGTCGAATACAACGTGCGCTTCGGAGACCCGGAGTGCCAGGCGCTGATGATGCGGCTCGGCGCGCAGACCCTCGACCTGATCCACGCCTGCGCCGAGGGCCGGCTCGACGAGGCGCGCGTCCATTGGGCCGAGGATCATGCGATGACCGTGGTGCTGGCCGCCGACGGCTATCCCGGCGCCTACGAGAAGGGCCAGCCCATCGGCGGGCTCGACGCCCTGCCCGAAACCGCCTGGGAAATGACCTTCCACGCCGGCACGGCGCGATCCGGCGGAGACGTGGTCTCCTCGGGCGGACGGGTGCTGAACTGCACGGCCCGCGGCGCGTCGCTTGCAGAGGCCCGCGACCGCGCCTACGCGCTGGTCGACGCGGTGGACTGGCCGGGCGGCATCTGCCGCCGCGACATCGGCTGGCGCGCGCTCGGAGCCGCGGAGGACTGACACGCGCGCTCGGGCGGTTCGTGGGCGCGAGCTTATCAGGTCAGCATATCAACCCGAGCAGAGAGCTGCGGAACGCGGGCGCGAGACAGGCGGCGAGCGAGGGCTCTGCCCTCGCGCTCCCGCGATATTCTCGCCAAGAAGACGGAGCGGAAGCGCGCTTTCCTTCGGAACGGAATGCCAGCGCGCGTCAGATATATCCTCCGAGCGACGCGATGGATGCATTCGAGGCGGCGACCGCCGGTGAGCGCGGCTGGCCGAAGCTTGCACCAAGATCGCGCATTGCGACCGCCAGCCTGCCCGAGGCCCGCACCGCCGGGATCGTGACCGCGCGGGCGACCGGAAGCGTCCGTCAGTCGCCCCCCACCTTCAGGACGATCTTGCCGATGTGGTCCGAGCCCTCCATCCGCGCGTGCGCCTTCGCCGCCTCCTCGAGCGGAAACTCGGAATCCATGATCGGACCCACCGTGCCCGCGTCGAGGAGCGGCCAGACGTGTTCACGCAAGGCGTCCGCGATCCGGGCCTTGGCAAGGTCGCTCTGCGGCCGGAGCGTCGAGCCGGTGATCGTCAGCCGTCGGGTCATCACCTGTGCGAAGTTCAGCTCGACCTTGGGGCCCGACAGGAACGCGATCTGCACGAGACGGCCGTCATCGGCCAGCGCCTTCACGTTGCGCGGGATGTAGTCGCCGCCCACCATGTCGAGGATCAGGTCGGCGCCGCCCTCGGCGCGAATCACATCGACGAAGTCTTCCTCGCGGTAGTTGATCGCCCGCTCGGCGCCGAGCTCGGTACATTTCGCGCATTTCTCGGCCGACCCGGCAGTGGCGAAGACGCGCGCGCCGAAGTGCCGTGCGAGCTGGATGGCCGTGGTGCCGATGCCCGACGAGCCGCCGTGACAGAGAAAACGCTCGCCGGCCTGCAGGGCACCGCGCTGGAAGACATTCGACCAGACGGTGAAGTAGGTCTCGGGCAGGCAGGCCGCGTGCTGCAGGTCCATGCCCTCCGGCACCGGCAAGCAATGCGCGGCGGGCGTGAGCGCGTACTCGGCATAGCCGCCGCCGGGCAGAAGCGCGCAGACCCGGTCGCCCTCTTTCACCTCGGTCACGCCCGGGCCGATCGCGTCCACGGTTCCGGCGGCCTCGAGGCCCGGCAGGTCGCTGGCTTCGGGCGGCGGTGCGTAGAGGCCCGCGCGCTGCAGCGCGTCGGGCCGGTTGACGCCTGCATAGGCGATACGGAGCCGGACCTCGCCATGGCCCGGCTCGGGGACGGAGCGCTCCGCCGGGGTCAGCACTTCGGGGCCGCCGGCCTTGGAAATTTCGATGACGCGCATGGTCTGGCTCACGGGGAATGACTCCTTCTTCGGTCCGGTCTGACGCCCGCACGATGTGGCCGCCGCCCGCCGCGGGTCAATCGGCAACGGTCAACGCGCGGCGGGCGTGTCCGCGGGCGGCCAGCTGCCGGGGATGTCCTCGTCCCGACGGCGCGGCGCGGCACGTGCGGCGACGCGGTTGGGCAGGTCCATCAGCGTGCCCATGAACGGCAGCTTGCGCAGGCCGGACTTCGCGCTCTCGATGCGCATCACGTCATCGATACGCCGGTCGAGGAAATCCCACGTCTCGCGGCTTTCGGGAGAATCGTCGCCCAGCCAGTAGAGCACCGTGGACGAGTAGACCCCGGCCAGCGTCGCGCGCTTGGAATACCAGTTGACGTCGTCCGAGCTGTCGCCGAGGGCGCGCCAGATGGCGTCCGAGGTGGACCAGAGCGCGCGCACACCGTCGGCCGAGTAGATCGGCAGAGAGAACAGCGTCATGCCCCGGCGCACCGCCTCTCGGTCCTCGGACAGCTCGATGCGCGCGCGGACGGCGCGAGCGACCTTGTCGCGGTAGCGCAGACCGTCGAGGTTCATGGCGGCGAGCCGGCCGGGCAGGCGCCGGTCGCCACGGGCGTGAAATGCCAGCGCTAGATCCACGGCGCCCCGGGGAAAGAGGCCCTTGGCCACCGCGGGCGCCACCTCGGCATCCTTCATGGCGGCGCGGAACGTGGTCTCGGTCCAGCCGTCGAATGGCACGTGCATCAGCGCGGCGTCGATCATCTTGTCTGTCGGGTCGTCCTGCATATCGTCGGTCATGATCTCTCCTGTCGCTCTGGCCGGGCGGGGTCGCGGTGCCCCTGTCAGGGGTACTGGACAAGCTAGCGAGGCTTTGCTATACGGCCACCTCCTGCATTTCCTTGCAACTCCAACTCAGAAAGGTGGTGACAACCACATGCAGGTTAGCGTTCGCGACAACAACGTCGATCAGGCCCTCCGGGCCCTGAAGAAGAAGCTGCAGCGCGAAGGCGTCTTCCGTGAAATGAAGCTTCGGCAGCATTTCGAGAAGCCGTCCGAGAAGAAAGCACGCGAGAAGGCCGAGGCCGTCCGCCGTGCGCGCAAGCTGGCACGCAAAAAGGCCCAGCGCGAAGGTCTTCTCTGAAGAGCCTCACGTTTCCGAACTGACGCGATTGACTACCCCCGGGGCAGCCGCCTTCGGGGGTTTGTCGTGTCTGGCGGCCCGCGTTGCGGCGGGCGGCCGGTCGCAGGTCCCCACGAAGAAGGGGGCGTCTTGCGACGCCCCCTTCCCTTGGATCGCTCCGGCCCGATCAGATGAACATGAAGTCGTCCACGGTCAGGTCCGCGGCGGTCACGCCCTCGACCACGATGATCTGGCCGTCGTAGCTCAACTGGGCCGCGCCACCGCCAGCGACGGTGGTGATGTCGAGCGCATCGACCCGGCCCTGCAGGCCCGAGCCGGGCGCGTTCTCGACCCCAGTGAGCATCAGCATGTCGCTGCCGTCCTCGAAGCCCTCGATGACATCGACCGCGCCGGCCTCGCCCTCGTTCCAGACGAACACGTCCGCACCGTTGCCGCCATCCACGGTGTCGTTGCCATCGCCGCCGTTGATGGTGTCGTCGCCGCCGCCGCCGTTGATCACGTCGTTGCGGCCGCCACCGGCGAGGAAGTCGGTCCCGCCACCCGCGATGATGGTGTCGTTGCCCTCGCCGCCGCCGACGGCGTTGTTGCCCGGCCCGGCATTGATGAGGTCCTGGCCGAAGCCGCCGCCGAGGCTGTCGTCGCCGCCGCCGCCGGTCACGGTGTCATCGGCGAAGCTGCCGCCCATCGTGTCATCGCCCGCGCCGCCGTCGAGGTTGTCGGCATCGGCGCCGCCCGCGACCGCGTCGTCGCCGGCACCCGCATCGACGGTATCGGAGCCGACACCGCCGCGGATGGTGTCGTTACCGTCACCGCCCGAGATGCTGTCGTTGCCCTCGCCGCCGCCGAGGCGGTCGTCGCCCACGTCGCCATCGAGCACGTCGTTCCCGGTGCCGGCCGCGATGTTGTCGTCGCCAGCGCCACCGTCGAGCACGTCGTTGCCACCGCCGCCGATCAGGCCGTCGTCGCCCGCACCGCCGAACAGGGTATCGGCACCGGCGTTGCCCTCGAGCCGGTCGTCGCCGCCGGTGATGGTGTCGTTGCCACCCGCGCCGGAAATGGTGTCGGACAGAACCGTGCCCACGAGCACTTCGGAGGTGTCGTCACCGGTGATCACGAGGCCCGTCTCGCCCGTATACGAGATGTAGTCCTCGGCATCGCCCGCGGTGTTGGCGGCACTGTCGAGGTAGGACGCGTCATCGGTCAGCGCAAAGTCCAGCACCGCGTTGCGGAAAGCCGTGCTGCCCTGGTCGAGCCCCGCCGCTAGCGCCGCCGCCTGGGCCGCGGCCAGAACGTCGGGGTCGATGTCGGCAAAGGTAATGAGCGAGGTCGGCTGGTCGGCGATGTAGAAGTCCTCGAGGCTCTCGCCGGCGTCGTAAGTGAACAGGCTCTGCGCATCGGTGGTCACCCGCCAGTCGTCGCGGAAGCCGCCGTAAAGGTCCTCGAACGCCAGCGGACGTGCCAGGACGGTGCCATCGGCCCGGGCGATGTCGTTCGACGGGTTGCCGTCTCCGTCCCCGAGGAGACCCTCGAACGAACCGGTCGAGCCGTCGATGGCGACGTCCACGTCGATCCGGTCGCCGCGCACGTCGACGATCAGCTGGTTGTCTCCGTCACCGACATTGCCGTCCGCGCCGGCATAGACCACCACGTACTGGTCGTCCTGACGGAAGATGGAGCCGCCATCGACGTCATACTGGCCGAAGTTCTCGACCTCGATCGGCGTGCCATTGACCGACACCGGCTGGGCGTCGGTCGCATCGATCTGAACGACGTCCGAGCCAACGGTGGTCGCGACGGCGGCGATCACGCTGACCGTGTCTGCGATCGGCACCATGCGGGCCTGGATCTCGAGGTTGCTCGCGGTATCGCGCACCAGGACGATCTCGCCCGCGGCCTGGAAGTCGTAGCCGGCCCCGTCGAGCGTCACGAGGTGCGGGTCGCCGGTGGCCGCGCCGCCCCGCGCGCCCTCGGGCAGAAGCGGCACGATGCGGTCGACCACGCCCCCATTCCGGACGAAGAAGTTCCAGATGCCCTCGGTGCCGGTGTTGCCCTCGGTATTTTCAAGTTCGATCAGTTCGGCTTCGACACCCGATTGCGGCAACTCGAAAAAGTGCCGTCCTCACCGGTGCCGGCAGTGTAGCCCGCGCGTGCCGGCGTGCCGCCGAAGCCGCCCGAGCCACCCGACGCATTGCCGGTGGTCCACTGCACGTCTTCGTAGCGGAACTGGATGTCGAAGTCGCCATCGCCGCGGTCGGTCAGGATCAGCTGGAAGGCGTTCAGAAGGTCGTTGTTGCGGCTGAAGTAGCCGACATCGTCCCAGGTGATGATGATGCGGTCGTTGGCCTCGTCGAAGTCGTAATAGACGAGGTTCGTGCCGGTGGAGTTGCCACCGGGCGTCGGTCCTGGCACCGCCTCGTTGCGGGTGTCCACGTCGGCGAAGTAGGGCGTGATCTCGGGGTTGTTGGACACGCCGGTGATCACGTCGGGCGTGAAGCTGCTACGCGGGTTCGCGAAGGTGATCGAACCGTTGTTGTTGATCCAGAAGCCCTCTTAGAGCGTTCCGAAGAAATTGATGCCGTCCTCGAAGATGGGGGTGGCGTCGATCTGCTCGGTCGAGCCGTCGTCGCTCCGATCTAGAAATTCTTCGCCGAAGCCGGGGATAAGGTTCGCCATGCCGAGCCGTCCTTTGGGTCATAAAATCGCGTTCGAGCCCCGGCCGAAAATTCGCAACCGTGGGCATGCATGAACCATCGATTAGTATTAACCTTACGTCAACATGCGGAATTCCCGACCTTTTCGCCGCAGCGCGGCATCCACTCAGCCGGCGTCGGAGAGGATGAGATCGGCGGCCTTCTCGGCGATCATGGCGGTCGGCGCGTTGGTGTTTCCGCTGGTGATGCGCGGCATCACCGAGGCATCCACCACCCGCAGCCCAGGCGCGCCGCGCAGTCGCAGCCGTTCGTCGAGAGGGGCCCCGTCGTCGGTCCCCATGCGCACCGTTCCGGCCGGGTGGAAGATCGTCGTGCCGATGTCCCCGGCCGCGCGGGCGAGGTCCTCATCGCTTTGAAGATCCGGGCCGGGCTTCAGCTCTTCCGGCTTGTAACGGGCCATCGGCCCCTGTGCCATGATGCGCCGCGTCAGGCGGATGGCGTCCGCCGCGGTGCGGCGATCTCCCTCGGTCGAGAGGTAGTTCGGCGCGATCTCGGGGGCCGCGCGCGGATCGGGCGCGGTCAGCCGCACCGTCCCGCGGCTTTCCGGGCGCAGGTGACAGACGCTGGCGGTGATCGCCGGGAACGGATCAAGCGGCTGTCCGAAGGCCGGCAGCGACAACGGCTGGACGTGGTATTCGAGGTCAGCCGTCTCGAGACCCTCGCGCGAGCGCGCGAAGGCGCCGAGCTGCGACGGCGCCATCGACATCGGACCCGAGCGGAAGAGCGCGTATTCCAGCCCGATCTTCGCCTTGCCGAGCCATGTCGCGGCAAGCTGGTTCAGCGTCTTCGCCCCGGTCAGCCGCCACGAGCAGCGCAATTGCAGGTGGTCCTGAAGGTTCGCGCCAATGTCGGGCTTGTCCTGCCGCACGTCGATGCCGTGCGCGCGCAGGTGCTCGGCGGGCCCGATCCCAGACAGCATCAGGATCTGCGGCGAGCCGATGGCACCGGCGCAGAGGATCACCTCGGCCGCGGCATGGGCGGTCTTTTCGGCGCCCGCCTGCTCGAAGACGACGCCCGAGGCCCGGTCGCCGTCGAAGGCGAGCCGCAGGACCTGCGCTCCGGTTTCGATCCGCAGCTTGTCCTTGTCGGCGCCGCGCAGGAAGGCCTTGGCCATGCTCATCCGCCAGCCGTTCTTCTGGCTGACCTTGAAGTAGCTCACGCCCTCGTTGTCGCCGCGGTTGAAGTCGTCGGTCTTGGGGATGCCCTCGGCCTCGGCGGCGTCGGCCCAGGCATCAAGGATGTCCCAGCGCAGGCGCTGGTTCTCGATCCGCCACGGGCCGCCTGCGCCGTGATGCTCGGATTCGCCGTCGACGTAATCCTCCGACCGCAGGAAATAGGGCCGCACGTCGTCCCAGCCCCAGCCGGTCAGGCCCTGTTGCCGCCAACCGTCGTAATCCGCCGCCTGCCCCCGGATGTAGAGCATCCCGTTGATCGACGATGACCCGCCGAGGATGCGTCCCCGCGGGTAGAGCAGCGAGCGGCCGTTCAGTCCCTTGTCGGGCGCGGTCTTGTACATCCAGTCCGTGCGCGGATTGCCGATGCAGTAGAGGTATCCCATCGGCACGTGGACCCAGTGGTAGTTGTCGCGCCCCCCGGCCTCCAGCAGCGTGACGCTGTGGCCGGCATCGCTGAGGCGACGGGCAAGAACGCATCCGGCGGTGCCGGCCCCCACGATGACGTAATCGCTCTGCATGGCGTGGCGCCCTCCCCCTTGGTCCGAATGTCACGGGGCCGGACTGTTGCGCGGGGGGCCGGGGAACACAAGGCGTTGCCCGCTCTGCGCACCTCCCCGACGCGAAAACGCCCCGCCGGGTCAGGCGGGGCGTCTCGATCGGTCAGGAAGCCGGGATCACTCGGCCGGGCTGGCCGCGGTGCCGCCTGACGGCGGCTTGGCCAGTGTCGGGTCGGAGCCGTAGAGCTCGCCCGGAAGCTCGTTCGGCATGGCGTGATCCGCCTCGTCGTCGCTGCGGTATTTCTGGTTGTGCCGGTAGATCATCAGCGGATCCCAGGACAGCGCCTTGAAGAGCCCGATGAGGATCAGGAACACCACGATCGCGAAGGGGAAGCCCGCGATCACCGCCGCCGCCTGCAGGGCCGAGAGCCCTCCGGCCAGAAGCAGCACCGACGCGACCGCACCTTCCGAGATCGCCCAGAAGATCCGCTGCACCTTCGGGGGATCGGGATCCCCGCCCGCGGTGAGCATGTCGATCACGAACGAGCCCGAGTCGGAGGATGTCACGAACCACATCACGATCAGCACGATGGCGAATCCGGACATCAGGTCGGACGCCGGGAAGAAGTCCAGCAGAGCGAACATCGCGTCGCCGTAGGCTTCGCGCGTCGCCTCGACCAGCGAGGCATCCCCGCCCAGCGAAATCTGCAGCGCGGTGCCGCCGAAGGCGCAGAACCAGAAGAACATGATCGTCGCCGGCAGAAGCATCACGCCGATCAGGAACTCCCGGATCGTGCGGCCGCGGCTGATGCGCGCCACGAACACGCCCACGAAGGGCGCCCAGCTGACCCACCAGGCCCAGTAGAAGATGGTCCAGGAGTTCTGCCAGGTGCCATCGCTCTGCCAGGCCTCGGCCCAGGTGCCCCACTCCACGAGGTCGCGGACATAGGCGCCGTAGCTCTGCACGAAGGTGTCGAAGATGAAGAGCGTCGGACCGACCACCAGCATGAACGCCAGGAAGACGATGCTGAGCAGGATGTTGATGTTCGAGAGCCGCTTGATGCCGCCGTCGAGTCCCGCGACCACCGACATCGTCGCCATCGCGGTGATGACCGCGATGATGATAATCTGGACGGTCGCAGACTGGCCGATGCCGAACACGGTGCCGAGGCCCGAGTTGATCTGCATGGCGCCGAGACCGAGCGAGGTCACGATGCCGAACATGGTGCCGAACACCGCGAGGATATCGACGACGTCGCCCCAGAAGCCGAAGATCCTCTCGCCCAGCAGCGGATAGAGCGCCGAGCGGATGGTCAGCGGCAGACCCTTGCGGAAATGGAAGTAGGCAAGGCTCAGCGCCACGATCGCGTAGATCGCCCAGGCGTGGAACCCCCAGTGCAGAAACGAGATCACCATTGCCTGGCGCGCGGCGGCCTCCGTCTCGGGATCGCCGATGGGCGGCGCGAAGTAGTGGTAGAGCGGCTCGGCCACACCCCAGTAGATCAGGCCGATGCCGATCCCCGCCGAGAACAGCATCGCCGTCCACGAGAAGAGATCGTAGGCCGGTTTCTCGTTCATGCGGCCGAGGCGGATGTCCCCGAACCGCCCGAAGGCGAGATACACCACCGCGATCAGCAGGATGTTCACGAGGATGATCATCGCCCAGCCGAAGTTGCCGGCCAGCCAACCCTGCATCGCCGAGAAGACGGTGCCCGCCGTTTCACTGAACACTGCCCCGAAGATGATGAAGCCGACGATCAGGATCGCCGAGACCCCGAACACGCGCTTGTTCACCTTCGGAAAGAACAGCAACGACTCTTGTCGCATCTTGTCGTGCATGTGTGCTCCCTGTCCGCCCGGTCCGCTCCGGGGCATGTTTTCTTATCGCAGTCACGGAATATTGAGACGAGAAACTACGCCGTATCCCCCGAAAGTCGAGTCAGATGGGCAAAGCAGTGGTGGAATGCACGCTACGCAAAGAGAAACTCGACTGCATTTGCGCCACATGAGGCAGCCGCGTGAGGTGCCGGCGGTGGATGCGGGCGAAGTCCTCGGTGTCCTCAGCCACGACCTTGAGCAGGTAATCCGCCGAGCCGGCCATCAGGTGACACTCCAGCACCTCGGGTACGCGGGCCACCGCGGTCTCGAAGTCGTCCAGCACCTCGTCGGACTGCCCATCGAGGGTGATCTCCACAAAGACGGTGGTGGGGAGGCGGAACCGGCGCGGGTTCAACAGCGCCACGTAACCGGAAATGAAGCCCTCCGCCTCGAGCCGCGCGACCCGCCGATGGCAGGCCGACGCCGAGATATGCGCCGCCTCGGCCAGTTCGGCATTCGAGATTCGGCCGCGCTTCTGAAGGATGCGCAGAATCCGCAGATCGGTCTCGTCGGCGCTCATCACGCACGTATCTCCCGCTTTTGCACCCTCTTGCGCAGATCCTGCCACCGACAGCGCAAACAGCGGGCATCCTTTGCCGGGATATTGCACGATTTCCGGATAGGTTCCACGTCAGAGGCGCACAGGAGGACCCCACATGAAGATCGGATGCCCCACCGAGATCAAGGCGCAGGAATTCCGCGTCGGCGTAACCCCCGCGGCAGCGGCCGAAGCGGTCGCACACGGCCACGAGGTTCTGATCCAGTCCGGCGCCGGGATCGGCGCGGGCTTCGAGGATGCCGACTACGAGGCGCACGGCGCCAGGATCGTCGGGGCCGCGAAGGAAATCTTCGACGCTGCCGACATGGTGGTGAAGGTGAAGGAGCCGCAGGCCGCCGAGCGCAAGATGCTGCGCGAAGGCCAGATTCTCTTCACCTACCTGCACCTCGCCCCCGATCCCGAGCAGACCTGCGACCTGATCGACAGCGGCGCGACCTGCATCGCCTACGAGACCGTCACCGATGACCGCGGCGGGCTGCCGCTTCTGGCGCCGATGTCCGAGGTCGCGGGCAAGCTGGCGCCGCAGATGGGCGCGTGGACATTGCAGAAGGCCAATGGCGGACGCGGCGTGCTGATGGGCGGCGTGCCGGGCGTGATGCCGGCCCGCGTCGTGGTGATCGGCGGCGGTGTCGTCGGCACTCAGGCCGCACGCATCGCCTCGGGCATGGGCGCGCGCGTCTCGGTCCTCGACCGGTCCCTACCCCGCCTGCGCCAGCTCGACGACATGTTCCGCGGCGAGTTCGAGACGGTCTACTCGTCGAAGGCCAACCTCGAGATGCTGGTGCGCGAGGCCGACATGGTGATCGGCGCCGTGCTGATCCCCGGCGCCGCGGCGCCCAAGCTGGTCACCCGCGAGATGCTGGCAGACATGAAGCCCGGGGCGGCGCTTGTGGACGTGGCGATCGACCAGGGCGGCTGTTTTGAGACATCGAAGGCCACCACCCACCAGGACCCGGTCTACGAGGTCGACGGCATCATGCACTACTGCGTGGCCAACATGCCGGGCGCAGTGGCGCGCACCTCGACGCTGGCGCTTGGCAACGCGACCCTGCCGTTCATGCTGGCGCTGGCCGACAAGGGCTGGCAGCAGGCCTGCGCCGACGACGAGAACCTGCTCAACGGCCTCAACGTCCATGCCGGCAAGCTGACCTACTACGCTGTCGGCAAGGCGCTCGGCCTCGACGTGACCTCGCCGCAGAAGATCGTCCGCGAGGGTTGACCCCGCGGCGTGGCCGGGGCACCCGTCCCGGCCATGACGCTTCTCGTGCTCGACAAGGTTCTGAGCGACCGCGGCTCGAAATATGCCGTGGCGGGTGGACCCGCCGCGGACCGTGCCGCTGCGCAGGCGCTCGTGGCCGACCTCAAGCGCCGAAAGAAGTTCGCGAAAGCCACCCACAACAGCTGGGCCGCGCTGCTGGCCGAGGGCCCCGTCAAGGACGACGACGGCGAGGCCGGCGCGGGCATGACGATCCTGCGGATGCTGGAACGCGAGGGTCTGGAAGGCCACGTCATCGTGGTCACACGATGGTTCGGCGGCACGCATCTGGGCGGCGACCGCTTCCGTCACGTCCAGACCTGCGTGCGAACCTACCTGGACGCGCTGAAGGGCTAAACGCCTCCCCTCACGACATCACGATGGCGCCGCGCTTGGCCTTCTCCTCGGGCTCGACGTGGATCGTGACCGAACATTCGCCAAGCGCGTCGATCAGGCCGGTTTCGATCCGGTCGCAGATCTCGTGGGCATCGCTTACCGCCATGTCGCTCGGCACCACGAGGTGGAATTCGACGAACACGGTCCGGCCCGCGTGACGCGTGCGCAGGTCGTGCGCCTGCACCGCGCCCTGCCCCGTGTCCGAGATGATCGCGCGCAGATCGGCAAGCTCGTGCTCCGGCACGGATTCGTCCATGAGGCTCGAGGCCGAGGCGCTCAGAACGCCCCACCCGGAATAGAGGATGTAGAGCGCCACGCACCCCGCCAGCAGCGGATCGAACCACGTGAGCCCGGTCAGCACCCCCAACACCACGCCAGAGGCCACGCCGACCGAGGTCACCACATCGGCCCAGAGGTGACGCCCGTCCGCCACCAGCGCAGGGGCGCGCAGCCGCCGGCCGCGGCGGATCAGCACCGTGGCCCAGACGCCGTTCAGAACGCCTGCCACGAGATTCACGCCAATGCCCGCCCAGGCGGCCCGGATCGGTTCGGGATTTATCAGCCCGTGCCACGCCTCGCGCAGGATGAAGAGAGCGGCGAGCACGATCAGCACGCCTTCGGCCACGGCGGCGAGGAACTCGGCCTTGTCGTGGCCGTACGGATGCTCGGCATCCGGGGGCCGTTCGGCAACGCGGACCGCAGCAAGCGCCGCCACCGCCGTGCCCACGTTGACGATGCTCTCGAGGGCGTCCGACAAAAGCGCGACCGAGCCGGTCATCCACCAGGCGAGGGTCTTGATGCCGAGAACGGCCAGTCCGACCCCGATGGAGGCCGCCGCGATGCGCGTGCGTTCGGGCATGGGCGCCCTCCTTTCGGGGTCGTGTGTCCTGGCTCTTCGGTCTGCGGGCTCAGTCGCGCTTGAGCTGGTCGCGTATCTCGATCAGCACGTCCAGTTCGGACGGGCCGGTGTGCACCTCGGGCGCGACGTCGTCGGGTTTCTCCGCCGCCGACTTGATCCGGTTCACGATCTTGACCAGCGCGAAAACGACGAGCGCGACGATGAAGAAGTTGATGACCGCCATCAGGAAATTACCCACTGCGAACACCGCCGCGCCGGCCTCCTGCGCGGCCTCGACGCTGGCATAGCCGCCCTCCGGCGCATCGCCCAGCACGTAGAACCAGCCCGAGAAGTCGATGCCGCCGGTGAACAAGCCGATGATCGGGTTGATGAGATCGCTGACCAGCGAATTGACGATCGCGGTGAAGGCCGCGCCGATGATGATGCCGACGGCAAGGTCGATCACGTTGCCCTTGGCGATGAAGTCCCTGAATTCCTGAATCATGGTCCTGTCCCTCGCGATCGTGGCCGCGCACAGCCCGCTTGCGTGCGCGCACCCTCGGGGCGCTTTCCTTCGCCCGCCCGCGCCTTAGCCTTGGTCGCACAGTTTGTCACGGACAACAGGAACGCATCCGCCATGGCCGATCTCTCCGACTTCCCGATCACCGAACGCTGGCCCGCGCGGCATCCCGACCGCATCCAGCTTTACGCCTTCCCGACGCCCAACGGCGTTAAGATCTCGATCGCCCTGGAAGAGCTGGGCCTGCCCTACGAGCCGCATCGCGTCTCGCTCGGCGACGAGGACGTGAAGAGCCCCGCCTTCCTGTCGCTCAGCCCCAACAACAAGATCCCCGCGATCATCGACCCCGACGGCCCGGATGGCCGGCCCCTCGGCCTGTTCGAGAGTGGCGCGATCCTGATCCACCTGGGCGACAAGACCGGGCGGCTGATGGGCACCACGGCGGCCGAACGCGCCACCGTGATCCAGTGGCTGATGTGGCAGATGGGCGGCCTCGGTCCGATGTTCGGCCAGCTCGGCTTCTTCGTGAAGCTTGGCGGCAAGGACATCGAGGACCCGCGCCCGCGCGAACGCTACATCAACGAAGCCAAGCGCCTGCTGGGTGTTCTGGATTGCGAACTGGACAAGCGCGAATGGATCGCCGGCGACTATTCCATCGCCGACATCGCCATCGCGCCTTGGCTGAACGCGCTGGATTTCTACGACGCCAAGGACATGGTCGGCTTCCATGACCTCAGGAACGTGCCCGCCTACCTGGACCGGTTCCTCGCGCGCGAGGCCGTGCAGACGGGGCTCAACATCCCGGCCGAAGACGACTGAGCGGCCGGGCGGGAACGGCTCGCGCCGTCCCCGCCCGCAGGCTTATCCCGGTAGAGTGCCGGTCAGGACGTAGCGCAGGATTTCGACCACCTGCTCGGGCTCGCGCGCGACGGCCAGCGCGGCGGCGTCCACTTCCTTGAGGGCGTGGTCGTGCTCTTCGGGCTGGAGAACGATGAGCGACTTGCCCAGAGCGGCGGCATAGCCCGCGTCGAAGGCCGCGTTCCACTGCTTGTACTTGTCGCCGAAGCGTACGACGACGATGTCGGCATCCGACAGCCCCTTGCGGGTGCGGATCGCGTTGACCATCGCGCCCTTGTGGTCGTGCCAGTATTTGCTGTCCTCGGAGCCGAGGATGGTCACGCCGCAATCGTCCGACGCGCCATGATCGGTCACCGGGCCCGAGAAGGTCACGTCGAGGCCCTGCGCCCCGTCGATGATCCGGTCGCGCCAGTCGGTGTGGATCTCGCCCGAGAGATAGATGGTCAGGCCCATTGCGTGTCCTTCTCTGAAATGCCTCGCGCGGTGTCACCTAAGCGGGCGCACGCCGGCCGCAAGGCGATAGCAGCTCAGCGGAAGGCCCCGCCACTCCAGCGCATCGACCATTGACCGCCGCCGTGTCCGTATCCCGAGATCGTCGGAGGCGTGCCGCCCGATACCTCGATCCCGCCGCCGAGCATGTCCTTCTCGAGCGTCAGAAGATCGCCGCGGCGCAGCCAGATGCGCACGCTGCACACCTGCATCCCGCAGAAGCTGCTGCGGCCGGAGCCGCCGCAGCGGATCGCCTCGTGAGCAATCAGTAGATCGTCGCGGCCGTCGCCGTCGAAATCGCGCTCCATGAGCCCGACGTTCGAAATCTGTCCGCCACCTCCGGAGAACTCGCAGGCCTTGGACAGTTCCTGCTGAAGCAGGTAGCGCGCGGCGTTCGAGGACTGGGCGGCAACGGGAGCGGCATGGGCCCCGAGGATCAACGCCGCCGCACCGGCGAAAAGGGAAAAACGAGACATGAAAAAGGCTCCGAAGGCTGAAATGCCTCCGGAGCCTAGCAGACCGCGCGGGTCCGCCAAAGCCTCAGCCGCGCAGTTCGGCGCCCGTGGCCTTCTGCACCTTTTCGACGACCTTGGCCGAAACGGCCTCGATATCCTTGTCGGTCAGCGTGGCATCGCGCGGTTGCAGGCGCACGGTGACCGCGAGGGACTTCTTGCCCTCGCCGAGGCTGCCGCCGACGAATTCGTCGAACACCCGCACGTCTGAAATCAGCGCCTTGTCCGCACCCGCCGCCGCGTTCACGAGGTCGAGCGAGGCCACGTCCGCGTCCACAACGAAGGCGAAGTCGCGTTCAACCGCCTGGAGATCGGTGGCTTCGAGCGCCGGGCGCGTGGTCCGGACCTGCTTGGGCAGCGGCACTGCCTCGGGGAACACGGTGAACGCCACGGCCGGGCCCTTCACGTCGAGCGCTTCGAGGATGCGCGGATGCACCTCGCCGTAGACGCCCAGCACCTTCTTCGGCCCGAGGCAGATGACGCCGTGCCGGCCGGGATGCCACCACGCATCGCCGGTGCGCTGGATCTGCACCTTGGCCGGCGCGCCGATGGCGGCGAGAACCGCCTCCGCGTCGGCCTTCACGTCGAAAACGTCGACCGCGCGGGCGCTGCCGTGCACATCCTTCGGCCCGGTGCGGCCGACCATCAGGCCGGTCAGCATCTGCGCTTGCTCGCCCGGCTCGCCGCCCGAGAAGGCGTAGCCCAGTTCGAACAGAGCCTGATCGCCGGCACCGCGCGCCTGATTGCGCGCCGCGGCGCGCAACAGGCCCGGCAGCAGGGCGGGACGCATGTGGCTCATCTCGGACGAAATCGGGTTGGCGAGCATGGTGGCGTCGTCGCCGCCCCCGAACAGCGACGCGGCCTCGCGGTCGATGAACGAGTAGGTGACGCACTCGTTGTAGCCGAGCGTTGCCGCCGTGCGCCGCGCCGCCTGCTCGCGCTTCTGCAGCGGCGACAGGATCGGCTTCGGCACGCCGTCGGTCATCCGGGGCATCGGCTTGCCCTCGAGCTTCGTCAGGGACGCGATCCGCGCCACTTCCTCCACGAGGTCGGCCTCGCCCATCACGTCGGGACGCCAGGACGGCACGTGGGCGGTGTCGCCCTCCATCGTGAAGCCCAGCGCGGTCAGCGTCGCGCGCTGCGTCTCGGCGGGGATCTCCATGCCCACGAGGCGCGAACAGCGGTCGGTGTCGAGCGTGTAGGCCCGCGCGTGATCGGGGATTTCGCCCGCCTTGACGACGTGGCTCGCCTCGCCGCCGGCATGGTCGAGGATCATGCGCGTGGCGTGCTCGATCCCGTGCGGCGTCCACTCGGGGTCGATCCCGCGCTCGAACCGGTAACGGGCGTCGGAGTTGATCTTGAGCGCGCGGCCCGTGAATGCCGTGCGGATCGGGTCGAAGAACGCGGCCTCGACGAAGACGTTGACGGTGTCCTCGGTCACGCCGGTGGTCTCGCCCCCCATGATGCCGCCAAGGCTCTGCACGCCGGCGTCGTCCGAGATCGCGATCATGCCGGGCTCGAGCGTGTAGGTCCGCTCGTCCAGTGCCTCGAGCGTCTCGCCGCCCTCGGCCGCGTGAACCCGCAGGTTCCCCGACACCTTGTCGGCATCGAAGACGTGCAGCGGGCGGTTGCGGTCGAAGGTGAAGAAGTTGGTCACGTCCACGAGGAACGAGATCGGGCGCAGGCCGATGGCCTTCAGCGCGTCCTGAAGCCAGGCCGGGCTGGGGCCGTTCGTCACGCCGCGGATCAGGCGCCCATAAAAGACCGGGCAGCCGTCGCGGGCGCCCTCGTCGATGCTGACGGTCAACGGGCTGTCGAAGCTGCCGGGCACCGGGTCGAGGTCACGTGCCTTGAGCGTGCCGAGACCACGCGCCGCGAGGTCGCGGGCGATGCCGCGCACGCCCAGCGCGTCGGGGCGGTTCGGGGTGATGGCGATCTCGATCACCGGATCGACCTTGGCGGGGTCGTTCTGCGCCAGCCAGTCGGCAAAGCTCTGGCCGACCTCGCCCGACGGCAGCTCGATGATGCCGTTGTGCTCGTCGCTCAACTCCATCTCGCGTTCCGAGCACATCATCCCGTGGCTCTCGACGCCGCGGATCTTGCCGATCTGGATGGTGGTGTCGATGCCGGGCACGTAGGTCCCTGGCTTGGCAACGACGACCGTGATCCCCTCGCGCGCGTTCGGGGCACCGCAGATGATCTGGCTCTCGCCGGTGTCGGTCTCGACGCGGCACACCTTCAGCTTGTCCGCATCCGGATGCTTTTCGGCCGCCACCACCTTGCCGATGGTGAACGGGCGCAGCGCCTCGGCGGGGTTCTCGATCCCCTCGACCTCGAGCCCGAGATCGGTGAGCGTTTCGGCGATCTCGTCGACGGTCGCGGTGGTGTCGAGGTGATCCTTGAGCCAGGACAGGGTGAACTTCATGAGCTTCGGCCTCGGGTCGGTCGTCGGGTCCGGGCCGCTCTAGCCCATCGGCGCGGAGGGGGAAAGGGCGCCCGGGTGTGCAGGGCTGCTCAGATAAGCGCGCCCTCCTCTTCCTCGGCCAGCGCATCCGTCTTGCCGGCGCGCCACATGTGGATTTCACGGGCGAGCTTCAGCGTCGGCTTCACGCAGAAGAACACCGAGCCCACCACGAAACACCAGATCGCCGCGGTCTCCAGTTCGTTCCAGAAGAACAGTACCGACCCCACGAGGAAGAGCACCGCCGCGAGAAAATCGACCATCGTGTGAGCGAGCGCGTAACGAGCGTAGAGCTTGCGCGTGTGTTCGGTGCTCTGGCGGGTCTCGTGGCGGAATAGCTGCATCGGTCTTCCCTCGGGTTCGTGCTGTCCCAAGTGGAATGAATAAGCGGCCCACCGGGTTTCCTTGGACGGGTGGTGCAGGAGAACAAAGGGCGGAGGGCTACGTGACGGACGCGATGGCTTCCACCCTGCGCCTTGAGCCGCGCCTACCCCTGGACGGGCGCGGGCGGTCCGGGCGCGATCAGCGCTTTATCCCGCAAACCCTGGAGGACGGCCGTGCGGAGAGGTTGGCATCGCCAACGCGCCCTCCAGCGACGAGGGTCGGGCGCATTGGACTGGTCCCCCGGCGCCTCTGGCTGAAGGCGTTCGCGCTCCGGGGCTTTCGAGCGAAGGGCAAGTCGCCCCATGCACATGCGGCACGCGAGACACGCGCTGCCCTACCTTTTACCGGGACAGCCCGCCGTGCAGCGTCGGCACGTCGAGGGCGCCGAAGCCGTAGTGGCGCAGCCAGCGCAGGTCGCTGTCGAAGAAGGCGCGCAGGTCGGGGATGCCGTATTTCAGCATGGCGATCCGGTCGATGCCCATGCCGAAAGCGAAGCCCTGCCATTCGGCGGGATCGACGCCACCGGCCTGCAGCACCTTGGGATGGACCATGCCCGAGCCCAGCACCTCGAGCCAGCCGTCACCCTCGCCGATCTTGAGCTGGCCGCCCTCCCACGAGCACTGGATGTCGACCTCGGCCGACGGCTCGGTGAAGGGGAAGTGCGAGGCACGGAAGCGGGTCTTGATGCCGTCGACCTCGAAGAAGGCGGCAAAGAACTCCTCGAGCACCCATTTGAGGTTCGCCATGGAGATGTCCTTGTCGAGCGCAAGGCCTTCGACCTGATGGAACATCGGCGTGTGGGTCTGGTCGAAATCGGCGCGGTAGACGCGGCCCGGCGCGATGATACGGCAGGGCGCGCCGTACTTTTCCATGTGCCGGATCTGCACCGGCGAGGTGTGCGTCCGCAGCACGTGTGGCGGGCGGTCGTCTCCCTCGGCCCGATGCATATAGAAGGTATCCATCTCGGCCCGCGCGGGGTGATGAGACGGGATGTTCAGCGCGTCGAAATTGTACCAGTCGGTATCGATCTGCGGACCTTCGGCCACGGCAAAGCCCATGTCCGCGAAGATCGCAGTCACCTCTTCGGTCACCTGGCTGATCGGGTGGATGGTGCCCTGCCGCCGCAGCCGCGCAGGCAGCGTCACATCGAGCCACTCGGTCCGCAGGCGTTCGTCGAGCGCGGCATCGGCCAGCGCGGCCTTCTTGGCGGCCAGCGCCGAATTGATCTCGTCCTTGAGCGCGTTGAGCTTCGGTCCCATGACCTGCCGCTCCTCGGGGCTCATCTTGCCCAGTTCGCGCATCTTGAGGCTGACGGCTCCCTTCTTGCCGACGGCCTCGACGCGCAACGCCTCGAGCGTCGCCTCGTCGGCGGCATCCGCGATGCGGGCAAGGTAGGTGTCGCGAAGATCGTCCATGGCAAGCCTCTCGAAACTGAGCCGCCGCCTAGCTAGCGGCCCCGCGCGGCCTCTGCAAGCCGCCGTCCCCGACACCCGGCCCGGCCTACGAAAAAGGGCCGCCCCGGCGGGACGGCCCTTCGTGATCTCGTGCGGAATACGCCGCGGCTCAGGCCGCCAGCGCGCCCTTCGCCTTCTCGACGATCGCGCCGAACGCCTCGGGCTCGTGCACGGCGAGGTCGGCGAGCACCTTGCGGTCGACCTCGATGCCGGCCTTCGCGAGGCCGCCGACGAAGCGCGAGTAGGTCAGGCTTTCGTCATGGGCACGCACGGCGGCGTTGATGCGCTGGATCCACAGGGCGCGGAAGTTGCGCTTGCGGTTCTTGCGGTCGCGGGTCGCGTACTGGTTGGCCTTGTCGACGGCCTGGCTCGCGACCTTGAAGGTGTTCTTGCGACGGCCGTAATAGCCCTTCGCGGCCTTCGTGATTTTCTTGTGACGGGCGTGGGTGACGGTTCCGCCTTTGGTCCTGGACATGATGCAGCTCCTTCTCGATCAGACGTTCAGCGGTCGTAGGGCATGTAGCCCTTGACGATTTTCGCGTCGGGTGCGGACAGCGTCGTGGTGCCCCGCGCGTCGCGGATGAACTTCTTGTGGCGCTTGATCATGCCGTGGCGCTTGCCGGCCTGGCCGGCAATGACCTTGCCGCTGGCCGAGACCTTGAAGCGCTTCTTGGCGCTGGATTTCGTCTTCATCTTCGGCATTTCGGGCCTCCTTGAACGGAAGATACGGGTGCCCCGCGACACGGCATACCGATTTGGCCGGCCGCGCGGATGGTGAGTGGCGCCCGATAGACGAGGTTCGGGCGCAATGCAAGAGCTCAGTTCAAGAGGGCGGAGATCGTGCGAACCATGACGTCGGGAATCTCGGCCGGCACATAGCCGCCGGGACGGGCGCGCAGGGCGTAGATCAGAAGCCCGCCCGAGATCGTCACCACCAGCGCCGAGATCCGCGGCGCCCGACCGTCGGACATCGCCGAGACGATGGAGGGGATCGCGAAGACCGCGAGGATGAGGCCGATGGTCAGGGCGAGATCGGGGGGCATGGCGGACGGTGTCTCCTGCGGCGGTCCGGCACCCGGTACGCCCCGCTCGGGGCGCGACCATATCGGGCACGATGCGTAGCAGGATACCGGCAGGCTTGCGCCACGCCAATCTGGCCCAGGAGCGCATACCGCGGACCGATGCATCGCTGCACCGGACCGCGCCACGGGCGACACGCCGCGCAGGGCCCCTGCCCCGGCGGCGCACCCGATCACTCGGGGTCTGTCGAGAAGATCAGCCGCTCGTCGCACGGGGCGACGCGCAGGATGTTGGTGGTTCCGGTGGTGTTGAAGGGCACACCCGCGGTCACGACGATCTGGTCGTCGGGACCGGCGTAGCCCAAAGCCCGCGCCGCCCGTGCCGCGTTGACCACCGCGCTCTTGAAGCGGTCGAGCTCGGCGGTCTGCACGCACTTCGTTCCCCACGAGAGCGCCAGCCGGCGCGCGGTGATCTGCGACGAGGACAGCGCGAGGATCGGCACCGGAGGCCGCTCGCGCGCCACCAGGAGCGCCGTCGTGCCCGACTGGGTGTAGCAGCAGATCGCCTTGATGTCGGTGGTCTCGGTGATCTCGCGCGCGGCGGCGACAATCGCGTCCGCGACAGTCGCGCGCTCGGCGCCCCGCTGGGCATTGATGATCTGGCGGTAGTTGTCGTCGCTCTCGACCTCGCGGGCCACGTTGTCCATCGTCGTGACCGCCTCGATCGGATACTGGCCGGCAGCGGATTCAGCCGACAGCATGATCGCGTCCGAGCCCTCGTAGATCGCGGTCGCGACGTCGGACACCTCGGCACGGGTGGGCATCGGACTTTCGATCATCGATTCGAGCATCTGGGTCGCCACGATCACCGGCTTGGCGGCGGCGCGACAGGCGCGTGTCAGGCGCTTCTGGATCGGGGGCACATTCTGAACCGGAAGCTCGACGCCCAGGTCACCGCGTGCGACCATGATGCCGTCGGAGGCCTCGAGGATGGCGTCAAAGCTGCGTACCGCCGCCGGCTTCTCGATCTTCGACAGGATCGCCGCACGACCGCGTGCCAGCGTGCGCGCCTCGTGGACATCCTCGGGGCGCTGCACGAAGGACAGCGCCAGCCAGTCGACACCGAGGTCGCAGACGAATTCGAGGTCGGTGCGGTCCTTGTCCGACAGCGCGGCCAGCGGCAGCACCACGTCCGGCACGTTCACGCCCTTGCGGTTCGAGATCGTGCCACCGACGACAACCTCGCAGTCGGCAAACTCGGGGCCGCAATCCTTCACCTTGAGGCGGATCTTGCCGTCGTTCACCAGCAGCGAGGCGCCCGGTTCGAGCACCTGGAAAATCTCGGGGTGCGGCAGTTGCACGCGCTTCGCGTCGCCCTCCGCGTCGTCGAGATCGAGCCGGAAGGACGCGCCCTCAACCAGTTCCTCGGAGCCGTTGGCGAAGACGCCGACGCGCAGCTTGGGGCCCTGAAGGTCGGCGAGGATCGCGATGGTCGAGGACAGATCGGCCTCCACCTTGCGGATGATCTCGTGCCGCTTGGCGATCTCGTCGTGCGTGCCGTGGCTCATGTTGAGCCGGAACACGTCGGCGCCTGCCTCGTGCAGTGCCTTGATCTGTTCGTAGGTGGAGGAGGCCGGGCCGAGCGTGGCCACGATCTTCACGTTTCGGGTGCGTCTCATGGTCGGAGTCCTGCCCTCGTCTGTTGGTCCGTCAGCCGCGCCGCCAAGGCCGCGCGCGCAAGATATGCCACGGCGATACCGCTAACACCATGCCGACCTGTAGTCGTGCGGCGCACGGGCACCTCCGCACGTCCCTGCCTGAGCAATGACGCCGCGGCGCGCAAGCCCTGATCGGGCATCGCGGTGACACGCGCATGACGAGACGCGCGCGCAGCCGATCCATCACGCACCAGTGCAAGTCTTGCAGGCACAAGGCCGCCGGAAAAGCGCCGCGGGAATTTCGAGTCGTCGATCGATCGCGGCGCGCCCGCACGGGCGCGCCGCCGGGCGATCAGATCACCGCCTCGTAGAGTGCCCGCACGTTGTCCGCATCCAGCGTCACCGGATTGCCACCGCAGGACGGGTCCTCCAGCGCCATCGCCACCATGTCGTCGACCCGGCCCGCCGTGACGCCCAGATCGCGCAGCTGGCGGGGGATGCCGAAGCCGTCGTTGAACTCCTGCACGAAGGCGCGGAAGCCGTCGTAGCCGCCCTCGATCCCGAGATATGGGGCGGCCCGGTCGAAACGGTCGCGGATCTTCGGCTCGTTCAGGTCCAGAACGGCAGGCATGCAGACCGCGTTGGTGGTGCCGTGGTGCGTGTTGAAGACCGCACCCACGGGGTGGCTGAGCGCATGGATCGCACCGAGGCCCTTCTGGAACGCGGTCGCGCCCATCGCGGCCGCCGACATCATGTGCGCCCGCGCCTCAAGATCGTCCGGCGTGGCATAGGCGCGCGGCAGGTTCTCGATCACCAGCCGCATCCCCTCCAGCGCGATGCCCTGGCTCATCGGGTGGTAATGCGGCGACGAGAACGCCTCGACGCAGTGCGCGAAGGCGTCGAGGCCGGTTCCGGCGGTGATCGCCTTGGGCATTCCCACGGTCAGCTCGGGGTCGGCGATGACCACCGAGGGCAGCACCTTCGGATGGAAGATGATTTTCTTCACATGCGTCTCGGAATTGGTGATGACGCTGGCGCGCCCCACCTCGGAGCCGGTGCCGGCGGTCGTCGGCACGCAGATGTTGGGCGCGATGGCGGACGCGTCGGCGCGGGTCCACCAGTCGCCGATGTCCTCGAAGTCCCACACCGGCCGGGTCTGGCCGCACATGAAGGCGACCATCTTGCCGAGGTCGAGGCCCGAGCCGCCACCGAAGGCGATCACGCCGTCATGGCCGCCGGCCTTGTACGCCTCGATCCCTGCCGCGAGGTTCTTCTCGTTCGGGTTCGGATCGACCTCGGCGAACATCGCCCGGCCAAGCCCTGCGCCCTCGAGGATGTCGAGCGCGCGCGTCGTGATGTCGAGCGGGGCGAGGCCGCGGTCGGTCACCAGAAGCGGTTTCTTGATGCCGGCCGCGGCGCAGGCGTCGGGCAGCTCCTTGAGGCGCCCGGCGCCGAAACGGATGGCGGTGGGATAGGACCAGGTGCCGGTGGGGCTCATGGGATCACCTTCTTCTCTTGGGGGTGTGGCGGCGCGAGGCCCCTGCCCCGCGCCTGTCGGCCGGTCAGGCCGTGGTCTTTTTCAGGTGGTAGGACTTCGGCCGCGTCAGGGCGTGGAAGCCCAGCACCGAAAGGCCGGCGCCGCGCCCGGTGTCCTTGCAGCCCGTCCAGCACAGCGCGGGATCGAGGTAGTCGGCGCGATTCATGAAGAGCGTGCCGGTCTCGACCCTGTCGCCCACGCGCGCCGCGCGCTCGACATCGCGCGTCCAGAGGCTGGCGGTGAGGCCGAACTTGCAGTCGTTCATAAGAGCGACGGCCTCGTCATCGTCCTTGACCGGCATGATGCCGACCACCGGTCCGAAGCTTTCCTCGCGCATCACATCCATGTCGTGAGTGACCCCGGTGAGGATCTGCGGTGTCAGGTAGGCACCGCCGTCATCCGCCGGCATCGTCGCGATATGCGCGGTGGCACCCGCCGCCACGGCCTTTTCGACCTGGTCCCGCACGACCTGCGCGAAGCGCACATTGGCCATGGGCCCGATGCTGGTTGCCTCGTCCAGCGGATTGCCGAGGGTCAGCTCGTTCACCCAGGCCACCGCCTTCTCGACGAAGCTGTCGTAGAGGCTCTCGTGGACGTAGATGCGTTCGATCCCGCAGCAGCACTGACCGGCGTTGAACATGGCGCCGTCCATCAGGCCGTTCACCGCCGCGTCGAGGTCGGCGTCGTCCATGACATAGCCCGGGTCCTTGCCGCCGAGTTCGGTCGCCACCGGCACGAAGGTGCCCGCCGCCGCGCGCTCCATCGCCTGCCCGCCCCCGACGGACCCGGTGAAGTTCACGAAGTCGAAGGCCCGCTCACCGATCAGCGTGTTGGTGGTGTCGTGGGACAGGAACACGTTCTGCAAAACGTCCTCGGGGATGCCGACCGAGTGAAAGGCGCGTGCCATACGCTCGCCAACCAGCAGCGTCTGAGTGGCGTGCTTGAGAACGACGGTGTTGCCTGCGATCAGCGCCGGGGCGACGGTGTTGATCGCGGTCATCCACGGGTAGTTCCACGGCGCGACCACGAACGCCACGCCCCACGGCAGGCGCCGGATGTAGCGGCGGAACTGGTCGTCGTCGCCGACCTCGATGTCGGCCAGCGCCTCCTCGGCGATCTGCGCCATGTAGGAGCCGCGCTCCTCGAAGCCGCCGAACTCTCCGCCATAGCGGACCGGGCGGCCCATCATGCGCGCAAGTTCGGGCACGATCTCGTCGTTCATCTCGCCCACCGCGGCGATGCCCTTGAGCACGAGATCCGCGCGCTCGCGGATCGGACGGGCGGCCCAGTCGGCCTGCGCGGCACGCGCACGCCCGGCGGCGGCGCGGCCCTCCTCGACGCTCAGGACGGGGCGTTCGGCGAACACCGAGCCGTCGATCGGGGAGATGCACTTCAGCGTGTCGGTCATGTCGCTCCTTTCGTGCGCCGCGGCGCCCTGGCGGGGCCGGTCCGGCGCGACCTTCTGTCGTGGCGGGCCGTCAAGCCCGTTCGAACCCGCGTGCCAGTTCCCAGTCGGTCACCGCGCGGTCGAATTCCTCCTGCTCCCACTCGGCGCAACGGACGTAGTGATCGACCACCTCGTCCCCGAAGGCGGCGCGCAGCATGTCCGAGCCGCGCAGTGTCTCCGTCGCCTCGCGCAGGGTGCGCGGGATCTCGGTCACGTCGTCGGTCTCGTAAGCATCGCCCTCGTAGGCCGGATCGAGCGTCAGCCCGTCCTCGATCCCCTTTATCCCCGCCGCGATCAGCGCGGCCTGCGCAAGGTAGGGGTTCATGTCGGAGCCGCCGATGCGGCACTCCATTCGAATGCCCTTGGTGCCTTCGCCGCACAGACGGAAGGCCGCGGTTCGGTTGTCCACGGACCAGACGGTCCGGGTCGGGGCGAAGGTGCCCGGGGCGAAGCGCTTGTAGCTGTTGACGTACGGCGCGAGGAAGAACGTGTAGTCGCGGGCGAAGGCGATCATGCCGGCGCAGAAGGCGCGCATGGTGTCGGACATGCCGTGCGCGCCATCCTTGTCGAGGAAGGCGGGCGCACCGTCCTTCCAGAGCGACAGATGCACGTGGCTCGAGGAGCCGACCTTGTCGGGCGCCCATTTCGGCAGGAACGTCGCCGCCGCGCCATTCATCCACGCGATCTCCTTGGTGGCGTGCTTGGCAATCGTGTGGTGATCGGCGCAGGCCACCGGGTCGCCGTAGCGGATGTTCAACTCCTGCTGGCCGACCTCTGCTTCGCCCTTGGTGTTCTCGACCGGGATGCCGGCTCCCACCAGATGGTTGCGCAGCGGACGCAGGATGCTCTCTTCCTTGGTGGTCTGGAACAGGCAGTAATCCTCGTTGTGGCCGTTGAAGGGCACGAGGCTGCGGTATCCGTCCTTCTGGAGGGTGCGGTAGTCGCCCTCGAACAGGAAGAACTCCAGCTCGGTCGCCATCGCCGCGTCGAAGCCCATCGCGGACAGACGCTCGACCTGCCGCTTGAGCATCTCGCGCGGGGCGTGGGGCACCGGCGCGTGGCCGTGGTGATCGAGCACGTCCCCCAGCACCAGCGCGGTCTTTTCCAGCCACGGAACCCGGCGCAGCGTGTCGAGGTCGGGCTTCAGCGTGTAGTCGCCGTAGCCTTTCCGCCACGACGTCGCTGCGTAGCCCTCGGGCGTCGACATCACCAGGTCGGTCGCCAGCAGGTAGTTGCAGCAATGGGTCTCGTCGACGGCGTGGTCGATGAAGTTCGAGACGTGAAAACGCTTGCCCATCAGGCGGCCCTGCATGTCCACCATCGCAGCGAGCACGGTATCGATCTCGCCCGTCGCGGCCATCTCCTTGAGCTGCTCGAATGTGAGGTTGCCCGCCATGTCGCGTGGTCCTTCCCGTCCCTGTCGTGGCGAACGGCCCGCGAGGCGCGGGCCGTCCTTTCGTCGTGTTTCCGGTCCCGGCCTCAGCCGTTGGTGTACGGAGGTCCGGCCTGGTTGATGACGTCGTTGTACTCGCGGAAGATGCTGACGATCTTCTGGTGGACTTCGCCTTCCTGCGCGATCTCGTCCCAGAACTCCTTGGCCGCGTTCTCGACCTCGGCCCATTCCTCGGCCGGCACGGTCCGCAGCTCGAGCTTGTCGCCCTGCGCGCGCAGACGCGCCTCGCCGCCCCAGTACCACTGGTTGCGGTAGGTGTGGCCGGCCTCGATCGCCGCCATCACGAGCTGTTGCAGGTGCTCGGGCAGTTCGGCCCAGCGCTCCTGGTTCACGAAGAACGACCCGATCCACGCGCCCGAGATGTTGTTGGTCAGGAAGTAGTCGGTCACGTCCGCCCAGCCGACGGTGTAGTCCTCGGTGATGCCCGACCACGCCATGCCGTCGAGTTCGCCGGTCTGCACCGCGACCTCGGCATCCTCGTAGGGGATGTTCACCGGCACCACGCCGAAGCGGCTCAGGAAGCGGCCCGCCGTCGGGAAGGTATAGAGCTTGAGCCCGTCGAGGTCGTCGACGCTGGTGATCTCGCGCGTGGTGTTGAAGTTGCACGGGTCCTGCCCTGCCGCCGACAGCCACTTCACGCCGACCTTGGCGTATTCCTCGTCCCAGATATCGGCTAGGCCGTACTGGTTGAACAGCACCGGCACGTCGAGGATGTGCTTGGTCGCGAACGGGAAGTAGCCGCCGAAGACGCGCAGTGGCGTCGGCGAAGCCATGGAGTCGTCGTCCGAGTGCACGCCGTCGATGGTGCCGCGCTGGAGCGCCTGGAACAGCTCGCCGGTGGGCACGATCTGGTCGGCGTAGAACAGCTCGATCTCGAGCTCGCCGTTCGCGACGGTGTTGATGTAGTCGATGATCGGCTTGGTCACCTGCTCGCCCAGCGCGGAGCCCGCGTAGGTCTGGAAGCGCCAGCGGATCGGTTCCTGTGCGCGGGCGATGCCGGGGGCGGCCAGGCTCGCCGGGGCGGCGATGGCCGCGCCCTTGATCATGTTGCGTCTGGTCAGGGTCATTGTCGTCACTCTCTCCTGTCGGTTTCTGAACGGGCCGGTTGGTCCGGCCTCTCGGGTTTGAACTCAGTTCGAATAGACGGTTTCCGGCAGCCAAAGCGCGATCTGCGGGAAGATCATCACCAGCGCCAGCGCGACGATCATGACACCGACGAAGGGCACGATGGAGCGGTAAATGTCGCGCAGCGTGATCTCGGGCGGCGCCATCGCCCGCATCAGGAAGAGGTTATAGCCGAAGGGCGGAGTCATGTACGCGATCTGGCAGGTGATGGTGTAAAGCACACCGTACCACACCAGGTCGAAACCGAGCTGCCCGACCAGCGGCACGTAGAGCGGGGCCACGATGACCAGCATCGCGGTGTCGTCGAGGAACGTGCCCATCACCAGGAAAGACAGCTGCATGAGGATTAGGATCACCCAGGGGTTCAGGCCCCACTTGTCGGTGAACAGATCCTCGATCGCCTTCACCGCGCCCAGCCCGTCGAACACCGCTCCGAAGGCCAGCGCCGCGAGGATGATCCACATGAACATGCAGGTGATGCCGAGCGTCTGGCGCAGGCTGGTCTCGAACACCCGCCACGTCATGCGCCGCTTGAGCACCGCGGCGAGGAAGGCCGCGATCGCGCCGATGGCCGAGCTTTCGACGAGGCTGGTCCAGCCGTTGACGAAGGGCACCATCATCACAGCGAAAATGCCCACCGGCAAAAGACCCGCCGACAGCAGCCGCAGCTTCTCGGCGCGGGTGTACTGCGCGCGTTCCTCCGGCGGCAGGGTCGGCCCGAGTTCGGGGTTCAGCCGGCAGCGGATCGCGATGTAGATGATGAAGAGCGCGGCCATCATCAGCCCCGGGATCGCCCCCGCCAGCCACAGCTGGCCCACCGGCTGCCGCGCGATCATCGCGTAGAGCACCAGCACCACCGAGGGCGGCACGAGGATCCCCAGCGAGGACCCGGCCTGTATGACCCCCGTGACCATCAGCTTGTCGTAGTTGCGCTTCAGCAGTTCCGGCAGCGCGATCGTGGCCCCGATGGCCATGCCCGCGACGCTGAGGCCGTTCATGGCCGAGATCAGCACCATCAGCCCGATCGTGCCGATGGCAAGGCCGCCGGACAGGCCGCCCATCCAGACGTGGAACATCTTGTAGAGGTCGTCGGCGATCTTCGACTCCGACAGGACGTACCCCATGAAGATGAACATCGGCAGCGTCAGCAGCGGATACCACCGCATCACCTTGATCGCGGCCGAAAAGCCGATGTCGTAGCCGCCCCGGTCGCCCCAGAGCAGAACCGCCGCCACGACGGCGACGAAGCCGATGGCCGCGAACACGCGCTGCCCGGTGAACAGCAGCAGCATCATGCTCGAGAACATGAGCGCGGCGATCAACTCATAGGGCATCGCTGGGCTCCTGGTCCTGGTGGCGCACCGGCTCGCCCGTCCTGAGGAAGAGAATGTCCTTGGCCAGCTCGCTCAGCGCCTGAAGCAGCATGAGCCCGATACCGATGCACATGGTCACCTTGATCGGCCAGAGATACGGCCGCCATGCCGACGGGCTGCGCTCGCCTCCGTACTGGAAGGAGTAGATGGTCGACTCGATCCCGCCCCAGAGCAGGATGGCGAGGTAGACCAGAAGGAACAGCACGGTGAAGCAGTCTGTCCACGCCTTCCGGCGCGGCGAGAACTCTCCGTAGAACAGGTCCATCCGGACGTTCGCGCCCATCTGCATTGCGTAGGGACCGCCGAGGATGAAGTAGCCCACCATCAGGAACTGCGCCATTTCCAGCGTCCAGAGCGTGGGCGTGAAGAAGGTCTTGTTGATCGACGAGAACAGCAGCACGCCCATCAGGGCGAAGATCCCGAACATGATGACTCGCCCGAGCCCGTAGTTGAAGCGGTCGACCACGGCGACGTAGGTGCGCAGCGCCCCGATCATTCCGCCACCTCACCGGCGTCGGTGTGGCTTGCCGCGGATGCGCCGAGCTCGGCCAGCGCCGCACGCAGGATCGGATGAAGATGCTCGGCCATGGCGCGGGCCTGCGGGCCCGTGGCGATCAGGTCGTTTCGAACCTCGATCATCAAGGCAGGGCGGCCGTGATCCTCGCCGTGGCGCTGCAGGGTGTAGGTCACCCCGTCGGACGGTGCGTAGGGCTCGTTCAGCGCAGCCCTGTAGCGGCCGGCGCCCTGCTCGGCAGCCAGCGCCGCTTCGGCAAGGCGCGCGTCGCGATGACAGAGATAGCCGATCTCCACCTCGCGCGGCTTCCCGTGATAGACCGGCGTGAAGCTGTGGACGGTCACGAGCGCCGCGCGCCCTGCCGCCACCCGCGAGACCTCTGCGTGGAACGGGTCATGGACCTCGGCCACCCGGCGGGCGCGGTCGCGGCCCTGCAGGTCACGGTTGCCCGGAATATCGAACACCTCGCTGCGTGCCGGGATCGCGTCAGGTGCCTCGGGCGGCCGGTTGCAGTCGTAGACGAGGCGCGAGATCGTTCCCGCCACCAGCGGTGCGTCCATCAGCTCGGACAAGGCCACGGCCACGTCCCTGGCGCCGATGTCCCAGGCTGCGTGCGA
Source organism: Roseivivax marinus (assembly GCF_900109705.1). Classification (GTDB taxonomy): domain Bacteria; phylum Pseudomonadota; class Alphaproteobacteria; order Rhodobacterales; family Rhodobacteraceae; genus Roseivivax; species Roseivivax marinus. Next base: position 31,936 of record NZ_FOAI01000009.1, on the reverse strand, counting down.
ATGGCGCGCCTCCGGCCCGAGGCCCAGTTCTTCCAGCTCGTCAGGAATGGCGTGGGCGGCGTGTTCACAGATCAGCGCCACCGGGGCGGTGCCGCCGTCGTTCAGAACCTCGACCGATGTCCACGCCTCGCGCATGTCTGTTGCACCCCGTCCCTCGTTCTGTAAACATCACTACACCGACGTTCGCTCTGTCAATAATATTTCTGAAGCGTTCGCTACACATGATCGGCCGGTGAACAGAAAGGAACGCCCCGTGGGCAGACCTTTGGTGCGCGACCTCCTGCGCGACAAGCACGACGAGCTGACCGCCTCCGAGCGCCGACTCGCCGCGGTGCTCCTGAACGATTCGCTGGTCGCGGGCCTGCAATCGATCACCCGGCTCGCCGAAAGCGCGGAAGTCTCGACGCCCACCATCGTCCGCCTCGCCCGGAAACTGGGGTTCGAGGGTTTCCCCGACCTCCAGGACGCGATCCGCGAGGAAGTGGCGGCGCGCATGAAGCAGCCGCTGGCCAAGCTCGACGCCGCGCGCCGGGCAGAGCACGGCGACCACATCGTCTCGCGCTTCATCGAGGCGGCCTCCGAGAACATCAACCGCACGCTCGACCGGCTCGACCTCGCCGAGTTCGACCGGGTGGCCGAGCTGCTGTCCGAACCCGAGCGCCGCCTCCACCTGCTGGGCGGGCGGATCACGCGGTCGAACGCGCACTATTTCTACAACCATCTCCAGATCATCCGGCCGCAGGTCTTTCTGCTCGACAGCTCGCCCAGCGTCTGGCCGCAGGCGCTTCTCGACATGGACGCCCGCGCGACACTGATCGTCTTCGACATCCGGCGCTACGAGAAGGAGCTGGAAAAGCTCGCGGGCCTCGCGGTGAACCAGGGCGCGAACATCGTGCTCTTCACCGACACCTGGGGGTCGCCCATCGAGAAACACGCCGCGCACTGCTTCCGCGTCATGGTCGAGGTGCCGTCGAGCTGGGATTCGACGCTTGCGATGAACTTCCTGATCGAGGCGCTGGTGGCCGAGGTGCAGAACCGCCGCTCCGATTCCAGCGCCGAGCGGATCGCCGCGCTCGAGAACATGATCGGCGAGTCACGAATCTTCCGCTCGCTCTGAACCGCGCTTGAGCGCATTGCCTTGAACAGGCGCGCGAAAGCCACGATCTCAGGGGCAATCCAAGGAGACACGCAATGGACGATCAGACCCGCCTCGAGCTCGAAGCCGCCGCATTCCGCCGCCTGCGTCAGCACCTGATGGAAGAACGCACCGACGTGCAGAACATCGACATGATGAACCTCGCAGGGTTCTGCCGGAACTGCCTGTCGCGCTGGTACCAGGAGGCCGCGCAGGAGCGCGGGATCGACATGGGCAAGGACGAGGCGCGCGAGATCTTCTACGGAATGCCCATGTCCGAATGGAAGGCCAACCATCAGACCGACGCCGGCAGCGACAAGCAGGCGGCCTTCGAGAAGAGCTTCGCCGAGAACGTCGGCTCCAAGAGCTGATGCGCGCCTCCGACCGGCTCGGCGCCTTCGTCGCGGACGCGCTGAGGGCGGGCCACGCGCGCCCCGACATCGTCCGCGCCCTGACGGAGGCGGGCTGGTCGCGCGGTGAAGCCGAAAAGGCGCTCGCCGACTGGGCCGAGCTGTCCTACCCCCTGCCCGTCCCGCGGCCACGGCCGGCCGTCTCGGCGCGCGAGGCGCTGGTTTACGGACTGATGTTCGTGGCTCTCGGCGTGACGGTGTTCCAGTCGATCAACCTCGGTTTCGCCCTCATCGACCGCTGGCTCGGAGACCCGATGGAGGACTTCAGCTGGACTGCTTGGCGGGTGCGCGGCGCGCTGGCGAGCCTCGCGGTGTTCGCTCCGCTATTCCTCGTTCTGAACTTCAGGACGGGCCGTGCCGCTCGAGCCGACCGCTCGCTCAGACGCTCTGCGGTGCGCGACTGGCTGGCGCACGGCGCGATGTTCTTCGCGGCGCTCACTCTGGTGGGTGATCTCGTCTCGGCCGTCTCCGCCGCACTCGGCGGCGGATTGCACCCCGACTTCCTCGCCAAGTCGGCGCTCGTGGCGCTCGTTGCGGGCACGATCTACCTCTACTTTCGCGGCTTCACCCGAACCCCCGAGACCTGAGCGCCTGCTTTCTATTGGCGAAAATATCCCGGGGGACGACGCCGCAGGCGACAGCAGTCAGCGCCCCCTCCGCCGGTCCCGCAGGAGCCGGCACGCGCGGCAAGGCGAAGGCAGCGGCCCACCGGACCGCCCTGCCCTCGCCCTCAGACTGTCCCGATCGGCGCAGCGTCCCACCCGGGGTCCGCGCCGGTGATCAGATCGCCATCTTGCGGCTTTCCTCGAGGTAGATCTCGCGCAGTCTCGCGGCACGAGGACCCGGCGTGCCGTCGCCCAGGGCCACGCCGTCGATCTCGACCACGGGCATCACGAAGGTCGAGGCCGAGGTGATGAAAGCCTCGTCGGCGCCCTGCGCCTCCTCGATGGTGAACGGCCGCTCCTCGACCTTCATCTGCGCCTCTTCGGCAAAGCGCAGCACGGCAGCTCGGGTGATCCCGTGCAGGATGTCGTTCGACAGCCCGCGGGTGACGATGGTGTCGCCCTTGACGATGTAGGCGTTGTTCGAGGTGCCCTCGGTCACGCTGCCGTCCTCGACCATCCAGGCGTCGTCCTTGCCGGCCTTCTTGGCCATCATCTTGCCCATGGACGGATACAGAAGCTGCACCGTCTTGATGTCGCGGCGGCTCCAGCGCTGGTCCTCGATGGAGATCACCTTCATCCCCTCCTTCGCCTTCGGGCTGTCGGCGAGGCCGGGTTTCGACTGGGTGAAGAGCACAATGGTCGGTGCGGTCGTCTCGGGATCGGGAAAGACGAAGTCCCGGTCGTCCGGCGCGCCGCGGGTGATCTGCAGGTAGATCATGCCCTCGTCGACCTCGTTCACGCGCACAAGCTCGCGGTGGATCTCCAGCAGTTCCTCCGTCGTCACCGGGCTCTGCATGTCGAGCTCGCCCAGCGACCGCTGCAGCCGGCGGGCGTGGCCGTCGAAATCGATCAGCTTGCCGCCGAGAACGCTGGTCACTTCGTAGACACCATCGGCCATGAGGAAGGCGCGGTCGAAGATCGAGACCTTCGCCTCGGTTTCGGGGAGGTACTCTCCGTTGACGTAGACGGTTCGCATGGCGTCACTCCTTGATCGTTGCGGCAGACCTTGTCGAAAGCGCGCGCCCGGTCAAGGGCGATGCAGGCGGGTCGGGGGTGGCGCGGACAGACCGGGGCGCTGCCGCGGCCCCCTGGATATTTGTCCCGAGAAGAAGCGGCAGGCCTCGCCCGGGATCCGCCGCCGGCGATCAGCCCCAGAGGGCGGCGTCTGGCGGGTGGACGCCGGCCTCGTCGAAAGTGAGCGGCGGATCGCGGTCCTCGGCCAGCAGAAGCGGTCCGTCGAGATCGGTGACCGACACGCCTTGCGCGACCAGCGTGGCCGGCGCCATGGCAAGCGACGAGCCCACCATGCAGCCCACGAAGATGTCGTAGCCCTGCCGCTCGGCCTCGGCGCGAAGAGCCAGCGCCTCGGTCAGGCCTCCGGTCTTGTCGAGCTTGATGTTGACGATGTCGTACTTGCCCTTGAGCGCCGGCAGCGAGGCGCGATCGTGGCAGCTTTCGTCGGCACAGATCGGCACCGGGCGGTCGAGGCCGAGCAGCGCGTCATCCTCGCCCGCGGGCAGCGGCTGCTCCACCAGTTCGACCCCGAGCCGCGTGAGATGCGGCGCAAGGTCGGCGTAGACCTCGGCGCTCCAGCCCTCGTTCGCGTCGATGATGATGCGGGCCTCCGGCGCGCCGGCGCGCACCGCCTCGAGGCGCGGCATGTCGTCCGGGGTGCCCAGCTTGACCTTCAGAAGCGGCCGGTGCGCGTGCTTCTGCGCGGCGGCGCGCATCTTGTCGGGCTCCTGCAGGGACAGCGTGTAGGCGGTGAGTTCCGGGCCCGGCCGCGCGAGGCCGGCCAGCTCCCACGCGCGCTTGCCCGCCCGCTTGGCCTCGAGGTCCCACAGCGCGCAGTCGACCGCATTGCGCGCGGCCCCGGCGGGCAGAAGCTCTTGCAGCGCGCCGCGGTCGAAGCCGTCGGGCAGGCCGCGGATCTCGGCCTCCACGCTGTCGAGCGTCTCGTCGTAGCGGGCGTAGGGCACGCACTCGCCCCACCCGGTCACGCCGTCCGCGGAGATCCGCACGGTAAGAACTTGCGCCTCGGTCCGCGAGCCCCGCGCGATGGTGAAAGCCTCGGCAAGCCGGAACACGTCCCGCGAAACCTCGATCTGCATGGCGCCGTCCCCTGCTTCTTCTCGTTGAAAAATACTCGGTCCCGCCGCGCCACATGCGCCGGGGCCGGCGCCCCGGGCGCGCCGCGGACCAAGGCTCAGAGCTTCTGGAGCGCCTCGACCAGCGGCTGGGTGCCGTGGCGATAGGGGTCGACCGCCGGCAGGCCCATGCGATCCTGAACCTGGTGCAGGTATGCCTCCGCCTCGCTGTCGTCGAGCCCGGCGGTGTTCACCGCGATGCCGATCACCTGGCAGTTCGGGTTCGCCACCCGCGCCAGTTCAAGCGCGGTGTCGCGCAGCGCCTCGAGCGAGGGCAGCGCATAGCCCGGCAGGCCGCGCATGTGGGTGCGGGTGGGCTCGTGGCAGAGGATCAGCGCGTCGGGTTGGCCGCCGTGGACCAGCGCCAGCGTGACCCCGGAATAGGAGACGTGGAACAGGCTGCCCTGTCCCTCGATCACGTCCCAGTGGTCGTCGTCGTTGTCGGGCGTCAGCCACTCGATCGAACCGGCCATGAAGTCCGCGACCACGGCGTCGAGCGGAACGCCCTCGCCGGTGATCAGGATGCCGGTCTGGCCGGTGGCGCGGAAGGACGACTTCATGCCGGCCGCCTTCATGTCGCGGTCGAGCGCGAGCGCGGTGTACATCTTGCCGACCGAGCAGTCGGTGCCGACCGCGAGCACGCGCTTGCCGCGGCGCTTCTCGCCGTTGGCGATGGGATACTCGACTTCGGGGATGCGCACGTCGTGGAGCGCGCGGCCGGTTTCCCTGGCCTTCTCGGCGAGGTCGCGCTCGTTGCGCAGAAGGGTGTGGAGGCCCGCGGCAAGGTCGTAGCCGAGATCGAGCGCCTCGAGCAGGACTTCCTTCCAGGCCGCCGAGATCTTGCCGCCACGGTTCGCAACGCCGATCACGAGCGTCTTGGCCCCGGCCTCCTTGGCTTCGGCCAGCGTCATGTCGGGCAGCTTCATGTCGGCCTTGCAGCCGTCCATCCGGAACTGGCCCACGCAATTGTCGGGCCGCCAGTCCTTGATCCCCTGTGCCACCTTGGCGGCCAGCGGGTCGGGCGCATCGCCCAGGAACAGAAGATACGGCGTCTCGATCATGGAATTGGCCCTCATGCGTTGACCGGAGCAGGGTCCACCCCCGCGCCACGGCGCAGAACGTGGCTCAATTCGACCGAGGTTCCAACGGTCACCGCGCGTATTTTTCGCAAATTCGCGCCGAATGCCTGCGAGATTCGCACCGCGCCGTTCCCGATCGATCTAATTCGAACGACCGAATTAGGGGAAGGGTATGATCCGCGGCGACAAAGTGGCGGCCTGACACGACACACGGGGCCTAACGCTCATGCCCACGCTCGCCGGCTTCCTGAGGGAGGCGTTCAATTTGCTCGACGCGGTGGCAGCCCTTGCGGTTGCGGCCATCCTCTTCGCCCCCCTCCTGCGACAGTTCGGCTCGGTCCGGGGGGCCCTCCTGACCGGGGCCGCGCTCGGGGTCGGGGCGGCCCTGCAATTCGCGACGCCGGTCCATATCGGACCAGGCGTCTTTCTCGACATGCGCGCCGTACCGTTGGCGCTGGCAGGCGGGTTTCTGGGCGTGGCCGGCGCCCTGCCCGCGACCGCCATCGCAGCGGCGGCACGGCTGTGGATCGGCGGCGCGGGGGCCGAGGCGGGGGCCGTCGCGCTTTGCCTCGCGTCAGGCTCGGGACTTGCGTGGCGCGCACTGGTCAGCGGGGACCGGCAGCGTGGCATTCCCGCCCTCGCGGGGCTCGGGGCGATATCGTGCCTGCACATACTGCCCGTCTTCGCGCTGCCCGGGGATATCCAGGCCGCGGCCTTCCTCGGGCCGATTCCGTGCCTTGTCGTGCTCAACGTCGCCGGCGCGGTTGCGGTCGGCCTGATCTTCGAGGAGGCGCGCTGGACCGCGCGGACCGAGGCACAGCAAAGGGCCGAGGCTGCCGAGGCGCTGCCCCCTCTCTCGGGGATGCAGCCGGCGGAGCCCGATCCGATGGCGCCCCTCGAAGCGACCGGCGGCTCGGCCGTCGCCATGGCCGCCGGCTGCGAAGGATGCCCGACACCAGCCGGTTCCGGCTGCCCGACGACGGCCGCGCTGTTCGACCGCGCCAGCAACCTCATGGGGCCCGCCAATCCCCCGATCCCACGCGCACGCAAATCCGCTTGAACCGCTCCGCGCAAATCCATATCCGAACGGACGAGGAAAACGAAACTTTGTTGCGCGAGGATTCATGTCGTTCCGTATCCAGCCCGCCCCGGTCGCCCGGCTCAACCGCTGTCAGCTGTTCGGCCCCGGCTCCCGCCCCCAGATCTTCGAGAAGATGGCAGCGTCCGAGGCGGACGTCATCAACCTCGACCTCGAAGACTCCGTCGCGCCCGACGACAAGGATACCGCGCGCAAGAATGTCATCGAGGCCATCGGCGATATCGACTGGGGCCAGAAGACCCTGTCAGTTCGCATCAACGGCCTCGACACGCCCTACTGGTACCGCGACGTGGTCGACCTGATGGAACAGGCGGGCGAGCGGATCGACCTCATCATGATCCCCAAGGTGGGCTGCGCGGGCGATCTCTACGCCGTCGATGCGCTCGTCACCGCGATCGAGCGTGCAAAGGGCCGCAGCAAGCCGCTGGGCTTCGAAGTCATCGCCGAGAGTGCTGCCGGAATCAGCCATGTGGAGGAGATCGCGGCCGCCTCCCCCCGGATGCAGGCGATGAGCCTCGGCGCCGCCGACTTCGCGGCGTCGATGGGCATGGCGACCACCGGCATCGGCGGCACGCAGGAGAACTACTACATGCACCGCGAAGGCCAGAAGTACTGGTCTGACCCGTGGCACTGGGCGCAGGCGGCCATCGTGGCGGCCTGTCGGACCCACGGCGTGCTTCCGGTGGACGGCCCCTTCGGCGACTTTTCGGACGACGAGGGCTTCCGCGCGCAGGCGTTGCGCTCGGCGACGCTGGGCATGGTCGGCAAATGGGCGATTCACCCAAAGCAGGTGGCGCTCGCCAACGAGGTCTTCACCCCGACCGAGCAGGCCGTGACCGAAGCGCGCGAGATCCTCGCCGCCATGGAAGAGGCCAAGGCCCGTGGCGAAGGCGCGACGGTCTACAAGGGGCGGCTCGTCGACATCGCCTCGATCAAGCAGGCCGAGGTGATCGTGCGTCAGGCCGAGATGATCGGCCTCTGATCCTCCCTCGCACACCGGAGCGAAAGTAATGGAAGAGGGGCGGCACCCGGGTGCCGCCCCTCTTTATCCGTCTGACTTCGACTACGCTCGCGGCGCTTGTCACGACTGCTCTTCAGAACCCTCCGCGTCTTCGCCGCTGCCACTGCCGAGATGCTCGATGATCGCCGCGCGGATCTCGGGGCCATCCTGCCCCGGATACGGCTTCATCTTGTGACCGCTGACCACCTGATCGGGGTTCTCGATCCATTGATCGAGCATGTCCTCATCCCAGGTGTGGTCCGCCGACTCGAGCGCGCTGCTGTATTGGTAGCCTTCCTGCACGCCGGCCTCCTTGCCGACGATCTCGTACAGGCTCGGCCCGAGCCGGTGATCGCCCTCGTCGGTCGAATGGCACTGACGGCAATTGTTGTTGAAAGCGACCTGCGGGTCTGTCTTCGACGGTCCGGTGTCCTGCGCCATCACGGCGCCTCCGGACATGACGAATGCCGCGGTGAGTAGTGTCTTACGCATCGGTTCCTCCTCCCTAGCGTTACCTCACGATTGCAGTTCGAACGCTTGCCGCCCACCGGGCGGACCATCACGGAATCGTGGGGCGCGCGAAAATGCCATTCGGGGAGGCGCGTCTCGGCAGACGATTGCCGTGTGCCACGAAGGTCTGCACCCGCGGGGCGGAACCCTAGCCGTTGCGCTCTTTTCGAAGCCGCGCGAAGTACTCCACGCGCTTCTTCAGGTCCCTCTCGAACCCGCGTTCGACCGGCGCGTAGAAGTCTGGCCGCTCCATGTCCTCGGGGAAGTAATCCTGCCCCGAGAACGCCTCGTCCTGATCGTGGTCGTAGGCGTAGTCCTTGCCGTAGCCCTGGTCCTTCATCAGCCCCGTCGGTGCGTTCAGGATATGCTTCGGCGGCATCAGCGAGCCCGTGGACTTGGCCGCACGCCGCGCCGCCTTGTACGCCACGTAGGCTGCGTTCGACTTGGGCGCGAGCGCGAGGTAGACGACCGCCTGCGCCAGCGCCAGTTCGCCCTCGGGCGACCCCAGCCGCTCGTAGGTGTTCCAACTGTCGAGACAGACCGCCTGGGCCTGGGTATCAGCCAGCCCGATATCCTCCACCGCCATTCGCGTGATCCGACGCGCGAGGTAGCGCGGGTCCTCGCCTGCCTCCAGCATCCGTGCAAACCAGTAGAGGCTGGCGTCGGGGTCGGAGCCGCGCACAGACTTGTGCAGCGCCGAGATCAGGTTGTAGTGCCCGTCGCCCGACTTGTCGTAGAGCGCCGCGCGCCGAGTCAGACGCTTGCGCAGCGCCGCGGTGTCGAGCGGTGCGTCCGGCCGCCACGCCGCCACCTGTTCCACGAGGTTCAAGAGAGCCCGCCCATCGCCATCGGCCATCTCGATCAGCGCGCACCGCGCGTCGGGTTCGAGCTGCAACGGGCGGTCCAGCTCGGCCTCTGCCCGCGCGGCGAGGTCCTCGAGCTCGCCCGCGCCAAGGCGCTCCAGCACCAGCACCTGCGCCCGGCTCAGAAGTGCCGCGTTCAGTTCGAAGGACGGGTTCTCGGTGGTGGCGCCCACCAGCAGGATCGTCCCGTCCTCCATGTGCGGCAGAAAGCTGTCCTGCTGCGCCTTGTTGAAGCGGTGGATCTCGTCAACGAAGAGCAACGTGCCCTGCCCGGCGCGGCGGCGCTGCTTGGCTGCTTCGAACACCTTCTTGAGCTCGGCCACGCCGGAGAAGATCGCGCTGATCTGGACGAAGTGCAGGTCGGTCTCATCGGCGAGCAGCCGCGCGATGGTGGTCTTGCCCACCCCCGGCGGCCCCCAGAACACCAGCGAGGACAGCGCGCCCGAGGCGAGCATCGTGCCCAAGGGCCCCTCCGGTCCGATCACGTGCGCCTGCCCGATCACGTCGGAGAGCCGCGCGGGCCGCAGACGGTCGGCCAGCGGTCGCGGGGCGCGTGATTCCGCCTCGGCCCGGGCGGTGGGGTCCTGATCGAAGAGATCCGCCATGCTCAGACCCGGAACCGCAGCGCGAGGCGGCGGCCCCCGCGGACCACTTCGATCTCCACCACCGACGCGGCCGCGCGCAGCGCCGGCCCGACATCGGACGGCGCCTGCACAGCGCGGCCATTGACCGACCGCAGCACATCGCGGGCGCGCAGCCCGGCTCGCGCGCCCCAGCGGCCCGGATCGGTCACCACCACCCCGTCGGCCGAGAGCGGCAGTTCCATCTCCTCGATGACTGCGGGGTTCACCCGCGACAGCGCGAGGCCAGGCAACACGTCACCGCGCGCCAGCGTGACAGCGTCCCGCGCCGGCGCGTCCGGCGCCGCGATCAGCGCGACCCGAGCCTCGCTCTCGACGCCCGCGCGGGCATAGGTCACGACGCTCTCCGCGCCGATGCCGCGAACCGACAGGCGGTAGATCATCTCGGCCGGCGTGTTCACCGCCTGGTGGTCCACGGCGACGACAACGTCCCCGACCTCGAGCCCCGCGTCGCGGAAGGCGCTCGCCGGATGGATCGCTGAAATCAGAACTCCGGCCGGCGCCGCCTGCCCGAGGCTGTCCGAGAGGTCTGCATCGACGGGCTGCCCGGTCAGTCCGGCCCAGGGCCGGCGGAACCGCTCCTGCCCGGCCTCGGCCTGCGCCACGAACTGGGCGATCAGTGCCGCGGGTATCGCGAATCCGATGCCGTTCGATCCGCCCGAGCGCGACAGGATCGAGGTATTCACCCCGATCAGCCGTCCCGAGACGTCGATCAGAGCGCCGCCGGAATTGCCCGGGTTGATCGGCGCATCGGTCTGGATGAAGTAGCCGCGTGCGCTCCCGGTGGCGGTCCCCGACCGTGCGAGGCCGGACACGATCCCCGAGGACACCGTCTGGCCGACACCGAACGGGTTGCCGATGGCCAGCACCAGCTCGCCCACCTCGACGTCGTCGCTGTCGCGCAAGGAGAGGTGCGGCATGTCGCCCGCGCCTTCGAGCTTCAGGATCGCGAGATCGGCTTCCTCGTCGCCCAGCAGCACCCGCGCGCCGAATTCACGGCGGTCGTTGAGGACCACGCGGATATCCTCGGCCTCTCCGACCACGTGGTAGTTCGACACCACGATGCCGTCCGCCGACAGGATCACCCCGGAGCCGAGCGAGTTTTGCACTCTCGGCCGGGTCGATCCGAAATTCCGGAAAAACTCACCGAAGAACGGATCGCCCGCGAAGGGGGACCGCTGTTCCACGACACGACGCGCGTAAATATTCACAACCGCTGGTGCCGCCTCCCGCACGAGCGGCGCGAACGTCAACGAAATCTCGGCGGGGCTTTGCGGCACGCGCTCTTCCGCCGCCAGCGGCGCGGACAGGCCCAGACAGAGAATCAAGATCAGAACACGCATGGATGACACCTTCACGATCCCCGGGCTTCGAGATAGTCCAGCGCCGCCCCCCACTTCAAGCGCAAGGGCAGGTTACGTATCCTTGCCCGGTATGCCGCGCTAAGCCCCGCGGGGCACAGCGGCGCTTGTTACTGGCCGCGGCCCCGGGATGAATTGCCTCGGAACGAAAAGAGGCCCCGCACGATGGCGGGACCTCCGAAACTCTCGCAACTGCGCGCGGACGAGGATCAGCCCTCGGCGGTTTCCTCGGCCTCGAGGCGCGCACGGTCGGCGGCGCCCTTCGCTTCGACGTCGCGGTCGACCAGCTCGATGATCGCCATCGGTGCCATGTCGCCGTAGCGGAAGCCAGCCTTCAGCACGCGGCAGTAGCCCCCCGAGCGCTCGGTGTAGCGCGGACCGAGCACGTCGAACAGCTTGGCGACGTGGATGTCCTGCTTGAGCTGCGCGGCAGCCTGGCGACGGGCGTGCACGTCGCCGCGCTTGCCGAGGGTGATCAGCTTGTCGATCACGCGCTTGAGCTCTTTCGCCTTGGGCAGCGTGGTCTTGATCTGCTCGTGCTCGATCAGCGAGCCGGCCATGTTCGCCCACAGCGCCTTGCGGTGCTCGTGGGTGCGGTTGAGTTTGCGGTATCCGTGTCCATGACGCATGTCTGGTCTCCTTGGTCGTCGTTGTGCTTTGTCCGGCGGTCCCTTGCGTGAAAACCGCTCTCCTTGGGGTGCGCGGGGCACCCGGTTCGCGCGGCGGGCCATGCAGCACGCCGCGCGCCGTGTCAAAGACTCAGAACGAGTCTTCCATCTTCTTCGAGAGATCCTCGATGTTGTCCGGCGGCCAGTCCTCGACATCCATGCCGAGGTGCAGCCCCATGCCCGACAGCACTTCCTTGATCTCGTTCAGCGACTTGCGGCCGAAGTTCGGGGTGCGGAGCATCTCGGCTTCGGTCTTCTGGATCAGGTCGCCGATGTAGACGATGTTGTCGTTCTTCAGGCAGTTCGCCGAACGGACCGAAAGCTCGAGCTCGTCGACCTTCTTGAGAAGGAGCGGGTTGAACTCCAGACCGTCATCGCCGTCGTCGCGCGAGGCGCTTTCCGGCTCGTCGAAGTTGACGAAGATCGACAGCTGGTCCTGCAGGATGCGGGCCGCGTAGGCGATCGCGTCCTCGGGCGTGACCGCGCCGTTGGTCTCGACCTTGAGGGTCAGCTTGTCGTAGTCCAGCACCTGGCCCTCACGGGTGGGCTGCACGTCGTAGGCGACCTTCTTGACCGGCGAGTAAATCGCGTCGATCGGGATCATGCCGATGGGCGCGTCCTCGGGCTTGTTCTTGTCCGCGGAGACGTAGCCCTTGCCGGTGTTGACAGTCAGTTCCATGAACAGGTCGGCGCCGTCGTCGAGGTGGCAGATCACGTGATCCTTGTTGAGGATCTCGATGCCGTTCGACTCGGAGATGTCGCCGGCGGTCACGGCGCCCGGCCCCTTGGCCGAGATCGAGAGGCGCTTGGGGCCCTCGACTTCCATACGCAGGCTGACACCCTTGAGGTTCAGGACGATGTCGGTCACGTCTTCACGGACGCCGGCCACCGACGAGAACTCGTGGAGGACGTTGTCGATCTGCACCGACGTGATGGCGCCACCCTGCAGCGAGGACAGCAGGATGCGGCGCAGGGCGTTGCCGAGCGTGAGACCGAAGCCGCGCTCGAGCGGTTCGGCCACGACGGTCGCGGTCCGGCTGGGATCGTTGCCCGGACGGATGTCGAGTTGCGTGGGCTTGATCAGCTCGGCCCAGTTCTTGTGGATCATGTGGTGACCTCCATTCCTGTCCCGGCCCCATGTCCCGAAGGCCGCGGACGCCCGAGGTTAAAACGGCAGTTCGGGGCCGCGCGGGCGTGGCGCGGCCCCGTTCCGTCATCGGTGTCGTTCAGACGCGGCGACGCTTCGGCGGGCGGCAGCCGTTGTGCGCGATCGGCGTCACGTCACGGATTGCCGTGATGTTGAAGCCAACCGCGGCCAGCGCGCGCAGCGCCGATTCGCGGCCCGAGCCGGGGCCCTGCACTTCGACCTCGAGGGTCTTCATGCCGTGCTCCTGCGCCTTCTTGCCGGCATCCTCTGCGGCGAGCTGGGCGGCGTAGGGCGTCGACTTGCGCGAGCCCTTGAAGCCCATCGTGCCGGCCGACGACCAGGAGATCGCGTTGCCCTGCACGTCCGAGATGAGGATCTTGGTGTTGTTGAATGACGAATTCACATGCGCCACGCCTGCGGCGATGTTCTTGGAGACCTTCTTCTTGCCTCCGCGCGTACGGGTATCTCGTGCCATGTCTCGTGACCTCCCTTACTTCTTCTTGCCAGCGATCGGCTTTGCCGGGCCCTTGCGGGTGCGGGCATTGGTATGGGTGCGCTGACCGCGCACGGGGAGGTTGCGACGATGGCGCAGGCCGCGGTAGCAGCCGAGATCCATCAGGCGCTTGACGTTCACCTGCACTTCACGGCGCAGGTCGCCTTCGACGGTGAAGTTCGCGTCGATGTGCTCGCGCATGGCGACGACTTCGGCGTCGCTCAGCTCGTTCACGCGACGGGCTTCGTCGATGTTCACGGCGGCGCAGATTTCCTTCGCGGTCGAAGGACCGATGCCGTGGATGTATGTCAGCGCGATCGGAACGCGCTTCGCGGTGGGGATGTTGACGCCGGCAATACGTGCCAAACCGGAATTCCTCTTCGTTGCGGTTCCGTAGCTCCAGAACCTTTTTTCACAACATTTGGCCCTCGGGGCGCGATGCCTTCGGGCCGTCCGTCGATCAGGTGGTCTGCCGCGCGCGTGAAGCGCCCGGCAAGCGCGATTCTCTGCTAGAGATGGCGGTGGGTAGTGCGATTTGACCGTCGCGTCAACCCCGCGCCGGGACGGCCGCCAAGCCGCGGTGATCCGGGCGGGCCGCACGCCCGCCAAAGCGATCCCCCGCCCCGGACCGGACCGGGCCGCGCGACCTTTCGGCGGCGCGGCCCGGTGCCTGGTTCGTAGCGTCGATCAGCTGTCCAGGCGTTCGGCCAGGGCGGCGCCGACCTCGTCGATCTCGGCCAGACCGTCGACGCGGGAATAGGTGCCCTTGACGTAGTAGTAGCCGACCAGCGGAGAGGTCTGCTTGTAGTACTCCATCAGACGCTTGCGCAGGCTGTCCTCGTTGTCGTCGGAACGGCGCTTGAACTCCGTGCCGCCGCAGCTCGCGCACTTGCCGTCGGCCGGGATCGGCTTGGTGATGTCGTTGTAGACCTCGCCGCAATTGGCACAGGTCGACCGCGCGGTGATGCGCTGCACCAGCGCCTCGTCGTCCACCCGCAGCTCGATCACGTGATCCAGCGTCTGGCCCATCTCGGACAGCAGTTCGCCCAGAGCATCGGCCTGCTTCAGCGTGCGCGGGAACCCGTCGAAGATGAAGCCGCTGGCATTCTCGGTCTGCAGCTTCTCGCGGATGAGGCCGATGACGATCTCGTCGGTCACGAGGTCGCCCCGCGCCATGATGTCCGCGACCTTGAGGCCCATCTCGCTGCCGGAGTCCTTCGCCTCGCGCAGCATGTCCCCGGTGGAGAGCTGTTTCATTCCGCGCGACTGCTCCAGTCGGCGCGCCTGCGTTCCCTTGCCCGCGCCGGGCGGTCCTAGAAGTATGATGTTCATCGGCGCGCCGGTCCCCCCTTCTTGCGGCCCTTACCCTTGCCGCGCAGCTGCGACTTCTGAATAAGACCTTCGTACTGATGCGCCAGGAGGTGGCTCTGCACCTGCTGGATGGTGTCCATGGTCACGCTCACCACGATAAGCACCGAGGTGCCGCCGAAGTAGAACGGAATCGCGAACTGGCTTCTCAGGATCTCGGGCAGCAGGCAGACGAGCGCCAGGTAGGCCGAGCCGAGCACCAGGATGCGGTTGACCACGTATTCAAGATACTCTGCCGTCCGCTTGCCGGGGCGGATGCCCGGCACGAAGCCGTTCTGGTTCTTCAGGTTGTCGGCCACGTCGTCCGGCTTGAACGAGACGTTGAACGTGTAGAAGTAGGCGAAGAACACGATCATCGCGGCGAAGAACAGCAGGTAGAGCGGCTGGCCGGGGCCGAAATAGGCCAGGATCGTCGACATCACGGGACCGGTATCGGTGCCCGAGAAGGTCGAGATCGTGGTCGGCAGCAGCAGCAGCGACGAGGCGAAGATCGCGGGAATCACGCCGGCCGGGTTAACCTTGACCGGCAGGTGGCTGTTCTGCGCCTCGGTCATCTTCATGCCGACCTGGCGGCGCGGATACTGGATGGTGATCTTTCGCAGCGCCCTCTCCATGAAGACCACGAACATGATCACCGCCACGACCATCAGTATGACGGCGATGATGACGGCCGGGCTGATCGCGCCCGAGCGACCCGAGGCGAGGAACTGCGCCAGCGCGGCGGGCACCTCGGCGATGATGCCGACGAAGATGATGAGCGAGATGCCGTTGCCGATGCCCCGCTGGGTGATCTGCTCGCCCAGCCACATCAGGAACATGGTGCCGCCCACGAGGGTGATCACGGTGGCCGCGCGGAAGTACCAGCCCGGATCGGTCACAAGGTCACCCGCCTCGAGCGACACGGCGAGGCCGTAGGCCTGGAAGGTCGCAAGCAGAACGGTGCCATAGCGCGTATACTGGTTGATCTTCTTGCGGCCCTGCTCGCCCTCTTTCTTGAGCTGTTCGAGCGCGGGCACCATCGAGGCCAGCAGCTGAACGATGATCGAGGCCGAGATGTAGGGCATGATGCCCAGGGCGAAGATGCCCATCCGCCCCAGCGCGCCGCCGGTGAACATGGTGAGGATGCCGCCGATCCCGGCAGCCGCGCCTTCCATGAAATCGCGCAGCGCGACGCCGTCGATGCCCGGAACCGGGATGAACGTGCCCAGCCGGAAGATGCACAGCAGCGCCAGCGTGTAGAGGATGCGGTTGCGGAGGTCGGTGGCCTTGCCCAGAGCCGCCCAACTCGTGTTGGCGGCCATCTGTTCGACTGCGGATGCCATGAAGCGCCCTTCTTTTTCAGACGAACGCCGCCCGCGAGCGTTTTCGAGCTCGGGGCGGCGTCGGAAAACTCGTCGGAGGTGTAATGGGCGACGCGGTCGCCCACAACTCCTTATTCGGCCGCTGCCGCGGTCGCGACCTTGAGCGACCCACCCGCCTTCTCGACCGCATCGACGGCCGATTTGGAGGCGCCCGTGACTTCGAGGTTCACCGGCTTGGACAGTTCGCCCTTGGCAAGCACGCGGATGCCGTCAAGCTTGCGGCGCACGAGGCCCGAGGCGACGAGGACATCCTCGGTCACCGGCTGGCCGGCGTCGATCTTGCCCGCGATGACGAACTTGTCGATCATGCCGAGGTTGACGACGGCGAATTTCTTGCGGTTCGGCTTGGTGAAGCCGCGCTTGGGCAGACGCTGGTAGAGCGGCATCTGGCCGCCTTCGTAGCCGTTGATGGCCACACCCGAGCGGGACTTCTGGCCCTTGATGCCGCGGCCGCCCATCTTGCCCTTGCCGGAGCCCGGGCCGCGCGCGATGCGCTTCTTGCGCTGCATCGCGCCGTCGTTGTCGCGCAGTTCGTTCAGTTTCATGTCGCTTCTCCTTGCCGGATGCGGCCCCCGAAGCGAGTTTGGGCCGACCACGGCTTGACGTGATTGAGTCGCAGCTCCCGGATGGAACCGCCGGGTGCGTATAGACGCGCTCAGGCATAGGATCAAGACGTTGGAGGCGTGAGCAGGTGACCGACGAAAACGCTGGATCGAAAGGGGCGGCCATCGGGTTCCACACCATGGCTGAGAGCTTCCGGGATGCTGCCATCACTCTCAGAGACGCTCCGGATCAGTCGGCGCGGGTTTCCGCGCCCTTGGACTATCTCGCGGCCCACGCTTTGGAGTTGTCACTGAAGGCGCAGTTGAGGATGCGTCTGTTTTCCGAAGAAACTCTGAACAAAGTCTTCGGTCACGATCTTCTCAAGCTTTATGACGAACTAGAGCTTCACGACCCCGAGCTCATGAAATCCGTGACGAAGCGGGTCCGGTCGAACTGGAAGACCCTGTTGCGCGGTCAGCGAGACGACATCGCAGAACCCTTCAAGCGGATGGGTATCGACGATGAGCGGTGGCTTCGTGAGATGGGCGTCCCGGATAATTCAGACATCGGACAAGGCATCGAGGACCCGCGCAAGGCGCTGCAATGGTTTTCCGAGCGACACGCAAAACACGGGAGCCTGTTTCGATACCCCTTACAGAGGATGGATCATCGAAAGCGCTATCGGATCGGGCAGTTTGAAGCCGATATTCCGCTCACCACAGCGATCTGGATTGTCGACGCACTGGTCAGCAACCTGAGAGAGAGGGCGTAGGGTCACTCCGCGGGAAGCCAAACCGGCGGTCATTGACTTTCAAGGTTCACATGGCTATCTGCACCCATGCGCCAGACCTGCCGCGTGAGCAGGTGCCGCCCGTAGACGTGGGATGCGACATCCCCGAGGCGCAGCGCAACCATCCCGAACAGGTTCCCAATTCACGCGGGGGTCCGACGCTTGCAGCCGGCCCTTCGTGCCGTCCGCCAGGCGAGCCCGAACGCGACCGCTCTGCCCTTTCGCCGGCAGCGCCTCTTTTTCTTTCGTCGGCGCGCGCGGTGTGCCGTCGCATCACAGGACGATCCCTTGGATTTTGACATGCTGGGGCTGCCGCCCCGCCTCGCCCGCAATCTCGAAGAGATGGGCATCACCGACCCGACCCCGATCCAGACCAAGGCCATCCCCGAGGCCATGAACGGCCGCGATGTCATGGGCCTTGCCCAGACCGGAACCGGCAAGACCGCGGCCTTCGGTCTGCCGCTGACCTCCGCGCTCATGCGGATGGAGGGCCGGCCCGCGCCCAAGACCACGCGCGGCCTGATCCTCGCGCCCACCCGGGAACTGGCCAAGCAGATCCTCGACAACCTGCGCGCCTACGCCGCCGGCACTCAGATCCGGGTCGAACTGGTCGTGGGCGGCGCCTCGATCCGGCCGCAGGAGCAGCGGCTCGGACGCGGCTGCGACCTGCTCGTCGCGACACCCGGCCGCCTCATCGACCTGCTAGACCGCGGTTCGGTGTCGCTGTCGGAAACCCGGTTCCTCGTCCTCGACGAGGCGGACCAGATGCTCGACCTCGGCTTCATCCACGCGCTGCGCAAGATCGCGCCTCTGCTGCCGGCCGAGCGTCAGACCATGCTGTTCTCGGCCACCATGCCCAAGCAGATGACCGAGATCGCGAACGCCTACCTGACCGACCCGGTCCGGATCGAGACAGCCCCTCCCGGCAAGCCCGCCGACAAGATCACGCAGAGCGTGCACTTCATCGAGCAGACCGAGAAAACCGGCCTGCTGATCGACATGCTGAGCAAGCACCGCGACGAATCGGCGCTGGTCTTCGCGCGCACCAAGCACGGGGCCGAGCGGCTGATGAAGACGCTGGACCGCGCGGGCTTCTCCGCCGCGTCGGTGCACGGCAACAAGAGCCAGGGTCAGCGTGAGCGCGCGCTGCGCGGCTTCCGCGCCGGTGACCTGCGCGTGCTGGTCGCGACCGACGTGGCCGCGCGCGGCATCGACGTGCCCGAGGTGCGCCACGTCTACAACTACGACCTGCCGAACGTGCCGGACAACTACGTCCACCGCATCGGCCGGACCGCCCGCGCGGGCCGCGACGGCGCCGCCGTTGCATTTTGTGCGCCCGCCGAGATGGGCGAGCTGCGCGACATCGAGAAGGTCATGGGCAAGGCGATCCCCGTGGCCGGCGGCGAGCCGTGGGCCGGTGCCCCGTCCGAAGGCCGCGGCAAGAAGCCCGGCGGCGGCGGTGGCCGCGGTCGGCGCCGCTCGGGCGGCGGCGGTGGCAATGGGGGTGGCAACGGCGGCGGAGGCGGCCAGCCCGCCCGCAATCGCCGTCCCCGCCGCGGACGCCGCGCGGCCTGATCCCGACCGGCCCTGCCCCGATGCGGGCGGGGCCGGTTGAACCCGCGCCCTGCGCGGTTACCTGCCCTCCATTCCCACGGAACCGGAGACGGCAGATGAAAGCCATGACCCTCAAGGCCCCCGGTGGCCTCGACAAGCTGACCCTCACAGACATGGACGACCCCGGCGATCCCGGCCCTGGCGAGATCCGGGTGCGGGTGCGCGCCTCGTCGCTGAACTTCCACGATTACGGCATCGTGTCGGGCGCCATGCCCAGCGAGGACGGCCGCATTCCGATGTCGGACGGCGCCGGCGAGGTCGAGGCCGTGGGCGACGGCGTGACCGAGTTTGCGGCGGGCGACGCCGTGGTGTCGACGTTCTTCCCCGGCTGGCACGACGGACCGCCGCCCATCGCCGACTTCACCACCACCCCCGGCGACGGCATCGACGGCTTCGCCCGCGAGGTCGTGGTCGCGCCCGCCACGTCCTTCACCCGGTCGCCCATCGGCTGGAGCCACGAGGAGGCCGCGACGATCACCACGGCCGGTCTGACCGCGTGGCGCGCCCTGGTGGTCGACGGCGGTCTGAAGGCGGGAGACGACGTGCTGGTGCTGGGCACCGGCGGCGTGTCCATCTACGCGCTCCAGATCGCCCGCGCCATGGGCGCCCGGGTCTTCGCGACGACCTCGTCGGACCAGAAGGCGGAGCGCCTGCGGGAACTGGGCGCCCACGCCGTGGTCAACTACAGCGAGGACGAGACGTGGGGCGAGACGATCGCCGGGATGACCGGTGGGCGTGGCGTCGACCACGTGGTCGAGGTCGGCGGACCGGCGACACTGGCGCAGTCGATCTCGGCCTGCCGGATCGGTGGGCACATGGCCCTGATCGGCGTCCTTACCGGCCGCGCGGGCGAGATCCCCACAGCCAAGCTGATGGCCAAGCATCAGGTCCTGCAGGGGCTGATCGTCGGCAGCCGCGCGCACCAGGCCGACATGGTCAGGGGCATGGAGACGACGGGCCTCAAGCCGATCCTCGACCGGGCATTCCCACTTCAGGATCTTGCCGACGCCTTCCGGCACGAGGAGTCGGGCGCGCATTTCGGCAAGATCGTCGTCCAGATCTGAGGCGCTCCGCCGGGCACGATCTCAATTAAGATCGTGCCGCTTCCCGGCGCAGGACGGTAAAGCACAAATAAGAACCCCTCCGGCCGGAAGGCCGAAGGGGCGCAAAAATCTTAAATAAGATTTTCTGGGCTCAGCCCCGCTCTTCGACGATCTCGACGAGGTGGGGGATCTTGCGGATCATGCCGCGGATCGAGGGGGTGTCCTCGAGCTCGCGGGTCTTGTGCATTTTGTTCAGCCCGAGGCCGATCAGCGTCTGGCGCTGGATGGCGGGGCGGCGGATCGGCGAGCCGATCTGCTTGACGACAATGGTCTTGGCCATGGGTTACGCCTCCTCCGACACGCGCACGTGATCGCCTTCCGCCTGCGGGTTGTTCTCCTCGCGCTTGGGAAGGATATCCGAGACCTTCTTGCCGCGACGCTGCGCGACGTGGCGCGGCGACTGCAGGCGGCCGAGGCCTTCGAGCGTGGCACGGATCATGTTGTAGGGGTTCTGCGAGCCGTTCGACTTCGCCACGACGTCCTGGACGCCGAGCATCTCGAACACAGCACGCATGGGACCACCGGCGATGATCCCGGTACCTTGCGGCGCCGTGCGCATCACGACGCGGCCCGCGCCGTGGCGACCCTCGATGTCGTGGTGCAGGGTCCGGCCCTCGCGCAGCGGCACGCGCATCATCTTGCGCTTGGCCTGCTCGGTCGCCTTGCGGATGGCCTCGGGGACCTCCTTAGCCTTGCCCTTGCCGAAGCCGACGCGGCCCTTCTGGTCGCCCACGACGACGAGTGCCGCGAAGCCGAAGCGCTTGCCGCCCTTCACCGTCTTCGAGACGCGGTTGATCGCGAC
Organism: Roseivivax marinus; assembly: GCF_900109705.1. Classification (GTDB taxonomy): domain Bacteria; phylum Pseudomonadota; class Alphaproteobacteria; order Rhodobacterales; family Rhodobacteraceae; genus Roseivivax; species Roseivivax marinus. The sequence goes on along the minus strand of NZ_FOAI01000009.1, from coordinate 11,137 downwards.
CAGGCGATCTGCGAATTCGGGCGCTTCGTCGCGGTCGCGACGGCCGCCCCGTCTGTTGTCACGTTCTGCCATTAGGCATCCTTTGTTCCGTCATGGGCGCGTTGCGCGCCGCTTCTCGGTCCAATCGAAGTGGGACCCGGGCCGTAGCGCGGGCGCCCCCCGATCATCGAGACGGCCCGCGGGCCGTCTGCGCCGTGGCTCCTGCGCTGAAGCGCCGGAACCGGGCGAGGGCGGGACGCGCATCGCGCCCCGCCTCCGCCATCAGATCTTGAGACCCGCCTCGCGGGCCGCGTCCGCAACCGCCTTCACGCGGCCGTGGAACAGGAAGCCGCCCCGGTCGAAGTAGGCTTCCTCGACGCCGGCCTTCTTGGCCCGCTCCGCGATCGCGGCGCCGATCTTGGCGGCCGCTTCCACGGAGTTCTTGCCGACCACGCCGAACTCTTTCTCGAGCGTGGAGGCCGAGGCGACGGTCACGCCGTTCACGTCGTCGATCAGCTGCGCCGAGATGTTCTTGTTGGAACGGTGGACCGAAAGGCGCATCCGCCCCTCGTTCACCGCGCGCAGCTTGTTCCGGACGCGCAGACGGCGCTTCAGGAACTGCACTCTCTTGTCGTATGCCATGTTCGCCGTCCTTACTTCTTCTTGCCTTCCTTCTGGAAGATGTACTCACCCTTGTAGCGGATGCCTTTGCCCTTGTAGGGCTCCGGCCGCCGCCAGTCGCGGATGTTCGAGGCCACCTGCCCCACCTGCTGAAGGTCGTGGCCTTCGACGGTGAGTTCGGTCGGCTTCGCCGCGGTGATGGTGATCCCTTCCGGAATGGGGAATTCGACGTCGTGCGACAGGCCGAGGTTCAGCTTCAGGACGTTGCCCTGAACCTGTGCCCGGTAACCCACGCCCTGGATCTCCAGCTCCTTCTTGAAGGTGTTCTGGACCCCGTGGACGAGGTTGGCGACGATCGTGCGGGTCATGCCCCACTGCTGGCGCGCCCGCTTCGACTTGCCGCGCGGCGACACGGTCACCGAGCTGTCGTCGATCGCGATCGTCACGTCGTCGGTCGCGGTGAACGTCTGGGTGCCTTTCGGCCCCTTCACCTCGATCGTCTGGCCCGACATGGATGCGGATACACCCGAGGGCAGCTCGACCGGCCTTTTACCAATACGAGACATCAGGTGTCCTCCTTAGAATACCGTGCAGAGCACTTCGCCGCCGACGTTCTGGGCACGGGCAGCGTGATCGCTCATCACGCCCTTGGGCGTGGACACGACCGAGATGCCGAGACCCTGGCGGACCTGCGGGATGTTCTGGACGCCGAGATAGACGCGGCGGCCGGGCTTGGAGACGCGCTTCAGCTCGCGGATCACCGGCTCGCCCTCGTAGTACTTGAGCGAGATTTCCAGTGCCGGGTGACCGTCCTTGCCGGTCATCTTCTCGTAGCCGCGGATGTAGCCTTCGTCCGCGAGCACGTCGAGAACCCAGGCGCGCAGCTTGGAGGCCGGCGTCGAGACGGTGGATTTGCCACGCATGCCGGCGTTGCGGATGCGGGTGAGCATATCGCCGATAGGATCGTTCATGTCAGCCCCTCCTTACCAGCTCGACTTGACCATGCCGGGCAGCAGACCCTGGTTGCCCAGGTCGCGCAGCATGATCCGGCTGATCTTCAGCTTGCGGTAATAGGCGTGCGGACGCCCCGTCAGCTGACAGCGGTTGTTCAGACGCGTCGGCGAGGAATTGCGGGGCAGCTGCGCCAGCTTCAGGCGTGCCTTGAACCGCTCTTCCATCGGCTTCGCTTCGTCGTTTGCGATCTCTTTCAGAGAAGCGCGCTTGGCGGCGTATTGTGCAACGAGCCGCTCACGCTTCTTCTGACGTTCGACCATGGATTTCTTAGCCATGTCTCGTTTCCCTTCAGCTCGTGAACGGCATGTTGAAGTTCTTCAGCAGCGCCTTGCCTTCGGCATCGGTCTTCGCCGTGGTGGCGATGATGATGTCCATGCCCCAGACCTCGTCGACCTTGTCGAACTCGATCTCGGGGAAGACGATGTGCTCCTTCAGACCCATCGCGAAGTTGCCGCGGCCGTCGAAGCTGGGCTTCACGCCGCGGAAGTCGCGGATGCGCGGCATCGCGATGGTGATCAGCCGGTCGAGAAATTCGTACATCCGGTCACCGCGCAGGGTCACCTTCGCACCGAGCGGCATTTCTTCGCGGACGCGGAAGCCTGCGATCGACTTCTTCGCCTTGGTCACCACGGCGTGCTGGCCGGCGATCTTGGTCAGGTCTTCCTGAGCCGATTTCGCCTTCTTGGAATCGCGCACCGCCTCGGCACCACAGCCGATGTTGAGCACGATCTTGTCCAGACGCGGGATCTGCATGTCGTTCGTGTAGCCGAACTCTTCCTTGAGCTTGGCGCGGATCTCTTCGCGGAACTGCTGACGCAGACGCGGGGTGTAGTTCGCGGTATCAAGCATCGATCACGTCCCCCGTGGTCTTGGCGAAGCGGACCTTCTTGTCGCCTTCCATGCGGAAGCCCACGCGGGTCGGCTTGCCTTTGGCGTCGACGAAGGCGAGGTTCGAGATGTCGATCGGCAGAGCCTTGGGCTGGCGCCCGCCCTGGTTCGACTGGGTCTGGCGCTGGTGGCGAATCGCCATGTTGACGCCCTCGACCACGGCCTTGCCTTCCTTCGGCATGACCTGCTGGATCGTACCTTCCTTGCCCTTGTCCTTGCCGGCAAGGACGACGACCTTGTCACCCTTCTTGAGTTTCGCAGCCATCAGAGCACCTCCGGGGCCAGCGAGATGATCTTCATGAAGTTTTTCGCCCGGAGCTCGCGCACGACGGGGCCGAAGATACGGGTGCCGACAGGCTCGCCCGAGTTGTTGAGGATCACCGCGGCATTGCGATCAAAACGGATGGCGGTCCCGTCCTCACGGCGGACCTCCTTGGCGGTGCGCACGACGACAGCCTTGCGGACGTCGCCCTTCTTCACGCGACCGCGCGGGATGGCTTCCTTGACCGAGACGACGATGATGTCGCCCACGGATGCGTACTTGCGCTTGGAGCCACCCAGAACCTTGATGCACTGAACTTTTCGGGCGCCCGAATTGTCAGCGACATCCAGATTGGTCTGCATCTGGATCATGTGGTTTCTCCCGACCTTCCGGAGCTGTTCTCGTTAACTCTCCGGGGTTTCGACTGAAAAGTCCGGGCCCCCGCTGGGGACGCGGTCGGCACCGTCACTCGGCGCCTTGGGCTTCGGCCTGCTTGGCTTCGGCGCGTTCGCGCTCCATCCGGGCAAGCTCTTCGTGCTGGGCCTTCTGCTCCTCGATCATCGCGGGGGTCATCACTTCCCACCGCTTGGTCTTGGACTTCGGCGCACATTCGCGGATGAGGACCGAGGCACCGACCTGGGTGCTGTTGTCCTCGTCATGGGCACGGTACTTCTTCGACTTCTTGATCGTCTTCTGAAGCACCGGGTGCTTGAAGCGGCGTTCGACCGAGACCGTCACCGTCTGTGCGTTGGCGGTCGAGGTCACGGTGCCTTGCAGGATGCGCTTGGGCATGTGTCGTTTCCTCTTACTCGGTCGCGGCCGCGGACGCGGCCTTTTCGTTCAGGACGGTCTTGATCCGCGCCACGTCGCGGCGGACCGTGCGCATGCGCGCGGTATTTTCCATCTGGCCGGTGGCCTGCTGGAAGCGGAGGTTGAAGGCCTCCTTCTTGAGCTGGACAAGCTGATCCCGGAGCTGATCCGGGGTCTTGTCACGGAGTTCGCTGGCGTTCATGTCGCCCCTTTCTTCTCAACATCACCGGAGGGCCCCTGCCCTATGCGCGAGGGTCACCCTGATTCCGGTGGAGTCCGTGGATGAGCGGCCCCATTAGACGGATAAGGAGAAGAACGCAAGACTCGATTGCCGGCACGTCGCGCGCGGGCGCGACGATGCCGGCAGACGGGCCGCAACGACGGTCCCACCTAGCCTCTTCGCGGCACGCGACGTTCGAGCGGCACCGTGAGGAGGGGGGCCAGTTCGAGCCCCCTGCCCCTGACTTTAGCGCAAGTGGAGCGCCGAAGGCGACATGGTGCGACGGCTGGCGATATCCTCATCGCCGCAGGTCGCGTTCTCGATGGCGAACGTAGCCTCCCACCGGCCGCCGGCACCCAGGACCTGTTCCCACGCGCGGGTAGTGATCCGCACCTTCACGAAGTCCGGCTCCTGCACCTTGGTCAGTTCCTTGATGAGCGGCACGGCGGACGGGAGGAAATGGTCGCAGATCCCGCGCATGACGCGGGCGCGCGAGAGGTCATCGGTCACCTCGTCGGCGCGCAGGTGCAACTCCATCCCCTCGCGGTCCTCGGCGATCACGGCCACCGCGTTGATCCACTCGATGTTCTGAGCCACTGCCGCCACGGGCGACAGGGCCAATCCTGCCGCGATAACGGCCAGTCCCTTCGAAACACTCATCATCGGATACCCTCCGTAACACCTTCACGATCCCTCGTGAAAATTATGCTACGGAAGCTTGCCGAAATCTCAAAACGGACTAAGCGCCGCGCCCGAAGGTTAATCCGCGTGCGCGCACCGCTGCATCAGGGCGCCTTATTCCCATGCATAGTTGAAAGAGACGCTGATGCGGTCGTCCTCGGCCATGTTCATCGGCACCTCGTGGCGCAGCCAGCTTTCCCACAGCATCACGTCCCCCGCCTGAGGGGCCACATAGACGAAGCTCTTGAGCTCTTCGCGGCAGTCCTTTTCGCGCGTCGGCGCGGCCATCATCATCGGCAGGCGCGGGTCCTCGAGCTTGAGCGCGCTGGTGCCATCGGGCATCGCCACGTAGGTCGTGCCCGAGATCACCGAATGCGGGTGGATGTGGCTGCCGTGGCTGCCGCCCTCGGGCAGCACGTTGATCCAGATATCCTCGAGCCGGAGGCCCTTCTCGCCCAGATCGAGTTGAAGGTCTTCGGCGAACGCCATCACGTGCTTGTCGAGCGCCTTCACCACGTCGGCGAAGATCGGGAAGCGCCACGGCAAATCGGTCAGCGAGGCATAGGAGGTGTAGCCGGGATACCCGTTCTCCTTGCACCAGTCCTGGCCGGCCTCGTCGTCCTCGGCGATGGACAGGCACGACGCTTCGAGTTCGCGCGCGTCCACCTGCGGATCGAAATCGGACAGGCGCGCGCGGTAGAGGCGGGTCGCGAAGAGGGAGCGGATGTCGGCCATGGGGGCTCTCCGGGCTGGCTGGCGGTTGCCGCCTCCCTAGCGCAGGGCCGCGCCGAACGGAACGGGGTGCGTCAGCCGTCGTGGAGGGGCACGATGTCGCCCACGCCCTTGGCGGTGAACGGCGCGCGCAGCGATGACACACGTTCGAGCGCGAGCACCGCGAGGTCGGGCAGCGCGCCGCTCGCCTCTGCGCCCCAGCCCCGCGACGTCCATTCGCGGTAGACGTCGAGCCGCGCCCGCGCCTCGGCCGCCTCCTCGCCGGTGGCATTGAGCGTCACGGACACCTCGAACGCCCGCGCGGCACCCTCGGGCGTCACAACCGGCACGCCGGTGCCGCGGAACCGAACGGTGTAGAGTTGCATCGCGTCCCCCGTCAGACAGAAAAGGGCCCCCGGCGTTTCCACCGGGGGCCCCGTCGGGCGAACACCTAATGTCCGCCGCGATCCCTTACCAGTCTTCGCGCTGAACGACGCGGGTCTTGATCGGCAGCTTCATGGAGGCCAGGCGCAGCGCCTCGCGCGCCACTTCCTCACCCACGCCGTCGATCTCGAACATCACGCGGCCCGGCTTGACCTTGCAGGCCCAGCGGTCGACCGAACCCTTACCTTTACCCATCCGGACCTCGATCGGCTTGGCCGACACGGGCACGTCCGGGAAGATGCGGATCCAGACACGGCCCTGACGCTTCATGTGACGCGTCATGGCACGACGAGCTGCCTCGATTTGGCGCGCGGTGACGCGCTCGGGCTGGGTCGCCTTCAGGCCGAAGGTGCCGAAGTTCAGGTCGGAGCCGCCCTTGGCTTCGCCCTTGATCCGGCCCTTCTGCTGCTTGCGGTACTTGGTACGCTTAGGTTGAAGCATGTCTCAGCCCTCCTTACCGACGGCCGGGGCCGCCACGCGGTGCGGGTCCGTCCTGGATTTCCTGCGACTTGCGATCGCGTGCCTGGGGATCGTGCTCCATGATCTCGCCTTTGAAGATCCAGACCTTGATCCCGATGATGCCGTAGGGCGTGACCGCCTCGACATTCGCGTGGTCGATGTCGGCACGCAGCGTGTGCAGCGGTACGCGGCCTTCGCGGTACCACTCGGTCCGTGCGATCTCGGCGCCGCCGAGACGGCCCGACACGTTCACACGGATGCCCTGGGCGCCCATGCGCATGGCGTTCTGCACCGAGCGCTTCATGGCACGGCGGAACGACACCCGGCGCTCGAGCTGCTGGGCGATGTTCTCGCCCACGAGGCGCGCGTCGAGCTCGGGCTTGCGGACCTCGACGATGTTGAGGTGCAGCTCGGATGCGGTCATCGAGGCAAGCTTCTTGCGGAGCGTCTCGATGTCCGCGCCCTTCTTGCCGATGATGACGCCCGGACGCGCTGCGTGCACCGTGACGCGGCACTTCTTGTGCGGACGCTCGATGATCACGCGGGCGACGCCCGCCTGCTTGCACTCTTCGTGGATGAACTCGCGGATGCGCAGGTCTTCCAGCAGCAGGTTGCCGTAGTCCTTGGTGTCGGCATACCAGCGGCTGTCCCAGGTGCGGTTGACCTGGAGGCGCATCCCGATCGGATTGGTCTTGTTACCCATTAGGCTTGCTCCTCGACCTGACGCACCTTGATGGTGATTTCCGAGAACGGCTTGAGAATGCGGCCGAAGCGGCCACGTGCCCGGGGACGCCCGCGCTTCATGACCAGGTTCTTGCCGACATAGGCCTCTGCGACGATCAGTTCGTCGACGTCGAGACCGTGGTTGTTCTCGGCGTTCGCGATGGCCGACTGAAGGCACTTGCGGACGTCCTCGGCGATACGCTTCTTCGAGAAGGTCAGGTCGTTCAGGGCACGATCCACCTTCTTGCCACGAATGAGCGCCGCGACGAGGTTCAGCTTCTGCGGCGAGGTGCGGAGCATGCGCAGCTTCGCCATCGCCTCGTTATCCGCCACGCGGCGGGGATTCTTATCCTTGCCCATGGCTTATTTCCTCTTCGCTTTCTTGTCCGCCGCGTGCCCGTAGTAGGTGCGGGTGGGCGAGTATTCACCGAACTTCTGGCCGATCATGTCCTCGGTGACGTTGACGGGCACATGCTTGTGGCCGTTGTAGACGCCGAAGGTGAGACCGACGAACTGCGGCAGGATGGTCGACCGGCGCGACCAGATCTTGATGACTTCGTTGCGGCCCGACTCGCGCGATGCCTCGGCCTTCTTCAGGACGTAGGCGTCGACGAAAGGACCCTTCCAGACGGAACGTGTCATGTGTTAGCGACCCTTCTTCCGAGCGTGACGCGAGCGAATGATGAGCTTCTGCGAAGCCTTGTTGGTGTCCCGCGTACGGTGACCCTTGGTCGGCTTGCCCCACGGGCTGACCGGGTGACGACCACCCGAGGTCCGGCCCTCACCACCACCGTGCGGGTGGTCGATCGGGTTCATCACGACACCGCGAACCGACGGACGCTTGCCAAGGTGGCGCATACGGCCGGCCTTGCCGAAGTTCTGGTTCGAGTTGTCGGGGTTCGAGACCGCGCCGACCGTCGCCATGCATTCCTGGCGCACGAGGCGAAGCTCGCCCGAGGACAGGCGGATCTGGGCGTAGCCACCGTCCCGGCCGACGAACTGGGCGTAGGTGCCCGCGGCGCGTGCGATCTGACCGCCCTTGCCGGGCTTCAGCTCGATGTTGTGAACGATCGTGCCGATCGGCATGCCCGAGAACGGCATCGCGTTGCCGGGCTTGATGTCCACGCGCGAGCCCGAAACCACGCGATCGCCGATGGCGAGGCGCTGGGGCGCGAGGATGTAGGCCTGTTCGCCGTCGTCATACTGGACGAGCGCGATGAAGGCGGTGCGGTTGGGATCGTATTCGATCCGCGCCACGGTGCCGTTGACGTCGAACTTGTTGCGCTTGAAATCGACGATCCGGTAGAGGCGCTTTGCCCCGCCGCCGCGACGACGCGCGGTAATCCGTCCGGTGTTGTTGCGGCCGCCCTTCTTGGTCAGACCCTCGGTGAGGGACTTGACCGGACGTCCTTTCCACAGCTCCGAACGGTCGATCAGCACCAGCCCGCGCTGGCCCGGCGTCGTCGGCTTGTACGACTTGAGTGCCATGCTTTCTGTCTTCCGTTTGCAGACGGCGAAGCGGCCCCGGATGGGCGCCCCGCCTATGTTCGGACCGGGCGAACCCGGTCGTCGGATGTAGGGCCCCGAAGGTCCCCGGTGGTAGAATGGTCGCGCGGCCCGGGAGCGAATCCCGGGCCGCGCGATCGGGGGCTTCTAACGCGGCGGCAGCGACACGTCCAGAGGGGATGTCGCGGTCCGGTCGAACCGGCGGGCCGACGCGTGACAATTGCCCGCGGCGGGCCTTCGTCAGAAGCAGGACGGCCCCCGCATCGCTGCAGGGGCCGCCCGGGTCCATCAGCCCCGAGGGGCCAGATCAGAGACCGGTGGTCACGTCGATGGTGTTGCCCTCGACGAGCGTCACATAGGCCTTCTTGGTGTCGGCGCGACGGCCCTTCTGGCCGCGGAAGCGCTTCACCTTGCCCTTGTGGATCAGCGTGTTGACCGCCTTCACCTTGACGCCGAACAGAGCCTCGACCGCGTCGCGGATCTGCGGCTTGGTCGAGTCCATCGCCACCTCGAAGACGACGCCGTTGTCCTCGGACGTCATGGTCGACTTCTCGGTGATGACCGGGCGGCGGATCACGTCGTAATGTTCTGCCTTCGCGCTCATTTCAGACGAGCCTCCAGAGCTTCGATCCCCGCGCGGGTGATCACCAGGGTGTCCCGCTTGAGGATGTCGTAGACGTTCGCGCCCATCGACGGCAGGACGTCCAGACCGTCGATGTTCGCCGCGGCACGGGCGAAGCCGTCATTGACCTCGGCGCCGTCGATGACCAGCGCACGCTTCCAGCCCAGATCCTTGATCGCCTTGGCGAGCGACTTGGTCTTGCCGTCGGTCTCGGCCGAGTCGATCACGACCAGGTTGCCGGCGCGGGCCTTCGAGGACAGCGCGTGCTTGAGGCCGAGCTGACGAACCTTCTTGGGAAGGTCGTGCGCGTGGCTGCGCGGCTTCGGGCCCTTGTAGATGCCGCCCTTCCGGAAGATCGGCGCGCCGCGGTCGCCGTGGCGTGCGCCACCGGTGCCCTTCTGGCGGTAGATCTTCTTGGTCGAGTAGCTGACCTCCGAGCGACCCAGCGTCGAGTGGGTGCCCTGCATCGCCTTGTTGCGCTGCCAGCGCACGACACGGTGCAGGATGTCGGCGCGCGGCTCGAGATCGTAGATCTCGTCCGCGAGATCCACCGACCCGGCGGTCTCGCCGTCCAGTTTGATCACGTCGAGTTTCATGCCTCACCGTCCTTCTTCTCGGCGTCCGAGTTGTCGGTCTCGGCCGACTCTTCGGAGATTTCGGCCTCGGCTTCCTTCAGCGCCTGCTCCTGCTGGGCGGCTTCCTCCGCGAGGCGGGCCTCCTCTGCAGCGCGGGCCTCTTCCTCGGCCTGCTTGGCGGCTTCCTCGGCGAGGCGCTTGGCCTCGTCGGCAGCCGACTTCAGGGCCGCGGGCAGGATGATGTTCTCGGGCGTCGGTTTCTTGACCGCGTCCTTGATCGTCACCCAGCCGCCCTTGGCGCCGGGAACCGCACCCTTGATCATGATGAGGCCGCGATCCGCGTCCGTCTTCACGACCTGCAGGTTCTGCGTGGTCACCCGGGCAGCGCCCATGTGGCCGGCCATCTTCTTGCCCTTGAACACCTTGCCGGGGTCCTGACACTGGCCGGTGGAGCCGTGCGAACGGTGCGAGATCGACACACCGTGCGACGCCCGCAGACCGCCGAAGTTGTGGCGCTTCATCGGGCCGGCGAAGCCTTTACCGATCGAGGTGCCGGACACGTCCACGAACTGACCTTCGAAGTAGTGGTCGGCGGTGATTTCCTCACCGACCTCGATCAGGTTCTCGGGCGCGACGCGGAACTCCGCGACCTTGCGCTTGGGCTCGACCTTCGCGATCGCGAAGTGGCCGCGCATGGGCTTGGAGACGTTCTTGGCCTTGATCGTGCCGCAGCCGAGCTGCACGGCCGAGTAGCCGTGTGCGTCGACGGTGCGCTGTGCGACGACCTGAAGCTTGTCGAGTTGCAGGACGGTCACGGGGACTTGCTTCCCGTCGTCCTGGAAGATCCGGGTCATCCCGACCTTCTTTGCGATGATACCAGAGCGCATGGTCATTGCCCTCCTTTACACCTTGATTTCGACGTCGACGCCGGCAGCGAGGTCGAGCTTCATCAGCGCGTCCACGGTCTGCGGGGTCGGATCGACAATGTCGAGAAGGCGCTTGTGGGTCCGGATCTCCCACTGGTCGCGCGACTTCTTGTTCACGTGGGGACCACGCAGGACGGTGAACCGCTCGATCTTGTTCGGCAGCGGGATCGGCCCGCGCACGTCGGCACCGGTCCGCTTGGCGGTGTTCACGATCTCCTGCGTGCTGGCATCCAGCACGCGGTAATCGAACGCCTTGAGCCGGATGCGAATGTTCTGGCTTTGCATGTCTCTGGCCTTCATCGGTCAGGTGAGAGTTGAGAGGAGGGAGCAAGACCACCCTGCCCCTTCGTCGAACCCGCATCGGACCTCCGGACCGGCGTGGCCCCGGACGTGATCCGGGGCCTGGCCGGGCCGTCGGCCCGTATTCTTTTTACACCGGCGCCGCGTTCCGAAGGACGCGACGGCGGCGGAGGGGTGCCCCGGAACGTTGCCCGGGGCATCGAGAGACCGGTTACCCGATCACTCGATGATCTTGGAGACCACGCCCGAGCCGACGGTGCGGCCGCCTTCGCGGATGGCGAAGCGCAGGCCGTCTTCCATCGCGATCGGCGCGATCAGCTCGACGCCGAACTTCAGGTTGTCGCCCGGCATGACCATCTCGGTGCCCTCGGGCAGCGTCACGGTGCCGGTCACGTC
>NZ_FOAI01000005.1 GCF_900109705.1 Roseivivax marinus | reverse complement strand
ACGCTCTGAGACCACGCACCTTTCCGGCGGGATGGCTACGTCCGGCATCCGGTCGGAACACCATGAAACGGGCGATGAGCTCCGCGTCGATGCGGTCCGTCTTGGCCCGGGTCCCGCGGCTGGCGGCAAAGGCTTTGATCTGCGCTGGCGGTAATTGTCGCGTGACGATTTCTGCCGCGTCGAGCGCTGCCCATAGCCGCCACTCCTGACCACCGGTGGCCTCAAAGCACACCAGGGCGCCTTGCCGGCGAGCCATGGTCACCGCCTGTGCATGGCCCTCCGGCGCGTTCGGCAATCGAAAGCGTTCACCACCCGGCAGGCAATGGATGTCCAGCCAGTCACGAGAGACGTCTATGCCGATGACGCGTTCGGGTGATACCGTGTTCATGCTCTCTTCCTTCTGCTCCGCGGTCCTGATGGCCGCTTCCAACTGTTCGAGACGATGAAAGAGAGACGGTGCTGGCTCGCTAGCAGACGTGGTCAGGCCACAAGGCTCAGACGCCAAACACCGCCCCGTCACCAACCTTGGCCGAGGTTGGTGACGGGGACAGAATAGCGAACCTGAGATACAGAAGTGGTCAGTCAGCAGCAGGCGAAAGGCACGCAGGTCGCAGACGTCATCCGCGTCCGGGCGCCATAACTTTCCCCCGGGGCCTCATGACCTGCCCACGTCATGGGGCGCCCTCAAAAGAGGCGCCCCCGGTCCCGGGGGACCGGAGGCGCCATATCTTGCCGTTGGGTGGCACACGGCCCCGGAGCGCGCCCGGGACCTGCCCGCTCAGATATCGAAGGACGAGTCCGCCGCCAGAAGGCCGATCTGTTCCTCTTCGAGCGCCGCGTCGAAGATCGCGACGTCGGCCATCTGGCCCGAGAACGGGTTAGTGAAGTTCGATCCGCCCGTGGCGCTGCCCCAGCCGAGGCCACCGACCTGCAGGTACTCGCCGTTGCCGGTCCAGTCCATGACGAACCCCGGGGCGGAGTCGGCCAGCACGCCGTCGATCCAGAGCTCCACGCCGTCCCCGTCGAACACCGCCGCGACCTCGTATTCCTGGTTCGCCGTGATGTCGAAGACGAAGGTCTCGCTGTTCGCACCGTCCTGGAAACGGACCTTGAGGTCACCGCTCTCGATATAGGCGGCGAAGTGGTTGCCGCCGCCGGCGAATCCGCTGGCGTCCTTGACCACGAGGCCCTGGCGCGCCGACGGATTGTCGTCGATGAACGAGAAGGCGATCGTGCCCTCGGCGATCTCGAGATCCGGGGTCGGCGCGACGTTGATGACCGATCCCGACGAGCCGTTGAAGCCGGTGACACCGCCGACCTCAAAGACCGGCGTCGGCAGCGAGGACGGCTCGGAGACCTCGACGGTGACCGTCGCCGTGGCGGTGGGACCGTCGCCATCCGACAACGTGTAGTCGAAGCTGTCGGTGCCTACGAACCCGGCGTCGGGCGTGTAGGTCACCGTGCCGTCGCCGTTGACCTCGGCCGAGCCGGAAACCGGTGTCGTGGTTTCGGTGACCATGAGCAGGTCGCCGTCGGCGTCGCTGTCGTTCGCGAGCACGTCGATGATCACCGGCGCGTCCGTGATCGTCTCCGCCACGTCGTTCACCGCCTCCGGGTCGTCCTCGAGGCCGTTTACCGTGACGGTGACTTCCGAGGTATCGGTGCCGCCGTTGCTGTCGCTCACCACCAGTTCGAACGTGTCCGTCCCGAAGAAGTCCGCGTCGGGCGTGTAGGTCACCTGCCCGTCCGCCTCGATCGTCGCGCTGCCGTTGGCGGGCCCGCTGCCGATCGAGTCGATGGTGACGGTGTCTCCATCGAGGTCGGTGTCGTTGGCCGCTGCGTCGAAAGTGACCGAGCTGTCCTCGTCCACCGAGACGATGTCGTCCACTGCGACCGGGGGCGAGTTGAGCGGCCCGTCGGCGTGCAGCTCCGCGACCTGGCCCGCATCGAGGCGCGTGTCGTAGAACTGACGGTCCGAGATCGTGCCCTCGAACGGCGCGTCGAAGCCGGAAGAGCCGCTCGAGCTGCCCCATCCGCGACCACCCCACTGGATCCACTCGATATTCTGGGTCCAGTCCATCTGCAGCGGGCTCGACGCCACGAGTTCTCCGTCGATGTAGAGCTCGCTCGCGCCGCCTGCGCCGAACACCGCGGCCACGTCGTAGGTCTGCCCCGCGACGATCCCCGGCACCTGGAACGTGGCGCTGGCGCCGCCGTCCTGGTAGCGGGCCACGAGGGTGGAGCCGTTGAGGTAGATGACGAGGTGGTTGCCGCCGCCGCCGAAGCCCGAGGCATCCTTCGAGAAGAGGCCCTGCGCTCCGCTGGTGTCGGCCGCCGTGAACGAGAAGTTCAGCGTCGCCTGCGGCACCGAGTAGAGCGCGTCGTGCGGCTGTTCGATCACCGAGCCGCTGCTGCCGTCGAAGCTCACGGCGTTCGGCAGGTCCACCACCGGTGTCGGGAAGGACGTTATGTCGATGCTGACCGTCGCGGTGTCGGAGAACTCTCCGTCCGTCACGGTGTAGTCGAAGCTGTCCTCCGTCTGCCCGGCCGCGGGCGTGTAGGTCACGGTCCCGTTGCCGTTGTCCACGATGTTCCCGCCGTTCGCGGTGGCGGTCAGGCCCGCCAGCGTCAGCACGTCGCCGTCGATGTCCACGTCGTTGCCGAGCAGGTCGATGATGATCGCACTGTCGGCCTGGACCGTGGCGCTGTCATCGACCGCCACCGGCGCGTCGTTCACCGGCGTGACCGTGACCGACACCGTGGCGGTGTCGAAGCCGCCGTTGCCGTCGGTGACCTGCACCTCGAAGCTGTCGTCGCCGTTGAAGTCGGCGTCCGGCGTGTAGGTGACCGAGCCGTCCGCGCCGACCGACGCGCTGCCGTTGGCAGGCGAGACGGCGATGGCGAAGGCCGTCACGGTGTCGCCGTTGGCATCGGTGTCGTTGGCACCGGGCTGGAAGGTCACGCTGCCGTCCTCGTCCACGGTGATGGCGTCGGCGACCGCCACGGGCGGCACGTTCGGCTCATCGAGGACTGTGACGGTCACGGTGGCGGTCGAGGTCACGACCCCGCCCGCATCCGAGACGGTGTAGGTGAACTTGTCCTCGCCGACGAAACCCGACGCCGGGGTGTAGGTCACCGTTCCGTCGCCGTTGATCGTCACGGTGCTGCCGGCGGCGCCGCCGCTGACACCCGTGACCACCAGCGCGTCGCCGTCGAGTTCGATGTCGTTGGCGATGACATCGATATTGACAGCATTGCCCGTCACCGTGGTCCCGGTGTCGTCCACCGCGACCGGGTCGTCATCCACCGGGGTGATCTCGACAAAGACCGTCGAAGTCACGGTGTCGACGCCGTCCGAGATCAGGAGCTCGAAGCTGTCGGATCCGTTGGCATCGGGGTTTGGCGTGTAGGTCACGGTGCCATCGGCCTCGATGACCGCCTCGCCCTTGCCGGGCGCGGTGGCGATGCCGGCGACCACCAGGGCGTCGCCGTCCGGATCGGTGTCGTTCGTGAGCGGCGCGAAGTTCACCTTGCCGTCCTCGTCCACGAGGATGGTGTCGTCACCCGGCACCGGCGCGTTGTTCGAGCCGCTCGAGGACGAGGCCAGCCCGGCGATCTGCGACGCGGTGAGGACCTGGGCGTAGATCTGCTTGTCCGAGATCGTGCCCTCGAACGGCGCATCGAAACCCGGCGAGCCGGTGCTGCTGCCCCAGCCGCGGCCGCCCCACTGGACGTATTCCTCGTTTCCGGCCCAGCTGACTGCAAGATCATCGGAGTCCACGAGGTTGCCGTCCACCCAGAGGGCCACGCCGTCCGGTCCGAAGGTCGCGGCGATCTCGTATTCCTCGCCTGCGGAGATGCCCCCGAAGCTGAGTTCCGCCGAGGTGCTGTCGTCCTGGAAACGGGCGATCAGCGTGGAACCGTTGAGGTAGATCGTGGTGTGGCCGCCGCCGCCGAAGAACGACGCGTCCTTGCCGAAGAGACCCTGCGCGCCGCTCGTGTCCGATGCGGTGAACGAGAAGGCCACCGTGCCCTGCGCGACCTGCCAGGCCGGATCGTGCGGCAACTCTTGCACGCCCGCGTTGGTGCCGTCGAAGGTCATCACGCCGGGGGCGTCGTAGACCAGCGGGGCGCCAAGCTTCACCACCAGCGGCGCGCTGGTCAGGCCGATCGCGCCGGAACCCGCGGCATCCTGGACAACGGCCACGAAGCCGTTGACCCCGCCGTCCGGTCCCGTGCCACCGTCGGAGGTCAGCAGCGAGAACGGCACCTGTGCGGTTCCGGCGGCATCCAGCTGGACCGTTGCGACAACCTGGCCGGCCATCGCCTCGTTGGCGTAGAAGGGCAGCTCCGCGGGGCTGACGCCGAAGGCCGGCGCGCCGCTCGCGATGAAGAGACGGCTGTCCATCTGCAGAATATCGACAGTCGAATTGGCAGGCCCCGTGACCTCCACCAGGAAGTCGGTCGAGTTTACGTCCGCCTGCACGCCGGGCAGCGTCGCCACCAGGTCCGCCCCGCCGGCCACCAGAGCCAGCGTCGGCGCCGGAGCGGTGTCGTCGGTGCGGATCCGGGCCAGCGAGCCGCCGAGCGAGCCACCGTCGCCGGCGGCGGCTGTCGCCGCGCCCTCGTGGACGAGGCTGCCCAGCGACACCTCCTGCGTGGTGCCGTCGGTGAAGGTGACGGTCACGGTGGAGCCGATCAGCTCGTAGCCCGAAACCGAGCCCGCATTGCCGGCGCCCGGCACGCCCTGGATCGAGTTCGGGTCGATGTCGGTGGTGAAGGTGAACTGCTCACCGGGGTCGAAGTCGGTGAAGTCGATGGTCAGCACGTCGAAGCCGCCGTTCCGCGCCTGCGAGAACGGATCAGAGCTCGGATCGGCCGGCTGCACCAGGCCGGTCGCCGCCGCGCCGGAATTCGGCGTGAACGGAGAGGCCGTGGCGTCGCCGCCCGCGCCGGTGGGGTCGAACACCATGTCGGGCAGCAGCGCCGTCGAGAGGTCGAAGGACACCTGCGCGACCTGGATGCCGCTGCCGGCAAGGCTTTCGTTGGTCAGAATGAAGCTGCCCGAGCCGAATGTGGAGGCGTCGAGCCCCGTTCCCGGCGTGACCTGCACGCCAAGCTGCCCGCCGACCAGCTCCTCGGGATCGTCGTCCCCGAGCAGAATGGCCGCCTTCGCATCGGGATCGATGATCACGTTGGCGTCCCCCGCAGAGACGCCGGTCAGGGTGATCTCGACGGTTTCGTCGCCCTCGAACACGGTGTCGTCGATCACCGAGATGTCGATGACCGCGCTGTCCGCGCCCGCCGCGACGACGACTGTGCCGCCGAGGGCCGCGTAGTCGGCGCCGTTGGTCGCGCTGCCGCCGATGGTATACGCGATGGTCGTGGCCTCGGTCACCGCGGCCTCGAGCTGCACGGCGAACTGGCCGTCCGTGCCGGGCTCGGCGGCATCGCTGACCGCGACCACGGTGGCGACGTTGGAGCCTGTCGCCGAGGCATCAAGCACCACGGTCGCGTCGTCATCATCCCCCACCGAGGCATCGCCCGGCACGGAGTCCGGATCCTCCTGATCGGCCGTCAGGATTTGCGCGTAGTTGGCGTAGTCCGCCGGAACCGGCGCGCCGTCCTCGATCGAGTAGACCTCGATGCCGTTCAGCAGCGGGTTCTCCATCCCATCGACCAGGTCGTGCAGGAACGTGAGGTCGAGCGTCCCGTCGGTGACCTCGACCTGCACCTCGATCATGCCACCGACCTCGTGGCCGAACTGCGCCGAGAGATCGATGTTGTCGAGCTCGGGCAGCACGGTCCCCTCGACCGCCACGTCGAACACCCGCGCGCCGACATCGCTGGTGCCAGTGAAGCCGTTGCCCATGAAGAGCCGCACGCCGTAGGTGCCGGGGCTTCCGACGTCGAAGGCCCATGCCATCTCGGGATCGGTCGCGGCATCCCAGCGCTCTGTGTCGAAGATCGCGCCGGGCACCGAGCCGGGCACCGTGGCGCCGGGATCGACCGCCACGAAGCTGGAGACGTTGTTGCTGCCGGGAACGGCAAGGTAGGGGCTGTTGGTCGCGGCGGTATCGGCACTCCAGGCCGGTCCGCCGTCGGTCGCCGCGAGCTCGGCACCACCGGCGTTCACGCGGTAGAGTACCGTTTCGACCTGCGGGACGATGGGTCCGTTGACCGTTGTGGTGATGTCCAGCGTCGCGGTCGCACCGCGCGCCAGGCTGCCCACGGACCAGAGGCCGGTCGCCGGGTCGTAGGCCCCGACGCCGCTGTCGCCGACATATGTCACGCCATTTGGCAGAAGGTCCTGCACCGCCACGCCGGTGGCGTCGACGCCCGCCGCGTGGGTGAGCGTCAGGGTGTAGGTCACGGTATCGCCGTAGGCCGGGGCCTCGTCGGAGACCGTCATCGCCAGTTCGAGATCGGCGGTGGTGAGAGGCGCGACCGAGACCGTCGCCTCGTCGTCCTCTCCCGAAGCTCCGTTGTCGGGCGTGGAGTCCGGATCCGGCAGGTCCGAGGCGATCACTTCGGCGAAGGTGTCGTAGGCGGTCGCGTCGCCCTCGACCACTGTGGAGATCTCGATGCCCTTGAGGGCCGGGTTCTCCAATCCGTGCAGGAACTCGATGTCGAGCGTGCCGTCGTCGCCGACCACCACGCGCTCGGTCAGGGCGAACGCGCCCTTGGGACCGGCAATGGCGTAGGGATCGACGTCGTCGAAGGCCAGGCCGCCCTCGATGTTCACGTCGAACACCCGCTCACCTACCGCGTCGATGCCGCTGAAGAGCTCGGCGAACAGAAGCTTGACCTCGACCAGCGTGCCCGCGGCCACGTCGAACTGCCACGCCATTTCGGGATCGGTCCCGGCGTCGTAGCGTTCGGTGTTGAAGACCGCCAGCGGCGCCGAAGCGGGGACGCTGGGGTCGCTGAGGTCGATCGCCCCGGGATGCGCCGAATTGGCATCGCCCGTGTAGAGACTGGTGCCGGTGCTGTTGGCCACCAGGTATGGGCTGTTCGCAGCATCGCCGAACGTCCCCTGGTCGCCCGACCAGTCGAGCGCCGAGCCGTCTGCCGCCGCGACCGTCGCGCCGCCGACGTTGACGCGGTAGATCGGCGTCACCTCGTCGAGCGTGGCCAGGTCGAGCACGGTGACCTCGAGGTCGAGACTGGCCGAGCCGCCGGTGCCGACCGTGCCCACGGTCCACACCCCGGTCGCCGGATCGAAGCTGCCGTCGCCCGCGGCGCCCACGAAGGCGAAGCCCGCGGGCAACGTCTCCTCGACCACAACGCCGGTCGCCGCGGCGGGGCCGTCATTGTCGAGCGTGAGCGTAAACGTGACGGTATCGCCCGCCACCGGTGTCGGATCGGACACGGTCTTGGACAGCGACAGGTCGGCTTCCTGCACCTCGGAATAGGACAGGTGGATCGGAGAGGTGACCGGGCCCTTGGGCTGGTCGGTCGCGGTGTCGATCACGCTTGCCGTGATGCCGAGCGGGAGCTGCGCCTCGTCGAGAACGCCGTACTCGTTGACCGCATCGGGCACCGACAGGTCGAACGCCGCGACCTGGGTGAAGTCGAAGAGCGACGAGATGTCCTGCACCGTGCCGTCGAGCGCGACATCGACATAGAGCATCTCGACCATGTTGTTGGCCGCGAAGCCGCTGTCTTCCAGCGCCGCGAGTTGTGCGTCGAGTTGTGCCTTGTAGGGATCGCTGTCGGCGAACTCGTTGGTGAAGGGCACGATGAAGCCCTTGCCCACCAGAACCCGCGCGGTCTCGCCCGCGGGGCCCTGGATCAGGATCTGCGGCCCGCCGTCGGTGTAGGTGCCGACGTCGCCTGCGCCGAGCCCGTTGGCGGTCAGCGTGACGTCGAGCGCCCCGGCCGCCTGGGTCGAGAGCGCCTCGGCCCCCATCTGCGCGTCCGCCCCCTGCCCCTGCAGCTGACCGGTCGAGGTGGAGCCGTCGGTGTAGCCCACCGTGAACGTGCTGCCCGACAGCTCGGCGCCGCCGATGCCGCCCACGTCCCAGAGCCCTGCCCCTGCCAGCGATGCCCCGCTGTCCAGCGTCCCCTTGTCGGATCCGGCGATGGAGTTCGGATCCATGTCGACGCCGAAGCTGATGCTCTTGCCCGGAGTGAAGTCGTCGAATTCGAGACGCAGCCGCTCGAAGCCCGCGATGCCGCCGGTGCCGAGATACGTGATGCCCTCGGCCCCCGCGCCGAAGCCGCCCGACGGAACGATCAGTCCGGTGCCGCCATCGGTGCCGCCGTTGAGGGTCACGATCTTGCCCACGTCGTCGCCGGCAAGGCCGAACGGATCGAATACCGCGTCGGGCAGGATCGCGTCGGTCACGTCCAGCTCGATCCAGGCGATCGCCTTGTCACCGACGTTCTGGATCTGGAAGGATCCGTTGCCGAAGTTCGATTGCTCGATGTTGGTCGCCCCGTCGTTGACGGTGAGCGTCGCCGCACCGACCGTGGGCGTCCCATCGGCAGTGCGGACCACGATGCCCGAGACCTTGGCGTTGTCCACCGAGGCCGTCACCGAGATGTCGAGTGCAGCGGGATCGCCGAAGCTGTCCGGCGAGACCGTGTCGGGCAGCGTCAGCACGACCGGCGCGTTGATGTCGCCGCCGTTCTCCGCGAGGATATCGTAGTCGTCGAGCACGATCTGCCCCTCGACGATGACGTCGAAGACCCTCTGACCGGGATCGGTCTGGTAGATTTCGGCGAAGTAGAGCTCGATCGAGTAGCTTCCGGGAGCCACCGGGATCGCGTAGGAGAACGCGGGCGCAGTCCCGCCACCGTAGCGCTCGGTTTCGTAGATCGTGCCGTCAAAGGCCGGCTGTTCGCCATTGCCCCCTGCACCGTCCGTGAAGGCTTGCCCCCCGTCGAAGTACTGGTCGGCCGAGAAGTCGATTCCGTCCTGTGTCAGCGCCGGGCCGCCCGCGTTGATCGCGGCCACGATCTCTCCGCCCGCGTTGTCGTCTTCGGTGACGGTGCCGGTGGCGGTCGCGTTGCCGATCCCGGCAAAGGTGTCGCCGCTGACGATACCGGTCAGCTTGACGGTGACTGTCTCGGGCCCGTTGGCCTGGTCGTCATTGGGCACGTCCACCACGATCTGGCCGTCGGTCACGCCGAGTGCCAGGGTGCCGGTGCTGATCGCGCCATTCACGTCGATCTCGTAGCCCACCTCCACGTATCCGTTCGGCGTGACGTCGAAGGTCACCGGGAAGACGAGCGTGGTCGTGCCGGTGTCGCCGTCCTCCACCACGGAGGCCGGGCTCGGCGCCCCTACGGAGACGGTACTGTCCGGCGCGGGATCGGCGCTGACGATCTCGATCGCGCTGAGCTTGGGGTTCTGCACGCCTTGCAGGAAGTCCACGTTGAGCGTGCCGTCGCTGACCGTGGTGGCGACCTGCTGGACGCCTGCGGTGTTCCAGCCAAACGCGCCGGTGATGTCGAAGTCGTCGAGCGCGAGCGCCCCTTCCACGTTCACGTCGAACACCCGCACGCCGGGATCCTGCGCGCCGGTCCAGATCTCGGCGAAGTAGAGGTTCACGATGTAGTCGCCGTTCACCACGTCGAAGGCCCACGACATGTTGTCGGGGTTGGCGAGGGTGCTGTAACGCTCGGTGTCGAAGACCGCGTCGGGCGCATCGGTGCCGTTAGTTCCGGTGAACGCGCTTCCGAAAGTGACGTCCTCCGACGGCGCGGTCAGGTCGAGATAGGGCGACGGCGTACCGGTCGCGGCAGTGCCATTCGCATTGGCCGCCGACTGGTCCTCGGACCAGGCCGGGCCGCCGTCGCTGGCGGCGACCTCCGCGCCACCGGCGTTGACGCGGTAGAGCACCTCGCCCGGCAGAGCGCCGTCATCGTCGAGGATGGTGACCGTCGCGGTGCCGGTGCCGATATAGGCGTCCGCCCCCGAGACAGAGGTAATCTCGATCTCGAAGGCCTCGTTGCCCTCGATGTCGGTGTCGCCGAGGATCGCGACCGGGATGGTGAAGTCGGCGGACCCGCCGGCAATGGAGCCCGACCCGGTGTAGACCCCGGTGCCCGGATCGAAGGTGGCGCCGGGCACGGTGTAATCCACCGCCGGCGTTGCGCCGCCCGCCACGGGCCGCACGGCGTAGGTGAAGGCCACGGTCTCGTCCACCGGCACGGTCCGGGAAGTCTGCACGGTCACGAGCACGTCGCCGCTGCCCGCGTCGCCTTCGAGCGCGGCGGCGGACAGGATCGAAAGGGCGGGCCCGGTGCCCAGGGGTTCGAGCGCCACGATCTCGACCGCGTTGATCAACGGGTTCTCGACCACGTGGGTAAAATCGATGTCGACGGTGCCGTCGTCCACCACGCCGACCCACTCGAACATGCCGCCCACCTTGTGGCCCAGCGTCGCCGAGAGGTCGAGATCGTCGAGGAACAGCGCGCCCTCCACCGAAACGTCGAAGACCCGGGCGCCGGGCGCACTTGTCCCGTCGAAGCCGTTGCCCATGAAGAGCCGCACCGCGTAAAGGCCATCGGCCAGCGTGCCGTTGCCGAATTCGAGCCCGAACGGATTGGCTTCATCGTTGCCGTAAAGCTCGTTGGTGTAGAGGCCCGTCGGCGTGGTCGCGGGATCGACCGAGCCATCCAGCCCGTTGTCGGCCGCATTCTGCGTGCTGGGCGCGGACGATCCCACGAGCGTCGCGCTGCTTTGCAGCCACGCCGGCCCGCCGTCGATCGCGGCGACATCCACGTTGCCGGCGTTCCAGCGGTAGAGGACCTCGCCCTCGGCGTAGCTCAGCGGCGCGCCGGTGATCTCGACGGAATCCCAGTCCGCGCCGAAGCTGTCATCGCCGGCAGCGGCGGTGGACAGAAGGCCGACGAAGGCGCCGGTGGTCTTGCCGGCGTTCTGGTAGGTGCCGCGCACCGCGGCGGCCACGTCGGCGGGAATGGCGATGGCCGTGGTCTCGGCCCAATCGGTGAAGACACCGTTGTCGACGTAGCGCGCCCGCGCCGTGGCGGTGGACGCCCCCGGCGTCAGGTCGAGGTCGAGCGCGACCTGCATGTCCGGGTCGCCGTCGCCGAGGCGCACCGGCGCCTCGATACCGGGAATCTCGAGGAAGACCGAGCTGTTCTGGTCGTCCTCCTCCACCAGCAGTTCGATACCGTAACGCACGCTGCCGCCGTCGTTCACCACGGCAACCGCCGCCTGGACGAAGGTCGACTGGTCGCCGGGACCGACCACGAGACCGTACTTCTCGCCTCCGTCCCAGGTCTGGTTCTCGTTCAGCGAGTACGAGAAGATGTTCTTGCCGGTGGTCACGATGCTGACCGCGCCGACATTCTGCTCGACCGCGAAGCCCAGGCCCAGAACGTCGCCCTGGTCGTTCGCGGTGTCCTCTGCAGAGCCTGTGTTCGCCGCGTCGATGCTGACGATGGTGGACGCGCCACCAAGGTTCCAGACGCCGCCGTTGTAGAGCGCCGGCTCGCCCGGCTCGGCCACCTGCGGATCGACGCCGTTGCGCCAGACCGCGTTCACGCCGATGTCGCCGGCGATGCTGTTGCCGTCCGGCACGGCGCCTGCGGGCGTGGTGGCGGGGTTGTTCAACTCGAAATCCCAGAGCTGGGTCTCGTCCGCGCCGACGCGCACGCCCAGGCCCTCGGTCGGGTCGCCCACGTGGCTGTCCACGATGTTGTTGAGCCCGTCGAGATCGAGATCGGTGCTGGGATCGGCCGGCTGCCCGCCGGGCACGAAGAAGGTCACGTTGTCGGCGCCATAGGTGGCCGCGATCACCAGGCCCGCGAAGTCGTCGATCCCGTCGCCGTCCTTGTCGATCAGGACGTCCGGAGAGAACCCGGCATCGCCGAGCGTGGTAACGCTGAGCGGCTGGGAGCCGAAGCCGCCGATCGTGCCAAGGCTGTCGACGGCGTCCACGCGCCCGTCGCCATCGGTGTCGATCGGCTTCTCGAAGTAGAGATTGCCGTTGAACGAGGCGGCGATGACCGCCCCGTCGAGCGCGCCGCCGAAGAAGCTCGCCGTGTATTCGGCAAGTCCGTTGGTGGAGGCGTTGACCGTCTTAAGGGAGCCGTCGTTGTTGTTGTCGAGAAGCTGGCTTTCGGGCGAATAGGCCGTGCCGTCCATGACGCTCAGTCCGTCGAAGAAGGCGGTCGGGTCGTTCAGAGAGCTGCCCGGGTGGAACCAGTCGTAGCCCGACACAACGTCGAAGAGGTCCGCGGGCAGCCCCGTGGTGCCAGTGACATCGTTCCAGACGCCCGAACCCTGCTCCTCGTAGATGATGAGGATGTTGGCGAGGTAGGTCCGCGCCTGCGCCTCGTCCGTGAAGATCTGGGCGCCGTCCACCACGATCGGGTCGCTCGGCGTCGCGCCCTTGTAGGTGCCGTCCGGGTTGAAGGCCGCTGCCAGCGCCTCCTTCGACGCGCGGATCGGGTTGGCATCGCCGCCATAGGTGCCGTAGGCGTCGCCGATGCCGCCGACATAGTGCAACTGGTCGCCGAACCCGTCCGAGCCGCCCTCGTTGAATTCGTTCGTGGCGAGCTCGGACGTCCAGTCATCGACGATCTGGCCGTCGGAGAAGGACAGCGGCTGACCGCCCCAGCCGCCGTTCGGCCCGTTGTCCCAGGTGAAGACGTTGCCGGCCTCGGTCACCAGCACGTCGTACTGGTTACGGAATCCGGGCGCGAAGACGGTCATCGGGTTGTCGACGAAGACGAGCTCTCCGCCCTGACTCACCAGAACGCGCTCGGTGATCTTGGCCATGTTGAGGCCGTTGTTGCCGCCGGCCCAATCCGGCCCCGAGCCGTTGTCGTCGAGCGAGAAGTTCGGGTTGGCGTCGATCTGTGCCTGGCTCAGCCCGAGATCGAGGAGATCCACATCCGTTCGCGTAGGGTCGTTCAGCGTCGGCAGGTCGAGCACGAACTGCTCGCCGTTGCCGTCGGTACGCACGTCGAAGCTCTCGAGCTCGGTGAGGTTGAACTTCAGGATCGTGCCCGACAGCGCGAAGTCCACCGTCCCCGAGAAGTTGTTGCCCGGCGCGCCCTTGTTGGTATTGCCGCCCTGCGCGACGTAGAGATACGTGTCCCCCGACACAGGATCGATCCCGAGGTCGAGTCCGTTGGTCGCGTGGTTCTCTTCCGACCGCGGCAGGCCGCGGATGATCGCGACGTTCGACAGGATGTCACCGGGCTCGACCCCGGCATTGGCCGCGGCGTAGTCCGCGCTCGCCACCACGATGCGGTGCACCTGGCCCGAGTTGGTGTCGAGCCCCGTGTCGTTGCCCACCGCGATGCGCCAGTCCGAGGACGAGACGTAAAGCACGTCGTTGCCGTCGGCATCCGCGCTGACCGTCATGCCGGTCACCTGTCGCTGGTTCGTCGAGTTGGACGTGCCGTCGTCGTTATAGTTCTGGGTGGAGCCGGGGATAACGCCGATCGCAAGCGTGTTTACTACGGTGAAGTCGGTGGTCAGGGCGCCGAAGCCGTCCACGGCGCGGTCGACCTCGTATCGGTAGACGGTGCCGTCCTGCTGCGCGACGTAAACGAAGGGTTGGCCGGTCTTGCTGGTGTCGATGGCTGTCGGGTTGTTGGACGACTCGCCCACGAGACCGGAAGCGCCGAATGTGATGGAAGAGTTGGTGAAAGCCATGAAATAATCCCCCCGAGGCCAAGCCCGTAAAAAGAAATGCCGCGTAATCGAATAATCCGGTCATTCGGAACGAATGACCGGCGCAATCTCAAATCGGGGAAATCCGTCTCGGGGATACGCGAGAAGACACCGGAGTTTTCGGTTACCATGCACCCGGCGGCACCGGGCCGCCTCGACCGACACATGCTCGCGGGCCGTATCGCACCGGATGAGACAACGGGTGCCTTCAACCGCCGCGCGGTACGTTCCCAACCAACTCCGCGCTCGCCTGCTCCCCCTTTGCCAGACACAGCCCCGACGCCAACGGTGTCGCGGCGCGTTGATAGCTGTCAACGCAGGTGGCGCCGCCGCGGAGGCCGGGCCTTCATGCTCGGCGGGATTTCGGTTTAGGTATCAATACCTAAAGTTGCGTAGCTGATGTGCGTCAGATCAGGGCGCCAATTCGACAAATACAACCTTAGGTTTATCTTCAAAAAATTTTTCTATTGTTTAGTTGTCAGTGCCCGATATCACTCAACTTCTTCCCGTCAATTGCGGACCGCGAGTCAGGAGTGGTGTTTGAGATTTCGGGCCACCGCTTTGCCAGAATCTGAATGGAGAAGGGACGCCCGGAGAATATATGAACCGGGTATCCGCATTTATGTGACCCGCCGATCCCGACCACTGCGCACGTCTCTCCGTGTGCCTCCGAAAGCGGACCGACCGGCGACAACGACGTCGCCCGCCGGGTTCGGATGACGCACTCCTGCAGACAGAGGCATCGACATCGCGGGGCGTCGCTCCCCCTGCCTGCCGTGAAATTGCGCGCGCGGGCCGTGAAAGGCATCCCGGACCGGCACGCGATGGCCACCCGCGGGGTCGGGGGCTTGCCGCTCGCGGCCTTCGTAGGTACCGACAACCGCCAGCACGATACTCATACCGGCGAGATCTCGCGAGCGGCGCTGGCCGACGGCATCTCCCGGAGCACCGGAGACATGCAATGACACGGCTTTCCGCCCTCCCCGCCGCCTGCGCCCTCGCCGCTCTCGTCTCGGCCTGCGCGCCGGCCGCCCCCTTCGAAGGCGTCGCCGACCGCCTCTCGCTCGGCAGCGGCCTCAGTGCGGAGACGCTCGAGATGTACGACGCGATGGAGGACGAGGGCCGCACCGTGCCCGCCATCGATCCGAAATACCTCTCGCCGTCCAAGGTCCGGCAGGAGGTGGCCTACTTCGCGCCCTACTCGGCAGGAACCATCGTGGTCGATCCCGGCGCCAATCGGCTCTACCGCGTGCTCGGCGACGACCGGGCCATGCGCTACGCCGTCGCGGTGGGTGCGGCGGGCTACGGCTTCTCGGGTCAGGCCCGCGTGCCCTACACCCGCAAGTGGCCGAACTGGACGCCCACCCAGAACATGATCAAGCGCGAGCCCGAGAAGTACAAACCGCTCGCCGCGGGACTCGAAGGCGGGCTCGACAACCCGCTCGGCGCGCGCGCGCTCTACCTCTATCGCAACGGCCGAGACACGCTCTATCGCATCCACGGCACCCCGAGCCCGTGGACCGTCGGCCACGATGCCTCTTCGGGCTGCATCCGCATGTTCAACCAGGACGTCATCCACCTTGCCGAGCAGATCAGCTCGGGCACCCGGGTGGTCGTGCTGCCGCGCGAGGACAGCGGCAAGTGGACCTCGGATCCGGACGCCCCGGCGCCCGACGCCATGGCCGGCGCGACGGACGACAGCCTCTCGGACGGCGCGGACGACGCCACGTGATCCGCTCGCGCGTTACCCGGGGGGGCCCACACGGCGGGCCCCCGGGTAACGCGCCCCGAGACCCTCTGCCCGCTTCACTGTTAAAGGTAGGGACGAGCTTCGCCTGAAGGGTGACCCTTCCAGCCCTCGATGGCCGGCCCGGGCAACGAAGAGCTTCCACGAAGCAGAGCGTGCCCCCGCCGCGCCGTGGCGACCGTTGCGAGGCAGGACTGGCGTGCCCCCTTTGACGGCCCTTGGCCAAGGCGGCGGTCTGCGCCAACACCACCTCGCGGGCTGCTGCGCTGCCGGAACCACGACGGCAGCGGCCGACAAGCGGTCCGCAGCCCCCTTCGCCCCATCCGCAACAGCGACCTTGCACCCCTGCGACTTGTCGCGCGCTCACCCCGATGTGACCCCGGAGCAGAGGGCGCTACGTTGGCGCCTGTCCGACATTCTAGGGGAGAGAGTTCATGGATCGTCGCAAGTTTCTGACCACCGCCGCCGTGGGGGGCACCGGCGCTAGCGTCCTCGCCGCACCGGCCGTCGCGCAGTCGAGCCCGCAGGTTCAGTGGCGCTGCACCTCGTCGTTCCCGCAGTCGCTGGACACGATCTACGGCGGTGCGCAGGACGTGGCCCAATATGTCCGCGAGGCGACCGACGGCGCCTTCGACATCCAGGTCTTTGCCGGCGGCGAGATCGTGCCCGGCCTGCAGGCCGCCGACGCGGTGCAGAACGGCACCGTCGAGATGTGCCACACCGCGGCTTACTACTATGTCGGCAAGTCGCCGACCTGGGCGCTTGGCGCGACCATTCCCTACGGCCTCAACAACCGCGGCATGAACGCGTGGCTGTATTACGGTGGCGGTCTCGACGCGCTCAACAACTTCTACAACGGCGTGGGCCTCCACTACCTGCCCGCGGGCAACACCGGCACCCAGATGGGCGGCTGGTTCCGCAACGAGATCGGCGGCCTTGCCGACATGGAAGGCCTGCAGATGCGGATCGCGGGCCTCGCGGGCCGGATCATGGAAGAGATCGGCGTCGTGCCGCAGCAGATCGCGGGCGGCGACATCTACCCCGCGCTCGAGCGCGGCACCATCGACGCGGCCGAGTGGATCGGCCCCTATGACGACGAGAAGCTCGGCTTCTACCAGGTGGCGCCGTACTACTACTATCCCGGCTGGTGGGAGGGGAACCTTACCCTCAACGTCTTCGTCGGCACCGAGGCGTGGAACAGCCTGCCCGACACCTACAAGCGCCTGCTCGAGACCGCCTGCCGCGCGGCCAACACCGAGATGATGGCCGAGTACGACTACAAGAACCCCACCGCCCTGCGGAACCTCGTGCAGAACGGCGCGCAGCTGCGCGCCTTCCCGCAGGACGTGCTGGACGCGACCTACGAGGCGGGCCTGTCGCTCTACTCGGATCTGCGCAATTCCGCGGATGGCTGGGCCGACATCTACGACAGCATGATGGCGTTCCAGTCCGAGCACTTCCTGTGGCAGCAGGTGGCCGAGGCGACCTTCGCCAACTTCATGATGGACAAGCAGCGCAACGGCCAGCTGCCCGCACAGATCCAGGGCGCGGGCTCGGTCGGCGGCGGCGAGTCCGGATCCGGCGGCTCCGGGTCCGGCGACAGCTCGGGCGGCGCCTCCGAGTAAGCCCGCCGCCCTACGGCGTGCCTCCTAAGAAAGGCCCCGGCATAGCTCCGGGGCCTTTTTCTTTCCTGCCCACGTATCGACCTTGTTCGCAATTATTCATATGAAGTGCTCAATATGCAGCAATAAGAGGCAAACACATGGATCGCCGCTCATTTTTTCGAACCGCCGCGATCGGCGGTGCCGGTAGCCTGACGCTCGCGGCGCCCGCGATCGCGCAGTCGTCGCCCCAGGTGCAGTGGCGCTGCACCTCGTCGTTCCCCAAGGGTCTGGACACCGTATACGGCGGCGCCGAGGATCTGGCGCGCTATGTCCGCGAGGCGACCGACGGGGCCTTCGACATCCAGGTCTTCGCCGCCGGCGAGATCGTGCCCGGCCTGCAGGCCGCGGACGCCGCGCAGAACGGCACCGTCGAGATGTGCCACACCGCCGCCTACTACTTCGTCGGCAAGTCGCCGACCTGGGCGCTCGGCACCGTGATCCCGTTCGGTCTGAACGCGCGCGGCATGAACGCGTGGCTCTACTACGGCGGTGGCGCCGACGCGCTCAACACGTTCTACAACCAGCAGGGCCTGCAATTCATGGCCGCCGGCAACACCGGCACCCAGATGGGCGGCTGGTTCCGCGAGGAGATCGGCGGGCTTCAGGACATGCAGGGCCTTCAGATGCGCGTGGCGGGCCTCGGCGGCCGGATCATGGAAGCGCTCGGCGTGGTGCCCCAGCAGATCGCCGGCGGTGACGTGTATGCCGCACTCGAACGCGGCGCGATCGACGCGACCGAATGGGTCGGTCCCTATGACGACAACCGCCTCGGCTTCCAGCGTGTGGCGCCCTACTACTACTACCCCGGCTGGTGGGAGGGGAACGCGACCCTCTCGGTCTTCTGCAACAAGGAGGCCTACGACGCACTGCCCGAATCCTACCGCAGCCTGCTCGAGACGGCCGCGCGCGCGGTGAACACCGACATGCTGGCCGAGTACGACTACAAGAACCCCACCGCCCTGCGTGAACTCGTGGACAACGGCGCCGAGCTGCGCCGCTTCCCCGACGACGTGATGGAGGCCGGTTACGAAGCCACGCTCGATCTCTATTCCGACTTCCGCCAGAACGTGGACGGCTGGGCCGAGATCTACGACTCCATGATGGCGTTCCAGTCCGAGCACTTCCTCTGGACGCAGGTGGCCGAGCAGAACTTCGCGGCGTTCATGCAGCAGAAACAGAGCGAAGGCCGTCTGCCCGCCCAGATCGACGGTGCCGGTGCGGTCGGCGGCGGCTCCGCCGCAGGCAGCGACGCCGCAAGCTCCGAGAGCACCGACCAGTGACCTAGAAACGAAGCGGCCCCCGGGATCACCGGGGGCCGTTTCGCATCAGTTGAAGTTGAAGCCGCCGCTGTCGCCGCCGCCGGCCTGGCCCTCGGGCTCCGGCTCGGGGTTGGCCTCCGGCTCCGGCGACGTATCAGCGTCGGACCCGGACGCACCGCCTGACCCGCTGCCACCGAAGTTGAAGCCTCCGCCGCTGTCGGCTTCCAGAGTCTCCTGCGGTTCGGCTTCAGGGGCGGTATCGCCCCCCTGCCCGCCGCCGAAATTGAAGCCACCACCGGACGACTGACCGGAGGACGAGGACCCGGCCCCGTCGGACGACTGCCCGCCCGACGACGGTGCCGCACCGGAACCGCCTCCGAAGTTGAAGCCTCCGCCGCCGTTCGACGCCCCGTCTCCCTGGCCTTCGGACGAGCTGCCGGAGCCGCCCGATCCACCGAAGTTGAAGCCGCCCGACGCACCGCCGCCAGTGCTTCCGCCCGACGACGATCCGCCGCCGCCGAAGTTGAAGCTGCCGCCCGAGCCGGAGTCGCTGTCGGGCGCGGTCTGGGTCGCCGGCGCGCGATTGCGCTGCGCCTCGCGGTCGGCCTTGTAGTGCGTCACAAGGCTCGGGACCGAGATCACCAGAAGGATCAGCAGGAACTGGATGCCGATATAAGGCAGTACGCCGCGATAGATCTGCGCGGTGCGAATGCCCGGAAGCGTTTCGCCCGTCACCTTGTCCGGCCGGTCAGACCCCGGCGCCACCGATCGCAGGTAGAACAGCGCGAAGCCGAAGGGTGGCGTCAGGAACGAGGTCTGCAGGTTCATCGACAGGATCACGCCGAACCAGATCAGGTCGATGCCCAGCGTCTCGGCCACCGGCGCCAGCAGCGGCACAAGGATGAAGGCGATCTCGAAAAAGTCGAGGAAGCAGCCGAGGATGAAGATCACGATGGTGACCACCACGAGGAAGCCGAACTGCCCGCCCGGCAGGCCCAGCAGCAGTTCCTCGAGCCACACCTGGCCGTTCACCCCGTAGAACGTGAGGCCGAAGACCCGGGCACCGATCAGGATGAACAGCACGAACGCCGAGAGCTTGGCCGTGGCCTCCACCGCTGACCGCAGCGTGCCGAAGTTGAGCCGGCCCTTGGCGACGGCAAGGATCAGCGCGCCCACGGCGCCCATCGCCCCGCCTTCGGTCGGCGTGGCGATGCCGAGGAAGATCGTGCCCAGCACGAGGAAGATCAGCGCCAGCGGCGGGATCAGCACGATCACCACCTCCTCGGCCAGCTTCGACAGGAAGCCGAGCCGCAGGTAGCGGTTCGCGAGCGCGATGCCATAGCAGATGATGACGGTGAACGCCGAGACGAAGACCACCCGCGTGGCCGGAATGTAGTCGGCGAACAGGAGCCGCGTCGACGCGATGTAGAGCACCGCGGCCAGCGCGAACATCGCCAGGAGCGAAGTCACACCGCCTCCGAGCCGCCGCTCTTCCGGTGGCAGCGCCGGCACGGCCGAAGGCCGCAGCATGGTCAGCGCGAACATGTAGACGCAGTAGACGAGGATCACCACGAGCGCCGGGTAGAGCGCACCGAGGTACATGTCTCCCACCGAGACGCCCAGCTGGTCCGCCATGACGATGAGCACGAGCGACGGCGGCACGATCTGCGCCAGCGTGCCCGCCGCCGCGATGGTGCCCGTGGCGACCGAGGGATCGTAGCGATAGCGTTGCATCACCGGCAGCGAGATCAGGCCCATGGCGATCACCGACGCCGCGACGACGCCCGTGGTGGCGGCCAGCAGCGCACCGACGAGGATCACCGCGAAAGCCACGCCACCCCGCAACGGGCCGAAGAGCTGTCCCACGGTGTCGAGCAGGTCCTCGGCCATGCCCGACCTCTCGAGGATCAGGCCCATGAAGGTGAAGAACGGGATCGCCAGCAGCGTGTCGTTCGACATGATGCCGAACACCCTCTCGGGCATGGCCCTCAGAAGCGGCCAGAAGAGGTTGATCTCGTTGGAATAGTCCGACAGCGCCACGCCGATGACGAAGAACACCATGCCGCCACCGGCCAGTGTCAGCGCCACCGGGTAACCCAGCAGCAGAAGCCCCATCACGGAGATGAACATGATGGGGGCGAGGTTGTGAGCGATAAGCTCGATCATGAGCGGGCCTCCCGTGCCGCGGGCGGCAACTCGTCGTCTTTCGTGACTGGATAGGGCATCGCGCCCGACAGCTGCGCGAGCCGCTTGACGATCTCGGAGAGCCCCTGCGCGGACAGCGACACGAAGCCCAGAAGCACCCACAGTTTCGCGGGCCATCGGATCAGGCCGCCAGCGTTCGACGACTGTTCGCCCGACTGGAACGAGCTGACGAAGAACGGCCAGGCGAGCCACACCATCAGGATACAGAACGGCATCAGGAACAGAAGGTGCAGCGTCAGGTCGATGATCGCTCGGCCCTTCGGCGAGAGACGCTGCGACAGCACGTCGACACGCACATGTTCATCCTGCCGCAGGGTCCACGCGGCGCAGAGCAGGAATACGGCGCCGAAGAGGTACCATTGCAGTTCAAGCCACGCATTGGACGAGAGGTTGAAGCTCTTGCGGATGATCGCGTTGCCTGCCGACACGAGCACAGAGGCCAGGATCAGCCACGCGACAATGCGCCCGATCCACCCGTTCACCGTGTCGATGCCCCGCGCGAGCGGCAGCAGTGCCTTCATGACGACCTCCCCTTCCAGCCGGTCTGCGCGCGCTCTTGCCACAGTTCGCGGGCGGCGTGAACAGGCGCCGCGGTGCACAGGCGCCGTTATACCGTGCACGGGAGGTATCTCGCGGACGATCGAGGGCCAGCCGCGCGCGCTTTCAGTCGCCGGACGGGGCATTCGGGATGAGAATGAGAGTGGCGCACCCGAAAGGATTCGAACCTTTGGCCTCTGCCTTCGGAGGGCAGCGCTCTATCCAGCTGAGCTACGGGTGCAGCGGGGGTGTGCCTAACGCCGTTCGCGGGTCGGCGCAAGCGGGATCCCGTGGCAGGAGGTGCATGCAATTCCGGGGTGACACAAAACTATACCTATGGTAGAAATTAAATGTGGCCACGTCCCTTTTCAGGGGGTCAAGGCCATCGGAGCATAGTTCGAGACGTTGACATGACCTGACTCTTGCTCGGACTGCGGTGCCTCCCGCCGCCGTGTCGGGCAGATCGCATCGAGACACCGCCAGAGCGTACCCGGACCGTGCGCTCGCCTCGTGCCGGCATCCTCGGCGCTTGGTTGGTGTCGAAGACGTGATGGGAAAGGCGGCGCGTCCGATGGCCCCTCGGCGATCCGTCCGGGCGACATGCTCCGAACCATATACGCATCCCGGCGCGGCCCTTCGCGCGCGCCACGGGTCTTCGCGCCTCCCGGTGGGCTCGCCCCCGGCCGCACGGCACCCCCGCGGCCTCCCGCCGAGAGGACGAGGACGCCGGCGCCCCTTTCCCCCGGGGCGCCGGCGCAGTCGTTCAGAGCCTGCGCGACGGCATCAGGCGAAGAGTTCGTGGGCCAGTTCCAGTGCATCCACCAGCACGTCGACCTCGGCCTCCGTGTTGTAGAGGCCGAAGGACGCCCGGCAGGTCGCCGACACGCCGAGGTGATCCATCAGCGGGCCTGCACAATGGTGGCCCGCACGCACGGCCACACCACGCTTGTCGAGGATCGTCGAGATGTCGTGCGGGTGCGCCGCGCCGTCGAGCGAAAACGAGAAGATCGCCGCCTTGCCCGGCGCCTTGCCCTGCACCTGAAGCCAGTTCAGCCCGTCGAGCCGCGAGCGTGCGTAAGCGGCGAGCTTCGCCTCGTGCGCCGCGATATTCTCCATCCCGAGATCCATCATGTAGTCGAGCGCGACGCCCAGTCCGATGGTCTGGACGATGCCGGGCGTCCCGGCCTCGAACTTCATCGGTGGATCGGCCCAGGTAACCTCGTCCTTGTGGACTTCGCGGATCATGTCGCCACCGCCCATGAAGGGCCGCATCTCGTCCAGCCGCTCCTTGCGGATGTAGATCGCGCCCGAGCCGCTGGGGCCATAAAGCTTGTGACCGGTGATAGCGTAGAAGTCGCAGCCGATATCGGCCACGTCGACGGGCATGTGCACGGCGCCCTGGCTGCCGTCCACGAGGACCGGCACGCCCTTCTCGTGCGCCGCGGCGCAGATCGCCTTCACGTCCACCACGGTGCCGAGGACGTTCGACAGATGCGTGATCGCCACCAGCTTGGTCTTCGGGCCGATCGCGTCGATGACCTTCTGGGTATCGAGCGAGCCGTCCAGCTCGGTGTCCACCCATGTCAGCTTCACGCCCTGCCGCTCGCGCAGGAAGTGCCAGGGCACGATGTTGGCATGGTGCTCCATCACCGACAGGACGATCTCGTCGCCCTCCTGCATCCGAGGCATCGCCCAGCCGTAGGCCACGAGGTTGATGCCCTCGGTGGTGCCGGTGTTCAGCACGACCTCCTCCTCGGAAGGGGCGCCGAGAAACTTCGCTACGGTGCCCCGCACGGCCTCGTATTTCTCGGTGGCGAGGTTCGATAGCGTGTGCAGGCCACGGTGCACGTTGGAATATTCCTCGGCATAGGCCCGGGTGACCGCATCGATCACCACCTGCGGCTTCTGCGCCGAGGCGCCGTTGTCGAGGTAGACCAGCGGCTTGCCGTTTACCTCGCGCGACAGGATCGGAAAGTCCCGGCGGACCTCTGCAACGTCATACATCTCCGGTCATCCCCACGGTTGCGCCCGAAAGCGACAGGAACAGTGCGATGCCGAGCGCGAGGCCGGTCACGGCCAGCAGTACCGACAGCGCGGACTTGCCGAGGCCCTCGAAGCCGTGGGCCTCGGCGAGAAAATTGATGAGAATCCATATCCCCGCCGCCGACGCGGCGAGCGACACGATCCCCGCAAGGCCCGGCGCGATGGGCGCGAGAACGATCAGAAGCGCCTGCACCAGGACGTCGAGCCCCTGCACCCAGGCCACCAGCAGCGCGACGTCACGCAGCCGCCCTGTGCCGCCAATGCCGCGGCCCGACCAGGTCATCGCGACGATGGTCGCCACCATCACGATGGCCAGCCCGCCGGCGAAGACCATCGGCTGCGACAGAAGCGGCATCAACGCCTCGTCGTCCGGTGGCGCGAGCTGCACCGACACGCCCACGAGCGCGCTTTGCAGCACGACCACCAGCGCCATTGCACAGGCAATCGCCTCGGTGCCGAGCCGGAGCGACAGAAGCATCCGCGCCACGTCGCGCGGCGCGACGACGCTCTGCCAGGCGAGCGACAGATATCCGTTGAGCGTCATGCGCCCTCCTCGGCGACAATCATCCCGGCGATCCAGAACCAGAGGAACGCGGCGCACCAGGCCAGCCCCACGAGGCTGAGCGCGGGGCCCGCCCCCACGAGGCCCGCGGTGAGACCGTTCAACAGGATCAGCGGCGTGGAGGCAAGAAAGCTCCAGAAAAGCGCGATACGGGCCGCGCCCCACGTTCCCCTGCCGCCCAACAGCCGTGCCACGCCATGACCTATGGCCGCGAGCGCGTAGAACAGCAGGGGCGCGACGAAAAGCCACCCGAAGAGGGCGCCGCCCAGCATCGGGTTCAACTCTTCGCCGTTCAGATGCGCCTGCCGCGACAGCACCGGCCATTGCGACACGAAGGTCAGCGTGCACGCCCCCATCAACATGGCGAGCGCACGATCCTCTCGCGGGCCGTCGGCCAGGAGCCGCCTGACGACGGCTCCCGGTCTGCGGTAGGTCGCGACGATGTTCGTTGCGACGCTCACGCCCTTCAGCGCGCCCGGCGGCGGAAGAGCCAGGCCGAGATACGCTCGACGATCTCGTCCTGGAGAGCCTCGTCGTCGATCTCCTGCACGGCCTCGGCGAGGAAGGCGAGCGTCAGGTAGTCCGTCGCCTCACCCTCCGGGATGCCGCGCGAGCGCAGGTAGAACAGCGCCTCCTCGTCGATGGCGCCCGAGGTCGAGCCATGCGAGCAGGCCACGTCGTCGGCATAGATCTCGAGTTCCGGCTTGGCCTGGAACGTCGAGTTGTCGTCCAGCAGGAGCGACTGCGAGATCTGGTAGCCGTCGGTCTTCTGCGCGCCCTTCTCGACCAGGATCTTGCCCTGGAACACGCCCACGGCGCCGTTGCGCAGGACCTTCTTGAAGACCTGACGGCTTTCGCAGTTCACCGCGTCATGGGTGATGAAGACCGTGTCGTCGTGGTGGAAGTCGCCGTCGCCCATGCAGGCACCCGCGATGTGGGCCACCGCGTCGTCGCCGGTCAGCTCGAGCACGACCTCGTTGCGCGTCATCACGCCGTTCGCGGTCAGCGTGAACGACTTGAACACCGACTCCTCGCCCAGCCGGCCGAAGATGTGCGTCGCCGCGCGGCGCTCGTGGTCGCGGCCCTGCGTGCGGATGTGACGGAACGTGGCGCGGTCGGCGACGTCGATCTCCATGCACTTGTTGAAGCGCGCGGCGGCCGGGCCGTTCTCGAGCAGCGTCAGCTCACCGCCCTCCTCGACCTTGACCACATGATGCAGGATCGCGTCCGAGGTCTCGGAGGCGTGGTTGTAGATCAGGCAGATCGGCTTCGACACCTTGCCGGTGACGCGGATCAGCACGCCGTCCTCGGCGAACGCCGTGTTGAACGCCGCGAGCGGACGCTCCACCGGCGACTGGCCGCGCGCCTCGAGCACACCGTAAACGTCGCGCGCCCAGTGGATGTCCGCGCTGCTTTCACGCAGACGCTCGATCTCGACGTTCTCGAGGCTCAGGTCGTCCGAGGCCTCGGCGTCGAAGGCGCCGTCGGTGAAGACGATCTTGAGCCGGTCGAAGGCGTGGAACACCTGCGGCTCGCCGGCATCGAAGATCGCCGCCGGGGTCACCTCGGCCGAGGTCAGCGTATCAGGACGGGTGTATTTCCAGTACTCGTCGCGGCCTTGCGGCAGGCCCATGGCGCGCAGGCGTGCCTCGGCGTCCTTGCGCGCGGGTTCAGCCCAGCCGCCCGTGGGACGCTGCAGCCCGTCGAGCCGCGTCGCGGTCGCGTCGAGCTTGCGCTGGTCGGGCGCTTTTTTCTTCAGCATGGCCATTACGCGGTCTCCTGGAACTCTGCGTAGCCGTTGTTCTCGACCTCGAGCGCGAGCTCGGGGCCGCCGGTCTTCACGATCTTGCCGTCGGACATGATGTGCACGACGTCCGGTTTGATGTGGTCGAGAAGACGCTGGTAGTGGGTGATGACGAGGAAGCCGCGATCGGGGCTGCGGAGTGCGTTCACGCCTTCGGACACCAGCTTCATCGCGTCGACGTCGAGGCCCGAGTCGGTCTCGTCGAGGATGCAGAGCTTGGGCGCGAGCATCGCCATCTGAAGGATCTCGTTGCGCTTCTTCTCGCCACCCGAGAAGCCGACGTTGACCGGACGCTTGAGCATGTCGGCGTCGATCTGCAGCTCCTTCGCCTTGGCGCGGATTTCCTTGAGGAAGTCGGACGACGACATCTCTTCCTCGCCGCGCGCCTTGCGCTGCGCGTTCACCGCCGAGCGCAGGAAGGTCATGTTGCCGACGCCGGGGATTTCGACCGGGTACTGGAATGCCAGGAACATGCCTGCGGCGGCGCGCTCCTCGGGTTCAAGGTCGAGGATGTCCTCGCCCAGCAGGGTCGCCGATCCATCGGTCACCTCGTAGCCTTCGCGGCCCGACAGGACGTAGGACAGCGTGGACTTGCCCGACCCGTTCGGACCCATGATCGCGTGCACCTTCCCGGCCTCGACGGTCAGGTCCACACCCTTGAGGATCTGCTTGTCCTCTTCCTCAAGCTTCACGTGCAGGTTCTTGATCTCGAGCATGTTTTCCTCTTTCGCTGTTCGGTCGCAGACGCCCCGTCAGGGCCGCTGCATGATCTGGATGATCCGCAGGAGCTTTCCCGGCGGGATGGCCTGCGGTGTTATGTCGAAGCGTGCCATCCGTCCGGCGATGGCGGCCGGGGCCCCGATGAACCCCTCGATCCGGTGGTAGTGCGCCCGGTGGGCATAATCGTCGAAGAGCAGCGTCAGCGGCCGCTCGGCGCAGTAGGCGGCGGCAAGCGCGCAGCCCAGCCGGAAGCGTCCGTCGACCAGCACCACGTCAGGATGGACGAAATCGCGACGCTCCCAGATTTCAAGCGGGTAGCGGGCGAAGTTGCGCCAGTTGTCCTCGTTCGTGGGGTGGCCCCAGTCGCGCGTCGGGCCGATGTCGCACCAGTGAACGTCGACGCTCGTGCCGGCGGCCGGCGGGTTCCCGGAGAACCAGCCGCGCATCATCGCGGCCCAGTCCGGATCGCTCTCGATCGAGGTGACGCGCTTGCCCGGCATCTCGGACGCCACGACCGTGGAGCCGCCCGAGCCGTATTCGAGGATGACGTCCGCTCGCGCATACTCCGCACGCAACAGCGCCTCCTCGGGCTCGCCGAGCGTCAGCTCGGGGCGTTCCACGGTCCCCGTCAGCATCAGCCCAGCACCACCGCCGTGCCGGAAACCGAGACCATCAGCATGGAGTCCGAGACCACCTCGTAGTCGATGTCCACGCCGACGACCGCATTCGCGCCGAGCTTTTGGGCGCGGGCCTCGAGTTCGGTGAAGGCGACCTCGCGTGCGTCCTGCAACTTGGCCTCGTAGGCGCCCGAGCGACCGCCGACGATGTCGGTGACCTGCGCGAAGAAGTCCCGGAAGACGTTCGCGCCCATGATGGCCTCGCCCACCACGATCCCCTTGTAATCGGCGATCTGGTAGCCCTCGACGTTGTTGGTGGTGGTGACGATCATCTCGCCCTCCTTACCCGGTTTCGTCCACGGTCCGCGCATCGCGACGCTTGTTCCGTCATGCCGCCCGCTCCCGACGCAACTCGGCGGGGAACGCGTCCAGCAGACCGGCTTTCGCCGCGGCGATGCCGTCGGCGTAGGACGGCGCGGTATCCGGCAGGCGCGGCAAGTGCTCCGGAACCTCCGCGAAAGACAGCGGACGCGGCAACGCCCGACCGATCCCGGCGGCGTAGTCGTAGAACTTGAGCCGCGGGCTCTTGTGGATGCCCGCCGGGTCGAGCCACGTGTTCGGCACGCCATAGGCATCGGCCACGACCAGCCCGTGCAGCGACGAGGACAGCACGTGCGCACAGGCCCCGATCTCGCGGCAGACGGTGGCGGCGTCCTGCCGCACGTCGATGAGCTTGAGCCGCGGATCCGCCTTCAGCAGTGCCGCGACCTCCGGCCCGTCCACGTGCGCAAGATGCGGCACAAGCCCCACCCGGTCCTCGCGCTCGGGCCGGTCGCCAAGCGCATCGGCAACCAGAAGGCCCGGGTCGCCGTAGACCCCGTTCACGTCGACGCCCAGAAGGCTCTCGGTGATCGGGCCGCGCAGGGCGGCGAAGCGCACGTGCGGCACGAAGTCCAGCCGGATCGGTTTGAGCGTTCCCGATCCCCAGACCCACGGACGATCCCCGCCCGCACGGCCCTCTGGATGGGTGCGGCGCACGATCTGGAGGATCGAGCCCACCGCGAACACCTCCGCGCTCTTCGGGTCCGCGTGGACGACCTCGCGTCCGGACGCGAAGGCGGTGACGATACCCGACAGGGCATCGCCGAAATTCGCCTCGCGCGCGTACCAGAAGAGCTTGAGCGGTGTGCTCATCTCAGCCGACCGAGCCCTCGAGCGAGATTGCCACGAGCTGCTGGGCCTCCATCGCGAACTCCATCGGAAGCGCCTGCAGCACCTCCTTGGCGAAGCCGTTCACGATCAGCGCCACGGCCTCTTCCTCGTCGAGGCCACGCTGGCGGCAGTAGAACATCTGGTCGTCGTCCACCTTGGACGTCGTCGCCTCGTGCTCCACCCGGCTCGAGTTGTTCTTGACCTCGATATACGGAACCGTGTGCGCGCCGCACTGGTCGCCGATCAGCAGGCTGTCGCACTGGGTGTAGTTGCGCGAGTTGGTCGCCTTGGGGTGCATCGACACGAGACCACGATAGGTGTTCTGCGCCTTGCCGGCCGAGATACCCTTGGACACGATGCGCGAGCGCGTGTTCTTGCCCAGATGGATCATCTTGGTGCCGGTATCGGCCTGCTGGTGGTTGTTGGTGATCGCGATCGAGTAGAACTCGCCCTGGCTCTCGTTGCCGCGCAGGATACAGGACGGGTACTTCCACGTCACAGCCGAGCCGGTCTCGACCTGCGTCCACATGACCTTCGAGCGGTCGCCGCGGCAATCGGCACGCTTGGTGACGAAGTTGTAAATGCCGCCCTTGCCCTCCTCGTCGCCGGGGAACCAGTTCTGCACGGTCGAGTATTTCACCTCGGCGTCTTCCTCGGCGATGATCTCGACCACGGCCGCGTGAAGCTGCGCAGTGTCGCGCTGCGGCGCGGTGCAGCCTTCGAGGTAGCTCACGTAGGAGCCCTTGTCGGCGATGATGAGCGTCCGCTCGAACTGGCCGGTGTTCTCGGCGTTGATCCGGAAGTAGGTGGACAGTTCCATCGGGCAGCGCACGCCCGGCGGCACGTAGACGAACGAACCGTCCGAGAAGACGGCTGAATTCAGCGTGGCATAGAAGTTGTCCGACTGCGGCACGACCGAGCCGAGATACTTCTGCACCAATTCGGGGTGGTTCTTGATCGCCTCGGAGATCGAGCAGAAGATCACGCCCGCCTTCTCCAGTTCCTTCTGGAACGTGGTGCCCACGGACACCGAGTCGAAAACCGCGTCCACGGCCACGCGGCGCTCTTCACCGCCGCCGGTGCGGCCCTCGGCCGGCGCCTCTTCGGCGCCCTCGACGCCCGCGAGGATCATTTGCTCGCGCAGCGGGATACCGAGCTTCTCGTAGGTTTCCAGAAGTTTGGGATCGACCTCGTCGAGCGACTTCGGCTTCACGTCCATGCTCTTGGGCCGGGCGTAGTAGTACTGCTCCTGGAAGTCGATCTGCGGATACTCGACCATCGCCCAGTCGGGCTCTTCCTTCTGGAGCCAGCGGTCATAGGCCGCCATGCGCCAGTCGGTCATCCACTGGGGTTCTTCGTTCTTTTCCGAGATCAGGCGCACGATATCGGGCGTGAGGCCCTTCGGCGCATAGTCCATCTCGATCTCGGTTTCCCAGCCGTACTTGTACTTGCCGCCGAGATTGCGGACCTTGTCCACCGTCTCCTGGTCGACGCCCTCTTTGACTTCGGTCTCGTCCAGAGCTGCCATAATGGATCGTCCTCTCCTGATCGTCAGCGCCCGAGGATCGGGCGACACGCCGGGTCCGCTTCAGGCGGCCTTGGCGCGGAATTTCCTTACGTGTTTCGTCCACGCCTCTGCGAAGCGGGTGACGTCGTTCTCGGTGGTGTCCGGTCCGAGGCTCACCCGGATCGCGGAAGACGCGGTGCTCGCGTCGTGGCCCATCGCCCGCAGCACGCGGCTTTCGCGCACCTTGCCGCTGGAACAGGCCGATCCGGCGCTGATGGCAAAGCCCGCGAGGTCCATCTGCATCACCTGCGTCTCGCCCTTCCAGCCCGGCACCGCGAAACACGACGTGTTGGGCAACCGGGAAGCGCCCTTGCCTAGGAAAATAGTGTCTTCCTCGGCAGCTGCAACGCTCTCTTCTAGAATGTTTCTAAGTTTTTCGACCCCGGTCCAGGCGCCCGCGTCCAGATCGCGCGCCGCGGCCTCGGCCGCGGCGCCGAAGCCCGCGATGCCCACGATGTTCTCGGTGCCGGACCTGCGGCCCATCTCCTGCCCGCCGCCACGGATCTGCGCGGCGAGATCGGTGCCCCGGCGCAGAACGAGCGCGCCCACGCCTTTGGGCCCGCCGATCTTGTGCGCCGAGATCAGCGCCATGGTGCAGCCCATCCAGTTGAAGGCCACCGGCAGCTTTCCGAAGGCCTGCGTCGCGTCTACGACCGCAAGGCCCTGGGGCAAGTCCTGGATCACGCCGGTCTCGGAATTGGCGGCCTGTAGCGCGGTGGTCTCCGGGGCGTCGACCTTCACGCGGCCGGCGTCGTCCACTGGCAGCACCGCGTCGATCCAGGCGGCAACGGCGTCGTGCTCGATGTCGGCGCCGGTCAGCCCGCGTCCGGCGCAAGCGAGCGCCGCCGCCTCCGTGGCGCCGGAGACGAAGACCACGTCCGCACCGTCCGCGCCGAACGCGGTCGCGACCTGCGCGCGCGCCGTCTCGACGATGCGCTTGGCCGAGCGACCTTCGGCGTGCACCGACGACGGGTTTCCGACCGCGTCCATCGCGCCGATCATCGCCGCGCGCGCCTCGGCCCGAAGCGGAGCGGTAGCGTTCCAGTCGAGGTAGACACGGCTCATGCGCACACCTTCGTCATGCGTGGGGGCTGCATCACGCCTCGTCCACCACGTCGAAGATCGCCGGCACCGCCGGGCACGGCACCAAGGCATTGCCCACGATGTCCGACAGCCGCGTCTGGTGCAGGAAGACGTAGACATGCGCCGAAAGCCCCTGCCACAGCCGGTTCGACAGCGATTGCGCCTTCGACCCGGACAGCCCGCCCGAGGCGCCGGCGCCCTTGTGCATGGCGTCCACGGTCTCGTCCACGGCCGACAGGACGTCGACCACGCGGATCTCGGTCGACGGTCGAGCCAACCGGTAGCCGCCGCCGGGGCCCCGCACGGACGTCACGAGGTCGGCACGACGCAATTTCACGAACAACTGTTCGAGATAGGATGCCGAGACATCCTGCCGCCGCGCGATGTCGCCCAGCGTGACGAGCGAACCCTCGGGTTGCAGGGCGATATCGACCAGCGCCACCATCGCGTACCGGCCCTTGGTGCTGAGTTTCATACCGACGCCCGTCTCATCGCGGCCGCGGCGGAAGACCGCGCGGCAATTGACCTTGTCCGGGCAAAGACGTATCTGCCTCGGACGCCGTTCGGGCACCCTGCCCGGCCGGTTTAGAACCGTTCTAAAGTATCCGAGGGATTTCGTCAACGATCCCAGAACGGATGCCCCGCGAAGGAGCCGCCCGTTTATGCCCGAGGTGATTTTCCCCGGTCCCGAAGGCCGTCTCGAAGGCCGCTACCACCCGCAGAAGGATCGCGACGCCCCGATCGCCATCGTGCTGCATCCGCACCCGCAGTTCGGCGGGACGATGAACAACAAGGTTGTCTACAACCTCCATTACGCC
The DNA here is from genome assembly GCF_900109705.1 of Roseivivax marinus. GTDB lineage: Bacteria > Pseudomonadota > Alphaproteobacteria > Rhodobacterales > Rhodobacteraceae > Roseivivax > Roseivivax marinus. Next base: position 247,758 of record NZ_FOAI01000005.1, on the reverse strand, counting down.
TTCTACAACATGGGCTTCACCGTGCTGCGGTTCAATTTCCGCGGCGTCGGCCGGTCCCAGGGCGAATACGACCAGGGCGTGGGCGAGCTGTCGGACGCGGCCTCGGCGCTGGACTACCTGCAGTCGATGAACGCCAACTCCAAGCACTGCTGGGTCGCAGGCTTCTCGTTCGGCGCTTGGATCGGGATGCAGCTGCTGATGCGGCGCCCCGAGATCACCGGCTTCATCTCGGCCTCACCGCCGGCGAACATGTACGACTTCTCGTTCCTGGCGCCCTGCCCGTCCTCGGGCCTCATCATCAACGGCACCGCCGACCGCGTGGCCCCGCCCAGCGACACGACCTCGCTGGTGGGCAAGCTCAAGGAGCAGAAGGGCATCACGATCACCCACGAGGAGATCGAGGGCTCGGGCCACTTCTTCGAAGGCGAGCACATGGACGCGATGGTGCACACCGTTCAGGACTACGTGAAGCGTCGCCTGACGGAATCCACGCGCTGATCGCCCCCGCGGACGAGGACCCATGAGCTACATCGAGACACTGGCCGACGACCTCGCGCGCGACGTGCTCGAGGCTCAGGACAAGATGGGCGAGGATCGCCTCTACGTGGAGGTGGCGGGCGTCCTGGCCGCCGCGTCGACGACGCTGGAAGAGGCGTTCCTGACCTCGGTCCGAGTGCGGCTCGCCGAACGGCGGGCCCGCGACTTCCTCGTCGATCGCATCCGCAAGGCATCGCCGTCGGACACGGACGGAAACTCCGCGCCGCCGGTCTGAGGTATCGACGGGCCCGAACCGCAGGCTTTGCGCGACGCGAAGGGTCGGCGTCCGGGTCACTCTGGCGCATCCGCAGATCCACGACCTAAGGAAACCAGAGGCCCGGCCGCAACGGCCGCCGGGCACCACGTCGCCTCTCAGGCGGGTTCCTTGATCTCGCGTACCACGCGGCCGTAGCCGCCCTCTTCCATGAAAGCCGTCTCGTCCGCCGTCGAGGTGCGCCCCAGCACGCCATTGCGATGCGGGAAGCGGCCGAAGCGGCGGATCACCTCGCGGTGCGCCTTGGCGTGGACGAGGTTGTCTGCCCCTGTTTCGGGCATCCGCTCGCAGATCAGGCGCACGCAGCGGTCCTGGTCGCAGAGGTTCTCGGCATGCATGAGCGGCAGGTAGAAGAACTGGCGCGCCGGCTCGTCGATGCGGAGGTCCCAGTTGCGGCCGATCGCCTGCTTGGCGGCGGCGCTGGCGACCCTGTCCGAGGCGTAGGCACGGGGATCGTCGCGGAACATGTTGCGCGGGAACTGGTCCATCAGGATCGCGTAGGCCAGCACCCCCGAAGGATAGGTCAGCCAGAGCGCGTAGGCCCCTTCCATCCCCTCGTCCCACGCATCGCGGAACCGGGTGCGGATCGTCTCGTCCACGGCGTCGTCCTGGCGATACCAGCCCTCGGGGCCGACCTCGTCGATCCAGTAGCCCAGAATGTCCTCGGGGCGCGTCGTCGTCGTCATCGCGTCGGACATGCGTGCCTCCCTCTCCTCAACCAGCGTCCCTTGCGCCTCCACCCGGCGTTCCGTCAGGTAAGCAGGCTCTGCGCGCGTTGCACAGTCACGAAACATGTCATCGCTGTCACGACGCGGACGATGTGGCCTGTTCGGCCTCCTCGTCCTCGGCGGCGTATTCCATCGAGACCACCGTACCGGTGGGCGCGTAGTAGGTGTAGCTGCCGGTATCGTCGACCGACGGCGCCGCGCGCTTGGTCATCCGGTAGAAGGCGTAGGCCGTCAGGCACAGCATCGGGACGGCGATCAGAACGAAGAAGCCGCGCGGCCCCACCACCTGCATCAGGTAGCCGGTAACCAGCGGGCCGACGATGGCGCCGACACCGTTGACGAACATCAGGCCGGCGGACGCACTCGCCATGTCCTCGCGCTCGAGATAGTCGTTGGTGTAGGCGATGAGCAGCGAATAGAGCGGGTTCGCGGCTCCGCCGATGAACACCGCCGCCGCGACGACGATCGGAAACGCGCCGGTGAACAGCAGGCCCACGACGCCCGCGATTCCGCCGACCAGCGCCACGACGGCGATCAGCACGCGGCGGTCGATGCGGTCAGACAGCCAGCCCAGCGGATACTGGAACACCAGCGCCCCGACATAGAAGGCCGCCACGAAGATCGAGGTCTCCCGGATGGTGAACTGGGCCTCCGAGGCGAAGACCGCCGCCATGCCGAACTGCAGCGCGAAGACCGCCCCCATGAGCGACATGCCGACGAAGCCCAGCGGCGAGGCCCGGAACAGCTCCTTGAGGTTCATGGGCTTCGTCGACTCGAAGGCCGGCGTGGGCGAGATTGCCAGCAGGATCGGCGCGAAGGCGATCGAGACCAGGACCGAGGGAATGACGAAAAGCAGGTAGCCGCTGGCATCGGGCAGAACCAGCAGCGATTGGGCGAGGATGATGCCCAGCATCTGCGTGATCATGTAAAGCGAAAGCGCCTGGCCGCGGGTGTCGTTCGTGGCGGCGTTGTTGAGCCAGCTTTCCGAGGTCACGTAGACCCCGCAGAAGCAGAAGCCGAGGATCACCCGCATGAGGATCCAGACGGCCGGATGCTCGAGCGTCGGGAACATGATGAGCGCCGCCGAGATCAGCGAACCGAGCGCCGCGAATACCCGGACGTGGCCGACCCGGCGGATCATCTCGGGCGCCAGACGCGAGGCGATCATGAAGCCCAGGAAGTAGGCCGAGATTACCACCGACATGGTAAAGGCCGAAAAGCCGGCCGCGCCGCCGCGCACGCCCATGAGAGAGCCCTGCAGGCCGTTGCCGACCATCAGCAGCAGGATGCCGAAGAACAGCGGCCAAGAGGCCATGAACACCTGGACCATCGGAATGCCCTTTCCGTCGTGCCGCGAGTCGGCGCGCCAGCGCTCGCTACGACGCGGGGCGCGCCGCGTCCATCGTCTTCACGCCAGCGAATTGTCGGTATGCGACAAACCCGGGTCGCGGCACGGTGGAATGGTGGCGAAGCCCGGGAAATACGGCGAAATCGCGGCGATACCTTTCTTTCGGCAAGAACGGTTTTGCAGAATAACGAATCAATCTAAGGTTTTGTTGGCGCAGAAACAGCCCCATGCGCGAATTACGCGCATTCCAGTATGCGGAATTAAATCGCGCGCGAGAAAATCGGTTGGTTGCGGCACCGAAAAGCCTAGCGCTTTGATCGTTAACCAATATTGAGCCCTGCATGTAATGCCCCTGCCGTCCCGGGTCGTTCAAAAAAATTGAAATAGCTAAGCACCGTAAAAACGACGTAAAAAATCGCGCAGGTTGCGCGTGTGGCGAAAAAGCGGCGAATTCGCCCCATTTTAGCTCCGTACGGCCCGGATTCTCGAAGCAGTTGGTGGGGGCGCCAGCTACGGAGGACGCCATGGCGTTCAGGGATCGTTTCGGTCGCACGTTCGCTCGCTCGGAGGACGGCGGCTCCACCGTCGAATTCGTCATCTGGATGCCCTTCGTCGTGGGGTGCCTGATGCTGATCCTCGACTTCTCCAACCTGATGATCGTCGATGCCGGGCTCTGGAACGCCTCGCGCGACACGGCCCGCGCGGTCGCGTTGCGGCGGGTGTCCGAAGCCGACGCGGAAGCGCATTTCGACGCCCGGATGTTCCCCCGCAAGGTGCCCTACACCTTCGACGTGACGGTGGACGGTGACGAGGTGTCGGTGACCGTGCTGGTCGACGGAGAGGAGACCGCGCTCACTCCCTTCCTGCGCCGCGTCTACGACGGCAAGCTCGGCGCGTCGGTTCGCATGCTGATGGAGCCCGCGTGATGCCCGCGCCCCGGTCTCCCCGCCCTGCCCGTCTGGTGCGGCAGGAGGACGGCTACGGCACGATCATGTCGCTGTCGGTGCTGACGATCACGCTGCTCATGGGCGGTTTCGCCATCGACCTGTCGAACGCCTGGCGCGTTCGCGAGGTTCTGACCTCGGCGGCCGAGGCCGCGGCCTTCAGCGGGGCGGTGCGCGCCTCGGAACCGCGCCTTTCGGAAACCCCGGAGCAGGCCGCGGCGCGGATCGGCCGCGACGCGCTTTCATTCGCCGACCTCGAGGACGCCTGGCAGTCCGACAGCTTCGAGCTGGGCCAGGTCACCGAGGCCGGCGTGTTCGACGCGGGCGCCACACCGCCGGACGCCGTCCGGGTCCGCCTCTACCGGCGCGCCGAGCGCGGCAATGCCGAACCGCTGCGCTTCCTTTTTCCTTTCGGCGCCGATCCCTGGTCGATCACCGGCGAGGCCGTCGCCGGCTTTCGCACCCGCCCGTCGGTCTCCTGCGTCGATCCCCTGCTGTCGCTGCAGGCGCGTGTCGACGTGTCGTCGAAGAACGTCTTCGCGGGTATCTGTCTTCATGCAAACGCCACGGTCGATTACGGCGACGCGCCCGTCTGGAAGACCCGCTCGGCCTCGCGGCTGCTGAACACCGTGGTCGCCAACGCGGTGTCGGGCGACGCGCTGGACGCCGATCTCTTCGGCCTGCAGGACGGGCTGACGCTGTGGCATCTCTACCAAGCCGTGCAGAGCGCGACGCAGAACATCCATGCCTCCAATCTCGATGACATCCGCGTGCTGTCGAACGGCAGCTTCCGGGTGAACTGCGACGACCGGGGCATCGCGCGGCTGGACGACGGATTCGTGGTCCAGAACGCCGCGATCTACTCGGATTGCCCGATCCGCTTCGGCACCGACGTGCAACTGCACGCGAGCCTCGTGGTGTCGAACGTGAGCTCGCTGCTGGTCGGGCTCGGCGACGTCGAGGTGACGCCGGACGCGCTGCTGCCGGGCTCGCCGCCGTGCATGGCGGGCGACGGGGTGCGGATCCTGCTGTTCGCCGATCTCGACATCGTGTCGGACATCCCCGCGATCGTCTCGACGGACTCGCCGGTCAGCCAGCTCATCGACGAGGCGGTTGCGGAGACCGGCGGCGTGGTGGGCGACGTACTCGACGTCACCGGCTCCCTTCTGGGCACGGTGGCGGAACCGATCAACGACATCGCCTCGTCGTTCGAGCTACTGCCCGTGTGCCTCAACCTCGAGCCCATGCTCGACCGCAACACCGTGGTGCTGCGCTAGGGGCTCGGCACCAGCAGCGAGGCGTCGCCGTAGGAGAAGAAGCGATACCGCTCGGCGACGGCGTGATCGTAGATGCGGCGCACGCGCTCGGGACCCATCAGCGCGGAAACCAGCATCATCAGCGTCGACTTCGGCAGGTGGAAGTTCGTCATCAGCGCGTCGGTCGCGCGGAAGGTGAAGCCGGGATAGATGAAGATGTCGGTCTCGCCGCTCCACGGAACGACTGCGCCGGTTTCACGCGCCGCGGTCTCGATCAGGCGCAGCGCTGTGGTGCCCACGGGGATGATGCGCCCGCCGGCTGCCCGGGTCTCGGCGATCTCGGCCGCGGCAGCCTCGGACACCTCACCCCACTCGGCGTGCATCTTGTGAGTGGTCACATCGTCGACCTTCACCGGCAGGAAGGTTCCGGCGCCCACGTGCAGGGTGACGCGGCTGAACGCGATGCCGCGTGCGGCGAGGTCGTCAAGGAGCGCCGTGTCGAAGTGCAGCGAGGCGGTCGGCGCCGCGACCGCGCCCGAGCGCTCCGCCCAGACGGTCTGGTAGTCCTCGGCGTCCTGCGCGTCCGCGGCGCGGCGCTGCGCGATGTAGGGCGGCAGCGGCATGGCGCCGGCCTCGGCCAGCGCGGCATCGAAATCCTCGCCCGCGAGGTCGAAGCGCAGCACGCCCTGCCCACCCTCGCGCGCCACGAGCACCGCCGAGAGCCGGTCGGAGAACCGGATCGTCTCGCCGTCGCGCACCTTCTTGAGCGGCTTGACCAGCGCCGACCATGCGCCGTCCGCCCGGGCCTCGAGCAGCGTCGCCTCGATCCGGGCCTCGGTGCGCCCCTCCGCGCCCTCGCGCGTGCGGGTGCCCGAGAGGCGCGCGGGGATCACGCGGGTGTCGTTCAGCACCAGCCGGTCACCGGGGCGGAGCCAGTCGCCGAGATCGCGCACAACCGCGTCGGTGATGGCGTCGCCTTCAGCCACCAGCAGGCGCGCGGACGACCGCGGCTTCGCGGGCCGGGTCGCGATCAGCTCTTCTGGCAGGTCGAAGTCGAAGTCGGAAAGCTGCATGGCAATCACCGGGTCGTGGGCGGGGGGCGGCGGAAGAGCTCGCGGAACATCCCGGGCGTGAACACCGAAAGCGGATTGACCGCAACCTCCGGCGCCGTGCTGGTGCCGCGGATGTTGAAGTTGAAGCCCAGAAGCCCCTCGCCCCGGCGGGTGAAGATCGAACCGATGGAATTGATGACGTAGACCGGCGACAGGACGCCCTGAAGGTCGAGCGCCCCGGAGGCGAGGTCCACGTAGCCGTCGAGCGACACCCCGATCGACGGGCCGACCGCGCTCGACTCGGTGACGACCACGCGCTCGGGGCTCAGTCGGAACCGCGCTTCCACGTCCTGGAAGTAGATGCCCGGCCCTTCGAGCTGGTCGATGATGCCGACGATGCTGACCGCGTCGAGGATCGAGCCGATGGCGGGGGCGTCGCGCAGCCGCGCGTCGGTGATGGTGACCGCGCCGTCATAGGTGCCGGGCGCGCCCGTGGGTGTCAGGTTCAGCACCATACGACCGCTCGCCACCGTTCTCAGGATGCCCGTCGACTCCAGCACGTCGCCCGCATCCTCGGACAGTAGACGCAGGCCGGTGCCGCCATTCTGCGGCAGAAGCTGACCGGTCAGAGGCGCGCCGGTCCCGGCCATCCGCGCGGTAAACCCCCCGTCGAGGCCGCTGCCGGCCGTGGTGAACCGGCCGGCGAGCCCCTCGATCCGGATACCCTCCGAGATCGTCAGCCGATCGAGTTGCACGTCGAGCGGGACTCCGCCGCCTGACCCGCCCGCTCCGCCTGCCTCGCCGCCCAGCGTAGCGCCGCGCAAATCCAGCATGCCGCCGCCGATCGCCACCGCAGGCGCCGCCCCGGCCCCGCGTCCAGTCAGCGTCACCGGCGCATCGAGCCAATCTCCGATCCGCACCCGGTCGAGGCGCACCCGGTCCAGCCCCCCATCGGCCCGCAGGCTGACAGCGCCGGTTGTCCTCAGACCGCCCGCGTTGAGCGACAGCGTGTCTACCCGCGGACTGTTTCCGAGGCGGCCGGCCACTTCCATCTGCCCGGTCGTGCCCCGCGCCAGGGACCACCCGACCTGCGGGATCGACATGCCGATGCCCGCGAGGTCTGACGTCAGGCGGAAACGCGGCGCAGCGCCGTCCGGGGGCAGGTCGAGCGCAATGCGCGCGGGCCCCCGGCCCGAGATCAGCCCGTCAGGCAGTGCGATGCCGAAAGCATCGGCCGCGTCCGGGCCGATCTGCGCCGTGCCCTCGACCGAACTGCCGCCCGCGCCCTCGCCCAGCGGCAGCGTCCAGCCGCCGTCAAAAGCCACGCCCGACAGCGTGCCCGGCCCCGAGATCGCAACCCTCTCGTTGGTGACCTCGAGCGACAGCGCCTCGGCGGCGAGGCGCCGGCCCGGCACGACGGAGTCGCTTTCGACGTCGCGCACCGTGCCGCTCAGGTCGATCACCGTCTCGTCGAACCCAACGCCGTCCTCCAGCGGTCGCTCGATGCGCCCGGTGACCTCGACCTGTCCCTCCGCAAGGTCCACCGGGCGGCCGGCACGGTCCAACACCGACATCGGCGGCAGGTTCACCACCGAAAGCGCCGCAGTCGCGGAGCCGTGCGCCGACAGCCGCAGGTCGCCCGTGGCCGGTTTTGCCCGCGTGTCCGGGATGACGAAGGCGCTGCCGGAAAGATCGACCGGACCGCCCTGAGGCGGCGTCAGTGTCCCGGCCTCGAGCCGCACCGAAAGCCGGTCCCGGTCGATCACCAGCCGCCCTGCGCCTCCCTCGACCGGGGGGAAGGTATCGGCGAAGAGGACGGAGGCGCCGGCGAGATCGGCATCCACGTAGAGTTCGGGGTCGGCGCCGGGCGCGCGCCGGAACGAGAAGATCGCCTCGCGCGCCGTGCCGGAGAGCACGCGCTCGGCGACCCAGTCGCGGGTGCCCGGCGCGACCGGCAACGGCCAGTGCGCCACAACCTGCGCCACCGACAGGTCCTCGGCCTCGGCGTCGAAGCGCACATCCCATCCTTCGCCCGTCGCGGTCGCGCCGCCTGTCGCGGTCAGCGCCGCCTCGGGGTCAGCCACCCGCAGGCGGCCGATCTCGACCCTGAAGGGCGCGCGGGACAGGCGCACGTCCACCTCGACCCGTTCGAGATCGAGCGGTTCGGGGAACAGCCCGCCGGGATTGGCCTCGACCCCGGTCAGCACGAACTGGCCCGCGATGGCAGGGGCCGCGTCGCCGCGGGCGGGCTCCAGCACCGCGCGGCCGCTGGCCCGGGCGGTGCCCTGCGCGCTGTCCACCGCGATCTCGGAGAAGTCGATGCGCCCCTCGGACGGATCGAAAGAGAAGTAGGTTCGTGCGCCTTCGAACGCGATGGGCGTCGCGGCTTCGGTCGGTTGAAGCGCGCCAGCTCCGATCCGCAGGGTGACATCCAGCCCGCCGAGCGATCCGTCGCGTTCGGTCCAGCCCCGGAACGCGCCAGAGATCGGCGCCCGCAGTCCGTCGAGCCAGGCGAGCGCCGGGCTCTGCGTGGCGATGTCGCGTGCCGGCAGGTCGCTGACCGACAGACCGAAGGACAGCTCCGCCGTGCCAAGCGTGCTTTCCGCATCCATCTGCAGACGGGCGGGCTCGGCGCCCGCGCCGAGGACCGTCACCGCCCCGTCGAGGGCCAGCCGGTCGCCTTGCCGCGTGACCTCGATCCGCCCGCCGTCGGCCAACCATTCGCGCCCCGCCCGCGCGTCCGTGTAGCGCACCGACACGCCGTCGAGCGCCACCGTCCGCAGACCCGACAAGCGCGGGTCCGACAGCGCGGCATCGATGGCCTCGACGGTCTCGGGCACCGTCGGCGCACGGCCCTCCGTGGGCGCAAGGCCGATGCCGAGCCGCCCGTCTTGCTCGCGCGACAGCGCCAGGATCGCGCCCGACAGCCGTGCGCGCCGCAATTCCACCCGGCCGGTGAGAAGCGGCCGCGTGGCCGCGGCGATCTCGAGTTCGGCCGCCTCGGCCACCGGCGTGCCGTCCGGCCCCGTCAGGCGTGCGTCCGACAGCGTGACCGCCACGCGCCCCTGCCGCCCCACCAGCAGGTAAAGGTCGTCGAAGCCCAGCGTCGCGCCCGGCACGAGATTGGCGATGCGGGCCTCGATGCAGTCGGCCAGCCAGTCCGGCGCCGCCACCGGGCGGCCGATCAGCGCCCCGATGCCAACGGCGACGAGGGTCGCGCACAGCACCAGCACAGCGAGCGCACGGCTCCATCTCCGCCTGGCCTTACGCGTTGCGCCGCCCTCTTCGCTCACCGAGCCTCGCTCACTGGATTGTCCGCCTGCCTGCATTATCCTTGCGCCGGACTATGCCCCCCGCGCCGCGCGAGGCCAACCGGCCCCGCGGCGCCCCTGCCACGGAGCCCCTCACATGATCGCGACCGGAGAAAAAGCCCCCGACTTCACCCTGCCCGCCACCGGCGACACCTCGGTCACGCTGTCCGAGAATTTGCCTGCGGTGGTGTTCTTCTATCCCCGCGACGACACCTCGGGCTGCACCAAGGAGAACGAGGCGTTCTCCGCGCTGCTGTCGGAGTTCGAGGCCGCCGGGGTGAAGGTCTTCGGCATCTCGAAGGACGACATCAAGAGCCACGAGAAGTTCATGGCCAAGAAGTCGCTCACGGTGCCGCTTCTGTCGGATGCCGAAAGCGATGTGTGCGAGCGCTACGGCGTCTGGGCCGAGAAGAAGATGTACGGCAAGACCTTCATGGGGATCGAACGCTCGACGGTCCTGGTGGGCAAGGACGGCACCATCGTTCAGGCGTGGCCAAAGGTGAAGGTTCCCGGCCACGCGGAAGAGGTGCTCGAGGCCGCCCGCGCGCTGTGATCCCCTGCCGCGGTCCCGGTCCTCCGGGGCCGCGGCGCGATCCGGTCCGCCGCCCTTGTTGTGGACCTCGGGCAACAGATCCCTCGTGTGCGTCATGGGGCGCCGCCCCCGGCCTTGCGATCCCCCCGCCCGCCCGGCGATGCATGGCCTCGGACCGATCCCGTCCCGCTTCTGCCCCGAGAACGGGCAGCGCCATTAAGAGAATCGCGTTGGAATCGGCGGATTTTTGCCGTTTCGGCCGAATTCCGCGATGCGACTCGGGTCGTATGCCTCAAAACGTTGCACCAAATGTGATGACCGCGTAATCCGACGTCCAAGGCGCCGGGGTCGGGACAAAATCCCCGAGTGTCGTTGATTGGGACGGGACAGAGGGATCAACCTGTGAGAACGCGCCTCGCGATCAAGACCCATGCGTTGCTCGAACGCACCTTTCCGGAACGCCGACTCTTCCTTCGATCCGACAGCGACACGCGGTTCATCCGCCTGCGCCCCGAGACCCAGGCCATCGCCTTCGCGGGCTGCTCGGCGGTCATCGGCTGGACGATCGTCGCGACCGCGATCCTGCTCATGGATTCGATCGGCTCGGGGTCCTATCGCGAACAGGCCCGGCGCGATCAGGTGACCTACCAGCAGCGGATCAACGCGCTGGCCGAAGAACGCGACAGCCGCGCCGCCGAGGCGCTGGCCGCGCAGGACCGCTTCAACACCGCGCTCGAGCAGGTGTCGGTCATGCAGACCCAGCTTCTGAAGGCCGAGGCACGGGCGCGCGAGCTCGAAACAGGCCTCGACGTGGTGCAGTCGACCCTCGGCAAGACCATGAAGGAGCGCGAGACCTTCCGCGACCAGTACGCGTCGCTGCGCACCAAGCTCGAGGAAGGTGGCGCGGCCGCCGTGGCCGGCACCGGCGACGACAGCACGCTCGACTTCCTGACCGCCGCCCTCGCCCGCACCGCCGAAGAGCGCGACAAACGCGTGGCGGATGCCGAGGACGCGATCATGCGCGCCGACGAGATGGCGACCGAGATCCGGCTGATGGAAGAGAAGAACGACATGATCTTCCGCCAACTCGAGGAGGCGATGACCGTTTCGGTCAAGCCGCTCGACAAAATGTTCGAGAACGCGGGCATGGACCCCGACCGCATCCTCGGCGAGGTCCGCAAGGGCTATTCCGGTCAGGGCGGACCGCTGACGCCGCTGTCGTTCTCGACCCGGGGCGAGGACCTCGGCGCCGATGCCGCGCGCGCCAACGACATCCTCAACCAGATGGACCGGCTGAACCTCTACCGGATCGCCGCCGAGAAGGTGCCGTTCGCCTCTCCGCTCAAGGATCCGTTCCGCTTCACGTCGGGGTACGGGCGTCGCTGGGGCCGGATGCACGAGGGCACCGACTTCGCCGCCGCGCACGGCACGCCGATCTACGCCACAGCCGAGGGCACCGTGGTGTACGCGGGCTGGATGTCGGGGTACGGCCGGCTCGTGAAGATCAAGCATTCCTTCGGGATCGAGACGCGCTATGCCCACAACTCGAAGCTCTTCGTCGAGGTCGGGCAAAGGGTCTCGCGTGGCCAGAAGATAGCTGCTATGGGGAACACCGGACGTTCTACCGGCACACACCTCCACTACGAGGTCCGTGTCGGCGGCAAGGCCGTCAATCCCATGACCTATCTCAAGGCTGCGAACGATGTTTTCTAAGAGCAAAATCAACGATCCGGCACCCGGCAAACCGGAAGAGGCAAAGCCGGCCGCTCCGGAGACTCAGACCCAGCAGGCGCCGCGCCAATCCTCCGACTTCAAGCCGGCCGCTCCCAAGGCGAAGCCGCCGGCCTCGGTCCTGTCGAGCGATCTTCACATCACCGGCAACGTCAAGACGACCGGCGACATCCAGGTCGAGGGCACGGTCGAGGGCGACATCCGCGCGCATCTGCTGACCGTCGGCGAGAGCGCGACGATCAAGGGCGAGTGCATCGCCGACGACGTCGTCGTGAACGGCCGGATCGTTGGACGCGTGCGCGGCCTCAAGGTGCGTCTCACCGCGACCGCGCGGGTCGAGGGCGACATCATCCACAAAACCATCGCGATCGAATCCGGCGCCCATTTCGAGGGCTCGGTCCAGCGTCAGGACGATCCGCTGTCCTCGCGCGGCAAGGGTGGCCAGCAGCCGCAGCAGGCCTCCGCCCAGAAGGCCGAGCAGCAGCCGAGCTGATCCGACCGACATTCGCAGCACTGCGACCGCGCCGGGCCCCTGGGTCCGGCGTTTTCGTTTGCCTGGTCGCTTCGAGTGCGCCTGTAGCGGGATTTGAGAAGGACGCCACCCTGTTCGCGGAGGCCGCCCGCCGGGGTGTCTTGGCGCAAGCCCGATCGCGGTTCAGCCGTGGAAGCGACAAGGCCGCGATCCCCTGCCCGCCTGCCGCGCTGCACATCCCGGCGCCAGCCGCGCGATGCGCCGCCGGACAACCTGACGACCTGTGGTCCGCGGGACGCGCCCTACTGCTCCAGCTCTGCGTCCCAGTAGAGAAAGTCGAGCCAGCTGTCATGCAGGTGGTTCGGGGGGAACTTCCGCCCCATGTTACGCAATTCCTCCGCGCCGGGCTGGCGTGGCGGCTTGCGCAGCGACAGGCCCGACTGGCGCAGGCTTCTGGACCCCTTGCGCAGGTTGCACGGGGCGCAGGCGGCAACCACGTTTTCCCAGCTCGTGATGCCACCTCGGGCGCGGGGCACCACGTGGTCGAAGGTCAGCTCTCCCGGCGATCCGCAGTACTGACAGACGAATTCGTCCCTCAGAAAAAGATTGAAGCGCGTGAAGGCCACGCGCTTCTGGGGTTTGACGTAATCTTTCAGCACCACGACGCTCGGTATCTTCAGCGTCATCGAGGGGCTGCGGACCACCTCGTCGTATTCGGCGATGATGTCGACCCTGTCGAGGAAGGCCGCCTTCACCGCGTCCTGCCAGGGCCAGAGCGAGAGCGGGTAATACGAGAGCGGCCGGTAATCCGCGTTGAGTACCAGCGCCGGGGTGTGTTTCAGCGCCCCCGGTTCGCGCACGAAATGCGTCCTGAAGTCTCCGTCCATGCCGACTCGTTCCTCGCCCTGCCTGCCCGTCGTCCGAAGCGCCAGAGCGGGGAACCCGCCCCAGCCTGTCAGTCACTATATATCGCGATCCCTCTCGAACAAGTCCCGCGATGTGCCCTGCACCTGCAGGGAATAGGAGCTGATTACGACGTGTGCATGACACCGTGCGGCGACGCGACACGTCGCGTCAACACGGGCGATGGTCACAGCCGCGTAGGCTTCCGGCGTGGACCCGTCAGGGATACCGGGGACGCAGGCTCAGAGGTGGCACTTGTCCCGCATGAAGGCGAGCGCGACCGACAGCCCGTCTGGCGCGATGCCGTGGGCGGTGCCCTTCATCACGTGGCCGTAGACCTCTTTCCAGCCCGCCTTCTGCAGCGCATCGGCGGCGTCGGGCATGGATTGCGGCGGGACCACGTCATCCTGGTCGCCGTGGACCAGCAGGACCGGCGGGCGGCTGACGGCCTCGTCGGCCAGAAGCTCGGGCTCGAGCAACCGTCCCGAGAAGCCGACGATACCCGCCACCTCGTCCTCGCGGCGGGGCGCCACGTGCAGCGCCATCATCGTGCCCTGCGAGAAGCCGAACAGCACAACCTGCTCGGGCAGCAGATCCTCGTCGACCATGAACGCGTCGAGGAAGGCGTCGAGGTCCGCGACCGCCGCGCGCATCCCGGTCTCGGCTTCCTCCTGACTCGATCCGTCGATCCACGGGATCGGAAACCACTGGAATCCCATAGGGTTGACCGAGCATGTCTCGGGCGCGTCGGGGGCCACGAACAGCGTATCGGGCAGGTGTTCGGAGAGCGGCTCGGCCAGGCCCAGCAGGTCGGCCCCGTTGGCGCCGAACCCGTGCAGGAACACCACCGCCGAGCGGGTCGTGCCCGAGGCGGGCTCGCGTCGTCCGGTCTGCAGCACGCGGGTCATGCGATCCCCTCCCTGTTCTTCGCCACGTGGTAGTAGGCCCAGAGCGCGCGCGCCGCAACCGATCTCCATGGCGACCAGGCGGCCGCCATGTCTCGCAGCGCCTTCTCCTTGGGCCGCTCCGGCAGGTCGAACAGCAGCCGCGCGGATTCCTGCAGCGCGAGGTCGCCGGGGGCGAAGACGTCGGCCCGCCCGAGGCTGAACATCGCGTAGATTTCGGCGGTCCAGACGCCGATACCGGTGACCTGCGTGAGTGTCTTCACCACCTCGTCGGTCGGTGCCTCGCGAAGCGCGGCATAGTCGATCCGCGCATCCGCCAACGCCTTGGCATAGCGCGCCTTCTGCCGGGACAGGCCGACGGCGCGCAGGTCTTCCTGCGTCGTTGCGCGGATCCGCGTCTCGTCGGTCATACCGGCATCGACCAGCCTCTGCCGGATCGCGCGGGCCGACGCGACCGAGACCTGCTGGCTCACGATCGCGTTCAGAAGCTGGTCGAACCCGTCCGGAGACCGGCGCAGGGGCAGCGGTCCGGTTTCCTCCAGCGCGGCGGCAAAGCGCGGCTCGGCCTCGGCCAGCCACGCGCTGCCCTCCGCCACGCAGGCCTCGCCGACGATCACGCGTCCGACGGCAGTGTCAGTCTCAGCCATCTCAGGGCCTCCTTCGATGTCCGTGCCACCGGCGCATCGGGCAGCGCCGGCCGTGCGATGAGTGCGATGTGCAGCCCGAGCGCGCGGGCCGCGTCGAGCTTGGGTCGTGCGCCCTCCCCACCGGCATCGCGCAGCACCAGCCAGCCGATGCCGAGCTCCCGGAAAAGCCGCATCTCGTCGGCGATCGTGAAGGGCGGCGTGCCTTCCACCGCGATGAGACCCGGCGGCGCATCCCGGCCGCCGCGCCGGCGCAGAAAGACCGTGGCGCGCAGGCGCCTCAGCACGGCCTCCTCTTCGCGCCCGGTTGCGGCAAACACATGTGCGCCCGGCGGAATCGTCCTCGTGAGGTCCGAAGCGCGTCGCAGGACGTGCCAGCGCCGCGCGCCGCGCGGATGCCAGCCGGGCCGGCAAAGGCGCAGCACCGCCACGCCCGCCGCGCGCGCGTGGCGCACGGTGTCGGCGGCACGCGGGTCGCACGGATGCTCTGCGGCCACGCAGGCCGCCGCCCCGGCCAGCGCCGCTTGGTCCGACACACGTTCCACTCGACACGCCCCCGGCCACGCGGCCGCGAGCGCGCGCGCCTCGGCGGTGTCTCCGGTGATGAGGACGGTGGGTACGTCGGCGCGGGTCATGGCTCTCACATAGAGATCGGCGTCCCGCTTGCCCATGGGGGCGGTCACTGGCGCGCCCCGCACCAAAGCCACGACGATTTTCGCAAGGCCATGCGCCACCTTGCCGCCGACCGCCGGCCCGCCTATCGATGCAGCATGACCGCCGCCGCCACGCCCGTCCGCGCCCGCCGCAACGTTGCCGTCCTCGTCGCCGCACAGGCGATCCTGGGCTCGCAAATGCCGATGATCTTCACCATCGGCGGCCTCGCCGGGCAAAGCCTCGCCCCGAACCCGTGTTTCGCGACCCTGCCGATCTCGCTGATCGTCTTGGGTTCGATGCTGGCCGCCCAGCCGCTCTCGAGCCTGATGCAGAGGGTCGGCCGCCGCGCGGGCTTCCTCGTGGGCGTCACGGGCGGCGCGATGGGCGGCGCGATCGGTGCGGCCGGCCTCTACACGCAGTCGTTCTGGCTGTTCCTGCTCGGGAGCCTCTTTACCGGCATCTACATGGCGGCGCAGAACTTCTACCGCTTCGCCGCGACCGACACCGCGAGCGACGAGTTCCGCCCCAAGGCGATCTCCTACGTGCTGGCCGGCGGCCTCGCCGCGGCACTGATCGGCCCGCAAATCGTCAAGCTGACCGCCGAGGCCTTCGTGGTCCCCTTCCTCGGGACCTATGCCGCGGTGATCGCGGTGAACCTCGTGGGGGCGTCGGTGTTCCTGTTCCTCGACATCCCGCGCCCGCCCAAGCCCGACGCGGATGCCCCGCGCGGGCGCAGCGTGCCGCAGCTTCTGGCCTCCCCGCGCATCGCCGTGGCGGTGATCTGCGCCATGGTGTCCTACGCACTGATGAACCTGATGATGACCTCGACGCCGCTCGCGGTGGTGGGCTGCGGCTTCACCACCGGATCGGCCGCCGACGTGGTCAGCGCGCACGTGATCGCGATGTTCGCGCCGTCCTTCTTCACCGGCCACCTGATCGCGCGCTTCGGTGCGCCACGCATCGTCGGCGCGGGGCTCGTCTGCCTCGCCGCGGCCTCGGCCACCGGGCTCGCTGGCGTGGATCTCGAGAACTTCTTCGGCGCGCTCGTGCTTCTCGGTCTTGGCTGGAACTTCGGCTTCATCGGCGCCACGTCGATGCTCGCCGCCGCGCACACCCCCGAAGAGCGCGGCCGCGCCCAGGGCATGAACGACGTGATCGTGTTCGGCGGCGTGACGATGGCCTCGCTGGCCTCGGGCGGACTGATGAACTGCTCCGGCGGAACGGCGCAGGAAGGCTGGGCCGCGGTGAACCTCGCGATGGCGCCGCTGATCTGCCTCGCCGCGGCGGCGCTGCTCTGGGGTGTCATGCGCCCGAGGACCGCGCCCCAGGGCTGAGACTCCGACAGCCGCCCCCGGAGCCGCGTCAGACCGCGCGACCGATCCCCGCCGCACGCAGGGCGAGCCGCAGGCCCTGCCCCGCCGCCGGTCCGGAAAGCCGCCCGTCCAGCACCGCCTGCGGATCGCGCGCCGCCGCCGCCAGGATCCCCGGCGCCCGCCAGGCCGCCAGTTCCGCCGGGCGCCCGGCCTTCGACGGCACAGCCTCCAGCCCGGAGCGGTCATCGCGCCACGATGCCGCGAGGCGGCCCACCGCCTCGAGCGTCATCTCGGGCAACGGCCGGATGCCCCGCGCCTGCAGCGCGGGCACACCCAGCAGCCAGTTCGCCCGCGCGGCCTGTCGGCCCACCGCCCGCGCCCGCACCTCGTCCGTGGCCCCGAGCGCGCGCGACGCCGCCCACATCAACGACCCTCCGGTCGCGCGAAGGTAGTCCTCCAGTTCGGCCACCTCGCCCATGTCCTCGCGCGCCGCATCCCTGCGGCGGGCCTCGACGCCCTCGGACAGCACCCGCGCGCCCTCGGCGTCCAGCACGTGCGCCAGCGGCGTGACCACCTCGTGGCGCCGCACGAGCCCGCCGGCCGCGATCTCGGCCAGGGCATCGACCCACCATTGCAGGCGCATCTCGGCGATCAGCGGCTCCTGCGTGACGAAAGGCGCGCGCGCCGCCTCCACGTTGGCCGCGTAGATCGGGAACAACACGGCGCGCGCCGCCACCGGCGATGCCATCGTCGCGCGAAACCGGTCGGGATCGCCGCGTTCCACGATCTCGGCACAGGCATTGAGGTCGTCGTCGAAATCCATGCGCGCCGACCTAGACCCCGGCCCGGGCCCTTCCAAGCCCCGGCCCTTCTTCTCGTCGCAAATACTCCGGGAGCGCGAGGGCAGCGCCCTCGCTCCCCGTGCCCGGCTCACGCGCAACGGCGGTCATTCCGCCGCCCGCAGCCCGGCATCCGGCACGTCCCGCGCCAGCTTCCAGCGCACCGCGTCGAGCAGCGCCTCGAAGCTCGCGTCGACGATATTGGCCGACACGCCGACGGTCGACCAGCGGCGGCCCTGCCCGTCGGCGCTGTCGATGATGACGCGCGTGACTGCCTCCGTGCCGCCTTGGGTGATACGGACCTTGAAGTCGACGAGCCGCATGTCGTCGATGATCTCCTGGTAGGGTCCGAGATCCTTGGCCAGTGCCTTCGACAGCGCGTTGAGCGGTCCGCGGTCCGAGCCGGTCTCGTCGAAGCTCTCGGAGACCGAGAGCTTTTTCGTCCCATCTACCTTCACCACCACAACGGCCTCGGACACGGTGCCCATGCGGTCGTACTTGGTCTTCCGCCGTTCCACGGTCACGCGGTAGCGCTTGACCTCGAAGAAGTCCGCAGCCTGCCCGAGCTCGGCGCGGGCCAGCATTTCGAACGAGGCCTGCGCGGTGTCGTAGGCGTAGCCCTCGGCCTCGCGCGCCTTCACTGTCTCGAGGATGCGCCCCAGCGCCGGATCGCCCGGAGCGACCTCGATCCCGGCCTCCATCAGCCGGCGGCGCAGGTTCGACTGTCCAGCCTGGTTCGACATCGGGATGAAGCGCTCGTTGCCCACGGAATCGGGCGCCACGTGCTCGTAGGTCGACGGATCCTTGAGGATCGCGCTGGCGTGCAGTCCCGCCTTGTGAGCAAACGCCGACGCACCGACATAGGCCAGCTGCTTCAGCGGCACGCGGTTCAGCACGTCGTCGAGCATACGGCTGACCTGCGTGATGGTCTTCAGCCCTTCGTGGGTGACGCCGGTGGTGTAGAGGCTTGCATAGGGCTCCTTCAGCAGGAGCGTGGGGATGATCGAGACGAGGTTCGCGTTGCCGCAGCGCTCGCCCAGCCCGTTCAGCGTCCCCTGGATCTGGCGCGCGCCGGCGTCCACCGCGGCCAGCGCGCCCGCCACGGCGGTCTCCGTGTCGTTGTGCGTGTGGATGCCCAGCCGGTCGCCGGGCAGGCCCGCGGCGATCACCTCGGACACGATGCGCCCGATCTCGGTGGGCATGGTGCCGCCGTTGGTGTCGCACAGTACGATCCAACGCGCGCCCGCGTCGCACGCTGCGCGCAGGCAATCGAGCGCGTAGCTGGGGTTGGCGAGGTAGCCGTCGAAGAAGTGCTCCGCGTCGAACAGCGCTTCGCGGCCCTGTGCCACGCAATGCGCAACCGAGGCGCGGATATTCTCGACGTTCTCGTCGAGAGCGATGCCGAGCGCGGTCTCCACGTGGAAGTCGTGGGTCTTGCCGACGAGGCAGACCGCCGGGGTGCGCGCGTTCAGCACACCTGCGAGCACGTCGTCATTCTCGGCCGAACGTTCGGCACGCTTGGTCATGCCGAAGGCGGTCAGCGTGGCGCGGGTCTCGGGCGCCTCTTCGAAGAAGGCGCTGTCGGTGGGGTTCGCTCCGGGCCAGCCGCCCTCGATGTGGTCGATGCCCAGCCGGTCGAGCGCCTTGGCGATCTTGACCTTCTCGGCGACCGAGAACTGCACGCCCTGGGTCTGCTGTCCGTCGCGCAGCGTGGTGTCGTAGAGGTAGAGACGTTCAGGCATGATGGCTCCTGCGCGGCTGCGTCTTCGTCCGGGGCATGCCCACGAATGTCAGGAAGGACGGCTCTGCGACCTCCGCACCCGGCAAGCGGTCGCGCCGGGCATCGTCTGCCTGGGCGGGCACCTGTGCGTGCAGGATATCGTTGGTAACCCATCCGAGCCATTCGCCCGCCCAACGCCGGTTGAGACACTGAAAGCGTCTGCCCCGTGGCAGGCAGGTGCTGCCGGATGCGGGCGCCGGGCGGGACCGCTGAACCGATGCGATCATCACGCGTCCTCCTGCGCCAGCGTGTCGGCGTCGAAGTCCGGCCCGGCGATGAGCTCGACTCCGGCCTTGGACATGCGCACTTCGACCCCGGCGCCGGTCAGGAGGGCCTTGAGGCGGTCCACCTCGGCGAAGTCCTTCGTCTCCATCGCGGTGGCACGAGCGTCCGAAAGCCGTGCTTCCCACGCCGAGAGGTCGACCGTCGGAGCCGCGGCCCAGCCCGGCACTTCTGCCCCCATGAGACCGAGAAACTGCAGCGTCGCGCGCAAGCCGGGCGAGTCATCCGCGTGAGCCAGCTGGTGCAGCTCGGCGATGGCGCCGGCGGTGTTCAGGTCGTCCGCAAGCGCAGCGACGACCGGCCGGTAGACCTCACCGCCGTCCTCGGCCCCTGCCGCCACCGCATACCACTTGCGCAGGTGCGCCTCGGCCTCCTGCCGCTTCTGCGCGGTCCAGTCCATCGGCTTGCGGTAATGCGCGGACATCAGCACCAGACGCACCACCTCGCCCGGGATGCCCTCGTCTAGCAGGTCGCGTACGGTGAAGAAGTTGCCGAGAGACTTCGACATCTTCTTGCCCTCGACCTGAAGCATCTCGTTGTGCAGCCAGACATTTGCGAAATCGCCGTGGGGATGGGCGCAGGCCGATTGCGCCACCTCGTTCTCGTGGTGGGGAAACATCAGGTCGCCGCCGCCGCCGTGAATGTCGAAGCTTTCGCCAAGAAGCGCGCCGGCCATGGCCGAGCACTCGATGTGCCAGCCGGGGCGGCCCCGGCCCCACGGGCTGTCCCAACCCGGCTGGTCCGCCTCCGAGGGCTTCCACAGGACGAAGTCCATCGGGTCGCGCTTGTAGGGGGCGACCTCGACCCGCGCGCCGGCGATCATGTCCTCGACCGAGCGTCCCGAGAGCTTGCCGTAAGACGGGTAGCTCTCGACCGAGAAAAGCACGTGCCCTTCGGCGGCGTAGGCGTGGCCGTCCGCGATCAGCCCCTCGATCATCGCGATCATTTCCGAGATGTAGCCGGTGGCGCGGGGGGCATGCGTGGGCTCCAGCGCCCCGAGAGCGCCCATGTCGTCGAGGAACCAGCCGATGGTCTCCTCGGTGATCTCGGCGATCGGCCGACCGGTCTCTGCCGCGCGGGCGTTGATCTTGTCGTCCACGTCCGTGAAGTTCCGAACATAGGTCACGTGATCGGCGCCGTAGACCTCGCGCAGAAGCCGGAAGAGCAGGTCGAAGACCACCACCGGCCGTGCGTTACCGAGATGCGCGCGGTCGTAGACGGTCGGCCCGCAGACATACATCCGCACGTCCGAGCGGTCGATCGGCTCGAAGACCTCCTTGGCGCGGGTCCGGGTGTTGGTCAGCCTGATGTCCATGATGCGTGGTCCTTCGCGCGCGTCTCGCTCGCGGCGGGCTTTAGCAACTCATGGCGTCGAAAGGAAAGAGAAGAGCGGCCCGCCGATGCGATCAGCGGATAATGCAGCCGATGAGAATGGCAGGTGCGGTGCTCATGATGACAAGTTTACCAGCGCCGCGCGGCGACTTCCAGCGGTTTCGCTTGCGCGGCTCCCGGGGCGGGCGCACCGTTCGCGCCATGACCCGCGCCCTCGTCACCGAGATCTGCATCGCCCTGCCGGGCGCCGAGCATTCCGACCCCTGGGACGGAGGGCACGACGCGTGGAAGGTCGGCGGCAAGATGTTCGCCGTGGTCGGCACCGCCGCGGATGGCGTGTCGGTGAAGACGGCGAGCATCGAGGACGCCGCATTTCTGATCGAGCTCGGCCGGGCCGAGCGCGCGCCCTACTTCCACCGCTCCTGGGTACGGGTGCCGTGGGGCGTGGCGGACCGCGCGGAACTCGAGGACCGGATCTTCACATCCTACGGGCTCGTGCGCGGCGGATTGACCCGACGTGTGCAGGCGGGGCTGCCGCCGCTGCCCAACCCGTCCGCCGGGGCTTGAACCCCGACCCCGCTCCGGGTCACATCGCGCCCGACGCCACGCCGCGAGGTCCCATGCCCCACCTTTCCACCCGTATCACCGGCCTCAACGACGGCGGCTCGGACGGTTGGGACGTGTTCTACCGCGCCCGCGCTCTGGTGGCGGCGGGACACGATATCACCGAACTCACCATAGGCGAGCATGACCGCCGCACGGATCCGGCGATCCTCCACGACATGCACGCCTCGGCCCTTGGCGGACACACCGGCTATGCCGCGGTCCCGGGCACCGAGGGCCTGCGCGACGCGGTTGCCGCGCGTGTGGCCGAGCGCACGGGTGTCGCGACGACGCGGGACAACGTGCTCATCACGCCGGGCGGACAGGCCGCCTTGTTCGCCGCGCACATGGCGGCGCTCGATGGCGGCCAGACGGGCCTCTACATCGATCCGTGTTACGCCACCTACCCTGGCACGATCCGGGCGGCGGGCGGCCGCGCGGTCGCCGTGGCAACGACGCCCGACACGGGGTTCCTGCCGCATCCGCGCGCGCTTGCCGGACCGGCGCGTGGTGCGCGGTCGCTTCTTGTGAACACCCCCAACAATCCCGCGGGCCGCGTCTATCCGCGCCACACACTCGACGGCATCGCGGCCGTGGCCGAGGCGCACGACCTGTGGGTGATCTCGGACGAAGTCTACGACACGCAGGTCTGGGACGGCGCGCATCTGAGTCCGCGCGCCCTGCCCCGGATGGCTGCGCGCACTCTGGTCGCCGGGTCCCTGTCCAAGAGCCACGCCATGACCGGCAGCCGCATCGGCTGGCTCGTCGGCCCCGAGGACGCCATCGCCCGCGCCGCCGAACTGGCGACGGTGACCACCTACGGTGTGCCCGGCTTCATCCAGGATGCGGCGCAAGCGGCAATCGCGCGGGGAACGGAGCCCGAGGTCGACGTCGCCGCGCCGTTCCGCCGCCGCCGCGATCTGCTGATGCGGGTGGTCGCGGCCGAGGGCGAAGAGGCGGTGCGCGCCTTGCCCGCCGAGGGAACCATGTACGTGCTGCTCGACATCCGTGCGACGGGCATGACGGGGGCGGCCTTCGCAGACGCGCTCCTCGACGCGGAAGGCATCGCGGTCATGCCGGGCGAAAGCTTCGGCCAGGCGGCAGCGGGCCATGTCCGCGTGGCGCTGACAGTGGACGACGCGCGGCTCGAGCGGGCGCTGAGAACCCTGGCACGGTTCGCCCGGGCGCGCGTCCCGGCCTGAGGCACGCAACGGCGCGGCGCCCTGGCACGGGGCGTGTGCCGCTTGCGACCGCTCGGCCGAGAGGGACCACCGGTATTGCCCGACGACCCTCGTACGCGGTGACCGGGCATTCCCCGGAGCCTCCACCGCCACGAAGCCGGGCCCGTCCATGACACTCACACACCCCGTGTCGGGAGGCCGCGAGTCTGCGGAACCCGCTGCGCGAGCGCGGCGTTCGCTTATGAACCCGCACACCTTCTCTCCGACCGGAGGAATCGCCTCATGGACCTTATCCGCATCATCATCGCCATCCTGCTGCCGCCGCTCGGCGTGTTCCTGCAGGTCGGCCTCGGCAAGCACTTCTGGATCAATATCCTGCTGACAATCCTTGGCTACATCCCGGGCATCGTGCACGCGATCTGGGTCATCGCCCGCACCGGTCCGCGCACCGCGTGATGCCCCGCGACACCCAATCCTTCGCGATCGAGGACATGGCCGAAGTCGAGCGCGTCGAGCGTCTGGCCGCGAGCCTGGACAGCGCCTTCACGATCCCGGGCACCAGCATCCGCTTTGGCTGGGACGGCATTCTGAGCATCGTGCCCGGTGTCGGCGACACGCTGGCTCTGTTGCCCGCCGCCTACATCTTCCGCTCGGCCTGGAAGATGGGCGCGCCGAAGCATGTCATCGGGCAGATGGCGGTGAACTCGGGCATCGACTACGTGATTGGCTCGATCCCCGTGATCGGCACGGTGTTCGACGTGGGCTACAAGTCCAACCGCAAGAACGCGGCGCTGATCCGGCAATTCGTCGAGAAGAAGCACGGCGGCGCACTGGCGCCCGAACGCGCGGCGCACGTCTGATCCGGCGCGCATCGCCGGAAACGAAAAACGGGAGCCCGCCGGGCTCCCGTTTCGCATATCAGGGGTCAGGAGGTCGGCTCAGCCGACGATCTCGAGGCCCGAGAAGTAGAACGCGATCTCTTCGGCCGCGGTCTCGGGGGCATCCGAGCCGTGGACCGAGTTCTCGCCGACGGATTCGGCGAACTCGGCGCGGATGGTGCCTTCGGCGGCGTCCGCGGGGTTCGTCGCGCCCATCACTTCGCGGTTCTTCGCGATCGCGTCCTCGCCCTCGAGAACCTGCACCACGACCGGTGCCGATGCCATGAACTCGCACAGTTCGTCGTAGAAGGGACGCTCGGCGTGGACCTTGTAGAACTCGCCCGCTTGCGCCTTGGTCAGCTGGATGCGCTTCTGCGCGACGATGCGAAGGCCCGCTTCCTCGAACTTGGCGTTGATCTTGCCGGTGAGGTTGCGCTTGGTCGCGTCGGGCTTGATGATCGAAAGGGTGCGTTCGGTTGCCATTTCAGATGCCTCTTGATGGCCGGACCTTGGCCCGGCGGAATTGATCCGCGCCCGCCTAGCACGCGCCCCCGTCCTTGAAAACCTGATTTGCGCGTCGCCTGCGGCTGGACGTCGCAGCACACGCGCTACGTGTCCGAGACATTGGTTAATTTCAAGAAGAAGGAGGGACGGGGATGAATGCGGTTGTCGACTTTCTGAATACCGTTCTGTGGGGCTACGTCCTCGTCTGGGGCCTTCTGGCCACGGGCATCTACCTCACCGTCAGGCTGGGCGGGCTTCAGTTCCGCCACTTCACCGAGTTCTTCCGGGTCATCGCGTCCTCGCGCGCGACGTCCGGTGACGGCATCACGCCCCTTCAGGCGCTGACGATCAGCCTTGCGAGCCGCGTGGGCACCGGCAACCTCGCCGGCGTCGCGGTGGCGATCTACCTCGGCGGCCCGGGCGCGATCTTCTGGATGTGGATGGTGGCGCTCGTGGGCATGGTCACGGCTTACGCGGAGTCGACGCTGGCGCAGCTCTACAAGGTGCGCAACCACGACGGCCGCTATCGCGGCGGGCCGGCCTACTACATGTGGCACGGGCTCAAGGCCAAATGGCTGGGTTACGTTTTCTGTTTCTTCTTCCTGTGCTCGTTCGGCCTGATCTTCGTCGCGGTGCAGTCGAATTCCATCGCCGACGCGGTCGAGGGCGCGATGGGCATCCCCAAGCTCGGCACTGGCCTCGTCATCGCGGCGCTGGTGGCGCTGGTGATCTTCGGGGGCATCCCGTCGATCGCACGGGTGGCCGAGAAGGTCGTGCCGTTCATGGCGGGCATCTACCTGCTGGTGGCACTGGTGATCATCGCAATCAACATCACCGAGGTTCCCGGCGCGCTGGCGATGATCGTCAAGGCGGCGTTCGGCTTCGACCAGGCGGTGGGCGGCTTCACCGGCGGCCTGACGGCGGCGCTGTTGAACGGGGTCAAGCGGGGCCTCTTCTCGAACGAGGCCGGCATGGGTTCGGCGCCGCACATCGCGGCCGTGGCCGTGCCCGAGCCGCACCACCCGTCCTCGCAGGGTCTGGTGCAGGGTCTGGGCGTGTTCATCGACACGATCCTGATCTGCACCGCGACGGCGCTGATGATCCTTCTGTCGGGCGTGGTCGATTATGGCCCCGACGGCGTGACCGGCATGGAGCTGACGCAGAACGCGCTGGCCGAGCATATTGGCGTGGCCGGACCTCTCTTCATCGCGGTGGCGATCCTGTTCTTCGCCTACACCTCGATCATCGGCAACTACGCCTATTCCGAGAACGTGCTCGAGTTCCTCGGCCTCGCCGGAAAAACGCCCCTGACCATCTTCAAGTGCATGCAGCTGGCGATGGTGATCTGGGGCGCGGTGCAGCCGGTGACGCGGGTGTTCAACTTCGCGGACGCCAGCATGGCGACGATGGCGACGATCAACCTCGTGGCGCTGCTGCTGCTCTCGGGCACCGTCATGCGGCTGACCAAGGACTACTTCGCGCAGCGCAAGGCAGGCCAGGAGCCGCTGTTCCGCATCTCGCAGCACGAAGGGCTGGACCGGGGCATCGACGCCTCGATCTGGAATCGCGACGTCGAGGCGGAACACCGCCAGACCTGATCGCGAAAGATTGCCAAGAACCGGGGGGCGGATACGCTTCGCCCCTCGGTTTTCCTTTGTCCGGAGACAGGATGATGCGTGATTTCGGTTGGGGCGCGGGCGCGGCCCTCGTGGTTGCCATGTTCGCAGGGGGCGCAGAAGCGCAAGACGCCTCGGTTCCTCCCGGGCAGCTCCCCAGCACGACCTACCGGATCGATCCGGCGCACACTTCGGTTTTGTTTCGCGTAGATCACATGGGATTCTCGGCCTACACAGCCGGTTTCGACCAGGTCACGGGCACCTTGAAGCTGGACCCGTCCGATCCCGCCTCCGCCGATCTGGAGGTGAGCATCGCCACCGCCTCTCTCGACCTGCCGAGCCCGCCTGAAGGGTTCCGCGAGGAGATACTCGGGCCCGACTGGCTCGACGCCGCGTCCCACCCCGAGATCGTCTTCACCTCCGAAAGCGTCACCCAGACCGGAGAGCGCACTGCCGAGATCGCCGGCACGCTCACCCTGCGCGGCGTGGCCGCGCCGGTCACCCTGGAAGCCACGTTCAACGGAGGCTGGGCGGACGTCGAGTGGGAACCGGGCGCCCGCATCGGGTTCTCGGCCACGGGGCAGCTGGACCGGTCCGATTTCGGCATCTCGACGGGCATTCCCGCGCCTGGTTCGACGCTGGGTGTGGGCGACACCGTGAGCGTCGTGATCGAAACGGAGCTTACCTCGGCGGGACCGGAATAGGCGCTCACGCAGGCGGCACCCACGGGCCGCGCGGGGGCCCTTCCCGCCCCCGCGACCCTCTGCTAGAGCGCGCCCATGCTTCAGATCGCCGACATCTCCTATTCCGTCGAAGGCCGCCCGTTGTTCGAGGGCGCGACCGCCACGATTCCCGACGGCCACAAGGTCGGCCTCGTCGGCGCGAACGGCACGGGCAAGACCACGCTCTTCCGCCTGATCCGGGGCGAGCTGACCCTCGACGGCGGCGAAATCGCCCTGCCCTCGCGCGCCCGCGTCGGCGGCGTCGCGCAGGAGGTGCCGTCGTCCGAGACCAGCCTGATCGACACCGTGCTCGCCGCCGATACCGAACGCGCGTCGCTGATGGCCGAGGCCGAGACCGCGACCGACGCCACCCGCATCGCGGACGTGCAGACCCGGCTCGCCGACATCGACGCCTGGTCGGCCGAGGGCCGCGCCGCGTCGATCCTCAAGGGCCTGGGCTTTGACGACGCCCAGCAGAAGATGCCCTGCTCGGCCTTCTCGGGTGGCTGGCGGATGCGCGTGGCGCTCGCGGGCGTGCTGTTCGCCCAACCCGACCTGCTGCTTCTCGACGAGCCGACCAACTACCTCGACCTCGAGGGCGCGCTCTGGCTGGAAAGCTACCTCGCGCGGTATCCGCACACGGTCATCGTCATCTCGCACGATCGCGGGCTGCTCAATCGTGCAGTTGGCGGCATCCTGCACCTCTCCGAGAAAAAGCTGACCTACTGGCAGGGGTCCTACGACCAGTTCGCCCGCCAGCGCGCCGAGCAGCGCGCGCTTCTGAGCTCGATGGCCAAGAAGCAGGAGGCCCGCAAGGCCCACCTGCAAAGCTTCGTCGATCGCTTCAAGGCCAAGGCGTCGAAGGCCAAACAGGCCCAGTCGCGGGTCAAGATGATCGAGAAGATGGAAACGATCACCCTGCCCGAGGACGCCGAGAAGCGCGTCTTCACCTTCCCCCAGCCCGACGAACTGTCGCCGCCCATTGTCAACATCGAGGGCGGCAGCACTGGCTACGGTGACACGACCGTTCTGTCGCGGCTGAACCTGCGGATCGACCAGGACGACCGGATTGCGCTTCTGGGCAAGAACGGCCAGGGCAAGTCGACGCTGGCCAAGCTTCTGTCCGAACGGCTGCCTCTGTTCGACGGTCGCTCGACACGGGCCTCGAAGCTGCGGGTCGGCTACTTCGCCCAGCACCAGGTGGACGAGCTTCGGGTCGAGGAGACGCCGCTTCAGCACATCCAGCGCGAACGGCCCGGCGTGGCGCCGCCCCAGCTGCGCGCCAAGCTGGCTGGCTTCGGTCTTGGTGCCGCGCAGGCCGAAACCGAGGTCGGGCGCCTGTCGGGCGGACAGAAGGCACGCCTCTCGCTGCTGCTCGCAACGCTCGACGCGCCGCACATGCTCATTCTCGACGAGCCGACCAACCACCTCGACATCGAGAGCCGCGAGGCCCTGATGGAGGCGCTCAACGCCTACGAGGGTGCGGTCATCCTCGTGAGCCACGACATGCACCTGCTGTCGATGGTGGCCGACCGGCTGTGGCTGGTGAAGGACGGCACCGTGCGCCCCTACGAGGAGGACCTCGACGCCTACCGCAAGATGCTGCTGACCGTCGAAAAGCCCGCGCCCGAGAAGGCCCGCGCCGAGAAGGCGAAGGCGGAAGCCGCGACCGCCGCCAAGGCCAAGCGCCCGTCGCGCGACGCGATCCTCGCCCTGCGCTCGGACGTCCGGAAGTGCGAGGCCCGCGTCGACAAGCTCAACGACATGCGCGACAAGCTCGCCGCCAAGCTCGCCGATCCCGCGCTCTACGACGACGGTCGCGTGGGCGAACTCGAGACGTGGAATAAGAAATACGCCGAAGTCATGGACGGTCTGAGCCGGGCCGAGGCGCTCTGGATGGCCGCACTCGAGAAGCTGGAGGCGGCCGAGACGGCGTGACGCCCCCGCCGGCATGACAATGAAAAACCCCCGGTCGCGCGCGGCGACCGGGGGTTTTTCGTCTCGTGGGTCCGAAGGCCGCGCCGCGCCTCAGAGGTAGTCCGCGCGCTGAAGCCCATACTTCGCCATCTTCTCGTTCAGCGTCCGGCGCGGCAGGCAAAGCTCATCCATCACCGCGGCGATCGATCCCTTGTGGCGGCGCATGGTGTTGTCGATCAGCATCCGTTCGAACGCTTCGACATATTCCTTGAGCGGCTTGCCTTCGGTGGTCATCACCGGCTGCATCTCTTCGTGATCGTTCATCAGAAGCGATGCGATGGTGCCGGTGCCGCGGCGGGATTGGAGCGTCGCGCGCTCGGCGAGGTTGATGAGCTGGCGGACGTTGCCGGGCCACGGCGCCTGCAACAGCTGCGCGGCCTCCTGCGCCGAGACCTCGGGCGCCTCGCAGCCGTATTCGTCGGCGTAGCCTTCCGAGAAGCGGGTGAAGAGCGTCAGGATATCCTCGCCCCGCTGGCGAAGGGGCGGCACGGTGATCCGCAGCGCCGCGAGGCGATAGAACAGGTCCGAGCGCAACGCCGTTTCACAGGTGCGGCCCTCGTCCTGAAGATTGCAGATGGCGACGATGCGCGTTTCGGGCGGATTGCCTTGATCGTTGATGATCGACAGCAGCCGCGCCTGCGCCTGGTCCGACAGCGACTCGATATCCTCGAGCACCAGCGTGCCGCCGCGCGCCTCCTCCATCGCCGGAAGCTGCGCGTCGCCCTCGTCCATCGGACCGAAGAGACGCTTCTGTAGCGTGGTCTCGTCCAGGGCGGCACAGGGCAGAAGCAGGAACTTCTTGCCCGCCCGGCTGCCGACGGCGTGAAGCGCGTGCGCAACCAGGGTCTTGCCGGTGCCTGTCTCGCCCTCGATCAGAACGTGGCCGTCGGCCTGCCCGAGATCGAGAATGTCCTCGCGCAGGCGCTCCATCGCGGGCGACGAGCCGATCAGCTTTTCCATAAGCTGGGTGCCGTCCGACAGTTCGCGCCGCAGCTGGCGGTTGTCGAGCGTCAGGCGCCGCGCGGCGGTGGCGCGCTTGGCAAGCTCGGACATGCGATCCGGGTTGAACGGCTTCTCCAGGAAGTCGAACGCGCCGATACGCATGGCTTCGACCGCCATCGGCACGTCGCCGTGGCCGGTGATCATGATGACCGGCAGCGCGCTGTCCACGCCCATGAGTTTCTTAAGGAAGGCGATTCCGTCCATCCCCGGCATCTTGATGTCGGAGATCACGATCCCCGGGTAATCTGGGCCGACCGTCGCCAGCGCCTCTTCGGCACTACCGAAGCTTTCGGTGTCGTAGCCCGACAGGGCCAGCCACTGGCTGATCGACTGGCGCATGTCTTTTTCGTCGTCGACGATCGCAATCTTCATTGCCTTGGCCATCTCGCGTTTCACTCCGCGGCTTGTTGGTCTTCCTTGAGGATCGGCAGCTGCATCTCGAAAACCGCCCCACCCCCTTCGGCGTTCCGTGCGGTGAGACGTCCGCCCAGATCCGCGACGATCCCGGACGAGATCGCGAGGCCGAGGCCGGTGCCGTCACCGGGTTGCTTGGTCGTGTAGAACGGCTCGAACAGGGCGTCGAGGTCCTCGATCCCGTGGCCGTTGTCGCGCACGCTGAGGGTCGCGGTCTCGCCGCTGGCGAGCAGAACCTCGATTTCTGGGTTCCGGACCCCCTTGGTGGCGTCGAGCGCGTTGCGCAGAAGGTTCACCAGCACCTGCTCGATCCGCACGCGGTCGCCCAGGACGCGCACCGGATGGTCGGGCAGGATGCGGCTGATGCGGACCTTCCGGCTTTTCAGCTGGGGCTCCATCATCGACAGCGCCGAGGCCAGCGCCTCTCCCATGTCCACCGGCACCAGCGTGTCATCGCCCTTGCGGGCATAGGACTTCAGCTGCTTGGTGATAGCGCCCATCCGCTCGATCAGGTCGTCGATGCGGTGGAAGGCGGTCTGCGCTTCCTCGGGGCGGTTCCGGCGCAGCAGGAGGCGCGCGCCGGCGAGGTAGGTCTTCATCGCGGCCAGCGGCTGGTTCAGCTCGTGGCTGACCGCCGCGGACATCTCGCCCAGTGCGGCGAGCTTGGAGGACTGCTCGAGCGTCTGCTCCGCCACCGCGAGGTTTTCCTGCACCCGCTCCCGCTCGGCGATCTCGCGCTGAAGGCGATTGTTCAGACGGCGCAGCTCGGCGCTCTCGCGCTGGAAAAGCGCCATGCGGATCGCTGTCTTGCGGCTCATGGCGTAGAACGCGAGCGCGGCCAGCAGCGCGAAGACCATGATCTCGAGCGCCAGCACCGCGTTCACCCGCTCGCGCACGCTGGCATAGGTGGTGAACGACGAGATCGACCAGCCGCGGAACGGGATCCGTCCGTCGATCCGCATCACCGCCTCGCCACGCACGTAGGCGTCGGCCGAAACCGAGGTCCAGTCGGCCGTGGCCTGGATCGCGCGCTCGATGGCGCTGTTGGGCGGCTCGCGGGTCAGCGCCTCCTGCACCGGCAGGCCGCGCCAGCGCGGTTCGGTAGCGAGGATGATCTGCCCCTCGCTGTCGGTGACCAGCACCGCGTCCGAGATGCCGGCCCACGCCCGCTCGAACTTGCCGAGGTCGAGCTCGACCACGATCACGCCCAGCGTGGTGCCGCCGGTCTCGACCTTGCGGGAATAGTAGAAGCTGAAGTCACCGGTCTCGTTGCGCACGGCGGTGAACACCGTCGCGTTCGAGCGCATGGCGTCGACGAAATAGGATTCCTGCCGGTGCGCCTCGCCCAGCCGGGCGCGGTCCGTGGCCGCCACGGTGCGGCCGTCTCGGTCCAGAAGCCGCAGCGAGGCCCCGCCGATCTGGTCGGCGTAAAAGATCAGGCGCTGCGAGGACTGCACGTATTCCTCGGCGCTGAGCGCCGAGATCAGCGTCTGGTCTAGCGCCATGAGCTGCGGCACCAGCTGGTAGCGCCGGATCTCGGACAACAGGTTGCCGGAGTAGAGCACCAGCCGCAGTTCGGCGCGGTTGCGCGTGGTCTCGGTAAACCGCGCGGTCAGCAGCTGGTTGGTCACCCAGATCGTTGCCACGGCGGCCACGAACAGGGCCAGCAACGCCGTGCGCACCCGCCAGCTCAGCGGCCCCGGACGATCGGCGTCGTCTGGCGGTGTGGGCGTTTCGGACATTGCGGGACTCTATGGCGTGGCGGCAGGCCGCTCAAGTCACGCGGATTCCAGCGCGTCCGCGAGGTGGGCGAAAAGCCGCCGCCCGTCTGTCCCGCCATGCGCGGCGTCGGCCGCCCGTTCGGGGTGCGGCATCATGCCGAGCACCCGGCGGTTCTCGGACAGGACACCGGCGATGTCGTGCACCGAGCCGTTCGGGTTGTCGGCATAGGTGAAGGCGATGCGGTCCTCGTCGGCGAGCCGCGACAGCGTATCGGGATCGGCGATGTAGT
Source organism: Roseivivax marinus (assembly GCF_900109705.1). Classification (GTDB taxonomy): domain Bacteria; phylum Pseudomonadota; class Alphaproteobacteria; order Rhodobacterales; family Rhodobacteraceae; genus Roseivivax; species Roseivivax marinus. The sequence goes on along the minus strand of NZ_FOAI01000005.1, from coordinate 216,013 downwards.
TGCCGTCGTGGTGCGCGATCGGAATGTTGATCGTGTCGCCCGCGGCGTAGCCGGTGGTGTAGACGCTCTCGGCGGTGGCGACCCGAAGCGGCACCGTGCGGCAGATGTACTTGAGCCCCGCGTTGCGCAGCAGCGCGCCGGGCAGCATCCCGGTCTCTGTAAGGATCTGGAAGCCGTTGCAGATGCCGATGACGTAGCCGCCGCGTTGCGCGTGGTCATGCACCGCGCGGATCACCGGCGAGGTCGCGGCGATGGCGCCGCAACGCAGGTAGTCGCCGTAGGAGAAACCGCCCGGCACGCCCACGAGGTCGGTGCCCTCGGGCAGGCTCGTGTCCTTGTGCCAGACCATCTCGGTCTCGATGCCGGCCGCGCGGAGCGCCACGGCGAGGTCGCGGTCGCAGTTCGACCCCGGAAAGACGATGACGGCAGCCTTCATGACGGTCTCCTGTCGCGGTTCCGCCGGGACGCGACCCGGCCTCGGGATGGCGCGCCGACCGCAGGTCCCGGGCGGGACGCGCGGACGGCGTGCGTCACACGATCTCGATGCGGTAGCTCTCGATCACGGTATTGGCGAGCAGGCGTTCGCACATCTCGCCGATGCGGTCCTCGGTCGTGCCGTCGGCCAGCTCGAGCTCGATTACCTTTCCCTGGCGAACCCCCTCGACACCGTCGAACCCCATCGCGCCAAGGGCGTGGCGGACCGCCTCGCCCTGCGGATCGAGCACGCCGTCCTTCAGCATCACGTGCACCCGTGCCTTCATCGGCCCCGTCTCCTGTCCGTCTCGGTCGCGGGCGTGCGGCCCCGGCTCACTGCCGCTTCGGGCCGCGCACCCTGTCTCTGTATGTGCACAGGTCCCGGACGTTGCCGTCCGTCTTGCGCTTTCAATTGATGAGCGTCGGCTTCGTCACCGGCTGCGAGTTCTTGGGCATGACACCCAGGCGACGCGCAACCTCGGTATAGGCGTCGGCAAGATTGCCCAGATCGCGGCGGAAGACGTCCTTGTCGAGCTTTTGCCCGGTCTCGGCATCCCACAGGCGGCAGCTGTCGGGCGAGATCTCGTCCGCCACGATCAGGCGCTGGTAGTCGCCGTCATAGACGCGGCCGACCTCGATCTTGAAATCCACGAGCTTGATACCGACCGCGATCATCACGCCGGACAGGAAGTCGTTGACCCGCAGCGCGAGGCTGAGGATGTCGTCCATGTCCTGCTGGCTGGCCCAGCCGAAGGCGGCAATATGCTCTTCGGTGACCATGGGGTCGTTCAGCTTGTCGTCCTTGTAGTAGTACTCGACGATCGGGCGCGGCAGCGCGGCGCCTTCCTCGAGGCCAAGCCGCTGCGCGAGCGAGCCGGCGGCGACGTTGCGCACCACGATCTCGAGCGGGATGATCTCGCACGAGCGGACGAGCTGCTCGCGCATGTTCAGCCGGCGGATGAAGTGCGTGGGCACCCCGATGTTGTTCAGGCCGGTCATGAAGAACTCGGACAGGCGGTTGTTCAGCACCCCCTTGCCGTCCACAACGTCCTTCTTCTGGGCGTTGAAGGCGGTGGCATCGTCCTTGAAGTACTGCACCAGCGTGCCGGGTTCCGGTCCTTCGTACAGGATCTTCGCCTTGCCTTCGTAGATCTTCTTGCGACGCGCCATGGCGGCCCTTTCGGATTGAGGTGGATGGAAGCGGCCCTCCGCCCGCGTGTCGTTTAGTCCAACCACGGTTCCCCCGCAAGCGCGGGTGCCGCGCAGGTTGCGCGGTGCCGTTCCGCGCGGCATAGCTTGGCACGTGGATCACCAGTGCCGGGAGCAGGACCATGAGCACCTTTGACGATCGCGAAAGCGCCTTCGAGAACAAGTTCGCCCATGACGAGGAAATGAAATTCCGCGCCGAGGCGCGCCGCAACAAGCTGCTGGGCCTCTGGGCGGCCGGGAAGATGGGCCTGTCGGGCGACGAGGCCGAAGCCTACGCCAAGGAGGTCGTGAAGGCGGATTTCGAGGAGGCCGGCCACGAGGACGTGGTGCGCAAGGTCGCGGGCGATCTCGGGGACAAGTCGAGCCCCGACGAAATCCGCGCGCAAATGGCCGAGTGCCTGCTCGATGCCAAGAAGCAGCTCGCCGAAGAGCACTGAGCGGACGCTCCCGGCAGACCGGGCGCAACAGAGCGAGACAAGAAAAAAGGCCCGGCGCGCGATGCGAGCCGGGCCTTTCCTGTTCTGGTGCAGCCGGGTTCGGGGCACCCGCGAGGGGCGCCCCGAACCGCGCAAGACCTCAGAGGAACGCGAAGTCGTCTTGGTCGATGGTCGTCGCGTCCACGCCCTCGAGCACGATGGTGTGGTCCATCACCTCGACGGTCGCCTGCATCATGTCGTCCGACGAGGTGTCGGTGACCGTGACGTCCGAGAACTGCGCGCCGACCATGAAGAGGGTGTCGCCATCCTCGAAGTCCATGATCGTGTCGGTCTCGCCTGCGGTGAGGTCGTTGAAGACGAAGGTGTCGTCACCATCGTTGCCCCACAGCTTGTCGTCGCCGCCACCGCCGTTGATGCGGTCGTCGCCGGCCTGACCATGGATTTCGTCCATGCCCGCGCCGCCTGCGGCGAAGTCGTCACCCTGGCCGGCAAAGATGGTGTCCATGCCGCCACCGCCGCCGATGGAGTCGTCGCCGAAACCACCCACGATGGAGTCGTCACCGGCACCGCCGCCGAGCGAATCGTCACCCTGAGCGCCGATCACGGTGTCGTCGCCGTCGGCGCCGCCCATGGTGTCCGCACCGTCCATCTCGACGGAGTCGTCGTCACCATCGTCGTCGTCATCGCCTTCCGCGGGCGCGGCAGTGCCAACCAGGCGGTCGTTGCCGTCGCCGCCCGACACGACGTCGGCGCCGAGACCGCCATAGACGACATCGTCGTCCATGCCGCCGCCGATCGAGTCGTCGCCTTCACCACCGTAGATGGTGTCCATGCCCTGGCCACCGCCAAGCATGTCGTCACCGCCGAGGCCCGCGACCTCGTCGTTGCCGCTGCCACCCGCGATGTTGTCGGAGCCACTTCCGCCGGTCAGCATGTCGTCGCCGGCGTTGCCGAGGATCGAGTCGGTGCCGCCACCGCCGACGATGTCGTCGTTACCTTCGCCGCCGGACAGGAAGTCGTTGCCCGAATCGCCGCGCAGGATGTCGTCGCCGGCTTCACCGTAGACGATGTCGGTTGCGGACCCGGTGTGGGTGTTCTCGAACCCTTCGTCGCCGTCGGCCCAGGACCCGGTATGGATCTCGTCATTGCCGGCACCGCCGTAGATGGTGTCGCCACCGTCGGCGTTGGCATCGAAGGCGCTGCCGTTGGCCGCCGACACGCGGCTGTCGTCGTCGCCGGTGATGATGTCGTCACCTGCGCTGCCGGTGATCATGTCGTCACCAGCACCGCCGGCATAGGCGTTGTCGTACTGGTCGATCGGCAGGGCACCCGAGGCACCGGCATCCGCGCCGTTGAAGGCGTTGTCGGTGTCGCTGGCATCGCTGATCGTGTCATTGCCCGAGTCGCCGTCGAGGACGTCGCTGCCCATGTCGCCGATCAGGATGTCGTTGCCCTCGTTGCCCGACGCGGTGTCGGCCGAGTTACCGGTGTGGGTGTTGTCGAAGCCGTCGTCGCCGTCGGCCCACGACCCCACGTGGATCTCGTCGTTGCCTGCACCGCCACGGATCATGTCGGAGCCATCGGCGTCGGCATCGAACCCGATGTCGGCAGCGGCCGAAACGCGGCTGTCGTCGTCGCCGGTGATGATGTCGTCACCCACGCCGCCGTTGATCTCGTCGTCACCCGACCCGCCTGCATAGGCGTTATCGTAGTCACCGATCTCGAGGCTGCCGGCCGCGACGTCGTCGGCATCGTTCTCGGCGTTGGCATCATCCCCACCGGAGATGGTGTCGTTGCCCTCTTGGCCGGCAAGCGTGTCGGAGCCTTCCGCGCCGGTCAGCATGTCGTCCGCGCCGAAGCCCACAAGGACATCGCCGTCCGCGTCCGCGGTGGCATCGATGCCGGCCACGTCACGCTGCTGTCCCAGGATCTCGGCGGCACGCATGCTGTCGGTCTGGGTCAGTTCGCCGGCCGCGACGGGCAAGATGGCCGTGAAGCCGTTCTCGCCGCCATCGACTTCGCCGTCGGTGCCTTCACCCGCGAGGTCGGGCACGTTCTGGCCATGCAGGACGATCTCGCGCAGGTCGAGCGGCGTGATGTCGTCGCCCTCGTAGTCGGTGTCCGTGACCGGGCTGAAGAAGTTCGAGTCGTCGTTGAGATCGAACGAGTAGGTGTAGACGAACGAGCCGTCGGCGCGGGCGGTCGGCGCCTCGCCTTCGGCGTCGGTCAGCGGAAGAAGCACGTCGCCGTAGCTCGACACGCCTTCAAGGACCTCGACGTAGCCGTCGTTGTCACTGTCGTTGCTGATGTCGGGCGTGGTCGAGTCGACGGGGTTGCCGTCGTCGTCAAACAGACCGTGAATGTGCTGAGGAACCGGCTGGTTGGGCTCCATGCCCTCGACGGCGATGGAGACGGTCACCTGCTGGCTGCCGTCGTCGCCTTCCGGGCTGAGCGTGACCAGCGCAGTGCCGGTGACGCCCGAGTTGTTGAGCGATGCGAAGTCGACGGAATAGATCGCTTCGGCGCTGTCGATGCTTGTCGCGACGTCGCCGTAGGATTGTGCGGTTGCAGCCATGAAACCTCCAAGGGTTCTTGTGAATGGTACCGCACCCACGCCCGGGACCGCGTTTGGGTTTCGCAAAAAGTCAAAAGATTGTTGCAACGCCGCCGACGCTTTCGGGTCGATTGTTTCAATATTGTTTGCGTGCCAATCTCGTTGATTCGCATTCCGCCTTTAAAACAGGCTCATCTGGTCACCACTGCGCAGTGGCGGTGCAAACAGGTCCATCCGAAGCTGCGGGGTCTTGCGATCGAGGCCGAGGCGACGCGCAGCCACCGCGAATCGACGCCCGATGATCTCGGCATAGGGTCCCTCGCCGCGCATCCGTCGATGCCACGCGCTGTCGTATTCCTTGCCCCCGTGCATTTCTCTCAGGCGGTTCATCACCCGTTCCGCACGGTCGGGGTAATGCGCCTCGAGCCAATCCTGCCACAGCGGAGAGACCTCGCGCGGCAATCGCAGCATGATCCAGCTCGCCGCATCCGCGCCGGCTTCGGCGCCCGCCTCCAGGATCGCTTCCATCTCGGGGTCGGTGAGCGCGGGCACCACCGGAGACACCATCAGCCGCACCGGAATGCCGGCATCGGTCAGTCGCCGGATCGCCGCAAGGCGCCGGGCGGGCGCCGGGGCACGCGGCTCCATCCGCCGCGCCAGAACCGGGTCGAGCGTGGTGATCGAAATCCCGACCCGCGCAAGACCCTCGGCCGCCATCGACGAGAGGATGTCCTCATCACGCTCGACCATCGCGCCCTTCGTCACGATGCCGACGGGGTGGCGGAAGTCGCGCAGCACACCGAGGATCGCACGCATGATGCCACGTTCGCGCTCCACGGGCTGGTAAGGATCGGTGTTGGTGCCGATGGCTACCGGTGCCGGACGGTAGCCCTTGGCGCGCAGCTCCCGATCCAGAACCGCAGGCGCCTCCGGCCGCGCGATCAGTTTGGTCTCGAAGTCGAGCCCGGGCGACAGGTTGAGGTAGGCATGGCTGGGCCGGGCGAAGCAGTAGATGCAGCCATGCTCGCACCCCCGGTAGGGATTGATCGTGCGGTCGAACGGAATGTCCGGAGAGCGCACGTAGTTCAGAACGCTGCGCGGCCGTTCCTCGCTGACCTGCGTGCGCAGGACCCTCACCTCCTCGGGGATGTCCCAGCCGTCATGGTCGGCGGCACGGGAATGCCGCTCGAACCTGCCGGTGTCACACGATCCCGCACCGCGCCCGCGGGCGGTATCTGAGGCGATCGGGTTGAGGTGGCGCGACATGGCCAAATAATGGAACGTTTGAAGAACATTCGCAACGGCCCGGCGCGGCAATCATTGAGTCATTGATCTCGTCGCTCGCACGGTTGCGTGATCCGGGCCGCGGAGTGCCGCGACACGAGGACCTATCTCGCCACTCGGGGCTTTCCCTACGGGTTGGAGACGCCCATATTGCTTCGTGGGGAAAGGAGACGTTGATGCCCGTGACATTTTTCGCCCTGCTCGTCCTCTTCGTGATCGCCGCAGCCGCGGTGACCGTCTGGGCGTTCAGCGCACTCGGCGCAGCCACGATGCTGCCGGTCCTGATCGTAGCGGCCCTCGCGCTGCGTTGGGGCCTCGGCCACGTCGCCTACGACGACACGCACATCTGAGACCGGCACTGACCGGTATCGCGGTCCCTGACCAGGGACCGCATTCGCACACAGCTAGTCCGTCGCAGCAGCATCCGGGTCATCGAGATCGCCTCGAAGCACCTGCGATGCCGGCACCAGGGCCACCTGCCCCGCGCGGTCCTGAAGGCTCCACAGCAGCAGCGCCGATACCGTATCCGCCCTGAGGCGGCCAAGCATGATCACGGCCCCCTCCTGCCGGGCGCGGAACGCCGCCTGATCGAGGAAGCGGCGCTGCACCCGGGGATCCTGCCCGTCGCCGTCGAAGTCCCGGAACACGGTGGCCGACGGCACCCCCGCCCGCTCCGCCAGCTGCTGCCCGGTGTTCAGCCCGTTGGACTGGACCAGAAGACCGTGGCCGGTATCGCCCAGCACCGAGGCGAGCTGATCCGACACCGCGCGCGAGCCCTGCAAACCGCCCCCCGGCGCCTCGAGCACGCCAACCGCCTCCGGCACCCCGGTGAGCGCGGCTTCCAGCGCCACCTCCACGTCCTGCGGCCCCGCACCCTGGGGCACCGCCGCAAGCGTCATGACCTCGAAGCCTTGGTCGCGGTAGCCACGCATCCGCGCCTCGGCGTCCGGAAGCCCCGGATCGACCGCGAAGGTCACCGGGAACGGGAAGGCGTCGAGCGCGTCCGGCCCGAGCGGGCCGGTGCCGTCGTCGATCAGGACGATGGACATGGCCGGCTGCCCCTCGGTCGGCACGCGCGGCGCGGCGTAGCGCTGGACCGGGGCGGTGTCCTCGGCGGCCTCGTCTGCCTCGTCGGCTTCGGGAGCGGCATCGTCGCCGGGACGATTGACAGGCACCGCGTTGTTGCGATCGATGATCGAGCCCGCCATCTCGCCGATCGCGGGGCCATCGCCGGAAGGAGCGTCCTCGCCCTCGGCCGGCATGTCACCTGCCTGTGCCACGTTGCTGTTGGGTCCGGTCGTCTCGCCGGGCAAGCGCTCCTCGGTCGGGTCGATCCCGGGCTCCTCGGACGGTTCGTCGCGCGCCACGTCGGCGTCGGCATCCGTCACATCGGACCCGTCGCTCCCGGTCGTGGCCTCGGCCATCTCGGCGGGCTCGGGCGCGGTTTCCGGGTCGGCCATGTCGATGTCCGCGGCGGAGTCCGCTTCTTCGTCGTTCACGCCTTCGGCCTCGGAAGGCATGTCGACGTCAGCCTCTTCCACAGCCTGTGCGTTGCCGGTTTCCCCGGTTTCCGGGTCGTCGGCATCTTGTTCGTCGGACACGGGCGACCTCTCGGCCACGGCGGCCGCCGTCGTGCCGTCCGCAGGGTCTTCGCCTGCCCCTGCATCCGACACCAGCCCGCTCTCGTCTTCGGGGAAGGTGGGCGCGGGAGGCTGGCCGGGGTCGGTTTGCACGTCCGGCCCGCTCTCGGGTGCAGGCATGGAGGGGCCGTCCGCCACGGGGGCGGTCATCACCGGCGCGTCGGTGGACACGGCGACACGGGCGCCGCTGCCGCTTTCGCGCGGCGCATCGAGTGCGGAATCCGGCGCCCCGGCTTGGGGCCGGTCGAGCGGTGCGGTATCGCCTCCGGCCACGTCGTCGGCACGCGCATCGTCCGGCGCATCGAGGCTCGGCCCGTCGGTCCGCGCGACCTCGGTCTCTTCGCCCGGACGGCGCGCGGGTCCGACCTCGCGCTCTTCGACGGTGGGGATCGTATCATCCGCGGCGGTGTCGGACGCAACATCCGCCGTCTCGGCCTCTGCCAGATCGTCGCTTGCAGGCTCGGCCTCCGCCTCGGCCTCCTCGGTCACCACGACAGGCTCGGAGGTCGGTGCGGTCGCGGCATCGGGCGCCGCGCGATCCTCGGGCATGGTCACCGCACCATCCCCGGAAGCCCCCTCGATCTCGGGGGCCTCGCCACCGCCTTCCAGAGCGGCGACGTCATCCTCCGACTCCGTGTCAGGTTTCTCGGTATCGGGAGCCATCGGCGCCGCCTCGCCCGGGCTTTCGACGACCTCGGCCTCATCCAGGGCGGCGGCATCCACGGCGGCCCCGTCCTCGAGCCCCGGCGCGTCCGTCCCTTCGGGAAACCCGATCGCCAGCGAGAGCCCACCGGCGGCCACCGTCGACACGACAAGGCCCAAAGCGGCCCCCGACACAAACCCCCGCGCCATGCTGCGTTCCTTTCCCTGCTCCGCCCGCGTCGCGGCGCACCCTCCGGACCTCGTGACCTTGGGCCGGATCGGCGCGCGGGGGCCGGCCCTTGACGTGCCTCGACCCCTCGCCGCATGTATAGCGCGACCCGCGCGGCGCCGACCAGCCCCCGCCGCAACGCAGACCCGGACACCGAGGGCCCATGCTGCTTCTCATCGATAATTACGACAGTTTCACCTACAACCTCGTCCACTACCTGGGCGAGCTCGGCGCCGATGTGCGCGTGGTGCGCAACGACGCCGTGGGCGTGGACGAAGCTATGGCGATGGCCCCCGCAGGCATCGTGCTTTCGCCCGGCCCCTGCGATCCCGACCGCGCCGGCATCTGCCTCGACCTGACGCGCGCCGCCGCCGAGGCCGGCACGCCGCTTCTGGGCGTATGCCTCGGGCACCAGACGATCGGGCAGGCCTTCGGCGGCCGGGTGGTGCGCCATTCCGAGATCGTGCACGGCAAGATGGGCCACGTCCTCCACAAGGGCGGCGGTGTCTTCGCCGGTCTGCCCTCGCCGCTGTCGGCCACCCGCTACCACAGCCTCGTGGTGGAACGAGCCAGCCTGCCCGACGCGCTCGAGGTCACGGCCGAGCTGGAAGACGGCACGATCATGGGCCTCTCGCACCGGAGCCTTCCGATCCACGGGGTGCAGTTCCACCCCGAGTCCATCGCGTCCGAGCACGGCCATGCCATGCTGCGCACGTTCCTCGACCAGGTTCCGGTGCCGGCATGAGCGACGCGCTGAAACCGCTGATCGACGCCGCCGCCGACCGCCCGCTGACCCGCGACGAGGCCACCCGCGCCTTCTCCCTGCTGTTCGATGGGGAGGCCACGCCGAGCCAGATCGGCGGACTGCTGATGGCGTTGCGCACCCGCGGCGAGACGGTTGAGGAATACGCCGCCGCTGCGGCCGTCATGCGCGCCAAGTGCCACAAGGTGACCGCCCCCGAGGGGGCGATGGACATCGTCGGCACCGGCGGCGACGGCAAGGGCACGCTCAATATCTCGACGGCGACCGCCTTCGTGGTCGCGGGTGCGGGCGTTCCGGTAGCCAAGCACGGCAACCGCAACCTGTCGTCCAAGTCCGGCAGTGCGGACGCGCTGGGACAGATGGGCGTGAACGTGATGCTGCCCGCCAACCGCGTGGCATCCGTGCTCGAGGAGGCCGGCATCTGCTTCATGATGGCGCCGATGCACCACCCTGCCATGGCTCATGTCGGCCCGACCCGGATGGAGCTTGGCACCCGGACGATCTTCAACATCCTCGGGCCGCTCACCAATCCCGCCGGCGTCAAGCGCCAGCTGACGGGCGCCTTCTCGCAGAAGCTCATCCGCCCCATGGCCGAAACCCTGCGCACGCTCGGGTCCGAACGCGCATGGCTCGTGCACGGCGGCGACGGCACCGACGAGCTGTCGATCTGCGGCATCAGCTGGGTCGCGGCGCTCGATGCCGGTGAGGTCACCGAGTTCGAGCTGCACCCCGAAGAGGCCGGCCTGCCCGAGCATCCCTTCGAGTCGATCATCGGCGGCACGCCCCAGGAGAATGGCCGCGCCTTCCGCGCGCTGCTCGACGGCGCGCCCTCGGCCTACCGTGACGCGGTTCTGTTGAACTCCGCCGCGGCGCTCCGGGTCGCCGGACGCGCGGACGACCTGCGCACCGGTGCCGCGATGGCCGCCGAGAGCATCGACTCCGGCGCCGCCAAGGCCCGCGTGGAGGCGTTGGCGCGGCTGTCCTCCTCGTGAGCCTCGCCGTTCCGCCCGCCTGGTCCCACCTGCCGTTCTTCACCGACCATCTGCCCCGGATCGAGACCGCGCTGGCCGCCGAGACGCGCCCCGTTCTGCCGCCGCCCGAAGTGACCTTCGCGGCGCTCGACGCGGTGCCGCCCGCGGATGTGCGTGTGGTGATCCTGGGCCAGGATCCCTATCCGACCGCCGGCCATGCCAACGGCCTGGCCTTCTCGGTCGCGCCGGACGTGCGCCCCCTCCCCCGATCCTTGTCAAACATTTACAAGGAGTTGGATGCCGATCTTGGAGTTCGACCCGAGAATGGCGACCTTTCGGGCTGGGCCGCGCAGGGCGTGCTGCTTCTGAACACCGCCCTGACCGTGCCCCAAGGCGCCGCCGGCGGTCATGCCAGGCTCGGCTGGCGCCACCTGGCCGAAGACGTGCTTCGGGAATTATCCCAGTCCCCCCGGGCGTTTGTCCTGTGGGGCGGCCATGCGCAGGGCTTCCGCCCCTTCATATCCGGGGACGCCCACCTTATCCTCTCATCACCACACCCTTCGCCGCTCTCCGCGCGGCGGGGCTTTTTCGGCTCCCGCCCCTTTTCGCGCGTGAACGACTGGCTTACAGCCGGCGGCGGACGCGAAATCAATTGGATGAGGACATGACAGAGACCATTTTGGACAAGATCAAGGCCTACAAACTCACCGAGATCGCCTCCGACAAGGCGACCATGCCCGTGAACCTGATCGAGCCGGCAGCCAAGAACGCCGACCCGGTCCGCCCCTTCACCGAAAGCCTCCGCCGCGCGCAGGCCAACGGCTACGGGCTGATCGCGGAGATCAAGAAGGCCTCTCCGTCCAAGGGTCTCATCCGCGAGCACTTCGACCCCGCGGGGCTCGCCAAGGATTACGAGCGCGGCGGCGCCACCTGCCTGTCCGTGCTGACCGACATGCCCTCGTTCAAGGGCGCCAAGCCCTATCTGAACCAGGCACGCAACGCGACGATGCTTCCGGCGCTGCGCAAGGACTTCATCTTCGATCCCTACCAGATCGTCGAGGCACGCTCGCTGCATGCCGACGCAATCCTGCTGATCATGGCGGTGCTCGACGACGGCCAGGCGGCCGAGCTCGAGGCCTGCGCGATGGACTGGGGAATGGACGTGCTGGTCGAGGTTCACAACCGCGAGGAACTGGACCGCGCGCTCAAGCTGCAGTCCAAACTCATCGGCATCAACAACCGCGACCTGCACACCTTCGAGACCTCTCTGGACACCACGCGCGAGCTGGCTCCGCACGTGCCCGAGGGGCACCTCATCGTGTCCGAGTCCGGCCTGCACGCTCCCGAGGACCTCAAGGCGATGGCCGAGGCCGGCGCGCGCAGCTTCCTCATCGGTGAGGCGCTCATGCGCGAAGAGAATGTGGAGGCCGCAACGGCCCGCATCCTCGCCGACCCGGTTCCGGCCTGATCCGATGGCGGGCCTGACCCATTTCGACGATGAGGGCCGCGCCCACATGGTCGATGTCTCCGAGAAGGCGTCGACCGCCCGCGTGGCCGTGGCGGCGGGCTGGGTCCGCATGGCGCCCGAGACACTGGCGACCATCCTCGAGGGCCGCGCGAAGAAGGGCGACGTCATCGGTGTCGCCCGGCTCGCGGGGATCATGGGGGCCAAGCGCACCTCGGACCTGATCCCGCTCTGCCATCCTCTTCCGGTGACGAAGGTCGCCGTGGATCTCGTGCCCGACGACACGCTTCCCGGCCTGCGGATCGAGGCCACCGTCAAGACCGCCGGCCAGACCGGCGTCGAGATGGAAGCCCTGACCGCGGTGTCGACCGCCGCCCTCACGGTTTACGACATGGCCAAGGCCATCGACCGCGCGATGGAAATCGGCGGCATCCACCTGCGTCTGAAAGATGGCGGAAAATCAGGGCGGTACGAGGCGGAATGATCCCGGTTTCAGAGGCGCTCGACGCGCTGTTCGCGCTGGCTCGCGATCCCGGCACCGAAGATGTGCCGCTGGTCCGGGCCGCCGGGCGCGTGTTGCGCGCCGACGCAGTCTCGGCCCGGGCCCAACCGCCCTTTGCGGCCTCCGCGATGGACGGCTACGCGGTCATCGACGCGCGGCCCGGAGACCGCATGAAGGTCGTGGGAGAAAGCGCTGCCGGACATGGATTTTCCGGCACGATCGCGCCCGGCGAGGCCGTCCGCATCTTCACCGGCGCACCGCTGCCGGACGGTGCCACCCGCGTCGTGATCCAGGAGGACGTCGACCGCGACGGTGACTCGATCGTCATTCGCGAAGTCGAAGGCGCGGCAAACGTCCGGCCCGCGGGCGCCGATTTCCCCGCCGGTCATACCCTTTGCGCACCGCGCCTGCTCAATCCACGCGACGTGGCCCTTCTGGCCGCGATGAACATCGGCTCCGTGCGCGTCACCCGCCGACCGGAGATCGCCCTGATCGCCACCGGGGACGAACTCGTGGCACCGGGCGGCGATCCCGGCCCGGACCAGATCGTCGCGTCGAACACGTACGCCCTGCACGCCATGCTCGAGGCCGCCGGCGCGCGGCCGCGAATGCTGCCTATCGCGCGGGACACGATGGGGTCGCTCGAGACCGCCTTCGCCCTGGCCACCGATTGCGATCTCGTCATCACCGTCGGCGGCGCGTCGGTGGGCGATCATGACCTGGTCGCCCGGGCAGCCCAGGCCCTTGGCCTGGAGCGCGCCTTCTACAAGGTCGCCATGCGGCCGGGCAAACCGCTGATGGCAGGCCGGCTCGGCGAGGCGGCCCTGGTGGGCCTTCCGGGCAATCCCGTTTCCGCCATCGTCTGCGGCCACGTGTTCGTCCTGCCGCTGGTGGGGGCAATGCTCGGCCTTCCGGCACGCCCAGCGGACCGGATTGGCGCCCGTCTGGCCGCGCCGCTGCCCGAGAACGGCCCGCGCGAGCACTACATGCGCGGACACCGCGACGAGAGCGGCGGCGTGACCGTCTACGACCGACAGGACAGTTCGCTTCTGAGCGTGCTGAACTCCGCCGATTGCCTGGTGGTCCGCTCGCCCCGCGATCCGGCCCGTGCCGCCGGCGAAACCGTCGAGATCATACCAATCTGACAAGCGCCGAAGCGACGGTCGCCGTATCAACCCGCCTCGGTAACTTGTGGCGGCATCGTCTCGTCGAGGCGGGTCTGCACGGTCTCGGCCAGCACGGCGAGAGAGAACGGCTTTTGCAGAAAGACCGCATTTTCCATCTCTTCGACGCTCGCCTCCAGCGCGTCCGCGGCATAGCCCGACACGAACACAACGCCCACGTCGCGCCCTGCCTCCCGCGCCCGGCGCACCCACGCCGGACCGTCGAGACCGGGCATGATCATATCCGAAACGATCAGGTCCACCGAAAGCGCCGGATCCTCGAGGAGCGACAGCGCCTCTTCCCCGTTCTCGGCCTCGATCACGGTGAACCCCTTGTGACGCAAGCCGCGCGAGGCGAAGGCACGAACCGGGGCCTCGTCCTCCACCAGCAGGATGACCGCGTCGGTATGCGCACGCGGCACGCTCGGTCGTGAAGCGGCCGGAGGCTGGACCGGGGTCGCAGCGGGGCGCGCGTGGGCCGGGAAGATCAGTTTGAATTCCGTGCCGACGCCCGGGTCGCTGTCGAGGAAGATGAAGCCGCCGGACTGCTTGATAATGCCGTAGACCGTCGAAAGGCCGAGGCCCGTTCCCTCGCCGTTGCGCTTGGTGGTGTAGAACGGCTCGAACACGCTTCGGACCTTGTCCTGCGGGATGCCACAGCCGGTGTCCGAGACCTTGACCACCACATACTCGCCGGGTTCGACCACGGCGCGGTCGCGTTTCATGGGCGCGCGCAACGTGAGACGCTCTGTTTCGATCAGGATGCGGCCACCCTCGGTCATGGCGTCGCGCGCGTTCACCACGAGGTTCATCATCACCTGTTCGAGTTGGCGGCGGTCCCCGCGGATCGCCGGCAGGGACGGCTCGTGCCGCAGCTCGAGCGATACACGCTCGCCCACCAGACGGTTCAGCAGATGCGTCAGATCGGCAAGTGTCTCGCGCAGGTCCAGAAGCTCCGCCTTCATCGTCTGCTTGCGCGAGAAGGCCAGCAACTGTCCGACCAGCGACGCCGCACGGTTGGCGTTCTGGTTGATCTGAACGAGGTCGTCGTAATCCTGGTCGTCCTTGTCGTGCCGCAGCAAGATCAGGTCACAATGACCTGAAATTGCAGTCAAAAGGTTATTGAAGTCGTGGGCGATCCCGCCCGCGAGCTGACCGATGGCCTGCATCTTCTGGCTCTGGACGAATTGCGCTTCGAGGGTCTTGAGCTCGGTCGCGTCGGTCATCACGGCGATGAGGTCCGCGCCGCCCACGCGGGTCAGCGCGACCTGCACGAAGGTTTCTTCCGGCGCACGACTGAGGCGTAGAAACTCCGGCCGGTTGAGGCCCCGCCCCTTGGAGGCGTCCGCCAGCCAGTCCGAAATCGGCCGTCCCAAGCCCTCGAGATACTGGCCGAGCCGCGCGCCCGGTCCATCTTCGAGGCCGAGAAGCTCGCGGGCCTCGGCATTGGCCGCGGTCACCACGCCGTTCGGCTCCACCTTGGCGAGCGCGATCGGCAGACTTTCGAGCAGCCGATCGGCGAGCGCCCCCAACTCCGTCGCGGGCAGGAGAGCCACTTCGCTGCGTCCCGGCCCGGCCGGGTAGCGGCGGATCTCGAACCGGCGGCGGCCGTCGCAGGCGGTGAGTTCGTAAACACCACCATTGCGCGGATCGGGGCCGCCGGTGAGCTCGGTCAGGTCACGCACTCGCCGCCCGAGCAGACGACGCGCCGCGCCGTTCATGGCCAGAACCGCCCCGTTGCGCCCGACGCTGAGGGTCGGAACGCCGGTTTCATCCTCGGGCGCGGCGGTGAAGTCGTCCACGCGCCAGTAGATGAGGTCACGAGCGACCAACCGTCCCGACACCCGCACGGCCCCATCGCCCACGACCACGTCCTCGCTCGCCGCGCCTTCGAGGTCGATATGCCGGGCCAGTCGTTCGAGCAGTCCCGCAGGATGGGCAAGGCGGTCGCGCAAAACGTCCGGAAGGGCCATTCCCGGCACGACATCGAGCCTCTCGACCGCCGCGCGGTTCGCGAAACGAAGCGTCAGGTCCGACGCGGTCAACACGCACGGGGTCGCGTCGTCGCCGATCACCCGCTCGATCGTCGCGATCGAGGGCGCCGACGCCCGTCGTCGCGCCAGCGCGAAGGCCGCGAGACCGAGCGCCACGCTGGCCAGCGCCGCGCCCGCCGCCACCAGGATGGCGCTGAACGCGGTATGCTCCAGCGAGCGGGCGAACACGAGGAGCCCGCCGCCGAGGATCAGTGCGACACCATACGGCGTAAGCCCGCGCGGCGCGGCGCGGTCCGTTCGACTATCGATGGTGCCGAGTTCGCCCACCCGTTTCGCCCCGCCGCCCGTGGTCTCGCCACGATTGCGCGCACCACCCTAAGAAATCGTTAAAATCTAACGCCTTCAGGTTGTTTAGGTCGTGGCTTTTCGCCGGGTCAAGTGCGCGGTGAAGAAACCGTCGCCGTCGACATCGGGATCGAAGGCGCGACGCAGGACCGTGTGCCAGCCGGTATGTCGCGCGAGAAAGGCGTCGATGCGGGCGTCGTTCTCCTCGGCGAGGATCGAGCAGGTGGCATAGACCAGCGTGCCCGCGGGTGCGGTCAGCTCTGCCGCCCGGTCGAGAATGTCGTCCTGTATCGAATTGAGTTCGCTCAGCCTTTCCGGGGTCAGCCACCACTTTGCCTCGGGCGACCGGCGCCAGGCCCCGCTGCCCGAGCACGGCGCATCGGTCAACACCGCGTCGTAGAGGCTGTCAGGGTGGTCCACGCGCTCGACCCGCGCGCCGGCGCGCGTGGCACGGTCCGGTAGGTCGCGCATCCGGCGCGGGTCGGCGTCATGTGCCACGACCGGGCCGCCGCCCATCCGCGCTGCCAGTGCCAACGTCTTGCCACCGCCGCCGGCACAGTAATCGAGAACCCGCGCCTCGGGCGTCAGCGGCACCAGAGCGGCAACCGCTTGGCTTGCGGCGTCCTGCAATTCCACGAGACCGTCGCGATAGGCCGCTCCCTGCGCAATCCGGCGGGCGCCCTCGGTCACGGTCAGCGCGGTATTGCAGAGCGGGTTCGGGCGCGCACAGATCCCGTCCGCTTCCAGCGTGCGGAGGGCCGACGGGACATCGGACTTGAGCGTGTTCACCCGCAGCGTGACGGGCGCGCGCTCGCGCAGCGCCATTGCGAGGCGCGCCGCCGCCTCCACCCCGTGCGCCCTCTCGAGCCGATCGGCGATCCAGTCGGGCACATCCCAAGCGGTGCCGCCTTCGGGCGGGCTGCCCCCGGCGCGTTCGGCCTCGGTCAGGGACGCCGGCGCGTGCCCCGTTCCGGTGAAGATCTCCTCGGGATCGGCCCCGTCGAGGCGCAGCAGCCCCAGCATCACCCGGCGCCCATCGGTCCCGCCACCCGCGCACGCGGCGGACCTCCAACGGCGCAGCGCGTCGAAGACGTGGTCGCGTACCGCGGCGCGGTCCTTGGACCCCGCGAACCGCGCGCCGCGGGCCCATCGGGTCAAGGCCTGTTCGGCGGCCATGCCATCGGAGACGGCGTCGAGGAGCTCGGCCGCGGTGGCGATGCGGGCGGCGGGGGTCATGCGTTCCCCCGCTCAGCCGATCCGGTAATTCGGCGACTCCCGCGTGATCGCGACGTCGTGGACGTGGCTTTCACGCAGGCCGGCATTTGTGATCCGCACGAAGGTGCACCCCTTGCGCATGTCAGCCACCGTGGCGTTCCCGGTATAGCCCATCGCCGCGCGCAGGCCGCCCACCAGCTGATGGATCACCGCGCCCGCGGAGCCCTTGTAGGGCACCTGCCCCTCGATTCCCTCGGGGACGAGCTTGTCGGTGGCGGCGTCCTTCTGGAAGTAGCGGTCGGCCGAGCCGCGCGCCATGGCGCCCATGCTGCCCATGCCGCGGTAGGCCTTGAACGACCGGCCCTGGTAGAGGATCACCTCGCCCGGGCTCTCGTCGGTGCCGGCGATCATCGAGCCCACCATGGCGCAGGACGCGCCCGCGGCGATCGCCTTGGCGAAATCGCCCGAGAACTTGATGCCGCCGTCCGCGATGATCGGCACGTCGCCCGCGGCGGCCGAGCATTCGATGATCGCGGTCAGCTGCGGCATACCCACGCCCGCGACCATGCGGGTGGTGCAGATCGAGCCCGGCCCGATGCCCACCTTCACCGCGTCGGCGCCCGAGTCGATGAGCGCGCGGGTTGCGTCGGCGGTGGCGACGTTGCCGGCGATCACCTGGACCTCGTTCGACAGCTCCTTGGCGCGGCGCACGGCCTCGAGCACCCCGGCGGAGTGGCCGTGCGCGGTGTCCACCACCACGATGTCGACGCCCGCGTCGATCAGCGCCTCGGTCCGCTCGAAACCAGCGTCCCCCACGCCGGTCGCGGCGGCGACGCGCAGGCGGCCGAGGTCGTCCTTGCAGGCGGTCGGATTCACGACCGACTTCTCGGTATCCTTCAGGGTCAGCAGACCCGTGAGCTTGCCGCCCGCGTCGGTCACCAGCAGCTTCTCGATCCGGCGGGCCTTCATCATGTCGATGGCCTCTTCGCGGTCGGCAGGCTCCTGCAGGATGGCCAGCCGCTCGGAGGTCATCATCACCTTGACCGGCGTGTCGTCGCGCTCGGCGAAGCGCATGTCGCGGTTGGTGACGATCCCGACCACCCGGCGATCGGCGTCGACGACGGGGAAGCCGGTGAAGCCGTAGCGCTCGGTCAGGGCCTTGGCGTCGGCGAGGGTCTGATCCGGGGTCAGCGTGACCGGATTGTAGACGATGCCGCTCTCGAACCGCTTGACCCTGCGCACCTCGCGCGCCTGCTGCTCGACATCCAAGTTCTTGTGGATGACGCCTATACCGCCGGCCTGCGCCATGGTGATGGCCATCCGGCTTTCGGTGACGGTATCCATCGCGGACGACAACAGCGGGATGTTCATCGCGATGGACCGGGTGACCTGCGTGCGGGTGTCCGCCGTCGAGGGCAGCACGCTGGACGCGGCGGGAACGAGCAGGACGTCGTCGAAGGTCAGTGCCTCGCGAATCTCCATGGGACGGGCCTTTCGGATGGGTTCGGTTGGCACGTCCCTATTGCATGGCCCAACGTCAACGAAAACCCCCGAAATGCAGGCGCGGCGGACGTTCCGCGCGGCGCGGTCATAGGCTATGCTGCATGGCAAAAGAGCAGCCGCGGCCCGCAGGAGGTCCGCCCCCATGTCGACGACCCGTGCCTTCGCGCGCCTCGCCGCGCTGCTGGCGGTGCTCTGCGCCGTCCTCTTCGCGCTGCGCATATGGCCGGCGTGGACCGTGGTGCCGGCGGTGCTGGTCGCCGCGGCCCTCCCCGCGCTCCCGCTCTCGGTCTTCGGCAACCTCGCACAGACCCGGCGACTGGAGATATACGAGGACGGCAGCCCGCTGAAGGCGTGGCTCGCGGGGCCGCTGGTGCGCGCCTGTGTCGCGGCGGCGGCCGCACTCACGATGACCGTCCTGGCGGTGCCGCAGCTTCTGGCGGGAACGCCCGAGGCATGGATCGTGCTGGTCGCGTCCGCCGCGACGGTTCCTTTTCTGGCGCCGGCCATCCGGCGCGGCGTGGCCGGTCACGTGACCGAGGCGTTCCGCGCCGCGCAACCGGTGCGGCTCGCCTGGCGCGCGGTGGTGCCGCTCCTCGGGCTGGCGGCGGTCGCGCTGGCATTGCTGGTCCCCGCGGGCGAGGTCGCGGTGCCCGCCCCCGCCCGCAGCGCGCTGGTTACCGAGTGGATCCACGCCGCTGCCTTCCTCGATCGCCTGCAAGCCGAGGCGCTCGGCGCCCTCAACGGCCATGCGGCGTGGCAGGCGGTCGTGGCGCTGGTGCTCGGACCCGGCGCGGTGGCGGTCTACGGGGCGAGCCTCGGCGCGCTGGCGGCTTTGACGGGGTCCGAGCGTGCCCGTGCGCTCGGACCCGCGAGCCTCGTGTCGCCGCCGCCCCGCCCCTCGACACTGGTGATCGGATGGACGGCGGCGATCGTCACCGCTGGCGCGGTCTTCGGCGCCTTGCCATGGGTCGCGACCACCGAGGCGCGTATCGCGGCAACCCCGCCCTCGATGCGGCTGTCGGCGCGCATCGCGGCGCTGGAGGTCGTGGTCGCAGAACGCATCGGCCCTGCCCTCTATGCGCCCGGCACGGTGGAGCTGTTGCGCGCGGAGGCGCGCGCCGCCGCGGCCGAACTGACCGAGATGCGCCGGGCCGGGCTGATCGACGCCGTGGACCGCGCGGCGGAGGGCATGACCGGCAACGTGGACGCCTTCCTCGACGACTATTACTCCCTGCCCGGAGAGTACCGGCGCCTGTTCCTGATGCTTTCGGGCGACATGACCGAGACGCTGGCGGCCGATCTCGCCTCCACGCTGGTCGAGGGCAACCCGGCCGAAGATCTGCGCACCCGCCTCGCCGCCGTCACGCAGGCGGGACCGGAGGACCTGCGCGCGGCCTTGGGCCAACGGATGGATGACACGCTCGCGACCCGGCGCGTCACGCCGCCCGAGGGCGCCACGCTGGAGGTCGCGGCCACCTGCCCCGCCGCTCCCTGCCTCGACCTCGCCCGGCTCGCGGCGTCCGAGCGCAGCGCGTTGACGGGCCGCCTGACCGCCGCGGGCGGGGCCGGCGCGGTGGGCATGGCCGGCGGCGCGGTGGCCGCGCTGGTGGTCAAGAAGGTCGCAGCGAAGGGCACGCTCAAGCTCGCGACCAAGGCGATGACCAAGGCCGTCGGCTCGAAGATGGCGGCGAGCGGTGTCGGCGTCGCGGTGGGCGGGACGCTCGGCAGCGTGGTGCCTGTGCTCGGCACGGCGATCGGGGCGACGGTTGGTGGCGCGCTCGGCGGCTTGGCGGTCGGGGTCGGTGTCGATGCGGTCCTGATCGAGCTGGAAGAGGCGCTGTCGCGCGACACCTTCCATGCCGAGATCGTTGGCGGGATCGAGGACTGGCGCCGCGAGACGCGCGCGCTGCTGGAGCCCGCGCCGGTCGAGTGATCGCGGCGGAGGTTGGTCACGGTTGGCACCCGACGCCGGCGGCCCGCTTAAGGAAAGACGCTATCGCAGAGACGCAGGCGCTTGACCGGGCGGGCGCGGGGTTCCACGCGCCACCGATCCGCCAAGGGTGTAACTTGATCGCTTATGCCGCACGCCACCGACGACCCCGAACCGCCGGACTACCACCAGACAGCACGGGGCAACCTTTCGCCTTTCCAATGAGACCCGGCGCGCCTGTCCATCCACGCGCATCGAACCTCCCGAGCACGTGGCGCACGGTCAACGAACCGCAAGCGCGTGGCGCCCCCTGCTCTCCGTAAACGCGCCCTGCCCGACAGTGCGTCCGGGCCACGGTCCGCGGCTGCGCGCCGCGACGCGGCGATTGCAACTTGCACCGGCCCGGCAACCTTTGCTCATCATCGGGCCGACTGCAGTACAACCGGAAGACTTCCCATGCCGATGCCCCTTGCCGATCTCGTGGTGCTGGATCTGACCCACGTCCTCGCCGGCCCCTTCGCCTCGATGACGTTCTCGGACATGGGCGCGAAGGTCATAAAGGTCGAGCGCCCCGGCAGCGGCGACGACACCCGCGCCTTTCCGCCCTTCAAGGATGGCAAAAGCGCCTACTTCGCCGCGATCAACCACGGCAAGTCCTCCATCGCGCTGGACCTCAAGGCCGATGGCGACCGCGCGGTGTTCGAGCGGCTGCTGTCGCGCGCGGACGTGCTGCTCGAGAATTACCGCCCCGGCGTCATGGATCGTCTGGGCTACGGCTGGGACTCGCTGCACGCCGAACATCCGCACCTGATCTACGGCTCGGTCTCGGGCTTCGGGCACACCGGACCGGACGCGAAGCGCCCCGCCTACGACATGGTCGTGCAGGCGCGCGGCGGCGTGATGTCGATCACCGGCGAGGACGGGCGCGAGCCGGTGCGCGTCGGCGCGTCCATCGGTGACATCGTGGCGGGCATGTACCTCGCCCAGGGCGTTCTTGCCGCGCTCTTCGATCGGACGCGGACCGAGCGCGGGCGGCGTATCGACGTCTCGATGCTCGACAGCCAGCTCGCCATCCTCGAACACGCCGTGGCGATCACCTCGGTCACCGGAAAGGCGCCCGGCCCCACCGGTGCGCGTCACCCGTCCATCGCGCCGTTCGAGACGTTCCACGCCTCTGACGGTCTTTTCGTGATCGCTGCCGGGAACGACGCGCTGTTCGAGAAGCTCTGCGTGGCACTGAACCTGCCGCTGGCGGACGATCCGCGCTTTGCCACGAATCCCGCCCGCTGCGAGAACGTGCGCCTGCTCAAGCGGCTGATCGAGGCGGTGACGCTCGACCACACCCGCGCCCACTGGATCGCGCGGCTGACCGCGGCCGGCATTCCCACGGGACCGATCCAGTCCGTCGACGAGGTGATGAAGGACCCGCAGATCCTGTCACGGAACATGGTGGTGGACGTGCTCGACCGGAACGGGCGGCAGGCCTACAAGGCGGCCGGCAACCCGATCAAGATGTCGGATGCCGAGGATCGCACCTCGCGCGCGCCGGCGCCGGATCTCGATGGCAACCGCGGCGAGATCCTGCGCTGGCTCGACGGCGCCTGCGGCGGGCGGTGAGAACTCCGGCCGCCAGAACTCTGGATGCACGTTGGCGGTAGGCGCCATGCGCCGTTGCCTCGAACGTCCGCGAAAAACCGCGCGCCCGTTACACCGAGCGCAACACCGTGCCCATCAGGTCTTTCAGGTCGCCGAAGTAGCCGCCCGAGCGCGCCGGCAGCGTCGGGTCCGAGGTGATCGCGATCACGGTCCCGGCTTCGGGCGCCACGGCAAGGATTTGCCCGCCATAGCCGCGTCCGTAGCGCACCGGCGTTCCGGCGATCGAAGTAATGAACCAGCCGTAACCGTAGCCATCGCCCGAGAACGGCGAGCGGGCGCGAGGCTCCCAGGACCGGGCGAGCCAGTCCTCGGGAATGACCTGCGTGCCCTCCCACGACCCGCCGTCGAGAACGCACTGGCCGATCCGTGACAGCCCGCGCGGGCTGACGCCCATGTCGTTGCCGCCGAGGTAATTGCCCTGCGGATCCGCGACCCACGGGGCGAAATCCACGCCAAGCGGTGCGCCCAGCCAGCCGCGGGCCAGCGCCAGAAGGCTGCGGTCCGCGGCGTTCGACAGCGCCACGCCCAGAAGGTGCCAGCCCCCGGTGGAATAGATGAACCGGCCCCCGGGCTCGGACGTGCGCTCCTGCTCCAAGACGTAACCGACCCAATCGCCGCTCGAGACCCAGGCGCCGTAATTGCCGCCCGAAACGCTCGCGAGGCCCGCCCGCATGGACAGCAGGTCGCCCACGGTGATGTCGTCGCGGGTGTCGCCGAAGGGTCCACGTCCGAGAAGCGGCACCACCGGCTGGTCCACGCCGTCCAGCACGCCGCGTTCGATGGCGATTCCGGTCAGCAATGCGACAAGCGTTTTCGACACCGACTTCACGTTGGCAATCCCGTCGAGGCCAGCGCCGCCATAGCGCTCGGCCACCACCTCTTCGCCGCCCTGGCGGACCACGAGGGCGTGCAGTTGGTCGAGCTCCGACGCGGCGTCTGGCGCATCCTGAGCGTGCAGGACCGGGGGCGTGGCGAGGACGGCGAGGCTTCCCGCCCCGGCCGCGGACAGAAGGTGGCGTCGAGTGATCATGGCGCTCTCCGTGGTGTCTGGGCCGACCTGAGGTGGGGCCCGTCGCCCCAGGGACGAGGCCGGACGCCTTCATTTTCCCGCGAGCACGCGTGCCCTGACGCCATAGCAGCAGCTCAAATTACCGAAAATGTCTGGAACACGTCCCCGACGGCAACAAACGGAAAGAAAATACGCCCCCGGCGGCAGATTTTGCGGCGATGCGCGGTTGACGCGGCCGTCGCTGCGCCGTAGACGTCCCGAGCGTACCGAAAGGACCCGGCGACATGACGATCCTGATCGTAGACCTCGTAGGAACAAGGCGCATGGGCCGGTAACCCCGGACACCCTGACAGGACCCCATGCGCCCCCGATGAACCCTCGGGGGCTTTTTTGTGCGCGAACGCTGGACGCCTGAATGTGGAGCGGAAGAGATGACCAAGGCGATGACCGGAGCGAAGATGGTGGTGCAGGCCCTGAAGGATCAGGGCGTGGAGGTGGTCTTCGGCTACCCCGGCGGTGCCGTTCTTCCGATCTATGACGAACTGTTCCAGCAGAACGACATCCGCCATGTCCTCGTCCGGCACGAGCAGGCCGCGACCCACGCGGCTGAAGGCTATGCCCGCTCGACCGGCAAGCCCGGCGTCGTGCTGGTGACCTCCGGGCCCGGTGCCACGAACGCCGTCACCGGCATCACCGACGCGCTGATGGATTCGATCCCGATGGTCGTCCTCTCGGGCCAGGTGCCGACCTTCCTGATCGGCTCGGACGGCTTCCAGGAGGCGGACACCGTCGGCATCACGCGCCCCTGTACCAAGCACAACTGGCTGGTGAAGGACACCGACCGCCTGTCGGCCACGATCCACGAGGCGTTCCACGTGGCGACCTCGGGCCGTCCGGGTCCGGTTCTGGTCGATATTCCCAAGGACGTGCAGTTCGCCAGCGCCGAGTATCAGCCCAAGTCGAAGGCCAAGACCGACCGTTACCAGCCCAGGATCAAGGGCGACATGGAGATGATCACCCGCCTTGTCGAGGCGCTGGAGACCGCCGAGCGGCCGATCCTCTACACCGGCGGCGGCGTCATCAATTCGGGCCCTGCGGCCAGCCAGCTCCTGCGCGAGCTGGTGGACGCGACGGGCGTGCCGATCACCTCCACGCTGATGGGCCTCGGCGCGTATCCTGCCTCGGGGCGCAACTGGCTCGGAATGCTGGGGATGCACGGTCTCTACGAGGCCAACCTGGCGATGCACGGCTGCGACCTGATGATCAACGTGGGTGCGCGCTTCGACGACCGGATCACCGGCCGCATCGATGCGTTCAGCCCCCGGTCGCGCAAGGCGCATATCGACATCGACCCCTCGTCGATCAACAAGGTGATCGCGACCGACTTCCCGATCCTCGGCGACGTGGGCCACGTGCTCGAGGACGTGTTGCGGCTTTGGAAGGCGCGCGGGCGCAAGGTGAACCGCGAGGCGATCCAGCGCTGGTGGGCGCAGATCGAGGACTGGAAGAAGACCGACTGCCTGCGCTTCGAGCCGGCCAAGGAGGTCATCCGTCCGCAGCACGCCGTCGCGCGTCTCGAGGCGCTGACAAAGGGGCGCGATCGCTACATCACCACCGAAGTCGGCCAGCACCAGATGTGGGCGGCGCAGTATCTCGGCTTCGAGGATCCCAACCGCTGGATGACCAGCGGCGGCCTCGGCACGATGGGCTACGGCTTCCCGGCCTCCATCGGCGTGCAGGTCGCCCATCCGGACGCGCTGGTCATCAACGTCGCGGGCGAAGCGTCGTGGCTGATGAACATGCAGGAGATGGGCACCGCGATCCAGTATCGCCTGCCGGTCAAGCAGTTCATCCTGAACAACGAACGTCTTGGCATGGTCCGCCAGTGGCAGGAGCTGCTGCACGGCGAGCGCTATTCCCAGAGCTGGTCCGAAGCCCTGCCCGACTTCGTGAAGCTTGCGGAGGCGTTCGGCGCCAAGGGCATCCAGTGCTCCGACCCCGCCGACCTCGACGATGCCATCCAGGAGATGCTCGATTACGACGGCCCGGTGATCTTCGACTGCCTTGTCGAGAAGCACGAGAACTGCTTCCCGATGATCCCGTCGGGCGAGCCGCACAACAAGATGCTGCTTGGACAGGCCTCCACCAAGGACGCCATCAAGTCCGGCGGCGCGGTGCTGGTTTAAGGCGCACGGCACGGACGCAGGCACCGGCGCCTCCGCCTCGAGCAAGAGTGCGGAGGACCGGGCGCCCGGCCCGCGCCGACGACACTTTCGGATGGGCGGGGCGCCGACCCGCCTCCCCCTCAAAGATCCACAGGACGGACCATGAGCGCACTCAACATCAAGAAAGGCTCGACCAAGCACTCGGCCTACAACCTCCGCTCGACCTTCTCGGAGCATATCGAGACCCACACCCTCGCGGTGCTGGTGGACAACGAGGCGGGCGTGCTGGCACGCGTGATCGGTCTGTTCTCGGGGCGTGGTTACAACATCGAGAGCCTGACCGTGGCCGAGGTCGATCATCAGGGTCACAAGAGCCGCATCACCATCGTGACCACCGGCACGCCGCAGGTGATCGAGCAGATCAAGGCACAGCTCGGCCGCATGGTGCCGGTGCACGACGTCCACGACCTGACCGTCGAAGGCAGCTCGGTCGAACGTGAGCTGGCTCTCCTGCGGGTC
The DNA here is from genome assembly GCF_900109705.1 of Roseivivax marinus. Taxonomy (GTDB): domain Bacteria; phylum Pseudomonadota; class Alphaproteobacteria; order Rhodobacterales; family Rhodobacteraceae; genus Roseivivax; species Roseivivax marinus. The sequence goes on along the minus strand of NZ_FOAI01000005.1, from coordinate 190,344 downwards.
GAGGGCACCGGCGACAAGCGCGTCGAGGCGCTGCGGCTGGCCGACATCTTCCGCGCGCAGGCGGTGGACTCGACGCTCGAAAGCTTCGTTTTCCAGATCACCGGCACTCCGGAAAAGATCGACGCCTTCGCCGATCTCATGCGGCCGCTTGGCCTTGCGGAGGTTGCACGCACGGGCGTGGCGGCGCTCGCCCGCGGGGCCTGATCGACACTCCGCGTGAATTTACCGTGATTCGTATCACGTGAAGAAATCGGGGCCGGCACGTCGCTTAGACCTTGGCCGGCCCGGTCTTTCCGTCCCCGCCACGCTGCGGCGCGGCAAACTTTCCTATAATTATCATTATGATACGGCCCACCTATCCGTTCGCGCCACGGGCTCGGCTTGCCTTCCACGGGGGCGAACGCATTAAGATCGCTCATGTATGCCGTTGCACTTGCCGGAACGCGAACGCGCTCTCGACAGGCATCGGCGGAGGCAGGCAACAAGATTCAACCTGAGAGCGAGGCCCCTCATGATCGCCACGGACGTGGAGCCCACCCCGGCAGAATTGCGAAAGCGGCTGGGACATAACCTTCAGGCCCTGTCACGCTCGGCTCCCTCGATCTCGGCTCTGTGCCGCGAGCTCGGAATAAACCGCACCCAGTTCAACCGCTACCGGGCCGGCGAAAGCTTTCCCCGCCCGGACGTGCTCTGGCGCATCTGCCGCTACTTCAACGTCGACGCGCGCATCCTCCTCGAGCCGGTGGAGCGGATCTCGCGCGGGGTCGGCCCGCTGTCGCATCCCGACCTGGCGGAGTATCTGCCGGATACGCGCGGGCGGATGGCTTCGCTGGACCTGCCCGAAGGCATCTGGCGGTTCGTGCGGCCGAGCCTCGCGACGCCGGGCCGCTATCTTGTCGGGCTGTTCCGGGTCTATGTCTCGGACGATTGCCACCTGCTGACCGGATACGAGACGCGCGCGGCGATGCGGGTGATGAACCAGGCGCCCACTGGCCAGGCCCGTCGCTTCCGCGGCACCTTCGTGCCGCTGATCAACGGCTTCGCCACCATCACCGCGCGGCATGGGGGTGCTGCACTTTGTTACAGCGCGATGACCGAGGCGCGCGCCGACCGTAGCCTTTGGATCGGCGAAGCGCGCTGGCCCGACATCCCCGCCGAAAGCGGGCTGCGCGCGGTGCCGCAGGTCTACGAAGTGCTGCCGTCCGACACCGGTGCGATCCTTGACGCGGCGCGGGCATGCGGCCTGCGCTCGGCCGAAAGCCTGCCCGACCACCTGCGCGACGCCCTCCGCGTCTGATCCATACCGCCGGACCAAAAAGCGGGCCGCGATCGCGGCCCGCTTTTTGGTCCGACCGGCCGGCGTGGGGTTCAGTCCTCGCCCTGCGCGTCGGCGCGGCTCTTGCCCGAAACCTTAAGCGCCAGCGTCGCGGCCATGAAGCCGTCGAGGTCGCCGTCGAGCACGCCGGATGTGTCCGCGGTCTCGTGCTGGGTCCGAAGATCCTTCACCATCTGGTAGGGCTGCAGGACATAGGACCGGATCTGGTTGCCCCAGCCCGCGTCGCCCTTGGCCTCGTGCAGCGCGTTCACCTCGGCGTTCCGGCGGTCCAGCTCCATCTGGTAAAGCCGCGACTTCAGCGCTTTCATGGCGATGTCGCGGTTCTGGTGCTGCGATTTCTCGGACGACGTCACGACGATGCCCGTGGGCGCGTGGGTGATCCGCACCGCCGAGTCGGTGGTGTTCACGTGCTGACCGCCCGCACCCGACGACCGGAACGTGTCCACGCGGATGTCGGCAGGGTTCACCTCGATCTCGATGTTGTCGTCGATTACCGGATAGGCGCCGACCGCGGCGAAGGACGTCTCGCGCGTGCCCTTGCCGAAGGGCGAGATACGCACCAGACGGTGGGTTCCGCTCTCGGACTTGAGCCAGCCATAGGCGTTGGTGCCCTTGATCTGATAGGTTGCGGACTTGATGCCCGCTTCGGCGCCCGGCTGCTCTTCCTGCAACTCGACCTCGAAACCGCGCTTCTCGGCCCAGCGGACATACATCCGGGCGAGCATCTGCGCCCAGTCGCAGGCCTCGGTGCCACCGGCGCCGGCCTTGATCTCGAGAAAGCTGTCGTTGCCGTCGGTCTCACCGTCGAGAAGCGCCTCGAGCTCCTTCTTCTCGGCGGTTTCGGCCAGGCGCTTGAGCGCGGTTTCGGCGTCCGAGACGACCTCGGTGTCGTCCTCCATCTCGCCCAGCTCGATCAGCTCGACCTGATCCGACAATTCCTGCTTGATCGATCGATAGGTCTCCATCTGGTCGACCAGCGCCTGGCGCTCGCGCATGAGCTTCTGCGCGGCGGCGGGGTCGTTCCAGAGGTTCGGGTCCTCGGTGCGCGCGTTGAACTCTTCCAGCCGGTGCTCGGCGGTTTCCCAGTTCAGACGCTGGCCCAGAAGCTCCAGCGACTTCTCGATCCGCGCAACGTTGTGTTCGGCCTCGGCCCGCATTCTGTCTTCCCGTTCCGTCGATGGACTGGCGCGCGTGATAGCCCAGCCGGGCCGACGCGGCAAGCCGGGCGCCACAGGCCGCGCGGGTGAGCCGGCGGCGCGATGTCGCGCCCCGCCCGTCCGTGCGTCGCGGCCCGACCGGGATCGCCCCGGCGCGGGCCGCGCGATGTCAGTAGAGACCGCCCGAGGACATGGTTCCGAAGCTGGCCTTCGGTCCGACCACCGCCTTGCGACCCGTCGAGGTCGTGACCTGCTTGGCGCGGCCGTCCGGCTGGATCACGTCGAAGCCCGAGCCCATGGCCCAGCCACCGTCCATCTGGATGCCGAAGATCGGCTCCTCGCCGGCGCGGAAGCACTCCGACACCACGTTCCCGCCCGAGGCGCCCGAACCGAGGCGCGACCCCGAGAAGCGGTCGATGTTAATGAACTGGCACTCTTCCGGAACCTTGAACTCGCCGCCGCCGTACTTGGCCACCGCCTTGGTCATGAACGACTGGAACACCGGGCCGCACATGGACGAGCCGTAGGCGCCCCGGCCCAGCGTGCGCGGCTGGTCGTAGCCTATGTAGCAGCCCGCCACGATGTTCGAGGTGAAGCCGATGAACCACACGTCCTTGGCGTCGTTGGTGGTGCCGGTCTTGCCCGCGGTCGGCACGCCGAGGTTCACGGCGCCCGCGGCGGTGCCGCGCTCGACCACGCCACGCATCATCGAGGTCAGCTGGTAGGCGGTTACGGGGTCCATGATACGCTCGCGGTTGGACACGATGCGGGGCCCGAGACCGGTGACGAGGTTCGGGTCGTCGCAGTTCACGCAGTCGCGCTTGTCGTGGCGATAGACCGTGTTGCCGTAGCGGTCCTGAATGCGGTCCACGAGCGTCGGCTCCACCCGTTCGCCGCCGTTGGCGAACATCGCGTAGGCGGCCACCATCTTGTAGAGCGTCGTCTCCTCCGACCCCAACGCGTTGGCGAGGTGCAGGCCCATGTCGTCGTAGACGCCGAACCGCTCGGCGTAACGCGCGACGGTGGACATGCCGATCTCCTGCGCGAGGCGGATCGTCATCAGGTTGCGCGATTGCTCGATGCCCGTGCGCAGCGGCGTGGGACCGTAATACTTGTTCGACGAGTTCTTCGGCCGCCACACGCCCTGCGGCGTGTTGATCTCGATCGGAGCGTCCACCACGATCGTCGCCGGAGAGTATCCGGAGTCGAGCGCGGAGGCGTAGACGAACGGCTTGAACGACGAGCCCGGCTGGCGCTGCGCCTGCGTCGCCCGGTTGAAGACCGAATGCTGGTAGGAAAAGCCGCCCTGCATCGCGATCACGCGGCCGGTGTTCACGTCCATCGCCATGAATGCGCCCTCGACCACCGGCACCTGCCGCAGGGTCCAGCGGATGAAGCTGCCGTCGCTGTCCGACGTCATCTTGCGCACGAGCACAACGTCGCCCACGTCGAGCAGGTCGCCCGCAACCGACGCGCGGCTTTCGAGCCGTTCGGTCTCGCGGTTCCACTTGCGGGCCCACTGCACGTCGGCGGCGGGGATCCAGTGGCCGTCCTCGTCCTCCTCGACGCCTTCGATGCCGATGCGCGCGTCGCTCGAGCCGACCTCGAGCACCACGGCGGGGTGCCAGGGGTTCTCGAGGTCCACGTCGCGGGCCACCTGCACGTCGCGTAGCGCAGCGCGCCACTCGGCCTCGGTGCCCAGATTCTCCTCGGGGATGCGTTCGCCGGTGCCGCGCCAGACACCGCGCGAGCGGTCGTAATCCTCGAGCGCACGGCGCAGGGCATTGGCGCCCTCGACCTGCATTTCGGGATCGAGCGTCGCGCGCACCGAGAAACCGCCCGAGAAGAATTCACCCTCGCCGAAATCCTCGGAGAGCTGGCGCCGGATCTCGTCGGTGAAGTAATCGCGCGGCGGCAGGCTGGCCTGGAACGGCTCGATGTCGCCGTTCTGCACGGTCACGAGGTCCGCGTTCAGCGCCTCCTGCATCGCTTCCTGCGTGATGTAGCCGTTCTCGAACATCTCGCGCAGCACGTAGTTGCGGCGCGCCATCACCCGGTCGCGGTTGCGCACAGGGTGGTAGTCGGACGGCGCCTTGGGCAGCGAGGCGAGGAAGGCGGCCTCCTGGACCTCGAGCTCGGACAGCGACTTGTTGAAGTAGGTCTGCGCCGCGGCGGTGACGCCGTACGAATTCTGCCCGAGGAAAATCTCGTTCAGATAGAGTTCGAGGATCTTGTCCTTCGACAGCGTCTCTTCGAGGCGGGTGGCGAGGATGATCTCCTTCACCTTGCGCTCGGCCCGGCGGTCACCGCTCAGCAGGAAGTTCTTCATCACCTGCTGGGTGATCGTCGAGGCGCCGCGCACGTCTTGCCCGCGCGAGCGTACCGCGTCGACCGCCGCGGCGGCGATGCCGCGCGCGTCGTAGCCCTGGTGCTGGTAGAAGTTCTTGTCCTCGGCCGAGATGAACGCCTGCTTCACCATGTCGGGGATCTCGTTCGCGGGCGTATACAGACGCCGCTCCTGCGCGAACTCGTCGATGATCTTGCCCTCGACCGAGTAGATCCGCGAGATCGTCGGCGGCGTGTACTGCGCGAGGCTCTCGTGGCTCGGCAGGTCCTGGCCGTAGACCCAGAAGATCGCGCCGATGGACAGGGCCGTCATGCCCACGCCGAGCGTGATCATCGAAAAGATGCCGCCGAAGAAGGACATGATGAAACGCAGCATGGCGTCTGTCTCCCATGGATGAAGTCAAGGCGCGATAAACGTCTCACCGCGTCGCGTCAAAACACGTCTTCGTCCGCATCGGGCCCCGGCGGGGCCCGCGCAGTGCGTCGGCAGCTTCTTGCCGGCGCCTCAGCGCCGGCGAAGTTCGGCCAGCGCGGCGTCGTCTGCGGCCCAGGCCCGCAAACCGTCACGGATGCCTGCGGCCATCCCGGCCCGCCATTCGGGGTCGAGCATGTTGGCCAGTTCCGCATCGGTGGACAGGAACCCGACCTCGATCAACGCCGAGGGAATGTCCGCCGCCTTGAGCACCGAGAACCCCGCCTGCCGGATCGGGTGCTTGTGCACGTTCACCGATGCGCCCTTGATACCGCTCACAAGCGCCTCGGCCAAGGCCCGGCTGCGCGGCTGGGTGTCGAGCCGCGCAAGGTCCATGAGCACGTCCGCCACGTGATCGTCGGCCTCGGACAGATCCACGCCTGTCAGGATCTCGCCCCTCTCGTGGCGTTCGACCAGCGCGCGCGTGGCCGCGTCCTGCGCGTCGCGGGCCAGCATGTAGACGGTTGCGCCGCGGGCGACGCCCTCCTCGATCGCATCCGCGTGGAGCGACAGGAACACGTCCGCCCCGGCGCGGTGGGCCGCCGCCACCCGTGCCTCGAGCGAGACGAAGGCGTCCGCCTCGCGGGTCATCACGACGTCGAAGCCGCCCGAGCGCAACAGCATCTCCTTCAGCTCGCGCGCGAAGGTCAGCATGAGCTGCGCCTCGGTGGCGCCGCCATGTTCGGCACCCGGATCGACGCCGCCGTGACCGGGATCGAGCACCACCTTCAGGATACCGTCCGGGCCGGGCGCGGGCGCCGTCCGCGCGGGGGCCGGCAGGTCCCAGCGCGCGTCTCGTGGCGGGCCGGAGAGGTCCGCGAAAGTCTCGTCGTCGGTGGGTTCCAGCGCCACGGTCAGCGTGCCCGCGCTTGCCGCGTCGAGCCGCAAATCCGCGCGAGTCACCTCCATCGGCCCCGACAGGTCCGCCGTCAGCCGCGACCAGCCCGGCCTGTAGGGGCCGACACGGATCGCTTGCACCCGCTCGCCGCGCAGCAAGGTCGAAGGATCGACACCGGCCCAGTCCACCTCGCGGAAGTCGAGCACCAGCCGCGCCGGGTCGTCGAGCGTGAAAACACGCCACGGCACACCCTGGCTCAGCGCCAGCCGCAGTTCGGTGCCGCCGCCGGGGCGCAGGTCGCGGGCATAGCTCCGGCTCGCGTCGAGACGTGCCAGGCCGCCAAGCTCCTGCGCCGCGACCGGCGCAGCCGTCAGCGTCGCGGCGAGGATCGCCGCCAGTCGTAGAATGTGCCGCATGGCCTGCCCTGCCCGAGCCTCTGGTCTTTTCGCCAGCCTACACGAGACGCGGGACGGGATCACCCTCCGGAAGGGCCGGACTTTCCCAGAATCGCCGCGCCGCGCACCGGCGGGAGGTCCTCGGGGGCTGCGGCAGGGGATGCCGCCCACATGGTCGTGGCCAACGCGGCGACAAGCGCCACGGTAATGATGATGTTGGACATGATGCTCTGCCTCGGGGTCTTCTTTTGATTGCCCCAAAGGTACACCGAGTCGGCCTTCCTCGCAGCGATCACGATTTCGCGTCGGCGAAACCCCGCGCGCCTCCGATCAGCCGCGGTCCGCCATGAAGCGGGCGAGCCGCTCCAGCCCCTCCTCGATGTCGGCGGTCGCGCGGGCGTAGGAAAAACGCAGCGTGCCGCCGCCCCGCTCGGGGTCGAAGTCGAGCCCCGGCGTCACCGCGACACCGGCTCGATCGAGAATCTCGGCCGCGAAGGCGCGGCTGTCATCGGTCAGGTGCGACACATCCGCATAGACGTAGAATGCCCCGTCCGGCGGCGCGAGCCGGTCGAAGCCGGCCTTCGGCAACCCGTCGAGCATCAGTTGGCGATTGCGGGCATATACCGCGCGGTTGGCCTCCAGTTCGTCGGTGGCGTCTAAAGCCGCGAGCGCGGCCACCTGTGCCGCGTGCGGCGCGCAGATGAAGAGGTTCTGCGCCAGTCGCTCCACCTGCCGAAGGTTCGCCTCGGGCACCACCATCCAGCCCACGCGCCAGCCGGTCATCGAGAAATACTTGGAGAACGAGTTGATGACGCAGACGTCGTCCGACACTTCCAGGGCCGAGACGGCGCGGTTGGCATAGTGCAGTCCGTGATAGATCTCGTCGGACACGAAGGTCGCGCCCCGGCCCTGCGCCGCGCCGATCAGGTCCGAGAGCGCCGGTTTGCCAAGCATGGTCCCGGTGGGGTTCGCGGGCGACGCGATCATCAGGCCGTCGTAATCCACGCCCTCGAGGTCGCCGGGCACCAACTGGTAACGGTTCGCCTCCGATGCCTCGATCTCCACCGCCTTGAGGTCCAGCGCGCGCAGGATCTGGCGATAGGACGGGTAGCCCGGCCGCCCGAGCGCGACCGTGTCGCCCCCGTCGAAGAAGGCCGAGAAGGCCAGGATGAAAGCCCCCGACGAGCCCGGCGTCACCACCACGCGCGCCGGGTCGAGGTCGACGCCGTACCACTCGCCATACAGCCGGGCGATCCGCTTGCGCAGCGCCGGCAGACCGAGCGCCACGGTGTATCCCAGCGCGTCGTCCTCCAGCGCGGCGGCCAGCGCGTCGCGCGCGGCAGCGGGCGCGGGCGTACCGGGCTGACCCACCTCCATGTGGACGATCGACCGCCCCGCCGCTTCCGCGGCGGAGGCCGCCTGCATCACATCCATCACAATGAAGGGATCGACATCACCCCGGCTTGAGTTCCGCATCTTCGCCTCTCTATGCTCGCGGCGGCGAAGGTGATCTCCGCGGCGGGCAAGGTCAATGACCACCGTCCCGAGGCCCCGGCGAGGGCCCCCGTGGGCCGATCTGTCCTTGCGCCCGCACCATGCGGACCAGACCGACCCAAGGAGTTTTCCATGATCCGACGCACCTCCGCCCTGGCCGGCGCGGCCCTCGGGCTCTCGCTCGTGGCCCAGCAGGCCCTCGCCTTCGACATCACCGACATGAGCGATGCCGAGCGCGAGGCCTTCCGCTCGGAGGTGCGCGCCTACCTGATGGAGAACCCCGAGGTCATCCTCGAGGCCGTCGATGCGCTCGAGCAGCGCCAGATGGCGCAGCAGGCCGAGGCCGACAACGATCTCGTGGCGAACAACGCCGAAGCGATCTTCGAGGACGGCTATTCCTGGGTCGGCGGCAACCCCGACGGCGACATCACCGTGGTCGAGTTCATGGACTACCGCTGCGGCTATTGCCGCCGGGCCAAGGAAGAGGTCGAGGAGCTGGTCGAGAGCGACGGCAACATCCGGTTCGTCCTGAAGGAGTTCCCGATCCTCGGCGAGGCCTCGACGCTGGCCTCGCGCTTCGCCATCGCCACGCGCCGCGTCGCGGGTGACGAAGCCTACAAGTCGGTGCACGACGCGCTCATGACCCTGAGCGGCGATCCGACCGAGCCGGTGCTGACGCGCATGGCGAACACCCTCGGGCTCAACGCGGACGCGATCATGACCGAGATGAACAGCCCCGACATCGACGAGGAGATCGCCGAGGTCCGTGCGCTGGCGCAGACGCTGCAGATCAATGGCACGCCCACCTTCGTCATGGGCGACGAACTGGTGCGCGGCTACGTGACCCTCGACCAGATGCGCCAGATCGTCGCCGACGAACGCGAGGCCGGATGATCCGCGCCGCACTGGCGGCGAGCATCCTCGGACTGACCCCTGCCGCAGCCGCCGCGGCAGATGGTCCCGTGCCCGACACGCTCGAGGCGCGGGCCGCCATGGGCGAGGAACTGCGCGAGCTGTTCCGCATCGAGCCGGACCTCGTGGCGCCGGCGGTCGGTCCCGCCCCGGCCCTGCTGAACGAGATCGCCCAGGGGCTTTACGCCGAGGAGGCCGCGAACGACCTGGACCGCATCGCCGCCGAGTCGGAATCGCTGTTCTCGACCGACTGGCCCGCGCTGGGACGGGAGGACGCAGTACCCGAGATCGTGCTGTTCGTCGAAGCGGACTGCGACACCTGCGCCGCCGCGCGCGCTGATTTGGACGCGCTGGCCGGGAAGATGGGCGTGCGCGCCAACCTGATCGACGTGTCAGACGACGCCGAAGCCCGCGCCATGCTGGAACGGCTGACCTTCGACATGATGCCGGCCTATGTCACCCGCTCCAAGCTGATCCGGGGACATATGCCGTCGATGGTGTTGGAAAGCTACTTGAACGAGTGAGTGAAGGCCGCCCGTCCAGGCGGCCTTTCACCTTCCGGGCAATGCCTCTGCGAAAAATGCGTCTGCCTCGGCAAACGGCCGGGGACTTGGGTTTACGGACGTTCGATGGCGAAGAGAGGCGCGCCCCCTGCATCGGCCTCCGGCCACCCAGCCCGACGGATCACTCCGCAGCTTCGCCCGCCACCTTTTCCTCGGCCTCGATCTGCTCGGCCCGCTTTTCGACCTGCTCGACGATGTGGTCAATCATCTCGTCGTTCGACATCGAATGCGACTTCTTGCCCGCAAGGTAGACCATGCCGCGACCCGCGCCTCCGCCGGTGAAGCCCACGTCGGTCATCAGCGCCTCGCCCGGTCCGTTCACCACGCAACCGATGATCGACAGCGACATCGGCGTCTTGATGTGCTCCAGCCGCTCTTCCAGCTTTTCGACCGTCCCAATCACGTCGAAACCCTGCCGCGCGCAGGACGGGCACGAGATGATGTTCACGCCGCGGTGGCGCAGGCCGAGCGACTTGAGGATCTCGTAACCGACCTTCACTTCCTCGACCGGATCCGCCGAGAGCGAGACGCGCAGCGTGTCCCCGATGCCCATCCACAAGAGGTTGCCGAGACCGATGGCCGATTTGATCGTCCCGGAGGTTAGGCCGCCCGCCTCGGTGATGCCGAGGTGGATCGGCGCGTCGGTGGCGTCCGCGATCCCCTGGTAGGCCGCAGCCGACAGGAACACGTCGGACGCCTTCACCGAGATCTTGAACTCGTGGAAATCGTTGTCCTGAAGAATGCGGATGTGCTCGAGCCCCGACTCGACCATCGCCTCGGGGCACGGCTCGCCGTACTTCTCCAGCAAATGCCGCTCGAGCGAGCCGGCGTTGACCCCGATCCGCATGGAGCAGCCGTGGTCGCGCGCCGCCGCGATGACCTCGCGCACGCGGTCCTCGGACCCGATGTTGCCCGGGTTGATCCGAAGGCAGGCGGCACCGGCCTCGGCCGCCTCGATCCCGCGCCGGTAATGGAAGTGGATGTCCGCGACGATCGGGACCGGGCTCTCGCGCACGATCTCCTTCAACGCCTTCGAAGATGCCTCGTCGGGGACCGACACGCGCACGATGTCCGCGCCGGCCTCGGCCGCGCGCTGAACCTGGTCGACGGTGGCGGCGACGTCGGTGGTGGCGGTGTTCGTCATGGTCTGCACCGAAATCGGCGCATCGCCCCCCACGGGCACGTTGCCGACCATGATCTGGCGCGACGTGCGGCGATAGATGTTCTTCCAGGGGCGGACGTGGTTGAGGCTCATAGGGCCCTCCGTCGAGCGGTGGGCCGGCACGCGCAGGCGCGCCCGGCCGGTTCCTTGAGGCTCTAGCTAGACGAGGGGGCGCGCCGCTTCAACCGCGGCGGCGCTCACTCCTGCGCGGGCTGGTCGCTGCCGCCGGGCGTTTCCGACTGAAGGTTCAGCTCGGCCACGACACGGGCCAGCGCGTCGTTCGACCCGGGATCCGCAGGGGACATCTCGCCCGTCACGCGCTGCGCCGAGAGGGCGAGGTTGTCGGCGATGGAGCCGGTACCGCCATAGGGGCCGTAAGTGCGCCCGCCGACCGCGAAGAACACCGCGCCGGCGTTGCCGGTCCGGATCGTCGGCGGCTCGGCCGTGGGCGGGACGGTGTAGCTGTCGCCGGCCTGCATCACCTGCTCGTAGAGACGGCCGCCATTGGCGTTGCGGACCAGCACCCAGGTCTCGGCGGTGGCGAGGATGGTCACGCCGGGCGCACTGTCCTCGAGCACCTGCACGGCGGGGCCCCGCGGCTGATCGGGATCGTCGGCATCGACCACCTGCTGCGGCTGCGGCTGCCGCGCGCGATCGAGGTTCAGGTCGGCCATGACCCGGGCGAGGTCGGAGTCCGCGCCGGGCGTCGCCGGCTCGAACCGCTCGGTCACCGCGTCGGGCGTCAGCGCCACGTCAGAGGTCACGGCACCGCGCGGGCCGACGGGTCCGTAGGTCGCTCCGGCGGCGGCAAGATAGACCGCGCTCGATTCGCCCACGCGGAGCGTCGGGTTCTCGATCTCTGCGGGCGGCGCGTAGGTGTCGCCCGCGTTGAGGATACGCTCGAACACGGTCGCGCCCGAACCGTCGGTCACGCGCACCCAGGCCGGGCGCACGGCGATCATGGTCACGCCGTCGCGCGGGCCGGTGACGGGGCCGCGGGGATCCTCGCCGGTGCCCAGCACCTCGGACAGCGTCTGTTCGATCGCCGAGGCCGCGGCGTTGGCGGTCTGCACGTTCGGCAGGCGCGCCGCGCCCCGTCCGGCGAAGGCGCCGACCCGGCTGGGATCGAGCGTCGAGATCGGGGCGTCACGCGCCACGAGAACCGGCACGTCCAGCGCCTGCGGCCGATAGAGCCGGTCCAGCGCCTCGTTCGACGGCGGGCTGAAGACGCCGGCCGAGGCCACGTCCTCGTCCGAGCCGGGCTCGGACGTCGTGGGGCGCGCGGCGGCGACGGGATCGAGATCGGACAGAACCACGGGCGTCTGGTCCACGGGCGTGACCTGCACGCGCTGCACCTCCTGCAGAACGGTCCAGCCGCCGAAGCCGATGCCGCCGATCAGCGCGATCAGCACGAACATGGAGCCCACGGCGCCGGGTTCGATCCGGCCGAGGATGCTGTCATTTGCGGGCGCAAAAGGAAGCGTCGGCTGCTTGAACGGATCGCGCGCGCCACCGTTCGGGGCGGTCGCCGCCTTCGGTTCGCGCGGACGGCGGACCACGGACGCTTCCTCGGACATGCCGTGCGCGACAGAAAAGCCGCTCTCGGTGCAAAATGCCTGGAAGGTCTGGTCGGGGTCCATGCCCAGATAGCGGGCATAGGATCGTACGTACCCGGCGATGAATCCGGGCGTGTCGAATGCCGACGGATCGCAATTCTCGATTGCGGCGATGTAGTTCGCCTTGATCCTCAATTCGCGCTGCACGTCGAGAAGCGACTTCCCCATCGTCGCGCGTTCGCCGCGCATCACGTCGCCAAGACGCAATGCGAAGTCGTCGAAACCCCGCGGGGTCTCGCCGACCTCGTCCTGATGCTGCGGCCGAGTGTTCCGCACTCTCATAGCGGCTGCCCCGATCTCACCGTGCTGTGTCCCGTGCCTGTCCCAGGCGCGACTTCGAACTCCATTCCCCGAGTCGAGTCACGCTCTTATTGACATCACGTTAGCACAGGAAAATCCGTGTGGGCACCACTTTGCGCGATCAAGCGCTGAGTTCGGCACGATTCAGCGCACAATGGGACCACAGTTCATCCATCCCATGAACCAGCCGATCCATCTCGTCGGGCCCGTGGACCGGCGACGGCGTGAAGCGCAGGCGCTCGGTGCCGCGTGGCACCGTGGGGAAGTTGATCGGCTGCACGTAGATGCCATAGCCGTCCAGAAGCATGTCCGACAACGCCTTGGTATGAACCGGATCGCCGACGATCACCGGCACGATGTGGCTGCCGTGATCGATGAGCGGCAGGCCCATTCCCTTGAGACGGGTCTTCAGAATCTTTGCCCGCTCCTGATGCTTGTCGCGCAGTTCCTGATCTCGCTTGAGGTGCGCGACCGAGGCCGCGGCGCCGGCCGCCACGGCCGGCGGCAGCGACGTGGTGAAGATGAACCCCGGCGCGTAGGAGCGTACTGCGTCACACATTTTCTCGGACGCGGCGATGTAGCCGCCCATCACTCCGTAGGCCTTGGCGAGCGTCCCGTTGATGATGTCGAGCCGGTGCATCAGGCGGTCGCGCTCGGCCACGCCCGCGCCGCGGGGGCCGTACATGCCGACGGCGTGCACCTCGTCGATGTAGGTCAGCGCACCGAACTCGTCGGCGAGGTCGCAGATCGCCTCGATCGGGCCGAAATCGCCGTCCATCGAGTAGATCGATTCAAACGCGATCAGCTTCGGCGCGTCGGGATCGTCGGCCTCGAGCAGCTCGCGCAGGTGGGCCACGTCGTTGTGCCGGAAGATCCGCTTGGCACCTCCGTTTCGGCGCACGCCCTCGATCATCGATGCGTGGTTCAGCGCGTCGGAATAGATGATGAGCCCGGGAAAGAGCTTGGGGAGCGTCGACAGCGTGGCGTCGTTGGCGATGTAGGCCGAGGTGAAGACCAGCGCCGCTTCCTTACGGTGCAGATCGGCCAGCTCGGCCTCGAGCCGCTTGTGGTAAACCGTGGTGCCGGAGATGTTGCGCGTCCCCCCCGAGCCTGCGCCGGTGGCGTCCACCGCCTCGTGCATGGCGGCGAGGACGGCCGGGTGCTGGCCCATGCCGAGGTAATCGTTGCCGCACCACACGGTGATCGGCATCTCGGTTCCGTCAGGTTTGGTCCAGGTGGCGTGGGGGAACTGACCGCGGCGCCGCTCGATGTCGATGAAGGTTCGATAGCGGCCTTCTTCGTGAAGTCGGTCGATCGCCTGATCCAGTTGCGCGCTGTAGTCCACGCCACTTCTCCTTCTTGTCGTCACGCGGCCGCGTGGCCCGCGCAAGCCCCGAGGGGCCATTTTCCGCGTCCTGACTGCATATAGAGCACGGCCTATCCAAACAACCGCCTACCCCATGACCATTAGTCGCAACTTTGACCTAGGTCATGCTTGGCGTGACGCCGATCGGAAACTCGGACGCCTCAAAACATGTGAATATAACCATGCTTTGCGCCGGAACGCCAACCCCGCGTTTCGCCGGCACCGCTGACATATTCCGGGAAGGCGGGTTTTCCGGACTTTGCCGGAGTCGCGATCCGCGGAATGATCCTGGAAGACCATTACTTTACGCATTTCCAAGATCCCTGCCCTTTTCCCTCGCCGTCCCGGCGACCTTCGAGACATCCCGTGCCATGCAGATTGCGCTCTCCCCCGCCCAGGCCGTCCTGCTGACGCTGACCGTGGCTGTGGGCTACGCGGTCGCCACCATCGGAATGAAGCTGGTTTCCGACCATGTTGCGGGTCCCGGCGCCGCGGTCCTGGCGGTGGGTCTCGTCGCGGTCGTCGTGGGCGAAATTGTCCTGATGCGGACGACTCCCCTATCGGTGCTTTACGTAACCATCATCGGGGTCGAGACCGTCCTGGTTCTGGCCTACGCGATCTGGATCGGCGAAGGCTTCTCGATGCGGCAGGCAATGGGCGGGCTCATGGTTCTCGCCGGGCTGGCGATCGTCAGCCACTGAGCGGGGCTCGGGCTGGACACCGGGGGCCGCGCTGATACCGTCGCGCCCGACTTCCCCCTTTGCCCCGAAAAGGAGATGCCCTTGTCGATCGATGCCGTCCTCGCCCGCCTCGACGCCGATCTGCCCGCCGCGACCGAGCGGTTGTTCGAGCTGCTGCGCATCCCGTCGATCTCCACCGATCCGGCCTATGCCCCGGATTGCCGCAAGGCCGCCGAGTGGCTCGTCGCCGACCTGAAGAGCATGGGCGTCGACGCCGGCCTGCGCGAGACGCCGGGCCACCCGATGGTGGTGGGTCACGTCGACGGCGACGGCCCGCATGTCTTGTTCTACGGACACTACGACGTGCAGCCGGTCGACCCGCTGGAGCTCTGGGACCGCGGGCCGTTCGACCCCGAGCTGCAGGACACCGAAAAAGGCAAGGTGATCCGCGCACGCGGCGCCTCGGATGACAAGGGCCAGCTGATGACCTTCGTGGAGGCCTGCCGCGCCTACCATGCCGAGACCGGGCGAATGCCCTGCCGCATCACCTTCTTCTTCGAGGGCGAGGAGGAATCCGGCTCGCCTTCGCTGGTGCCCTTCCTTGAGGAGAAGGCCGAGGAACTGCGCGCCGACGTGGCCCTGATCTGCGACACGGGCCTGTTCGACAGTCGCGCGCCCGCGATCGTCACCATGCTGCGGGGCCTTCTGGGCGAACAGATCACCGTAAAGGGCCCGTCGAAGGACCTGCATTCGGGGATGTACGGCGGCCCGTCGCGCAACCCGATCCGGGTGCTGACGAAAATTCTGGGCAACCTGCATGACGATCAGGGCCGCGTCACGGTGCCCGGCTTCTACGACGGCGTGCCCGAGCTCGACCCCGAGATGAAGGCGCAATGGGACGCGCTCGGCTTCGATCACTCGGCTTTCCTGGGAGATGTCGGCCTGTCCGAGCCCGCGGGCGAGCGCGACCGCACCGCTCTCGAGATGATCTGGTCGCGGCCCACGGGCGAAATCAACGGCATCTGGGGCGGCTATACCGGTGCGGGCTTCAAGACCGTGTTGCCGGCCGAGGCCCACGCCAAGGTCAGCTTCCGCCTTGTCGGCGACCAGGATCCGCACGCCATCCGCGAAAGCTTCCGCGCCTGGGTGCAGGAACAGCTGCCGCCCGACTGCACCGCAGAGTTCCACGGCCACGGCAATTCGCAAGCCTCGGTCATGGCGACCTCGCATCCCGCGTTCGAGCAGGCGCGCACGGCCCTGTCCGAGGAGTGGCCGGAGCCTGCCGCCTACGTGGGCTCGGGCGGATCGATCCCGGTCGCGGGACACTTCAAGAAGATCCTCGGGACCGACGCCATGCTGATCGGCTTCGCCAAGGACGACGATGCGCTGCATTCGCCGAACGAGAAATACGACCTCGAGAGCTTTCACCGCGGGGCGCGCAGCTGGGCGCGCATCCTCGACGCCTTCGACTGGTCCTGACGGCTCCGGCAGTGACGCCCCGCGCCGGCATGGCACGCGGGGCGTCACGCCCCGGTCGCGCGACGAGCCGCGCGACATGCCGATGGATCGCAGGCGATACACTTTTCAGGAGACGCCCGAGACCGGCCCGCATGTCTCCCAGATTGTGCCACAATCGCTAAGGAATACTTAACGAATGCGGTACACGATCCGAAAACAGACTCAGACAGACTTCGAGGACCGGGTCCGCCGGCTCGATCCCGATTTCGCGCGCCACGGACACCGTCCGGCTGGCGCCGGAACGAAAGCCAGGCCCAGCCCGGTCGTCGGAAGCCTTCTCGGCTTCGGCTGGGTCTACGTCGCCGCCTCCGTGGCGCGAAACCGCGAGTACCTGCAGGACAGCCTCGGACAAGGCAGCCTGTCGGCGCAAAGCCAGACGCTGGTGATGGCCGGCCTCGCGGCGATGCTGGTGCTGTCGGCGCTGGCGATTCTCGTGCATCTCGGCCGCGTCCTTCTGCGCGGTCGCGGCCGGCGCGGCAATTCCGGCGCAATTCTCACCGGCGCCGCGGCGGCTCTGACGCTGGCCTACACGCCGCCCTCGGTCATGGAAGTCGGACTCGGCCTGCTCGATCCCCACGCCTCCGCGCTGTTGCAGACCGCCAGCGCGACCGTGGGCGTCGACTTCGATAACGTCGCCTTCGTCTCGTCGCGCTGACGGCTCCGGACGTCAGACCAGCCCCACGAACCGCTCCGGCAACACATATTGCAGCGCGTAGTCGGGCCGCGCGAACTGCCAAAGGCCATGCTCACGCGGCACCCACGTCTCGTGCATCTTGCGCCGCACCCAGTTGAGGCGGAAGCCCTCGCGCATCTCCATGTCTTTGAAGGCCTCGAAGACCGCGCGGTCCTCGCCACGGGCCTCTGCGAACCAGTGCCGCCCGATCTGCACGTCCTGCACCGCGGCCCCCGTCGCCTCGGAGGTGGCATTCCGACGGTCCATCGTCGCGGCGTAGTTGGCGAAGTCGCAGAACTTCAGGTGAAGAAGGTAGAGCGCATCGGGCGTGTTCAGTTGCGGATGCGTGGTGAAGTGCCCGCCCCGCGCGATCTTGGCCCCGAGCCCCAGAACGCAGGGTTTCGAGTAGTGCGGCGCAAGGCGCACGTGCCGACGCGGGCCGAGGATCGTGTTGTCGATCGGTTCGGGCTCGCGGTCGGTCCGGTGCACCACTTCGAGGCCGAGCGGCGTGTAGACCGTCCGCCGCTTCAGCCCGGCGAGGTAGTCCAGAAGGCCGAGCCCGGTCTCGGGATCGACGACCACCAACTCGTCAACATCGCCCACTACAACGAAGTCGTAGTAGCCCGAAAGCCCGTCCACGAGGCCGTTCAGCAGCCGCCAGCGCTTGCCGTCGAAGTTGCGGTGCGCGTCGCCCGGGATGCCGACGACGTTCGCCCCTTCGGCCATGCGGGCGACGTCGTCGCCCCGCCCGTGATTGATGACGTAGCAGTTCTCAAGTCCGAAGGCCGCGCCGTAATGGCGCAGCCACGCTGCCAGGAAGAAGGGATCGTCGCGCACCATGGTGACGGCGGCGGCCACGGTCTGCATCGTGTTTCAGGTCCCTGCCCGTTTAGGTTTCGCAGGGACCCTAACCCGATGGGCGCGCGACGAGAATCCCTATTCGCGCGCCGCCTGCGGATCGGCGAGCCGACGTACCAGCCCCCCCGCGGTGATGCGCCCGATCAGGGTGCCACCGCGGTCCTCGACGCCAAGGTCCGACGCCCCGCCACCAAGGCGCGACATCACCTCCGAGACCGGCATGTCGGCGGGCACCCGGCCCTCGGGCGCCGGACCCTCCGCCGCGCCCATCACGTCGCGCGCGGTCAGCACGCCGAGCGGGTTCATGTGCGCTACGAACTCTGCCACGTAATCGTCTGATGGAGATGAATAAATCTCGGATGGACGTCCGCACTGGACAATTCGGCCGCCCTCCATGATGGCGATGCGGTTGCCGATCTTGAACGCCTCGTCGAGGTCATGGCTCACGAAGATGATGGTCTTCTTCATCTCGCGCTGGAGTTCGAGAAGCTCGTCCTGAAGTTTGGTGCGGATCAACGGATCCAGCGCCGAGAACGGCTCGTCCATGAGCAGGATGGGCGCATCGGTGGCGAACGCGCGCGCGAGACCCACGCGCTGCTGCATCCCGCCCGAAAGCTCTCCGACCTTGCGGTCGCCCCAGCCGTCGAGCCCCACGAGACCCAGCTGGCGGTCCACGCGCTCGGTGCGCTCGGCCTTGGCCATGCCGCCGAGTTCGAGCCCCAGCCCGACATTCTCGCGCACGGTGCGCCACGGCAGCAGACCGAACTGCTGGAATACCATGGCCACGCGATTCAGGCGCACCCAGCGCAGGTCTTCGTCCGAGGCGTGGGTGACATCCATCATCTCGGAGCCGGTGTTCACCTCGACCTTGCCGCGCACCACCGGGTTCAGCCCGTTGACCGCGCGCAGAAGCGTCGACTTGCCCGACCCCGAGAGGCCCATGAGAACGAGGATCTCGCCCTCTTCCACGTCGATCGAGCAATTGTGGACGCCCAGGACCTGGCCGGTCTTCTCCTGCACGGCGGGCCGGTCCTCGCCGCGATCCATGAGCGGCAGCGCGGATTTCGGTTCATCTCCGAAGACGATGGAAACGTTGTCGATCTTGACGGCGGTGCTCATTTCTTGGCTCCCACGTTCAGGATGCGATCCAGCATGATGGCGACGACCACGATGACGATCCCGCTCTCGAAGCCGAGCGCGGTGTTCACCTGGTTCAGAGCACGAACGACCGGCACGCCGAGGCCATCGGCACCGACGAGCGCCGCGATCACCACCATCGACAGCGACAGCATGATGGTCTGGTTGAGCCCGGCCATGATCTGGGGGAACGCGCTCGGGAGTTCGACCTTCCACAACACCTGCCGGCCGGTTGCGCCAAAGGCGCGCGCGGCCTCGAGCAGCGGCTGCGGGGTGGAGGACACGCCGAGATAGGTCAGGCGGATTGGCGCGGGCACGACGAAGATCACCGTGGCGATCAGACCCGGCACCATGCCGATGCCGAAGAACACGATCGCCGGGATCAGGTAGACGAAGGTCGGCAGCGTCTGCATCAGGTCGAGGACCGGCCGGATCGCGGTGTAGAGCTTGGGCCGGTGCGCCGCGGCGATGCCGATCGGCACGCCGATGCCCATGCACACGACGCAGGCCGACAGGACGAGCGTCAGGCTCTCCAGCGTCTCTTCCCAGTAGTCCTGGTTGATGATGAACAGGAAGCCGAGCGCGGTGAACAGCGCGACCTTCCAGCTGCGCTGCAGCGCGTAGGCGATGGCCACGAAGACGGCGATGACGATGAACGGGTGCGGCGTCTCCATCAGCCACAGCACGCTGTCGATCAGCCACTCCATCGCGGCGGCGAGCAGGTCGAGCGCCCAGCCGCCATAGGTGCGGATGCCGTCGAAGATGGTTTCGGCCACCTCGCCCACGGGAATCTTGTACTCTGTCAGCACGTCCAGCACGGGATGCGTCCCCCTTTCCGATGCTATATCACGCCGGAAGGCCGCACCCCGGCGGGGGCGACCCAGATCCGGTCATTATTGATTGACCAGTCAATTAAACATCGAATAGGCTGCGACAAGCAACCCGGAAGTTACCAAGGTTCGCAAGGACATGGGAAAAGAAGTGCAGCGCCGGCGCGACCTGATCGCCGCCACCATCCGCGAGATCGGAGAGACCGGCACCCTGAGCGTGACGGTGGGCAAGATCGCCAAGCGGGCGGGCGTGTCGCCGGGCCTCGCCTTCCACTACTTCGGCGACAAGGAGGCGCTGTTCCTCGCCGCCATGCGCGCGATCCTGCGCGACTACGGCGACGAGGTGCGCGCGGCGTTGGCTGGCGCCGACACCCCGGCCGAACGACTCGAGGCGATCATCGGCGCGAGCTTTGCCGAAAGCCACTTCCGCGACGGCGCGGTGGCAGCGTGGCTGAACTTTTACGTGCTGGCCCAGACCTCGGACGAGGCGGCACGGCTGCTGGCGCTCTATCACCGGCGCTTGCACTCGAACCTCGTGCACGATCTGCGGCCGCTTCTGGGGAACGAGGCGCCGTGCGCGGCGCGGCGGATGGCGGCGCTGATCGATGGGATCTACCTGCGCTTCGCCCTGACCCGCGATGCAGTGGACGCGGCCCCTGCCGCGGAAGAGGTGCGCGCCGCGCTGGCGACCGAGCGCGCGGCCGCCGAGGCCGCTCAGAGCGCGTAACCGTACCAGTCGAGGATCGAGAGCGCGGCGTCGAGACGCTCGCCCGGTGCGCCGGTGCGGTCGATCACGAAGACCCACGCGCCGTCCGGATCGCCCATTGCCGCCGTGCGCGCATCGGCGTCGAGCCAGTGCACCCAGAGCGCCCGCCCACCGGCGCGGAATCGGCCCGGCGCCTCTTCGGTCAGCGGATAGGACTGCCCTGCCACGGTCAGGCTGTCGGGCGAGAAGCTCACGCGCGCGCCCGGCGGCACACCCCGTCCCTGCACCACCTGCCACTCTCCGGCGAGGCGCGCGGCGGTGACGTCAACCTGCGCGCCGACGGGTGCCGATGCGTCGCGCAGATCGGTCGCAGCGGCCGGTGCTTCCTCCCTGGCGCCACAAGCGGCCAGGGACGCGCACAGGATTGCCGCAAGCGCGCCGCGGGACCGAACCGAGATGGCCGGAATGCACTGCCAGCCTGCGCGGGTTCCACCAGCCACCGAAGGCCCCGACATGGACACGTCCGACCAGACCGCCCTGCGCCGCGCGAAGCTCTTCGCGCTTGCCACGCAGGCCATGCGGCAGCCCGAAAGGCCACGCGCCAAGCCGCTCACGCCCGCCGTCGCGCAGGCCTTCGTGGCGCGCGGCTTGGCGTCGTTCACGCCTCCTCCTCCGCGTCCGGATCGTTCGCGGCGCGCCCCCTGAAGCCGGTCGCCACCACGAACTTCTCCGACGAATCGGCGCGCGAGGCCGGCGGCTTCACGTTGGCGACCGTGTCGAAGCGCTGCTTGAGCAGGGTCTGGAGCGACCCCTCGGCCCCGCCGGCCAGAACCTTGGCGACGAAGGTGCCGCCGTCCTCCAGCACGTCGAAGGCGAACTCCGCCGCCGCTTCGCACAGCGCGACGATCCGAAGGTGGTCGGTCTGCTTGTGCCCCGAGGACGAGGCCGCCATGTCCGACATCACCACGTCGGCCTTGCCGCCCAGCCATTCCTTGACCTGCGCGTCGGCCTCGTCGGCGAGGAAGTCGAGCTGGTGGATCTCGGCGCCGGCGATCGGCTCCACCTCCTGCAGGTCGACGCCGAGGACGCGGCCCTCGAGCTTGCCCGACTTCTCGCCGAGCGCGTTGGTCCGCTTGACGGCGACCTGGCACCATCCGCCCGGGGCACAGCCGAGGTCCACCACCCGTGCACCGGGCACGAGGAAGCGGTACTTGTCGTCGAGTTCGAGGATCTTGAACGCCGCACGCCCGCGGTACCCCTCCGTCTGCGCGCGCTTGACGTAGGGGTCGTTGAGCTGGCGCTGCAACCAGCGTGTCGAGGACAGCCGCCGCCCCCGCGCCGTCTTGACCTTGACCTTGAGGTCGCGCTGTCCGCGCCCCGAGGTTTTGCCCCCGCCCGGCTTCTTCGCCATCGCGGCACCTCCATCGCCCGTTTGCAGAGGGGCGGACGACCGCCCGCCCCTTTGTTTCGGGCATAGGCCGCGCTCAGAGCGCCGTCCACCCGCCGTCGACGCTGATCGTCGTGCCGGTGATCTGCGCCGCGGCGTCCGAGCACAGGAACACCGCCGTGCCGCCGAGTTGCTCGACGGTGGCGAACTCCTTCGAGGGTTGGCGGTCGAGGATGACCTTCTCGATCGCCTCCTCCTCGGTCATGTTGTATTCCTTCGCGGTGTCGGGAATCTGCGACTCGACCAGTGGCGTCTTCACGTAGCCCGGACAGATCGCGTTCGCGGTGATCGGCTCCTTCGCGGTTTCCAGCGCCACCGTCTTGGTCATGCCGACGAGCCCGTGCTTGGCCGAAATGTAGGCCACCTTGTAGGGCGATGCGGTCAGGCCGTGCGCCGAAGCGATGTTGACCACCCGGCCCCAGCCCGCCTTGCGCATGAGCGGCAGCGCCTCGGCGGTGGTGTGGAACGCGGCCGACAGCATGATCGCGATGATCGCGTCCCACTTCTCGGTCGGGAACTCCTGGATCGGTGCGACGTGCTGGATGCCGGCGTTGTTCACGAGAATGTCGCAGACGCCCACCGAGGTCACCAGGTTGCGCGCCTCGTCGGGCTTGGAGAGATCGGCCTTCACGTACCGCGCGGTCACGCCGTGCTCCTTGCCGAGGTCCGCGGCCAGCTTGTGGTCCTCTTCGCGGTCGGTGAACGAGTTCAGCACCACGTCCGCGCCCGCGCGCGCCAGCTCATGCGCCACGCCGAGGCCGATTCCCGAATTCGAACCGGTGACGATAGCGGTCTTGCCCTTGAGCGATTGGGTCATCCCGAAGATCTCCTGAAAATGTGATCGCGGCCGACCATGCGGTCGCTGCACCTGCAAAACAAGCGGCGACAGGGGATTGGTTCCGTCGCGGCTCCGAGCCGACGCGCACACGCCCCGTGCAACCGCGCCTACCCGATTCCCCCCGGTTGCGACCGGGCGCGGTCTGCGCCATGACACGGGCACCGTCGCTTCGAGACAAAAAAAACGCCGGCACAAGGCCGGCGTTCAGTTATTGAGGCAGGTTTCATACAGGCAAGAAACCTATCGAGCAGTGCTTCTTACATAGACCCTCTACCTCAGGAAGCCAAGCTAAAAGTTTGATTGCCAAGAAAAGGCGGCGTAGAAAATCCGACACAAATCAGGGCCAGAGGGGGATTGTCGCCGTGACGCGCACCCAGATTTTCCGCACGATCGCGATCCTCGGAGCGGCCCTCGGGCTGGGCTTCGGACCCCATGAGGCGCGGGCCGAGCCCCGGCACGGCATTGCCATGTATGGCGAACCGGCCCTGCCCCCCGACTTCGAGGCCCTGCCCTACGCCAATCCTGAGGCCCCCAAGGGCGGACGCATCGTCGTGGGCGAGGTCGGCAGTTTCGACAGCCTGAACCCGCACGTGCTGAAAGGGTCGGTACCCTGGCAGCTGCGCTTTCTCACCTATGAAAGCCTGATGGGCCGCTCGTACGACGAGCCCTTCACCCTTTACGGCCTTCTCGCCGAATCGATCGAGGTGGCCGACGACCGCTCGTGGACCGAATTCACACTGCGCGAGGAGGCCGCGTTTTCCGACGGCACGCCGGTGACGATCGAGGACGTGATGTGGTCCTACGAGACGCTCGGCACGCAGGGACACCCGCGCTACCTCGGCACCTGGAGCCAGGTAGAGAGCATGGAGCAGACCGGCCCGCGCTCGGTGCGCTTCACCTTCAACACCGAGAACCGCGAGCTGGCACTGCTGATCGGGCTGCGGCCGATCCTGAAAAAGGCCCAATGGGACGACAAGGACATCACCCAGTCGGGCCTCGACACGATCCCCATCGCCACCGCGCCCTACACCGTGACCGATTTCGAGGCGGGCCGATTCGTCGAGCTCACCCGCAACCCCGATTACTGGGGCCGCGACCTGCCGTTCATGCAGGGCCAGGCCAATCTCGACACCATCCGGATGGAGTTCTACGCCGACGCACAGGTGCTCTTCGAGGCGTTCAAGGCCGGGCAGATCAACTCGATCCGCGAGACCAACGCCGAAACCTGGGAGACGCAGTACGACTTCCCCGCCGTGCGCTCGGGCGAGGTGGTGAAGTCCGAGATCCCCCACAAGCGCCCCACCGGAATCACCGGCTTCGTGATGAACACGCGCAATCCGCTGTTCTCGGACTGGCGCGTGCGCGAGGCGATGATCCAGGCCTTCAACTTCGAGTTCATCAACGAGACCATGACCGGCGGCCGCCAGCCGCGGATCACCTCCTACTTCTCGAACTCGCAGCTCGGCATGACGCATGACCCCGCCGAGGGCCGGGTCGCGCAACTGCTGCAGCCCTATGCCGACAACCTGCCGCCGGGCACGCTCGAGGGTTATACGCTGCCCGAGGGCGACGGCTCGGCCCGGAACCGCCAGGGCCTGCGCGCGGCCATGCGCCTGATGGAAGAGGCCGGCTACACGATCGAGCAGGGCCGCATGCTCGACCCGCAGGGCCACCCGGTATCGTTCGAGATCCTGCTGCCCACCTCCACCCCCGAGGCCGACGTCGGCACCATCGTCGACCTCTACCTGCCCGCGCTCGAGCGCATGGGAATCGAAGTCGACGTCAGCCGCGTCGACCGCGCGCAGTTCAACCGCCGCACCGAGGCGTTCGACTTCGACATGACCTTCTACACCCGCGGCCTGTCGCTCAGCCCCGGAAACGAGCAGAAGCTCTACTGGGGCGCGGCCGCCGCGGACACGCCCGGCTCGATGAATTGGATGGGCGTGCAAAGCCCGGCGGTGGATGCGATGATCGACACGATCCTCACCTCCGAGAGCCGCGAGGATTTCACCGCAGCGACCCGCGCTCTCGACCGCGTGCTGACCGCGGGGCGCTACGTGATCCCGATCTACCAATGGCGCGAAAGCCGCATCGCCCATGTGAAGGAGCTGCACTTCCCCGACCGCATCCCGATCTACGGCGACTTCATCAACTTCCACCCCGACGTCTGGTGGTGGGAGGACGACGGCTGAACTGGCCCCGGGGCCGGCTCCAGTCGTGGCGATGCTCGCCACCGACGCCCCAGGCAGCCCGGCTCGGCCCCTTCCCGGGCACGATTGCCGCGGGGCGAATTGCGTCGCAGGCGCAGGAGGGCCAGCGCCCCTTGCGGCGACATGCCCCGCCCGCCAGCACGTGGCCCCGTCATTCTTCTCGTCGAAAGTACTCCGGGGTGAATTGGCCGCGGCACCCGCGGCCAAGAGGGGCAGAGCACCGTTTCCCGGTCACGGCCCGGTTCAGACCAGCGAGGTCACCCAAAGGATCGTTGCGTCATCCTCGCTGACCGACACCACGTTGTGTCCCATCGTCGCGTCGTAATAGGCGCTGTCGCCGCGGCGCATCTCGATCGGCTCGTAGAACTCGGTGTAAAGCCGCACCGCGCCGGTCAAGACGTACAGGAACTCCTCGCCGTCGTGGCGCACCCAGCCGTCGAACTCGTCCATCGACCGGGCCCGGACACGGGCGCGGTAGGGCAGCATCTGCTTCTTGGTGAGCGTCTCGGCCAGCAGCGTGTGCTCGTAGGTGGCGGTGGCCTGCGCCACGCCCGCGCCCTCCTTGGTCACCGACAGCCGGCCGTTCACCTTGTCCCGCGTCGGCGGGGTAAAGAGCTGCGGCACCGAGATCTCCAACCCCGTGGCAAGCTTGCGGAGCGCGTCGTAGGTCGGCGACATCTGCCCGTTCTCGATCTTCGACAGGGTCGAGCGCGCAAGCCCCGCCTGCCGCGCGGCCTGCTCCAGCGTCCAGTCGCGCGCCTTGCGGAGCTCGCGCACGCGGGCGCCGAGATCGAGGGGCGCGCCGTCCTCTTCGAGGCCGCCTTCGCGGGCGATGCGGATCAGGCTTCTGGGGTCGCGGTCGGGCATGGATCGCTCTTAGGCGGCGCTTGTGGCGCTTGCAAGACGCGGCGCAGCGCGGCTAGGTCGGGGCCATGCAAGCGATCTTCGATGGCGGACCGCCGCCGCCCGTGCCCACGCCCTTCAACCTCACCGCCCACGTGCTGGAGGCCGGCACCGCCGACCCCGACAAGGTCGCGCTGGCGATCGTGGCCCCGACCGGCGCCGAGCGCTGGAGCTACGGGCGCCTGCGCGCCGCGGTGCTCGGTATCGCGCACGGTCTTCGCGCGCAGGGCCTCGGCCCCGGCGAGCGCGTGCTCATGCGCCTCGGCAACGACGTGGCGTTCCCGCTCGCCTATCTCGGCGCGATCGCCGCCGACCTCGTGCCTGTCCCGACCTCGGCGCAGCTGACCGAGCGTGAGGTTGCCAAGATCGCCGATCACCTCGCCCCGTCGGCGGTCCTGCGCGACCCCAGGGTCGCCTGCCCCGACCTGGCCTGCCCGGTCTACGACACTTCGGACATGGTCGCGTGGCGCGACGGGCCGCAGGGCGGCATCGTGATGGGCGATCCGAACCGGCTTGCCTACATCGTGATGACCTCCGGCACCTCCGGTTCTCCGCGCGCGGTCGCCCATGCCCACCGCGCGGTCTGGGCGCGGCGGATGATGGTCGAGGGCTGGTACGGCCTGCGACCGAGCGACCGGCTGGCCCACGCGGGCGCGTTCAACTGGACGTTCACGCTTGGCACCGGCCTGCTGGATCCGTGGGCCGCGGGCGCCACCGCGATCATTCCCGCCGATGGCGTTGCTCCGGCCCAGCTGCCGCTTCTTCTCAAGCGCCATGAGGCGACGCTTTTTGCTGCTGCTCCGGGCGTTTACCGGCAGATGCTCAAGCACGCGCCGTTCGATCTTCCGAAGCTGCGGCATGGGCTCTCGGCGGGCGAAAAAATGCCCGAAGCGCTGCGCGATGCGTGGCGCGCGGCCACCGGCACCGAGGTCTACGAGGCCTACGGGATGTCGGAATGCTCGACCTTCATCTCTGCCGCGCCCGACCGCCCCGCCGCGCCGGGCACGCTCGGGCGACCGCAGGACGGGCGGCGCGTCGCGATCCTCGGCCCCGAGGGACCGGAGCCCCTCGATACGCCCGGAGAGATCGCCGTGGACCGCACCGACCCGGGCCTGATGCTGGGTTATGTCGATGCGCCCGAAGCCACCGCCGAGAAGATGAACGGCTCGTGGTTCCTGACCGGCGACCGGGGCCAGATGGCCGCCGACGGCACGATCACCTACCTCGGGCGCATGGACGACCTGATGAACGCGGGCGGCCTGAGGGTGTCGCCGCTCGAGATCGAGGAGGCGTTGCTGGCCCATCCCGGCATCGACGAGGTCGGCGCGGCGGAGGTCGAGGTGAAGGACGGCGTGCGCGTCATCGGTGCGTTCTGGACCGGCCCCGAGCCGCTGGACGACGCCGCGCTCCACGCCTTCGCATCCGAACGCCTCGCGCGCTACAAGTGCCCGCGAGTCTGGGTGCGCTGCGATGCCCTGCCCAAAAGCACGAACGGCAAGCTTCAGCGCCGGGCTCTCCCTGCGCTCCGCGACCCGATACATTCCACGGGCGAGAGGGGTGCACCCGCGCGCCCGGTCTGATAGAGCCGGGCAAACCGGAAACCAGAAAGTGCCCGACCTCGTGAAGCTCGACATCCTCTCCGACCCGATCTGCCCGTGGTGCTACATCGGCAAGGCCCATCTCGACCGCGCGCTGGAACAAGCGCCGGACCACCCGTTCGAGATCTCCTGGCATCCGTTCATGCTCAACCCGGACATGCCACCCGAGGGCATGGATCGCCGCGCGTATCTCGAGGCCAAGTTCGGCGGCAAGGAGGCCGCGCTCGCCGCCTATCGCGAGGTGGTGGAGCAGGCCGAGGCCGCGGGGCTGTCGCTGGAACTGGACAAGATCGAGCGCACACCCTCCACCCTCGACGCGCATCGGCTGATCCACTGGGCCGGCATCGAAGGGCGTCAGGCGGCGGCGGTCTCGTCGATCTTCCGCGCCTATTTCCGCGAAGGCCGCGACATCGGCGACCGGGAGGTTCTGGCGGACATCTCCGACGGCATCGGGCTGGACGCCTCTCTCGTGCTGCGGCTCTTCGAGGCGGATGCCGACATCGAGGAGATCCGGAACCGCGATGCCGCCGCGCGCGAGATGGGCGTGACAGGCGCGCCGACCTTCATCGTCGGCGGAAAGCACGCGGTGCCGGGCGCGCAGCCGCCCGAGCTCTGGGCCAAGGTGATCGCCGAGATCAGGGACGGCGCGATCGAGTGAGCCCGCGCTGCGCGTCTTCCCCGGCGCGCATGTTCCGAGCGGATCGGCCCGCGCTCCTGTGCGCCAGCGCACTGGATACCGACTGGTTTCCTTAAGGGCGCGGTGCTACCTGAACCGGGCATTCGTCCGTCCGAGAGAAGTCTCATGTCCGCCCTCCCCATCCGCCGCGCCGAGTTCATCGCCCTGATCGCGATGATGTTCGCGACCATCGCGTTCTCGATCGACTCGATGCTGCCCGCCCTGCCCGAGATCGCCGACGCGCTGACCCCCGACAACGTCAACGCGGCGCAGCTGATCCTGACCGTCTTCGTTCTGGGGATGGGCATCGGCACCTTCTTCACCGGCCCACTGTCGGACAGCTTCGGACGCAAGCGCATCGTGATCGCGGGCGCGGTGCTTTACTGCGTCGCGTCGCTCATCGCCGCGCGGGCGCAGACGCTCGAGGTCTTGCTGGCCGCGCGACTGGTGCAGGGCCTCGGCGCGGCCGGTCCACGCGTGGTGGCGCTGGCGATCATCCGCGACCTCGTGGCGGGACGCGAGATGGCGCGGATCATGTCCTTCGTCATGATCGTCTTCACGCTGGTGCCGGCGCTGGCGCCGAGCCTCGGCGCGGTCATCATCTCGTTCGCCGGCTGGCGCGGCGTCTTCGGCAGCTTCGTCGTGTTCTCGATAATCTCTGCGGTGTGGCTGATGATCCGCCTGCCCGAAACTCATCCCCCCGAGCAGCGGCGCCCGTTCCGGGCGGCCGCGCTGGTCTCGGCCACGCAAGAGATGTTCTCGCACCCGGTGGTGCGGATCTCGATCGTGGTGCAGGTCCTGACCTTTGGGATGATGTTCTCGATGCTGTCGTCGGTGCAGCAGGTCTACGACGTGACCTTCGGACGCGGCGACCAGTTCCCGCTCTGGTTTGGCGGCGTGGCGCTGGCGGCGGGCACGGCGAGCCTGCTCAACGCGTCCATCGTGGTGCGCGTGGGGATGCGGCGGATCGTGACCTCGATCCTCGTGGTGCAGGCGGCGACGTCGACCACGCTGGTGATCCTGAGCCTCGCGTCGATCCCGGATCAGGCCTACTTTGCGGCCTTCGTGTTCTGGCAGGCGACGGTGTTCTTCATGGCCGGCCTCTGCATCGGCAACCTCAACGCCATCGCGATGGAGCCGCTCGGCCACATCGCGGGTCTCGCGGCCAGCCTGATCGGCGCCTGCGCGACCGTGGGCGCGGTGATCCTTGCGATCCCTGTGGGCCTCATGTTCGACGGCACCCCGCTGCCGCTGTCGGTGGCCATGGCGATCGAGGCGACGCTCGCCGTCACGCTGATGCTGCACCTGCGCCGGGTCGAGGCCGCGCTCCCCGCCGCGGCCTGAGCGGTTCGCGCGCGCACCCTGCCCACGCCTTGGGCAGGCCGGCGCACGCGGCCGACGCGGAGGGCAGATTGACGCGGAAAATCGGTATACTGTCGCATACACATATTTCTTTAACGTCCCCCATGCGATAGAGCGGCGGCGAGCTCACCCGGTCCGCGAAGGAGCCCCGCGCATGTCCAAGATCAAGGTCGAGAACCCCATCGTCGAGATGGACGGCGACGAGATGACCCGCATCATGTGGGATTTCATCAAGACCAAGCTGATCCTGCCCTATCTCGACATCGACCTGCTCTACTACGATCTCGGGATCGAGGAGCGGGACCGCACCGAAGACCAGGTCACCGTCGAGGCGGCGGAAAAGACGCGCGACGTCGGATGCGCGGTCAAATGCGCGACCATCACGCCCGACGAGGCGCGGGTCGAGGAATTCGGCCTCAAGAAGATGTGGCGCTCGCCCAACGGCACGATCCGCAACATCCTTGGCGGCGTGGTTTTCCGCCAGCCGATCATCTGCCGCAACGTGCCGCGGCTCGTGCCCGGATGGACGCGCCCCATCGTCATCGGGCGCCACGCCTTCGGTGACCAGTATCGCGCGACGGACTTCCGCTTTCCCGGCAAGGGCAAGCTGACCATGAAGTTCGTGGGCGACGA
The DNA here is from genome assembly GCF_900109705.1 of Roseivivax marinus. Taxonomy (GTDB): domain Bacteria; phylum Pseudomonadota; class Alphaproteobacteria; order Rhodobacterales; family Rhodobacteraceae; genus Roseivivax; species Roseivivax marinus. Next base: position 160,318 of record NZ_FOAI01000005.1, on the reverse strand, counting down.
CGGCGAGGTCATCGAACGCGAGGTCTATGACGCTCCGTCCGCCGGCGTGTTCATGGGGATGTACAACCTCGACGACTCGATCCGCGACTTCGCGCGCGCCTCGTTCAACTACGGGCTGGATCTCGGGTGGCCGGTCTACCTGTCGACCAAGAACACCATCCTCAAGGCCTATGACGGCCGCTTCATGGACATCTTCCAGGAGGTCTACGACGCCGAGTTCCGACAGCGGTTCGAGGCAAAGGGCATCGGCTACCAGCACCGCCTGATCGACGACATGGTGGCCTGCGCGATGAAGTGGAACGGGGGCTTCGTCTGGGCGACGAAGAACTACGATGGCGACGTGCAGTCCGACACCGTGGCGCAGGGCTTCGGCTCGCTCGGGCTCATGGCCTCGCAGCTTATGACCCCGGACGGCCGCATCGTGGAGGCCGAGGCCGCCCACGGCACCGTCACCCGCCACTACCGCCAGCACCAGCGCGGAGAGGCCACGTCGACCAACTCGGTCGCCTCGATCTTCGCCTGGGCCGGTGGGCTGAAGCATCGTGCCAAGCTCGACGACAACGCCGCGCTGCGCGGTTTCGCCGAGACGCTGGAGAAGGTCGTGGTCGATACCGTCGAGGCAGGTCACATGACCAAGGACCTCGCGCTGCTCGTCGGCCCCGAACAGGGCTGGCTGACCACCACAGGTTTCCTCGACAAGGTGGACGAGAACCTCGACCGCGCGCTCGGCGCCTGAGGCGGCGATCGCGGTTCCGATGTATCGGGGACCGGGCCACGGATTGCGCCGAAGCTGGCACCCCGGGGACGGCCATGACCAGGGCGGCGCTCGCGTTCCGCCGCCCTCCGCCCAGCAAAGCGGCAGCCCGGCGTGCCGTCGCGCCCGTGGCGCAAGGTCACCGACCGCGATGCCTTGAACCCCGGCGCGCCCGCGTCATTCTTGCCGCATGATCCTGCTCGACACGCCGCCGCCCGACCGTCACACCCTGTCCGAGGACATCCAGGGCATGATGATCGGCTGCACGCTCGTCGCGCTCTCGATCCAGTTCCTACGCGCCTCCGACCTCATCACGGGGCAGATCGCGGGTCTCGCGCTGGTGGTCTCCTATCCCACGAACATCACGTTCGGCGTCGCGTTCTTCGTTCTCAACCTGCCATTCTACTGGCTGGCGATCCGGCAGATGGGCTGGCGCTTCACGGTCAAGAACTTCGTCGCTGTCACGTCGATGTCGGCCATGGCGGACCTCATGCCACTGGTGCTGAGGGTCGAGCCTCTGCACCCGGCCGTGGGGGCCGCGCTGTTCGGGCTTTGCGCCGGGATGGGGCTTCTGGGTCTCTTCCGCCACGGCGCGACGCTGGGCGGCGTGGGGATCGTGGCACTCTGGCTTCAGGACACGCGCGGGATCAGGGCGGGCAACACGCAGCTCGCCTTCGACCTCTGCGTCTTCGCCATCGCGCTCTTCCTCTTCCCTTGGGAGATCGTGGCCTGGTCGCTGTTCGGCGCGGTCATCCTGAACATCATCATCACGATAAACCACCGCAACGACCGATACATCGCCCGATCGTGACCGGACCCGGGCCCCGCCTCGCGCGTTGGCCCGTCGACGGCCGCGCCCCTCCCCGCGCGGCCATCCGGACACGAAAGGAAACGATGATGGACCGACGCGACGCCCTCGTCGAAAAGTTCATGCAGAACGTACGCGACCGCAATGCCGGGCAGGACGAGTTCCTGCAGGCCGTCGAGGAGGTCGCTGCCGACGTCCTCACGGTCGAGAAGGCCCATTCCGGCTATGCCGATGCCCGCGTGCTCGAACGTCTGACCGAGCCCGACCGCCTGATCCAGTTCCGCGTCGTATGGGAGGACGATGACGGGGCCGTGCAGATCAACCGCGGCTGGCGCGTACAGATGTCGAACGCGATCGGTCCCTACAAGGGCGGCCTGCGCTTTCACCCCACGGTCACGCCGTCGGTGCTCAAGTTCCTGGCCTTCGAGCAGATCTTCAAGAACGCCCTGACCGGCCTTCCGCTGGGCGGCGCCAAGGGCGGCTCGGACTTCGATCCCTCGGGTCGATCGGAGGCCGAGGTCATGCGGTTCTGCCAGGCCTTCATGGCCGAGCTCGCCCCGCATATCGGCCCCGACGTGGACGTGCCCGCGGGCGACATCAACGTCGGCACGCGCGAGATCGGCTGGCTCTTCGGGGCCTACAAGCGGCAGAAGGGCCTGTTTCACGGCGCGCTGACCGGCAAGGGCCCGGCCTTCGGCGGCTCGATCCTGCGGACCGAGGCCACGGGCTACGGCCTCGTCTACTTCGTCGACTGCATGTTGAACGCCGCCGGCGAGAGCATCGAGGGCAAGCGCATCGTGATCTCGGGCAAGGGCAACGTGTCGACCCATGCCGCCGAAAAGGCCATAGACCAGGGCGGTATCGTGGTCACGCTGTCGGACACGTCCGGAACGCTGTATGCCCCGGACGGCTTCAGCCGCGCCGCCGTGGCGTGGGTCGAAGAGCGCAAGGCCGTGGGCGAGGACATCGCCAGCCCGCCCTCGGAGTTCGGCCTCGAGTGGAAGGACGGGGCGCTGCCCTGGGGCACCGAGGCCGACATCGCCCTGCCCTGCGCCACCCAGAACGAAATGGACGCCGACGCCGCCAAGGCCGTAGCCGACAGCGGCGTGACGCTTCTGGCCGAGGGCGCGAACATGCCGCTGACCTCGGATGCCATCGCCGAGCTCGACCGCGCGGGCGTCGTTCAGGCCCCGGGCAAGGCCGCCAACGCCGGCGGCGTCGCGGTCTCGGGTCTCGAAATGAGCCAGAACGCGCAGGGGCGTTTCATGACCGCCGAGCAGGTGGACGAGGCGCTGCGCAACATCATGCGCGACATCCACGACACCGTGGCCGAAGAGGCCGACACCGATGGCACGTCGCCGGACTATCGGCGGGGCGCGAACGTCGCGGGCTATCGCCACGTTGCAAGGGCGGTCTGCTCCTACGGTATCGTCTGATTGCTTTCATCCCGGCGGCGGGCGCGATAGGCCTGACGAAGCCGGCACGCGCGACTCGACCAAGCGCGGCCGCCGCCACATCGGAAGAAGGGGCCGACATGGACTGGATTGCAGCGGATTGGGGAACCACGCATCTGCAACTCTGGGAAATGGAGGCTGACGGCACCGTTCTGAACACCATGCTCAGCGATCAGGGCATGGGCGTGCTGCTTCCCGAGGATTACGAGCCGACCCTGCTTGGCCTTCTGCGCAACCGCCTCCCCACGGACCGCACGACGCCGGTGATCGCCTGCGGCATGGTGGGCGCCCGGCAGGGCTGGATCGAGGCGCCCTACGCCCCCGTTCCCGCCGCTCCGCCCTCTGCTGCCATCGCCGTGCGCCCCAAGCTGCGCGATCCGCGCCTCGCCGTCCACGTCCTTCCAGGCATGAGTCAGGCCTCGCCCGCCGACGTCATGCGTGGCGAAGAGGTCCGGATCTCGGGCGTGCTGGCCGAAGAGCCGGATTTCGACGGAATCGTCTGCCTGCCCGGGCTGCACACGATCTGGGCCCAGATCAGCGCGGGCGAAGTTGTGAGCTTCCGAACCTTCATGACGGCCGAGCTGGTCAAGCTGTTGTCCACCCAATCCGTCCTGCGTCTGAGCGTCGGGCAAGAGGGCTGGGACGAGGCGGAGTTCCAGGCCGGGCTGGACCGCGGGCTGTCGACGCCGGCGGCGCTGGCATCCGATGCGTTCCGCCTGCGTGCCGAGGCGCTGCTGGACGACCTGCCGTCGGAAGCCGCGCGCGCACGGCTCTGGGGCCTGCTCATCGGCGTCGAACTGGCCGCCGCCAAGCCCTACTGGCTGGGTCAGGCCGTGCGCATCGTCGGCGTCGAGGACCCGGTGAAGCTCTACTCGGCGGCGCTGGCGAAACAGGGCGTGCAGGCCACGTCGCGCGACTGGGAGGCGATGACGCTGGCCGGTCTCGGTGCGGCGCGGCGCACGCTGTTGGAACGGGCCTGACCGGCCCCGGAGAAGAGTCATGATCGACGCGGGCGAGACCCCGGACGGACGGATCATCAAGGCGGTCACGCTGGACAACGGCACCCTCCGCGCGAGCGTGGTGACCTTCGGCGCCTCGGTTCGCGACCTCCGCCTCGCCGGGGTCGACCGGCCGCTGATCCTCGGCCTCGACGACCCGCAGGCCTACCCCGAGGGCTTTCCCTATCTCGGCGCCATCGTCGGCCGCGTGGCCAACCGCATTGCCCACGGGCAGGCGGAGATCGCCGGAGAGATGCACCGATTCGACCGGAACGAGGGCGGCAAGCGCACTCTGCACGGCGGAGCCGACGGGTCAGGCCGTCGGCTGTGGACCCTGGTCGAGGCGGGCCCCGCCCATGTCATCCTCGCCGACCGCCTGGCCGACGGGCACATGGGCTTTCCCGGCGCGCTCGACGTGCAGGTCCGCTACGCGCTGGTGGACGCCGCACTGGAGGTGGAGATCACCGCCACCACCGACGCGCCAACGCTCTGCAGCTTCGCACCGCACATGTTCTTCAACCTCTCCGGCGCGGCGACGACGGACGATCACCTGCTCTTCGTGGATGCCGACCGCTACCAGGCGGTGGACGAAGGCCAGATCCCGGACCGCCCGCCGCAGGACGTGTCCGGCACCCCCTTCGACCTGCGCGGCGGGGCGATGCCGCCCGAAGGGATCGACCACAATTTCTGCCTCTCCGAAGAGCGACGCGGTGCCCCCCACCCCGCCGCGATCCTGCGCGCGGGCGACGTCGAGATGCGTCTCGAGACCACAGAGCCGGGCCTTCAGGTCTATGACGGCGGCGGATTGCGCGTGTCCGCGGGCACCGGCCTCGACGGCCGCGGCTACGGGCCGCGGGCAGGCGTCGCGCTTGAGCCGCAGGCCTGGGTGGACGCCGCGAACCAAGGAATGCGCGCGCAGGTCGACCTTTTTCCCGGCGAGACCTATCGCCAGTTCAGCCGCTTCGCCTTCGCGCAGGTCTGACCGCCAGCCCTTGCCCGCGTGGACAGAACGCGCACGCTCTGGCATGACCGGATGACCCCGCAACAGCATCCGGCCCGTGCCTTCCCGTGACCAATGCAATCGCCATCGCTCTCGGCCTCGCCATCGTAGCCGCCGCGGCCATCGACCTCTCGGTCTGGGACGGCGATCACCTGCTGTTCCTCGCCCGGCGCGCGGTCGTCTTTCTCGACTGGGTCGCTTTCTGGCGCTGAGCTTGACACCGCCGCTGGCACCGTCACCTTGACCTCGGAGGAGCGATCCGCTTGTTAGCGGTAACGACCTGACGCATATTCTGACCGGACTTCATCCGAGGAGAGATCGCATGACCACCAAAGTCGCCATCAACGGCTTCGGCCGTATCGGCCGCAACGTGCTGCGCAGCATCGTGGAATCCGGCCGCACCGACATCGAGGTGGTGGCCATCAACGACCTCGGCCCGGTCGAGACCAACGCCCACCTGCTGCAATACGACAGCGTCCACGGCCGCTTCCCCCACCCGGTGAGCGTCGAGGGCGACGCCATCGACGTCGGCCGCGGCCCGATCAAGGTGACGGCGATCCGCGACCCCAAGGAACTGCCCTGGTCCGACGTGGATATCGCCCTCGAGTGCACCGGCATCTTCACCTCTCGCGAGAAGGCCGCGATGCACCTCGAGAACGGCTCCAAGCGGGTGCTCGTGTCCGCGCCGTGCTCGGAGGCGCACAAGACCATCGTCTACGGCGTGAACCACGACAGCCTGACCGCGGACGACACCGTGATCTCGAACGCATCTTGCACCACCAACTGTCTCGCGCCGGTGGCCAAGGTGCTGAACGACACGATCGGCATCACCCGCGGCTTCATGACGACGATCCACTCCTACACCGGCGACCAGCCGACGCTGGACACCATGCACAAGGACCTCTACCGCGCGCGGGCCGCGGCGCTGTCGATGATCCCGACCTCGACCGGCGCGGCGAAGGCGGTGGGCCTCGTTCTCCCCGAACTCAACGGCAAGCTCGACGGCGTGGCGATCCGGGTTCCGACGCCGAACGTGTCGGTGGTCGACTTCACCTTCGAGGCCTCGCGCGACACCACCGCCGAGGAGATCAACGAGGCGATCAAGGCCGCCGCGGGCAACGGGCCGCTCAAGGGTATTCTCGGTGTGACCGACCACAAGCTGGTCAGCCAGGACTTCAACCACGACTCGCATTCGTCGATCTTCGCCACGGACCAGACCAAGGTCATGGACGGCAATTTCGTGCGCGTGCTGAGCTGGTACGACAACGAGTGGGGCTTCTCGAGCCGGATGTCCGACACCGCGGTGGCGATGGGCAAGCTCTGAACCGCGCACCGGGCGCGATATACAGGATTTCGGAAGGGGGCGTGCCAATGGCGCGCCCCTTTCCTTCTTCCACGGATCGGGACGACGGCCCTACCGTTCGCCGGGCATGGCCTCGCGCGCGGCGGCGTAGCCCTGCCCCGCGGGTGGCAGCGTTTGCTGACTGACCGGCGGTGGCGCGCGAAAGGGCGCCTCGAGCGCGAGGCCCTGCACGGAGCCGCGGGCAAGGGCCCGGGCGAAGTCGGCCCGGCCCGGCTGCGTGGCCGCCTCCGGGCCGTGATCGGATGCATGTCGGTGCGTCGCCGCGAGCGAAGCTCGTCGTGGCGATGGGCGTCGTGCCGTCCATCAGGATTCTCCTGCCAAAAGGGTCCTGCGGTCACATTAGCGCCCGACCTCCTAACGCTCCGTTAGCGCCGCCATGCACTGCGAACATGCCCGGTGGAACATCGAGGGGCGTTGTGGGACGCGCGTATCCATCGCATCTGGTGCGGCGAGGGAGGTTCGACACAAACGCGACGGAGGCCCCCATGCGCACCGTGTTCACCAACCTGAAGTCCTATGCCAGCTATCGCCGGACCCTGCGCGAGCTGCGGTCCCTGCCCCTGGACGTGGCGCTGGATCTCGACATCGCCGGCGCAGAGCGCGCCGTGGCGCGTCGCGCGGTCTACGGCGCGGTCTGAGAGAACTTCTCGACCAGCGCCTCGCGCACGGCGGGCGTGACGAAGTTCGCCACGTCCCCGCGCAGCCGCGCGATCTCCTTCACGAGCTTGGAGGCGATGGCCTGGTGGCGCGCCTCGGCCATGAGGAAGACGGTCTCGATCGAGTGATCCAGTGCGCGGTTCATGCCGACCATCTGGAACTCGTATTCGAAATCCGCGACGGCGCGCAGGCCCCGCACGATGACCTGGGCGCCCACGTCGCGGGCGCAGTCGATGAGCAGGTTCTCGAACGGGTGGACGACGATCTCGGTCCCGGTCTCGTCGGCCAAGGCGGCACATTCGCGCTCGATCATTGCGACCCGCTCATCAAGATCGAAGAGCGGGCCCTTGTCCCGGTTGATCGCGACGCCGATGACCAGCTTGTCCACGAGGATCGTGGCCCGCCGGATGATGTCGATATGCCCGAGCGTGATCGGATCGAACGTCCCGGGATAGAGTCCGGTGGTCATCGCGCCCTCCCTGCCCTGCGCATACTTCGCCGCACGCAACAATATTGCGTCGGTGAATGCAAGCGGTTCGGGCCCGGGCCGGCGCCGACGCCTTACCAGGTGTTGGAGATCATCCCCTCGAGCGCGTCCTTCTCCATCGCCAGTTCGGTCAGCCGTGCCTTGACGGTGTCGCCGATCGTGATCAGCCCCACGAGCTTGCCGTCCTCGACCACGGGCATGTGGCGGAAGCGTCCCTCGGTCATCCGGCCCAGCACGTCGACGGCGTCATCGTTGCGCGCGCAGGTCTTGAGATCGCGGGTCATGTGATCCTCGACCGGCGCATCGAGGCATGACGCCCCCTTGGCCGACAGGCAGCGCACGATGTCGCGCTCCGACAGGATGCCCTGCGGGGTGATGCCGTCCTCGGACACGATCACCGTGCCGATCCGCCGCTCGGCCAAAATCTTGGCGGCGGCGTGCAGGCTTGTGCCCGGCGTCACCGTCACCACGCCGTCATCCGCCTTGTTCTTCAGAATGTGCTGCACCTGCATGAAGGGCCTCCTCGTCCGTCGCGCATAGGATGTGTCCAGCGTCGGCAAGCAGGGGCCCTTCTGTCAATTCCGACCTTCGAGTCGGGCAACTTCCCGGCGGATTTCATCCGCAAGTGCCTGTGCCAGTCGCGTCATGCGTGTCAGGCGCCGATCGTCCGCGTGCCGAACGAGGTAGAACGCGCGCGTCAGCGACACCGCCTCCGGCAGCACGCGCACGAGATCGGGCGCCGAGGAAAGGGCGAAGTCGTGCACGATGCCGAGCCCCGCCCCCTGCCGCAGCCACTGGAACTGGACCGCCACCGAGTTCGAGGCGAGATGCACCCGCTCGATCCCGAGATCGGCGAGATAGTCGAGCTCGCGGTCGAAGACCATGTCGGGAATGTAGCCGGTGATGCGGTGATCGCGCAGGTCGGAGAGACTGGTCACCGGCGGTCGCGCGGCGAGGTAGTCGCGCGTGGCCGCGAGGTGCAGGTGGTAGTCGGTGATCTTCTGGACCGCGAGCCGCCCCGCCGTCGGCGCCGAGACCGCCACCGCCATGTCCGCCTCGCGCTTGGAAAGGTTCACCACCCGCGGAAGCGCCACCACCTGAAGATCAAGGTCGGGGTTCTCCTCGGACAGGCGCGCGCACACCTGCGGCAGCACGAAGTTCGCGCAGCCGTCCGGCGCCCCGATCCTGACCTGCCCCGACAGCCCCTCCTCGCCGCCCGAGACGGCCTCGGCGGCCGCCTGCATCGCCTGCTCGGCCGCCTCGGCGTGGCGCATCAGCCGCTCGCCCGCGCCGGTCAGCGCGTAGCCCTGCGGCGACTTTGCGAAAAGCGGCGCGCCCATGCCCGCCTCCAGCCGGGCCACGCGTCGCCCCACCGTCGCGGGATCGAGCCTGAGGGTCCGTCCGGCGGCCGACAGGCTTTCGCCGCGCGCGGTGGCAAGGAAAATCCGCATGTCATCCCAGTCCAAGAGCCCCTCCATACCAATAAATTCGCAAAGCCTCTTTGAGGAATTGCCCCTTCCCCGCGCAAAATTGCAAGCCTATCCTCCGCGCAACCGAAGGAGGACCCCATGCAGGAACTGACTCACTGGATTGACGGCCAGCACGTGAAGGGCTCGTCGGGCCGTATGGCCGACATCTACAACCCCGCCACCGGCGAAGTGCAGGCAAAGGTCCCGCTGGCGACCGCCGACGAACTGCGCGCCGCCGTGGCCAAGGCCGCCGAGGCCCAGAAAGCCTGGGGCGCCACCAACCCGCAGCGCCGCGCGCGGGTGATGATGAAGTTCGGCCAGCTCATCAACGAGCACATGGACGAACTGGCCGAGCTGGTCAGCCGCGAGCACGGCAAGACCCTGCCCGACGGGCGCGGTGACGTTCAGCGCGGTCTCGAGGTCGTCGAGGTCTGCATGGGCGGACCGTCTCTGCTGAAGGGCGAGTTCACCGACAACGGCGGCCCCGGCATCGACCTCTACTCGATGCGCCAGCCGCTGGGCGTCGTGGCCGGCATCACGCCGTTCAACTTCCCCGCAATGATCCCGCTTTGGAAAATGGCACCGGCGCTGACCTGCGGCAACGCCATGATCCTCAAGCCGTCCGAGCGCTGCCCTTCGACCTCGCTGCGCCTGGCCGAACTACTGAAGGAAGCCGGGCTTCCCGACGGCGTGCTGCAGGTGGTCAACGGCGACAAGGAGGTCGTGGACGCGATCCTCGACGACGAGACCGTGCAGGCGGTGGGCTTCGTCGGCTCGACCCCGATCGCGCAATACATCTACGGCCGCGCCGCGAACAACGGCAAGCGCGCCCAGTGCTTCGGCGGCGCGAAGAACCACATGATCATCATGCCCGACGCGGACATGGACAAGGCCGCGGATGCGCTTGTTGGCGCGGGCTTCGGCGCCGCGGGCGAACGCTGCATGGCGATCTCGGTGGCCGTGCCGGTGGGTGAGGAAACCGCCAACGCCCTGCGCGAGCGGCTGATCCCCCGCGTCGAGAACCTCAAGGTCGGCCCCTACACCGCGGGCGACGACGTGGACTACGGCCCCGTCATCACCTCTGCCGCCAAGGAGCGGATCGAGGGCCTCGTCAACAAGGGTGTCGAGGAAGGTGCGGACCTCGCAGTCGACGGCCGGAACTTCAAGCTCCAGGGCTACGAGAACGGCTTTTTCGTCGGGCCGTCCTACTTCGACCACGTGTCGCCGGACATGACGATCTACAAGGAAGAGATCTTCGGCCCGGTGCTCTGCCAGGTGCGTGCGGCGTCCTATGACGAGGCGCTCAAGATCACCATGGACAATGAGTACGGCAACGGCACCGCGATCTTCACCGCCGACGGCGACACCGCGCGCGACTTCGCGCACCGGGTCAACGTGGGCATGGTGGGCATCAACTTCCCGATCCCCGTGCCGCTGAGCTACTACACCTTCGGCGGCTGGAAGAAGTCGGCCTTCGGCGACCTGAACCAGTACGGCCCGGACGCCTTCCGGTTCTACACCAAGACCAAGACCGTCACCGCGCGCTGGTTCTCGGGGATCAAGGACGGCGGCGAGTTCAACTTCAAGGCCATGGACTGACGCTTCTGCTGCCACCGTGCATCGGCCTGGGAAACGAATACGGGCGGGGAGAAATCCCCGCCCGTTTTTTCTGCTGGCGTCGTGGCCGGATCAATCGCCGGTGTCGGCGCCTTCGAGCTCACTCTCGGGGCTTGCGACATTGTCCGAGCCGACCGAACCGGGTGAGACCGGCTGACTGGTCGTCCCGGTTGCGGTGCCAGTCGTCGCAGTGCCGGTGCCCTGATCGCTGCTGACCGGGTCGCTCGCCACGGTGCCCGCGCCGATATCGCCATCGGTGTAAGTCTCACGCTCCTCGAGGGCGGTCTCGTCGTCGGTGTCGGTGGTGGTTTCCATCGCCCCGCCGATCTCGGTGCCGCTTTCCATCCCGTCGGCCATGGCGTCGGCCACCATGCCCTCGGTGTTGGCATCGCAGTACTGGTTCACCGCCGCGATATTCGGCGCCCCACCCAGAACCTCACCCTGTTGCTGGGTCGAGAGGCCCCGGAACTGGGCGCAGGTTAGATCTTCATAACCGCTGGTCTGTGCCGAAGCGGCGGTCGCGCCGAGGCCCAGAAGGCCCGCGGCGGCAAAGGCGAATGTGCGATTGGTCATGTGGTTCTCCTCGTGCGGGACACCGTGTCCCGATTGACGAAAGAACCGTCAGCCACGGCGCCGCGTTTCGTCACGGCGCCGTGACGGCGGGGGTTCGCCCTACCGGTCATGGCCGATCGGCGTGCCCCCGCCAGTTCCCGGTGGCGGCGTCAGCTGTCGTCGCCGCCATCACCACCGTCGGACCCGCCGTCCGAGCCGCCGTCGGAACCACCGGCATCGCCGCCGGCGTCGCCGCCAGCATCACCACCGGCATCCGCACCGCCCGCGTCGGCGCCTGCATCCGCACCGGCGTCGGCGTCGGACGCGTCGCCCGAAGCCGCCCCGTCGACGCCCACGTCGCCGGCGGTCGCATCGACATCCGCGTCCACTTCGGTGTCCGCGCCGGCAGTATCGCTGTCCGACATGCCATCATCGGTCATGCTGTCGTCGCCGGGCGCATCGTCCGATCCATCATCATCGGCATTGATGTCGTTGCTCGTGTCGGTCTCCGACCCGTTCGGGTCGAGCACGTTGACACCGTCCTCGTCTTCGGTGCCGAACACCATGGCCGCGATCTCGGCGGTGGTCATCTCGGGGTTCTCGCGGCAGGCGGTCAGAAGACCTTCGACCGTGCCCACGGCGGCCGGACCGTCGATGTCCGACGTGGTGGCGACGCCGTCAGGGGTCTCCACCAGTTGCAGCGCGATCCGGCCCTGGGTCTGCTCGTCCATCAGCAGGTAGTCCGAGCAGATCACCTCGCCGGGCGCCACATCCGCGGTGGTCTGCGCCGAGGCGGCCGAGACGAGGCCCATGCCCGCGAGGGCACCGGCGATGGCGAAAACGGACGTGCTGCGTTTGGTCGTGCGTGTCATGGTCTTTCCTCCAATATGCGCGGCCCCTTGCGTGGCCGGGATGCCGATGAACCGCCGACTGCACCGGTCCGTTCCGCGTTGCGCCGAAATAGGCGGAGGCTCGCCACATGCGCCTCACGCCATGTTTCAACGCAGCCGCCCGGCGGCCCCCGTGTCCGCTTGCGTCCCGCGCCGGGGGCTGAAACAAACGTGATCGAGGACGGGAGGATGGACATGGATTTCGCGGCGACCGAGGAACAGGACGCGATCTTCGACATGGCGCGCGATTTCGGCGCCGCAGAGATCGCCCCCCATGCGCGGGACTGGGAACGCGAGGGCACGATCCCCCGCGATCTCTGGCCGAAACTGGCCGAACTGGGCTTCGGCGGCATCTTCGTTTCGGAAGAGGCGGGCGGCACCGGTCTCGGGCGGCTCGAGGGGACGCTGATCTTCGAGGCGTTGTCCATGGCCTGCCCCTCGGTCGCCGCTTTCCTGTCGATCCACAACATGTGCGCGGCGATGATCGACCGCCACGGCAGCGCCGAGATGAAGGACCGTCTCCTGCCGGACGCGGTGGCGATGCAGACGGTGCTGTCCTACTGCCTGACCGAGCCGGGCTCCGGATCGGACGCGGCAGCCCTCAAGACCCGCGCAGACCGCACCAACGACGGCTGGCAGCTGTCGGGGACCAAGGCGTTCATCTCGGGCGGCGGGTATTCCGACGCCTACATCGTCATGGCCCGCACCGGCGGCGACGGTCCCGACGGCATCTCGGCGATGCTGGTCGAGGACGGCGCCGAGGGCCTGAGCTTCGGCGGGCTCGAGGACAAGATGGGCTGGCGTTCGCAGCCCACGCGCGCCGTGCAGCTCGACGGCGCGGTTGTGCCGGCGGCGAACCTGCTGGGCGAAGAGGGACTGGGCTTTCGCTATGCCATGGCCGGGCTGGACGGCGGCCGGCTGAACATCGCAGCCTGCTCGCTCGGCGCCGCGCAAGCGGCGCTCGACGCGACCCTCGTCTACATGCGCGAACGCCAGGCCTTCGGCCGCCCCCTCGACCAGTTCCAGGCTCTCCAGTTCAAGCTTGCCGACATGGAGATCCAGCTGTCCGCCGCGCGGGTCTTCCTGCGTCAGGCGGCCTGGGCCTGCGATGCGAAACGTCACGACGCCGGCAAGCACTGCGCGATGGCCAAGGCCTTCGTCACCGAGGTCGGCAGCCGCGTCGCCAACACCTGCCTTCAGCTTCATGGCGGTTACGGCTACCTCGCCGATTACGGGGTGGAAAAGACCGTCCGCGATCTGCGTGTGCACGAGATCCTCGAAGGCACCAACGAAATCATGCGCCTGATCGTGGCGCGCAAGCTGCTGGAGGCCGCCGCATGAGCGACCACGTGTCCGTCCGCACCGAAGGCCGCGCGGGCCGCATCACGCTGACCCGCCCCTCGGCGCTGAATGCCCTCGACCACGACATGTGCCTCGCGATCGAACAGGCGCTGCTGGACTGGGCCGAGGATCCGAACGTGGCGCTGGTGATCCTCGACGCCGAGGGGGACAAGGCCTTCTGCGCGGGCGGCGACATCGCCGGGGTCTACCGCGAGGCGCAGGAAGGGCGCGGCCAGTCGGCCGTGGACTTCTGGCGCGACGAGTATCGCATGAACGCGGTTATCGCCGAGTATCCCAAGGCCGTGGTGTCCTTCATGCAGGGCTACGTCATGGGCGGCGGCGTTGGCGTGGGCTGTCACGGCTCGCACCGCGTGGTTTGCGACAGCACGCGGATCGCCATGCCGGAATGCGGCATCGGACTGGTGCCCGACGTGGGCGGCTCGCTTCTTCTGGCACGGGTGCCCGGCCGGCTGGGCGAGTGGCTGGGGCTGACCGGCGCGCGCATGGACGCGGGCGACGCGATCTGGGCCGGATTCGCCGACCTGTACGTGCCGCGCGACGCATGGGCCGAGGCGATCGCGAAGCTCAGCGAGAGCGGCCAGCCTTCCGCCATCACCGAATTCGCCGCGCCTGCCCCCAAGGCCACCCTGCCCGACAAGCTCAACGACGCCGAGGCGACGTGCGGCGGCGAGACGTTGCGCGACGTGGTGAACGCGCTGCGCACCGACGACAGCGCGTTTGCCGCCGAGACGCTGGCCAAGGTCGAGGCCTCCGCGCCGCTGTCCATGGGCGCGACGCTCGAGTTGCTGCACCGGCTGAAATCGGGCAGCGCGGACATCCGCCGCGCGCTGGACCTCGAATTCCGTTTCACCTCGCGCGCGCTCGAGCATGCGGATTTCCTCGAAGGCGTGCGCGCGCTTCTGATCGACAAGGACAAGAGCCCGCGCTGGCGGCACGAGGTGGACGGCCTGCCGCTGACGGACGTGGCGCGGATGTTCCGCCCGCTCGAGGTGGACGAGATCAACTTTCACGACCTGGGAGAGACGGCATGAAGATCGGGTTCATCGGTCTGGGCAACATGGGCGGGCCGATGGCCGCCAACCTCGCGCGCGCGGGCCACGAGGTGATCGGCTTCGACACCGCGAGCGTGGTCATCGACGGAGTGACGCCCGCGAACAGCCCCACCGAGGCGGTTGAGGGGGCCGAGGTGGTCATCACCATGCTGCCCAACGGCAAGATCCTTCGCACGGTCGCCGACGAGATCGTGCCGGCGATGAAGCAAGGTGCGGTGTTCCTCGACTGCTCGACCGTGGACGTGGACAGCGCCCGTGCGGTGGCCGAGCAGGCGTTGGCGGCGGGTCTCTCGGCGCTCGACGCGCCGGTCTCGGGCGGTGTGGGCGGCGCCACGGACGGCACGCTGACCTTCATGGTCGGCGGTGACGAGGCAGGCTTCGAGACCGCCAAGCCGCTCTTCGACATCATGGGCCGCAAGGCGGTGCATTGCGGCCCCTCGGGGAACGGTCAGGCCGCGAAGATCTGCAACAACATGATCCTCGGGATCACGATGATCGGCACCTGCGAGGCCTTCGCGCTGGCCGACAAGCTCGGACTCGACCGGCAGGCCATGTTCGACGTCGTGTCGACCTCATCGGGCTCGTCGTGGTCGATGAACACCTACTGTCCGGCGCCGGGCGTCGGTCCGACCTCGCCCGCAGACAACGACTACAAGCCGGGCTTCGCCGCCGACCTGATGCTGAAAGACCTGCGGCTCGCCATGCAGGCCGCCGAGGGCGCCGACGCGGACACGCCGCTCGGGGCCGCCGCGGCCGATCTCTACCGCCGCTTCGTCGAGGAAGAGGATGGCGCGGGCCGCGACTTCTCGGCCATGCTGCCGCGCTTCGCCGGCCGCGGGCGCGCCTGATCGGGACTGCGCCGGGGATCACGTTCGAGTGACGGACGCCCCGGCGTAACCTCCAGAGAGCTCATCCGATGCGTGAAGTCCCGGATTTAAGTATCTGCCGATAATGAATTTCTGATTATCACCCTTAACCTGACCCCGCTTCGATGTCGCTTCAGCGCGTCACGCGGTCATTGCCTCGTAACCCGGCTCGGGTAGGCTTCCCCTAGGGAAATCAATCGACAGGGAGTCGCCTCATGTTCCGCCTCGCAGCCATCGCCGCCACGGCCGTCGCCATCGCCTCGCCCACCCTCGCCCAGGACGACGATTTCGAGGACGTGTTGACGGCGCGCCAAGGCATGTTCCGCATCCTCGCGATCAACCTCGGGATCATCGGCGACATGGCCAAGGGCGACACCGAATACGACGCCGAGCAGGCCACAATGGCGGCGGACAACTTGCACGCGGTGAGCATGATCAACCCTTTGATCCTGTTCCCCGAGGGTTCTGACGCCGAGGCGATCGATGGCACCCGTGCCCTGCCCGCAATCTGGGAGAATACCGACGACGTGGGCTCGAAGTGGGCCGATCTCGGCGAGGCGGTTTCGGGCCTGCAGGAGGTCGCCGGCGACGGCCGCGAGGCGCTCGGGCCCGCGCTCGGCCCCGTGGGCAACGCCTGCAAGGCCTGCCACGACGAGTATCGCGCGTCTGAATGATCCGGACAGGTCTTTTCGGGCTCGTGGCGCTGGCGGTGATCGCCGGCGCAGCGGGTCTATGGATCACCCGCACGACGCCCGCCGAGCCGGGCCGGTTCGAGGCGCTGAGCGGCGACCCCGAGCGGGGAGAGACGGTGTTCGTCGCCGCCGGTTGTGCCTCGTGCCACCATGCGCCGGACGCCGAAGGCGAGTCGAAGCGCGTTCTCGCGGGCGGCCAGCGCTTCCCGTCCGATTTCGGCACCTTCGTCGCGCCCAACATCTCCACCGATCCCGAGCACGGCATCGGCGCGTGGGAGATCGGCGACTTCGCCGGCGCGGTGACGCAGGGCGTCTCGCCCGACGGGGCGCATTACTACCCGGCCTTCCCTTATGCCGCATACACGCGGATGGCGGATCAGGACGTCGCCGACCTCTGGGCATTCTGGCAGACCCTGCCGGCCGATCCGACGCCGAGTGCCGCCCACGAGATCGCCTTCCCGTTCTCGATCCGACGCTCGATTGGCGTCTGGAAGGCGCTTTACCTCGACGACGACTGGATCACGCCGGCCGAAGAGCCGCAGTTGGAGCGCGGACGAACCCTTGTCGAAGCTCTCGCCCATTGCGGTGAGTGCCACACGCCCCGCACCACGCTCGGCGGTCTCGACATCGACCGCTGGCTCGGCGGCGCGCCCAACCCCAGCGGCGAAGGCACCATACCGTCCTTGCGGCCAGAGGACCTCGACTGGTCAGCCTCCGACATCGCCTACTATCTGGAATCGGGGTTCACCCCCGATTACGACAGCGTCGGCGGGCACATGGTCGCGGTCGTGGAAAACTTCGCCCAACTTGAGGCCGCCGACCGTGAGGCGGTGGCGGCCTATCTGAAGGCACTGCCGGGCGGGGAGTGACGCCCCGCCCGTGTGCGAACTCAGGCCGATGTCGCCGCCGCGGCGAGCCGACGCTCGCGCGCGTCGCGCAGCCGGGCGAAGTCGTCGCCGGCATGGTAAGACGACCGCGTCAGCGGCGTCGCCGAGACCATCAGGAAGCCCTTGCCGAATGCGGCCTTCTCGTAGCTCGCGAATTCCTCGGGTGTCACGAAGGTGTCGATGCGGTGATGCTTGGAGGACGGTTGAAGGTACTGGCCGATCGTCATGAAATCCACGTCTGCCGAGCGCAGGTCGTCCATGACCTGCAGGACCTGCGGACGCTGCTCTCCGAGGCCGACCATGATGCCGGACTTGGTGAAGATCGACGGGTCGATTTCCTTCACCCGTTGCAGCAGCCGCAGCGAGTGGAAGTAGCGCGCGCCGGGGCGCACCTCCGGATAGAGACCGGGAACGGTTTCCAAGTTGTGGTTGAAGACGTCCGGCTTGGCCGCGACCACCGTCTCGAGCACCGAGGGCGCGCATTTCAGGAAGTCCGGCGTCAGGATCTCGATCGTGGTGCCCGGCGACCGGTGGCGCACCGCGCGGATGGTCTGGGCAAAGTGCTCGGCGCCGCCATCCTCGAGATCGTCACGGTCCACCGAGGTGATGACTACATGGTTCAGGCCGAGCTTCTGCACCGCATCGGCCACGCGCCCCGGCTCGAACACGTCGAGCGCATCGGGCCGGCCGGTGGCCACGTTGCAGAAGGTGCAGCCCCGGGTGCAGATCTCGCCCATGATCATCATGGTGGCGTGACCCTGGCTCCAGCACTCGCCGACGTTCGGACACCCTGCTTCCTCGCAGACCGTGGTCAGGTTGTGCTCGCGCATTGTCTTGCGTGTTTCGGCATAACCCTGCCCGCCCGGTGCCTTAACACGGATCCAGGACGGTTTCTTCGGCTGAGCGTTGTCCGGACGGTGCGCCTTTTCGGGGTGACGCTGGTCGGGGATCTTCAGATCGCGCATGGGAACGAGCCCTAAATCTTAAGCATTTCACATAATGATAAGGCGTTACGGAGGGTTCTGCCAGCCCTGCGCGCCGTTGCATGTCGGGGTTGCATCTCACGGCGCCGCCGATACGGAACGCCGTCCGCGCCCCGCAAGCCGTCGCAGACGGTCGATCGATCGAAGGATGCAGCGGTTGGAGGCTATGCGCCCGGCGGGCAGATTTGACGCGCCTGGGACAAAACGTCCTCCGCCGCCTCCTCGATCAGCCCGGTCAGGTCCCCGACCCATCCGTCATCGCGTGATGTATCGCGGCGCACCAGCGCCAGCCGCCGCGCGGGCTCGGTGCCTGCAAAGCGCAGAAGGCCGAGATCGGGGGCGGCCGCGCGCTCTACCGGCAGTGCGAGTTCCGGCAGCAGGGTCAGGCCGAACCCGGCCGCGACAAGGCCGCAGAGCGTCGCCAGCGACGAGGCGCCCAGATCCACCTGCCCGCGCCCCGGCAGGCCGCACACCTCGAGCGCCTGATCGGCGAGGCAATGCCCCTCGTCGAGCAGCAGCAACTCCCCGGCGCGCAGCGAGGCCGGATCGGGCAGCGCGTCGGCATAGGCCGCGAGCCGTCGTTCGGACCCCGCGAGGACGAAGCGATCTTCCACCAGCGGATGCGCCACCAGCCCGTCGTCGGGCACCGGCAGCGCGACGAGGGCGGCGTCGAGCCGTCCGCTGCGCACGCCCTCGACCAACTGCGCGGTCTGCGCCTCGCGCACGCGAAGCTCGAGCGACAGGTCGCGGGCCCGGATGCGGCTGAGCGCGGCAGGCAGAAGGTATGGCGCAACCGTCGGAATCACACCGAGGTTAAGTTGCCCCGAGAGGCCGTCACGCCAACGGATCGCCTGGGTGAGATCGTCGACCTCGGCAAGGACGCGACGCGCGCGGGTCAGAACCTCCTGCCCCGCGCGTGTCAGACGCACACCGCGCGGCAGCCGATCGACAAGATCGACGCCAAGCTGCGCCTCCAGTTCCTTGATCTGAAGCGACAGCGCAGGCTGCGAGACATTGGCGCGCGCGGCGGCGCGCCCGAAGTGGGCGGCATCCGCAAGGGCGACGAAATAGTGCAGCTGGCGCAGGGTAACTTTCATGAGGGCTGTTAATCGCGCGAGGGCAAGAACCGCAAGAGGAGGCTATCGCGATTGAACGCCGCCCGCTCAGCCAATCAGGCCGCGCCCGTCGATGCCCTGCTCCTCGTAGTGACGCGCCAGGCGCTGAAGCACGATGCGCAGGACGATCTTGCCCGACCGCGCTGACCATCCCATCCGCTGCTCGGCGGCCTCGAGCCCCTCGAGACGGCAGCAGCAGCGCAGCGCCATGTCCCCGAGTCCGGGCCCTAGGTCGACCAGCGCCGCGGCGAGCCGCGCCAGCGCCGCCTGCGGGCCGGTGCGGTCCTCGGCCCCGGCCGACGCCTTGCGGAGTGACGCATCGGCGGCCTCCTGCACCAGCGCGTCGACCTCGGCATCGCCCACTTGGCCGAGGCGCGCGATCTCGTAATCCTCGCGCAACCGCTCGGCCGCCCGCACCAGCGCCCGGTCGAGAAATGCGCGTCCGGACTTGTCCCGGCGCCGGGCGAGTGCAGCGACGGGCGTCTCGATGGCCGAAACCCGCGCCGGACGCAGCGCCACAGGCGCGCCGTGAGGGGCGGCGTCGAACGGCGTCTGCGCGTCTGCGAAGCCGCGCTGCCGGCTCTCGGTCTCGGCCATCAGCCGGCCAAGTGTCGCCCGCCCCGACGCGGTGATGTGGTACCGGCTTACCCGGCCGGGCGCGTTGCAGGCGATCCAGCCCCGCAGCGCCATTGCCTGTGCTGTCGCCGCCTCGATCACCCCCGCCGGTCCGTGGCGCCGTCTGCGCCTTCGTCGGTGACGACCACCGCCTTATCCATGTCGCGCGCCACCGCCAGAACCGTGCCCGGCGCGGCAAGGGCGCGCAGCGCCTCGTGGATGTCGCGTTCGAGCGCCGCGGGATCGGTGTCGGTCGCCGGGGCGTCCTGTATGTGCTGTGCCACGTCGTTCTCCTGATCTGCCCTTCTCATCGGTGCACCATCCCCGGCCCCGACCCGCGCTCCGAGACCCCGGAGCGCCGCATCGACCAGCGGGTCCTCGCGCCGCACCTCGATCCGCCGCACCTGCCGCATGACCGTGGAGGCATGACAGCCGGTTTCGCGCGCCAGGGCCCGCAGCGACCAGCCGCCCTCGACATGCGCGAGGTAGTTTCGGGCATCGTCCGGAACCCAGTCCGGCAGGTCCGCCCCGTCCTGCGGCTTGTGCCTGGATGCCATGTTCGTGTCCCCCGACCCTATGCAGTCATCCACAGGATTATCCACAATGCGATGCAACCATTGGTTGCCATTATTACCAGAGCGTTAACGGCTGAGGTTAAAGGTGATCTTTGCCTCTAATTTACAAACAATCGGAAATGCACCGAACGCTTGCTCGACTACGTCCGCAACACACGCTGACGGTGTGGGAAGCTCAGGTCCGACCATTCGAGGAGTGCCTTCCATGATCGACCACCTGTTGTCCGCGACCACCCTCCGCCGCCCGCGCCTGCTGATCCGCGCGGCCCGGATCGGCTCCGAGAGCTACGCCCGTGACCGCCACCTGCATCGTCTGCTCGGCGAACGCGAAGTCGCAAGCCGAGCGGCGCCGCTGGGCGAATTGCTGGAACGAGAGGCGCCGATGGACGCCGCGCGCCGCACGGGTGCCGCGGCCTATTCGGCGGCGCGGCACGTCGCGCTTCTGTCGGCGATCATCGCCGAGACCCGCATTGCCCGACAGGCCCGCGAGGATGCTCGCGCTCGCTGATACGCAGCCCCCACGTACCGCGCGCGCATCTACCGCGCGCGCATCGCGTGCCCTTGCGCGCGCGGCGGCTTGGCTCTACTGGCACGGGCCATGGACCAGACCGCCCACGACCGCCTTCTCATCGTCGACTTCGGCTCCCAGGTGACGCAGCTGATCGCGCGTCGGCTGCGCGAACTGAACGTCTACTGCGAAATCCATCCATTCCAGCAGGTCGACGACGCGCTTCTCGACGAAATGGCGCCGAAAGCGGTGATCCTGTCGGGCGGCCCGGCCTCGGTGATCGACGCCGACAGCCCGCGCCCCCCGCAGAAGGTGTTCGAACTGGGCGTGCCGGTACTCGGCATCTGCTACGGCCAGCAGGTGATGACGCAGATGCTCGGCGGACAGGTGGAGCGCGGCGACGGCACCGCCGAGTTCGGCCGCGCCTGGGTCGTGCCGACCGAGGAGCGCATCGACCTTCTCGCCGGCTGGTTCATGGACGGCAGCGGGCGCGAGCAGGTCTGGATGAGCCACGGCGACCACGTCGCCAAGCTTGCGCCGGGCTTTGCGGTCTACGGGACCTCTCCCGGCGCGCCCTACGCGGTGACGGCGGACCTCGAGCGGCGCTTCTACGCGGTGCAGTTCCACCCCGAGGTGCACCACACCCCGAACGGCCGGACGCTCTACGAGAACTTCGTCAAGGACGCCGGCTTTACCGGCGACTGGACCATGGGCGCCTACCGCGAGGAGGCGATCCAGAAGATCCGCGACCAGGTTGGCGACGCCAAGGTGATCTGCGGGCTTTCGGGCGGAGTCGACAGCTCGGTCGCGGCGGTGCTGATCCACGAGGCGATCGGCGACAATCTGACCTGCGTCTTCGTGGACCACGGCCTCCTGCGCCAGGGCGAGGCGGACGAGGTCATCACCATGTTCCGCGACCACTACAACATCCCGCTGATCCACGCTGACGAGCGCGACCTGTTCCTTGGCGAGCTGACCGGCGTCTCGGACCCCGAGGTCAAGCGCAAGACTATCGGACGGCTCTTCATCGACGTGTTCCAGAAGCACGCCAACGAGATCGAGGGCGCGGCCTTCCTCGCGCAGGGCACCCTGTATCCGGACGTGATCGAGAGCGTCAGCTTCTCGGGCGGCCCGTCGGTCACGATCAAGTCGCACCACAATGTCGGCGGTCTGCCCGAGAAGATGGGCCTCAAGCTGGTGGAGCCGCTGCGCGAGCTCTTCAAGGACGAGGTCCGCGCGCTCGGTCGCGAACTCGGCCTGCCGCAGAGCTTCATCGGCCGCCACCCGTTCCCGGGACCCGGCCTCGCGATCCGCTGCCCGGGCGAGATCACGCCGGAGAAGCTCGACATCCTGCGCAAGGCGGATGCGGTCTTCATCGACCAGATCCGCAAGCACGGCCTCTACGACGAGATCTGGCAGGCCTTCGTGGCGCTGCTGCCCGTCCGCACCGTGGGCGTCATGGGCGACGGTCGCACTTACGACTATGCCTGCGCCATGCGGGCGGTGACCTCGGTCGATGGCATGACCGCGGACTACTATCCGTTCAGCCACGACTTCCTGGGCGAGACCGCGACCCGCATCATCAACGAAGTGCGCGGCATCAACCGGGTGACCTACGACGTGACCTCGAAGCCCCCGGGAACCATCGAGTGGGAGTGATCCGGCTGGAGTGACCCGACCGGCATCAGCGCCCCCGCGCCGAACAGGCGCAGGGGCGTTCTGTGGTTTGGCCTCCGAACCCGGCACGTAATTCGGCGGCCGCAGAGACACCGGAAGCGGCGCAGCCTCTGTTATTGTGGGAGTCGCGGCTTATCGCGTCGCAAAACGCGCTTCGCTGCAACGTCGCGGGTCAAGCAGCTGCTTGCCAATCCACGGCGGTGCGCGTCACATGCCGCGCATGACTACCACCTCCCTGCCTACCCCGCGGTCGGACACCGTGACAGCCGCGCTCTGGATGACCGGCGCAATCGCGTCCTTTTCGGCCATGGCGATCGCCGGGCGCGAGGTCAGCCTCGATCTCGATACGTTCGAGATCATGCTCTACCGATCGCTGATCGGCATCGCGCTGGTGCTCACGGTCAGCAGCCTGACTGGTGCGCGCCGCCAGATCCGGGCGCAGCGCATGGGTCTGCACGCGGTGCGCAACCTCAGTCATTTCGCGGGCCAGAACCTGTGGTTCTACGCGGTGGCGACGGTACCGCTGGCGCAAGTGTTCGCCGTGGAGTTCTCTTCGCCGCTGTGGGTGATGCTCCTGTCGCCGCTGGTGCTGGGAGAGCGGCTGACGCGTGCGCGGGTGCTTGCGGGGCTCGCTGGTTTCGTGGGCATCCTGATCGTGGCCCGCCCGTCGCCCGCGACCTTCGATCCGAACCTGCTGGCCGCGGCCGGCGCGGCTGTGGGATTCGCTGGCTCGGCGGTCTTTACCCGCAAGCTCACCCGGACCGAAGGGATCACCTCGATCCTGTTCTGGCTGACGACGATGCAGGCGGCATTCGGCCTTGTCTGCGCCGGTATCGACGGCGACATCGCCGTGCCCGACGCGGGGGCCTGGCCGCTGGTTTGCGTGATCGGCGCGGCTGGGCTGATGGCCCATTACTGTCTGACCACGGCGCTGCGGCTCGCACCCGCCACGGTTGTAATGCCCATCGACTTCGCGCGGCTTCCCGTGATCGCGCTGCTGGGCATGGCGCTTTACTCGGAGCCGCTGGAGCCGGCGGTTTTCCTTGGCGCGGCGATCATTTTCTCGGCCAACTATCTGAACATCCGGCGAGAGCGGCAGTTGTGATTTAATAGTGACGCAGCGGCGGGTCACGTCGCTGTGACGCCGGGTCAAAATTGACCCGGCGACAATCCGCCCGCTAGCTTTCCCCTAAGAGGAGACATCTGTCGGGATGAGGGGAACACCAATGAAACGACTGAGCTATGGCGCATCGGCGCTTGCGCTGACGCTAGCCGCAGCAGGCGGCGCGCAGGCCGCGGGCCTCGACCGCTCGGGCCAGAGCGTCCTGCCGATCTTTGCCGAGGACAACACGGCCGGGATCAGCTTCGGCTACGTGAAGCCGAGCGTCAGCGGCACCGACGACCTCGACGCCGACTATGAGCCCGCCGAAAGCTACACGACCACGACGCTCAGCTACACCAACGCGGTGAACGAAAAGTTCAACTACGCGCTGATCTTCGACGAGCCCTACGGCGTGAACGTCGATTACGACAACAACCCGCTGACGACCAACCTCGGCGGCACCTTCGCTGATCTGGAAAGCGAGGCGCTGACGTTCGTCGGGCGCTACCGCGTGACCGACCGCTTCAGCGTCTTCGCCGGTATCAAGGCCGAGCGCGTGCGCGCAGACGTCGATCTGAACGGTGTCGCCTATAACCAGGCGATCTCGACCGCCGCGACCACCCGCGGCTTCAACCAGCAAACGCAGGCCAACGCGCCCGGCGCGCCGCTTCTCGACAGCTCGACGCTCGGCGCGGCCCTCGCCGGCAGCCCCACCGCCGCCGGTCAGATCGACGGCACTTACGGCGCCGGCACCACGCAGGCGCTTGGCGCGGCGTTCCAGGACACCTCGCAGGGCTTCGCCGCCACCGACGGGTACCAGTTCGAGATGGAGCAGGACACCCAGCCCGGCTACATCATCGGCGCCGCCTACGAGATTCCGGACATCGCCCTGCGGTTCGCCGCGACCTACAGCTTCGAGATCGAGCACGAGGCCGACACGACCGAGCGTCTTCTCGGCCGCGTCATCGAGTCGGAGGTCGACTACGTGACGCCCGCGTCGCTGAACCTCGACTTCCAGACCGGCATCGCGCCGGGCACGCTGCTGCTGGCCAGCTATCGCTGGACGGACTTCTCGGCCGTCAACGTGGTGCCGACCGCGCTCGGGTCGGACCTCGTGAACCTCGAGGACGGACATCGCTACTCGGTCGGCGTCGGCCGGGCGTTCACCAAGGCCTTCGCCGGCTCGATGAACGTGATCTACGAACCCGAGAGCGACAGCGGCCTCGTCTCGCCGCTCGGGCCGACGGACGGGCTCTGGGGCCTGACCCTCGGAGGACGCTACAACAACGGCGGCCTCACCGTGTCCGGCGGCGTGAACTACTCCTGGCTCGGCGATGCCGAAGCCGAAGTCGCCGGCCGCCCGGTCGCGACGTTCGACGACAACCACGCGGTCGGCATCGGCCTGCGCGCGGAATATACCTTCTGATCGGCGCACGACGCCGCGAGACGGACAAAGCGGGGCGCCTTCGGGCGCCCCGTTTTCTTTTGCGCAGGTTCCGGGTCGCGCGAACGCGCGTCCAGGGGCATACCGGTGCCATGACCACCGCTCCGTCCGACATCCCCGCCCGCGCCTGGGCCATGCTGATCCTGCTCGCGCTCGTGTGGGGCACGTCATTCCTTGCCATTCGCACGGCGCTGGACGAGATCGCGCCGCTGACGTCGGTTCTCTACCGTGTCGCCCCCGCCGCGCTGGCGCTCTGGCTCTACGTCGCCGGGCGCCGCCTGCCGGTGCCCCGGAGCCCCCGCGTCTGGGGCGCTTTCCTGGTGATGGGAGTCCTGAACAACGCGGTTCCGTTCTCGCTGATGGCGTGGGGCCAGTTGCACATCACCACCGGACTGACCTCGATCCTCAACGCGACGACCGCGATCTGGGGCGTGCTTGTGGCGGCGCTGGTATTTTCGGACGAGCGGCTGAGCACCCGCAAGGCACTCGGCGTCGCCACGGGCTTTGCCGGCGTGGCCACCGCGATCGGCTGGCAGGCTCTGGCCGATCTCGACGCCCAGAGCCTCGCGCAGGCTGCGGTGATCGTCGGCACCCTGTCCTACGCTGTTGCCGGGGCCGCGGGCCGTGCATGGCTTTCGGACCTGCGCCCCGAGGTGGCCGCGGCGGGGATGCTGACAGGCGCCACCATCGTCATGGCGCCGCTCGCCATCCTGATCGAGGGCGCGCCTCCGATATCGCTCGCCCCCGACACGTGGCTGGCGGTGGGCTATTACGCGCTGATCGCCACGGCCTGCGCCTATCTGCTCTACTGGCGCATCCTCGCCCTTGCTGGCGCGGGGACGCTGCTTCTGGTGACGCTGCTGATCCCGCCGGTGGCGATCACGCTGGGCGCCACCGTCCGCGGCGAGACGCTCGACCCCAACGCCTGGAGCGGTTTCGGGCTTCTGGCACTGGGGCTTGCGATCCTAGACGGCCGACTGTTCCGCCGGAGGCCCGCGCGCGCCGTTTGACGCCGCCCGCGCCGCTGGCTACCCAGTGCCGGACCATCCCGACGGAGCGCGCCATGATCTACCCCACCGCCCGCGCCTGGCGCGACGCCCCGAAGAAGCGCGTGCTGCTCTTCGCCATGTCGGGGCTCGGAAAGACCCACGTCTCCAACATCCTGCGCGAGAGCGGCAGCTGGTTTCACTACTCGATCGATTACCGCATCGGCACCCGCTACATGGGCGAGTACATCACCGACAACGCCAAGGCCGAAGCCATGCGGGTGCCGTTCCTGCGCGACCTTCTGATGTCGGACTCGATCTACATCGGCTCGAACATCACGTTCCACAATCTCGGTGCGGTGTCGTCCTACCTGGGCAAGCCCGGCGACCCCGCGCGCGGCGGCCTCGACATCGACACCTATCGCCGGCGGCAGGACCGCTTTGCCCGCGCCGAGGAACGCGCACTGCTCGACACGGGCTACTTCATCGACCGGGCCGAGGCGCTCTACGGCTATCCGCATTTCGTCTGCGATACCGGGGGCTCGATCTGCGAATGGGTCGATCCCGAAGACCCCGAGGACCCGATCCTGTCGGACCTCTCGCAGCGCTGCCTGATGGTCTGGATCCGCGGCTCGGACGCCCATACCGCGGAACTCGTCCGCCGCTTCGACCGCGCGCCCAAGCCGATGGCCTATAGCCCCGACTTCCTCGACCGGGCATGGCGCGACTACGTCGCCGCCGAGGGCGTGGCCGAGGACGCCGTGGACCCCGACGCGTTCATCCGCTGGACCTACGCGCAGGCACTGGCCCACCGTCAGCCGCTCTACGAGGCGATGGCCCGGAACTGGGGCATCACGGTCGAGGCCGAGGACATGGCCCGGGTCCGGGACGCCGCCGATTTCGACGAGGTGATCGCCGCCGCCCTTCCGGCGGACTAGCAGCCCGAGATCACCTGCCCGAGCGCGCGGGACGATCCCGAAAGCGTGGCGTCGACCACCGCGCCCAGCTCGTCGCTCAGGACCTTGACCCGGCTGCCCGACTGCAGCGCCTGCAAGAGCGGGTCCGAAGGGGCCATGCGCGCCTCGGGAAAGTCGCCCTGCGCGCTGCGCTCGAACCCGGTGTCGAACTGCCGGCCGTCCACGTCGACGATCAACCGCCGCTCGCCGCCGTCGATGCCCACGACCCGCAGCGTTCCCGCGCCGTCGCCGCAGAAGTAATAAAGCCCGCTCTGACCTCGCACGCCGTCGACGCCGGCATAGGCCCGTCCGTCCGGCGCCCGCCCGACCTGCCACGCCCTGGTGGGATCACCGCTGCTTGAAGCGTTGCCGCCGCCCGTGCCCGGCTCGTCGCCGCAGACCCGCGCGACGCACTGGTGATAGGCCGGGTTGTCGGCAGGCCCCTCCGCCGCGAGGCAGCGCCAGATGCAGCGTTGGAAGGCCATAGGATCGTCGTCCTGTGCGGCGGCGGGAATGGCCATGGAGGCAAGCAGGAAGAAAGACAGGAAATGTCCGTGCATGGTGTCCGTCCTGAAATGTGTCGTTAGAAATGCGATGCCGCGGAGCAGAGCACAGCGCCGCGCTTCGGTCAAAGCCCGCGGCACGGCTGCAGGCCGTGCGCGCGCCCTGCTTGAGGCCCGGGACCGATCGTCCTATCTCTGCGGCTCGCGCCCTCCACCCGCAGGACACCCAATGCCGATCAAGCTCCCCGCCGACCTGCCCGCCTTCGACGTCCTCAACCGCGAGGGCGTCATGGTCATGTCCGAGGAGCTGGCCGCCAAGCAGGACATCCGCCCCCTGCGGATCGGGCTCCTCAACCTGATGCCCAAGAAGATCGCGACCGAGAACCAGTTCGCCCGCCTGATCGGCGCGACGCCGCTTCAGATCGAGCTGTCGCTGATCCGGATGACCAGCCACGAGACGCGCAACACCGCCGCGACCCACATGGAGAGCTTCTATCGCCCGTTCGCGGACGTCGCGGCCACGGGCGAGAAGTTCGACGGCCTCATCATCACCGGCGCGCCGATCGAGCATCTCGACTATTCCGATGTCACCTACTGGGACGAGCTGGCGCAGGTCTTCGACTGGACCCAGACCCACGTGCAGTCGACCATGGGCGTGTGCTGGGGCGGGATGGCGATGATCCACCACTTCCACGGCGTGCCCAAGCACCTGCTCGAGCGCAAGGCCTTCGGCTGCGTGCGCCACCGCGTGCTCGAACCGGCCTCGCCCTACCTCCGGGGCTTTGCCGACGACATGGTGATGCCGGTCTCGCGCTGGACCGAGCTGCGGCGCGAGGAAATCGAGGCCGCGGGCTTGCCCATCCTGATCGACGCCGACGAGACCGGCCCGGCGTTGGTCGAGGACCCGGACCACCGCGCGCTCTACATCTTCAACCATCTGGAATACGATTCCGGCACGTTGAAAGAGGAATACGACCGCGACGTGGCGGCCGGCACGCCGGTGGAGGTGCCCGCCAACTACTATCCCGACGATGATCCCTCGCGCCCGCCGCAGAACCGGTGGCGGAGCCACGCGCACCTGCTCTATGGCAACTGGATCGGAGAGGTCTACCTCAAGACGCCGTACGACATCAGCCGGATCGGCACCGATATCTGATTTTCGAGGCGTCCATGACCTTCAAGCTCGTCCTCGGCCTCGTGGCCCTGACGCTCACCGCCTGCGCCACCGCCACCGACCGGGGCGCCACGGCGCGAACCGGCAGCGCCGAGGCGCGCTGGCCGCCGATCGGTCAGTTCGTGGAGGTCGACGGACAGCGCGTCCACGCCTGGATCGAGGGCTCGGGTCCCGACCTCGTGCTGATCCACGGTGCCAGCGGCAACCTGCGCGACTTCACCTTCCGTCTGGCCGACCGGCTGACCGACCGCTACCGGGTGATCGCCTTCGACCGTCCCGGCCTCGGCTACACCGAGCGCGCAAGCGAGAATTACGGCGGCGCCTTCGACACCGACGCCGAAAGCCCGGCCGTCCAGGCCGACATGCTTGCCCGCGCGGCGGCGCAACTGGGCGTGGAAAACCCCATCGTGCTGGGCCATTCCTACGGCGGCGCGGTCGCCATGGCCTGGGGCCTCGAACAGGACGCCTCGGCGCTGGTCGTGGTCTCCGGCGCGACGATGCCGTGGCCGGGCGACCTCGGTGCGCAGTACGCGGTGCTGGGCTCGTCGGTCGGTGGCGCGCTTCTGGCCCCGATCCTGTCTGCCACCGCGGGCGAGAAGCGCATCAACGAGGCCGTTTCGTCGATCTTTGCCCCGCAGGCGGCGCCCGCGGGTTATCTCGACTACGTGGGCGCGGGCCTGACGCTCCGCCCCGCCTCGCTGCGCGCCAACGCGCGGCAGGTGAATACGCTTCGGCCGCATGTCGTATCGATGTCCGAGCGCTACCCGCGCCTCGACCTCCCGGTCGAGCTGGTGCATGGCGACGAGGACGAAATCGTGCCGCTCGACGTGCATTCACGCCGTCTGGTCGAGCGACTGCCGAACGCGCGCCTGACCGTGCTCGACGGGATCGGCCACATGCCGCACCAGGTCGCACCGGATGCCATCGTCGCCGCCATCGACCGGGCGGCCTCTCGGGCCGGACTGCGCTGAGACGGGCCGTTGAGCGCGGCCGCGCCGTTGCGTGAAAACGATTTACATTCTACATCGGTCGGCACGCCCTTCGCTTCCCTCCTCCGACCCGGACCTCGCTCAGATCATGCCCAAACGCGGCTACCATCACGGCAATCTCCGGCAGGCGCTGGTCGACGCGGCACTGGTCCTGATCGAAGAGAAGGGCCCCGCAGGCTTCACCCTGTCCGAGGCCGCCAAGCGCGCGGGCGTCACCCCCGCCGCGGTCTATCGTCATTTCGACGGGCGCGAGGACCTGATCGCGGAAGCCGCGCGACAGGGCTACGAGATGTTCTGCGAGGTCATGGAGCGCGCATACCAGAGCGGCCAGCCCTCGGCGCTCGCGGCGTTCGAGGCCACGGGACGGGCCTACCTCGCGTTCGCGCGCGAGCATCCCGGCCACTACATCTCGATGTTCGAAAGCGGCGTGGCGGTGAACCGGTCGCCCGAGCTTGCACAGGTCGCGCATCGGGCTTGGTCGGTTCTTGAACGTGCGGCCGACGACCTCGCGCAGCACATCCCCGCCGACCGCCGCCCGCCTGGTTCGATGTTCTCGGCGCACATCTGGGCGATGAGCCACGGGGTGGTCGAGCTGTTCGCGCGCAACTCGCCCGGCAACCGCTCGCCCTACCCGCCCGAAGACCTGCTCGAGACCGGGATCGGCGTCTATCTGCGAGGCCTCGGCCTCCTGCCCCCGGACACCTGAGCCTTGGGCCGCCCGCTGCGCATCCTCTTCCCCTATGTGGGCGACACGGTCGGCGGCTCGCACGTCTCGTCGCTGACGTTGGCCAAAGCTCTCGATCCCATGCGCCACGAGGTCGTGGTCGGCGTGCACGAACATGGTCTGCTCACCGACTATCTCGCGCGCGAGGGGATCGAGCCGCAGCCCCTGCCGCGCGTCCACCCGCCGAAGTTACGCCCGCGCTGGCGGCAACCGCTGCGCATCCGAGCCGCGGCGGCCGCGCTCGTGCCGACGTTGCGGGCGCTGAAGATCGACGTGGTGCACACCCATGACCAGCGAATGCACCTCGCCTGGGGCGTGGCCGCGCGCGCGGCGCGTGTACCGCACGTCTGGCACCAGCGGACACCCAGCCCCGGCCGCGACCTGCCCGTTTTCACCCGTGATGCCGCGCACCTGATCGCGGTGTCCCGCTTCGTGCGCGAGAGCTTCGCCCCCGCCGCGCGGGCCGAGGCCGAGGTGGTCTACAACCCCTTCACCGCCCCGCCCGAGCACGACGCCGCCGCCTCGCGGTCGCTGATCCGGACCGAGATGGGCACCACCGGGGACGGTCCCGTCGTGGGCTTCGTGTCGAACCTGACCGACCGGAAGCGTCCGCTCCTGTTCGTCGAGATCGCCGAACGCATGGCCGGGGCCGGCCTGCCCGCCGACGCCGTCTTTCCGATGTTCGGAGAGGCCCGCCCGCCGCTCGCCGACGCGGTCGCGGCGCGCATCGCCGCCGGGCCGCTCGGTGACCGCGTGCAGATCATGGGCCCGCGCTTTCCGTTCGCGCCCTATCTCGCCGGGCTCGACCTTCTGATCGCGCCGGCGCGGCACGAGGCGCTTGGCCGTACGCTGATCGAGGCCGCCTTCGCGGGCGTTCCGGTGGTGGCCACGGACGAGGGCGGCACACCGGAGATCTTCGATCACGGCCGCTCGGCGCTCCTCGCCCCGCCGGACGACGCGGGCGCCTTTGCGGAGGCAGGCGTTCGCCTCCTGTCCGAACCGGACCGCACCGCCGCGATGACCGTAGCAGCCCGGGCCGATGCCGAGAGCCGCTTCTCGCTGGCCACGCATCTCGCGCGGATGGAGGAGATCTACGACGGTCTGCGCCGGTAGGATTCGCCGCTATTGCGATATCCCCGGATACGCACAAGACCGTCACCACGCCGCGCGTCCCTGCCCTTGAGCGCGCCGTTTCTCCGCTGCGCGGGAAACGCGCCTCGGCATCGCGTAAACCGCTTCGAAAAAAGAAAACCGCCGCCCCGATGGGGGCGGCGGTGCATTTGTTCCACTGGCGGGGCCGAGGGCCCGGCCTGTATCAGCGCTTCGAGAACTGGAAGCTGCGGCGTGCCTTGGCGCGGCCGTACTTCTTGCGCTCGACAGTCCGGCTGTCGCGGGTCAGGAAGCCTGCCGCCTTCAGCGCGGGGCGCAGCGAGGGATCGTAAAGCTGCAGCGCGCGGCTGATGCCGTGCTTGACCGCGCCGGCCTGGCCCGAGAGGCCGCCGCCCTTCACGGTCGCCATCACGTCGAACTGGTCGACGGTGCCCGACACGGTGAACGCCTGGTTCAGGATCATCTGCAGCACGGGGCGTGCAAAGTACTCGTTCAGCGGCTTGCCGTTGACGGTGACCTTGCCGGAGCCCGGCTTGATCCAGACGCGCGCGGTGGCGTCCTTGCGGCGACCGGTCGCGTAGGAGCGGCCGAACTCGTCGCGCTGCGGTTCGCGGGTGATCTGGGCCTCGGCCTCGGGCGTGGCTTCGACGCCCGCCGCTTCACCCAGCTCTTCGAGGGAGTTGATCTGGTCTGCCATGGTTTATTTCGCCATCCGGGTGTTCTTGGAGTTCATGCCCTTGACGTCGAGCGTCTCCGGCGACTGCGCCTCGTGCGGATGCTCCGCGCCGGCGTAGATGCGCAGGTTGGTCAGCTGCTGCTTGGCCAGGCGGTTGCCCGGCAGCATGCGCTTGACAGCCTGGAACACGACGCGCTCGGGGTGCGCCCCCTCGAGGATCTGCTCCTTGGTGCGCGCCTTGATGCCGCCCGGGTGGCCGGTGTGCCAGTAGAAGTTTTCCTGGCGCTTCTTGCCGGTCAGCTGCACCTTGTCGGCGTTGATGACGATGACGTTGTCGCCCATGTCCATGTGCGGCGTGAACGACGGCTTGTGCTTGCCACGCAGACGCGACGCGACGATCGACGCGAGACGGCCGAGGACGACGCCCTCGGCGTCGACGACGACCCACTTCTTGTCGATGTCTGCAGGCGTTGCAGAGAAGGTTTTCATGACGGGGTATCCCCTGGTGTTTCGTGTGTGCGTCTCGCGGGGGCCGTCGCGCACGGCGGCGGCGTCCCCGGCAAATCCGATGGGCGGGTTATAAACATCGCGCGCACACGGTCAAGCACGGGTTCCTGCAATTTTCCATTACACATCAATGTCTTGCAAAATAGGTATCAATATACCCCATGCCTCATACGGCGATGCGCTCCGGCGGATTGTCGAGAAGGCCGCGGAGCCGCAGCATGCCGGCCTCGAAGCTCGCCAGCGAGACCTGCGCGTTGACGGCGATCCGCACCGCGTGGGGTGCGAAGCCGTCGCGAAGGGCGAAGTCCTCTGCGGTACGCAGCTGGAGCCCCTCCGCCTCGGCGGCCTGGACGAACGCCGCAGCGCGCCAGCCCTCGGGCAGCCGCAGCCACAGGAACGGCACCTCCTCGTGCCAGGTCAGGTCGAACCCCCCGAGCGCGTTGACCGCCGCACGCACATAGCGGCCGAATTCCTCGCGGATCGCGGTCAGCATCGCCGCGGTATCGGCGCGCGGAAGCATGTCCTCCACGAGGTCCGCCAGCGGGCGGGCCAGTCCGAAGAACCCGTGCTCGGCGGAACGCCTCAACGCACCTGCCTCCGCGCGCGGCGCCACCGCAAAGCCGATGCGAAGCGCCGGGGTCAGCCCCTTCGACAATGAGGCCACGTACCAGCCGAGATCGGGCAAGAGCGCGCGGTAGGTCGCGCCGCGCCGCCCTCCGAGGCGGTAGCAATCGTCCTCGAGCACGTGCAGTCCGCGTCGCCGGGCGACCCGGGCGATGGCCTCGCGCCGGTTCGCTGGTGTGCAAATGCCCGTCGGATTGTGCACCTCCGGGCTGGTACAAAGCACCTGGGCGCCGGTTTCGGCGACGATCCGGTCCAGCGCCTCCGGGATCAATCCCTCGCCGTCCATCGGGACCGAGACGACCTCGGCGCGCATCAGCTCCGCGGCTCGCCGGAATCCCGGGTAGGACAGCTCCTCGACCAGCACCACGGGCCGCGCGCCCCGCAGCACCGTCTGTAAAACCAGCGACACGCCCGACTGACCTCCATGACACATGACGAGGTCCTCGTGGTGCAGCGGGCCAAGTTCTGCCGCGCCCAGCCAGCGCACCGCCGCCTCACGGGCCGCGGCGTAGCCTGCGCGCGAAGGGTAGTTCAGCAGGTTCGCCGCGGGGCGATCGGCCAGGCGGGCGAAGGCGGCGTTGATCAGGCCCACCTGTCCCATATCCGGCACGCTGGGCCCGAAAAGCGCGATTCGGGTGGCGTCCGGCGCGCCGTTGCGTGGCGGGTATTCGGGTTCTGCCCCCTGCTCGGCGGCGCCCGGTGCGGCGACGAAGGTGCCCCGCCCCACCTGGCCATCGGCCCACCCCTCGTCGGTGAGGATGGCGTAGGCGCGCGCAACCGTGCCCGGCGTGACCCCCAGAGCGTAGGCAAGGTCGCGCACCGGCGGAAGGCGATCGCCGGCGGTCAAACCGCCATCCGAAATCATCCCGCACAAGGCGTGAGCCAGTCGCCGGTACTTCGCCGCTGGAGGCGCCGAGTCATAGGCCGCCTTTATTGTATCCATGACAATATTTCTCTCGACCGGATTAAACCTCGATTGTATCTTTCCA
Organism: Roseivivax marinus; assembly: GCF_900109705.1. Classification (GTDB taxonomy): domain Bacteria; phylum Pseudomonadota; class Alphaproteobacteria; order Rhodobacterales; family Rhodobacteraceae; genus Roseivivax; species Roseivivax marinus. Next base: position 126,153 of record NZ_FOAI01000005.1, on the reverse strand, counting down.
GTATGGCGATCAGCCATATTGTGTCAATACAATTTTCGAAGGAACATCCGATGACGACCGCCCCGCACTTCCAGCAGACGGCCTTTCTCGGCCGACAGACCCGGCTCGCACCCTCAGCCGCTCTGGCGCTGAAGGTGGCGGTCACGCTCACCAAGTGGTCCGAACGCCGCCGAACACGCATCGCGCTGGCCGATCTCGACGACCACATGCTGCGCGACATCGGCCTCGATCGGCGGACTGCCTTGACGGAAGCCCGCCGTAAGTTCTGGCAGGCCTGATCCCTGTCCTGCCGGAACCTCTTCCCCTGAGCCGCCTGCGGGCGGCTCTTTTTTTCATGTGATGCGGACCTTTCAGTGCGGATCGACTGTGCCCATGCGCCGCCCCCTCGCCTCGGCAGCGAGAGGGCACAGTGACGCAAGCCGCGCTCGACATTGGAAGGGCGCAGGCGATTGCCCGGTGGTCTGCGAGAAATTGCAAAGCGCCGAAAGACAACCGAGCGCTGGGAGACTTCGCCAAGGTGCCCTCTCAGGAAGATGCGCGCGGCACAACGTAGGCTTCCCGCGCAAAAGGTCTGGCGAATAGGCCGGTGCGCGTGGAGGCTTCGCTCGCAGCCGGGATCATTGGCGCTCCCCCCTCCCGAACCAGCGATGAATTCCCGCATCTCCGCGACCGCATTCGACCTCGTCGCGGCGCAGCCTGTCCCGCCCGCCGCATTTCACGCGCGCGCGCCCTCTGCCCTTCCCCCCGCGCGCCCTCTGCCCTAAAGAGCGCGCGAGACCACGACAGGGGTGCGCAATGCAGGAACCGGCCATCACCACGGAATTGATCGAGGCCCACGGCCTCCGGACCGAGGAATACGACCGCATTCTCGAGATCTGCGGCCGCGAGCCGACCTTCACGGAACTCGGCATCTTCTCGGCCATGTGGAACGAGCACTGCTCCTACAAGTCGTCCAAGAAGTGGCTCCGCACCCTGCCGACCTCCGGGCCCCAGGTCATCTGCGGCCCCGGCGAGAACGCGGGCGTCGTCGACATCGGTGACGGCCAGGCGGTGGTCTTCAAGATGGAGAGCCACAACCACCCCTCCTATATCGAGCCCTACCAGGGCGCGGCGACGGGTGTGGGTGGCATCCTTCGCGATGTCTTCACCATGGGCGCGCGACCCATCGCGGCGATGAATGCGCTCAGCTTCGGACGCCCCGATCACCACAAGACGCGCCAGCTCGTCCACGGTGTGGTCGAGGGCGTCGGCGGCTACGGAAACGCTTTCGGCGTGCCGACCGTGGGCGGCGAGGTGCGCTTCGACGCGGCCTATGACGGCAACTGCCTCGTGAACGCCTTCGCCGCGGGCCTCGCGGACGCGGACAAGATCTTTTACTCAGCAGCTTCGGGCGTCGGGCGCCCCGTGGTCTATCTCGGCGCCAAGACCGGCCGCGATGGCGTCGGCGGCGCGACCATGGCTTCGGCCGAGTTCGACGAGACTATCGAGGAAAAGCGGCCCACCGTTCAGGTCGGCGACCCCTTCACCGAGAAGCGGCTGATGGAAGCCTGCCTCGAGCTGATGGAGACCGGCGCCGTCGTGTCGATCCAGGACATGGGCGCGGCAGGCCTGACCTGCTCGGCCGTGGAGATGGGCGACAAGGGTGGCCTCGGAATCCGGCTCGACCTTGACCGGGTGCCTTGCCGCGAGCGGAACATGACCGCCTACGAGATGATGCTGTCGGAGAGCCAGGAGCGGATGCTCATGGTGCTCGACCCCGCGAAAGAGGCCGAGGCCCGCGCGGTGTTCGACAAGTGGGACCTGGACTTCGCCATCGTCGGCGAGACCATCCCCGAGGACCGCTTCGTCATCGTCCACGGCGGCGAGGAAAAGGCCAATCTGCCGCTTTCCGCCCTGTCGGGCAACGCGCCGGAATACGACCGCCCCTACGAGGAAAGCGAGACGCCCGAAGGCCTGTGGGAGGTGCCACAGATCGACGGGATCGACGGGCTGCGCCATTTGCTCGCCAGCCCCAACTACTGCTCGCGCGCCTGGGTCTACGAGCAATACGACAGCATGGTCATGGCAGACACCGTCGAGGGACCGGGCTGGGGCGCCGGCGTGATCCGGGTGCACGGCACCGACAAGCGGCTGGCCTTCACCGCCGACGTGACCCCGCGCTACGTCAAGGCGAACCCGGAAGAAGGCGGCAAGCAGGCCGTGGCCGAAGCGTTCCGCAATCTCTGCGCCGTGGGCGCGCGGCCGCTGGCCGCGACCGACAATCTGAACTTCGGCAACCCCGAAAAGCCGCAGATCATGGGCCAGTTCGTCGGCGCCATCCGTGGTATCGGCGCGGCCTGCGAGGCGCTGGACATGCCGATCGTTTCCGGCAACGTGTCGCTTTACAACGAGACCGACGGCACCGCGATCCTGCCCACGCCGACCATCGGCGCCGTGGGTCTGATCGAGGCCGACGAGGAGCCGATCCTCGGCCGCGCGCGCGAAGGTCACGTGGCCATCGTGCTCGGCGGGCCGGGCACGCATCTCGGCCGCTCGGCGCTTCTGTCCGAGGTCTTCCTGCGCGACGAGGGCGATGCGCCCCCCGTCGACCTCGAGACCGAGCGGCGCAACGGCGAGTTCATCCGCGCCAACCGCGACCTGATCCGCGCCTGCACCGACCTGTCCGACGGTGGCCTCGCGCTGGCGGCCTTCGAGATGGCCTCGGCTTCGGGCGTGGGCGTGAGCCTCGACAGCGACTCCACCGAGGCGCTGTTCGGCGAGGACCAGGGTCGTTACCTGATCGCCTGCAATTTCGATATGGCCGAGGAACTGATGACCCGCGCCCACCAGGCCGGCGTCAAGCTGGAGAGCGTCGGCCGCTTCACTGGCGACACGGTCAGTTTCGGCGGCTCGAGCGCACCGCTGGAGGAGCTCGTCGGGGTCCACAAGGGCCGCTTCGCCGAGTTGTTCGGCTGATACCGGTGCGGCGGGTCAAAACACCCGCCGCAACGCCGTCTTGGCGCCGGCGATCGGGCAGGCCCGGAAGCGAAGCGTTGTCACCAGCCGGACCACTGGGGCAATAATCGAAAACCGTGCCGGCGAAGCTGTCTTCCCCGTTCACCCGGCACAGCTTCCCTCAGCGCATGACGTCCACGCGCTCACCCCGTCGTTCGTTCCGGCCCCGCGACGCCGCCGTCGAGAAGATCCTCCACGAACCACGCCGCGAACTGGGCCCGGCCCGAGACCCCCGCCTTGGCGTAGATGCGGGCAAGCTGGGCCCGCACTGTGCCTTGTGCTGCGCTGCGGAGCCCCGCGATCTCGGCGGCGTCGAGCCCCTTGAGCGCGAGAAGTCCGACGTCGCGCTCGGCCGGCGTCAGGCCCCACTCGGCGAATTGCTCATCGATGACGCGGGCCAGCTCTCCCCGTGCGGTCTCGAGCGCGCGGTCCTGGGCCCGGACGTGCTCGAGAGTGAGGCGAAGCTCGCGTGCGCTGAGGACGATGCCGGCGACCAGTGCCACCGCGACCAGCGTTTCCACGACCGAATGCCCGGCGGCGGGGGCGGTGATGAGGTCGAACCCGGCATCGCCCACGAAGAACACCGCCGCCACGCTTTGCAGAACCATGACGGCGGCAAGTCCCAGCTGCCGGGTCCGGCCGCTGCCGGGAAACAAATCGGACACGCCCACGTCACCTCCGTTGGCCGGTCACCATGCCACGGGCCAGGTTCCGGCCCAGCGCCCGGCTTTCCGCCACGACGCCCGCCACGTGCAGAAGCGCGAGCAGAAGCATCAGGTTCGCCACCACCTCATGCACCTCTTCGACGGTGTCGCCAAGTCCGCCGTCCTCGTGATCGCTGCCCGCGTCACCTTCTTCGACGAGCTTGGACCAATCTCCCTGCGCGACCGCGGCCTTCTCCTCGGTGATGGTGACCGGGCTCTTGCCCCCGGTCATCACGAGGCCCGTGGCGATCATCACCACGAGGCACGCCCAGAGCGCGTAGGCCATCATCGCGCCCGCGGGGTTGTGCGAACTGTGTTCGCGCGGCCGTCCCCGGACGAGGTCGAAAAGATGCGACAGGGCCGCGCGGGGATCGGGCGGGAATGCAGAGAAGCGCGCCTCGCGCGGTCCGATCAGCCCCCAGAGCAACCGGGTCGCGAGCACCGCCATGGCGGCCCAGCCGATCCAGACGTGAAGCGCGCCGCCGGGCTTTGTGATGAGCCCGTTCGCGATCACCGCCGCGGCGATGGACCAGTGGGTGATGCGCACCACCGGATCCCAGGGCCGGACGGTGTCGGGCGCCGCGCGGGCGCCCGTCATGTTCTGGTCGGTCATAGCTCAGTCCCCGGTCTTGATCTTGGTGACCGCACCGGACTTGGGATCGATGTAGACCTCGTGACGCACCTTCTCGGCGTCGATGCACTTGGCCTCGATCTGGCCATCCTCGGCCTCGAACTCGTTCACCGTGCACCCGGCCTCGGCAAGCGCGGCGGTGGCGTCCTCGGGGTTGGTGCCGACTACATCGCCGACCGACGGCATGGCGAAGGCCAGACCAGGTGCGAGGGCGAGCGGCAGGGCAATGAGAATACGACGGGTCATGGGATGTCCTTTCTGTAAGCGGCCGACCTTGGCCGTGCACAGGACATGCCCGCAGGACCCGCGGCTTTTCGATTGGGAGAACGCTTATTCGCCTCAGCGTAAGCGGGCGCTTACGGGGATGCGCCGGGACCAGGGCTCGAAGTTCCATCGAGAGGCTGCCCCGCACCGCTCCACGGCGCATGGCCGTTCTCGGACCGAGCGCTCGAAGCGACCGACGATGCGCTGAGCACATATGCCAGCAAGGAACGAAGCCGGCATTGGTCTCACGCCACATGCCGCGCAGGGGTTCACCGGTCGACCGGTCCGGCCAGCGTCCTTGCGCATGAAAAGGGGCGGACCCGAAGGCCCGCCCTTATCGATGCTCACCTTGAAAAAGGGTGGCTTAGTTCTGCGCGGTCAGAAGCGGCGTGATCCGGCGGACCGCGGCGCGACGGTTGGCGCGCTCGTCGCTTTCGCTCTGCACCAGAAGGTCGCTCTCGCCGTAGCCCTGCACGATCATGTTCTCCGGCGGCACGTCGAAGTACTCGGTCAGGGCCAAGGCCACCGATTCCGCGCGGCGGTCCGAGAGGGCGAGGTTCATCGGCGCCGATCCCACGGCATCGGTGTGACCCTCGATGAGGAACACTTCGCCCGGACGCTGGTCGATGATGTCGCGCATGGCGTTGCCCAGCGCCGACAGCTCCTCGGCCTCGTCGGGTCGGATGACCGCCGAGCCGGTCTCGAAGTTGATCGAGGCGACGTTGATCTCGGGCACCAGGGTGCGGACTTCGGCGATGTTACGCACCTGATTGAGCGAGAAGTTCCGGTTGATCCGGTCGGGTGCCTGCTGGGCGAGCGCAGCCGCAAGTGCCTGCTCGTCAGTGTTCTGCACGTCGACCACGCGGCGCTCGGTTGCGTTCACCTGCGGAAGATCGTTCAGCACGACCTCCTGCATCTCCTGCGTGTCGTCGAACAGCACCACGGTGTCACCCGAGGGCAGCGTGCGCGTACGGCGCAGAACGCGACCATCTGCGGCGCGGATGGTCTCGATCTCGGTGCCGTCCTCGCGGATCACCACCGACCGGGTCGAGCCGTCGTTGAAGCGGTAGCTCGTGACGTCGGCGCCCGGCTGACGCAGCAGCGCATCGTCGTTTCGCAGCACGCGGTACTGGCCGTCGTTCTCGATCACGACGCGGTCGCCGGTGTCGCTGACAACCTGCTCGTTGGGACGCAGCACCCGGTCGAGCGCCACGGCGCCGAGACCGAGCAGCGCGGCACCGCCCAGCGCGTTGCGCAGGGTGTTGTCGCGATCGTCGTCATCGTCGTCGTCCGCTTCGGCCTGCTCGCGACGCTCGTTGATTGCCTCGATGCCGGTACCGAACTCCTCGGAGGACGAACGCGAGTTCTCCTCGGTCACGGTCTCTTCGACCACCTCGGCACCCTCGGAATCGCCGGCAAGCGCGGCGGCCGACTGCGCGGCGCGGTCTTCCTCGGCCAGCGCTTCGACCGATTGCTGCTGCGTCGCGGCCGGGGCCGGTGCGTCCTCGGCCGGGGCGGCCTCGGCGTTCTCGGTGGTCTCGCCCTCGGGAGCCGCCTCACCGTTCTCGGCTTCCTGAAGGCGCTGACGAAGTTCGTCCTCACCGGCGCCGATCACGCTGCCTTCCTCTCCGGCCTCGTCGGCGGGCGCGGCATCGGCATCGCCGGACTCGGCAGTCTGCGGGTCCTGTGCGGCGGCTGCGGCCGGGTCGGCCTGCTCTGCGCTCTCGGCTGCCGGAGCCTCGGCGCCCGCGGCCTCTGCCGCCGTGTCGGCGGGATCGGCCGACGGCTGCTCGGTCTCGGCGGCCTCACTTTCAGGTACAGGTTCGGCCGGCGCCTCTTCCGCCGTCGCGGCCTCTGCGGGAGCATCCTGTTCCTCGGCCTCGGGTTCCTCACCCTGGGCCTCCTGAAGACGCTGCCGCAACTCATCTTCGCCGGCACCGAGCACGGTGCCGTCCTCGGCAGGAGCTTCCTGCGCCTGTTCTGTCTGGGCGGGCTGCTCGGAAGCCGGTTCGGCCGGAGCCTCGGCCGCTTCGGGTGCGGGTTCCTCTACCGGCTCTTCGCGTGCCGGGGCCTCGGCGGCCTGCGGCGCTGCCTCGGGTGCCGGGTCCGCGGCCTGCGCGTTCGCGTTGGCATTCGCGTTGGCGTTGGCGTTGCCCTGACTGTTGGCGTTGCCCTGTCCCTGTTGCGCGGCGGCGTCGCCCTCGCGCAGCTGTTCGGCACCGTTCGGCTGCTCCGGCTCGGGAGCCTCCGCCGTCTCGGGGTCGGCTTCGGGCTCCGGCTCGGCCGGCGCTTCGCCGTTGGCTGCGGCTTCGGGGTCGGCGGGCTGGTTGCCCTCGACCGTCGGATCCTGGCCCTGGCGCAGGCGCTGCAGGGCTTCTTCCCCGGCTCCCTGCACGGTGGTGTTGTCCTGGGCCGCGATGGGGCCCGGCGCGCTCATCGCGAACACGAGCGCGATGGCGGTCGTGGTCTTGAGAATGCCCGTCTGCATGTTTTCTCCTCTCGTTGCCGCGTCGCGCGGCATTGCGTGAAGAACGCCCGAAGCCATGTTGGCGGTTCCCCCGCCCCCCTCGCTTCACAGGCGAATTCGCGCCGAAGGCGATCACATCATGTCAAGGAGCCGGGCTTTCTCGCCCGTATCGTCGGGCCGCGAGATCGCGTCCGCGAGATCGGCGAGCGACTGGATCGAGTGGCCCGCACGGAAGCTGTCGACATGCGGCAGCATGGCCCGAATGCCGGTGGCCTTGGGCGCAAAGCCGTCCCACCGCAAAAGCGGGTTGATCCACATGAGCCGCCGCGAGGAGAGCGCGAGACGCTCGACCTCGTGACCGAGCGCGCCCGCATCGTCGCGGTCCAGCCCGTCGGTGATGAGAAGCACCACCGCCCCCTGCCCCATGACCCGCCGCGACCAGTCGCGGTTGAAGGCATGCAGGCAGGCGCCGATCCGGGTGCCGCCCTCCCAGTCCTGCGCTTCGGCGCCGGCCGCGGCGAGCGCGCGGTCGACGTCGCGGGTGGCGAGATGCCGGGTGATGTTGGTGAGCCGGGTGCCGAAGGTGAACGCGTGGACCTTTGCCCAGCCGGCGCCCTTGCGGTTGGCCACCGCGTGCAGGAAGTGCAGCACCATCCGGCTGTACTGCGACATCGACCCCGAGATGTCGCACAGGACTACTAGGTTCGGCCAGCGCGGCCGCGGCGCCTGTCGGGCAAGCGTCTGCACCTCTCCGCCCTGCCGCATGGCCGCGCGCATGGTGCCCCGCCAATCCGGCCGGGGCCCGTGCGGCGTTGGTCGGCCGCGGCGCGAGGGCAGCGGCTTCACCGGCAGCGTCATCCGGGCAAGCATGCGCTTGGCCTCGGCGACCTCGGCGGTGGACATCTGCTCGAAGTCGAGCGAGCGCAGCCGTTCCTCGTGCGACATGGTCTGGCTTGCGTCCACCTCGATCGGCAGTTCCTCTTCCTCGCCCTCGGGCGGGGGATCGGGCAGGTCGGGGGCGTGTCCATCGAGCAGCGCCTCGGCCGCGCGTTTTTCGGCGGCGTCGGCGGCGCGGTCCTCCTGCACCCCGCGCACCGCGGGCAGCATCATCGACATCATGTGCTCGAGAAAGCGCGGATCGCGCCAGTAGAGCCGGAACACCTGGTGGAACACCACGCGATGCTCGGGCCGCGACACGAAGCAGGCGTGCAGCGTCCAGTAGAAGTCCGTGCGGGAGGTAAAGCCCGCCGCCTCGACGGCGCGCACCGCGTCGATCACCCGGCCGGGCCCGACCGGCAGACCCGCCTTGCGCAGCGCCCGCGCGAAATGGGTGATGTTCTGCGCAAGCCGCGGCGTTTCGGGAATCTCGAGGGGAAGGTATTCCGCCATGTCAGCGCCTGCGGGGGCGCTGCCCCCGCACCCCCGGAGTATTGCCGACGAGAAGAAGATTGCTGACGGGAAGACGCCTGGGGATGGAGACATTGCCGGCAGCGGGATCCCCCGGGGTGGCGGCGTGCCGGCGAGATATTCGCATCCGAGCCCGCGGGATGTCGGCACCGGGCCGACGGAGCGGCGAAAGCCCCGGACAAGGCGTGGCGCGCATCATGCCGAGAGGCAGTCGCGGGCGGACTCGAGCAGGCGCGCGGCCTCGGAGCCCTGCAGCTTCTGGATGTCGTCCTGGTATTTCAGGATGGCACCCAGAGTGTCTGAGATGACCTCGGGCGAAAGTTCGACCACGTCGAGCGCCAGCAGGCACTTGGCCCAGTCGATGGTCTCTGCGACGCCGGGCTTCTTGAAAATGTCCTCGGTGCGTAGTTCCTGCACGAAGGCCACGACCTCGCGCGAGAGGGTCTCGGAGGCCTCGGGGGCGCGGGCCGCGAGGATCTCGATCTCGCGCTCGAAGGTCGGATAGTCGACCCAGTGATAGAGGCAGCGCCGCTTGAGCGCGTCGTGTACCTCGCGGGTGCGGTTGGAGGTCAGGACCACGACCGGCGGCTCGGGCGCGGCGACGGTTCCGAGTTCGGGGATCGTCACCTGGAAGTCCGACAGCGCCTCCATCAGGAAGGCTTCGAACGGTTCGTCGGTCCGGTCGAGCTCGTCGATCAGCAGGACCGGCGGGCCGCCCTCCTGCGGGCGCATGGCCTCGAGCAGCGGCCGGGCGATCAGGAACTCGTCCGAGAAGAGCTCGGTCTGAAGCGCCGCACGGTCGGCGCCGCCGGCGGCCTCGGCGGTGCGGATCGCCACCATCTGCGCGGCGAAGTTCCACTCGTAGACCGCGGAGCTTGCGTCGAGGCCCTCGTAGCATTGCAGGCGGATGAGGCGCCGGCCGAGCGTCGCGGCGAGCGCCTTGGCGATCTCGGTCTTTCCGACGCCGGCCTCGCCCTCGAGGAAGAGCGGCCGGCCGAGGCGCAGCGACAGGAACACCACCGTGGCCAGCGACCGTCCGCAGACATAGCCCACATCCGCCAGCCGCGCCTGCACCGCGTCGATCGAGGTCATCTCCATGCGCCGGCCCTCCCTTTGCCGTCCGCCGTTGCTCGCGCGGGCGGTGGGGCGGGGTCAAGTGGGCTAAGGTCGCAGTCGGGCCACGGCAGGGCGCGGGCGGCCCCGCGGAATTGACGGGCGCGGGCGGGCCCCTGTATCGTGGCGCGCAACGAACGGGCCGGGCAACGGCCCGCGGCGCGAAGGGCGAGGCGGCGGCGGACATGGGCGAGCGAGGGCGCACGGGAGAGCACCGGTGAAGGTGGTCGCCGTGACATGCGTGAAGAACGAGGGGCCGTTCCTGCTGGAATGGATCGCGTTCAACCGCCTGATCGGCGTGACCGACTTCCTGTTCTACTCCAACGACTGCACCGACGGGACCGACGCGCTGCTCGACGCGCTGGCGGCCGAGGGCGTCGTCGAGCATCGCGCCAACCCCGCGCAGGGGCGCAACTACCAGATGGAGGCGCTGAAGGACGCCAAGCGCCGGAGGCCGGTCAAGGCCGCCGACTGGGTCTGGATCGCCGACGTGGACGAGTTCCTGAACATCCACGTGCCCGGCCACACGATCCCGGACCTCGTGGCGGCCTGCGGCGACCCGCAGGCGATCTCGGTGACGTTCCGGTTTTTCGCCAACTACGGGGTCGAGACTTATCAGGACCGGCCGGTGATCGCGCAGTTCGATCGCAGCCACGACCCCGACATCTGGGCCGCGGAGATGGCGATCGAGGTCAAGACGCTGGTGCGGGCCGACTTCCCGCTGCAATATTTCGGCGCCCACCGGCCGTTCCACGATCCCGACCGCCACAGCCCGCACTGGACCGACGGATCGGGACGCCCTGTGCCGGAGCGGTTCCTGCGCCGCGCGACCAGGCGGCGGATCCGGGCTTTCCCGGCCAGGGGCGTGCGGCAGTTGGCGAGTCTCAATCACTACGCTCTGCGCTCGCTGGAAAGCTACCTGGTAAAGAACGACCGTGGCGACGTGAACCGCGAGAACCGGGCCTTCGACACCTCCTACTGGCGCGACCGGAACGATCCGGCCGTGTCGGACCGCTCCATCCAGCGGCATCTGCCGGCGCTGGATGCCGAGATCGCGCGACTGAAGGGACTGGGCCGCGTCGGCGCGTTGCACGAGGCCGCGGTCGCGGCCCACCGACGGCGCATCCGAGAGCTTCTGGCCCGGGAGGACTACCGCGTCATGGCCGACGCCCTGCGCGCAGCGCCACGGGTGCCCGTGGCGGAGGCCGAGCTTTGCGCCTTGCTGGGGCTCTCATGATCTTCAATCTCGGCCTTCCCAAGACCGGCACGACCACGCTCGCCCGCGCGCTGCGCCGGGCCGGCCTGCGCGTGGCCGACTGGAAGATCCGCGCGCGCCAGACCGACGATCCGGACCTCGCCGAGGCCTTCGTGGGCCGCGTCCTCTACGAGGACCGCTTCGCCTCGGGCGATCCGCTCGCCCGCCTCGGCGGTTTCGACGCGATCACCGAGGCGAGCGCGTTGGCGGCGGGCGAGAGTCTCTGGCCGCAGACCGACTGGGCGCTTCTCGACGCCATTCGCACGCGGCATCCCGACACGCGCTTTCTGCTTTCGGCACGCGATCCCGAGAAGACCGCGCGCAGCATGATGCGGTGGCACGATCTCGGGACCTCCCGGCTGCCACGCAACACCGTGCCGGGCCTGCCGCGCGGCTTCGGCGGGACGGAGGCCGAACTCGCCGCCTGGGTGGACGGACACCAGCGCTTCGCGGCCGAGATGTTCGGGCGCGGGCGCTTCCTCGCCTTCGACATCGAGGACCCCGGCGCCCGGGACGAGATCGCCGCCTTCCTGCGGATCGACCTGCCGTGGTGGGGCCGCGCCAACGCGAACCGGACGGGGGCGGCCTGATGCGGATCGTTCTCTTCGCCGCGCCGGACGAGCGGATCGCCGGGCGCCTCCGGGCCATCCTCAAGGAGAAGAGCGGCGCGCTCGGGCCGCAGGGCGTGGCGGTGCCGGGCTGGAATCCCGTGCGGCTGTTCCTCGCCGCAGCCGATCCCGCGCGGCCCTCGGGGCTGCACCTGGCACGCGGCGTGCGCACCGCGCGCGCGCAGGAGCGGCTGGCAGAGGTCGTCGGGCTGGAGCTGGAAAAGGCGGCGGGCTCGGGGGTCGGGACGCTCGCGCTGGTCTGCGGGCAGCTCGGGCGGTCGCTGATCGACGCGGGTGAACTGGAGCGGTTGCGGGCGATCCTGTCGCGCGGCGGCGGCGAGGTGGAGGTCGTGCTGCATCTCGACGAACAGGCGCGGACGCTGGCATGGCTCTATGCCGACCGGGTGGGTCGTGGCCGCGTGGCGCCCCTGTCGCGCGAACTGGAGGCCGCAGCGGAAGGCGGGAGATGGTGGGACCGCGCCGTGGCGACGCTGCCCCCCGCGGACCTCTGGACGGGCGTGCACCCGGTGCTGGAGGCGATGCCGGCCTTCCTAGACTACACCGCGCTGCTGGCTTTCTGGGAAAGTGCCTTTGGGGCGGGGCGTGTCCAGTTGCGCGGCGCTCCGCTCGCGCAGCTATACGGACCAAGTGGGGCGGCGGAGGTGCACGCGGCGCTCGGGCTTTCCGACAGTCTTGGAAACGTCGATCCGGCGACGCCCCCTGCCGCACCGGGAGACGTGACGGCGGCGCGCATGCGTTCAATGAACCCGCTGCTGCGGCGGTATTCCGAGGTGACGGGCCGGGTGCTCGCCCGCGACATCCGCGGCCGCATCGCGCAGACGGTCGCGGTGCCCGACGCGCCGATCCCGCCCGGCGCGCTGGCCGCGCTTTCGAAGAGGTTCGCCACCGACAACGCCAGCCTTGCCGAGCGATTTCCGGGCCTCAGCGATGCCCTCCGCCCCGACCCGAAGCAGGCGCCGTGGCAGGAACCCGACCCGCAGAACGGCTACCGCGCGACGCAATACCTTGCCGCGCTTCAGCCGATGCTCGCGCGCCAGTGCCGCACCGCCGACGAGATCCGCGCCGAGGATGCGGCCGGGACCGGCCCCACACCCACGCAGACGACCGCCCCCGACCACCTGCCGCCGCTGGCGCGGATGAACTTCGACAAGCTGCGGGGCGGGCCGTTCGCGCCGCACAATCGGCTGGGTGGTGTGGACGAGGCCGCGATCCTCCCGCCCTATCCAGAGATGGCGCCGCGCGCTTTGCCCGCCGGCTCCACCGGCGACGTGATCGTTGGCTGCATGAAGAACGAGGCCCCCTACATCCTCGAATGGGTGGCCTACCACCGGGCCATCGGCGTGGACGATTTCCTGATCTACACCAATGCCTGCGACGACGGCACCGATGCGATCCTCGACCGGCTTCAGGCCATGGGCGTCCTGCAGCACCGCGACAACGATGGCTGGAAGGGCAAGTCGCCGCAGCAGCACGCGCTGAACTCGGCCCTGAAGGAGCCGGTGATCCGCGACGCCGAATGGGTCATCCACATCGACGTGGACGAGTTCATCAACGTCCGCTGCGGCAACGGCACCCTGCCCGACCTCTTCGCCCGCGCGCCCGACGCGACCAACTGGGCGCTGACATGGAGGCTCTTCGGGCACAACGGGGTGGACCGGCTCGACGACCGCTTCGTAATCGAACAGTTCGACACCTGCGCCCCGGCCTTCTGCCCCAAGCCGCACACGGTCTGGGGGTTCAAGTCCATGGTCCGCAACGTCGGCGCCTACGCCAAGCTGTCGTGCCACCGGCCGAACAAGCTGCGCGAGGGGGCCGAGGACCGGGTGAAGTGGGTCAACGGCTCGGGTCAGGACATCACCCGCGAGACGGCGCAGAAGGGCTGGCGCAGTTCCAAGAGCACGATCGGCTACGACCTCGTGCAGCTGAACCACTACGCGCTGCGCTCGGCCGAGAGCTTTCTCATCAAGCGCCAGCGCGGCCGGGCGCTGCACGTGGACCGGTCCATCGGGCTGAACTACTGGATCCGCATGGACTGGTCGGACGTGCCGGACGTGACCATCAAGCGCAACGTGCCCCGCGTCCGCGCCGAGTACGACCGCCTGCTCGCCGATCCGGAACTGGCCGCGCTGCACCGCAAGGGCCTGGAGTGGCACCGCGCCAAGGCCGACGAACTGCACGCGATGCCGGAGTTCGAGGACCTCTACCGGCAGGCGCTGGCGCTGAAACTGACCGATACCGAACGTGTGGCCTACGCGCTGGCCCTCGACATGGAGAGCTGAGATGGACGCCACCGACCCAGAGGCCCCCGATGCGACCGCGCGCAAGGCGCCCTCGCCCTATCTCAAGTCGCGCGGGCTGCTGATCCCGAAGGACGGCAACATCGTCACCGGACGCATCCGCGGCGCGCTCCGCAAGGAGGGCTACGAAGGCAAGGAGGCCAACGCCGTCCTCAAGCTGGTGACCGAGGGCGACGTGGTGCTCGAGCTCGGCGCGGGCATCGGCTACATGTCCACGCTGATCGCCAAGAAGACCCGCGCCGCGCGGGTGGTCAGCTACGAGGCCAACCCCGCGCTTCTGCCCTTCATCCGCGACCTGCACGCCGCGAACGAGGTCACCAACGCCGAGGTCCGCAACGCCCTTCTGGCGGACGGACCGGGCGAGCCGGTGCCCTTCTACGTGCGCCACAACATCCTCGCCTCCTCGATGGAGCGCGACGCCAACGACATGCCCGTCGAGCGCGTCGAGCAGGTCGAGCGCCACGACGCCCACGCCGTGCTGGCCGAGCTGAAACCCACGGTCCTCGTCTGCGACATCGAGGGCGCCGAGGCGCATCTGCTGCCTCCGCTCGACCTGTCGTGCCTGCGCGCGGCGGTGATCGAGCTGCACCCCCAGTGGATCGGCCAGGCCGGCGTCCAGGGGGTCTTCGACGCCTTCCACCGGGCCGGGCTGACCTACTTTCCCAAGCTGTCGGACGCCAAGGTCGTGACGTTCAAGAAGGGCTGGTAAGTATTTGCGAATCCTCGCGATCCTTTGCGTCCGAAACGAAGGCGCCTTCCTGCTCGACTGGCTGGCGCACCACCGCGCCGCCGGGGTGGATCACGTGCTCGCCTACTCCAACGATTGCGACGACGGCACCGACGCGATCCTCGACCGGCTGGCCGCGCTGGGGCACGTCACGCATCACCGAAATGCCGGACCGTTCGACGATCGCGGGGTGCAGTTCACCGCGCTGAACCACGCTGCGGGCACGCCCGAGGTGGCGGGTGCCGACTGGATCCTGCCGCTGGACGTGGACGAGTTCGTCAACGTGCACGTGGGCGGGCGCACCCTGCCCGACCTCATTGCCGCCCTGCCCGAGGCCGACGCGATCACTCTGACATGGCGGCTGTTCGGGAACGCGGGACAGGCGCGCTATGCCGACGTGCCGGTGCCGCGCCGGTTCACGCGCGCCGCTCCCGCGGTGCTGGACTGGCCGTGGCGCGCGGCGATGTTCAAGACACTCTACCGGGCCGACGGGACCTACCGCAAACCCGGCGTGCACCGGCCCCGCGCGCCGGTCGCCGGGCGCGCGGACGCCGCCCGATGGTTCGACGGCGCCGGGCGCGAACTGCCCGAAGCGTTCCGCACGGGGCGCATCTTCTCGCCCTTCGGCCGAGACAACTACGCACTGGCACAGCTCAACCATTATCCGCTGGGGGACTGCGAAAGCTACGTGCTCAAGGCCGACCGCGGGCGCGCGGTCCATGCCTCGGACCGGCTGGGCCTCGACTACTGGGTCGAGCGCAACTTCAACACCGATACCGACGAGAGTATCCTTGCGTTCGCCCCGCAGGTGGATGCCCTCCGGGCCGAACTGGCCGCCGACCCGGACCTCGCGCGGCTCCATACCGCCGCCGTCGCGTGGCGCAAGACCCGGTTCGAGGCGCTCCTGATGGCCGAACCCTTCCGCGCGCTTTACGGACGGCTGCTGATGACGCCCCCCTCGCGGCCCTTGCCGCGCGCCGTGGCACAGCAGCTTCTGACGCTCGGGCAACGTGCCCGTGACGCGGCGGATCGCCCGACTTTCTCCTAATTTCCAAACCTGCGGCGCATTTCCGCCCGAAAGCGGCGGCACCTTCACCTTCGATTCAACGTTCGGCCCGACCGGACGACGAGAGGACGAGTGGCAATGCCGAACGACGACGACCGCGCCGAGGACCTTCTGGACCTCGCCTATCCCGATTGGGTCGCGGAGATGAAGCGGCGCGGCGAGGCGCACGGGTTCTACGAGCCGCTCGGCCAACGGCACCACGCGCATTTCCTCGAAGCCGAGGGCGACACGCTTCTGGTGACGTTCGAAACCTTCCCCGGCATCCGGGCGCTGTCGGACACCGGCCTGCCGCTCGGTCAGGCACTGGCCGAGACCGAAGGATGGTCGCACCTGGCGCTCGTGTCCTCGCAGGACACCTGGTTCCGCGAGTCGCGCGTCTACGGATTCTTCGACCAACTGAACGACGACGGCTTTTTCGACGAGTTCGACCGCATCCTGTTCTACGGTGCGGGATCGTGCGGCTACGCAGCCTGTGCGTTCTCGGTGGCCGCGCCGGGTGCGCGCGTGCTGGCCCTGCACCCGCAGGCGACGCTCGATCCGCGCATGACCGAGTGGGACGATCGCTTTACGCTCAAGCGGCGGACCTCGTTCACCAACCGGTACGGCTACGCCCCCGACATGCTGGACGCCGCCACACGCGCGACCATCCTCTACGATCCGCGCGAGCCGCTCGACGCCATGCACTCGGCCCTTTTTGCCCGGCGCAACGTGCAGCGGTTCCGGATGCCGTCCATGGGCGGCGCGCTGCAAGGCGACATCGTCGCGATGGGTTTCCACGGGGACCTGGTCCGGGCGGCCATGCAGGACACGCTCGATACGCCGAGCTTCGCCAGGATGCTTCGGGCCCGTCGCGGCTACGGCGGCTACCTGCGCCGCCTCCTCGCCCGCCTGGAGCAGGACGAGCGGACCTTCCTCGTGAAGCTTCTGTGCCGGAACGTTTCGGGCCGGATGCGCGCCCCGCGCTTCCGTCGCCGCCTGCAAGCGATCGAGGCGGCCGAGTCAGACCGGTCGTCGCGCCCGACCCCGGCCGCGTCCGCCGAGGACTGAGCCCCGCACCTCCGGCCGCCAAGGCTCTGGCGCGGCGCGCGGGCCTCTGCTAACCGCCTCGGCATGACCGAGACCCTGACGATCCGCCGTCCCGACGACTGGCACCTGCACCTGCGCGACGGCGATGTTCTGCGCGCGGTCCTTCCCGAAAGCGCGCGCGACTTCGGCCGCGCCATCGTGATGCCCAACCTCGTGCCGCCGGTGGTGACCGGCGACGACCTGCGCGCCTATCGCGACCGCATCCTGCAGGCCCTGCCCGAGGGCGCGGAGTTCGAGCCGCTGATGACCCTTTACCTGACCGAGGACACCGATCCCGAGGACGTGGCGAAAGCCCATGCCGACGGGCTCGTGACCGCGGTCAAGCTGTATCCGGCAGGGGCCACGACGAATTCGGCCTCCGGCGTGCGGGATATCGACCGCGTGCGTCCGGTCCTCGAGAAGATGGCCGAGATCGGCCTGCCGCTCTGCGTCCACGGCGAGGTCACGGACAGCACGGTGGATATCTTCGACCGCGAATCCGTGTTCATCGATCGTGTGCTGGAGCCGCTGCGCCGCGACGTGCCCGGCCTGCGCGTCATCATGGAGCACGTGACCACGCGCGAGGGCGTCGAGTACGTGAAGGCCGGGGGCGACGACCTCGGCGCGACTATCACCGCGCATCACCTCGTGCTGAACCGCAATCAGCTGCTGGTTGGCGGGATCCGGCCGCACTACTACTGCCTGCCCGTCGCAAAGCGCGAGATCCACCGCCTCGCGCTGCGGGCCGCGGCGACCTCGGGCGAAGGCCGGTTCTTCCTCGGCACCGACAGCGCGCCGCATCCCGATCACGCGAAGGAAGCCGCCTGCGGATGTGCCGGCTGCTTCACAGCCACCAACGCGATGGCGCTGCTGGCCACGGTCTTCGACGCCGACGGGGCCCTCGACACCCTGGAGTCGTTCACCTCGCTCAACGGCCCCGCCTTCTACGGTCTGTCGCCGAACGAGGCCGAGATGACCCTGGAAAAGGCCGCGCCTGAAGGAATGCCCGAGAAGATCGACGCCGGCGAGGATCGTATCACCGTTTTCAACCCCGGCTTCCCGCTGACCTGGCGCGTGGCGCGCTGACCGCGCACGACCCCCTTCCGGAGACCTGCCCATGACAATCCCCGCCGCCTACCCTCCGCGCGAGGAGATCGCCCGCCTGACCGCCCGCGCGCTGCTGGACGTGGGCGCGGTGCACTTCAACGCGGACGAGCCGTTCACGCTCGCCTCGGGGCTGCCGTCGCCGACATACGTGGACTGCCGCAAGCTGATCTCGTTTCCGCGGGTGCGCTCGACGCTGATGGATTTCCTGACGCTCACGGTGATGCGCGACGCGGGACTGGAAGCGTTCGACAACATCGCAGGCGGCGAGACCGCAGGCATCCCCTTTGCCGCACTCGTGGCCGAGCGCATGGCGCTGCCGATGACCTATGTGCGCAAGAAGCCGAAGGGCTACGGCCGCAACGCCCGCATCGAGGGCGCGATGACCGAGGGCCAGCGCGTGCTTCTGGTCGAGGACCTCGCGACCGACGGCGGCTCGAAGCTGTCCTTCGTGGACGCGATCCGCGAGACGGGCGCCGAGTGCGGCCACACGGCGGTGATCTTCTACTACGGCATCTACCCCGAGACGCTCGACAATCTCGGCGCGCACGGCGTGGCGCTGCACCACCTCTGCACCTGGTGGGACGTGCTGGCCGAAGCCCGCGCGCGCGACTCGTTCGACGCCGGCACCCTCAGCGAAGTCGAGGCGTTCCTGAACGATCCGCGTAAATGGCAGGCAGAACGCAAAGGCGGGTAAGCGCTGACGCTAGGTAAAGTCAGCTGGATCGAGCTCACCGCATCTGGTATGACCCTCGCGGGCGGCCGCAACATCGACCGCCTGCGGGGGCATCCGGGGCCATTCGCGAGTAATCCACAGGGTTATACATTTTGCCCCCGGTAGCGGTTTCTTAGTATCCGGGCCTCCTCAGACAGAACGATGGATTCGAGGAGCGCAGGGATGACGCAGGTCACCGCATTCGACCCCACGGGCGCCAAGCCGATCGGCGAGGGCACCGACAGCCCGGAGACCGCGACAGCCGACACCCTGCCCCACTCCGTCGAGGCCGAGCAGCAGCTTCTCGGCGCGATCCTGACCAACAACGACGTCTACGACCGCGTCGCGTCTGTGATCTCGGCCAAGCACTTCTACGATCCGGTCCACGCCAAGATCTACGAGGTCGCGGCCGCCCGCATCGCACGCAACCAGCTGGCCTCTCCGGTGACGCTCAAGGCCTTTATGGAAGAGGACGAGGGCCTCAAGGAGCTGGGCGGCGGCGCCTATCTCGTGCGGCTCGCCGGTGCCGCGGTGTCGTCCTTCGCGGTACGCGACTACGCTCAGATGATCTACGATCTCGCCGTGCGCCGGGACCTGATCGCGCTCGGGCGCGACATCTCGGCCAAGGCCGCCAAGATCGACGTCTCGTCCGAGCCCAAGGAGCAGATCGTCGAGGCCGAGCAGGAGCTTTACCGCATGGCCGAGCAGGGCCAGGGCGAGAAGGGCTTCGTGTCGTTCCTGCGCGCGGTGACCGACGCGGTGAACGTGGCCAATGCCGCCTACCAGCGCGAAGGCCAGCTTTCGGGTATCTCCACGGGCCTCGTGGACCTCGACCGCAAACTCGGCGGGCTGCACCCCTCAGACCTGCTGATCCTCGCCGGGCGTCCGTCGATGGGCAAGACGTCGCTGGCAACCAACATCGCGTTCAACGTCGCCAAGGCCTACCGCAAGGGCACGAAGCCAGACGGCACCGAGGGTGCGGTCGAAGGCGGCGTCGTCGGCTTCTACTCGCTCGAGATGTCGGCCGAGCAGCTGGCCGCGCGGATCCTGTCCGAGGCCGCCGAGGTGCCGAGCGAGCAGATCCGCCGCGGCGACATGCACGAGGACGAGTTCCGCCGCTTCGTCGAGGCCGCCAAGGCGCTAGAAGCCTGCCCACTCTTCATCGACGACACGCCGGCCCTGCCCATCGCGCAGCTCGCGGCCCGCGCGCGGCGGCTCAAGCGGACGCACGGGCTCGACGTGCTGATGGTCGACTACCTTCAGCTCGTGCGCGGCACCGGCAAGGGCGACAACCGCGTGCAGGAGATCGCCGAGATCTCCATGGGTCTCAAGGCCATCGCGAAAGAGCTGAACATTCCCGTCGTGGCGCTCTCGCAGCTCAGCCGGACGGTGGAAAGCCGCGACGACAAGCGGCCGCAGCTGTCGGACCTGCGCGAATCGGGCTCGATCGAGCAGGACGCCGACGTGGTGATGTTCGTGTTCCGCGAGGAGTACTACAAGGAGCGCGAGAAGCCCGGCGATCACGACCTCGAACGGATGGCCGCGTGGCAGGAAGAAATGGAGCGCCTGCACGGTCGCGCCGAGGTCATCATCGGCAAGCAGCGTCACGGTCCCATCGGCACTGTGGAGCTGAGCTTCGAAGGCCAGTTCACCCGCTTCGGCAACCTCGTGAAGCCCTGGCAGCAGAACCAGGTCGAGAGCTTCTGAGAGACCCGCACTTGTCCCCGGCCGGAAATTCGTCCCCGCACTTATCCACAAGCTGTGGGCGGGGGTGTATTTCCCGTGCGCGGATGGACCGCGCGGCTTCACAGCCCTGTGATGTGTATATATTTCAGTCGTTTACGGGCGACTTTTCGCGTGCCGCCTGAAGCGCGTTGCGCCCTGTAAGGCTGTACCTATCCGTTGAACCCCGGTGGAAAACGCGTCCGCTCTCGCGGGCCCCGAAAATTATGCACAGGCCCGGGAGCGCAACGATCTTGCGCGCACGCGCCGTGCCGTTTCCGGATCAACACCAATGCCTTTGCCGGCCGTCGCGCCTCGCATAAGCCCCTTCGGACCGGCGCGCCGGCCTGCTGCTGTTTGCCCGGCCGCCAAGCATCCGCGCGGCATCCGGCCAGCCGCGCCGCCCGTGGGCACGAAACGGCTTGACGCTCCCGGTGCACCTGCCAGACATCCCGGCATGGCCGCACCGCTTCTTACCATCGACCTCGACGCGCTGGCGTCGAACTGGCGCACCCTCGCCCGGCAAATGGCCGGCGAGACGGGCGCCGTCGTCAAGGCCGACGCCTACGGGCTGGGCGCCGCGCAGGTCGCGCCGCGCCTCGCCCGCGAAGGCGCCCGGACCTTTTTCGTCGCGCTGGCCGAAGAAGGTGCCGCGCTGCGGCGCATTCTCGGCGAGGGCCCGAACATCTGCGTGTTCAACGGCCACATGGAGGGCGATGCGCCCTTGATCCGCGACGCGCGGCTCGTGCCGATGCTGAACTCCATCGATCAGATGGTCATGCACGTCGAGGCGCTGCCGGGCCATCCTTTCGGCATCCAGCTCGACTCGGGCATGAACCGGCTGGGCATGGAGCCTGCCGAATGGGCGGCCCTGCGCGATATCGCCACGCAGCAGGCGCCCGAGCTCATCATGAGCCACCTCGCCTGTGCGGACGACCCGTCCCACGCCATGAACGCGCACCAGCTGCGTGTCTTCCGCGAGATGACGGACGACATCGACGCGCCGCGTTCGCTGTCGGCCACGGGCGGCATCCTGCTGGGCCCGGACTACCAGTTCGACGTGGCACGTCCGGGGATCGGTCTTTACGGTGGCCTGCCCTTCGTGGATGCGGTGCCTGTGGCACATCTGGACGTGCCGGTGATCCAGGTGCGGGATGTCGCGCCCGGCGAGAGCGTCGGCTACGGGAATACCTGGATCGCCGAACGGCCGAGCCGCATCGCCACGATCGCGGCGGGTTACGCCGACGGCCTGCACCGCATCATGGGCCCCGAGGCCTGGGTCTATGCCGGCGAGTCGCGCTGCAAGGTGGTCGGCCGCGTGTCGATGGATCTGATCGGCGTAGATGTCACCGATGCCGGGACCGTGCCGGACACGGTCGAGGTGCTCGGGCGGCACCAGTCAATCGACACGGTCGCCGATGCCGCCGGCACCATCGGCTACGAGATCCTGACCGCCCTCGGTCCGCGCTACCGCCGCCGCTACGTCGGCAGCTGAGGCCGGACGGGTGGAGACCTTCCTCCAGCCGCCCTGGCCCGTGGTGGCGCTGTTCTTCGTCCAGCGCGTCGCGGTCTTCCCCCTGCTGTTCCTCACCGGACTCGCCCGGGCCGCGGTGTGCCGCGGTCCCGCGCGGGGTCTGGCGGTGGTCGCGACGCTGCTGGCAGCTCTTGGCGTCGCCGTGATGCTCGCGCCAGCGATCAGCCAGCAGGACGCGGCGTGGTTCCGAGAGGCCGCGCGGGCGGCGCGCTGGGGTGGCGGCTGGGCGTGGCCGGCGATCGTGGCGCTCGTCATCGCCATCGCGGGCCGACTTCCCGGCGGACGCGGTCGCTGGATCGACGCGCTGCTCGCCGCCGGTGCGCTGGCGCTTGCCCTCCTCTTCGCGCTGGCGCGTCTGGCATGACCACCGGACGGCGCCTGCGCCTCATGGCGATCGGCGTGCTGGCCCTTCTCTACCCGGTAGCGTGGACCGCGCCGCTCTTGCGGGCGGGCGTTCTGCCGTTCTTCGGGATGAGCGAGATCAGCGTCCTCAGCGGCCTGTCCGTCCTGTGGCAAAGCGACCGCGCGCTGGCGCTTCTGGTCGCGCTCTTCGCGGTAATCGCGCCCTACGCCAAGCTTGCCGGGATGGCATGGCTCACCCTGCGCCCGGCGCCTGCCGTCGTCGGACGCGCCGTGCACGTGGTCGGACGGCTGGCGATGGCCGACGTGTTCCTCGTGGCGCTGTACGTGGTGATCGCGAAGGGCGTGGGCGTTGGCCGAGTCGAGACCGCGTGGGGCCTTTATCTCTTCTCGTTCTGCGTCCTTGCAGCCCTTGCGCTGTCGCCCTTGCAGAAACAGTCGCCGGATTAATCAAAAACTGGTATGGTGAGTCGCATTAGCCATATCGCTTGAACGCACGAAATTTCGAAAATTTAAGAATTCAATACCCCCGACAGGGAAACTTTCACAAACTGAGCGCGTTCGGCATTAAATCGCCACCACTCCGGTGGTCGACGGTACGAACTTGGGGACGTCACATTATGACTACGGCTCGCTCGGTGTTTTTTCTCGTGCAATTCCTGATGCAACGGCTGGCTGTGCTCATGTTGGCAGCACTCGCCCTTGGCTTGGGCGGATATACGCTGGCCTGCATAATCGGCGAGGCAAACTGGCTGTCCCTGCCGCTCGCCTTCGGTGATGCCACCTTCCCGGAAGCCGGACCCTTCGTTCAGAGCGGCTTTGCTGTTCTCGCCCTCGGCCTGTGCTTCTTCCTGCCGACCAACGCCCGCGTCATGGCGCTGGAACAATCGCACCGCCGCTTTCACATCGGGATGCAGGACGTCGCCACGGCCTACCAGGTCGCCCACCGCGCCGACCGCGAAGGCGTCTTCCAGCTCAAGGGCGAGTTCGACGCGATCCGCGAGCGCATGGCATTCCTGCGCGAGCATCCCGACCTGTCGGATCTCGAGCCTTCCGTGCTCGAGATCGCATCGCAGATGAGCCACCTCTCGAGCGAGCTGGCAAATGTCTATTCCGACCGCAACGTGGCCCGCGCGCGGGATTTCCTGATCCAGCGCCAGCAGGAGGTCGAGGACTTCAACCAGCGCCTCGACCACGCCAAGGTCGTGGCAACGGACATCCGCACATGGCTCGACCGGGTCGAGATGGACGAGGCCATCGCCGAATCCGAGCTGACGCGCCTCTGCGACGAGCTGACCGTGCTCCTGCCCGAGCTTCACGAGGTCGAGACCGCACCGACCCATGCAGCCGAGGTCGACACGCCCGCGAACGGTGACGACACGCCGGGGGCCGCGCAGGTCGCCGCATGGCGCGAGGCAGCCCCGCATCAGGACGACGCGCGTATCGTGTCGATCCTCAACCAGCGCGCGGCAGAGTGACCGCTTGAGCCCGGCCTGCCTTCGGGCGTAAAGGCCGGGCATGGCCCGTGCATCCACCGTCTTCGTCTGTTCCGCCTGCGGCGCGACCTCGTCCAAGTGGTCGGGCCGCTGCGAAGCCTGCGGGGCGTGGAACACCATCCACGAGGAACGCGCGACCTCCGGCCCACCTGCCAAGGCGCTGGATCGCAACAAGGGCCGCACGGTTCCGCTGACCGACCTGTCGCACGCCGAGGCCCCGCCCCCGCGCACCGCCAGCCGCCTGGACGAGCTCGATCGCGTGCTGGGCGGCGGCCTGGTCCCCGGCAGCGCCATCCTGGTCGGCGGGGATCCGGGTATCGGCAAGTCCACGCTGCTTTTGCAGGGCGCGGCGGCCTTCGCCGGGTCCGGTCTGCGCACCGTCTACATCTCCGGCGAGGAAGCCTCGGCGCAGGTGCGGATGCGGGCCGAACGGCTGGGCCTGAGGGACGCAGCCGTGCGCCTCGGGGCCGAAACCAACCTGCGCGATATCCTCGCGACGCTCGAGGCCGAGCGTCCGGATCTCGTCATCATCGACTCGATCCAGACCATGTGGGCCGACACTGTCGACAGCGCGCCGGGCAGCGTAAGCCAGGTGCGCGCCGCCGCCCACGAACTCACGAGCTTTGCCAAGAAGCGCGGCGCGGCGGTGGTCATGGTCGGCCACGTCACCAAGGACGGCCAGATCGCCGGGCCGCGCGTGGTCGAGCACATGGTCGATACCGTGCTCTACTTCGAGGGCGAGCGCGGCCACCAGTTCCGGATCCTGCGCAGCGTCAAGAACCGCTTCGGCCCCGCGGACGAGATCGGCGTGTTCGAGATGACCGGCGGCGGGCTGTCCGAGGTGCCGAACCCCTCGGCACTGTTCCTGTCCGAACGCGGCCAGCCCGCGCCCGGCTCGGTGGTGTTCGCCGGGATCGAGGGCACGCGTCCGGTCCTCTGCGAGTTGCAGGCTCTTGTCGCCCCCACCCCCCAATCGCAGCCCCGCCGGTCGGTTGTGGGCTGGGACGGGGGACGCCTGGCCATGATCCTCGCGGTGCTGGAATCGCGCTGCGGGATCCCGTTCGCGGGGCTCGACGTCTACCTCAACGTCGCCGGCGGCATGAAGATCGGCGAACCGGCGGCCGATCTCGCCGTCGCCGCGGCGCTCCTGTCGGCGCGCGAGGACGTCGCCGTGCCCGCCGAGACCGTGGTTTTCGGCGAGATCTCACTCTCGGGGGCCTTACGCCCGGTGGCACAGACCGAAAACAGGTTGAAAGAGGCGCGGAAACTTGGTTTCACCGCTGCGATCGCGCCACGGGGCGGCAAGGCGGGCGACGCGTCCGGCCTGTCTCTGACCCAGATGGGAGATCTGACGTCCTTCGTCGGCGAGATCTTCGGCGCAGGCTAGCGTCACATTCTGTAGAAGGCTGAAGGCAGGGTTCATGGAAGGCTTTACCGTCATCGACGCCGTGGTGGCGGTTGTCATCGTCTTGTCCGCCCTGCTGGCCTACTCGCGCGGCCTCGTGCGCGAGGTGCTGGCCATCGTGGGATGGGTCGCCGCCGCGATCCTGGCGTTCATGTTCGCCCCGCAAGCACAGCCATTGATGTCCGAAATCCCCGTGGTGGGTGAATTCCTCTCCGACAGCTGCGAGTTGTCGATCATCGCGGCCTTCGCGGCGGTGTTCGCGCTGGCGCTGATCGTGGTGTCGCTGTTCACGCCGCTGTTCTCGTCCATCGTCCAGCGCTCGGCGCTCGGCGGGCTGGATCAGGGCCTCGGCTTCCTGTTCGGCGTGGCGCGCGGCATCCTCCTCGTGGCGATCGGCTTCTTCCTCTACGAGACCATCGTCACCACCGAGACGGTCGAGATGGTCGAGAACAGCCGCTCGGCGGCAGTGTTCTCGCAATTCACCGACCGGATCGAAGCGCAGAACCCCGACCAGGCGCTCGGCTGGGTGACCACGCAATACGAGCAGCTCGTCGGCATCTGCGTCGCCCCCGACGCCAACGACGCCTGAGACCTGCCCGGCGGGACACCGCCGCGAGATACGACAAGGAGCGCGCCGGGACGGATCGTCCGCGGCGCGTTTTCTTCTGCGGGGAAGGTCACTGTAGGATTGGCCGGCAGTGCGCGCCTTCACGGCTGCGCCCCCTGCTCCGCGTGTCGGGCGCGGGTCCGACCCGCGATGTGAAACGGCCCGCGCCGCGTGGGGCGCGGGCCGTTTCGTCGTCAGAGGATCATCAGGCGGATGCCGTAGGCCACGATGCCGAGCGCGCCCACGGACAGCGCCCAGATCAGGACGAACCATCCCATGCGTCTCATCATCAGTGGTAGCCCTCCCCTGGCTTCAGCTTGCCGCGGAAGACCCAGTAGGCGTAGCCCGAATAGGCCAGGATGATCGGAACCAGCACGATCGCCCCCACGAACATGAAGAGCTGCGACTTGGCGGGGCTCGCGGCGTCGTAGATCGTCACGGCCGGCGGGATCACGTGCGGCCACATCGAAATGCCGAGTCCCACGAAGCACAGCAGGAACAGCGCCATGGTCAGCACGAAGGGCACCCAGTCGTTGCCCGGGTTGTCGATCCGCACCCAGAGCTGCCAGGCGATCAATGCCACCAGCAGCGGCACCGGCGCCACGACCAGCGCCTCGGGGAAGCCGAACCAGCGGGCGAAGTATTCCTGCTCCAGGAACGGGGTCCAGAGGCTGACCAGCACGATGCAGGCCACGGTCGCGATCCCGAAAACGCGCGCCATCCGGCGCACCTTATGCTGGATGTCACCAAGAAGCTTCATGTTGAGCCACGTCGCGCCCATGAAGGCGTAGCCCAGCACCACGGACACGCCGCACAGCAGCGAGAAGGGCGTCAGCCAGTCCCACCAGCCACCGCCATAGGACCGGCCGTCCACGTCGATGCCCTGCAGCAGCGCCCCCAGCGTGATGCCCTGCGCCAGCGCCGCCACGGTCGAACCGCCGATGAAGGCGCCGTCCCAGAACCATTCCTGGAACGGGGACGCGGCCTTCCACCGGAACTCGAACGCGACGCCGCGGAAGATCAGCGCCAGCAGCATCGCGATGATCGGCGGGTAAAGCGCAGGCAGGATGATCGCGTATGCCAGCGGGAACGCGGCGAACAGGCCGCCGCCCCCCAGAACCAGCCATGTCTCGTTGCCGTCCCAGACCGGCGCGACCGAGTTCATCATCAGGTCGCGGTCCTCCTTCGAACGGAAGAAGGGGTAGAGGATGCCGATCCCGAGGTCGAAGCCGTCGAGCACGACGTAGACATAGACCGCGAAGGCCAGAAGCAGCGCCCAGGCCACGGTGAGGTCGAAGGATACTCCGAGTCCGTCCATCGTTCGTCTTTCCTTATTCTGCCGGTTGCGCGCGGCCCGAGGGCGGCATCTGCGTGCCGGGCACGATGCCCGCGGCGCGCAGCGGTCCGGGCTCGTCGTCGGGCTCCACCCGTTCGGGTTCGCGGCTCATCAGCTTGATGAGGTAGCCGACGCCCGCCCCGAACACCGCGAAGTAGATCACGATGAAAGCGATCAGCGAGGCGCCCACGGCGCTCGCCCCCAGCGGAGACGCCGCCTCGGAGGTCAGCATCTCGCCGTAGACCACGTAGGGCTGCCGCCCGACCTCGGTGGTGATCCAGCCGGCAATGACGGCGACGAGGCCCGACGGTCCCATCACCAGCGCCGCGCGTTGCAGCCAGCGGTCGTCATAGAGACGGCCGCGGAACCGCGACAACAGCGACCAGAAGCCAAGGCCCATCATCAGGAAGCCGATGCCCACCATGATCCGGAACGACCAGAAGACGATGCCGACCGGAGGTTGTTCGGCCTCGGGCACGGTGTCGAGGCCCTCCATTGAGGCGTTCCAGCCCTTGCCGAGAATCGGCCCGCCGATCTTGGGGATGGCCAGCTCGAACTTCATCTCGCCGGCCTCCTGATCGGGGATGCCGAACAGGATCAGCGGGATGCCGTCATCGTAGGATTCGAAATGCCCCTCCATCGCCAGCACCTTGGTGGGCTGGTACTCGTAGGTGTTGAGGCCCTGCTCGTGACCGAAGACGATCTGCAACGGCGCCACGATCGCGGCCATCCACATCGCCATCGAGAACATCTTGCGGACGCTCTTGTTCTCGCGCCGGCCTCGCAGAAGGTTCCACGCCCCCACGCCGCCGACGATGAACGCGGTGGTCAGGTAGGCCGCGGTCAGGGTGTGCACGAGGCGGTAGGGGAAGGACGGGTTGAAGATGACCTGCCACCAGTCCTCGGGGACGAACTGCCCGGCTTCGTTGACACCGAAGCCCGCGGGAGTGTGCATCCACGAGTTCACCGACAGGATCCACGTGGCCGATATGGCGGTGCCCACGGCGACCATGACGGTCGCGACCATGTGCAACCCATTGCCCACCTTGTCCCGGCCGAACAGCATGATCCCGAGGAAGCCCGCCTCCAGGAAGAACGCCGTCAGCACCTCGTAGGCCATCAGCGGCCCGAGAACCGGCCCGGTGCGATCCGAGAACACCGACCAGTTGGTGCCGAACTGGTAGGACATGACGATGCCCGACACGACGCCCATCGCGAAGGTGATGGCGAAGATTTTCACCCAGTAATTGAAGAGGTTCAGGTAGGCCTGATCCTTGGACCACAGGTACCACCCGTTCAGGACCATCAGGAAACTGGCGAGCCCGATGGTGAAGGCCGGGAAGATGAAGTGGAAGGCCACCGTGAAGCCGAACTGGATCCGTGCCAGGACGACCGCATCGAGTCCCATGAATGTGTCCATGTCGCACCCTTGTGGTTGTTCTGCGTGTGGGGCTTACGCCGTCTTGCCCGTCAGTTAGGTGACTTCGTCACCATTTCCGCCCGGTTGCGCCAACTGGCCGCAGGTTTTTTCGGCTCTCGTTTACGCTTTGGTGACATGGGCGTGACAAGCGCGGCTCGGTCGCATAGACAGCCGCCGTAACGAGACCCAGCGGAGCCTGCCCGTGTCCTCGACCCTGCCCCCTTCTCATCCTTTCGATTTCGGAGCCGTGGATCCGGACGGCGACGGCGATACGCTGCACGAGGAATGCGGCGTCTTCGGCGTGGTCGGCGTGGCCGACGCGGCGAACTTCGTGGCGCTCGGACTGCATGCGTTGCAGCACCGCGGCCAGGAAGCCGGCGGCATCGTCACCTACGATCCCGAGCACGGTTTCAACTCGGCGCGCAAGTTCGGTTACGTCCGCGACAACTTCACGTCGCAATCGCTAATGGAAACCCTGCCCGGCGCGCTCGGCATCGGACACGTGAGATATTCGACGTCCGGCTCCAAGGGGCCGACCCAGCTGCGCGACGTCCAGCCCTTCTTCGGCGAGTTCTCGATGGGCGGCGCGGCCATCGCGCACAATGGGAACATCACCAATGCCAACGCCCTGCGCCGCGAGCTGATCGACCGCGGGTCGATCTTCCAGTCGTCGTCGGACAGCGAGTGCATCATCCACCTCATGGCCCGCTCGCTGCAGCGCGACATTCCCAGCCGGATGGAAGACGCGCTCCGCCGGGTCGAGGGCGCGTTCTCGGTCGTGGCGATGACGCGCACCAAGCTGATCGGCGTACGCGACCCGCTGGGCGTGCGCCCGCTGGTGTTGGGACGCGTGGGCGACGGCTGGGTCCTGTCCTCCGAGACCTGCGCGCTCGACATCATCGGCGCCGAGTTCGTCCGCGAGATCGAGCCCGGCGAGATGGTCGTGATCACGCCTGAGGGCGGCGTCGAAAGCATCCGGCCCTTCCGCCCGCGCCGCGCGCGGTTCTGCATCTTCGAGCACGTCTACTTCTCGCGCCCCGATTCGATCATCGGCGGGCGCTCGGTCTACGAGACGCGCCGGCAGATCGGGGTGGAACTGGCGCGCGAGGCGCCGGTCGAGGCCGATATCGTCTGTCCCGTGCCCGATTCGGGGACGCCCGCGGCCATCGGGTTCAGCCAGGAATCCGGCATCCCCTATGCAATGGGGATCATCCGCAACCAGTACATGGGCCGGACCTTCATCGAGCCGACCGAGCAGATCCGCAACATGGGCGTGCGTCTCAAGCTGAATGTGAACCGCGCGCTGATCCGCGGCAAGCGCGTGATCCTCGTGGACGACTCGGTGGTGCGCGGCACCACCTCGCGCAAGATCAAGGAGATGATCCTCGACGCCGGCGCGGCCGAGGTCCACTTCCGCATCGCCTCGCCGCCGACGGCGTGGCCGTGCTTCTACGGTGTCGACACGCCCCAGCGCGAAAAGCTCCTGGCCGCCTCGATGTCCGAGGACGAGATGCGCGACCACCTCGCCGTGGATTCGCTGAAATTCATCTCGCTCGACGGCCTCTACCGCGCGGTGGGCGAGGCCAAGGGTCGCGATCCCGAACGGCCGCAATACTGCGACGCCTGCTTCTCCGGCGAATACCCGGTGGAGCCGTCCGACCAGATCGAGCAGGGCTTCCGGCTCAAGACGGCGGCCGAGTGAACCTTCTCGACCTCGACGCGCGCTGGCGGCGGCTGAACGATCCCGACTATGTGTGCCCCTGCTGCGGTCGCAGCTTCGGCGGCCTCGTGGACCTCGTGTTCGAGCATCCTGACGCGTGGCCGCATGGCCCGCGCGGCGATGCAGAGGTGCTGGAGGCGGGAGAGGACAAGCTGTCGTCCGAACTCTGCCGGGCTGGCGAGGCGCGCTACCTGCGCGCCGTGGTCACCCTGCCCGTGCGCGGCGCCGACGACGCCGCGCTGCTCGCGATCTGGGTCGAGGTTGCGCCCGAGGATTTCTACGCCACGCTCGATGCGCTGGCCGAGGGCAGGACGCCCGCTCCCTGCCCCGCGCAATCGGCCAACGATCTCGGCCCGCTCGGTCGCGCCGCCGGCACGCTGGAGGCCGCGTCCGCCGCCGAGCGGCCGGTATTCCGCGCAGCGGACGGCGCCCTCGCCGAGGCCCAGGCCCAGGGGCTGACCTTCGACGCGCTGCTCGACCTCTACGCCGCGGCCGGAGAGGACCTTCGGCCGCACCTCAAGGGCTGATCGGCCAACTCGCGCGCAGCCGTCGGCGCCGCGCCGCCGAGGCCCGGCACCCCCGCTTTCCCTCGCGTCCATCGGGCCTTATGCGCCCGTTCGACCCTGCGAACGGAGGCTGTGTCATGGCAGAGACGAACGACGCGGCGACGCCCGAAAACGTGGCGAAGACCGCGACCACCCACGCCGATTTCGACCGTCACGACACGATGGTCCTCGGTGTGTACGGCGACGAGAACGCCCCCGAGGCGCTGTTGCGCACGCCCGACGGCAAGGTTGCCCGCGTCCGGAAGGGCGAACGGCTTGGCCGTCACACCATCGTCGCCATCGACGAGACCCGCGTGGCGCTGCTGACCCGGGGCGGGCGCGCGCGCTGGATCGAGATGCCGGGCGGCTGAGGGCCGCTTGACAAGCCGCGCGGCGCGCGTCACGAGCCGGGCCATGTCCAGACCCGTTGCCCTCGTCACCGGCGCATCGCGCGGCCTCGGCGCCGCCCTCGCCGAAGTCCTTGCCGCCACGCACCACGTCGTCGCCGTCGCCCGCACCGTGGGCGCGCTCGAAGAGCTCGACGACCGCATCCAGGCGGCCGGCGGCGCGGCGACGCTCGCGCCGATGGACATCACCAACCGCGACGCGATGGCGCAGCTCTGCCGGTCGATCCACGATCGCTGGGGCGGGCTGGCGCTCTGGGCGCATACCGCCGTCGAGGCCGGGCCGCTCACGCCCGTCGACCACCTCGCGGCCAAGGATTGGGCCCGCGCGGTCGAGGTGAACGTCTCGGCAATGGGGCACCTCGTGCCCTTCATCGCGCCGCTTCTCGGCACCGAGGGCACCGCGCTGTTCTTCGAGGACAGCCACGCGCCGGGAACCAAGTTCTTCGGCCACTACGGGTCCACCAAGGCCGCGCAGATCGCGCTGGCCCGGTCGTGGGCCGCCGAGCGCGCCGAACTCGGGCCGCGGATCCACGTGGTGCAGCCGCAGCCGATGCCGACCGCCACACGCGCGCGGTTCTACCCCGGCGAGGACCGCGACGGGCTCGCGCAGCCGTCCGACGAGGCCAGGCGGCTCCTGTCCGGCATCGTCTGAACGAGGGTCCGCGCCGGGTCCGGGCGCCTGCGGCGCCGTCCCGGAGGCGGCCCCGCGGACACGGGATGCCGACCGCGACGGACCGCGACCGGAAGGCCACCTTGAACCGTCCGCGACCGCCGGTCCGCTTGCCCCGCGGCCCGGCATTTCCTACAGAGTGGCAACGATCGGGGGCACCACTCAATGCGCATTCTCATCACCAACGACGACGGGATCAACGCCCGCGGTCTCGAGGTCCTGCACGGTATCGCGTCCGAGCTGGCCGGCGACGGCGGCGAGGTCTGGACCGTGGCCCCGGCCTTCGAGCAGTCGGGCGTGGGGCACTGCATCTCGTATTCCCGTCCGATGATGGTCAGCGAACTGGCGCCGCGCCGCTACGCTGCCGAGGGCAGCCCCGCGGACTGCGTGCTGGCGGGCCTGACCGACATCCTCAAGAACACGCCGCCGGACCTCGTGCTGTCGGGCGTGAACCGCGGCAACAACGCCGCCGAGAACGTGCTTTATTCAGGCACGATCGGCGGGGCGATGGAAGGCGCGCTTCAGGGCCTCCCGGCCATTGCGCTGTCGCAGTTCATCGGTCCGGCGAACCGCGACGCCGAAATCATGTTCACCTCCGCCCGCGCCCATGGCGCCGCGGTGGTGCGCGCGATCCTGGACCACGTGCCGCAGGACGCCACCGACGCGGCCGGCTACCGGCTGTTCTACAACGTGAATTTCCCGCCGGTTCCGGCCGGGGACGTGGCGGGCATCCGCGTCGTGCGCCAGGGCCGCCGCGACGGCACCGGCTTCTCGGTCGAACCGCAGTTGTCGCCGGCCGGACGCCGCTTCCTGTGGATTCGCGGTGGCGACCAGCAGAAGCCCACCGATGCCGGCACCGATGCCGAGGCGAACCTCGCCGGCTACATCTCGGTCACGCCGATGCGCGCGGACCTGACCGCGCACGACGCGCTCGACGGGCTGGAGCGGACGTTCTCATGACGGCCGAGGCCGAGCGCAAGATGCAGTTCCTCTACGCCCTGCGCTCGCGCGGGGTGACGGACGCGGCCGTGCTCAACGCCATGGAGCGCATCGACCGCGCCGCCTTCATCCGCCACTACTTCACGGATCGCGCCTACGACGACATGCCGCTGCCCATCGCCTGCGGGCAGACCATCTCGCAGCCGTCGGTGGTGGGGCTGATGACGCAGGCGCTTCAGCTGTCGAGCCGCGACAAGGTGCTCGAGATCGGCACCGGCTCGGGCTACCAGGCGGCGATCCTGTCGGCGCTGGCGCGACGGGTCTACACCATCGACCGCCATCGGCGCCTGGTGCGCGAGGCGCGGGAAGTGTTCGAGACGCTGGGGCTCGCCAACATCACAGCCTTCGTGGCCGACGGCAGCCACGGTCTTGCCGAGCAGGCGCCGTTCGACCGTATCCTGGTAACCGCCGCGGCCGAGGACCCGCCCGGGCCGCTCTTGGCCCAATTGAAGATCGGCGGTATCATGGTCCTGCCGGTCGGCCAGTCCGACACGGTGCAAAGCCTGATCCGCGTCACGCGCACCGAGACGGGCTTCGACTACGACGAACTCAGATCGGTCCGCTTCGTCCCGCTGGTCGAGGGGTTGGGCCGCGAGACATGAGCCGCCCGACGGGACATGCGCCCGCGACCGGCGGCGCAGCGACCGAAGGAACGTGCCCCGCGGCGACGCGCGGGCAGATGGGCAGAACGGGACGCGACCGCAGGCAAGACGCGTCCGAAATCCACATGACGCTCCGGGCACAAGGGGCGCATCCGAGGTGACCGAGATGATCCAGACCATTCACGTTCCCGGCCGGACCCGCCTGCGCGCGGGCGCGGCCTTCGGCCTTGTCCTCGCGCTCGGGGCCTGCGGCGACGGGCCGCTCGATCTCGACATGCGGGGGCGGATGGGCGGACCGCTCGACACGTCCTCGGCCGCGGTTGCGGCCACCGCCGACCGGCCGGAGCCGGACGCGCGCGGCGTGATCTCCTACCCCAACTACCAGGTCGCCGTGGCACGGCGCGGCGACACCGTGCAATCGTTGGCCTCGCGCGTGGGCCTGCCCGCCGAGGAGCTTGCCCGCTACAACGGCGTGCAAAGCGGCGACACCCTGCGCGCGGGCGAGATCATGGCCCTTCCCCGCCGGGTGGCCGAACCCTCGCCCGCAACCGGCGCGGCACCCGCCACCGGCGCGCTGCAGCCCGCGGGCCAGGTCGACATCGCGACGCTCGCCGGCAACGCCATCGACAACGCCCCGGCCAGCCGCGCGCAGCCGCGCGCCTCGACGCCGTCGCAGCCGCTGCCCGGCGGCGTGGAGCCCGTCCGACACCAGGTGGAGCGCGGCGAGACCGCTTTCACCATCGCGCGGCTCTACAACGTCACGCCACGCGCACTGGCCGAATGGAACGGCCTCGACGAAAGCTTCTCGGTGCGCGAGGGGCAGTATCTGATGATCCCCGTGGCGCTCGAGCAGCCCTCGGACGAAAGCCGCAGCGCCCGGACCACCCAGCCGGGCCAGGGCTCGCCCACGCCGACGCCGCCGTCATCCTCGACGCCCCTGCCCGAAGAGTCGCCCGAGCCGTCGCCGCAGCGCACCGCCGAGGCCGGAGCCTCTGCAACGCCTGCGCCGCCTGCCGATGCGCCCGCCCCAGACGTCGGCGAAACGACCGAGAGCAGCTCGTCGAGCGCCGAGTTCGCGATGCCGGTCTCGGGAAGCATCGTGCGCGAGTACAGCAAGGGCCGGAACGACGGCATCGACATCGCGGCCGCCGCCGGCACGCCGGTCAAGGCCGCGGCCTCGGGCACCGTGGCCGCGATCACGACCAACACCGACGACATCCCGATCCTCGTGGTGAAGCACCCCGGCGACCTGCTGACGGTCTACACGCATATCGAGGGGATCACGGTGTCCAAGGGCGACAGTGTCAGCCGCGGTCAGACCATCGGCAAGGTCAAGGCGGGCGATCCCGCGCGGATGCACTTCGAGGTGCGCGACGGCTTCGAGTCCGTCGATCCTATGATCTACCTGCAATAAGGCCGGCGTCAGGCGGGGCCGGCGCGACCGGCCTCGCTCGCGCTGGCGCCGCAGGAGGGTCGGCCCACGGACATCCGGATCCGGAACGGGACCGGATGCGCAGCTTCGCCCTGCCCTGGCAGGGTCGCAGCGCGCGCGGAGGCGGCTTCAGAGACCAAATCGCATTTTGTAGAAGCGCTGTCGCGCCCGGAGCTCAGACCGCGACGCCGTGCCGTCCGGCAAGGTCGGTGAAGAACTGCCACGCCACCCGGCCCGAGCGTGCCCCCCGCGTGGCCTGCCATTCAATCGCCTCGGCATGGAGCGTATCGGGATCGACCTCGATCCCGTGCGCCGCACAGTAGCCGCGGATCATCTCGAGGTACTCGTCCTGCGAACACGGATGGAAGCCCAGCCAAAGGCCGAAACGGTCCGAGAGCGACACTTTCTCCTCGACCGCCTCGCTCGGGTTGATGGCGCTCGAGCGTTCGTTCTCGATCATGTCGCGCGGCATCAGGTGGCGGCGGTTCGAGGTGGCATAGAACAGCACGTTTGACGGACGCCCCTCGACGCCGCCGTCCAGCACCGCCTTGAGGCTCTTGTAGTGCGCGTCGTCCTGCCCGAACGACAGGTCGTCGCAGAACAGCACGAAGCGTTTGTCCGACCCGCGCAGGTGGCCCAGCAGACGGCCCACGGACGGCAGGTCCTCGCGCAGCAGCTCGACCAGCTTCAGGTCTTCGCCCTCTGCCCGAACTTGCGCGTGCACCGCTTTGACAATGCTTGATTTTCCCATGCCGCGCGCGCCCCAGAGCAGCGCGTTGTTGGCGGCATGTCCGGCAGCGAAACGGCGGGTGTTCTCAAGCAGCGTGGCCTTCGACCGTTCGATCCCGTGCAGCAGATCGAGCGGCACCCGGTTCACCCGCGCGACAGGGTCCAGGCGGTCCGGCGCAGTGCGCCAGACGAATGCCTCGGCCATGTCGAAATCGGGCGTGCCGAGCGGCGCGGGGGCGAGGCGCTCGAGCGCCTCGGCGATGCGACCGAGAGCGTCGTCGTTCATCGCGCGGCCCCGTCGTCCTCGTCCGCCTCGGTCTCGTCGTCCTCGAACCACAGACCCTGTTCCTTGAGCTCGGCAATGCGCTTGCGCTCGGTCCTGCGGACCAGGAAGATCGAGATCTCGTAAAGGCCGTAGACCACCACGAACAGGATCACCTGCGTGATGACGTCCGGCGGCGTGACCAGCGCGGCCAGCACGAGGATCGCCACCACCGCGTATTTCCGGACGTCCGCGAGGCCCTTGGCCGTCACGAGGCCCGCCTTGCCCATCAGCGTCAGCAGAACCGGAAGCTGGAAGCACAGGCCGAAGGCCACGATGAACTTGATGGTGAGGTTGAGATATTCCTGCGCGGAGCCCTGGAAGACCACCGACAGACCCTGGCGGACGCCTTCTCCGACCACTGCCTCGCCACCGGTGCCGAATTGCTGGAAGCCGAGGAAGAAGTCATAGGCCAGCGGCGTGACCACGTAGAACGCGAAGGCCGCGCCGAGGATGAACATGAAGGGCGACGCCACGAGGAAGGGCAGGAACGCACCCTTCTCGGAGCGGTAGAGCCCCGGCGCCACGAAGCGCCACATCTGGTTGGCGATGTAGGGGAAGGCCAGCATGAAGCCGCCCAGGAGCGACACCTTCACCGCGACGAAGAAGCCTTCCTGCGGCGAGATGAAGATCAGGTCGCAGTCCTGTCCGCGATCCGCCAGCACCTGACACAGCGGCGCCGTCAGGAAGTTGAAGATCGGCGTCGCCACCGTGAAGCAGATCACCATGCCGACGATGAACGCCACCACCGAGTGGATCAGCCGATGCCGCAGCTCCGCCAGGTGCTCGATCAGCGGGGCGGAGCTGTCTTCGATCTCGTCGTGTTCGTCGCGGACGCTCATGCGTCATCCTTCCCGGACGTGCCGGCCTTGGTGTCCGCCCCTGATGCGCCGGTCTCGGGCGTCGACGACAGGGATTGCTCCATCTCGTCGGCCTTGCGCGCGGCCTCGTCGGCCTCGCGGCGCTTGCGCTCGGCCGCGGCGCGGGCACTCGCGGCCTCGATCTTGCGGCGCTTGGCCTCGGCCTCGGGGTCGGCCTTCTTCTTCGACGCGGGGTCGTCGCGCTCGATGTCCGAGAGTCCCTTGGCCGCGTCCTTTACGTTGTTCATCGCCGAGGCCATCGGGTTCGCCGCCGAGCGGAACGTGTCCGCGGCCTCGCGCATGCCGGACTGGTCGGCGGCGTCGTTCATGGCGCGGGAGAACTCGCGCGCCATGCCCTTCGCCTTGCCCACGAAGCGGCCCACGTTGCGGAACAACACGGGCAGGTCCTTGGGGCCGACGACGATGAGCGCGACGATCCCGATCACCAGAAGCTCGGTCCAGCCCAGGTCCAGCATTTAGGCGTTGTCTTTCTTTTCCTCGGGTGTGACGTCGCGGGCGCTCTCGGCCTTCTCGTCGTCGTCGAGTTCCTTCTGGCCGTCCGAAACGCCCTTCTTGAAGGCGGTGATGCCCTTGCCGACTTCGCCCATGAGGCCCGAGATCTTGCCGCGTCCGAAGAGGACGAGCACCACCACGGCGATGAGCAGAAGGCCGGGCAGGCCGATGTTGTTGAGCATGGTCGTTCCTTTCCGAAAGCGGTGGAGCGGACGCGCGGTCCGGCGCCGAATTCCATTGACGGGTTCTAGCGGTTCACGCCGCTTCGGGAAAGGAGTCCGGCGCGGTCCGAGGCGTGGATTCACGACGAATTTGATCGCTGTCGTGCCACTATCTTGTCAGTTGTCAGCTTTTTGTCAGTATGGGGTCCTTCGCCCTGCCCCGCCTGACCCGAATCACCTGCCGTGAAACGCGCCGATCGCCTCTACCGCCTGATGACCCGCCTCAAGGACGGCCACGTCCACCGCGCCGAGGATCTCGCGCGCGAGACCGGCGTGTCGTTGCGGACGATCTATCGCGACATGGAGGTGCTCGCGGCCTCCGGCGTGCCGGTCGAGGGCGCAAGGGGCGAGGGCTACAGCGCCCGCGCGGCGATCACCCTGCCCCCGCTGAACCTGACCGAAGGCGAACTGGAGGCGCTGCACCTCGGTCTTGCAGCCGTCGGCGCGAGCGGGATGGAGGACATGGCCGCAGCGGCGCGCGCGCTCTCGGCCAAGATCGAGGCGGTGCTTCCCGAAGACAGCGGCATGGCCGCCGAACGGTTCGGCTTCGCCACCTACCCGTTCGCTGAGGCCGCCGAGGGCTTCCGTCATATGCCGGCGATCCGCCGCGCCATCCGCGCGCGGCAGAAGCTGCGGCTGACCCTCTCGGGGGAGGAGGCGGAGCGCACGGTGCGCCCGCTGCACGTGGATTACTGGGGCCGGGTCTGGACCTGCATCGGCTGGGACGAGACCGCCGGCGACTTCGCGAGCTTCCGCATTGACCGGGTCGCGGCGCTCAGACCCCTGCCGGGCCTCTTCGTCGACGAGCCGGGAAAACGGCTGTCGGATTACCGGGCACGCAGCGGCGACTGAGGGTGGCGCGTCCTGCGCGCGGCCGCCGCTGCGGCCCGGGGCTCCGCCGTCCATGCCGCGCGCGCGACCAGGATCAGGGACGACAGGCCCACGGACAAGATGAACAAAGACATGCGGCACCTCCGCGAGTGATATCGAACACACGCAGCGCAGGAGCGAACGGTTTCACTCCGCCGCACGTTTTCCGCGAGACGGGCGCGAGCTCAGGTGCCCGTGGGGAAAACAAAGCAGCGGTTGCGCCGCACCGACAGCCACATCGGCGTGCCGACCGCGGGCATGAACACGTTCGGCACCGTCGCGCGCAGCACCTCGCCGTCATGGTCCATGCGGAACTCCACGAGGCTCTCGGACCCCATGAAGCGCGCGCGCTCGACCACGCCGCGCGCGGGGGTGCCGTTCTGCGCCGTGGGGCTCGGACCCCGCCCGCCCCGGTCGAAGTCGATCGAGACGTGCTGCGGGCGGAACACGATGTCGACCCGGGCGCCGTCCGGATGGCCGGGCGTCAGGAACTGGCCGAACGGCGTGTCGGTGAGCGCCCCGCGAACGACGCCGTGGATCACGTTGATATCGCTGAAGAACGCCACCGCCGCCTTGTCCACCGGCGCGTTGTAGACGTTGTAGGGCGCACCCTGCTGGACGATCCGGCCGTCCCGCATGAGCGCGATCTCGTCGGCCATGCGCATGGCCTCTTCGGGTTCGTGGGTGACCAGAAGGACGCTCGTCCCCTCTTCCTTCAGAAGCTCCAGCGTCTCGTCCCGGATGCCGTCCCGCAGGCGGTTGTCGAGGCCGGAGAACGGTTCGTCCATCAGCATGATCCGCGGTTGCGGCGCCAACGCGCGGGCCAGCGCGACACGCTGCTGCTCGCCGCCCGACAGCTCGTGCGGAAAGGCGTCGAGATAGCCCTCGAGCCCCACGCGCGCGAGCAGGCCACGCACCCGGTCCTCTTGCGCCCGCTTCGGACCCGACAGGCCGAACGCCACGTTGGCTGCCACCGACAGGTGCGGGAACAGCGCGAAATCCTGGAACATCAAACCGATGGAGCGGCGCTCGGGCGGGATGCGGAACTGCGTGTCGCAGACAAGCGCGCCGTCCACGTGGATCGTGCCCTCGTCCTGCATGTCGACGCCGGCGATCATCCGCAGCGTCGTCGACTTGCCGCAGCCCGAGGGACCGAGCAGGCAGGTCACCTGCCCCGCGGGGATCGCGAGAGAGACGTCGTCCACGACCACGCGGCCCTCGTACCGGCGGGTGAGGTTGCGGATCTCCAGTCTCGGGGGGTCGACGCGCGCGGCGTGCTGCATCGCTAAGTCCGATGATTAGGGTCGGGTTTGGGGCCTACCAGCGGCGCGCGCCGGGCGCAAGTTGCAGGCACCGCTCGCTCAGCCGCGCGGGGCGCGCACCGGCCAGAGCTCGAGGATCGCCGCGGACAGCACCAGCGCGCCGCCGGCGAACTCGGTCGGGCTCAGACGCTCGCCCGCGACCCAGGCGGCGGTCAGCGCGCCCACCAGCACCTCGGACATGAGCAGGAGGCCGACGCGCGCCGGGTCCAGCCGCGAGGTCGCCCACATGAGGCTTGCCATCGACAGCCCCCACCAGAGCGCGCCGGCGCCCAGTGCCATCGCGACGGTGCCCACCCCGAGGTCGGCAGCCCGCGGCGGCGCGGCAAGAACCGGCGCCAGCAGCACCGCGCCCAGCGTCGCGCCGCAGGCAAAGACGAAGGCCGCCTCGGGCGCCGGCAGCGTCGGGCGCAGGCGGATGCCGGTGGTGGCGACCGACCACATCAGCCCCGAGGCAAGCGCCAGCCATTCGCCCGTGCCGCGCGGCAACGGCACCTGCCCCTCCCCGCCGAGCATGATCGCGAGGCCGGCGAGTCCCACGGCGATGGCGGCAAGGCGCAGTGCCGGTGTCGGCCACCCCAGCGCCCGGCCAATCAGCACGCTCCACACCGGGGTGAGGAAGAACAGCAGGATGATGACCGCCACGCGCCCGTGCACGAGCCCCACGGAGTAGAGTACGAAGGCCGCGCCACCCAGGGCCGTGGCCGCGACGCCGCCCGTGTCGAGGCCGCTCAGGCGGCGGCGCGCGAGGACCAGCGGCGCGAGGCAGAGCGCCGCAGCAGCGACGATGGCGAGCGTGCCCCACGCCCCGCCGAGGCCCGCGCCGGACAGCGCACGGACCGGCATCCAGTAGAGGCCCCACAGGATGCCGGTGGTGACCACGATCAGGCTGGCGCGGCGTGTCTCGTCAGACATTTCGCTGGTCTCTCGGTGAGGGCCGCACAATCTTATCTAAGATTGTGCGGCGGTGGACGGCCCGGCACGCGGCACGATCTTAATTAAGATCGTGCCGCCCCCGGCGGATCGAGCGCCTTGGCGAGGCGCGGGAGGCGCGCTTTCTTCAGGAGCGCACGCAGCGTCCAGTCGTCGTGCGACAGCGCGCGAGCCTCGGTCAGGACCGACTGCGCCACCGCGGCGACCGTCTCGGGCGCATCCTCGCGGCAGCGCATGAGGAACGCGTCGGGGTCGGACCGGTCCAGACCCTCCTCGCGCAGCGTGCCGCGCGGGAAGTCCTGTGCGTTCAGCGTCAGGATCAGGTCCGCCGAGCCGGCGATCGCGGCGGCAAGGACATGCACGTCGTTGCCGTCGGGCAGCCAGAGCCGCGCCTCGAGCGACGGCGGCCAGTCCACCTCGGCGTCCGGCCAGCGCTGGCGCAGCGCCGCGATCTCGGTCCGCGCCTGGTCCTCGCCGCCGGGCCCCAGCTTGCGCGCGGCCCGGGCCCATTCCTCGAGGATGCGCGCCGACCAGAGCGGGGTGAACGCCCCCGTGGCGGCGACGCCCAGTACCACCTCGCGCATGACGGTGGGATAGAGAACGTTGGTGTCGATCAGGACCTTCACAGGCGGAACACGAGCGCCTTCAGGTATCCCGTTTCGGCCAGCTGCGGCAGCAGCGGATGATCCGGCCCCGCCTGCCCGGTATAGAGCAGCTGCGCGCGGCGCCCGGCCCGGCCGATGCCGCGCAGGCTCGCGCCCTGGAACGCAGCCAAGTCGGCGGCGTGCGAGCACGAGCACAGCACCAGCGTGCCGCCCGGCGCCACCAGCGGGGCCGCAAGCCGCGCCACACGCTCGTAGGCGCGCAGGCCCGCCTCGAGCGCGGGCTTGGCCGGCGCAAAGGCCGGCGGATCGCAGATCACCAGGCCGAAGCGCCGTCCCTCGCCGCCGAGGGCGGCCAACACGTCGAAGGCGTCGCCCTGGCGCGTCTCGAAGCGGTCCGCGGTGCCCGAGGCACGCGCCCCGGCCTCGGCCAGTTCCAGCGCCGGGGCGGAGCCGTCCACGGACAGCGCACTCCGTGCCCCGTGCGCCAAGGCCGCGAGCGCGAACCCGCCCACGTGGCTGAACACGTCGAGCACGTCATGCCCGCGCGCGAACCGCGCCGCGAAGGCCTGGTTCTCGCGCTGGTCGTAGAACAGCCCCGTCTTTTGCCCGCCGGTCAGGTCGGCCATGTAGGTGGCGCCATTCATCTCGACCGGGACCGGCGCGTCGGGCGCTGCGCCCGCCAGCACGGCGTCCGCGTCATCGAGCCCTTCCAGCGTCCGGCCGCGACCGCCCGCGTTCTTGAGGATCGTGGTCACCCCTGTCACCTCGGCCAGCGCCTCCGCGAGCGGGTCCAGCAGGAGCTCGGCCCAGGCCGCGTTCGGCTGGATCACCGCGATGTCGCCGAAGCGGTCGATGATGACCCCGGGCAAGCCGTCGGCCTCGGCGTGGACGAGGCGGTAGAACGGCCGGTCGTAGAGCGCCTCGCGCAGAGCCAGGGCCCGGCGCAGACGGGCGACGAACCAGTCGTGATCGGGGATGCCACGCCCCTCGCGGTCGATCACCCGCGCGATGATCTTTGAATTCGGGTTGACCGCCACCCGCGCGAGCGGCTTGCGCTCGGCGTCCTCGAGCCAGGCGATGGTGCCCGGTGCGAGCGCACGGGTGCGCCGGTCGGTCACCAGCTCGTCGGCGAAGATCCAGGGAAAGCCCCGGCGCACGGCACGCGCGTTGGCCTTGGGCTTGAGGCGCACCACGGGAAGCGGGGCCGGACCGTCGGTTCCGGTCTCGGGCGCTGCGGCGGCTGGCGTGTCGGGGTCGGTGTCATGGGGCGGCATCATGCCGCCCCCTCTACCGCGCGCCGCGATCCGAGAAAAGCGCGATCGAAGACACGACACCGATCCGGGTGATCCGGTGCCATGACCGCGTGGTGGGGCCCCTTCTTCGGTGCCCCAAGGCAGCGCGCTGTAAGCAACTACCCCTGCCTCGCGTCGCGCGTTGGCGCTGCGGAACGCACCTTCAGACGCCCCGGCAAAGGTTCGCTTCACGTCCCTGAGCGCCCCGGCCGGCCGCCGAGGCCAGGTCACGGGCGGCGCTGCGACCGACGCTGAGCGCCTTCAGCTGACCGGGCGCATCCGCCCCCGCGACGCGGATGGCCGGTGTCGGCAGCAGTCCCTTAGGGCGCCGACCCGCGCCCTCGCCATGACCGGACCAGGCGGCCTGAACCGGTCCGATCTCCCGGCCACCGCTTCAGGCGCCAGAAAGCATCAGGCATACGCCCACAATTCACCCCGGGCCTCGGCTTGGGCACAGATCCGTCAGAGTCCCCGGTTCAGCGCCTGGATCAGCCCGAGCCGTGCGTTGCGGTGGCCACCGGGCAGAGTCAGTTCCTCGGTGACGACGCGGGCGATATGTGCGGTCAGGCGCGCCTTCTGCGTCTCGCCACGCGCCTCGGCCTCGATGGCCTTCCGTCCGCCATAGGCGACGATGTCGGTTGTCACCGTCTTGACCGGGCGAACGAGCGCCCCGGTCTCGGCGTCGCGCACCGCAAGGTCGAAGACCATGTGGTGGACGCCCCCGGTGGTGTAGCGGGCCTTCTCGGTGATGGCGTGGAAGCGGCGCACCTCGATCCCGATTGTCACCGGACGACCGGAGGCGAGACCCGCCTGAGCGCGCGCCGCACCGGCGCGGAAAAGCGCCGCGACCTGCGCGTGCCGGTCGCCTGCCGGATCGCCGCGCCAGACGATCTCGCCGCGCGGGAGGTAGGCGTTGGCCTCCGACACCGTCAGGTGCGCGGGCACCGTGACGTCGAACCCTGCGAGGGCGACAGGCTCCGTCACCGGGGCCACGAGGCCGTAGTCCGGTCCCGCAGCGCCGCGGCTCGCCGTGTCCGGGCTGGTGCAGGCGCCAAGGCCAATGGCCAGAAGTCCGAGAATACCCACCGTTCGCATCGTGCAACTCCGTGTTCGTGAATTTGTCGACCCAGCGTTGCCGCTGATTTTGGGCGGCTTTTCGGCGGAAACAGTGTTTTTCGAGGAACGCCGTAGTGGCGTTGCAGGTGCGTGGCGCGAGGTCGTCCAAGGTCGTTGGCCGTTGACCGACCGTCGAGGCGCCTCTGTCTGCGGTCTCTCGTTCAGATAGTGACGGCGACCGCGGACCCGTTCGGACACGAAATTCGCAAACGTGGCTCACGCCTCGCGCGGAGAGAAGAAGTCCCGGCACAGACGCCGCGCTTCAACGCTGCGGTCCGGATGCGCCTCGCCCCCACCCGGCAACCTGTCGCCGCTGCAAAGGCCCCCACACGGCCGTGATTCCGGGCAACACCGCCGGCCCGTCGCCGCGCTTCGAACCCACGGCCCACCCGGTCCTTTACTGTTACCGCTAACGCGCTTATGTCAGCGGTGACCGCCTCGGGCCTCGCCCCGGCCCGGGGAAGCGACGACGGGACAAGGAGCCGCCCATGACCCTCGATGCCACCATCGCCCGCGTGACCGACCGCATCCGCGAACGGTCCGAAACACGCCGCGCCACCTACCTCGACCGTATGCGCCGGGCCGCCGACGAGGGACCACGCCGTGCACACCTGACTTGCGGCAACCAGGCCCACGCCTATGCCGCGATGGGCGATGACAAGGACGCACTGGCCAAGAGCCGGGCGCCCAACGTGGGCATCGTCACCGCCTACAACGACATGCTCTCGGCCCACCAGCCGTTCGAGCGCTTCCCCGACATTATCCGCGAGGCCGCGCGCGCGCAGGGTGCCACCGCGCAGGTCGCGGGCGGAGTGCCGGCCATGTGCGACGGGGTGACCCAGGGCCAGGTCGGCATGGAGATGTCCCTCTTTTCGCGCGACGTGATCGCGCTCGCCGCGGGCGTGGCGCTGTCGCACAACACGTTCGACTCCGCTCTCTACCTCGGCGTCTGCGACAAGATCGTGCCGGGTCTCGTGATCGCCGCGGCCACCTTCGGCTACATCCCCGGCATCTTCCTGCCCGCGGGTCCGATGACGAGCGGCCTGCCCAACGACGAGAAGGCCAAGGTCCGCCAGCAGTTCGCCGCGGGCGAAGTTGGCCGGGACAAGCTGATGGAAGCCGAGATGGCGTCGTATCACGGACCCGGCACATGTAC
Source organism: Roseivivax marinus (assembly GCF_900109705.1). Taxonomy (GTDB): domain Bacteria; phylum Pseudomonadota; class Alphaproteobacteria; order Rhodobacterales; family Rhodobacteraceae; genus Roseivivax; species Roseivivax marinus. Next base: position 81,524 of record NZ_FOAI01000005.1, on the reverse strand, counting down.
CTTCTACGGGACCGCGAATTCGAACCAGATGTTGATGGAGTTCATGGGCCTGCACCTGCCCGGCGCCTCCTTCATCAACCCGAACACGCCGCTGCGCGACGCCTTGACCGTGGCCGGGACCGAACGCGCGACCGAGATCACCGCGCTCGGCAACGACTATCGCCCGGTCTGCGACATCCTCGACGAGAAGGCATTCGTGAACGGCATCGTCGGTCTGATGGCCACGGGCGGGTCCACGAACCTCGTGCTGCACCTGCCGGCCATGGCACGCGCGGCCGGGGTGGAGCTTGCGCTCGAGGATTTCGACGAGATCTCGAACGCGGTGCCGCTGATGGCCAAGGTCTATCCCAACGGCCTTGCCGACGTGAACCACTTTCACGCCGCGGGCGGGCTGTCCTACATGATCGGAGAATTGCTCGACGCCGGGCTGCTGCATGAGGACGTCCAGACCATCGCGGGTGATGGCCTCTCGCGCTACCGCGAGGAGCCGGTGCTGACCGACGGTGGCGTCCGCTGGCAGACGGGCGCGGGCGAGACCCAGAACGACCGCATCCTGCGGCCCGCCTCGGATCCGTTCCAGAAGACCGGCGGGTTGCAACAGCTGTCGGGCAATCTCGGGACCGGCATGATGAAGACCTCGGCCGTCGACCCCTCGCGCCATGCGATCGAGGCGAAGGCGCGCATCTTCACCGATCAGCAACAGGTGAAGGACGCCTTCAAGGCTGGCGAGTTCACCGAGGACACCATCGTCGTGGTCCGTTTCCAGGGGCCGTCCGCCAACGGGATGCCCGAGTTGCACTCGCTGACGCCGACGCTGGCCGTGCTGCAGGACCGCGGGCTGAAGATCGCGCTGGTGACCGACGGGCGCATGTCCGGCGCCTCGGGCAAGGTGCCGTCGGCGATCCACGTCTCGCCCGAGGCAGCCAAGGGCGGCCCGATCGCGTGCCTCCAGGATGGCGACATGGTCCGGGTTGACGCGGTGAGCGGCGAGATCGCCTGCCTCGAGCCCGGCTTTGAAGACCGCGCGCCGGTCGAGGCCGATCTCAGCGACAACGGGCACGGCGTCGGCCGCGAACTGTTCGAGGCCTTCCGCCAGAACGTGGGCCTTGCCACAAACGGCGCGGCGGTGGTCGTCTGACCCGCCACGCCGACCCTGACCACCGAAATCCGACCGGAGACACCGACCGCATGATTACCCCCTCCGACGCCAGCGACCGCACCGAGGCGCTCTGCCGTCTCGCGCCCGTCATTCCCGTGCTCGTGATCGAGGACGTGGCCCACGCCCGCCCCCTCGCCGAGGCCCTCGTGGCCGGCGGTCTGCCTGTGCTGGAAGTGACGCTGCGCACACCCGCCGCGCTGGACGCGATCCGCGAGATGGCGAAGGTCGAGGGCGGTCATGTCGGCGCGGGCACGCTGCTCACCCCCGATGACGTGGCGCGCGCCGTGGACGCCGGCGCGACGTTCGGCGTGTCGCCCGGCGCGACCGACCGGCTGCTCGATGCGGCGGAGGCCGCCGGCCTGCCGATGCTACCCGGAGCGGCCACCTCCACCGAGGTCATGGGACTTCTCGAGCGGGGCTATACCGTGCAAAAGTTCTTCCCTGCCGAGGCCAATGGCGGCGCCCCCGCGCTCAAGTCGATCGGGGGGCCGCTGCCGCAGGTGCGCTTCTGCCCGACCGGGGGCGTGTCGCTGAAGAATGCGCACGACTACCTGTCGCTCTCCAACACGCTCTGCGTCGGTGGAAGCTGGGTGGCGCCGAAGGACAAGATGGCGGCGGGCGACTGGGACGGCATCACCTCTCTCGCGCGCGAGGCGGCCGCCCTCGCCGCGACGTGACCGGGTGGCGCGCAGAATTTTAGGTAAAATTCTGCGCGCGGTCGGCGGTATGCCGAAGAATTTTAACTAAAATTCTTCGGCCTCTGTCGCCTGTGCGCCCAGCGCCGCGTCGATATGGGCCGCCGCCTGGGCGGTGCTGGCCTCCAAGCGGTCCGATAGCGCGTCGAGGCTTTCGGTGCCGCTCAGGCGCCGAAGCATGGAGGCTCCCGCCTCTCCCAGCCGGTCGGGGTCGATCACCCCGTCGCCGAAAAGCCGCGCCGCGATCTGAACCGCCCAGAGCAGAGCGTGCGTGTCGGCGAGATCCGTTGCAGCCTCCTTCGTCAGCCAGCCGGTCCGGGCGCCCGCGTCGAGGCCCGAGCGCACGTCGCGCGCGCCGCATCCGTCGAGGATCGCGCCCGCCTGGGCGATCAGCTCGATCTCCTGCATGTGCCCCGGGCCGATCTTGGGATCCCACGTCTCTCCACGATCCTTTGCCGCCGCGATCCGCGCCCGCATCTCGGCCACGTCGCCCACGACCTTCTTCCGATCCCGCGTCATGGCGAGAACATCTCCGCGCACCGCCTCGGCTGCAGCGCCGATCTCCTCCGTTCCGGCCACGGCCCGTGCGCGGGTCAGGGCAAGATGCTCCCACGTCCAGGCCGACTGCGCCTGGTAATCCCGGAAAGCGGACAGCGAGGTTGCCACCGGCCCCTGGTTTCCCGACGGCCGCAGGCGCATGTCCACGTCGTAAAGACGGCCCTCGGCCATGGGTGCGGTCACCGCCGTCACCAGTGCCTGCGTGAGGCGCGCGTAATACGCGCGCGAGGACAGGGGCTTGCGCCCCTCGGAGGCTTCGACGCCGTCGGCGTCGTAGATCACGATCAGGTCGAGGTCCGAGCGGGCGTGCAGCCGCCTCGCGCCGAGGCTGCCCATGCCCAGAACCGCCGCCCCCTTTCCCGGCGGGCGCCCGTGCTTGCGGGCGAACTCGTCGACCACCACGGGCCAGAGAGCCGCAAGCGTGACCTCGGCGATGTCGGCATAGTGCGTCGCGGCCTCCTGCGGGTCGGTCAGGCCACGCAGGAGATGCACGCCCGCGCGGAAGTGCCATTCCTTGCCCCAGCGCCGGGCCGCATCGAGACGGGCCTCGTAGTCCTCCTCGCGCGCCAGCACCCGGTCGAGCCCCTCGCGCAGCACGTCCCGTCCCGGCCAGTCGGCGAAGAAGTCGCCGCCGATCACGGCGTCGAGCACCGCGGCGTTGCGCGACAGGTAGCGTCCGAGATCCGGCGAAACGGTTACGATGTCGATCAGCAGGTCGATGAGCTGGGGGTTGGCCTCGAAAAGCGAAAACACCTGCACTCCCGCCGGCAGTCCCGCGAGGAAGCCGTCGAAGGCGAGCAGCGCCTCGTCGGGCGCCGCGGCCGCCTGCAGGCGGCGCAGGATGTCCGGGCGCAGCCGGTCGAAGATTTCCACCGCCCGGGCCGAGCGCAGCGCCGGGTAGCCGGGCCAGCGCGCGGTGATCTCCTCGCCGAAAGGTTCCTCGGGCTCGTCGGCAGGGGCGCCACCTGTCTCGCGCGCGAAGAACGTCTCGATCAGGTCGTGCACGGTCTCGAGCCGCTCGCGCACCTCGCGTTCCAGCTCGTCCCGACCCTGCCCCATGAGGCACGCCAGGCGCTCCATCTCGTCGTCCGAGCCCGGCAGAGCGTGGGTCTGGGCGTCGCGCATCATCTGGACGCGGTGCTCCACCTCGCGGTGGGCACGGTACGCGTCGGTGAGCGTGGTGGCGGCGTCCTCGGGGACCCACCCCTTGCGCGCCAGCACGGCCAGCCCCTCAACCGTTCCGCGCACGCGCAGCTCCGGATCGCGCCCGCCCGCGATGAGCTGCCGGGTCTGGGTGAAGAACTCGATCTCGCGGATGCCGCCACGGCCGAGCTTCATGTCGTGGCCGGGCAGTGTGATCGGCCCGCCCAGTCCCTTGTGCTGGCGGATCCTGAGTCGCATGTCGTGGGCGTCCTTGATGGCGGCGAAATCGAGGTGCCGCCGCCAGACGAACGGACGCAGCGTATCGAGGAAGCGCGCGCCCGCCTCCACGTCGCCGGCCGCGGGGCGGGCCTTGATGTAGGCGGCGCGCTCCCACGTCCGGCCGAGGCTCTCGTAATAGGTCTCGGCCGCGTCCATCGCCATGCAGACCGGCGTCACCGACGGGTCGGGGCGCAGGCGCAGGTCGGTGCGGAAGACGTAGCCGTCGCCGGTCAAGTCGCTCAGCGTCGTGCACATCCGGCGCGTCGCGCGCACCAGGGACGCGCGCGCCTCGTGGTAGTCGTCGGGGTCGAAGCGGGTCTCGTCGAACAGGCAGATGAGGTCGATGTCCGATGAATAGTTCAGCTCGCCCGCCCCCATCTTGCCCATGGCAAGCGCCACCATGCCCCCGGCGGTGACGACATCGTCCTCGGTCGCGCCGGGCAGCTTGCCGCGCTTGATCTCTCGGGCGACGGCCTCGCGCATGGCGTGGCCCGTGGCGACGTCGGCAAACTCGGTCAGCAGCCCCGTCACCGTCTCCAGGGGCCAGACCCCGCCCACGTCGCAGAGCGCGGCGAGAAGCGCCACGCGCCGCTTGGCCTGCCGCAGCGTGCGCGGCAGGTCATCGGGCGCCGTGGCCTCGAGCTCGGCACAGAGCCCGGGGAACGCGCCCTCGGGATCGTCGAGCGCCCCTTCGAGCCAGTCGCCCTCCTTCGAGATCAGCGTCTGCAGGTAGGGACTGGTGCCACCGGCCCCCCGAACCAGGTCGGCCACACCGCCCTCGGCCCAGGGTGCGGCGCGGGCGGCATCCTCGGCCTGTTCGGAATCGTAGGGGCGCGGAAGGCGGGTCAGTCGGTCAGCGAAGCTCATGGCCGCAGGTGGCCACGCTTCGGCCGCGGGTGCAATGCCGTGTCGTTGCGGCGTTGCGGCGCGAGCGTGCCGTGGAAAGCGTCGTTCCGGCGCTGCCTTCACGGGCACCGGCGCGCCCTCTCCAGCTCCGGAGGTACATCTGAGCCAGCGATCATCCGTCCGGCGATTGACAAGCGAGCCCACCTCCGGGCCCTCTGCGCGGAACGCGAAGGCACAATCGCACCGCAGGGGGACGCACCATGTTCAAGACGTTGTCCGGAGTCTGGGCCCTGCTTCTGGGCATCGTCCTGATCATGCTGGGCAACGGCATGCACTTCACCCTGATCGGCCTGCGCGGCGGGATCGAAGGGTTCACGGCCACCGAGCTCGCGGTTGTCACTTCGGGATACTTTGCGGGCTTCCTCTCGGGCGCGCGGCTCAGCCCGGTGATGATCCGCCGCGTCGGCCACGTTCGGGTCTTCGCGGCCCTCGGCAGCTTCATGTCGGCGGGCCTCATCACCTTCCCGCTGGTGACCGAGCCATGGGCGTGGACCCTTCTGCGTCTGCTCGTGGGGTTCTGCATGTCGGGGATCTACGTGACCGCCGAGAGCTGGCTCAATGACGCCTCCACCAACGAGACGCGCGGCAAGGTTCTGGCGGCCTACATGATCGCGCAGACGCTCGGCATCATCGGCGCGCAGGGCCTGCTGACCTTGGGCGATGCGGCGAACTCGGCGCTGTTCATCGGGGCGTCGATCCTGGTGTCTGTCTCCTTCGCGCCGATCCTGCTGACCGCCTCGCAGGTGCCGGCGGCGCAGGTCGCCCGGCCGATGGCCCTCGGGGCGTTGTTCCGAAGCTCGCCGCTCGGGACGGTGGGGATCTTCCTGCTGGGCGCGGTCTACGCGACGCAGTCGGGCATGGCCGCCGTGTTCGGCACCCAGATCGACATGACGGCCGAGCAGATTTCGCTTTTCGTGGCGATGCTGTTCGGGGGCGCGCTGGTGCTGCAATACCCGATCGGCTGGCTGTCGGACCGCACGGACCGGCGTATTCTCATCTTCGCCTCCGCCGCGCTTGGCGCGGTGTGCTGCGGGCTCGCCTGGGTGGCGGGCGGCACGCTCTGGGCGCTGATGGCGGCGGCGTTCTTCGCGGGCGGCGTGACCACGCCGCTCTACGCGCTCTTTCTCGCCTACACCAACGACACCCTCGCGCCCGAGGACATGGCGGCGGCGTCGGGCGGGCTGGTGCTGACCTTCGGGCTTGGCGCGATCCTCGGCCCCATGGGAACCGGCGCGGCGATGCAGTACGGCGGGCCGTTCGCCTTCTGGCTGGCGCTGGGGGCGGTCTTCGCGGCGATCGCGCTCTACGCGCTCTACCGGATGACGCAGCGGGCGAACGTGCCGGTCGAGGACACCGACACCTACCTCTACGTGGTGCCGACGGCCTCGCCGGTCGCGGTGGAAGCCGCGGGTGCGTGGGCGGTGGAGAAGGCCGAGGCCGAAGACGAGGCGGCCGAACAGGCGGCTGCCGAAGAGGCCGCCGCGACGGAGGAAGACGTCACGCCCTCCCCCCGCGACTGACCGGGGCCGCACGCGGCGGCACCGGCCCGGTGCATCAGTCTGCCTTGCGGCCGAGCCGAAATACGATGCGGGGTGCGTCCCACAGGGTCGGCAACAGGATCAGCGACACCGGCACGGCGGTGACGACGATGAAGCTTTGCAGCTTGGACACGCTGCCCTCACCCAGCGAAATCAGGATCAGCGCCATCACGCCCATGACCAGGCCCCAGAAGGCCCGCAGCAGGGTCGAGGGGTTGGTGTCCGACATCGCCGACGAGATCACGTAGCTCATCGAGTCGCTCGTGGTCGCGACGAAGGCCATGGTCAGCACGAGGAACGCCACCGACACGACGAACCCGCCCGGGAAGGCCTGCGTGATCGCGAGAAGCCCCGCCTCTAGGTTCAGGCCGTCGAACGGCTCCGAGATCACGCCGGGGTTCATCTGCTCGAACGCGATGCCCGAGCCGCCGATGATGGTGAACCAGAAGTTCGTGACGATGGGCGCCACGATCGACAGCATCAGCACGATGGAGCGGATCGACCGGCCCCGGCTGATCCGCGCGATGAACACCGCCATCAGGGGACCGTAGCCGATGAACCAGCCCCAGAAGAACACCGTCCACCAGCCGAGCCACGCGCTGTCGCCGAAGGCCCCTGCCTCTCCGCGGAAGAGCGCCATCGGCAGGAAGTTGGCGATGTAGGTGCCGAAGCCGCCGACGAAGCTGTCGAGGATGTCCGCGGTCGGACCGGCGAGCAGCATGTAGACCAGCAGCACGAAGACCAGGATGACGTTGAACTGCGACAGGATCTTGATGCCTTTCGACAGCCCCGTGACCGCCGAGATCGAGTAGATGCCCACGAGCGCGAGGATCACCACCGCCTGCGTCGTGAAGGTGTCCGGCACACCGAACAGGGCGCTGAGGCCGTAGGCCATCTGAAGCCCGAGAAAGCCGATCGGTCCGACCGTGCCGGCCATCACCGAGATGATGCAGCACGCGTCCGCGATCAGGCCGATGGGCCCTCTCAGGGCGCGCTCTCCGAACACGGGATAGAGCAACGTGCGGGGCGCCAGCGGCAGGCCGCGGTCATAATGGTAGTGCATCAGCATGATCGTCGCGAGCGCGCCGAGGATCGCCCAGGCGAGGAAGCCCCAGTGCAGGAAGCCCTGCGCCAGCGCCGCGTCCGCGCGTGCCTCGGGTTGCCCCGAAAGGTCGCCGAACAGAGGCGGCGTGCTGAGATAGTGGGCGATGGGTTCTCCCGCCGCCCAGAATACGCCGCCGCCGGCAAGCAGCGTGCACATGATCATCGACCCCCACTGGAAGGTCGAGAACTCGGGCCGCGACAGCCGGCCGAGCCGCGTCGCCGCGCCGGGCAGGACGCACAGCGCCAGCCCGATCAGGAATGTCGCCAGCAGCAGGATCTGCCAGTAGAGGCCGAAGAAGCGCGCGGAGAACGCGAAGGCGGCGTCCACCATCGCGCCGAGCGTCGGCATGTCGATCAGGGCCATCGCGCAGAACAGCGCGACGAAGCCCCCGGTGATGATGAGCAGGGACCAGTCGAGCGGGCGGGATCGCCCCTCGGGGGCGTCCACGTGAGTCGTGTCGGTCATGATGTCCTTTCGGAGGAATTTCTGGCCGCGGATCGCCATGTGGGGCGCCGGCCGTCGTCAGAACGGTGCGCGTCGTCTCTCGCGCTTGGAATGGGTCATCGGCGGACAGGCCGCCGGCTCGCGGTGCGGTCGGGCGCCCTACGCGGCACGCAGGGACGGGTCAACCGGGGGATCGCGGGAAAGCTAGGCCATGCGTCGGCCATGGCCAGTGGCGAAGTCCGCATCGCGTCGCGCCCGCTCCAGGCCGTAGCTGTCCGTCCCGGGCATCGCCTTCGGTTGATTGGCCCCGCGCCACCGTGCGACCGCTACCGTGGCGGACGGCGCGGCTTTCCGTCGGTCCAGCGTCAGCGCGAAGCCAGCCCGGGCATTGGCACAGTCGGATCTGTCGGAGCGCGCCGGTTTGGGTCCCGCTCGGCCGAGGCATCCGGCATCTGCATTCGGTCGCGGTGAGGCAGCGGTCAGGTGGCGCCGACCCGGGCACGATACTGCGACACTTACCCGGTCGAGACTGTCACCCCGGTGCGTCGGGCGCGCTACGTCGTCACTCGGTCGACTGCCCGGCCGATCGCCGCTGCGGTGTCCGGCCAGTCGGGAAGGCGCGCGCCGGCCCGTCTGGCCTCCTCGGCGGCGGCGGCGCGTGCCGGCCCCTCGCCCAGCATCTCGCGCAGGGCGGCGGCGAAACCCGCCACGTCGCCCGGCGTCACCAGCCGGCCGGCGCCCTCGGGGACGACCTCCGGCACTGCGCCGCCGTTCCCGGCGACGATGGGCAGACCGGCCGCCAGCGCCTCGGCAAAGACCATGCCGTAGCCCTCGTAGCGTGTCGCCAGCGCGAAAACCGATGCCTTGCGCCAGAGCGCGTCGAGCGCGTCGAACGGCAGCGCCCCGGCGAGGCTCACGCGGTCCGCGAGGTCAGGCTGGGCGATGCGGGCGGCGAGGTCGTCGGCGAAGTCGGGGCTGAGGGCCGGTCCCGCGATCACCGCGCGCCAGTCGAGATCGGTGACCCGCGCCAGCGCCTCGATCAGCGTGTCGTGGCCCTTGCGCGGGTGCAGCGTGCCGACGCTCAGGACCAGCGGTGGCCCCGCGTCGGGCATGGGTGGTCCGGACGGGCGGCGCACGCCCGGCGGGCAGACGGTGATCTTGCGCCCGGGCACGTCGTAGCGCGTGACCAGAACCTCGCGCGTGTGGGCGGAGGGCACGATCACGTGCGCCATGCGACCAAGGTTCGCGCGCTCGGTCTCGAAGAGATGCCGGGCCCGCTCGGGCGAGAGGCCCGTCTCGAGGGCCAGCGGGTGATGGACGATCCCCACCATCGGCACGCGCACCCGCGCGAGGCCCGCCGGGTCCGTCGCCCCGACAAGAAATCCGTCGAGCAGAAGAGGCGCGTCGGCGGCAACCAGCGCCTCGACGGCCTCGGACATCTCTGCGGGCGACGGATCGGGAAAGCCACCGCCGAGCGCGAGGTGATCGACCGCGCGGCCCTCGGCCCGCAAGCCTTCCAGCACGGCTTTTTCGTAGATGTAGCCCCCCGTCAGCGTGTCGATGTCGCCGGGAATGGCGAAGACGATGCGGGGCGCGGTCATCGGCCCTGCTCCGCGGCGTAGATCGCCAGCACGCGCGCCTCGACCGCCGCCACCACGGCGTAAAGCGCGCAGGACAGCACCGCGACCACGACCACCGCAGACCACAGCATCCCGTAGTCCGACAGCGACGCCGACAGCGCCATGAGCGCGCCGACCCCGCGGCCCGTGGCCAGCCACTCGACCACCGTGACCGCCAGGACCGCGGCCGGCACCGCGATACGCACGGTGGCGAAGAAGGCCGGCCACATGGCGGGCACCTGTGCGTGGACCAGACGCCGCCAGCGTCCGCTCGCATAGGCGTCGAACACGTCGAGCACCTGCCCCGGTGCCTGCCGCAGCCCGTGCAGGCAGGCGATCAGCGTCGGAAAGAAGACCATGACCGCCACCAGCGCGACAGTGCCCGTGGCACCGCGCCCGAGCACCAGAACGATCAGCGGCGCCGTGGTCACGATGGGCACCGAGCGTAGCGCGATCGCCACCGGCATGGCCGCCCCGGCCAGTGCCGGCAACAGAGTCAGCAGAACGGCAAGCCCCGCACCCAGCGCCAGCCCGGCGAGGTAGCCCGGCAGCACGTAGACCGCCGTCTCGGCCAGAGCACCGAAGAGTGTGGCACGGTTCTCGCCCGCGTCTGGCGCGGTGATGAGGAACGCCCAGACATCGTCCGGGCGCTTGGCAAAGAAGGCGTTGACGCCGAACGCCTCGAGCAGGCCCCACCAGAGGGCCAGCGCCAGCACCGTCACGACCGCGATACGCGCGAGGCCCTCCCCCCGACGCGGTGTCGCCGCACCTCCCGGAGCGGCGAGGATGACCGGCGGCGCCTCCGTCAGCACTCGCCGCGCGAGCCAGCCGAACGCACCGTAGGCGGCCATCGACACCAGCGCCGCAACGGCGGCCAGCGCCCATGTGGCTTCCACGTCCAGTGCGCGCATGGCGCGGATGGTCAGCACGCCCATGCCGCGCTCGGCGCCGGTAAACTCGCCCACCATCGCGCCGAGGAAGGCCGCCGGGGCGGCGATCTGGAGACCGGCGAAGAGGTAGGGCAACGCGGCCATTGCGCGGATGTGCCACAACTCGGCCAGACGCCCGCGCCCGTAGCTGTGCACGAGGTCGAACCAGGTGGATGGTGCTGCGCGCAGCCCGACGAGCAGCGGCACCAGCGTCGTGTAGTAGACGGCGAGCGCGGCGAGCGTGATCTGCGGTCCCGGCCCCGGCCCGAAGAGCACCCGCAGGATCGGCCCCGTGGCCACCAGCGGAAGACAGAAGACAAGAAGCGCCAGCGCCGCGATACCCCGCTCCGCGCGCGGCCACAGCAACGCGAGCGCCGCCAGCAGGATCGCCGCCGCGTTGCCGATGACGAAGCCCGCGGCCGCCTCGGCCAGCGTCGCGCGCAGGGCCCGGCCCATCAGCCCGGCGTTCTGCCACAGGTAGGCTGTCACATCGCTGGGCCCGGCCAGCAGGTAGGCACCGGCCAGCGCGCGGGCCGACAGTTCCCAGACCGCGAGGATCGCTAGCACGCCAAGCACCGCGGCTGGTGGACGCCACGAACGGCGCGGCGCCTCGGAGGCGATCGCGCTCATCGACAGACCGTCCGGGCCGTGGCGGGACGGCCGAAGCACGCTCCGGCCGGCAGACCTTCGGTCGTGCGGAAACGCTCGTCGCTCATTGCGCCGCCAGCGACCGCTCGCGCGCGGCGCGGCCCTCGGCCAGCGCCGAAGACACCCGCTCGGCCAGCGCGATGGCCTCGGGCCGTGTCGCGAGCCCGGGCGCGCGCGGGCGCTCGAACGGCACGTCGATGTCCGCCACCACGGTGGCGGGACGCGGCGAGAAGACGAGGATGCGGTCGGCAAGCGTCACGGCCTCGCTCACCGAATGCGTGACAAGCAGCGTCGTGGTGCCGCGCGCCTCCCAGATGCGCGGTAGGTCCTGCGCGAGCTGGCGGCGGGTCAGCTCGTCCACCGCGCCGAACGGCTCGTCGAGCAGCAAGAGCCGCGGTTCGGTCACGAGGCAGCGCGCGATGGCCGCGCGCTGGCGCATCCCGCCGGACAGCGCGCCGGGCCGCGTGTCGCCGAAGCCACCGAGGCCCACGAGGTCGATCAGCCTGTCGATGGCGCGCGGGTCCGTCGGGCGCCGCGCAAGGGTCATCGCCAAGGCGACGTTGCCGCGCACGCTGCGCCAGGGCAGCAGCGAGGGATCCTGGAAGGCGACGGCCAGCTCACCCCGGCGCCGGATCGCAAGCGGCGGCTCGCCGGCGATGTCCACGCCGCCCGCGCTCGGGGTTTCGAGCCCCGCGATCAGCCGCAGGATCGTGGACTTGCCGCAGCCGGACGGGCCGACCAGCGCCGTGGTACGCCCGGCCTCCAGCGTGAGGGTCGTGGGCGCCACCGCCTCCACCCCACCGGGGAACGTCTTGGCGAGGCCGTCGAGGGCGATGGCGGGCGGCGGCGGGGGGACGCTACTGGCCATGAACCTCTTCGAGGATCGAGCGGTCCCAGAGGTCGGGCGATACATCGCGCCCGAGAAGTGCCAGCGTCTCGATGTTGGCCTGAACCGTCTCGTCGGTCCACCAGCCGAAGCCGTTCTCGTCGGTCAGGTCCGAGAACATCAGCGGCACCTGCCGCTCGGCCTGCAGCGTCTGCGTCTCGATGTCGAGGCCGGCATCGGGGAACCTGTCGACCGTCAATTGCGCCGCCGCTTCGGTGTCCTCGCGATAGCGGGTCCAACCCTGCACTTCGCCCGCCAACAGCGCGACAAGCTGGTCGCGGCGGTTGGCGATGGAGTCCTCGGTCGCGATGTAGGTCTGCGAATGAACGGAATAGCCGTGGTCCGCCATCAGCATTGTCACGCTCTCCTGCCCCTGGACGGCCATGGCGACCGGCAGGTCGGTTTCCCAGCACAGCAGGCAATCCACCTCGCCCGACAGGAGCGGCGCGGCGGAATACTGCGTCGGCACGATCTCGATCTCGTCGATATCCACGTCGTTGATGCGGCAGAGCGCCTCGAGCACCGGCGTATTCGCGAGCGCCATGCCGATCGACTTGCCGACGAGGTCGGCGGGCTCGTTCACCGGGTTGTCCGGCAGAGAGGCCACCACGAACGGGTTTTTCTGCATCGCCACCATGAGGATCTTGAACGGCGCGCCCTCGGCCACCGCCGCGGCGGTGTAGTCCGCCGCCGAGATCCCGACGAGCGCGTTACCGGACACGACAGGCGGCTCGACCGGGGCATTCGGCCCCCCGGGCGCCAGCGACACGTCGAGTCCGCGCTCGGCCCACCATCCGTTCTCCTGCGCGATGTAGCTGCCGGCGAACTGAACCGAGTGCAGCCACGACAGCTGGAGCGAGACCGGCGTCGGCTGCGCCAGCAGGCGACGCGGTGCCAGCCCAGCAAGGCCGGCCGCGCCGAGACCGCCCAGCACGTGCCGGCGGGTGGGGTGTGCCATGCGCATGGATGAGTTCTCCCTCTCGCTCTGCGGATGCGTCCCCGGCACAGTAAGCCGTTGCGACGATGCGGCAAGCGCCGCGACGCGCTGTTTCAGCGCCGGGGGGCGAGCGCCGGCCACATCCGCGTGAGGACGCCATCGCGCCGCACGATCCCGTGGTAGAGCGCGGCCGCGATGTGGAGCGCCGCGATGAGACTGATGGCCCAGGCGCCGTAGAAATGCGCGGTCTTCGCGGCTTCGGCCAGCTGCTCGGACTTGGGCAGGAAGACCGGCACGCCCAGCGCGTCGAGCCATTCGATCGGGAAACCGCCGGCACGCACCCGGACGTAGCCCGCGATCGGCATCAGGATCAGCAGGGCATACAGCGCACCGTGCACCACGCGGCTGATGGCGCGCTGCACGGCCGGAACGCTGTCGGGCAACGGCGGCGGAGGCGAGGAGGCGCGGTAGGCCAGCCGGAGCAGCACCACCACCCAGAGAATTGTGCCGACATTCTTGTGAAAGACGAAGAGCGTGTTCTGGACCGGGCGCGGCAGGCCCTCGCGGATCATCACCGCCCCGGCGGCGATCATGGCCAAGACGACGATGGCCGTGAGCCAGTGAAAGGCACGTGCCGTCGAAGTGTAGACCGGGTCCCGCGCGTCCAAGGGCGCCTCCGTCGATGATTGCGGCAAAGGTAGCGCCGCGCCGCTCGCGTTCAACGACCCGCGAGGAACCCTCCGCCCGCTTGACGCCCCGTTCAGCGGAAGCATTTCGCGAATATGTCATTCGATCCCCAGGAAATGCGCGCGGCCCGGCCGCTGCGGCACACGGCAGGACGCCTTGCCGCCCTGCCCCGTGGACTCGCCGAGATCGCATGCCTCGGGGCGCTGTTCCTTCTGGTGTTGCCGGTCGCGCAGGCCGGGCTTTTTCCCGAGAGCCTCGTCGCCGCGCGGGCCGGCGCTCTCTGCGGCCTCGCCGCGCTGCTCGGCATCGTCGCCGCGCTCTTCGCCCGCCACGCCCCCCATGCCGGTTTCGGACCCGCAAACGCTGTGACGCTCGCCCGCGCGGCGCTGGTCGCGCTGATGGCCACCGCGCTGTTCGGGCCGCCGCCACCGCCGGGCTGGACGCTGGTCGCTGTGGCGGTCGGCTGCCTGTCGCTCGACGGGATCGACGGCTGGCTGGCGCGGCGTACGGCGATGGCCTCGGCGTTCGGTGCCCGCTTCGACATGGAGACCGACGCCGCGCTGGCGCTGGTCCTCGCGGCGCTTGCAGCCGACCGGTTGGGCGGCTGGGTGCTGGCACTCGGGCTCGCGCGCTACACATTCGTGGCTGCGACATGGGCCTGGCCCTGGCTCGCGCGTCCGCTGCCCGACCGGCTGTCGCGCAAGGCGGTCTGCGTGCTTCAGATCGGCGCTCTTATTGCGCTTCAAGCGCCCTCCGTCCCGACCGGTGCCGCTGTGGCGCTGGCGGCCCTGACCGCGACCGCGCTGGCGTGGTCGTTCGGACGTGACGTGCTTTGGCTGCGCGCGGCGCGCGATTGATGCAGGCCGTGCGGCGCGGCGCGGCGCTGGTGCTTGCGGCGCTGCTGCTGCACCTCGTGCTGATCCTGCCGAACCATCCCGGCGCGATGACGCCCGGCGCGTTGCGGCTGGTCCCGCTCGAGCTGCCGGCCCTGCTGCTCGGCCTGTTGGCAATGCCGCCCCGCGCGCGCGCCACACGCGCAGTCCGAGCGGGGATCGTCGTGACCCTAGTCACGTTGTCGGTCCTCAAGATCGCCGACCTGTCGATGCAGACCGCCTTCAGCCGCGCGTTCAACCCGGTGGGCGACGCCCGGCTGGCCGTCGCGGGTCTGCGCCTTCTGGACGGGAGCCTCGGCGCGGCGGCCACCGCCCTCGTCGTGGTCGGGGCCTGCGTCGCGCTGGCGCTTGCCGCCACGCTGCTATGGTGGGCCACCGGCCGTTGGAGCCAGGTCAAACTCCGCCCTGCCCCGCGCCGCCTGGCCGGAGGTGCGGCCGTCATCGCTGCAAGCGTCGCCGTGGCCGAGATCGGCGCCGCGACAGGGCGCTGGTCCCTGCCGGTCGATCCGCCCGGCGCGGCCTTCACCGCCCGCACCGGCGTCGAGAAGGCGCGGATGGTCGCGCGGACCTGGGCAGACCTGAGGGAATTCGACCGGCTCGCGGAGGCCGACCGCTTCGCGGGCCGCGACGACCTGTTCGACCGGATAGACCGGGACGTGGTGGTGATCTTCGTGGAAAGCTACGGCCGGTCCAGCATCGACGTTCCGCTCTATGCGCCCACCCACCGCGCGACGCTCGCCGCCGCAGAGGGGCGACTGCGCGAGCGCGGGCTTGCCATGCGGTCGGCCTACCTTCGGGCGCCGACCCGCGGCGGGCAGAGCTGGCTGAGCCATGCCACGGTGATGAACGGCCTTACGGTGAACACCGCCGCGCGCTACTCGGCCGCCCTGCGGTCGGACAGGCAAACGATCTACCATCTCGCCGCAGCGTCGGGCTTCCGCACCGCTGCGGTGATGCCTGCAATCACGCTCGCATGGCCCGAGGCGGACACGATGGGGTTCGACACGGTCCTGCCCGCGGCCGATCTCGGCTATCGCGGCCTGCCTTTCGACTGGGTGACCATGCCGGACCAGTTCACGCTCGGCGCACTCGACCGGCTGCTGCGGTCCGACGATGGACGCCCGCGCCTCTTCGCGCAGGTGGCGTTGGCCAGCAGCCATGCGCCGTGGACCCCCGTGGCCGAGATGGTGCCGTGGGACCGGCTGGGCGACGGGACGATTTTCGACGCGCAGGCACAATCGGGCGATCCGCCCTCGGTGGTCTGGCGCGACCGCGACCGGGTCCGAGACCAGTACCGCCTTGCGATAGACCATTCCCTGCGCGCGACCTTCGACTGGATCGCCGAGACAGACGGCGCGCCGCTCGTGGTGGTGATCGGCGACCACCCCCCTGCAGGCTTCGTGGCCCAGACATCCTCGCCCGACACGCCGGTCCACCTCGTCGGCCCGCCCGATCTGGTGGCGCGGATTGCGGACTGGGGATGGAGCGACGGCCTGATCCCGGAGGAGACCGCGCCCGGCTGGCCGATGGCCGCCCTGCGCGACCGTTTCGTGAGGGCCTTCACCACGACAGAGTCCAACGACGGGGCCACAAACTGAACGCTGTCAGCCCGCATGGCGAATGGGTCGAAGAGGGACCCGAACGACGCGCGATGTCTGCCTCGGCCTGCAAATACCAGGGTGTCCACGGTCGGCCCCGCAGCGACGCATCAAGCGCATCCCGCTCAGCGCAGGCGCACCGTCGCCCGCACGGCAAGGTGGTCGGAAGCCGCCCGGATGGCCGGCGTATCGACAGCCTCCATGGTCTCGACACTCAAGGGTGGCTCCGCCAGCACCCGGTCGAGGGGAAGCACCGGCAACCGGGCGGGAAACGTCCGCCGCGAGGGGCCACGCACGTGCCGCCCCACGACCCGCCCCGACAGCGCCCATCCGCTCCAGGGGCGCCATTCGTTCAGATCGCCCGCGAGCACCAGCGGGCGTGGTGGCATCCGTTCGAGCGCTTGTCCCAGCGTGCGCATCTGCATCACCCGCAGGCCCTGCACCAGTGACAGGTGCGTGGCAGCGCAGCGGAGGGCATGTCCGCGAAGTCTGAGGTCGAGCACCACGGCCCCGCGCGGACAGACTCCGCCGAGGTCCACCAGCCGGCCGTCCTGCACGACCACATCGGACCCTCCAAGCACGACGACCCCGTGCAGGCCGTGGCTCTCCGGCCCCCACAGCAGGTTCGGTCCGAGATGCAGCGAGGTCAGGCCAGTCTCGGTGGCGATCCGCTCAAGGTCGAGACAGCCGCGATGGGGACGCACCTCGGCATCGGCCTCGACCAGCACGAGCAGGTCCGGCGGAGGCGTGCAGAGATCCCGGATCAGCGCCCGGATCACACGCTCCGCGTCGCAGCGCCCATCGGCGCCGCGCGTGCGATGAATGTTCCACACCGCGATCGAGACCCGGTCCGTCATGGGCGCCCCCCTTCGCAGCCCCCCGGGGGGCGTTCGAAACCGAACACGAGGAGGAGACTCGCCGTTCCCGCGCGGCGTCGGCGCCGGGTCCGAAGGTCCGCAATGATCCGATCGGGGGCAGAGATCGCCGAAACGCCGACACCGGCAGAGCGAGACGGCGCGTGGGGGAAGAGTTCCGGCAGCGGGCGATCGCGGCGCGCAGTGCGACGCAAGAAACCCGCGCCGTCACCGAAAACCCGTCGTGCGTCGCGGGCTGGCGAACCCGATGCGAGCGTCGCGGGAATCGTGATCCGCCCCGCAGAAAGCGGCGGGGCGGATCGGTTGCAGCTTACCAGATGGCGCTCTGGCTACCACCGAGCTTGGAGTTGCCGAGCGGGCGGTATTCCTCGACGAAGGCCTCGAGATCGGGCGCCTCGAAAAGCGACAGGTAGGCATCGGCCCAGGCCAGCTCGTCGTCGCCGGCGAAATAGGTCTGATCCTCGCCCGCCTTCTCGGTCACCAGCTCGGGGTTCTCGAAGGCGCGGGGGATGAACTCGACCACGCGGTGGATGCCGCCGTCGCAATTGTCGAAGAGGCTGTAGCCGTCATCGTCCAGAAGAGCGGCGCTGACCACCAGCGGCGCGACCGCGTGAAGCTGGTAGTGCAGCGCCCGCGGCCCGCGGGCCATCTCGAGCGGCAGCGCGCCGTCCTCGTCCGCCTGGCAGGCGATCACCGCCGTGGTGTGGGCAGCCCAGGACTTGAGGTAGTCGTCGTCCGCGGCCTCACCGACCGAAGCCGCAGCGAGGCCGGCCCAGGCGCGCAGGTTGTTGCGGCTCGATCCCGGAGGGGCATCGCGGTCGAAGTAGTCCGCCGCGGCGCGGGCCCGGGCGACGAGCCAGCTGTCGATCGTCTCGGCCGCGTCGGGGTCGAGGTCCGCAGCCTGTTTCACCTGCAGGTAGGCCATGGCGATGCCGGCGATCCGCGCGGGGCTGGAGATCCGGGCGTTCATGGTCTCGAGCTCGCTCAGGGCGTCGGCTTCGGCCCATTGCAGGATCGCGTCGGTCACGCAGTCGGCGGCGGCCTGATCGCCGCGCACCGCCTCGTTCGCCTTCGACGCAAGCTCCTGGATGAAGTCGTCGATCGGGCCGAGCGCCTCGTTCACCGCGGCGTTGGAATCCTCGTCGAAGTCGGACCGGTCCTCGCTCTCGTCGGTGTAGCGGCTGCCGTAGGACAGCGACACCACGGGATCGGGGACAGCGATGCAGGTCTCGGCACCGTCGTCCTGTGCGGCGGCGAGCGTGGGCGTCAGCGCCGCCATGGCGAGGGCGAGCGGGAGAGAGGGAAAGAGTTTCACTGCGTCGGCTCCTTTGCCGTTTCGAGCATTCTGGTGGTGCGGACGGCCTCTTCGTTTCCGGCCTCCGCTGCGCGGGCGAGCCACAGGTCTGCGCGCTCGAGCGAGCGCTCCACCCCGAGACCGTACGTGTAGGCCTGCGAGAGGCGCAACATCGCCGCGTCGTTGCCCTGCCCCGCCGAGGCGGCGAGGAGGTCGGCGTAGCGGTTCAGGTCGGCCGCCGTTTCGGCCTCGTCCTGCACCAGCATCGCCAGTTCGAGTTGCGCCTCGGCGTTGCCGCCCTCCGCGGAGGCCCGGAGCAGCGCGCGACGGTCGATATTCGCCTCGACCTTTTCACGCACCTCGTCGGGCGCGAAGCTGACCATGGTCAGCACCGAGGGGATGTTCTCGGGCGGCGAGGCCGAGATCATGCGGGAGTAGAGTTGGACCGTTTCGGCTTCTGCCAGTTCGATCCGGCCCTCCTTGCCGAGATTCAGCATCCGGCGCATGGCCAGCGCATAGCCCCGGTCGATGCCCTCGCGGTAGAGCGTTGCCGCACGGGCATAGGCGGCCTCGGACTGGTCGAGCTCGAGCAGCGTGTCCGCGGTCGAGACGTATTCCCAGCCCGTGCGCGCCGAGGCCTCGGCCACGTCGATCCAGTGCGGGACGTCCTCGCTGCGGTCGAGCGTATCCATGGCCCGTGCGAGCGTCAGGGCGTTGCCGCTGTAGCAGGGCATGATCGCCTGGATGCGGCCGAGATAGTCGTCGACCTGCGCGGGGTCCTCCAGCCGTGTCAATGCGAAGGCTAGGGCCGTGAAATCACCGTTGCGGTCGATGGCGTCGCGGTACGTCTCCCACGCATCGTCGGCGCTGACCGAGTCGTCGAGCTCCACGATCGTCTCGATCGCGCTGCCGCGGCCTCTCTCGGCCAGCGGGCGGACGAGATCGAGGATCTCCTCGCGCTCTTCCTCGGAGGCAATCCCGTCCTCCTCCAGAACCACCGCGAGGTCGAGCCGCGCGCCGGTCTCGCCCGCCTCGACGGCGGAGCGCAGAAGCTCGATCGCACGCTCGCGTTCGCCGAGCTTCAGAGCAGCATCGCCGCGGGCATTGCGCGGCCGGCCGCCTTCGTCCGACACCAGGTCCACAAGGGGGTCCAGAGTGCCGTCGGAGCCTTCGATCCGCAGGAGGTTCGCCAGCGATGCCGCCCGCCCGTTCAGGGCCTGCGTCTGAAGCTGCGCGACCACGAGCGGGTCAGGATCGGCCCTCTGGGCGCGGGTTTCCATGGCCGTGAGGTCCACGGTCTTGTCGCCGGAGAATTCCTCCATCTCGACCCAGTAGGCGTAATCGTCCAGCCGCGGCGCAAAAGGCGCGCGGCAGAGGTAGATCGACTGAAGATCCTGCATCGGATCGGCGCGGCCGTTGGCCGACACCACCCGGCGCAGGCGCGAAGTGACGTTCGCGATTTCCTGCTCGGTGCGGGCCTCGCGCATCTCGATCTGCGCCAACCGGCTGCGGGCGGGAACCTGGTAGGGGTCGAGTTCGAGCGCGGTGGTGAACATCTTTTCGGCGCGCGCCTCCCCGGCCCAGCGGCCCTCGTGCTCGAGCAACATGTTGCCCAGCCGCGAGAACGCCCAGGCCGGCGGCTCGTCGAGCGCGATCATCCGCTCGAGAAGCGCGACGATCTCGCCGGTGGCCTCGTAGGAGCCATCGGAATTTTCGCGCTTGAGGTTCACGAGGCGCGTCAGCCCGGTCGTGTCGCCGAGGTCCGCGGCCTCCCGGTAGAAGGCTTCCGCGCGCTGGAGATCCTGTTCGACGAGACCGCCATTGGCATACATCCGGCCCAGTTCGAGCATGGCATAGGTCAGACCCGCATCGGCGGCCTGTTCGAGCAGCGCCATCATCACCTCGGGATCACGCTCGATCCGGTTGGCGGCGATGTGCATCTGCGCCGCCGACCATGCGCCGTTGCTGCCGCCGAGGCTGGCGGAGAGGCGGTACCATTCTTCCGCGAGCTCGGGATCGGCGGCGACGATATCGCCGGTCTCGTAGTGATCGGCGATCTGGTTGATGCGGTCGCAGACGCGGGTATCGACGCGGCCCAGCATCCCCCCGAAGGCCAGCGGCACGGCAACCTCGGGCGCGATGCCGAGACCCGGCACCGGCTCGCCCGCGGGCGTCTCGGCCACCAGCTGAAGAATGGCGTCGGGATGACCTGCGAAGGCCGCGTCGCGCAGGAATTCCTCGGCGCGGTCGGCGTCCGCTTCCACGCCGACACCGTCGCGCAGCATCTCGGCCGCCATCAGCTTGGCCTTGGTCGAGCCCTGTGGCGCCACCTCGAGCAGCGTCTCGACGAGGCCCTCCTCGCGCAGCGTGGCGATGTCGTCCTGCGCGATCAGAAGATCGATGCGGTCGAGCATCCGGTCGGTCTCGTCGTAGCTTTCGACATCACGCAAAAGCAGGTCGTTTGCGGTGCGGATCGTCTCGGCCCAACGCTCCACGTCCATCTGCGCCAGAAGGCGCAGGTCGCGGCGGATCAGCGGGATCAGCATGTCGGGCAGCGCGGTGCCCGACCAGTCCCCCCAACGCGTGGCGAGGACATGCTTGGGCGCGCGGGCCACGCAGACATCGCCGGCCTCGATCTCGGGCGGAGCGAAGCGCACGGCGACCGGCTCGGCCTGTGCGGGGGGACCGGACAGGGCGAACGCGGCCGAGGCGAGGGCGGCAAGGCCGCAGGCTCGGGTCGGGTGCATTGGAAACCTCCTCTTGGAGTTGCGGGGCCGGCGACAGATCATTCGGCGTAGGTGCTGGTCATGGCGCCCGCGGTCACCGCATCGCCGCTGCCGCTGACCACCACCGTGGTGCCGGTGCCGCGGCGCAGATCGACAGGCTCGAGCGCGGCAAGCGTCGTGTCGCCGTCGCGTACTTCGAAGGTCAGTGTCAGCGGCGCCTTGAGGCCCACGCCCGAATGCGCGCCCTGCCCGACGCCCGAGAGGGCCAGCGTGTCTGCTTCGACCGCGTAAAGGTCGACCGACGCGTGGTCGCTCAGGTTGTAGAGCAGCAGATCCGCCTGCGCGGGGCTGTCCTTGACCGCGTCCTCGATCAGGGTGCCCCCGGCGAAGGTGTAGTGGGTGTTGGCGCCGACCTCGACCTCGCTGTCGCCGTCGGGGCCCGCGATGACGAGCGATCCGGGCGAGACCTCGACATAGGGCGACACGCCCACTTCGGTGAAATCGACGTCCTGGCCGTCGATGGTGGCGCCATTGGCGTCGGGCGCGATGACCCGCACGAACGACGCGTCGGGCGCACCCGGATCGGGGTAGAGACCGCCGTCCTGGGCCAGAGCGGCCGGCGCGGCGACCCCGGCGAGAAGGGCGAAGGCGGTGGCGGCTGCGGCGTTGCGTGCGATCATGATTGGGTCTCCTTGGTGGTGCAGAGTTCGAGCCGGGCGCCGTCGCGCGCCGGCCGGTCGAGGTCCACGCGCACGCTGGCGAGCTCTTCGCTCCAGAGCGGCGCGGCATACTGGTAGAACCACCGCGTCGCGTCCCAGCGCGACGGGCGGCATGGTCTTGACGTGGCGCGTCGGGGACTTATTGCCGACCGGTCGGCAGCGAATTGCTCAATTCCGCCACGATTAACTCAACCTAAGCGAAAGCTGGTTGCAGCCAGATAAATTATATATTTTTTTTCCAGAGATTTGTCGGAACACATCCACGGAATAGCAAGTGTCAACCCCGCCTTCCACTTCGGCAACACGGGCGCCAGACGCCAATCGGCGTCATCCGCCCTAATTCCGCCTATATCGCTGTCAATTCGAATATGTTTCGCACATCAATTCGGCAAACGGAGGCATTTGCCCGAATTGAGTGCAGATGCTCGAATTCCAAGCGGCATGCGCCGGCCGAACGCCGAGAAACCCGGAACACGGGAAAGAGAGGGTCAGGTCGCCCGCACCGAACCGAGGATCATCTCGGCCAGCTCGTCGCGGAGCGTATCCTGGGCCGCATCCTCGAACAGCGCGTTGCCGAAGTTCGTGCCGAAGGTGGCCCGGTTCGAGATGTTGAAGAAGCACAGCGCACTGATCTGCCAGTGCAGTCGCAACGCCGAGACGTCGGACCGGAAGAGACCCGAGGCAATTCCGGCAGCGCAGATCCGCTCGAGCTTGTCGATCACCGCCCGGTTGGTCTGGGCCAGCGACGGAATCTCCAGGAGGTGACGTGCCCGGTGGACGTTTTCGATCGCCACGAGGCGGATGAAGTCGGGATTGGCGCGGTGGTGGTCGAAGGTGAACCGCACCAACCGGCGCAGCGCGGCGTCGGGGGCCAGCCCTTCCAGATCGAGCTCTTCTTCCTGCGCGCGCACGCGGGCATAGGCCTCTTCCAGAACGGCGCGGTAGAGCCCTTCCTTGTCCCCGAAATAGTAGAAGACCATGCGCTTCGACGTGGCGGTGTTGCGCACGATGCGGTCGACCCGCGCCCCCGAGAGACCATGCTCGGCGAACTCGGCGCGGGCGGCGGCGAGGATGTCGGCGCGCACCGCCTCCGGATCCTGCTTCCAGGACCGTCCACGCTTCTCCGTCTCGGCCATCGTCGCCCTCCCCTCCGTCGTCCCGCAAGGAAGCACATTTAACCCGTCGGTTCAATTCTCTTGACAGATTTAACCGGGTGGTCCATTGATGGGTGGAAGCGCAACGGAGGAGGAGCCCGTGCGAGTCGCCGATACAGACATCCAGGCACGCCGCCTTTTGGCCGGCCTCGTCGGCCGGGGAATCACCCTGTCGCGGACACCGGCGATGCATGTCGCCGAGGCCGAGCGTCAGGGCCTCTCGGGCGACTACCGGCTTCTGGACATGGACGCGCCCGAGAATTCAGGCCTGACGCTCGCGGCGGTTCTTGACCTGGCAGAGGCCGACGGCTTCGACGGGCTGAACGTCACCTACCCCTTCAAGATCGAGGTGATCGACCATCTCGACGCCCTTTCCGACAACGCGCGCGCGGTGGGCGCCGTGAACACCGTAGTGTTCGCCGAGGGCCGCCGCACCGGCCACAACACCGACCTCTGGGGCTTCGCCGAGAGCTTCCGCCGCGGCCTGCCCGACGCGGAAACCTCGCACGTCCTGCTGCTGGGCGCCGGCGGCGCGGGCGTGGCGGTGGCACATGCGCTGGCGCAAAGCGGGGTCTCCCGCTTGTCGATCCTCGACAGCGACACCGGCCGTGCCGACGCGCTGGCCGGCGCGCTGACGGCGACCCATCCGACCTTCCGCGCCGCCGCGGTGGGCGACGCGGCCCGGCTCTTCGACACCGACCGCCCCGACGGGGTTGTGAACGCCACGCCCATGGGCATGGCCAAACTGCCCGGCACCGCGATCGACACCGGGCTTCTCGGCCCGGATCAGTGGGTGGCCGACATCGTCTATTTCCCGCTCGAGACCCGGCTTCTGGCCGAGGCGCGCGACCGCGGCTGCCGGGTGCTTCCGGGTTCCGGCATGGCCGTTTTCCAGGCCGTGCGCGCCTTCGAGCTGTTCACCGGCAGGCCCGCCTGCCCCGACGAGATGAAGGCGACGTTCGACGCCTTCGCGACCTGACACGCACCAAAGGGAGGAACCTCATGCGTCTCACCGTCAAGACCCTCGCGGCGACCACCGCGATCACCCTCGGCCTCGCCGCCTCGGCGCAGGCCCAGACCATCCGCCTCGCCCACGTCGATCCCGACGAGTGGACCGGCTCCAAGAAAGGCGCGGCCGCGCAGATCTTCAAGAACATCGTCGAGGGCGAGACCGACATGACGGTCGAGCTGTTCCCGGCGGGCGCACTCGGCAACGAGGACGAACTCGTCGGCCAGGCGCAGGACGGCACGCTGCAGATGGCGCTGGTCTCGGGCGCGATGTCCAAGGCGTGCCCCGCGGCGGGCGTGCTCGACATCCCCTACACCTTCTCGTCGGCGCCCGTGGCGTGGGAGGTCCTCGACGGCGAATTCGGCGACGCGCTGGCCGAGCACTGCCTCGAAGAGACCGGCCTTCGCACGCTGGCCTACGGCGAGACCGGCTTCCGCAACTTCACCAACTCCGAGCGCGAGATCACCTCGCCCGCGGACATGGAGGGCCTGAAGTTCCGCGTCCAGCCGATCCCGCTCTACATTGAGATGGTCGAGGCCCTGGGTGGCGAGCCGACCCCGATCGCCTGGACCGAGCTTCCGAACGCGCTGTCGACCGGCGTGGTGGACGGCCAGGAGAACCCGGTCGGCGTCATCTACAACAACGGCCTGCACCAGCTGCAGCAGTACATGACCCTCGACGGCCACGTCTACGCGGCGGACTTCTTCGTCATGTCCGACGAATTCTTCCAGTCGCTCGAACCCGCTCAGCAGGAAGTGGTCCAGAAGGCCGCCGACGTGGCCTCGACCATGGGCCGCGCGATCCAGCAGTGGAACACGGCAGAGGGCGTGAAGCTCGTGCAGGAAGAGGGCATGCAGGTCTACTCGCCCACCGCCGGCGAGATCCAGGCTTTCGCCGATGCGGCACAGCCCGCTGTGATCGAGTACCTGCGCGGCGAGCTCGGTGAGCAGGCCGAGTGGATCGACCGTCTGCAGGAGGCCGTCTCGGCCGCGTCCGAGGGCTGATCCCGCAAGACGCGGGACCGGCTCCTCCTCCGCCGGTCCCGCGTCCCCGTCGGCGCGCCGCCTTCAAATCCCCGAAGGGGATGCGCGCGCCGGCACCTGTCTCCCAGCACCCCCGGAGGGTCTCATGTCATCGTTCTCGGCCGTCCTGCGGCGGATCTGCGCATTCGGCGCCGGTCTCTCGATGGCGCTGGTCTTCGGCGTCATCCTGTTCAACTCGCTGCGTCGCTACCTTGTCGGCCGCTCGGTCCCGTGGGGCGAGGAGCTGCCGATCTACCTGACGATCTACGGAGTCATGTTCGGCCTCGCGCTGGCCTACCTGACCGACAGCCACATCCGCTTTGCGGTCGTCGTCGACCTGCTGAGCGAGAAGGTCCGCGCGGGTCTCGCGCTGGTGTCGGACGGGGTGACGATCGTGACCGGGATCGCGCTGACCTGGGCGGGGGTCGTGTTCGGCCTGCGCCGGGCCGACCGCGACGCCAGCGGACTGACGCAGGCGGCCGACGCGCTGGCAGATGCCACCGGGATCACCGCGCTGGAATGGCTAGGCCGCATGGGGCCTTGGCAGTTCGCCATCGCCTTCGGCGGCGCGCTCCTGACGCTTGCCGCCATTGCCCGGCTGATCGACCGCCTGTCGGAGGGACGCACATGACCTGGATCATCCTGCTGGCCGGCCTCGTCGCCGGTGTGCCCATCGCCATCGCGATCATCGCCGCCCTGGCCTTCTTCATGGCCACGGGCGAGGCGCCCTACGCGCTGCGACTCGTCGCGAACGAGATGTTCAAGGGACTGAACTCGTTCCCGCTGCTGGCCATCCCGCTCTTCATCCTCGCGGGTGAGGTGATGAACGAGAGCGGCATCACTGGCCGGATCATCGCCTTCTGCAACGTTCTGGTGGGCAAGCTTCGCGCCGGCCTCGCGCTCGTGAACATCTGGGCCAGCGTGATCTTCGCGGGCCTGTCTGGGTCCGCAGTGGCCGACACCTCGGCAATCGGCCGGGTGTTCATCCCCGAGATGGAGCGCCACGGCTACGACCGCAGCTTCGCCGCCGCGCTGACCGCCGC
Organism: Roseivivax marinus; assembly: GCF_900109705.1. Classification (GTDB taxonomy): domain Bacteria; phylum Pseudomonadota; class Alphaproteobacteria; order Rhodobacterales; family Rhodobacteraceae; genus Roseivivax; species Roseivivax marinus. The sequence goes on along the minus strand of NZ_FOAI01000005.1, from coordinate 55,658 downwards.
CTCGTCGGTGATCGGCCCGATCATTCCGCCGTCGATCCCCGTCATCATCTACGCGCTGATCGTCTCGGGCGTTTCGGTCCCGGCCCTGTTCCTGGCGGGCATCATCCCCGGCGTCCTGCTGGCGGTGTTCCTGTCCGCCTACGTCATGGCAACCGTCAAGGTCGACGACCCGCACCCCGAGACCATCAGCGAGGCGCGCCCTGCGCGCGAAGCGCTGTTCGGTGGCATCCTGCCCCTCTTCATGCCGGTCTTCGTGGTGGGCTCGATCCTGCTGGGCATCGTCACCCCGACCGAGGCGGCGGCATTCGCCGTTGCCTACGCGCTGATCCTCGGCGTGCTGGTCTACCGTGCGATCCCGCTCGGCCGGCTGCCGTCGATCTTCACCAGCTCCATGCGCGACAGCGCGGTGATCCTCATCATCATCGCGGCGGTCACCGCGGCCAACTGGGTCCTGACCTACAATCGCGTGCCCAACATGCTGACGGACTGGGTGCTGTCGAACGTGGACAGCAAGTTCACCTTCCTGATCGCCACGATACTTCTGTTCCTTGCCGTGGGCCTCGTCCTCGAGGGGATCGCCGCGATGCTGGTCCTCGTGCCGATCATGCACCCGATCGCGGTGTCGATGGGCGTCGACCCGGTGCATTTCGGGATCATCGTCATCTTCAACCTGATGATCGGTCTCATAACGCCGCCGCTCGGGCTGTGCCTCTTCGTGGCCGAGGGCGTGGCGCAGGTCGGCATGGCGCGGCTGGTGCGGTCGATCATGCCGTTCTTCGCGGTCGAGGTGCTGGTCCTGCTGATCCTGACCTTCGTGCCGGGCCTCGTGACCTTCCTACCGACCGTGCTGGGATTCTGAGATGAAAACCTCCATCGCCACCGTCTCCATCGCCGGAACCCTGACCGAGAAGCTCGACGCGATCGCCGCAGCGGGCTTCGACGGAATCGAGATCTTCGAGCAGGACTTCGTCACCCATGACGGCGGCCCGCGCGAGGTCGGCCGGATGATCCGCGACCACGGGCTGGAGATCACGCTGTTCCAGCCGTTCCGAGACTTCGAATGCCTGCCCGAGCCCTACCGGACCAAGGCCTTCGACCGCGCGAAGCACAAGTTCGACACCATGGCCGAGCTCGGCACCGACATGATGCTGATCTGCTCCTCGGTGCATCCCCGCTCGCTCGGCGGCATCGACCGGGCGGCCGACGACCTCTCCGAGCTGGGCGAGATCGCGCGGGAGCGCGGCCTCAAGGTCGGGTACGAGGCGCTGGCCTGGGGCCGGCACGTGGACGACCACCGCGACGCGTGGGAGATCGTGCGCCGCGCCGACCATCCCAATATCGGGCTGATCCTCGACAGCTTCCACACGCTGGGCCGCGGCATCGACCCCGAGACGATCCGCTCCATTCCCGGCGACAAGGTGTTCTTCGTGCAGCTTGCCGACGCGCCGAAGATCGACATGGACCTGCTCTACTGGTCGCGCCACTTCCGCAACATGCCGGGCGAGGGCGACCTCGAGGTGAAGCGCTTCATGCAGGCGGTCCGCGCGACGGGCTATGCCGGGCCGATCAGTCTCGAGATCTTCAACGACCAGTTCCGCGGAGGCGACCCCGCGCGGATCGCGGCGGACGGCTATCGCAGCCTCGTGGTCCTGCTCGACGACGTGCGCCGCGCCGAGCCCGACACCGGCGCCCCCCGCCTGCCCGCCCGCGTCGAGACCGGCGGCATCGCCTTCGCCGAGTTCGCGAGCCGGGGCGAGGAAGCCGACACCCTTGCCGGCGCCTTCGCATCGCTGGGCTTCACGCGCAGCGCGCGGCACCGCAACAAGGCCGTGGACCTCTGGACCCAGGGCGACATCCGCCTGATCGTGAACCGCGAGGAAGAGGGCCACGCCGCCACCAGCTGGAACGCCCGCGGCACATGCGTGTGCGACATCGGCCTGTCGGTGGGCTCCGCCGCCGACGCGGTGACACGCGCCGAGGGCTTGCGGCTCGAGCCGTTCTCGCAGCCGCTCGGACCCGGAGAGATGGCGATCCCCGCGATCCGCGGCCTGTCGGGTTCGGTGATGCACCTGCTCGACGAGGGCCTCTCGACCGTCTGGGAGCGCGAGTTCGTCCCCGAGGACAGCGGCGACCGCGGTGCCGGCATGACGCACGTGGACCATATCGCGCAGACCATGTCCTACGACGAGATGCTCGGCTGGACACTGTTCTACCTGTCGCTCTTTGACATGACCAAATCGCCCATGGTGGACGTGATCGACCCCGACGGCGTGGTGCGCAGCCAGGCGGTCGAGAGCCGCACCGGCACCGGCCTGCGGGTCACCCTGAACGGGGCCGAGACCCACCGCACCCTCGCGGGAAGGTTCCTCGCCGACACCTTCGGCGCCTCGGTGCAGCACGTGGCGCTGGCCACCGACGACATCTTCGCCACCGCCGAGGCCTGCGCCGCGCGGGGCTTCGAACCGCTGCCGATCCCGGGCAATTACTATGCCGACCTCGCGGCGCGCGTGGACCTGCCCGACGCGGTGATCGAGCGGATGCGCGCGGCGAACATCCTTTACGACCACGACGGCGCGGCGGGGTTCTTCCAGTTCTACTCGCGCGCCCTGCCCGGCGGTATCTTCATCGAGGTGGTCCAGCGCGAGCCCGGCTATCGCGGCTACGGCGCCCCGAACGCGCCGTTCCGCATTGCCGCGCAGAAGCGTCTGGCGCGCACCAAGGGGATGCCCGCGCGCTAAGGAACCGGCCGCGGTCTGCGGGAACGTCCGGCGCGAACGCCACGCCCGCGGCGGGTCGGCTGCGGCTCCGAAAATCGGCGCAGAGTGGTCGCACAAGCACCGAACACGGGACACAAAGCGGCCCTCATTCCTGAATACGAAAGAAATCGGAAACGACGACCAAGTCGTACGTGGATTTCGACAGTAGACGGGGACAGCTGATGATCGACCGCGCCAATGTCTTCCCGCCCCTCGCGGGGGCAGACCGATGAACGCCGGGTTCGCACCGCGCCTCTTGCGCGGAGAGGCCACGCCGCGGCTCGTGAGCGTCGTGGTCCCCTTCCTGAACGAACGCGACACGCTGCCGACGCTGGTCGACCGCGTCTCGACCGTGCTGCACGACGCCGGCGAAAGCTTCGAGATCGTCCTGGTGGACGACGGCAGCACCGATGGCAGCGGAGAGGTCGCCGCCGAGCTGGCGCGGCGTTGCCCGCCGGTGCGGCTCATCACCTTCCGGCGCAACTTCGGCAAGGCCGCGGCACTGTCCGCGGGCCTCGGCGAGGCGCGCGGCGACCTGCACCGCTTCACGCCCGCACTGCTGCACAGCGCCGGGTTCCGGATCACCGAACTGCCGATCAAAGCACGAGCCGCGGCGCTTCGGCCATTCCAAGTTCGGCTCGGGCCGACTGATGCGCGGTCTGCTCGACCTGCTGACGGTGCTGCTTCTGACGCGCTATCGCTCGCGTCCGCTGCACTTCCTCGGCGGCATCGGCCTCGCCATCGGCGCGCTCGGCGCGCTGGGGCTGATCTACATGACGGCACTGTGGTTCCTCGGCATGGGTCCGATCGGAGACCGGCCGCTCCTTCTCTTCAGCATCATGGCCTCGCTCGCGGGACTCCAGTTCATCGGTGTCGGTTTGGTGGGCGAGTTGATCGTGGTCTCCAAGGGCGGCCAGGGCGGGCATTACGTGCTCGACGACCGCCGCGCCGTGATCGACGGCCCAGAGGAGGCCACCGCCCATGCTCGCTAACGCCTACACCTCCACGGTCCACTTCGCCCGCCCGCTCGCCGACACGCTCGGTGCGCTCGACTGGCTCGAGGCGCGCGGCCGGACCCACCGCACCCCGCTCTGGCTGCGGACCTTGTTCGAGATCTACCGGGTCGACGGCCTCGTCGCGCTCGACCTCTGCTGGTGGAGCTTCGCCGCGCAGGATGCGGTCGCTGCGCATCTCGCCGACCGCCCCGACGCACGTGTCTTCGAATACGGCAGCGGCGCCAGCACGCTGTGGCTGGCGCGACGCGCGGCCGAGGTCCACTCGGTCGAGCATGACCTGGGCTGGGCCGAGGTCATGCGGGGCCAGCTTGCCCACGTGTCGAACGCGACACTGCACGCGGTCGCCCCCACCACGCGCGGCGCCGGTCCCTGCACCGCGCCGTCGGGCCGACGCGGCTATGCCGACAAGGACTTCTCGGACTACGTGCGGGCCATCGACGCGGTCCCCGGTCAGTTCGACGTGATCGTGGTCGACGGTCGGGCCCGCGCCGCGTGCCTCGAGCACGCCCGGTCCCGTCTCGCGCCCGGCGGCATCGTCGTGTTCGACGATCCGCACCGCGCGCGCTATCGCCCCGCCATCGCGGCCTCGGGCCTCGAGGTCACCGAGCTGCGCGGCCTCAAACCCTGCCTGCCCTACCGCGACGGCACCGCGCTGCTGCGCCGGACCGCCTGCGCGCAGGCCCTGTCCGACGGATGATCGCCCGGCGTTGGCTCCGCCGCGCCGGCGCCGCCCTGGTGGTGCTGTCGCTGGCGCTGCTGGCGCGGGAGCTCTGGCGCTTTGGCCCCGAGGCGCTGCGCCTCGCGGCGACCCCGGGCCTGCTGGCCGGCGCAGTCGCGGCCTCCATCGTCTATGCCGCCCTCCTGACCCTGCCCGCCGCGGCCTGGAGCTGCGCCCTTCGCGAGCGCGCGGACGCCCCGCTGGTCTCCGGCGCTGCGGTGCTGGTCTACGCCCGCTGCAATATCCTCAAGCACCTGCCCGGAAACGTCTTTCACTTCGGCGGACGCCAGGTGATGGCGCGCGAGGCCGGCTGGAGCCACCGAGCCACCTTCCTCGCCTCCGCGCTCGAAGTGGCCGCGATGCCGCTGATGGCCGCCTGTGCCGCGCTATCGGCCCTGATGCTGTCCGGCTATGCCTCCCCGCTCGCGGCTGCGGTCCGCCTGTCCCACTCGATGCCTCCGCGGCTTCTAGCGTTCGGCCTTCTCGCGCTTGTCATCGCAGCGCTGGTGGCAGCCGGTCTCGCACGCCACCGTGGCCTCGCGCTCAGGGCGCTCGCCGCGATGGCGGCGCTGGACCTTGCCTTCTTCGTCGGCAGCGCAGCGCTGATCGCCGCGCTCGCCCCCGCGCTGACCGCCGCCGGACCGGCGGAGCTGTCCGCCATTGCCGCCGCCTACCTCGCCAGCTGGATCCTCGGCTTCGTGGTGCCCGGAGCGCCCGGCGGCCTTGGCGTCCGGGAAGCCGCCTTCGTGCACTTGGCCGCCGCCGTGATCCCGGTTCCGGCGGCGGTGGCGCTGGCGCTACTGGCCCGTCTCGTCACCACGCTGGGCGATCTGTGGTTCGCGCTCGCGGCCAGCGTCGCGACCCTGCCGGGCGCCACCGTCCGGAACGGAGGATAACGCATGAGTTCTCTCGACACGTCCTGCCGCACCGCGCGCGGCCCCCTGCCGGCGGCCCCGGCGCTGACCCGAGCGCGACCGCTCGTGATCGGGCTCGTTCTGGCTGTCGCGCTCCTGCCCATGCTCCTCTACCCGCTGGGCATCTCGGGCGACTATCCCAACCACCTCGCCCGGGTCTGGATCGAGCACCGGCTCGCCGCGTCGGATGCGCTTCGGGAGAATTTCGTGGTGGACTGGGGCATCTACCCCGATCTCGCGATGGACCTGTTCATGCGCCCGCTCATGGCGCTGACCGATCCCTACACCGCGGGGGCCCTGTTCAACGTCCTCGCCGTGGCGATGCTGCCGCTGGGCGTGGCGCTGCTGTCGCGGGTCACCACGGGCCGCGTGGGCCTGCCGGTGGCGGCCTCGGCGCTGCTGCTCTACGGCAAGCCGCTGGCCTGGGGCTTCATCAATTTCGTGTTCACCGTGGGCCTCGCTCTGTGTCTTTTCGCACTCTGGGTGCGGATGCGTCCGGGCTGGCCACGCACGGCGCTCTTCGTCCTGCTGATGCCGGTCCTCTTCTTCAGCCACGTGCTGGGCTTCCTGCTCTTCGGCTACCTCATGCTGGCCTACGAGATCGGCCGCTTCGCCGCCGGAGAACGGGGCCGCCTCACGGCCTTCCTGCGCGGACTGGTTTTGCGCGACGGCCTGACCACGATCCTGCCGCTGGCCCTCTTCGCGGCCAGCCTGCGCGACCGCCTGTCGGGGCTGGAGACCGAGATCTCGGGGTTCGGTGGCCTCGCAAGCCGCGGCCAGGCGTTGGTCGCACCGTTCGACTTCGACAACGGCATTGCCGCGGTCTTGGTTCTCGCGGGGTGCTACCTGACACTGCTTGTGGCGTTCCGCCGCGGCTGGCTCACTCTGACCCCGGCGCTGCGCCCGGTCTTCTGGGCCAGCGTGGCGCTTGTCCTCGTGGTACCGGCGGCATTCTCGGGGATCTCGTTCCTGCACATCCGCTTCGGCGCGATCCCGGCGGCGATCCTGCTGGCGGGGGCGACGCTGACTCCGGCGGGGCGCGCACGGGCGCTGCCGCTCGGCGCCGTTCTGATCGGGCTTCTGGCGGTGCAGCAGGTCGTGGTGCACGAGCGTATGTCCTTCCTCGACCGCGCGCAGTCCGAGGTCCGCGCCGCGGTCTCGGTCCTGCCCGAGGGTGCCCGTGTGCTGGTCGGCGCCGACGAGGTGACGCCCTTCGTCTACAGGATGAACCACGCGCCGGCCTTCGCGGTGATCGAGGCCGACGGCTACCTGGCCAACCTCTTTACCAACACATCGCCCGTTGGCGTGACCGAGCGCGCGCAGCCGCTGCACCGCCCTCAGGCCTGGCCGCTTTCGGCCGAAGAACTGGCCGAGGGGGCCCGCCGCGCCCCGTCGACATCGGAGGCGCCGAACGGCATCCACGACGATTACTTCCACGGCTGGCCCCGGACCTTCGACGCGCTCGTGTGGTTCATCACGCCGGGCGGCACTCTCCCCGACGAGACACACCTGCGCGAGATCGAGCGGCACGAAACCTTTCGCCTCTACGCCGTCGCGCGCGGGACGGAGTAAAAGCACCGCGGGTCTTTCGAGCGCAGGCTTGCCCGACCGGCCATGACATCACCGCCCTCTTGCGATCGCGGCGAGATCCGCCTCCAGCAGGAAGGCGTCGGGCCTGTCTGCAAAGACCACGTCCTGCCCCCGCCCGACCCCGAGGTGCAGCGGCTCGTCTCGCGGCAGCAGAACGGCGCCCACCGCCATCCGGATATCGGGGCTCGCATTCGCGTGCGAGCCGTGGATCAGCCGGTGGTCGAAGACCAGAGCGTCGCCGGCCGCGAGCGGCACGTCGACAAGGTGATCGCGGCGCAGCACGTCCTCGATCCCGGCATAACGAAACCCGCTCCCGATGGCCCGGAGCGGCTGGTCGTGCAGGTGGCTGCGCGGCACGACCTGCATGCATCCGTTGCCGGACGATACGTCCTGCAGGGGCACCCAGACGCTGATGCTGCGGGCCCGCGCCTCGTCCACGAAGGACCAGTCCTGGTGCAGCGGCAGATCGTGCCGGTCGCTTCCGGGGCTCCGGGCCACGACGCTCGCCAGCACGATCCGCGCCTCGCCGAACAGCGGGGCCAGCGCCGGTGCGAGAACGGCGCGGATCGCCTCGTGCGCGCGGCGGCGGAGGTCGGGCGGCTGCAGAACACTGGTGAAAAAGCCCGACGCCGCGCCCGTCATCGCAGCACCGCAGCAGGCACGGAGCGTCGTCGCCTCCCCGGGCCCGAGAAGCGGCGTGGTCGCGAAGCCCTCTCTGGCGAGAGCGGCGGTAAGCTCTTGGGCCGTGGGGCGGGATGGGCGTATCGTGTCTAGCATCGGAATGCCTCCTGGCGTCGGGGCAGGATCAGGGGACCGCCATGCAGGTGACGGACCGGTTCGAGGGCAATCCCGTCCGGGTCGGCGACCGGATCGGCCGTGGGCGGCTGGGCGAGGTCTTCGTAGTCTCGGCCGGCGCGCGGGACCTTGCCCTGAAGGTCTATCGCGGGTTCCGGGCCCATCCGCGCGACGTGGCCGATGCCATGCGCCGCGCCGCCCGATCGGGCCTTCTCTTTTCCGACGCGCGCGCCGGTCGGCTGCGGCTGGCCCCGGCCATTGGCGCCGTGACGATCGAGGACGCGGGCGATACGGTGCCCGGGCTGTTGATGCCACGCGCCCACGGTCGGCCCCTCGGTGAATGGGTCGAGACCGGGCCGGACCGCGCGGTGCGGCTGGAGGTTCTCGGCAGGCTTCTTGCCGGGCTGGCGGCTCTGCACGAGAAGGCGCTCGCACATAACGACCTGTCCTTCGGCAACGTGCTGGTGGGCGCGGATGTCTGGCTGATCGATTTCGATCGTGCGGGGGACGCGCCGCCACCGCTGGCGCGCGCGGGGCTGTTCTACGACCGCGTGGCGACCGGCCCCGCCGAGGACGTGCGGGCCTTCGTGTGCCTTGCCGCGATGGTCCTGTCGGGGCGGCATCCGTTCATCGCCGATCCCGCGCAGTTCGTGCGGGAGGCCGATGTCGGGGCCGCTCCTTTCTCGCGTACGCCGGAGCCGCCCTCCGATGCCGACCTCACCGAATTCTACCGCCTCGCACTTGCCGGCGCGGTGGGGGCGCGTGACCTCCTGCCGCTCTGGCCGGGTCACTGAAAGATCCCCAGGACCAGAAGGAGACCGGCGAGAAAAATCCAGCGCGGCGCCGCGTGGCAGAGGCCCGTCACCGCCGCGCGGACGCCCGTGCGCAGATCGTCTCCGTACCGCAGGATCAGCTTCGAGCGCATCCGCTCGGCCAAGGCGTCGGCGCTCGTCCGATCGAGCGGGCCGAGGCGCAGCCCGCCGAGGGTGAGCACCCGGATCGCCGTGGCCGCCACCCGGCAGCGCGGGCAGGTGGCACGAAAGATCAGCGTGGGGCGGTCGAGGATCATGGCCAGGCTCCCTGCCCCGAGACCACAGCCAGCGCCGCCGCCGCGAACACCGTGGACACGGTGCGCCGGTCGTCGGCGAAGACGGCGCCGGGGACGTGGCCGCCCTGCGCCACGCCAGAGGCGCCCAGCCAGTGCGGTGTGACCCGCAGGCAGCGCGACGCGGGCCATCCGCCGTCTGGGCGTTGCAGCCCGGCGAGCGTCGCGGCCAGCCGCCGCGTCGCGGTGCACTCGGGCGCGTCGAGGGCGGCGAGAAGCGTCGCGCAGGCGAGGTCGAAGGCGCTGCCGATCCGCGACAGCGCGGGCGAACGGAACGGATCGCCGCCCGCGACCGGACCCAGGACGGTCCGGGCCATCAGCGTGGGATAGAAGGCAGACGTCCACCAGTGGCCGCGGACCGCACCATCGGCGTCGCGGCAGGCCGCGAGCCACGACCGCGCGCCCGGATCCAAGCCGAGACGCGTCTCCGTGGCCATCAGGGCCACTGGCGTGACGCAGGCATGGGCCTCGCCCCAACCATCGGCGGCCCTGTAGGTGGCGAAGCCGCCCTCCGGAATGCGGTGAGACGCAACGAAGCACAGGTCGGCGATTGTCGTGTTCTGGTCCAGCCTGACACGGTCGAGCAGCAGCGCCGCCCATGCGGTGCTGTCGGCGTCAGGTGGCACCTCGGCGTTGTATCCCCACCGGCCCGCCGGGGCGGTGCGGGTCAACCAGGTCGCCGCGCGGTGCGCGAGGGGGTCCGCGTCGGGCTGGCCGGTTCCCGAAAGCACGCGCCCCACCAGCGCCGTGGTCCACGCCTCCGCACGTCCCACCGGCAGGCGAAAGTCCCGCCACGCGCCGTCCGCGTCCTGCGCGCCGGCGAGGAAGTTCACGGCACCGGCCACCGCGGCGTCGAAACCGCCCCAGGCCTCGGACCAGTTCGGCGAAGGCGCAACCCGGCCCATCATGTCGCGGGTTCCACGTAGATGTTCAGCCGCTGTCCCTTGCCGCCCATGCCTGTGCCCAGAAGCGCGAGGCGGCCGGCATCAAGGACCGGCGCGGCGCCCGGGATTTGGGCGCGCAGACGCTCGTCCAACCCCGGAGACACGCCCGCGACGCGGCGGCAGTCCGGGCAGAGGCAAACGTCGAGCTTGAGCCCGTCCGGTTCGCCCGATCCGGACGCGAAGGACAGACCCAGCGTCAGTCCCGACGCCGGCCAGGCCGCCCGCGCTTGCAGGATCGCCAGGGCCGGTTCGGCCTGCCCCGGCGCCAAGAGGTCGGCAAGCCGGGTGGCGGTGTCGGCCGGCGCACGGAGATAGAGCTTGACCCGCGGGGGATGCGGCGCGGGCGCGACCTCGAGCGCCAGCGATACGCAGCGCGCCAGCCCCGTGAGACGCCGCAGGAGCGCCGCGCGATCCGCGCTCGGCGGCAGCAGGCAGTCCAGCGCCCCGATCATCTCGGGCCAGACCGGAGCGCCGGTTTCGGCCATTGCCTCGGCGTTGAGGTAGAGCGCCACGCCGTCCGCGAAGGGCGCTGTCCCGCGCGACAGCCGCCCACCGATCCAGAGCGCGCCGACCAGCGGCTGCGGCACGAGGGGCGCACACCAGCCGACCGCGTCCCGCCAGCCGAGCCCGCGCACCAGCGCATCGGCCAGCGCGAGACTGCGGCGGTGGCGCTCTTCCGGCGCGTGGTCGAAGAACGGATCGAGCAGAATGCGCACCTCCGGCGCGTCCGCCCCCGTGCGGCGGGAGAGACAGACCTGCACGGGGGCGCCGGAGCGGTTGAGTCTGCTCCGCTCCGGATCGGGTGGGCGCATGGTGCCGTGCGCGGGGTCCACCAGGCCTGCCCCGGCGCAGATGTCCGTGAGTGTATCCGGGGGCAGGCCCGCCACCGCCAGAGCGGCCCGGACGAGGGTATCGCTCGGGCCGCAGTGGCGGAGGGTCTTGGTGTGGGACGGCGCATGCGGCGGTCGTTGAATTCCCATGCCGGTCTCCGTGATGGCTGGGTGTCTGGGGCAGGTTCGGGCGGGCGGTTCGGCCTACGGCGAGGGATCGACCTGGATCAGCACCTCACCGGGCGAGCCCTCGGCGCCGGGCAGACCGGGTGCGCCCGGAGAGCCGGGATTGCCCTGCGCGGCGCGGTTGCCGTCTCCGCCTCGGCGTCCGCCGAGACCGCCTGCACCGGCCGCGCCGCCGGCGCCGCCCGCCCCGGGCGCGCCGACCTCGGAGGACCCCGAGAAGTCGCCGTCCACGAGGTTCTGGTAGAGCACGATGATGTCGCCGCCATCGGCGCCGTCGCCGCCGTCTCCGCCCCGGCCACCGTTGCCGCCGTCTCCTCCGCGCCCGCCGTTGGCCGAAGGTTCGCAGCCGTCCCCGTTGCCGCCATCGCCGCCCGCGCCACCATTGCCGCCGGGCCCGCCATTGCCGCCGTTGCCGCCCCTGCCGCCGAAGTTCGTGGCCTCGATGTTGCCGATGAGGTCGCGCACCTCGATCACCAGATCGAGCGGTGACGGAGCGTTGCCGCCCTTGCCGCCGGCCGAGCCGTTGGTCCCGTCGTGGCCGGGGCCGCCCGCGGTGGGCGCGGTGTCGCCGTACCAGTGGCAGCGGGCCTTGTCGCCTTCGGCCCCGGCGCCGCCGGTGCCCCCTGCCGTTCCGTTGAACCCGTTGGGTCCGTTGGCTGAAACTACTTCGAACTCGGACATGATCCTGTTCCTCGAATGAACTTGGTCGTCATGGGAAATTTTCGGCCCCGGTCAGGGAAAGAGCGGGTCGCGGTTCAGCGGGTTGACCGTCAGCACGTGGTTCGGCAGCGACAGGCCCGGGTTGATCAGCGCGGGCCGGCGCACCTTGGTGGCCGAGACCGTGAGGTGGCCGTGGCTGCGGATGCGGCCGCCGGACTCGATGATGATCTCGTAGGCGGTCAGGTTGTGCACGCCGGTGCCAAGCGCCAGCGTCGAGTTTCGCTTCACCACGATCTTGGTCTTGAGCCAGACCGCGACCTGGAAAGTCTCGAAAAAACTTTCGATGGCGGGCTTGAACTCGGCCACGCTGGCCACGTCACCGTGGATGTAGGTCCGGGCGGCGGCGCGCAGGGTATCGACCTCGATGGCGCTGAGGCGCGCCTGCTGCGGCTCGGCCTTCACTCGGTCGACCGACGCCTTGAGCGCGCCCGCGTCCACCTTGGTGATCTCCGACAGCCGCGCGCCGGACGTGGCCGAGGCGCTGCGTGCCGTTCGCGCGCGGCGCCGGGTCGCGGTCCGTGCGGCGGCGGCCCCCGCAAGACCGCCGATGTCGATGTTCGCGGCCCGGATGATGCCCTCGAACGGCTGGACCCGGCGCGACTGCACGGCCTTGTCCGGCGAGCCTATCCAGCGGCGCAGGGTGTCGAGGTCGCGGGTTTCGAAGATCATCGGGCTGACCGGGCTTTCGCCCACCATCTCGAGCCGGAGGCTCTTGCCGGCCTCGACCTCGATCGTCTCATCGTCGAGCGCGTCCGGGTTGACGCCGAGCCGCGCGAGACGCGCACGGAAATCATCGCGGTCCTCTTCGGGAATGGCACTCAAGTCCATGGCATGTCTCCAATAAACTGCGGTCTAGATCATTCTGAAATTGCCAATCATCATCCGCGATTCGCTAACAGGTTGTCAATTTATCCGAATAAGTATCATTTAAGTTGACTAGGCTCCGCGCACGAAAACGCCCCAGCCACGAGGGCCGGGGCGTCCGGGTGCATTGCCTGTCGTCGGCCCCACGCGCGGGCCGGCTGGCGACCTATCCGTAGATCAGCCTTGGCAGCCAGATGATGATCTGCGGGAACACCATGCAGAGCGTCAGGCCCACCACCTGAAGGAACAGGAACGGCAGCGCCGCCTTGAAGATATCGACCATGGGGATCTCCGGCGGCGCGACGCCCCGCAGGTAGAACAGCGCGTAGCCGAACGGCGGCGACAGGAAGCTCATCTGCATGTTCACGAGGTAGAGCACGCCGAACCAGAGCACGAGGTCCTCGGGCGCATCGAGTCCGAACGCCTGGGCGCCCAGCGCCTTGATGATCGGCACGAAGATCGGAACGCAGAGCAGCAGGATGCCCACCCAGTCGAGGAACATGCCGAGGATCACGAGGAGCGCCTGCATAAGCAGGAGGATGCCCCACGGCCCAAGGCCCGTCGCGGCAAGGCTGTCCTGCACGAACTGCTGGCCGCCCTCGAGCACGTAGAGACCGACGAAGATCGTCGCGCCGAACATGATCCAGATCACCATCGCGCTGGCCTTGAGCGTCGTGAGGCAGGCTTCGCGCACCGTGGGCCAGTCGAGCTTGCGGTGGATGGCCGCCACGATGAATGCACCGAAGGTGCCGATGCCCGCGGCCTCCACGGGCGTTGCCACGCCAGAGAAGATGACCCCGAGAACCACCACGATCAGCGCGATCGGCGCCGCCATGTTGCCCAGCAGGCGCAGCTTGTCGCGCGAGCTTACGCGCTCCTCGACCGGGATCGGCGGACCGAGGGTCGGGTCGATGTAGCTGCGGATCACGGCATAGGCGATGTACATGCCCGACAGAAGGAGGCCCGGGATCACCGCACCGATGAACAGCTCGCCCACCGACTGCTCGGCCACCACCGCGTAGATGATCGCGAGGATGGACGGCGGGATCAGGATGCCGAGCGTGCCGCCGGCCATGATCGAGCCCATGGCGATCTTGGGGTCGTATCCGCGTGAGAGCATCGCCGGAAGCGCGATGATCCCCATGGTGACGACCGCCGCGCCGATCACGCCGACCATCGCGGCCAGGATCGTGGAGGCGAGGATCGTCGCCGCGGCCAGGCCGCCCTTCACGCCGCCGAGGATCTTGTAGATCACGTCGAACATCTCGTTGATGAGACCCGCCCTCTCGAGCATCGCCGCCATGAAGATGAACAACGGGATGGCCGACAGCTGGTAGTTCGTCATCAGCGGGAAGATCCGCGACGGCACGATGTTGAGCGCGCGCGCGTCCCCCAGAACGAAGAGGAACACGCAGGCCAGACCGCCGGTGACGAAGGCCAGCGGAAGGCCGGCCATCAACAGCGTCAGGAGCGACCCGAACATGATGACGGTCAGCCACTCAATTCCGATTTCGAGTCCCATCAGACGGCCTCCCTTTCGTGCATTGCCGCGCCGGTGGGCCGGTCCGGGGGCAGGTCGTCATTGCCGCGCAGCGCACGGATGTCCTTGCCGAGCTTGGAGATGCCCTGAAGGAGCAGCAGCAGGCCGCCCATGACCATCACCCACTTCATCGGCCAGAGCGGGACCTCCCACTCGTTGAAGCTGATCTCGCCCCAACGGATGTTCGGATCGGTCCACTGGTTCAGGCCCCAGCCCGAGACGGCCTCGCCGAAGCCAATCTGCCCGCGGGCCCACTGGCTCACGAGGCTGTTGCCCGTCGGCACGGCCAGCGCGTCGAAGGCGAAGATCCACGAGGTGACAAGGAGAGTGCCGGCGAAGATGAAGAAGAAGATCGAGGTCAGAAGATCGACCCATGCCTTCCGCTTGCGTGGCAGGGGGGCGTAGAAGATATCGACCCGCACATGGGTCTCGGTCAGCATCGCGTAGGCGCCCGCGATCAGGTATTGCATACCGAACATCAGGTACATCGCCTCGTGGGCCCAGTTGGTCGGGCTGCCGAAGACGTATCGCGCGATGACCTCGTAGTAGTATACGAAGACCGCGATCACCGCCCAGTAGGCGGCGAACTCGCCCGCGAACAGCGACAGCCGGTCGATCCAATTGGTCGCGTAGTCGGAATCGGCCTTCGGTGTCTCGGCCGCGGCGTCGTCGGCCGGGGCCGAGATCAGCGTCTTCTCTTCCGGCGCATCGGCGAGACGCGCGTTGGCGCGGCGCACGAGGAACGGGATCAGCACGGCGTCGATGACGAGAAGCGCGAGAATGGCATAGAACGCCCATTTCGCCGCGTTGTTGTAGAATGCCCGGTCGCTGCGCGCGGAGGCCAGCGCCTCGCTGCTGCCCTCCAGCGTCTCGTTCGCCTCGGCCACCCTCTCGGCGCCCTCGGTGATCTGGTCCTCGGCACGCGACAGGCGGCGCTCGGCAAGGCGGCGCTGGACGCTGCCCTCCTCGGTGTCCGCGACGGCGGCGCGCAACTCTTCGACCTGGGCCTCGGCTTCTGCGACGCGCGGCTCCTCGCGCTCGATCGCGCGTTCGGCGACACGCACCTGGTTGGCCAGCTCGGAGACAACGGTCCGCGCCTCCTGGCCGCCGGCATTGGCCCACAGGATCACGAAGAAGATGGGGATGTAGACGAGGCCAAGAAGGTTCCTGAGATAGAACCGGTGCATCCCGAGGATGCCTCCGGTGACCCAGATCAGGTAGGCTAGGACAACAGAATACCGGTTTTCGGCCGGTTGTGGGCGGCGGGCCAACGCCATGGCCACGAGGGGAAAGACGATCAAACCGACCCAGTAGAGCCAGTGGGGCAGCGTGAAGCTGAGGCCGGGCATGTGCGGCACCTTTTTCGGACGTGCAGGGACAGACCGCCGCCCGGACGATGCCGGGCGGCAGCACTCCTAGGATGGGAGGGGGATCAGAGCTTGAGCTCGAGCCCTTCCGTCAGGGACGGATCGACGTAGCCGAGCGAGCCCGACTGCATGTAGTCGAGCTGGATCTTGAAGACCCGCGCCGCGTCGGTGTCGCGGTTGGCGTAGTCGAACCAGATCGGCACGGCGATCTCTGTCATCAGGTCCACGTCATCCTGCGTGAGGCGCGTGACCTCGGTGCCGTCGGCCTCGAACTTCGACCACGCCTCCTGGTCGGCCTTCTGGATCGCGGCGTAGTGCATGTCCGAATAGACGTGCGTCTCCATTTCGACGAACTGCTTCATCTGGTCCGACAGCGCGTCCCAGGCCGCCTGGCCGACGGTGATGTCCATGATGTCGACCGGCTGGTAGAGCGACATGAAGCCCGGCGGGCCCATGACGATGTAGTCGGTGACCTGGCTGAAGCCGAGCGCGTAGTTCACCGCCGGTCCCACGTAGTCGGCCACGTCGATGGTGCCCTTCTCGAGCGCGGGGAAGATCTCGGACCCCGGAAGGACCGTGGTCTCGGCCCCGAGCTCGGTAAAGACCTCGGCCACCATGCCGCCCGGCAGGCGCATCTTGCGGCCGGCGAAATCGTCGATGGACCGGATCGGCACCTTGGAGTGGATGATGTTGGCGTCGTGGTGGACCGGGCCGACGAAGTGCATCCCCTGCGCCGCGTAGAGTTCACGCGCGATGTCGATGCCGCCCAGACCGTAGTAGAACGTGTCGAATTCCGCCGGCTGGCGCAGGCCCAGCGGGATCGACGTCAGGAACGTCGCCGCGGGGATGATGCCCTGCGCGTAGATCGTGAACGGGTTCACTGCCTCCAGCACGCCGTTCTTGACCGCGTCGTAAAGCTGGAAGTCGCCGACCACGTCGTTCGCGCCGAACGGTTGGAACGTCAGTTCGCCGCCGGTCTTTTCCTGGATGCTCGCGCACCAGTCCCTGAAAATCTGCAGGCCCGCCATGCACCTCCGGGGAACTGCCGCCACGCGCAATCTCCGGTGCCGTCGTTCGGCACCGGCTCCCCGGGATTTTGACCATCTGTGGTTGTTTTATCAGGGAGGCATATCATGCCAGACACAAACCGGACCGGCAGCGAATGGTGGGTCAACGACCAGACGCCGGATAACCCCTACGACAAGAGCGAAGACTACGACGCCTTCCTCGACTATCTCGGCGCCCTGCCCCGCAGCCTGACGCCCGAACGCGCCTCCGAGCCGCTCGAAATCAACGTCTCCGACCTCAACGATCACCCGGACTACAAGGACGCGGCCATCGGCGCGCTCCAGATGTGGTCCTCGGTCACACCGCTGCAGTTCGAGATTATCGATGATCAGCCGTTCGACCGTGCGACGCAGTGGATGCAGGTCGTCAGCCCCGAGCTCGGCGAGCCGAGCGACGGCAGCGCGTTCTCGGCAAACCGCTATGTCAGCATCGGCCAGCGCTTCCACGACACCGAGCCGAACCTCACCGACATCGGCGGTTACGTCTTCGACAGCTTCGTGCACGAGTTCGGCCACGAGTTCGGTCTGAACCACCCCGGTCTCTACAATTACAGCGGCCCCGGCGGCGTCCAGATCAACTACCTCAACAACGCGACCTGGACCTATGACCGCCAGCAATACAGCGTCATGTCCTACTTCGACGGCATCGACGTCGGCGAGGACTCGCGCTGGTCGGCCGCGACCCCGCTCATGGCCGACATCGAGGCGGTCATCCGGCGCTTCTTCTCGACCGTGGACGAAGAGACCGGTGAGCGGACCTACGAGACGATCGAGCTGATGACCGGGGACAACGTCTACGGCTTCGGCAGCACCGAATACGGCTACGAGCTGACCTCCACGGGCATGCAGCGCGACATCGGCTTCGTCATCCACGACACCGGCGGCGACGACACGATCGACTTCTCGGGTTCGACCGCGGGCACGATCCTCGACCTGCGCGCCGGGCAGTTCTCGAGCGTCAACGGCCACAGCAATAACGTGTCCATCTTCGACGGCCACAACGCCGATCAGACCGAATACTACATCGAGACCGGCATCGGCAGCGATCACGACGACGTCCTGATCGGCAACGACGGCGACAACGTGCTCGACGGGCGCGGCGGGGCCGACAGCATGGCCGGCAACGGCGGCGACGACACCTACTTCGTCGACAGCGCCGACGACGTGGTCCGCGAAGAGGCCGACCGCGGCAACGACACCGTCATCGTGCTGAACGAGGACCTCGACCTTGGCGAGTTCGAGAACGTCGAGAACATCGTCTATACCGGCGCGACCGCTCCGGAGGAGGACGACGGCGCCTCGCCCACCGAGGAGGACACCGGCCCGGCCATCGCGGCGTCCGAGATCGTCTTCGGCGACGAGACCAGCGAGACGATCGACGGCGGCGCCGGTGGTCAGCGCATCTTCGGCCTCGGCGGCGACGACTACATCATCGGTGGACGCGACACGTTCGAGAGCCGCGACATCAACAACACCATCGCGGTGGAGGATCTCGAGGACCAGACCCAGACTGACGACACGGCCGACGCGCTTTATGGCGGTGCCGGCAACGACACCATCGACGGCGGCGCCGGAGACGATCTGCTCGACGGCGGGAGCGGCGACGACGTGCTCCGCGGCCAGGACGGCGAGGATACGTTCTACGGCGGCGCGGGCAGCGACACGGTGGACTACAGCCAGGAGAGCCCGTTCCAGCTTCTGGTGAACCTCGAGACCAACACCGCCTCGGGCGGCACGGGGTCAGGTGACCGTTTCTACTCGATCGAGAACCTGATCGGGTCGGACGACAGGATCGACCGGTTCATCGGCACCGAGGCGGACAACCACTTCATCGGTCGCGGCGGCGGCGACGTCTTCAATGGCCGCGACGGGGACGACACGCTCGACGGCGGGCGCGACGGCGACCTGCTCTACGGCGAAGGTGGCGACGATTACATCATCGGCGGCGCCGGGCAGGACTATATCAACGGCGGCACGGGCAACGACACGATCGACTACTCCGGCAGCGACGAAGGCGTGACCGTCGACCTCGCCGGGGGCACGGCCCGCGGAGGAGATGCCGACGGCCCGGTGCAGATCGTCGGACGCGGCACCACCATCCGCCACGACATAATCGAGAACGTCGAGAACGTGGACGGCTCCTACTACGGCGATCACCTGATCGGCACCGACGGCGAGAACGTCCTGTCTGGCGTCCAGGGCGACGACACCCTGACCGGCGGTCTCGGGGCCGACACGCTCGACGGCGGCACGGGCAGCGACACCGCGGACTACTCGACGAGCGAAACCGGGGTGAACCTGAACCTCCAGTCCGGCGCCACCGAGGGCGACACCTACGCCTCGATCGAGAACCTCTCGGGCTCGGGCGAGGACGACAGGATCCGCGGCGACCGCGGCGCCAATGTCCTGACCGGTCAGGGCGGCGACGACGTGCTGCGCGGCGCGGCCGGCGACGACACGCTGCTGGGTGACTTCGCCAACCAGGACGCGGCGATCCCGCGCCCCGGCATGGGAAGCGGCTACGCGACACTCGGCGCGGATGCCGACAACAACTCGCTCGAGACCGCGTTCGATATCTCGGACAACTTCTCGCTCGAGGAGGATCCGAACATCTTCGACTCGACCGAGGTGTTGCACACGACGGTGGAATCCACGGGTAACGGCCAAGGCGATTACTACCGGGTCGACCTCGCGGCAGGCACGGTCATCACGCTCGACATTGACGGGATCGCCGATCCGAACGTGCACGACAGCTGGATCCGCCTGCTGGACGAGAACGGCGAGATCGTCGCACAGAACGACGATGCCGGCGGCGATCCGGGTTCGGCCACCAACCGCGACTCCAGCCTCGTCTACAGCGTGGAAGAGAGCGGCACCTACTACATCCTCGAAGGCCAATGGTCCCCGGCCACGGGCGACTTCGAGGCGTCGGTGCCGGAAGGCTCGACCTACGCACTCAACGTGTCGGTCGAGTTCCCGCCCGAACCCGTGGAGCCCGGAACGGCGGGCAACGACCGCCTCGCCGGCGGTCGCGGAAACGATCTGCTCGATGGCGGGCTAGGCAACGACATCCTTTTCGGCGGCCAGGATGCGGACAGCTTCCGCTTCTCGACCGCGCTCAGCGAGGACAATGTCGACCGCATCCGGGACTTCGACAGCGGCGAGGACCTGATCCTGCTCGACAGCGAGATCTTCGCGGGTCTGGGTGCCGAAGGTCCGCTGTCGTTCGGAGTGTTCCACGCCAGTGCGACAGGGCTGGCGCAGGATGCCGACGACCGGCTGATCTACAACACAGCGAGCGGAGATCTGTCGTGGGACGAGGACGGCTCGGGCGATGCGGACGCGATTACCTTCGCGCGCCTGCAATCGGCGCCGGAGTTGACGGAGTCGGACTTCATCATCGTGTAATGTGGTCCATGGACGGGCGCTTCCGGGCGCCCGTCCCTTTTACCAAGGCCCGGAGATGGACCGGCGACAGGCAAAAAGGCCCCCGGATGCAGACTTACCTGACCCGCCGTCGTCTTCTCGGGTGGCTGACCGCGCTTCCGCTCGCCGGAGCCAGCAGCGCCTGCGCGTCCGGGCTGAGCGGAGAAATCACCTTTGCCGGTGGCACCGAGATCCCGGAAGGCACGATCCGCGTGTTCGTCGAACCCGTGGGCGATGCGGACGTCGATCCCGCCGAGACGACCCTACCGAGCGACGGCAAGTCCACCGCGCTCGCCTTTTCCCTTCCCGAGGCGGGTCCGAACCCGCGCCAGATCATAGCGGAATTGACGCGCGCCGACGGCCGGCTGATCGCCCGCGGCGCGGCAATACCGGAAGAGCCATTGTCCGTCGAACTCTTCGCGGTGATCTACTGAGACAAGGCTACCGGACAGGGCCGTCTTCGGCGGCTGCCTGTGGCGACCGACCGGACATCTCTTCAGCCAAATTGAGGTCCTGACCGACGCCGCACCCTCGCCCGCGCCGGTTCATGCCACGGAAACATCGGCTTGCGGTCGTTGGAGCAACGAAGCTTTAGGCCAGTCGGGCAGCAAGCCTCGCGTCCTCGACGTTGGCGTCGAGAAGCGGTTGCTGATCGGCGACCGGCAGGCCCTCCTCAAGGATATCGCAAAGAACCTCGAACACGGCTGCGGCGGTTCCGTCGCCGCCGGCCCGGATCCACTCCGATCCATCGCAGGCCATGTCCACGAGATCCCCGCGGGCCGCCTCGACCCGATCATCGTCAACCTCGAGGCTGAGATGAATGTCGCCCTCATCCTGTGTCGGCAGGTCGTCACTCGGAGGGTCGAAGACGAAATTCTCGAAGAAATCCTGCTGGGCCCGAGGGTGCAGACCATGGGTGACGATCGTGAGCAGGGAGCGCAGGATCGACTGTGCGCGGTGACCGCCACCAGCGTGGTCAAGAGCGTCGAGCGTGGTCCGGCACCCACGCATGGAAGCTGGAATGTTCAGGTCGAGTTTCACTTCGGCGTCCCCGCTCATGGTCTCGGTTCGGTTTCGTCGGCCCCCGGCTCACGGGACCCGCCACAGGTCCTGCGGACTGCGCGTCGCAGGAACCTTCACCTAAGGCCATCGGGAGACTTGGCTACATTTCGTGGAAGTCGGGTGCGGACCTCGCCTCCGTCAGCGGACCGCCGTGCGCTGCACGCGCGCCCGGATCAGCCGGCACTGCGGCTTTGAGGAGCGGAATGAACGGATTGCCTCCGACGCGCCGACAGACACGGCACGTTGCCCGAGCGGTACAGCAACGATGCCTTGTCCCGACCACCGGATGGCGTCCGGTGTCCTGCGGAAGCGGAGTGATCCCGCTTCACTCTGCTGAACGATTGAGAGCTACGCAGCGAAGCGGCGGGAGCGTGATACTATACCACGACCCCGCCGCTGCGTTTGCACCGACGTGCTAGGGGCCGAACTTCAGGCCTTGGCCGTCTTTTTCTTCGCGGGCGTGCGAGTCTTGGCAGGCACGTCCTGCGACTGCGCACGCTCCGCAGCGTCGCGCGCCAGACGTGCTGCGCGGAGCCGTGCGGTCTTTTCGTCACGTGCACGGGTTTCCTGCGCGATGATCTCCCTGGCAATGGTGTTGGTCTGCTCGTGGCGCAATTCGGATTTGGACGGGCCGGGCACGGACTTTTTCGAGCTCATTGCAGTTCCTCTTGTTGTTCGTTCGATCATGTCCACGCTCCGACCGCTTCCGCACCTCGCGCACAGGCGTGCCGCAGCCGAGCCGAAACCGGTCCCGATCATTCTCCGTGGCGTGCCGAGAGCAGTGGGAGGCTTCCGGTAGGCCCCGACCGCGTGATGCAACAGAAGAGGTCGTGACGTTCGCGGTCGTGCAGAACCCGTTTCGGGCGGAAGCTGGTGAACACGTGTACTCACATACATAGCCCCCGTCCGCGCGTATTCAATTCCACACGCGATATGCTTCCGCGGAAACGCCTGCCGACCACGTTGAGGAGCCGTAAGGGCCGCCGCTCGCAGGATGGCGTCGGAGGACCCATGTGCGATGCAACCTCGGGACTACCGAGGCTCACCGGGGGCGCCGTGCCCCCGGACCCAACCGTCACCAGCGCTGCGCGCGAGGGACCGGTGCGCTTTCGCCGCTGTGCCGGCGGTTCGCTTCGCTGCGCGGCGCAATTCCGATATCCTCGAGCCGTTCACGCGGAAGCGCGTCGAGGATCCGGGCATCGCGGCGTGCGCGGTGATGTCTCTGCAGGCGATGCAGAAGCGCTGAAAGCGGATTGACGAAAGTCGGGACGAAAAGTGCGGAAACTCGAGCCATCGTGGTGCCTCCCCTGAAAGCGTTTCGATGGCTCCACCTTCCGCAGGCGCCGCAAGAACAGCGCAATTTCCGGGCCACACGACTGCTGTGGCGTGCAATACTTCCGTAAAATCGTTCTCTCGCTGCGCAAGAATGCGCCCCAACACCGTTCGGGTCCGGAATGCGCCACATCGTCTTGCACCTGTCAGGCCCTTTCCGCGCCGAGCGCGACGACGTGGTCATGGACGGGCTCAGCCGACGGGCGCAGGGGCTTCTGGCCTATCTTGCGTGCCAATCGGGAATGCGGGCCGAGCGGACCGCGATCGCCGATCTGCTGTGGTCGGACCGCAGCGAGGCACAGGCACGCGCTTCGCTTCGTCAGGAACTGTCCGTGCTCCGAAAGACGCTGGGCGCGGCGATGGGCGCCAACCGGCAGATGGTCTGGCTCGATCCCGATGCCGTCGAGGTGCGCATGGGCCCCGCGCCGTTTCTGAGCGGCTTCGACCTTGCCTCCGAAGGCTTCGAGGAGTGGCTTCGGGACCAACGGCAGGCGCGCGGGTCCCTCCCCACGCCGGCGGCGCCCGCCGCGCCGACCGAGCGTCCCGTCCTTGCGGTTCTTCCGTTCGAAGAGATCGGAGCGAGCACGAGCGACATGTTCGCCGACGGCATCGTGGAAGAAATCACGGGGGCGCTGAGCCGAAGCCGGGACTTCGATGTCATCGCGCGCCAGTCGACATTCATGCTGCGGGGCACGGCGACCTCGCTGCCGGAAATGGCCGCATGCCTCGGGGCGACCTACCTGCTCGAGGGCTCCGTGCAGCGCGCCGGAGACCGGGTGCGCATTTCCCTGCAACTGGTCGATGGCGACGACGGACGTACCCGCTGGGCCGACCGGTTCGACGACCGCCTCGACGACCTTTTCGATCTTCAGGATCGCGTCGCCACCCACGTGGCGGGGCAACTCTCGCCCAACCTGCGCGCGGCCGAGATCCTGCGCGCCCGGCGGCATGCTCCCGAGGTCCGCAGTGCCTACGAGTTGCTCCTGACAGCCCTGCCCCACTTCTGGGTCCACGATCCGAACGAGAACAGGCGCGCTCTCTACCTGCTCGACCGGGCGGTCGTGCGCGATCCGGACTCGGCACATGCGCTCGCCATGAAGGCGTGGTGCCATGCACAGGAGTGCTGCTATCTCTGGACCCTATCCCCGGAGGAGGCGCGCGCGTCGAGCCGCGCCGCCTACGAGAAGGCCCTGCCGCGCGCACAGGAGCATTCCTCGACGCTCACGGCGCTCAGCGCCGCGGCCGCGCTGGCCCTGCGGGATTTCGCCTCGTCCGAAGACCTGGCGCGGCGCGCGCTCGACCTCGATCCGAACAACGCGTGGGGCTGGTTGCGGCTCGGCTGGGCGGCCGTGTACCGGGGCCGCCACGAAGAGGCGCTTGCGGCGTTCGACCGGGCCGAAGACCTGAGCCCTCTCGACCCGTTCATGTTCAATATCGACTTCGGGAGGTCCGCCGCGATGCGCGCCCTGCGCCGCTTCGACGACGCCGTGGTGCTGATCGAGAAAGGCATGCGCGCCGCCCCGAAGGCGCATTGGGCCTACCGCATGCTGTTCGGAACGCTCTGGCTGATGGGCGAACGCGAACGCGCGGTGGAAGCCGGGCGGAAATGGCTCGCGGCCCATCCGGGACTTACGACCGACGTGCTTCTCGACGGGTTGCCGTCCTGGGATCACGACCCGGAGTATCTTCGCATCCTCACCGAGTTCGAGGCTATCCTTGCCGAGCGGTAACGCGTCCGGTGTCGGCCGGGACGCCATGCCGGTTCGGCCGGAATGACCGCCCGCTGACGGACCTATTCCGCCGCGTGCGGCAGCCGCTCAGGCACCACGCCTTCCGCCTCGGCTTCGGCCCGCAGCCACTCGCGGAAGGCGACGACCAGCGCGTCATCCGCATGGGCTTCGGGGGTGGCTATCGCGTAGATCGACATGGGCATCGTGGTCACGTCGAAGAGGCGCTCCAGCCGGCCCGAGGCGATGGTGCCGCGCACCACAGCGTCGTAGGCCAGCGAGACGCCCTGATGCTGCTCGACCATCGTCGTGGCCAGCTCGCAGTTCGGGAAGGTCGGCCCCCGCGGCAAGTCGACCCCGGCCAGGCCCGCCTCGGCGAACCATTCGGCCCAGGCATCGTCCGTCTCGTCATAGAACAGCGTGAGCCTCAGGAGGTCCTCCGGCGTACGCACGTTCTCGCGTTCGCGCAGGGCTGGAGAGATGACCGGATACCGCCCCGACGCCATCAGCGGCTCGACGCGCAGACCGGGCGTCGGGCGGTCCGACCACTGGATCACCACGTCCGCGTCATTCGTGGCGAAGTCGAGAGACGGCGCTCCGTTCGAGACCCGGAGCCGGATGTCGCGGCCGAAGTCGAGCCCGGGCAGCCGGGGCACCAGCCAGCGCGCCGCGAAGCCCGGCGTGGAGAGGACGCGCAGGGTGCGTGGCGCATCACGCACGGCGTCCGTCTCCTCGAGGAATGCGTCCAGCAGATGGGTCAGCTTCCCGGCATAGGCCTCGCCCGTGAGGGTCAGCGCGATCCGGTTGCCAGAGCGTTCGAACAATTGCGTGTCGAGAAAGCCTTCCAGCGCCTTGATCTGGTGGCTGACCGCCGATGGCGTCAGGCAGAGCTCGTCCGCCGCGGATTTGACGGACATGTGCCGTGCGGTGGCCTCGAAGGCGCGGACGGCTGCGAAAGGCGGAAGCTTGCGTCCCATCTGTCTGCCTGAACTGGGCTCACGCGAGCCTGAAAAGCGATCGTTCGGTGCCGTGGTTGCCCCAGCGTAACATCGAGGGACCATTTCTCAAAATCACGCACCGGAGGGACCGATGCACCGCTCCCGTTTCGCCGTGGCCCTCGCCGCGGCCCTCTCTCTCGCGTGCCCGACGCTGCCGCGCGCGGAGTCCGCAACACTGCAGCCAACCACCGACTGGCAACAGGCCGACAGCATGTCCGCACTGGTCGGCGCGCTCGAGCGCTGGCTCGATTCACGAGCGGACCTGCCGCGACGCGCGACGCCCCCGCGCGTTCGTCTCCTGAGCGAATGGCAAGCGGCGGCGCGGCAAGGTGTGACCGCGAGCTTCCAGCGCGGACGCCTTCGCGGGCTCTACGACCCGGAGCGCTCCGAGATCCTTCTGGTGCGCCCTTGGGACCCGCGCGAGGCCGGCGATGTCGCCGTGCTGCTGCACGAGCTCGTTCATCACCGCCAGGCGCCGCATCATTGGTACTGTCCGGCCGCGCAAGAGCTGCCGGCCTACCGGCTGCAAGAGGCATGGCTGGCGGAACAGGGGCGCCCGGTAGATGTGAACTGGATCGCCGTGGTGCTCGACGCCGGATGCACGCCGCGGGACATCCATCCGGAGTGACCCTCCGGTTGTCGGGGTATCACCTAAGCGCCCTGCCCTAGTCCGCCCACATGTTCCGCATCTGCGCCGCGACGTCGATCGGCGCCGGGGCCGGACGCGGTTGTTGACCGGCTTGCAGCGGCGACCAGTGGGTCGCTTCGAAGTGGCCCAGGATCGACGTCGGGATGAAGCGGGTCCGAAGCGCATAGACGTGTCGGTCCCCGTTGCGCGCCTGGTTGGTGACGTAGAAGCGCAGCGGCACTCCCAGCGTCAGCCGATCCTTCGCGCGCGTCATCGCGACGTAGAGCAGGCGTCGCTCTTCCTCGACGTCCTCGGTCGTGCCGGTGCCGAGGTCCGAGGGGATGCAGCCGTCCACGCAGTTCAGCACATGGACCGAGCGCCACTCCTGCCCCTTCGCCGAATGTATCGTCGACAGGATCAGGTAGTCCTCGTCCTTCAGGGGCACGCCGGCCTGGTCGCTGGTGGCGTCCGGCGGATCGAGAGTGAGCTCGGTCAGGAAAGCCTTGGCCGAGGGATAGCCGATGGCGATCTGCTCGAGCTGGGCGAGATCCCCGCGCCGGGCCTCCGCATCCTCGTGCACACGATCGAGGTGCGGGTCGTACCACGCCCTGGCAAGCCCGAGCGCGGCAGGCCACGGCGCGTCGGTCGTCATCGCCTCGACGAAGGCGGGCCAGTCTGCGCCGGCGCGCGGCGGCGGCGCGACCTCGGCCAGCGCCGCGCGCGGGTCGGCGGCCAGATCGAGCGCGTCCAGAACATTCGCGGCGGCTTTCGGTCCCACCCCGGGAATGAGCTGCAGCACCCGGAAGCCCGCCACGCGGTCGCGCGGGTTCTGAACAAGGCGCAGAACCGCCAGCACGTCCTTCACATGCGCGCTGTCGAGAAACTTCAGCCCGCCGAATTTCACGTAGGGCACGTTGCGGCGCGTCAGCTCGGCCTCCAACTGCGCCGAGTGGCTCGACGTGCGGAACAGCACCGCCTGCTCCTTGAGCGGCGTCCCGGTCTCGCGGTCCGCAAGCACGCTGTCGACGATGTGGCGGGCCTGGTCCCCCTCCGTCGCGTAGGTGACGAGACGCGGCTTCTCGGCCGAGGCCCGTTCCGTCCAGAGGTCCTTGGTAAACCGTTCGCGCGCCTCCCCGATGACGGCGTTGGCCGCGGCGAGGATCGGCTGGGTCGAACGGTAATTGCGGTCGAGCGTGATGACATCCGCGGGCGGCGAGAAGCTGGCCGGGAAGTCGAGGATGTTGCGGACTGTCGCGGCGCGAAAAGCGTATATCGACTGGGCGTCATCGCCGACCACGGTCAGCCCCCGCCCGCCGGGCTTCAGCGCCATGAGGATGCGGGCCTGCAGCCTGTTGGTGTCCTGATACTCGTCGATCAACACGTGATCCCAAGCGGCGCCGACATGCGATGCGAAGTCGGGATCGGCCATGACCTGCGCCCACGCCAGCAGAAGGTCGTCGTAGTCGAGCACGTTCTGCTCCTGCTTCGCCGTGACGTAAGCGCCGAAGAGACGCTTCAGCTCTGCCTCCCACGCCGCGGCCCACGGGAAGTGATCGCGCAGGACGTCGCCCAGCGGCGCCTCGGAATTGACGGTGCGCGAGTAGATCGCGAGGCATGTGGCCTTCGTCGGAAAGCGGCTCGCGGTGTTCGACAGTCCTTGCCCGTGCCGGCAGAGGTTCATGAGGTCGGCACTGTCCTCCCGGTCATGGATCGAGAAGTCGGGATTGAGACCGATGGCGGGCGCGTTCTCGCGCAGGATGCGCGCACCGATCCCGTGGAACGTGCCGGCCCAGAGCAGAGCCTCGGCCGCGATCCCGGTGCCGAGCGCCCGGGCGGTGATCCGCTCCACCCGCCGGGTCAGCTCGGTCGCCGCGCGGCGCGAGAAGGTCATCAGCAAGATGCGCCGGGGGTCCGCCCCGGTGACGATCAGGTGCGCGACCCGATGCGCGAGCGTGCTCGTCTTTCCGGACCCGGCCCCCGCGATCACGAGGAGCGGCGGCGGCGGAACGGCCCCGTCGGCGCCATACACGGCCGCGGCGCGCTGGTTCTCGTTGAGCGTGTCCAGGTAGTCCGCCGTCGTCATGGCCCGTCCCTCTGCACTGACTGAGCGCACGTTAACCAATCTGGAACATATTGGGAACACCGCGCCAGCCGGTTGCCGAGAATTCCGTGGCTTCCACGGGACCGACGACCCGCAACTGAGGCCAACAGGGTCAGCGCCGTCAAACGGCGCACGACGCGAAGGAAAGAGGTGCGGAGCTGGCCGCGTTGAGGTTCGCGATAGACGAGGACCGCATTCCGGCCATTGGCCGGGTCACGGCAGTCTCAGGGCGCCTCGATCAGGGGCTTGAGATTCCGACGATGACGCGCCGCCAATTTCCTTGCTCGTTTTCCGCAGGCGAAGGGCCGCAGGGTCCCCGGCATCGTCAGCGCATCTGGCTCGCCGTCCAAGATCTTCTCGATCTCGTCCATCTGCGCCGAGCCCAGCGTGACCGTGCTTTGCGAACCCAGAAACAGGCTCTCGCACGGGGTCCCGTCAGCGAATATGACCTCGTGATTGTCGAACAGCAGGTGGACATAGGTGACGGACCAGGCGGAATTGTCGACCTCGATACCGTTGACGCCGACCAGGTGGCGCGCCGCGACGAGGACCTCGTCGGCGCCGAACATCCGACGCGCGATGCGCGAGCGCACCAGGATACGGTGTTGCGGAGAAACGCAAAGATCGCGCGAGGGCACCCCGGCCGACAGCGCACCTGCCGGTATTCGCACCGGACGCAGGCGCGGATGACAGAGCATCGTCGGCACGTTCAGCGTCCGCCGCCCGATCCACCGGATCGGCTGCATTCCGTGGTCGAGTGTTTCGACAAGCTGGCCGATCGAAAGCTCCTGGATCGGCGTCTCGACGCCCTCCCCGCGGGAGATCATGGTCCCGCCGGTGAAGCACACGACGTTGATATTGTTGTCCTGCGTGGAGACGAGCGCGGCATCGTTGCCCGCGACGTCGGTCAATTCCCCGGTTCGTATTTCCTGGAAGTTCAGATCGCCGTAGCTGTCGCTGGGAATGATGAAGTGACGCGTTTCCGTCCCATTGGACACCGTCAGAAAAATGACGTCGAGATTGTCCTCGCTCTGCGGGTTGAAACTCCGATCGGTGCCATCGCCAAGCGTGAAGCGGCCGCTGCTGGACGGTTCCTGGATCAAGTCGATCCTGTAGGTTTCCCCGCCAAGCGTGAAGACGTCGCCCTCGTCGAATTCGCCATCATCGAATTCACTCGATACCGCACCGTCGACCACGCCGATCAGGTTGCCATTGGCTTCCGAATACGTCGTGTGCTGTGAGATATCGGTAACTTCGATAAGATCGAAAATCGTAGCCAAGTCACGTCACGGAGTCGGTGTCACACGCTCTCCGGTCCCCTTCTGCCCATTCCAGGACGATGTTCGTCGCCGAGAAGCTTGGCGAAAGTTTGGCGCCCGACGTACGGAGATTACCCCAAGGTTCTTACCGAAGCCTCTCTGGCGGCGCGACGATCGGCAGGCAGTTCCATTCCCTTCCGTGGCCTGATTGCCGCATGAACCCGGACCCGACGCATCGCGCGTCGAACTCTCCGGTGCTGCGAAAGGCCAAACAAGAACGCCCCGCCCGGGTGGCCGGGCGGGGCGTTCTGTCGTCGGAGCGGGCTGAATTCAGGCCGTGGTGCGGTCGCTCAGCCCTGGTAGTCCTCGTCCGAGACCTTCTCCATCCACGTCACCGGCGAGCCATCGATGCTCTCCTGGATGGCGATATGGCTCATGGCGGTGTCCGGCGCGGCTCCGTGCCAATGCTTTTCGCCGGCCGGGAACCAGACGATGTCGCCCTGGCTGATCTCCTCGATCTCGCCGCCTTCGCGGGCCACGCGACCGCGGCCGAAGGTGACGATAAGCGTCTGACCGGCGGGGTGGGTGTGCCACGCGGTGCGCGCGCCCGGCTCGAAGGTGACGTGGGCGCCCGCGACACGGCCCGGGTCTTCGGCCTGGAACATCGGGTCGAGACGGACGGTGCCGGTGAAATAGTCCTCCGGCCCGGGGGCGGAGGCGGTCTGACCTGCGCGTGTGATCTTCATGGGTGGGTCTCCTTCTGTACGGCCGCGCTCAGCGCAGCTTGTCGAAACGGTAGGTCAGCGCGGGTCCGCCCGGCTGTCCGTAGGCAAGGACCGCGGTGACCATGGCGAAGGGTTCGGCGTAGCGCCCGGTGCTCAGGCCGCCGGCTTCCAGCGGCTCGAACCCGATGTCCGAGATCAACGCGCGGGCCACGTCCTTGGCTCCGTCGTCGTCGCCGTAAAGCATCAGGTGCGGGCGGGGCGTGGTGTCCTTGCGGGCGAAGACCGGCTCGAACGCCTCCGACGGGCTGGTGTTGAAGCACGACACCCACCGCGCGTCGGGCCGCATCCGCGCCAGTTCCTCTGCCCCCGACGTGTCGGGGCCGACAACCAGCGCACTGTCGTCGTCGTTGAGCGGCACGCAGCAGTTCAACACGACCTGCCCCGCTAGATCACCGGCCTGTTCCAGCACGTCCCCGGTCCGCGACCAGTGAACGGCGAGCAGCACGGCGTCTGCGCCATCGACCGCCTGGGCGACGGAGCCCGCGGTGCCGCCGGTCTCTTCTGCAAGGTGGTCCAGCTTGGCGCGGTCTCGCGAATAGGCAAAGGTCACGTCATGGCCGCAGGCGGCCCAGAGGCGCCCGAGCTTGGCGCCCATCAGGCCCGATCCGAGGATGGCGATCTTCATGTCGGTCTCCTGTCACGTCGCGTAGCCGGCGGGGTCTGGCCCCGCCGGCACCGGGATCACTCCGAGCGGCTCTCGAAGACGTCGGCCGCCACCGGCATCGCCGAGAACACGCGCGGCCAGCCAGCGTAGAACGCGAGATGCGACAGCATCGCGCCAGCCTCTTCCTGGGTCAGACCGTTGTCCATCGCGCGGTTGAGGTGGAACGTCATCTGCTCGGGCTGGCCTGCGGCGATGAGCCCGGCCACGGTCACGAGGCTGCGATCGCGCGGCTCCAGCGCCGGGCGCAGCCATAGGTCGAGGAAGAGCAACTGCTCGGTGTTGTCCACCACGCCCTGGCTCACGTCGCCATAGGTGGACTGGACGTTCTCCTGCCGGGCATCCTCGGACTCCTGGTCGAGCGGCAGAAGCTCGGGATCGAGCGCGGGCAAGTCGTCCTCTGTCACGCCCCGCTCTTCATAGACGGGGGCGGCAGCCTCGGCAGCGGCCACGGCGTTGCCCCAACCGGTGTAGAAGGCGAGATGCGTGATGGTCTCGGAAATCTCCGCGGGCGTAACGCCGGCGTCGAGGGCAAGCGCGATGTGCTCGGACAGGCTGCCGGTCTCGTGACGGGTGATCTTGGCCGCGACGGTCACGAGCGCGCGGTCCCGCATGGACAGCGCCTCGTGGGTCCAGACGCTGCCGAAGAGATCGTCCTGTGCGTAGGCTTCGAGCTTGGGCGCGACCTGGCCCACGGCATCTGGAAGGGTGGTGCCGAGGTCCTGCGCGGAACCGGCGGTTGCGGCGAAGCCGAGGGCGAGGGCGGATGCGGCAAGGCGCGTCTTCATGGAGCGTCTCCTGTAAGGCGTGTTGCTGTCACCCGCCTGACATGGGCCGCACCGGCCGATCCTTCATGGGCTGCCCCGTCAAGCCGTCCATGAGCGCCGCTCATCAATCCTCAGGAACGTTCCCGAAGCGCCTCCAGCACGACCTGAAAGGCTGAGGACGGGCGCAAGCGGCTCGGGTAGAACAGGTGGAACCCCGGAAACGACGGGCAATACGCTTCGAGGCAGGTTCTCAGGCGTCCGTCGGCCAGCGCCCGCGTCGCAAGACGTTCGGGCACGAGGGCCAGTCCGATCCCGTCGATCGCCGCCTGCATCACCGGGCCGATCGCGTTGAAGCAGGCCTGTCCCTGAACCTTCACGTTGATCTCGGTCCCGTCCGGGTCCTCGAACTCCCAGGCGTAGAGCCCGCCGTGGTTCGACAGCCGCAGGTTCACGCATGCGTGGGCGCTTAGGTCCTGCGGGATCTCGGGCTCGCCCCGGTCCTCGAAGTAGGTCGGCGCGCCGACGCAGATCATGCGCTCGTCTGGACCGATCCGCGCGGCGATCATGCCTTCGCTCACCTGATCTCCGTAGCGCACGCCGGCGTCGCATTGCGAGGCGGCGAGGTCGGTGTAGCCATAATCGTTGACCAGCTCGATCCGCACCGCCGGGTGTTCCCGCAGCACAGGCGCGAGCTTGGGCCAGAGCAGGGTCTCGATAGCGTAGTCCGTGGCGGAGATGCGGACGGTCCCGGTCGGCTGGTCCCGCGACTCGTTCAGCGCCAGCAAGCGCGCTTCGATCTTCTCGAAGCACGGATTGAGCGTCGACAGAAGGTCCTCGCCCTCGAGCGTGGGGGCGACCGAGCGGGTCGTCCGGGTCAGAAGCCGGAGGCCGAGACGGGCCTCCAGCGCCTTGATCGTATGGCTCAGTGCCGATTGCGACACGTTGAGACGCGCCGCGGCACGGGTGAAGCTGCGCTCTTCCGCCACCGCGGCGAGCGCGATCAGGTCGGTGATGTTTTCTCGAAGCATGAGGGCGGCGCGGACCTGCGGTTCGGGTACGATGTCCCGCTTCGATATATGCGCCGCGCTCATGTCGTCCACCGACTATCCCGCAGCGGTCAGCCGCCGTATTCCTCGTCGGTGACGTGCTCTCCCCACTCGACGGCCGAGCCGTCCACGACCTCCTGGATCGCGTAGTGGGTGACCGAGGTGGTGGCGGTCGCGCCGTGCCAGTGCTCGACATCCGGCGGGCACCAGATCACGTCACCGGCCTGCATGGTGATCTTTTCGCCGCCGCGTTCCTGCGTCCAGCCGGTGCCGTGGGTGATCACCAGCTTCTGGCCGCCGGGATGGGTATGCCAGGCCGAGCGGGCGCCGGGCATGAAGGTCACTTCGCCCGCGCTGACGGAGGCCATGTCGGGATCGAAGACCGGCGCCACGTAGACGGTGCCGGTGAACACGTCCTCGCTGCCGATCTGGCCAGCGCGGTCTTCGGCGTGGGTGATCTCCATGGACTGCGCGAACGCCGCGGGGGCAGCCAGCGCGAGGGCGAGCGTGGGGGCGAGAAGTCGGGTCATTCTGGTCGTCTCCTTGGTCTCAGAGGCGGCCGTGAGGCCGGAAGGCGGGGCGCGTTACCGCGCTCCCGTGTCATGAGATGAGGTCGGCGGAGGCTCGGATCATGGCTTCGGGTCAGGATGCGCTCATGAACCGGTCTCATGAGCGAGCGTCGGCGAGCACGCGCGTCGCGTTCATGAGCGGCGCTCATCGGCGCATGCCGGCTGCAGCCGATTATATCGAGAGCGGGATGGCGTTAGGGTCCTGCCATCCGAAAGGTAGCGGAGGCACCATGCTCCATCGACGCATAGTGGCCCTTGGCCTCTGCGCCACACTCGTCACGGGGGCCGAGGCCCACACACAGGAGAAAGCCGGAATGATCCCGATCACCGTCATCGTGGGCGAGGCAACGCTCGCCGCCACTCTGGACGATACGACCGCGGGCCGCGACTTCGCCGCGATGCTGCCGCTCGACCTTACGCTGTCGGACTTCCACGGCATCGAGAAGGTCTCGGACCTGCCGCGCGCGATCGACACCAGCGACGCCCCGGCCAGCTACGAGCCCGCGACAGGCGACATCACGATCTACGCCCCGTGGGGCAATCTCGCGATCTTCTACAAGCCGTTCGAGGCGTCTCGCGGGCTTGTCCGCCTCGGGGCCTTCGACGGGCCGGTGCACGCGCTGGAGCAGGACGCCCCGTTCGACGTGCGGATCGAGCGGGCGGACTGAGAGGCCGGTCCGGCAGGGCTTCCTTTGCTTACTGGTGGGTTCGCCGGGGCTCCGTCGCAGGTCGCTGTCGCCCCGGGAGAACGCAGAGCACGTTCCCCGGCGCGCGCGCGACGACGCGAGCGGCTAACGTCGCACGGGCGTCGCATGCATTCTCTGATACTTGTCCAGGCGGGCCGCCTGCCCTGCCCCTGCGACCGACGAATGCCGCTCACCGCGCTTTTATCGGTGCGCCTCCGCGCCGAGTGCTCCGACGAGCCGGCGCGAGCCCTGTCCGGATTCGGTTGAAGACCGAAGCCGCGCTCCGCATGTGCTCTCGCCGGAGAGCCTGAACCTGAAAGCTTACCGGGACTGACGAGGGCACCGCACCCGCTCGCGACTGAGACCCCGCGCCGGACCTCAGTTGCCAATGCGCGACGGCTCCTGGACAAGGTCGACGCCGAACCGGGATCGAACGGCGTCACGAGCGCTTGTGGCGAGTGCGTCCACGTCCTCGAAGGTCGCTCCACCGGCATTGACGAGGATCAGGGCGTTTGTCCCGGAGAATGCGGCCCCGCCCCGCCGTTGGCCACGAAATCCGCAGAGGTCGAGCAGCTTTCCGGCAGGCAGCTTGAGGCCGCCCGGTGCCGCATGACGCGGAATCTTCGGAATGCGGGCCGCGACGGCCGCGGACACCACCGGATTATGGAAGAACGAACCGGCATTTCCGGTCACCCGCCAATCGGGCAAGCGCGCCCGCCGACTCGCGAGGACGGTGCTCATGATCCGGGCGGGGCTGCTCGGATAGGCGCAACCGCGCAGACCATCGTGCGACAGAACCGGGCTCCACCCGGCAGGCAGATAGAGCGTGATCCCGGTCACGAAAAAGCGGCCGGGCTCGTCCTTGAAACGGCTGTGACGGTAGCCGAACCCGCAGTCCGGCGCCGTAAGCCGACGCGGAGACCAATTCGCCGTGTCGATGACATCGACACTCTCGACCATGTCGCTCAATTCCACGCCGAAGGCGCCGATGTTCTGGACCGGCGCGGCCCCGGCCGTGCCCGGGATACCGGCGAGGTTCTCGAGCCCGCCGATGCCCAGCCCGACAGTCCAGCGGACAAGCTCATCCCATGGCTCGCCTGCGCCCGCAGTTATGCGAACGCCTCCATCGGTGCGCTCCAGCCGGCGGCCACGCAGGTCGGCGATCCCGACCACCGCGTCGATCTCGTCGGCCAGCACGCAGTTGCTGCCGCCCCCGAGCAGGTGGAACGGCAGGCCTGCGCGCTCCGCGAATTGCGCCGCCGCGACGATTTGGCCTTCGTCCTTCAGAACGCCGCCAAACCGGGCGTGAGAGCGTAAACCGAGCGTATTCCGCCCTCCGAGGTCGAACTTCGGCACCAGCGGCGCTGGCGGTGATCTCATGGGTAGGGCTCGCGCGTGAGCTTGGGCCGGAACATGAGGTCCTCGCCGCGGGCCATGCCGATATTGATGCGGAACGCCTCGGCGATGCGCTCGGACCGCTCGACGAAAAGCTGAGCGGTCTTCGGCGGGCAAAGCTGCGTAACCGTATGCCGAAAGAGCGCGAGCCAGCGCCGGAAGTGATCGTCGTTCAGTTCCGATATCGCGAGGTGCTTGGGCATGGGGCGGCCATCGTAGCGGCGCGTGCCCAGAAGGCTGGAGCACCAGAAATCCTCGATCTTGTCGAGATGCGCCTGCCATCGATCGTCCAGCACTCGGGCGCGGAAGATGGGGCCGATCACCGGGTCCTCGCGCGCGGCGGCGTAGAAATGGTGCACGACCTCGCGGATCATCGCCTCGTCGAGGCCCTCCGCCACCGCTTCGGGAGAGCGCGGCACGGGCTGGGGATCGCGCGCGGCCATCAGGTGGCCTCGCGGATGACGTAGGTGCAGCGGCGGCCCCCGCCGACGATGTGCTCCACCCGCTCGACCGAGACGCCGTCGCCCAGCACGTTCTCGAAGACCGCCTTCTCGGCCCGGCAGAAGCCCTGACAGAACGTCGCCGCGGCGCAGATCGGGCAGTGATTTTCCACCAGCCGAAGCTCCCCATCCTCGCCCTTTTCGGCAGCCGCCATGTAGCCTTCCGCGTTGCGCAGTTCGGCGAGTTTTCCGACGCGGTCGCCGAGGGTCACACAGTCCGCCATCGCCTCTTCGTAGAGAGCCTGCGTTGTCGCCTCGCGCGCGTGGATGATACGGTCCAGCGCGTCCTCGCCCAGAACGCCCGAGATGCTGCGCAGGATGTCCACGGTCAGCGCGGCGTGGGTGTCGGGAAACCGCGCCTGCCCTTTCTCGGTCAGGTGCCAGTGGACCGCCGGCCGGCCCCGCCCGGCGGGTTTGCGTTCGTCCGCCACGAGACCGTCCTCGGCCAGTTTCACGAGTTGCTGGCGTGCCGCCTCCCCGGTGGTGCCAAGGCGCGCGCCCAGCTCGGCCGAGGTCAGCGCGCCGTGCATCTTGAGCGCCATGAGAATGCGCTCGGCGGCAGAGCGCGGCGACCAATCCTGTTTTTCCAACTCATCGCTTGACATATTTGCCTCAAGAGTTTTCAAAGCGCTTACTTGGATTAATAGCCCGCCACGCCGCGGGACGCAACCGAACCCACGAGAAGGAGCCCCACATGGCCTTCGAACTGCCCGCCCTGAACTTCGCGCATTCCGCCCTCGAGGATCGCGGAATGAGCACCGAGACCCTCGAGTTGCACCACGACAAGCACCACCAGGCCTATGTCACCGCGCTCAACAATTTCGTCGAGAAGAACGCCGACCTGCAGGGCAAGACGCTGGAAGAGATCGTCACCGCGACCTACGGCGATGCCGACCGCGAGGGGATCTTCAACCAGGCCGGCCAGCACTGGAACCACATCCATTTTTGGAATGCGCTGTCGCCCGAGGGCGGCCGCATCCCCGGTGCGCTCGAGACGAAGCTGAACGCCGATTTCGGGTCGGTGGACGCGTTCAAGCAGGCGTTCAAGACCGCCGCCACCGGCCAGTTCGGCTCGGGCTGGGCGTGGCTGATCCAGAAGCCGGACGGCAGCCTCG
This sequence comes from Roseivivax marinus, assembly GCF_900109705.1. GTDB lineage: Bacteria > Pseudomonadota > Alphaproteobacteria > Rhodobacterales > Rhodobacteraceae > Roseivivax > Roseivivax marinus. Next base: position 19,189 of record NZ_FOAI01000005.1, on the reverse strand, counting down.
GCGTGACCAAGACGCCCAACGGGGTGAACCCGCTCGCCACCGGCGAGGGCACCGCGCTTCTCGGTCTCGATGTGTGGGAGCACAGCTACTACGTCGACTTCCGCAACCGCCGGCCGGACTACGTGGACAACTTCCTCGACCGGCTCGCGAACTACGAGTTCGCCGAGGCCAACCTGTCCTGATCCGTCGATCCCCATGCGCGCATTCGGCGCGCATGGGTCTTGTCCGAACCCGCGAGCCCGCTATGACTTACGTCGTCACTGAGAACTGCATCGCCTGCAAATACATGGATTGCGTGGAGGTCTGCCCCGTCGACTGCTTCTACGAGGGAGAGAACACGCTGGTGATCCACCCCGACGAGTGCATCGATTGCGGCGTGTGCGAACCGGAGTGCCCCGCCGACGCGATCCGGCCCGATACCGAGCCGGACAGCGAGCGCTGGGTCGAATTCAATCGCAAATACGCCGAGATGTGGCCCGTCATCACCGCAGCCGGCGATCCGCCCGCGAATGCCGAGGCGATGGACGGCGTTCCGAACAAGCTGCAGACGCATTTCTCGCCCGAGCCGGGGCAGAAGGAGTCGTCATGACCTCGCCGGAAATCGCGACGGACGACACGCAGCGCGCGTTCCGCGAGGCCATGGCGTCGCTTGCCGCGACGGCCTGCGTCGTCACGGCCGCCGAGGGCGATGAACGCGTCGGGCGCACGGTGACGGCGGCCCTGTCGCTGGCGGTCGACCCGCCCTCGTTGCTGGTCTCGATCGACGCCGGCGCACGACTGGCTTCACTGATCCGCGCCCGTGGCGGCTTCTCGTTCGCCATGCTTCAGGCCGACCAGCAGGCGGTAGCCGAGGCCTTCGCTGGAAAGATTTCCCGCGAACGGCGTTTCGAGCATGGCACCTGGGAGACGTGGCCGTCAGGTCATCCCCGCCTTCGCGGGGCGATAGTTTCGATGGACTGCACGATGGTCGGAGATATCGAGACCGAGGATCACGTCCTCTTTGTCGGACGGCCGCACGCCATCGACCTCGCCGCCACCCGCACTCCGCTGATCTGGCACGACCGTCGTTTCCAGACAATCCGTCCGCTCTGAGTGAGCCGCCCTCCCCCGAATACCAAGCTGATAACCGACCATGTCCATGATCCCCTGGCGCCACATCTTCGCTGGCGCGCTCGCCGCCTTCTTCCTGTTGGGTGGCACCCTGAACATCTTCGCCAGCCCCGAGATCCGCGCCGATTATAATCGGTGGGGCTATCCCGGCTGGTTTCCTTACCTGACCGGCCTGCTGGAATGGACCGCGGCCGCGCTGATCGCCGTGCCTCGGACACGCCTGATTGGGAGTATCCTTGCAGCCTGCGTCATGGGCGCCGCGGCCGCGACCGTTCTCCTGCACGGAGAATTCGGTCATGCCGTGCCGCCGCTGGTCGTACTTGTTCTGGTCGCGGCGAATGGGTGGCTGACGGGAAAACGACAAACCGCGACCGCTTCGTAAAATCTGACGCGGAGGCGGTCCGGCGTCCTCTGCCACCGACCGATGCCTGGCGTCCGTCCAAAAACGGGGCGCAGGCATTGACGTTCAGACCTCGCGACCGGCGGACGTTGCACGTGTCCGCCGAACGCTCGATCACCCGAAGTGAGACCGATTGCAGGGTCTCTGCGACCGCCCCGACCGGCGGACTGCGACTTGCTCCCAGCACATGCCGAGCCCGCCAAAAACCACGGATGTTCTCGCGGAGGCTCGCCGTTCGAAAGCAGCCGACCTCCCGCCTGTTCCGTGTCGCTCAGGATCACGGCGGCGCGGCTTCCTTTCGCATTTGTGAACACCATCCCGCAGCGGACTCTTCATGGTGCTTGAAACTGTCAAAGCTGCCGTCATGATCGCAGGTGTCCGATCGCTTTCCGACCCCGATCCATCCCAAGACCCCGTTCTAGCGAGGCTCGATGAACCTGACCCGCCGCGCCGCCTGTCTGGGTGTGACGTCGCTTGCCGCCTGTGGGCCCCGCACGGCCGACGTCCCGGTCGACCTGCCGAACCGCGTGCCCCTGCCCGGCGCGGCACGCGCGCCCCGCTTCGGCGACCGTGACCCGGTCTCGAACTGGAGCGGCGGCCCCGCCCCGTCGGCATACCCCATTCACGGCATCGATGCCTCGAAGTTCCAGGGCTCCATCGACTGGCGCGAGGCGGCGGCCGGAGGGGCGAACTTCGCCTTTCTCAAGGCGACCGAAGGCGGCGACCGCGCGGATGAGCACTTCGCCGAGCATTTCGCGGCCGCGGCCGCGGCGCAGGTGCCGGTGGGGGGCTATCACTTCTACTATTTCTGCAGCAGCCCCGAGGATCAGGCGCGCTGGTTCATCCGGAACGTGCCCCGAGTCCCCGGCGCCCTGCCCCCGGTTCTCGATCTTGAATGGAACCCGCACTCGCCCACCTGCGTCACGCGCCCACCACAGGCGGAGGTGCGGCGCGTGGTGGAAACCTGGTTGTCGATCGTCTCGCAGCACTACCAGCAACGTCCTATCGTTTACGTGCCGATCGAGTTCTGGCGCGACCGCGACGTCACGCGCCTTCCGGCCGACTACTGGCTGCGGAGCGTCGCCCGACACCCTGACGAAGCCTTCCCCGGCAGCTCTTGGCAGTTCTGGCAGTACTCGGCGACCGGTCAGGTTCAGGGTGTCTCGGGGGACTGCGACCTCAACGTCTTCGGGGGCAGTGAAAGCCTCTGGCGCCGCTGGCTGTCGGCAAGGCGCTACCGCTGAGACGCATCCATCGGCGCAGGCCGCGTGCGCGTGGACCCGGGAGGGCCGGCATCTACGTTCGCCCGAGGCTAGGCAGACGGCCCGTCGCTGTGGCTCAGATCGGCTGCACCGCGTGCGGCAAAATGAACGCGGCCTGATCGCCCGGAACGGCGTTGACCCGGACCCGGCAGCCATAGGCGCGTGACAGGGTGGCATCGGTCATCACGGCCTCGGGCGACCCCGCGGCGATGATCCGTCCCTCCGAAAGGCACAGCATCTGATGGCCGAACATCGCCGAGAGGTTCAGATCGTGCATGACTGCGACGACGCCGCCTCCCGCCTCGGCGAAGTCGCGTGCGATCCGCATCACGTCGAGCTGGTGCCCGAGATCGAGGCTCGATACCGGCTCGTCGAGGAACATCCAGCGCGCCCCATTCCGCGACACCGGGTGCCAGACCTGTGCCAGCACGCGCGCCAGCTGGACGCGCTGCTGCTCGCCGCCGGACAGGACCTGGTAGTCGCGATCGCCGTATCCGGCGAGGCCCACCCGCCCGAGTGCCGCGGCGGCGATCTCCGCGTGATCGCCCTCCGTGCCGGCCCGGAGCCCGATCCGAACGACTTCCTCGACCGTGAACGGAAAGGACAGCGTCGCCGCCTGCGGCAGCACCGCGCGGAGCGCGGCCAGCTCCCACGCGCGCAGCCTTGAGGTGTCCCGGGCATTGATCGTGACACTGCCCGTGAACGTAACGTCTCCGGTCAGGGCGCGAAGGAGCGTGGTCTTGCCAGACCCGTTCGGTCCGACGATGCAGGTCACCGTGCCGGGCGCGGCGCGCAGGTCCACCCCATGCAGAACTTCGCGCCGCCCGAACGCGACGCGGATGTCCGAGGCCTCCAGCATCAGATGCCCTCCAGGCCGCGGCGGCGCAGCAGGATCCACAGGAAGACCGGGGCGCCGAAGATGGCCGTCAGGATGCCGATGGGCAGTTCAGCCGGCGCGGCGACGATCCGCGCCAGGGTGTCCGCCACGATCAGCAGCACCGCGCCGCAGAGCGCGGAATTGAAGAGAAGCGCGCGATGATCCGGCCCCGTGGCGAGGCGCAGAAGATGCGGTACGACGATGCCGATGAAGCCGATGCCACCCGAGACTGCCACCGCAGCGCCGGTGCCGAGCGCCACCGACAGGATGGCAAGGGACTTCACACGCTCGACCTCGAAGCCCACATGCGCCGCAGTCGCCTCACCGAGGGCCAGCGCGTTGAGCGCGGGGCCCAGCGTGCACGCCATGACGATGGCCAGCAGGATCGGTGGCCCGGACGCGGCGAGCTTCGTCCAGCTCGAACCGGCGAGGGAGCCGAGATTCCAGAACGTCAGATCGCGCAACTGCTGGTCGTCGGCCATGTAGATGAACACCCCTGCGAGGGCGCCCGACAGAGCCGCGACGGCGATCCCGGCCAGGAGCATCGTGGCGACCGAGGTGCGTCCGCCCCGGGTCGAGATGCAGTAGAGGCCGAAGGTCACCGCCCACGCGCCGAGAAACGCCGCCACCGGAACCGCGTAGGCGCCCGACGGGACAAAAGCCACCGAGCCGCCCAGCACGATCACGGTGATCGCGCCGAGACCCGCGCCGGAGCTGACGCCGATGATGCCGGGATCCGCGAGCGGATTGCGAAAGAGGCCCTGCAGTACCGCGCCGGAGCTTGCCAACGCCGCCCCCACGGCAGCCCCGGTCAGAAGGCGGGGCAGACGGATGTCGAAGAGAACCACCCGGTCGACCTCTCCGAGCGCCTCCGCACCGGTCAGGGCGTGCAGGATGGTCCCGAGCGAGAGACCGGTCGCGCCAGTGCCGAGGCTGACCAGCGAGACGGCGACCAGCACCAACGCGAAAGCCACGTGCAGCCTTCGCGCGCGCGCGAGCCGGCCCGTCCCGCGAAGGCCGGGAGCGGTGTAGGAAGTCACGGCCACCACGCTCACTCTCCGTGCAGGGCGGCGGAGAGGTCCGTCACCGCCTCCACGGTGCGCGGACCGAAGCCGAGGAGTTTGAGCCCGTCCATCCGGATGACCTTGCCGGCGCGTGCCGCGGGGGTCGTGCGCAACGCGGGCGAGGCGAAGAGGTCCTCGTCCGAGATCGCGTGCTCGCCGCCGCGGTCCATCATCAGGACCGCATCGGGCGCGGCTGCCGCGACGGCCTCGTCCGACACCTGCTTGTAGCCGCGAAAGCCGGTCATCGCATTCCGCGCCCCCGCCATCCGCAGGATGCCGTCCGCGGCGGTCTCCGTGCCGGCGGCCATCATGCGTCCGCCCGCGGCACTCATGACGAAAAGCACGCGCGGCGCGTCCTCGTCCGGTGGTGCGGCGACCCCGGAGAGATCGGCTTGGATGCGCGCGGCGAGTTCTTCGGCCCGGGGGGAAACCCCGAGAGCGGCACCGACCGCTTCGATCTTGCGGGCCACCGCCGCGCCATCGAAGCCGCCCGGGACCGCGACGAAATCGATATTCGCGGCCCGCAGAACCTCGACGGCCTCGGGAGGTCCGGCGCCGTCCTCGGCGAGGATCAGGTCAGGCTCGACCGACAGCACGCCTTCGGGCGAGAGCGCCCGCACGTAACCGACATCGGGAAGGTCGGTCGCCTCGGACGGCCAGGTCGAGGTGGTGTCGCGTCCGACCAGCCGGTCGCCTTGTCCGAGCGCGTAGACGATCTCGGTTACCGCGCCGCCCAGCGACAGCACGCGGCGGTCGCCCTCGGCAGCCTCGGCCGTCGGCTGTGTCATCGCGACCCAGACGAAGGCAGCGCCGATGGTGGCCGTCATCAGGGACGTGAGCGCAACGAGGCCTCCGCCCGCCCTGGTCCGGTTCATGGCGGGGGTCTTTTCAGAACGATGCTTGCCGACGATCATTGTGCAGCCTCCAGGTTCGCGCGGCCGCGGAGGCCTTCGACGATGCGGCCCCAGGCAGGACGACTGTCCCGCCCCTCTTTTCCTACACCGAAGACCTGGAAAATCAGCGCGCCGTCCTGGTCGAACGCCTCGACCGAGACGGCCGGTCCGCGCTGGGTCGGCTTCTCAACGGCCCAGACCTCGGCCAAATGATAGGCGCGCAGGTGCAGGTTAAAGCCGGGATCGAGGATGTTCTGCCAGGGCCCCATGGGCTTGAGCGTCTCGACAGGTCCCGAATGGATCTGGATGCAGCCGCGATTGCCCACGAAGAGCATGATCTCGATCCCGGCGTCGCGCACCGCTTCGAGCATCTGGCTGACCGACCCCGGATCGAGCGCGCGCACGAACGGCGCGCCGGCAATGCGGTAGGCGCCGAGACGGTTCATCTTGAGCTTCGAGCAGAGGCGCAGGAACTGGTGCGTGTCGGTCAGGCGCCGCCATTCTTTCAGCAGTGTCTCGCGCCTTGACGGATCGGCCTTCGGCGCCTCGGCTGGCACGCGGTCCACCACGTCGAGGGTCTGGGCGGTTTCGCCGGTCGCGAGCGCGCCGACCAGCCTATCCCACGCGGCCAGATCGCTGCCGGAGCGCAGGAACACCTTGTGCACCGCATCGCCCGCGGCGTCGAAAACCTGCACACTGCGGCGCAGTCCGGCATCCGTCTCTTTCTCGACGGCGAAGGCATGCACCCAGTGCTTAGGGAAGATCCGCAGATCGATGTCCTCGGCCATGACCATCGCGGCATGGTCGCCCGCGTGGAAGTTGTCGTAGCGCCCGACCTTCTCGTGCACGGCCGAGGGGTTCCGCGTCAGCGCCATGACCTCGCCGAGCGTCTCGATGGCGGGCATGATGCGGTCCGGGCTGGCGGCCAGCCGAGTGGCTCCGTAGCCGGTAAAGGCCGCGATCAGCTCCGCCTCGCTGATGCCGAGTTTGCCGGCAAGATCGCGTTCGCGCGTTCCGGACGCGTTGCGCACTTCGGCTCGAATATCGGGTGGGATGAGGGACTTGGACATGCCGCTCCTTCGGGTTGGTTGACGTCGCTGACGCACCGAAGCGCTGGCTGAGATTAATCTTGACCAAAGTACTCGGAATCAATACGCGTATCAAGGCAGGACGCGATCAAATCTTCCGGTTGCGCCTTCCGCCACGCCAGCCCCGACGCAAGCACGGCACGACACCAGCTTGCCAGGGACTGCTTCATGTCACTCAGACTTCTGCGCGCGAGTACCGCGCTCACACTCGTTCTCATTGCCCTGCCCGCAACGGGCCAACCGTTCGACACCGAAGGGGACATCGCGCTCGAGCCCATCTCCGTCGCCGCGTCCAAGCGGAAGGTCGCGACAGATACCGCCGCGCCGGTCACAACCATCGACGAAACCGAGATCAAGGATCGTCAGGCCGGCACCATCGCCGAGCTGATCGACAGCGTGCCGGGCGTGGCCCTGGTCAACGGCTCGACGCCCACCGGTTCGGGCATCTCGATCCGCGGCTACGGCGCCACCTCGACCTACGGCACCGACCAGAAGGTGCAGGTCATCGTGGACGAGGCGATCACGGGCTCGGAAGAGATCTACCGGATCGGCACGCAGCTCTTCACCGATCCCGCGCTCTACAGCTCGGTGGACGTGCTGCGCGGCACAATCGGCAGCTTCGAATACGGCTCCGGCATCGTTGGCGGCGTGGTCCGGGCCGAGACCAAGAATGCTTCGGACTTCACAGGTGGCGTGCCCGGCTTCCGCCTGCGCGAGACGCTCGAGTATTCCTCGAATGGCGACGGCTTCGCGACCTCGACCATCCTGGCCTGGCAGCCGACCGACAGGGCTGAGTTCCTCGCCAACTATACGCTGCGCCGCCAGGACGCGCAGGTGGACGGCTCGGGGACGGCCATCGGCAACAGCCAGTTCGAAACACCGTCGTGGTTGCTGAAGGGGCGCGTCTACCTCGACGCCGCGAAGGAACATTCGCTGACCCTGTCCTACACCGATACCAGCACAGCCGAGCGCGACGTGCCCTACGACTCCTTCGACACCAGCGACGCCATCTTCGGCAACGTGGACCGCGACATCGACAGCCGCACCGCAACGCTTGTCTACAACTTCGCGCCGGCCTCGAACCCGTTGATCGATTTCGACGCGATCCTGTCCTATGCCGACCAGGAAATCGACCAGAGCTACGTGCCGGGGTCCTCTTCCATGGCGCCTCCGGGCGGTTTTCCGACCGTCAACGCCGATCACCGCTACGAGACCACCCGGCTTGCGTTCAAGAACACGGCGCGGTTTGCGACCGGCGCGGTGGACCACGAGCTTCGCACGGGCCTGGAGTTCATCCGCAAGGAGCGCGAGAGCGCGGACAGCGCCCCCGGCGGCACCGACAGGCGCGTGGCCGTCTACGCCATTGACGAAATGCGCCTCGGCAACTGGACCGTCACGCCCGCCCTGCGCTTCGAGACCCAGGAGATCGAAGACGGGACCGGTTTCGGCGGACCGGACACCTACGACAACGACGCGCTGATGGGTGGTGTCTCCGCGCGTTACGAGTTCGCAAACGGCATCGGGCTCTTTGCCAGCGCGGCCTATACCGAAAGCCTGCCGATCCTCGACGACCTCTACGGGACAGCTCGCGGCATGTCCGACCCGGTCCCCCAGCCCGAGCTGATGTCCCAGAGCGAGAAATCCCACACCTTCGAACTCGGCGGCTCCTACGACGCGGCCAGCGTCTTTGGCGCGGGCGACGACCTCGCTCTCAAGGCCACGGCCTATGCCACGACACTGTGGGATGTGACGTCCTACACCGTCCCGGGCGCAACCGGCAGCTATGTCGATGCGGTCGAGACACACGGGCTGGAGCTCGAGGCCAGCTACAGCATGGCGTCAGGGTTCTATTCGGACCTCAACCTCGCGCTCGCGCGGGGGAAGGAGAACTATCCCGACGGGCTGGGGGATGCGGACTGGCGGGCGCTGCCCGGCGACAGCGCCCGGCTCACCCTCGGCAAGCGCTTTGGCGACGTGCTCGACATGAGCTGGGAGGTGGTCGCATTCAACGACATCGAGGTCGAGGACGACGAGACCCCGGGCTTCTCGGTCCATAATCTGCGCGCCACCTATACGCCGCGGAAGGGCGTTCTCGCGGGGACGGAAATGCGCTTCGGCATCGAAAACGCCTTCGACCGGGACTACCAGCCGCGCCGATCGACGCGCCCTGCCCCGGGTCGCAATTTCAAGGTTTCCCTCGCCCGGACGTTCTGACGCAAGGACACGATCCGGGTCGCCTTGGCGTCGCGGGCAACCGCGGCGCCCTTTTACATCTGCGTGTCCGAAAGCCGTGCCGGTTCGTAGCGCGCGGCCTTTCGGTCATCCATGGCCTCGCAGATCGGGAACGCCAACGGCTCTTTTCGCTACGCCCGCCGCGCTGCCGCCGACCGATATATCCATGCGTCGCGCAGCAAGCTGCTACCACCAGAAAACTAAATGCAATCAATATCTTAGGAAGCTTTCGAACGTCACAATAAAACGTCGTGTTGCCGAGCTTGACGCATCAGGATCGACAGGTTGCGAAGCACGGAACTGCACGAATTTACATGCAAGATTATCTACCTGGGCGTGTTAATATTCAACACGCTCTCGCATTAAGTGTTCGCAACAGATTGTACGTAAAAGACTTTTGGGGAGGACAGCATGGCGAAATTGATCTTGAACGGAGCCGAGCAGGATGTCGCGGTCGATCCCGGTATGCCGCTCCTCTGGGCGATCCGGGACATTTCCGGGCTCTCGGGTACCAAGTACGGGTGCGGCGTCGGGCTCTGCGGCGCGTGCACCGTCCATGTGGACGGCAGCGCTGAGCGATCCTGCCAGATCACGGTGGGCGATGTCGAAGGCAAGCATGTCACCACGATCGAGGGGCTCGACCCCGCCGGAGACCACCGCGTGCAGGTCGCCTGGCGCGAGCTGAGCGTGCCGCAATGCGGCTTCTGCCAGTCCGGTCAGATCATGCAGGCCGCCGCGTTGCTGGAGGAAAAGCCCGAGCCCTCGGACGAGGAGATCCTCGCGGCGATGGCCGGCAATGTCTGCCGCTGCGGCTGCTACCAGCGCATCGTCGAGGCCGTGCGCCTCGCAAGCACGGGGATCTGAGCCATGCTGAAATATCTTGATCCCGCACTTACGGCCGCCCCGCTGCCCGCCACGCTTCTCAAGGTGTCGCGCCGCGGCTTTCTGGGTATCACCGGCGCCTTCGCGCTGGGGGCGTTCGCATCGCGTGCAGATGCATTCGAGCCCTACCCGACCGGCGGCGAAGCCATGGAAAACGGCCTCGTCGACGACCCGCACGTCTTCATCTCGATCGACGCGGACGGCACCGTGACGCTGGTCGCGCACCGCTCCGAGATGGGCACCGGAAGCCGAACCTCGATCCCGATGGTCATGGCCGACGAGATGGAAGCCGACTGGTCGCGCGTGAAGATTGTGCAGGCGCCGGGTGACGAGCCGAAATACGGCAACCAGAACACCGACGGCTCGCGCTCCATGCGGCATCATATACAGACCGCGCGGCGGATGGGCGGCGCGGTGCGCACGATGCTCGCGCGCGCAGCGGCCGAGGAATGGGGCGTCGATGTCTCCGAAGTGACCGTCGAGAACCACCAGGTGACGGGACCCGCGGGTGCGACGCTCGGCTTCGGCGACCTGGCCGAGGCGGCGATGGCGCAGCCCGTGCCCACGCACGAGGAGATCGTCTTCAAGACCGAGGACCAGTTCCGCTACATGGGCAAGGGCGAGGTGCAGATCACGGACCTGCACGACATCACCACCGGCAAGGCGGTCTACGGCGCCGACGTGACGCTGCCCGGCATGAAGGTCGCGGTGATCGCCCGTCCGCCGGTCGTCGGCGGCAAGGCGACCTCTTATGACGACAGCGCCGCTCTCGCGATCGACGGCGTGGAGTCGACACACGAACTGCCCTACGTGACCGCCCCGGTCGGTTTCGCCCCGCTCGGCGGGATCGCCGTGATCGCCGCGAACACGTGGGCAGCGGAGCGTGGGCGCAACGCGCTACGGATCGAGTGGCAGGCCGGCGATAACGGCAGCTACACCTCCGAAAGCTACATGCAGGAGATGCTGGAAACGTCCGAGCAGCCGGGCACCGTGGTGCGTGACCAGGGCGACTGGGACGCGGCGGTCAGCGAGGCCGCACGCACCGTCACCCGGACTTATACGCAGAACCACATGGCGCACATCCCGATGGAGCCGCCCGCGGCGCTGGCGAATTACGCCGACGGCAAGCTCGAGATCTGGGCCCCGGTCCAGAGCCCCTACCAGACGCGACTCGACGCCGCGAAGGCAGTCGGGCTCGAGCCCGAGAACGTGACGGTCAACGTAACGCTTCTGGGGGGCGGCTTCGGGCGCAAGTCAAAGGCCGACTTCGTCACGGAGGCCGCGCTGCTCAGCCAGGCGGTCGGTGCGCCCGTGCGGGTGCAGTGGACGCGCGAGGACGACGTTCGGCATTCCTTCATGCACACGACCTCGGCCGAGCGGATCGAGGTCGCGCTCGATGCCGACGACAAGGTCACCGGCTGGAACCACCGCTCGGTCGCGCCGACGATCCTGTCCACCTTCGCCCCCGATCCCGGGCTTGCCATGCCACTGGAACAGGGGATGGGTCTGACCGACGTGCCGTTCGATGTCCCGAACCTGCGCTGCGAGACCGGCAAGGCGATGGCCCATGCGCGCATAGGATGGTTCCGGGCGGTGTCGAACATCCCGCACGCCTGGGCCATCGGCTCCTTCGTGGGCGAACTCGCGCAGGAGCTCGGCAAGGACCAGAAGACCATGTGGCTGGAGCTGATCGGCGCGCCGCGCACGATGGATCCGGTCGCCGCCGGCCTCGGCGAGACCTTCTGGAACTACGGCGAACCGATGAAGGAGTTCCCGATCGAGACCGGACGGCTCGCCCATGTGCTCGAGGTCGCGGCTGACGGGATCGGGTACGGGGGCGACCTGTCCGAGGGCGAGGGCATCGGCCTCGCCGCGCACCGCAGCTTCGTATCCTACGTGGCCTGCGCCGCACGGGTGAAGGTGGTCGACGGCAGGATCACCGTGCCCGAGATGCACATGGCGATCGATTGCGGCTACGCCGCCAACCCCGAGCGGATCGAGAGCCAGATGCAGGGGGCGGCGGTCATGGGCATGACGGCGGCTCTGCACTCCTCGATCACCTTCGAGAACGGCGCGGTCGTGCAGTCGAACTTCTACGACTACGACGTGGTGCGGTCCGACAACTACCCGCTCAACGTCGTAACACACATCGTGCCGCACCCGTTCTCGGTCCACGCGACCGGAGTGGGCGAACCGGGCGTCCCGCCGGTGCTGCCCGCCATCGCCAACGGCCTCGCCGCGGCAACCGGCGAGCGTCGCCGCAACCTGCCGATCGGCACGACGGCCTAACCCAAGCGACGATGCAGGTCGCGACCGTGGCCTGCATCGTCTCCTCCTCGGGTGGACCGATTGATCGCTTGCCTAGGTTTTTTTCAGAACGGATGCAACGAAACGCGAGGCACTGCTTGTCAGGCTGGCGTTGTCGGTTGCCCCGGATCAGGCGATGGAAGCACGCAACGTTGGGACAAGAGCCGCCGGTCTGCCGCGACCGATAGCCCGTCGCTCGTCGGTTTCACGGGAATGGCCGGGCTTCCGGCAAGCTGCCCCACGGGCTTTCGGATTTTCTGTAGCGCCGCAGCCTGAACTCGACTGAGAATAAAACGCTCGTCGTTTAGGCCCTCATTATACTTTGCGTCGTACGATCATGGGCAATGGGTCACGCTGCCTTTCGAAGCGTCATGAAGGTCATCATGCCGAACGGTGGCAGGGACTTGCGCTCGACCGGTGACAAGCTGCTTTCTCCGAGAATGGTCTCGTCCGAAAAATCCGAATGCCAGCCGAGGGTATTCGCGAACGGCGCGAAGCCGCGTTCCAGCATCGCCAGTACGCCCGTCGTCCGCTTGAAGTGGTTGACCACGACAACCTCGCCGCCAGGTTTGCAGACGCGCGCGATCTCGGACATCACCGTTTCGGGCTCGGGCACGACCGACAGGACGTGCATGGCGACAACGGTGTCGAAATGCGCATCGGGATAGTCGATCTCCCGCGCGTCCATCTGGCGGAGTTCGCGAACGTGCGTCAGGCGCATCCTATCGACCTTGTCGCGCGCCTTGCCCAGCATCTCCTCGCTGTAGTCGACGCCGGTAACCTCCAGGTCGTTCCGGTAATGCGGCAGCGCAAGCCCGGTGCCGACCCCGACCTCCAGAACCGCCCCGTCCCTTTGATTGACATACTCTACGGCCCTGCGCCGCCCGACATCGGTTATGGCCCCGAACGTCCGGTCATAGATGGGCGCCCAGCGGGCATAGGAAGTCTCGACAGCGTTGGTATCCATGTCAGGTGTCCTTCGACTGCGCCGCGCGCGGCTTGGTGACAAGTGCCCAGATGACGACGGCGACGTAGCCGATGCAAAGCGCAACGAGCGTGACCCAGGCGAATGTCAGAACGCTCGCTCCGACGACCGCGACCGCCACCAGGAAAGCCTTCACGTTACGACGAGATATGGTGGTGGTCTTGAACGACCAGGTCGGGACCCGGCTGATCATCAGCAGGCCGATGACGGACAGATAGAGCGATATCCCGACCGGGTGCAGTATCGGAGCGCCGGTGAAGGCGAAGGAGAGGAACATCGGCAGCATGGCCAGCATCGCGCTGGCGGGGGCCGGAACGCCGACGAAATAGGCGGCGTCCTTGCCTTTCGTCTCCGACTTGGTGCCGACATTGAACCGGGCGAGCCGCAGAACGCAGCAGATCGCGAAGATGAGAACGGAGATCCAGCCGATGCTGGACTGGCTCTGCAGCCCCCAGAAGTAGATCACCAGCGGAGGCGCCACCCCGAAGTTCAGAAAATCCGCGAGCGAGTCGAGTTCGGCACCGATGGCGCTGTCGGCGTCCATCGCGCGCGCCAGACGCCCGTCGAGCCCGTCGAGCACGCAGGCCGCCAGGATCAGCTTCACGGCGAGGGTGAAATCGCCCTGTATTCCGAAACGGATCGCGCTGAGCCCGGCGCAGATGGCCGCGATCGTCAGCATGTTCGGCACGAGCTGGATGAGCGGGATCTCCGACCTCGGTCTGCGCGGTGGTTTGTCGGTCATGGCGTCTGGCCGGGTCCGGCCGTTCCTGCGAGTTCGGCAATCACGGTCTCGCCCGCGACCATCGTTTGCCCGATGCGCACCTTCGGGCTCACCCCGGGGGGCAAATAGACGTCGAGCCGCGAGCCGAAGCGGATCAGACCGAAACGTTCCCCCGCCGCGAGCGCATCACCTTCCGAGGTCCAGCAGACGATGCGGCGCGCCACCAGCCCCGCGATCTGGACGACGGCCAGATCGTCGCCGGCCGGGGTACGAATGCACAGACTGTTCCGCTCGTTGTCGGCGCTGGCCTTGTCGAGAGACGCGTTGAAGAACTTGCCGGGCCTGTAGGCGATACTTGTGACATGTCCCGCCACTGGAGCGCGGTTCACATGGCAATTGAAGACGTTCATGAACACGCTGACACGCGTGAGGGGCGTGGCCGCCATCCCGAGCTCGGCAGGCGGAACAGCCGGTTCGATCAGCGACACGATGCCATCGGCCGGGCTGACCACGAGGTCGTCCCTCTCGGGCGGCACGCGTTCCGGATCCCGGAAGAAATAGTAGCACCAGACAGTGAGGCCGACGCCCAGCCAACCAGCCACCGGGGTCAGGAAAAACAATCCTGCGGTTACCGCCGCGAAGATTGCGACAAACCTAATGCCCTCGCGGTGCATCGGTTTCACGAAGGTCGAGACCATGTTCACGGGAAGCGATACCTCAATGCTATGCTGCCATCTGCGCGCAATCGACGCGTCGAACGGAATTGCCCCCGTGTCCCGGCTTCGATCGAAAACGCACGGCCCCGGACCTGCGGTTATTTTCGGCCGTACTGCGAGGTCATCTCACTGTCCGCGTACTTCACAACCGTCGGCTGAGCAACCTGAGCCCGGATAGTGTCCCGGGGCGTGGTGTAGGAGGCCGCGCGCGGAGCCCCCGGCGTAGCGCAGCGCGTGGCCGGGTGTGACGCTGGCGGCCATCGTCGATCTTCGTGAAGGTTCGGGTTGCGAGACCTTGAACCAAGAACGGAGATGACGATGACCGACGACAGAATAACGCTGATCGAGCTGGTTGAGAAGCAGGCTGACGGCGATCTCGTCCGCGAGATGCTGGCCTTCGCGGCCGAGCGGATCATGGAAGCAGAGGTGGAAGAGCGAACCGGCGCCGCGAAGGGCGCACGTTCGCCCCTGCGGGAAGTCCAGCGCAACGGCTACCGTGACCGCGATTGGGACACCCGTGCCGGGCGGATCGCGCTGGAGATCCCGAAGTTGAGGAAGGGAAGCTACCTTCCCAGCTTCCTGGAGCCGCGCCGCACGGCCGAGAAGGCGCTCGTGGCGGTGATCCAGGAGGCCTACGTCCAAGGTGTTTCCACGCGCTCCGTGGACGATCTGGTGAAGGCCATGGGCGCGGGCGGCATGTCGAAGAGCCAGGTCAGTCGCCTCTGCGTCGAAATCGACGAGCGGGTGAACGCCTTCCTCTCTCGCCCGCTCGAGGGGGCCTGGCCCTATCTCTGGCTCGACGCGACCTACGTGAAGGTGCGTGAGGGCGGACGGATCGTCAGCCGCGCTGTGATAATCGCCGTCGCGGTCAACGAGGACGGCAAGCGTGAGGTTCTCGGCGTTGCCACCTGTCCGTCCGAGGCGGAGACGTTCTGGACGGACTTCCTGCGGTCTCTCGCCGACCGTGGCCTGCGCGGTGTGAAGCTGGTCGTGGCCGACGACCACAAGGGGCTGCGGGCTGCTGCCTGGCGAGTGTTCGATGCGACGCACCAGCGGTGTCGCGTTCACTGGATGCGCAACGCGCTCGCGCATGCCCCGGCGAAGCAGCGCACAGCGGTGGCCGCGATGCTGAAGACGATCTTCGCCCAAGAGAACAAGGCGGATGCCGAAGCCCAGTGGGATGCCGTCACGGAGGCGCTCGGGGAGAAGCAGCCCAAGCTCGGCACGCTCTTGGAGAGCTCCCGGGATGATGTCCTCGCCTACATGGACTTCCCTCGTGAGCACTGGGCCCAGATCGCGTCCACGAACCCGCTTGAGCGGGTGAACCGGGAGATCAAGCGCCGATCCGACGTCATCGGCATCTTCCCCAACGACGCGGCCGTAGTCCGGCTCGTCGGCGCGCTGATGCTCGAGACCAACGACGAATGGACCGTTGCGAGGAGATACATGAGCCTTGAAACGCTCGCGCGCGTCACCGACAATCCCGACATCAGGTTGCCCGCCATGGCCACCTGATCAGGCTCGGACCTCTCCGAAGGTCGGCGCTCCTACACCACGCCCCGGGACACTATCCAATCGGCCTGCTCGGCAGCGAGCCCCCTCCATGATCCGCGCGAACACGCCTATGCGGCTCCAACTGAGTCAAAGATTGTAGAGCGTCTTGTTCGGACGGTATTTTCGGGGCGCGCCCCGCCAGCGTAGCCCCTTGCGATTGATGAATTTAATGCCGCTGAGAACACGTTTGTCACCCACGCGGGGGCGCCCATGGGACATAGGAAAGTAGGGGCGCGGCCGGGTATTGACCCAGCAGAACCTGCTCATGTTATGCCGCTAATTCGAACGTCGCGGCGGGTGTCTTCATTCCGAGCGCCTGATGCAGCCGGCGGGTGTTGTCAAATGCGATCCAGTCGCCCGTCCGTCCTTGACGGTTCGTCTCAAGGGGAATCCTAAACCAAGATCTCGTCAAGTGTGGCCGGGCCCAAGTCGACGAGTGTCACGGACCCGGATCCCGTTTCGATCAGGAGATCACGCCCGGAATGAGAGATATCAAGAGAATATCGTTGGATTCCCGCAAACCGGATCAGATCCACGCCCATCTCGAAGTCCTCGATTCGATCATGCCCTATACCGGGGCCCTCGTTAAACAGAAAAACATCCGCTCCACCGCCCCCTATCAGAGTGTCGTCGCCGTTACCGCCGTTCAGCGTATCGTCCTCATTGCCGCCCCATAGCTCATCGCGTCCGCTGCCTCCGGCCAGAAAGTCGTTCCCGGAGCCTCCAAATATGAGATCGGCGCCAGTACCGCCCCCGATACGGTCATGACCGCTGCTCCCATAGAGCGTATCGTTGCCGTATCCACCACCTAGATTGTCGTGACCTGCATCTCCGGAGACCCAGTCATCGCCAGCACCACCGCCGATTTCGTCACTGTGGTCGTCGCCATGAAGCGAGTCGTTACCAGCCCCCCCGGCCACGACATCGTTTCCGCTGCCGCCGAGCACGGTATCGTTGTCCTGGCCACCACCGACAGTATCGCTTCCATAGCCTGCGGTAATACTGTCATGTCCCGCCCCCCCTCCGAGGCTGTCGTTGCCCTCTCCTCCCCGCAGTACGTCGGCGCCATGCGAGCCGGCAATTGTATCGGCGCCCGGACCACCATCAAGGGTATCGTTTCCGGCCTGCCCGTAGATGCGGTCATCACCTTCATGGCCGTGCACGAGATCTGAGTTCTCACCTCCCACTAAATGCTGACCATCCGAACTTTCGGACCAAGGATCGGGCGAGACGGGTACGTTGATGATCTGCGATGCGATGGCAGGTGTGAACACCGCGCCCTCAAAGCTGAGGAACACGGCCTCTCCGTTCATGAGCATATGGGAGACAGAAAGATCACCGGGGTCGGACCAGCCGCTTTCGGAGGATCGTCCAAACGAAGCGCTGCTGTCTCCGATGGCCTCTCCCGGGAGGTAAGCCAGCGAGGTGGCACGCGAGGCGTCATAATTCGACAGAATAGCGGAAAGGTCGAGTTCGACGTTGCGGCTGCCTTCTCCCGAAGAGAAGAGTACGAGTTCGAGAGCATTTTCGCTGACATAGGCATGAAGATTGTAGCCGTCAGTCTGCATCTCTACCTCGTCCGCCTCACCGTCTCCGGGCGTCAGATCGAGTGCCTGAAACCCTTCCAGTCGGCCCGATAATTCCGCATAGACCGCGCCGGGAAACGAAAGCCCGTCATAAACCCGGCCGTAGCTCAGTGCGTTCGCCGTATTCTGGAGAAGAGGCCATACATTCGCGGAGACCACATCTCGAGATGCCATCTCCTCGAGGATCTGGATCATTTCGCTTGCCTGGAATAGTCCGTAGTCCTGTCCACGTTCACGGAAGCCGGTCACTCCTGAGACGTTCCATTCAGAAACGTAGATAGCAAGTTCGGCGAACACCGGCTTCCAAAATGTGTCAATGAGCCAGAAATTGTACTCTCGTTGGTTAGGGAGATCCGGCTCTTTGGAATAGAGATGGAACACGACGCCCGAGACCGCCGCTTCTGCCCCGGCATGCTGCAACTCCGACAGCAGGATGAGATTGTTGAGAATTCCCCAATTGAAACTGCCATCGTTGTTTGCCGCGGTATGGGCATTCTCTACACCGTAGTCGTTCGTGAGGATTTGCAGGACCTGCTCAGTCGGCATGTTCCTGAACACCTCCCGAAGGTCGGAGTGGCTGTGGTTTGCACCGACCTGGATCACCACGTCCGGTTCCATGCCCCAACCGTGGATGGAATTGATCTGTGCGATCTCGTCGTTGATGATCACAGCCATCTCACCAGCCAAGCGCCCGTATTCGCGCGCCGACATCTGCCCGCTGCCCCAGTATTCGTTGCCAATCTCGAATGCGTCGACTAAAAGAGGCCCGTATTCACCGGTCAGCGTGTCGCGCACGAACTCGCGGAGTTCGGTCTCGTCGAAGCTCGGCCGTCGGTTGCCAGTCGGGTCCCGCGCTACAGACAGGAACCGTGCCGTCGGGATCACGATGGTCGCACTTGCGCCGATTTCTGACGCCATTTCCGCAAAGCTTGACAGGCTCACGAAATCTACAATTTCACCACTTTCACGATGGGTTGCAGTTGCCGCGTCCGGCTGAGAGATGTCGAAGTAGTATTCGGTCAGAGATCCCCCGGGATACCTTAGGTTCGTAACTCCCAGATCGCCTGCTAATTCTTCTAGACTCCCAAAGTTCAGGCTGTCTCTGTGTGCAATAATGTTGCCACCAAACAGATCCGATTTAAAGCTCCAAGCCGAAACGTTAGTTGCGTGCAAGTCCATAACCATCCCCGGAAACACCAGGGCGGAACATCATCTGAATGTTAGACGGCAGCTGTCCGACATCAGGGCTTATTAATGCACTGTTGGAAAAAACATCGTAACTTTTTCAGCCAAAATTAATTAGAAAATTTTGAATAAAATTTTCGCGTGAATAAAATAAAATACGTAAATATTATCTTCCTTGCCCCCTGCTATAATTCCGACTGCCGCTCAGGAGCTTAGGATCAGGGCTCAGAGCTAGCAACTGTATCTGTCAGGTAGCCGGAGCGGCCCATTTCTGACGGTTCCTGCACAGCGCGTTCGCGATGGTTACGAGCTTTCGGGCAACCGCGG
>NZ_FOAI01000010.1 GCF_900109705.1 Roseivivax marinus | reverse complement strand
TCGTTTCCACCACCAGCATCCCGAACACGGCTCCCGACTGTTCTCGGGAACACGTTGGACCACCGCATCAGGGGGGTCCCGTTTGGAAGCCGATCACCCCGCTACGGGGTTACTTTTCCACGCCTGTCCACATAAGAGGCGCCATTCGCAGGAGCGGCGCGCTGCTCTTGGCTCGGGATGCCGCCACAGGGGCGCGGCGACACACCGAAAACATCATTCGTGGCCACCCTCGCGAGCTTCGGGCAGCGCGCGCACGCGCAGCCTCGGACCTACGAGCGGTGTTACTGAGCCGCATTTTCACGAGCAAATTGCGGTCGGGCTCAGGGCTCTGCCCTCGCGCTCCCGGGATATTTTCTACGAGACGGAGATGATGAGGCGGGGTCGCCCGCGTGGCGTGCGAGCTCACTCGTTTCGGCGGGTGGCCATGCGCACGAGCGCGAGGACGACGACCGCGCCGATCGCGGCGACCACGGCGATCAGAAGCAGGCCACCCGCAGCGAGGATGCCGAGACCCAGGGCGGCGAGGATGAAGGGGGTCGCCACGGCGGCGACCACGCCCACCACCAGGTAAAGCGCCATGTTGCGGCCCGCGATCTTGCCGGCCAGGAATCCGGCGGCGAGGCCGACCGCGATCAGGAGAAGAAGCGCGAGCGCGCCGATTGCGTCGAGGAGACCTTCCATCGTCGTCCCTCCTTCTTGGGATTTTGTGTTCCGGTAGAAACGTCACCAGGGAGCGCCGGGTCCGCTTGGTTCGAAAGATAGATGTGCCCCGGACGCCCCTGGATGTCCCGTCCCCCCTGCCGCGTTAAACGATCATTAGCGATTCGACCGCAATTTGAACCCAATCCACAGGAATTTCGCACTCGAGGTGGCGTAGGCGCGTTGTTCCGAGACATCGAAGTATCGACACCGAGGGTGCAAGTTGCCCCTGGTTCGAGTCACTACTTCCGAAAGGCGAACTCCCGTCGCGACGTGGAGATGGTCCGGCGCGTTCACGTGCCCGGAAGCAAGACGATTTTTCTCTGCCGCGGGGCGGGGAGCAAGGGTTTTCAGATGATGAGTTCAGGATCGCAGATTGCGGCGGCACCTTCGGATTTCACCGAGTACCGGGATCGCCGGGATGCCTGCGAGCGGCGCATCAACGGGCTTTATGCGCGGTTCGGCAAACGGACCTTCGACGTCGCCTTCGCTCTCTTCCTGCTGCCGGTTCTGGTGCCGGCGATCGCCATCCTGTGGGCGCTGACACGTCTCGACGGACATGCCGGGTTCTACGGGCACACGCGGATCGGCCGGAACGGCAAGCTGTTCCGCTGCTGGAAGATTCGCACCATGGTGCCCGACGCCGATGCGCGGCTGCGCCGGATCCTCGAAACCGATCCCGGGGCCGCGGCCGAGTGGGCGCGGACACAGAAACTGGCGCTCGACCCCCGGGTCACGACGCTCGGGGCGTTCCTGCGCCGCACCAGTCTCGACGAGCTGCCGCAAATCTGGAACGTGCTGCGCGGTGACCTGAGCATCGTCGGCCCGCGCCCGGTGACCCGCGCCGAGATGCGGCGCTACGGGCCGCATCGTGTGTCCTACCTGACCCTGAAGCCCGGAATCACCGGCATCTGGCAGACCTCGGGCCGCTCGGATCTGAGCTACGCCGACCGGGTGAGGATGGATGCGAGCTACCTGGGCGCGATGTCCCTGCGCACCGACCTGACGCTGGTGGCACGGACCCTGGAGGTGGTGCGCCGGCGCAGCAACTGCTGATCGCCCGCGCCCTGCTTCACTCGCCGGTGGCCTCCGCCGCCGCGTCCACAAGCGCCGAAAGCCCTGCGCCCGCCCCCTCGAACGACACACGAAATACTAGCGGCTCGGCCTGCAGGCCGGGGCGATACGCAGCCAGCACGCCGTCCGGTGCGGCCTCGAGCTCGGCCACGTCTTCGGGGGTGAGTGCGATCATGGCCTCGCAAAGGTTCTGCGCGCAGACCTGCCAGGTGAACTCGTGCTGCTCGGCGCCCTCCTCGCCTCGCATGACGAAGCCAGACGGCAGGTGCGCGCCGGTCGGCACGCGCGCGATCAGGGTCATGCCACCCTCGGACGGCGCCTCGCCCTCGACAGGCGAGCCCGGCGCGGGGAGCGCCACGAGATCGGTGAGGAAGGCGTTGTCCGACCGCCGGAGCACGCGCTGCCCCAGCGCGCAGGCCGTTCGGTTGGGGCCCAGCGCCTCGCAGTTCACCCGCCACGCCCCGAACGGCTGACCATTGGAGATCTCCGAGTCGACGGCGATCTCGGGGGCGGCGACGACGCTGGTGCCGGTCTCGTCCGAGGGGCCCGCGCCGTCCGTCGCGTCGGCCTCCTGCGCGGGTGCGCGGAGTGGCCCCGCCAGAAGCGCGAGCACCGTGACTGCCACGAGGCCGACCCCGGCCGTGATGCGGTGATGTCGTGTCATGGATGGCCTCCGCCCGATCCGGGCCGCGCCGGGACCGGCGGGCCGCGTTCCGGGCCGATGGGGCGGGCTTATCCTCTTGCTGTCAAGGGTCGGGCTGGGCAAGATGCGGTCGGGAGGCGCCCCGGGCGGCGGGCGACCGCTTGTTCGCGCGCCGATCGGCGAAGGGCCGCGCCGCGAAACGCTGGGTTCAGGAGGGGTGCCCGACATGACCGACGGTCGCGATCTGCCGCCGGGCTCGGCCGGTTACCCGCCCGGGGCACCTCGGGCGACCCGCGCCTCGGCTTCGGGCTCGAACGTCACACGGCCGGCCACCACGGGCGATGTCACCGTCACCACCGCCTTCGCTCCGCGCCGTGTCGCGGAGACCACACGTCCCCCGGTGTCCGCCCTGCGCTACGAGACGCCCTCAGCGCTCTACGCCGAACTGCCGCAGGTCGCGCAGCTGACCCAGCATCGGCCGCGTCCGGACGAAGAGTCATTGGCCTATCTCGACCGCCTCCGCGCCAGCGACACCCCGGAAGAGGCCCTGACCTTCGCCGCCTTCGCCGCGCTGCCCAAGATGGCGATCTGGTGGGGCTACGAATGCGTTCGGACCGGCGGGTGCGCGCTCGGTCAGGAAGAGCGCGCACTGATGGATCTGGTCGCCGCGTGGACCGTACGGTCCGACGCCGAAACACGATTCCGGGTCATGCGGGAAGGACTTTATGCGCCGATGCGCACGCCGCCCGTGTTTCTCGCGCTTGCGGTGGGCTGGTCCGGTGGCCCGATCGCGCCCAACGATCCCGCACCCGTGCCCCCGTGGCGCACGCCCCGCGCGGTCAATACGGCGGTCCTCTCTTGCCTCGCGCAGGCCGGCCTGTCGGAGCGGCAAACCCGCCTCGCGCGCTTCACCGAGCAGGCGGTCGCCCTGTTCCGCACCGCCTGAGAGAACCGGATGCTGGACCACGCGGCCGATACCGGGCACCCTGTGCCACGATGAAGCTGACGCTGCGCATCGAGAACCACGACACGCTCGCCACGGGCGGGCCGACCTCGATCACGCTCGACGGCAAGGGCGCAACGGTCGGCCGAAGGTCGGGCATGGACTGGGTCCTGCCGGACCCGGCGCGGCACATATCGGGCCATCACTTCGACATTGCCTACCGCGACGGGACCTACTGGCTGACGGACGTTTCCACGAACGGCACCTACCTCGCCGGGCAGCGCCACCGGATTTCGGGGCCGCACCGTCTGACGGACGGGGACCGGCTGACCGTGGGGCGCTACGTGATCGTCGCGCGCATCGGAGAGGTGGCGCCCGCCCGGTCGGCCGCGGAGGTCGGCCCGACACCCTGGCCCGACAGCGGCGCTGGGACGCCGTGGCCGCTTGGACCGGGCACGCGGGACCCGGGACTGGCGCGGCCCGGCACGGGCGGCGGCGGCGGCCGCGACGACCCGTGGTGGGACACGGCGTCCGACAAGCCTTCGGGCCGGGCGCGCAGCGCCTTCGCGCTCGGCCTGCCGCGCGAGGATGGCGAGGGTGAGATCGCGCATCGCACTCCCGAAAGCGCCAGCCGGTCGCCGGACGACAGCACCGCCCCCGAGGCTCTGCCGCCCCTCGTGATGCCTGGACGCGCGCCCGGCGCGACGCCGTCAGGCCCGGACGTGACGCCGCCCGCCGAGCCCTCTCCCCTCTCCGTGCCGCGCGACCCCGGTCCGCGTCCGCCACGTGCGACACGGACGGAATCTGCAGACGCCCCCGGTCGGGCTGGCCCGCTTTCCGGCCACGAGGCCGTCCTCAGAGCGTTCTGCGAAGGAGCCGGCCTCGAACCGGGCGCGCTGTCCGGCACCGACGCCGAGACGCTGGCCCGCGACCTCGGCCGCGCGATCCGTGCCACGACCGAGGACACCATGGAGATGCTGCGCGACCGCGCCCGGCAGAAGCTCTTCACCCGCGGTGGTGAGCGCACGATGCTGAGCGCCACCGGCAACAATCCAATGAAGTTCCTGCCCGACGCGGACCGCGCCATCGAGGCGATGTTCGTGACCCCCCGCGACGGGTTCATGCGCGGCCCCGAAAGCTTCGAGACTGCGATGGCCGACCTGCGCCAGCACCAGCTCGCCGTGTTCGCCGCGCTCGAGCCCGCCCTCGACGACCTGCTCGACGGCCTTGCGCCCGACCAGGTCGAAGACGCGCTCGCCGCCGGAACGCTGCTCGGGGGATCGCGCAAGGCGCGGGCGTGGGACGCCTATGTCAGTCGATGGGAGGAAAAGGCGCGCGGGTCGGAGACCGGCATGTTGAGCGCCTTCCTCAAGGCGTTCGCGCGGGTCTATGGACAGGTCACGGCCGCCAAAGACGGCGCGCAAGCCGATCCGGAAGGCGCCAGTGCTGAGGACGGGGCGGATACGACGGACGCCGACCGGGACTGATCGCGGGACCAAAAGCCGGTTCGGGCAGATCCGGACGCCACCCGCCAAGGCCATGCTCATGAAGGCACGCCCTACCGGAAAACGCCGGTCCCCAGTGCATTGGGATTGATCCGCCGCTGCGGTTGCGGCGTGGGCTGGGGTGTCGGCGCGGGCGCGGTGCGGCGCACCGGGGCTGCCTGCCGTTGCGGGGCCGGCGCCGCCCGCGCGGGGGCCGGTGTGGACTGACGAGCCGGCGCCGGGGTCACACTTGGCCGGGCCTGTGCGGGCGCCGCCACCAGTTCGGGGCAGGTCACGTCGTCGTTCCGCAGCACCGCACGGAACAGCTCAGGCGTGGGCGCGAGGCCCGGCGCCTCGACCCCGTCGAGTTGCTCGAAATATCGTGTGACCGAGGTGCGCGATCCGGCGCCCCACTGCCCGTCGATCCCCGCCGTATAGCACCCCATCCGCGCCAACTCGGTCTGAAGCGCGACGACCAGCCCGTCTTCTGGCGGATCGAACGCGCCACTGTCGACCAGGCTGTCGAACAGGACAGGGTCGCTGTCGCGGAGGGCGCGGCGCCCGTCGAGATCGTCGAAACGGACGTCGGATGCGATCACCTCGGGCACCGCGAGGTCCAGCGTTTCGAAAGCCTCGGGTGTCTCGATCCGGCCGACGATGATCGACGGTTCGGGCAGACCCGCGTCCTGTGGCAGCGCCGCAAGCAAGGCACCGGGAAGCGCGGCGCCGTCACCGACTCGCGCCACCGCGTTCTCCGCGATCACGGAGGCATCGGGCAGTGCGACCGCTGCGTCAGAGGGCCCGACGGGCGTCACGGTCACCGCATCGTCGGTCACAACCGAGACCTCACCGGCCCCTGCAACCACCGGAAACGGCGACACGCCGAAAAGCGACAGCGAAGGCGCGCCCGTGGCGGCGGTCCAGAGCCCGTCCGCCCAATCGGACCCGCCAGCCGCGCCCGCGCGCGCCAGCGCCGACGTCAGCCGCGCGTCGCCGTCAGCGCAGACCGCCCCCGGCGCCACGCTCGCAATGGCGGTGAGCGTCATCCCCTCGGGCACCTTCGGCTCGGCCCACGCCGCGCGCATGCCCGGCGCGGGACAATTCTCGTGCAGAAGCACCACCTCCGGCGCTCCGCGCTCGGCCATCCTGTCCAGCACCGCACCCAGCGGCACCTCTCCATCAGCCAGCCTGAGCACGAGCATGTCCTCGACTGTGCGCGTGGGGCCGGCAAGGTAAAGGACGACGCCCTCCGCCACCGGTATATCGCCGAGGGCGCCCGACAACTCGGCGCGCGTCGGCGCCTCCAGCGTAACCAGGGCGCGGGGGTCCGACTGCGACAACGCCATGCGGGCGGTTGCGACGTCGTCGGCCGCTGCGTCCGAGCCGCGTTCGCCGGTGCCGATCACCAACGCCGCCCACTCGGCGGCGCCGGCCGCGCCGGGCAGCGCAAGCCAGGTCAGGGCGAGAAACGCGGCGCGGATCATTCGGATCGCTCGCTTCGGTCGACGGTTACGGTGCACCGACGCAGTATAGGGACAAGCGCAGCCCCGCTCCAGCCTTCTACGATGGCGGCGAAGGGCCGTCCTGGCCGGCATCATGGCACCCACGCCCGACTGCCTATCCGAAGCCCGATTCGCGGGCCGGGACGCAGAAATGTGACGACCGGCCGAGCGCGCCGGACACCATTGTCCCGCATTGCTCATCAATACACCCATCACGTGTGAAATTGGGCACGCTTCCCTCTATCGGAGAAGGCGGATCGTGTCCCCGACATGGATTTGAAAGGGCGCCGTGCTACCGTCAATGCCATGGTTCGGTCTCTTTTATCCTCGTCGCTCTGCGCTGTCCTCGGCCTAGCCTGCGCCGCTGAACTTTTTGCGGGCAGCGAGGCCGGATACGCGGCGGTCGATGCGACCGGCGCCGAGCGACACGAGGCGCAACCGGCCGTCAGGGGGCAGGATCGTCCCGACCCGCGCGAACAGAGCCGACGGGAGGCGGAGAGGGCAACGCGGACAGCACGCGATCCCTCCACGCGGGTTTCGGCCAGCCGCAAGGCGCAGCCACCACGTCCGGCGCCGACGAAGCCCCAGGTTCCGAACTACCTCCTCGGGGTCTTCCGCTGACGTTCGGGATATCGCCGGCCGATGCACGCCGTGCGCGCGAGGCGGGGCGATCGAATGCCGGTCGCTGCCTGCGCGGTTGACTTGCCCTGCCCTTTTCCCGCCAAATGCGACTCGTCGTGCCAGCTCGCATAACGGGGACAGAATGTGTCTTAAATCCTTTCGTTTCACGCTGTTCGCCGTGCTTCTGGGGGCGTTGCACCCATTGCACGCCGCGGCGCAGGAGGCTGACGTTCCCGGCGATGGCGGCACCTTCGAGGTCGAGCTGAACGCCGCCGAACAGTTGGAGAACGGCAGCTGCCGCCTGACTTACGTGATCACCAACGGCTCGGACGTCGCGCTCGATCAGACCACGTACGAGATCGTCTTCTTCGACACCGAGGGGATCGTCTCGCAGTTCCTGACCATGGATTTCGGCGGACTGAGCCCGGGCCGGACCCAGATCCGACGTTTCGTCTTCCCCGAGACGCCCTGCGGGTCGATCTCTCGCATTCTCGTGAACGACGTTGTCGCCTGCACCCGAGCCGGGGGCGGCGCGTCCGACCTATGCCTCGACGGCCTCGTGACGCGGTCGCGCACGCCGATCCAGTTCGGTCTCTGACCCGTCCCGCGCGACGCGCGGCCACCCTACAGGAGCCCCCGGATGTTCGCGGCGATCCGCATCGACGTTCTCGACCCCGCCACCCTCGCGGTCTTCGTGGCGCTGACCGTGCTTTCGGTGATCGCGGTGGCCGTCGCCGTGTTCAAGACGATCCAGTTCTCGCGCCTCGGCGTGGGCAGCGGCGGCAGCGCCGACCGGGTGCTCGACGCGTGGCTCGCGGGCCGCTCCGAGGAGGCGCTGCAATTGGTGGCCGACCGCCGGTCGGTCCTCGCCCGCATCCTGCAGGCAGTATTCTCGGGGCTGCGCGCGCGACCCGGCCAGCCCGACTTCGCCGAGGAGCTCGGCCGCCAGACCGCGCTGATCGAACTCGACGCCATGTCCCGGAGGATGCGCCTGCTCGAGATCGTCGTGCAGGCGGCGCCGATGCTGGGGCTTCTCGGCACGGTGATCGGCATGATCGACGCCTTCTCGGTGCTGGCGATGTCCGACGGCGCGGTGGACCCGGCACAACTTGCCGGCGGGATCTGGGTGGCACTGACCACCACGGCACTGGGTCTCGCGGTGGCGCTTGTCGCATTCTTCCTGGCCAGCTGGTTCGAAAGCCGCATCGACCGCGAGCGCGCGATGATCGAGGCGGCGATCTCGGTGGCGATCCACGGCCGGGTGGACACCTCGGCCACGCCGGTCTGATCCCGTGGCCCGGACCGGTCGGCTCGAGCTGCCGGTGCGCCGGCCGCGCTACCGCTTCGCGCTGACCCCGCTGGCGGACGCGATGTTCCAGCTGCTGATCTTCTTCATGCTGTCGTCGAACCTGACACCCTACGCGCTGCTGCCGGTTCAGAGCGCGCCCGGTGCGCCCGAGGTCACGCAGCCCGGTACAGCTGGCGGCGGCGGAGAGGCCGAGACGCCCGCACGTCCACAGGCCCCCACCGCGCTCTGGACGCTGGAGGCCGGCGCGGTGCGCGTGGGCGGTCAACGCTTCGGTTTCGACGCCCTGCCTGCGCTGGCCGAGGCGCTCGGCGCCGACGGCACGCCCGCCGACGTCGTGGTGCTCGTGCGGCCCGGAGCCACGGTTCAGGACATCGCGACGGTGCTCGAATCCCTGCAGGCGGCCGAGGTCGGTTCCGTGCAGGTCGCCTCGGGGCGGCTCTGATGCGCAGCCTGCTCCCGCCCCGCCGCGAGAAGGTCCAGCTCGACGTGTCGCTGGCGATCGTCAACATCGTGCTGCTGCTGATCCTGTTCTTCCTCGCCACCGGGTCGCTCCTGAATTCGCCCGGTGTCGGCGTGGACCTCGCGCAGAGCGCGGCGCTGCCGCTCGACACGCTGCCGCAGCCGCTTCTGGCGGTCGAGCCGTCCGGCGGGCTGACCCTGGATGGCGTGGCGATCTCGCGCGACGAACTTGGCGCGGCGCTCGGGACCGAAACCCGGTTGAACGTGCTGATCGACCGCGGCGCCCCCGCTCTGGAGTTGATCGAGCTGCTGTCCGAACCAGAGCTGAACGCCCTGGACATCCGCCTCGTCACCATCCGGTCCGGAGCGGGGCCATGAGCCTGCTTGCCGCGCCCGACGCCGGGATTGGCACCTGGGCCGTCTCCGCCGGCACCTCTGTGCTCGCGCACGTGGGAATCGTGCTGGCGGTGCTCGGTCTCTACTCTGCCCCCGTGCCCCTGCCGGACGAGCGCGCGGCGCCCCGCACCGTCATCACGCTGGAGCGCTTCGACAGCGACGTCCTCGCCGGGGTCGACCTGCGCGAAGGTGTGGCCGGTGGAGAGCCCGACGCGCCCCCTGCCGCCATCGAGCAGGGCGAGAGCCCCGAGCAAGCCATGGAAGCCCCGCCGTCGGAAAGCGCGCAGGCCGATGTCGGACCGGCGCGCGCCGCCGGCGCGGATGACGTCGAACCGCCCGCCGCAATGGAGGCTCCGCCCGAGATCGAGGCGCGGCCCACGACGCCCGGACGTCAATCGCCTGCCGCTGCGGAGGCCCCCGCCGACGCGGCCCCCCCCATCATAATGGACCGCTCCGAGCTGGTCACCGACGAGACGCTGGCACCCGTGTCCCCCGCGCCGTCGGCGACCGCCCCAGAAGCCGAGGCGCCTGTTACAGATGCGCAACCGGATCGGACCGCCCCGCCCGAAGCAGCGCGCCTCGATCCCGGGCCCCTTCTCGGAGACGGCGCGACGGCCGCGGCGCCGGCTGCACCGGGTGGGAGCGAGGTCCTGCCGGTCGGCCCGTCCGAGGCGCCGTCTCCGGCCGGGCCGACCACGGCGCCCGAGGCAGTTGGACCCACGCTTGCCGCACCTGCCATCGAACCCGGTCCCGACACACGCGCCTCCGCACCCGGAAGTGCCCCCGTGGCTCCCGACGCCGCACGCGAAAGCCCGGAGGACCGCCGCACGGCCCGTGCCGGTGCCACTCCGGTGCCGTCGCCGTTTTCGGACCGCCCGAACGCCGGCGCACAAGCCACATTTCCCCGCGCCCGCCCCGAGACGCCCTCGCGGCAGGATCTCGCGCTCGGCGACCTGATCTCCCGCATCCGGTCCACGCCCGCCGATCCGTGCCTCGCCGCGCTGCCGCGCCGGGACGGGCCCGACGGCGTGGGCCTTGCGCTGGTGGCGGCCGAGGACGCCGCAATGAGCACGTTCGCGGACGCCCTTCTGACCGCCGACGACGCCGTGCGTCAGAGCCGGACGCTGGTCGATCCGCGCCAGTGCCCCGCACTCGGCTACGTGCGCGAGAATCAGGACTACCCGGCGAGCCGCCTGGGCCTGTCGCTCGACCGCGACGTGGTGCAAAGCGGTGCCTCGATCCGCGGACAGGTGCGCGGCGCGCGGGGGCGCTACCTGACGCTTCTGCTGATCGACACCAATGGGGTGGTGCAGGACCTTCAGCGGTTCGTGGCGTTCTCGGGCGACGTAGCGCGGTTCGAGGTCCCGGTCACGCGCGTCGGCGCGCAGCGCGACACAAGACAGATGCTGTTGGCGCTGGCGTCGAGCTCGCCGCTCACGACGATCCGCGACCGTGCCGGACAGCGCGCCCGCGAGGTTTTTGCCGGCCTCACGGGCGAAGAGGCGCGCGGTACGCTGATGGCGGTCGCCACCTTCGACGTCCGCTGAGCGAACGCCGCGGCAGGGCGCGAGCGAGTGTTTTGACTTGGCCGCAGACCGTGGGACCGCAGGAGCCAGCGACATCGGGCAATTTGGAAGGGAATACTGCCCGGAGCCCGTGACCATCCCGGGCCAAGGAGGGGCCAACCTGTTGCTTGCGGTACGCCGTTGATCCCGTGAATGCATCGGGCAGCAGGTGGTGAGGCACGACGCTGCGATCAAACTGCCCGAGTAGCGAGAGCCGGGGCCCGGCCGGCTACGCCGGCGTCCGTCCTGCTATTCGCCACCGTCTGACGTCTCGTCCGTGCCCCCGGGCGGCAGCAACAGGACGTGCCCGAGATCCGCGCCGACCTCGCCCGGGCCCGACGTGATCTCGTCGAGGATGCGCGCGAAGAGAACCTCGGCCCGCGTGCCGTCCTGTGCCGCGGCCGCGGCAGCCAGCGGCGTCTCCGTCGCCACGGCCACCACGAGCTGCGGAGCGGCCTCCGCGTTTTCCGACAGGTTCAGCCCGAAGCTCAGGGACCGCGCGCCGCCCACCGGCTCGGACAGGCGTCCGGTGAGGTTGTAGACCCCGCCCGCGGCAGACACGAGCGCCACCCATACAGACCGCCCGTCCGGCACGTCCACCTGGGCGGTAACGGCCCCTCCGCTTGCCACCTGCTCGGCGTCCAGCGCCAGCCGCACCGTGTCGCCGCCGCGGCCCTGCACCGATCCCGCGAAGTCGAGGACCGGGCATTGCGCCTCCGTGACGTTGCGGGCGAGGATCTCCGGCGCCGCGCCGAAGCGCTCCTCGTAGGCGCCGGACAGTCCGGAGAACGCCTGCGTTCTCCCCGGTCCCGCGTACCCCGCGATCAGGCCGGTGTTCGCGCCGGCGGCGATCCGTGTCGCGAGGGTGCAGTCGCCGCCGTCCCACGTGGCGAGAAACCCCTCGCGCGTGGTCGTATCCGGCGCGCCAAGGCCCGCCGCGCCGTCGCCATCCCCTGCGGCCTCCTGGCCAGCGCCCGGGGGCGCGGCACCTTCCTCGAAAAGACCGGTCGACCAGGCAAACCATCCCGCTCCGCCAAGCACGACCAGAGAGAGGATGGCGAGCGCATAGCGCGGACCGCCGCGTCGCGGCTCCGCCAGCGTCGGCGCGCCCTCCGCCCCCGCCAGCGGGATCGGCACCGGGGAGATCGCCCGCGGTCCCTGCGGTCCGCGCGTCGTCGTCGGCGTGGCGAGCGGCGCTTCCCAAGGTGGCCGGGTCTCGGCTTGCGTGACACCGCCGCCGTAGCGCGTCGGCACGCTGTCCGGCGCGTCGATCATCCGCTCCACCTCGGCCATCGAGGCAGGACGGTCCCCGGGTGCGGGCTCGAGCATGTAGGACAGAAGCGGCCGCAGAGCGCCGGGGATCGACCCGAGATCCGGGATCGTGCGCCGCGATTCCACCGCGTCGACCACCGACGATCCCATGTCGAGCGGCCGGCCCAACACCGCCGCGCACAGCATGAGGGCCAACCCGTAAATGTCCGTCCAAGGCCCGATCGCGCCGCGGTGGTGGCCAAGCTGTTCGGGTGCCACGTACTTGAACTTGCCCGCGAACTGCCCGCGCATGGTGCCCTCGGTGACCACGTTCGACTTCGCGATGCCGAAGTCGATCAGGACCGCGTCGGCCACCGACCCGCCCGGCAGCATCACGTTGTCGGGCGACAGGTCACGGTGGATCACGTCACGCTCGTGCGCCTTGGACAGCCCGCGGGCAAGCCGGCGCAAAAGGGCGCGGGCCGCGTTGGTCGAAATCGGGCCATGCGCCTTGAGGTGGTCCGACAGCGTCACGCCGTCGACGAACTCCATTACCAGGAAGTAGCGGTCGAGCGCGTGGTCGTGGACGTAGTTGTAGTAGCGCACGATGGCGTCATCGGCGAGCTGACGCAGGGTGCGCGCCTCGCGCTTGAACAGCAGGCCCGCCTTCTCGTCCTCGGCAAGCTCGGGCAGGATCGCCTTGAGCGCCACCGGGTCGCCGGTGCCGATCTCGATGCCACGAAAGACCTCGCCCATGCCGCCGGCCTTCACGACCTCGACGATCTCGTAGTTGTTGTTGACGAGCGTGCCGACCGCGATCGGCGCGGCGCCCGCCCCGCCCGCACGGGGGCGCGGTATCGCCGGGGGCGGTCCGACGGCGGTGGCCTCCTCGTCTTCGGCCCCCGCCTCAAGCGGCGCGCGGCGGGTGTCGTCCACGGAAGGAGCGGCGCCGGCCGCAGGGTCGGACCCGTGCGTGCCGGTGTCCGAGGCCGGAGGCGCCCCGTCCGAGGGCAGAAGCTCCGCGTATCGCGTGCCGTCCCGCGCCGGCCCCTCGGGAGCGGCTGGCGCCCCTACGATGCGGGGATCGTATCGCGTCCCCTCGTAGTCGTCCGGTCGGTCCGGATCGGCATAGCCCGACCCCGCCAGGACGCGGGTCGTGTCGTCCTCTGCGCCGCTGACGCCGGATGACGGGTCCGACAGGGGTCGCGCGTCGTCCGAACCTTCCGCGTCGCCCCCCGGAGGCGGAAGCGGCGCGAACCGCGTGCCCTCCTGCTCTTCCTCCGGGTTTTCCGCGTCGGTGCCGCGCGTCGCCCTTTCGGCAGATGCCCTTTCGTCCGGTGTCGTCGCGAGGTTCGCGCGCCCCTCGTCGCGGGGCGTCGCGCGGTCAGAGGCACCGCCGTCCCGCGTCGCCGGCCCCGGACGCGGGCCGAGCCGGGTGCGGTCGTTATCCTGTCCGTCCTTGCCGCCGGTCATTGCAACTCGTCCATCTCGCCGGCGTAGACCCGATCGAGGTCGCCCTCGGGCGCCGGGCCGCAGCGCATCACCACCACGGTCACGTTGTCCCGCGCCCCGCGTGCGAGCGTCTCGCGGACCAGCGCATCGCAGATCGCCTGCGGTGGCAGGGCCTCGCCGAGGAGGTTCGCGATCTCGTGATCCTCGAGATGCTCGGTCAGCCCGTCCGAGCACAGGAGGAACGTGTCTCCTTCCCGGGCCTGCCCCTCGACGGTGTCGCATTCCGGCGTGTCGGTCACACCGATCGCGCGCGTGATGACGTTCTTTCGCGGCCAGTGGCGCGCCTCTTCCTCGGTGATCGTGCCGGCGTCGAGCAGCGCGCGAACCTCGGTGTGGTCCCGCGTGATCTGCGTCAGCCGCCCGGCACGAAAGAGATAGGCCCGGCTGTCCCCGGACCAGATGCAGGCATAGTCGCGGCCATGCACCAGCAGCGACACCACGGTCGAGCCGATCGTTCCCCGCCCCAGCAGGTTGGCGTGTTCGAGGATCACGAGGTTCGCGTGGCTCAGCCGCTCGAGGAAGCGCGCGCGCAGGTCGTCCGAGCTGCCGGGGCGCCCGATCGACACGAGTTCTCGGACGATTGTCTGGCTGGCGAAGTCGCCGGCCGCGTGCCCGCCCATACCGTCGGCCACCAGCCAGAGCCCGCTTTCGGGGCTCGACAGGAAACCGTCCTCGTTCACCTCTCGGCGCAGACCGACATCCGAGGCCTGTCCGGTCTCGAAGGATAGAAAGTCGTTGTACGTCATCCTGCGCCTCCCCCGGTGCGCCGAAGCCGCGGCGCCCGGGCCGGGATCGCGGCTTGCGCAAGGCCGGCCGAATGGCTCGCGCGGTTCACCGCCGGGACGCGAACAGGCGTGTTCGCCGTCTGCGTGCCGGCTGTGGTGCAACCGGATGCCGGCTGCCAACTTCGGGCCGGGCCTGCACGAAGCAGCGCCTGCGCGGAGTGCGAAAAGCCTGCGTCCTTTCGGCGCCGCAGCACGTATTCCACGGCCTGCGATGCAGGGACTGGCCGGTCCAACCGGCCGACCGCTCTGTACCCAGACATGGAATGCCCCGCCGCCCGACATCGTGGCGCGCCTGAACAGGAATGGCCCCGCGCGCCGTTCGGGAAACCTTGGAAGCAGGCGGGGCCACAGTCAAGCGCGGCCCCGGCTCCCGTCAGAATTGCAGACGCATCTGCGCCGTCAGCCCCCAGCTGTCGAGTGTCTCGCTGAAGCGGCTGTCCACCCGCACCGAGGCGTTCAGCTGCTTGGGCGCACGTGCGGCACCGGCCTCGAACAGCTTGGTGTAGTTCAGGCCGAGGCTGACCTCGCCGTAGGTGCCGAGGTTCGAGCTGCGAGATTCCAACGGATCGCCGACCTTCTCGCCCTCACTGTCGACCCGGTAGTAGTTGGCCGTCACGCCGTCGGCGAAATCGCGGTAGACCGTGCCGGTGGCGAAGTAGGTCAGTGCGCGCATCCCGTCGGGCAGGATCCGGGACTTGGAGACCGAGGCACCGAGGAAACCGATCTTGGACGTGTAGTCCTCGAATTCCAGAATGCCGTCGTCGGTGCCGAGCGCGCTCTGGACCTGGTCGTCGGGCAGGTTCGAGAAGCTCAGCGAGTCCGTCGACACCCGGCTGATCGAGAAGCCCGCCGTCGGCACGAGGTTGAGGCCCGCGCCCTTGCCGAACGGGATCGCGTAGCTCATCGAGCCCGAGATCGTGTTCGCGCGGCTGTCGTATTCCTGGTCATCGACGCCAAGGCCCTGACCCTCGATCCGGACGTCGTTCTCGAGGTCGAACTGCGTCAGTTCATGCCGGTACTGCAGGTCGGCGACGAGCTGATCGCGCGCCGCAGCGACGTAGACGCCGCCATAGGTCTGGGTGAAGTCGGTCTTGTTCACGCTGGTGACGACATCGGTATCCAGCACGCCCCGGTTCGCGTCGAAGCTGTAGACCGGCTGCTCGGTCGAGCCGTCGTTGACGCCAAGGATGCCGCCGAAGGTCAGGTCGAACCCGCGGAAGCGCCCGCCAGAACAGGCGTAGTCCCCGCCCACCTGCAGACCGCGATAGCTCGCGTCGATCTGGCTGCCGAAGGTCCCGAGCGAGGTCTCGGTCTCGCCTTCCGCGTCGGCGCGGCCGCCCGTGGCCCGTGCCCAGGTGCCGTAGCCGCAGGGATCGTCCTCCGCGCCAGCCGCGGCGCCGGTGACGAAGGGACTCGACGGCCGGTTGACCACCGATCCGATCAGCGACTGGGTCAGCGCGATACCGCTGGCGAGGCCACCGATCGCGGGGTTCGCGCCCGCCTGCAACTGGACCGCCGAGGCAGCGGTGTTGTTGACTACCTCGTAAAGCACCGAGGTGTTCGTCGGCAGTCCGAGCGCGGTGAAGGACAGGTCGTAATCGGCGCCGTCGTCGTAGTCGATCAGGGCGACCGCACCGCCGAAGATCGCCCGGTCGTCGCTCAGCGGCTCGAACTGCAAGGCCACGTCGCCCCGGACCGCGCCGCCTTCGACCACGATGGAATCCGAGGCCACCGACGCCGCGTCCACGCCGGTCGTGCCGCCGAGATCGACGTCGAAGATGATCGTGCCGCGCAGGTCGGCGTCGCCCTCGACCCGCAGTATGTCACCCGCGGCGCGCTGCGGAGCGGTGGAGCCGTCCTCGCGCCCGGTGCCAAGCCGCAGGGTGCCGTCGGCGTTCTGGACGAACGTCCCGACCGAGGTGTCACCGAAGGTGCGCAGGTCGCCCGCGTTCAGCAGCACGCCGCCCACCGCGGCGCCGTCGCGCATCAGCATCTGGTCGAGGTTCGTGACCGTTCCATCCACCCGCGCGCCGGCCTGCAGGCCGAAAACGGCCCGGTTAACCAGGGCGCCGCCGCCGATCGTGACGCCTTCGCGGACCCGCGCGAAGCCGTCGTTTTCGAAGTCGCCATAGGTGGTGTCCGCACCGAAGGTCGTGTTGCCGAAGTTCAGGAGCGACCCGAACGCCGAATCTCCGTCCACCAGCAGACGACGGCCTTCACCGGACGCCGTGGCGGTGTTGCGGAACCGCCCGGTCACCGTGCCCGCCACGGTCGCGAGGCCATCGTTCAGGACGCCGCCCTGGATCGTGCCGTCGAGGTTCAGCCGCGCGTTGGCGCGGTTGCGGAGCGGAACTGCGAGCGTCCCGCCTTCGTCGATCAGAAGCGCGGCGGTGCCGCGGTTGATCAGCACCGTGTCCCCCTCGGCATCGAGCGCGCCCGAGGCGATCCGGAGGACCGTGTCGTTGGTTGCCGTTGCGTCCGCATCCAGCATGACCGTGCCGCCGTCGATCAGCATGAGACCTTCGCTCGTCTGGATGAGATCGTTGAGCCCCGACGTGTCGCCATCGAAGGTCAGCGTTGCGCGGCCGCCGTTGCGGACCTGGCCATCGATCACGCCCGAAAGCGTGGCGTCGGCGTCGCCCACGTTGCGGAACGCGCCGCCGATCTCGCCGGACGAGACGAAGGTGGCCGCATTCCCGTTCAGGACACCGCCGGTGACCGTGCCGGTGGTCTCGAAACGTCCGGCCTCGTTGACGACGCGCAGGGCGGTGCCCGCAGACCGGGCGTCGCCCCGGTTGGTGACCTCGCCGGTGGTGCCGTCGGCACCCACGATCAGGGTGCCGTTCGTGGCAATGTCGCCGGTGGTGCCGCCCGCAATTTCAGCGCTCCCGGCGTTGCTCAGATCCCGCAGCGTGCCGGTCGAGACGAGCGTGCCGTCGATCTCGGTTCGGGTCGCCCCCTCGATGGTGCCGGCATTCACCACTGTGCCGCCGCTCACCGTGACGTCGCCGGTCACGAGGCCCGCGGTCTCGAAGTTGCCGTTGCGGTTCAGGAGGCTCGCCAGAGTCCCGAGGCTGTCGCCCGTGCCGCTGTTGACCACGTCGCCCGCGACCGCGTCCCGCGATGTCAGTGACAGGCGGCCCGCCGAAGTGACCGCTTGCAGCGTCCCGGTGGAAATCACGGCACCGTCCGCGCCGATGGTGGTGGCACCCGCAACGGCGCCACTGAGGTTCTCGACGGTGCCGCCGCTTACTACCAGCGGGCCAGCGACCGTCCCGGTATTCGCGAAGGTGCCGGCCGCGCTGTCGAGGCGTTCGAGGGTCCCGGCATTGCTGCCGGTGCCGCGGGTCAGGACGCGCGCCGCGCTGCCGGTCGCGGTCACGATCAGCGTACCATCGCTTTCGACCTCGGCCAGCGTGCCGGAGGATGCGACCGTGCCGCCCTCACCTATGAAGGTCGTGCCGTTTACCGTGCCGCGGTTTTCGACCGTGCCGCCGTCGGCCTGCACCGCGCCCGAGATCACCCCGCTCGCGAGGTTCTCGAACGTGCCGCCAGAGGTCGTCAGCGTCTCCACCGTGCCCGCGTTCTGCGCCGTGCCCGAGTTCGTCACGGCCCCGGCGCTGCCGGCCGCGATGGTCAGCGTGCCCGCGTTGGTGACGCCGGCCAGGGTGCCAGAGGATACCACCGTGCCGTCCGCGCCGATCGTGGTCGTGCCGGCCACGCTGCCGCGGTTGGTCAGCTGTCCGCCGGTGATATCGGCGGCGCCGGTGATCGTTCCGGCATTGTCGAAGCTCCCGCCGGTGTTCGCGAGGGACGCGACGGTGCCCGCGTTCGCCACGTCGCCCGAATTGGTGACCGTCTCGGCGGTGGCACCCTCGGCGATAGTCACCGTGCCCTCGGACACGACATCCGCGAGCGTTCCGGTCGACTCGAGCGTGCCGTCCGGCCCGACCGTGGCGGTGCCCGCGATGACGCCCTCGTTTGAGACCGTCCCGCCGGTGATCTCGGCCTCGTCTGTGATCGTGCCGGAGTTGAAGAAGCTGCCCGCGAAGTTCAGCAGCCGGCCGATGACGCCCGCGTTGGTGGCGGTGCCGGAGTTCTCGACCGTGTCGGCGGTGCCGCCCGCGGCGATGTCCGTGGTGCCGTCGTTGCCCCCCCCCGAGAGCGTGCCCGACGACAGCAGGGTCCCGCCGTCCTCGACCGTGGTGTCGCCCACGATCTCGCCGGTATTGGACAAAAGGCCGCCCGAGACGTTGGCCGTCCCCGAGATCGTGCCCGCGTTGTCGAAGCGGCCCGCGGACTGCCGGAGTTCGGTCACAGTCCCCGCGTTGGTCGCCTGGCCGGAGTTGTCGACCACGTCGGCGCTGCCTGCCGCGATCTCGAGCGTTCCTGCGTTGGTGACGTCTCCGAGCGTGCCGGTCGACTGCACGACGCCGCCGTCCGCGATCTCGGTCGCCCCGAGGACGGTACCCGCGTTCGACAGCGACCCGCCCTCGACGAGCACGGTGCCGGTGATGGTGCCCGTGGCGGTGTTGGTGAAGACCCCGTCCGTGTTGGACAGGCTCTCCACGCTGGCCGCGTTGATGGCGATACCGGCATTGGTGACCGCGCCCGCGGTGCCGTCCGTGAGCGCGCCGGACCCGGTCACCTCGACCGCCCCGAGGGTGGCGGAGGTGTTCACGGTGCCGCCGGTGACCGTGGTGGTGCCGGTGACCTCGGCTGCGCCCGAGAGCGTTGTCGCGCCAGCGCTGTTCGTCAGCGCCCCGAGGGTGCCGCCAGACACCGTGGAGGTGCCCGCGTTGTCGAGCGACGTCGCGCTGCCCGCCGTCATCTGGAAGGCGCCGCCACTCAGCGTCTGCACGTCTGCGACCGTCGATGTATTGGTAAAGGTGCCGGCCACGGTGGTCAGGCCGCTGAACGCCCCGGTGCCCGCGAAGGTGAAGTCGGCGCCGCCATCCACACGCAGGTTCAGCGTGCCGGCCCCGTCGCTCAGCGTGCCATCGAAGGTCGAGGCGCCGGTGAGCGTGAGCAGCGGCGTGGCCCCGGAGGAGGACACCAGAACAGTTCCGGTGCCGGTCAGAGCGTTCACCGTGCCGTTGACCCCGATATCGAGGGTCCCGGTCACCTCGGTCTCGGTCACCGTGGCAAGGAGGTCCGAACTCGCGGGGCTCAGCAGGCTCACGACCCCGTCGCCCGCGACGACCGCGCGCGCACCGGCCCCTGTCGTGGTGGTCAGGTAGCCGAGTTCGAGCGTTGCGTCCGCGCCGTCCGCCAGGAAGGTCACCGTCGATCCGGTGCCGAGCGTCAGATCGGTGCCGGTGGTGGCCAGCGTGAACGTGTCGCCGACCGCCACGGTGCCGGTGCTGCCGTCGGCCACCCGCGTGTCGCTTCTCTGCGTGATGCTCGCATCGGCGCGGACCGCGCCACCGTCGAGGATCACCGTGCCCGTCCCATCGGCCCCGTCGCTCGTCAGCGAGAGAGTGCCTCCGTTCACGGTGATGTCGCCGCCATATCCGCCGTTCGCGCCGCCAAGCGCCAGCGTGCCGTCCCCGACCTTGCGGAGCGCGCCCGCCCCGCCGAGTGCCCCGTCGATGTCGAGCGTCAGCCCGCCCCCGACCGAGACCTCGGTCTCTTCCGCTAGGGTCACGTCGGCGACGATCTCGGTGGCGCCGTTATCGAGCTCGGTGCCGGTCTCCTGGAAGGTCAGCACCGGTGTTCCGGTCGCGGACTCGAAGACGAGCGTGCCATTCGACAGCGAGTAGGGCGCCGCCTCGTCGTTCTCGATGGTCAGCGCCTCGAGCGTGATCGTGCCGCCGCCCAGGTCGATCGCCGTGTTCGACGCTCCGCCGGGCAACGTGGCGCTGTTGTCGGAGCCGTCGGGAAACCCGCTCAGCGGCTGCCAGTTGCCCGCGCTGTCCCAATTGGCGTCCTGGACGCCGGTCCATTCGAAATCCTGCGCCACCGCAGGATTCGCGAGGAAGGCGAGCGCGGCAAAGATCGCGGTGCTGCCCATGAGGCGGCCCCGGCGGCGCGGTGCGGAGGCGATCGCGCGGACGATGGACGAGGCCGGAACGGGAAGCGGGGAAACCATCTGCGCGGGTCCAATCGAACGAAAATTCGCGGCTAGCGTTATAGGGGTCCGGAATCATTGCAAGACCTCGCAGCGGAACAGCCCTGCCGCTGCCGGAGGTGTTGCCCCGCCGCACGGCCTTTCCCGACCCGGCCTTCCCCTGATCCACCGGCGATCGCACCGGCGCCGCCCTGCCCATACCGCGGGCTTGCGCAAACCTACCTTGCGATTCGCGCATGACTGCGTTAGCCAAAAACTGCATGTTGGAATGCAGTTCCGCATATCGGAATTAGGGAGGAAGTATGAAACGTATCTTGCTAGGTGCCACCGCGGCCCTCGCCCTCGCGGGCGCGGCCTCCGCGCAGTCGCTCTTTGTCGGTGAGGCCGGCCCGAACCGCGGGGCCCGCGCCGAGGCGCTGCAATGGTTCGCCGATCAGGCCGAGGAGCTGACCGACGGCGATCTCAGCCTCGACATCCAGTGGGGTGGCGCGCTGTTCAAGGCCAATGCAGCCGTCTCGGGCATCCGTGACGGCATCGCCGACATGGGCACGATCATCGCGGTCTACTTCCCGCAGGAGATGGTCGCCTACAACATCGCGGACCTGCCGCTGCAGAACCCCGATGCGTGGGTCGGCATGAAGGCCACCGACGAGCTCATGCGCAACTCCGACGCGATCGCGCAGAACCTCGCAGACCAGAACCTCGTCTACCTCGGCACGTTCACCACGTCGGCCGTGCACGTCGGCTGCAAGGGTGCCACGATCCGCTCGGTCGACGACATCTCGGGCCTCAAGGTCCGCGGCGTGGGCGCCTACGGCGATACCTTCCGCGAATTCGGCGCGAACATGGTGCCGATGTCGATCTACGACGCTTACCAGGCACTCGACACCGGCCTGATCGACTGCTCTCAGGGCTACAGCTACGCCACCGCGGCACTGAAACAGCAGGAAGTCATCGACAGCTATACATTGATGAACTGGGGCCAGGTCGGCGCCCTCGGCATCTTCGCCAACAAGGACGTGTTCGACGGCCTCGAGCCGGAGGTGCAGGAGGCACTTCTCACCGCGGGCGAAGGCATGGCCGACGAACTGGGCCGCCTGATCACCGCCGACAACGAGGCGGCGATCGAGACCATGCGCGAGGCCGGTGTCGAGATCATCGAGCTGCCGGACGAAGAGCGTCAGAAGCTGGTCGAGACCTCGACCCAGTTCATCGACGAGTGGAAGGACCGTGCCGGCCAGGCGGGTCTCGATGCCGACGCGCTCCTCGAGGAGTATCGCGGCCTCATCGACAAGTACACGCAGATCCGGGACGAGGAAGGCTATCCCTGGGAGGACGGCCAGGGCTGATCGCCCCTTTCCCGCATCGTCGTGACAGCGCGGCGCCGGCACGTTCCGGCGCCGCCCCTTTCCCCTCGCTCTGGTGAGGCCCCATGCTCCACCGTCTTGAAAAGCTCCTGCTCGACCTCGCGGTCGTGGCAGTCCTCGGGCTCGGTCTGCTGATCACCGCCCAAGTGGCCATGCGGACGTTCCTGAACTCCGCCGTGCCGGACGCGATCGTCATGGTCGGGGAACTGATGGTCGCGGCCATCGTCCTGCCGCTGGCGGCCGTGACCGCGAACCGCGCCCACATCGCCGTGGAGGTGGTGTCGAACCGCCTGCCGCAGCGCGCGCAGGATGCCCTTCTCGTCTTCGGCACGCTCTTCGGCCTGCTGGCGCTGGCGCCGCTGATCTATTCCGGCTGGCGCGAGGCCCACGAGGCGCTGGTCGAGGGCGGCTACTTCTTCGGCGACCTGAACCTGCCTCGCTGGCCGGGTCGCGTGATCTTCCTGTTCGGCGTGACGCTGTGCTGGATCCGCCTCGCCCTGATGCTGGTGCGCGATGTCGGCCGCATGCGCCGGGGCGAAAGCATCCCCGCCGCCGAACCCGTCCACCGCGTCGAGGAGGTCTGAGATGGATCCCGCCCTGATCGGATACGCCGCCTTCGCGTCGGTCATCCTGCTGCTCGCGCTGCGCGTGCCCATCGCCTTCGTGCTGGCGGGCGTCGCGACGATCGGCACCTTCCTGATCTTCGCGCTGCGCACCGGCACCTTCATGCCCGAGCGCGCGCTCACCCCGACCACGTCGCTGGTCTTCTCGAATTCGTTCGACCTGATCCACTCCTACGATCTTTCGATGATCCCGCTCTTCGTGGCGCTGGGTCACATTGCCTACCGCGCCGAGATCACCACCAAGATCTACCACGCCGCCCGCGTCTGGCTCGCGCCGGTCCCCGGCGGCGTCGCGATGGCCTCGGTCGTCGGCTGCGGCGGCTTCTCGGCGATCACCGGGTCGTCCATCGCCTGCGCATCGACCATGGGCCGCATCTGTTCGCCCGAGATGCTGCGGATGGGCTACGACTCGCGGCTCGCCACGGCATCGGTCGCGGCTGGCGGCACGCTCGGCTCTCTGATCCCGCCGTCGGTGCTGTTCATCATCTACGGCATCTTCACCGAGACCTCGATCTCGTCGCTGTTCCTTGCCGGCATCCTGCCCGGGCTGCTGTCGCTCCTGGGCTTCGTGCTGGTGATCTTCGCCTGGGTGTCGCGCGATCCATCCGCCGCGCCGAAATACGCCGGCACGATCACGCGCTCGGAAAAGATCGAGGCGGCCATTGCCGCGTGGCCCGCCGCGCTGCTGTTCGTCATCATCGTGGGCGGCATCTACGGCGGCGTCTTCACCGCCACCGAGGCCGCGGCGGTCTGCGTGACCGCGACGGTCGCCATCGGCTTCGCGCAGCGCAAGCTGACGTTCCGGGGGCTCTGGAACGCGGTCCGCGAAACCTGCATGCAGACCACCGCGATCTTCCTGATCGCCGCGGCCGCCAAGATCTTCGTGGCCTTCACGGCGCTCACCGGCGTGGCGCAGGACGTGGTCGGCGCGGTGCAGGCGGCCGAGCTGTCGCCGTTCCTGCTGCTGGCCGCGATTGCCGTCATCTACCTGGTGCTGGGCATGTTCCTCGATCCCATCGGGATCATGGTGCTGACCCTGCCGCTGATGGTCCCGCTGATCGAGACCTACGGCTTCGACCTGATCTGGTTCGGCGTCGTCGTCATCAAGCTGCTCGAGATCGGGCTGATCACGCCGCCCGTGGGCCTCAACGTCTTCGTCATCGCAGGGGTTGTGGGCCGCGAGGTGCCGATCGACCGGATCTTCTCGGGCATCCTGCGGTTCCTGTCGGTGGACGTGATCGTCCTGATCCTGATCATGGCCTTCCCGATTCTGTCGCTGCTCATCCCGGGATCGATGTGATGACCGAAACACCCGAAGTCGACCGCCGCTTCGCCACCACCCTCGCCCGGGGCCTCGCCGTGCTGCGCGCGTTCCGGCCGTCGGACGACGGACTGGGCAACGCCGAGATCGCCGAGCGCACGGGGCTGCCCAAGTCCACGGTG
The DNA here is from genome assembly GCF_900109705.1 of Roseivivax marinus. GTDB lineage: Bacteria > Pseudomonadota > Alphaproteobacteria > Rhodobacterales > Rhodobacteraceae > Roseivivax > Roseivivax marinus. The sequence continues at coordinate 116,244 of NZ_FOAI01000010.1, read as the reverse complement.
TCGCGGCTGACCTTCACGCTGCAGTCGCTGGGCTACCTGACCCAGCGGCGGCGGGATCGTTACCGTCCGGGGCCGGCGCTGCTTGCGCTCGGCAACATGGCGGCGTCGTCGATCTCGTTCGTGGAGCTGTCGGGCGGGCCGATGCAGCGGCTTGCCGACGAGACGGGCACCCTGTCGCTGATGCTGGTGCGCGATCACGGCAAGCTGCTGATCGTGAAGACCTGGCGGCCTCGCGACATGGCCTCGCTCTGGCTGGAGGTCGGTCACCGGCTGCCGCTCGGCGGCACATCCTCGGGCCACGCGATGCTCGCGGCGCTGCCCGAGGACGGGCTGGCCGAGGTGGTGGACGAGGATCCGCGCCTGACGCGCGAACGCGCGGCCGAGATCCGGCGCACGGCCTATGCCCAGCTGGTGACGCAGGGCTTCGTCGTGGCCCCGCCCGAGGACTACTACACGCCCAATATCGCCGCCGTGGCCAAGCCGTTCCACGCCCACGACCTGAGCGAGCCGGTGATCTTCACCTGCGGCGCGATGCCCGCGGACCTGAGCCAGGATCGCATCCGCACCGAGGTCGGCCCGAAACTCGCCGCCACGGTGCAGGGGCTCGAGCGAATGATGGGCCAGGGCTCGGCCATCGCGATGCGAGGCTGACCATGGATCGCCATACACAGACGACACCGCTGGCGCCCGGGCGCAGATTTTTAACTAAAAATCCGCACACTCCCGCGCCGCGCCCGTTCGGGACCCGACGCCGCAGATTTTTAGTTAAAAATCTGACGCTCCCCACTTCGACGACAACCGTACCGGAGACCCCATGACCGATCCCGTCCGCTACGACCGCGAGGGCGACGTCGCCTTCATCACCGTCGCCAACCCGCCGGTCAACGCCCTCGGCCACGCCGTGCGGCAGGGCCTCGTCGCCGCGATCGAACGGTTCGAGGCCGACGACGCGCGCATCGCCGTCATTCTCGGCGAGGGCCGCCTGTTCATCGGCGGCGCCGACATCTCGGAATTCGGCAAGCCCCCCGCCGATCCGTGGCTGCCCGACGTGGTGAACCGCATCGAGGCCGCGACCAAGCCCGTGGTCGCCGCGATCCACGGCGCGGCGCTGGGCGGCGGGCTCGAGGTGGCGCTTGGCTGCCACTACAGGGTTGCGCTCCCCGGCACCAAGCTCGGCCTGCCCGAGGTCACGCTCGGCATCCTGCCGGGCGCCGGCGGCACGCAGCGCACCCCGCGACTGACCGGGCTGCCGAAGGCTCTCGAGATGATCACTTCCGGCACGCCCGTCGATCCGAAAACCGCGCAGGAGATCGGCCTGATCGACCGCGTGGGCGAAGGCGACGCGCGCTCGGCCGGCCTGGCTTATGCGCGCGACCTGCTTGAGCAGGGCGCCGAACGCCGCCCGGTCGGCGCCCTGCCCAAACCCGCCGCCGACGCCGACGCGGTCGCCGCCACCGAGGCGACGCTGCAGAAGACCGCAAAGGGCCTCGTCTCGCCCTTCCACGCGATGAAGGCCGTGGTCGCCGCTTCGGAGATGGAGATCGACGCCGGCCTCGCCGATGAGCGCCGCCTCTTCAACGAACTGATGGAGACGCCGCAGCGCGAGGGCCTGATCCATGCCTTCTTCCTCGAGCGGAAGGTGTCGCAGCTGCCCGAGATCGACGGCGTCGCCCAGCGCGAGCTGTCGAAAGTCGGCGTCATCGGCGGCGGCACCATGGGTGCGGGCATCGCCACCGCGGCGCTTCTGGCAGGCCTGACCGTCACCCTGATCGAGCGTGACGACGAGGCCGCCGCCAAGGCCCGCGGCACCATCGAGAAAAACCTTGCCGGCGCCGTGAAGCGCGGAAAGCTCGCGGAGGCCAAGCGCGATGCGATCCTCTCGGATGCCTTCGCCACCTCCACGGACTACAGCGCGCTGTCGGACGCGGACCTCGCTATCGAGGCGGTGTTCGAGTCGATGGAGGTGAAGAAGGAGGTCTTCGGCCAGCTCGACGCGGTGATGAAGCCGGGCGCGGTGCTCGCGACGAACACCTCCTATCTCGACATCGACGAGATCGCGGGCTCCACCTCGCGCCCGGCGGACGTGATCGGGCTGCACTTCTTCTCGCCCGCGCACGTGATGAAGCTGCTCGAGGTCGTGGTCGCCGACAAGACCGCCAACGACGTGACCGCCACCGCCTTCGCGCTGGCCAAGAAGCTGCGCAAGATCGCGGTGCGCGCCGGCGTCTGCGACGGCTTCATCGGCAACCGCATCCTGTCGCACTATCGCGGCGCGGCGGACCGGATGGTGCTGGAGGGCGCGTCGCCCTACCAGGTGGACAGCGCGCTCAGGGATTTCGGGTTTGCCATGGGGCCCTACGCGGTCGCCGACCTCGCGGGCCTCGACATCGGTTTCATGACCCGCCAGCGCAAGAAGGCCACCCGCGACCCGCGTGACGTGGTGCCGACCTGGGCGGACGAGCTGTATCACATGGGCCGTCTCGGCCAGAAGACCGGCCGCGGCTACTACATCTACGAGGGCGGCGCCCGCACCGGCGAGCCCGACCCCGAGGTCGAGGCCCTGGTCGCACAGGCGCGCGAGGCGGCAGGCGTGACCCCGCGCAGCTTCACCGATGGCGAGATCCAGCGCCGCTACATGGCCGCGATGGTCAACGAGGGCGCCCGCGTCGTCGGCGAAGGCATCGCGCAGCGCCCGCTCGACGTCGATGCGGTCAAGCTCTTCGGCTACGGCTTCCCGCGCTACCGCGGCGGACCGATGAAATGGGCCGACATGACGGGCCTCGCCGGCCTGCTCGACGACATCCGCGCCTGGGAAAAGGACGACCCCTACTTCTGGGCGCCCGCGCCGCTGCTCGAACAGCTCGTTTCCGACAACACCAACTTCGACAGCCTCAACGGCTGGGAAAGGTAACACCATGACCAAGGCCGTCATCGTCTCCGCCGCCCGCACCCCCGTGGGCAAGGCCGGAAGAGGCAGCTTCAACATGACCCACGGCGCGACCATGGGCGGCCACGCCGCCAAGCATGCCGTGGAGCGTGCGGGCATCGACCCGGCGCTGATCGAGGACTCGATCTGGGGCTGCGGCTACCCGGAATACGTCACCGGCGGCAACATCGCCCGCCAGGCCGTGATCCGCGCCGGTCTGCCGGTCTCGATCGCCGGCACCACGGTGAACCGCTTCTGCGCCAGCGGCCTGCAGGCCATCGCGATGGGCGCCCACATGATCGACACCGAGGGCGCGGGCGCCGTGCTGGTCGGCGGCGTCGAGAGCATCAGCCTCGTGCAGCCGCCGGTCCGTCATTCGCGCGAGGCGTGGATCGAGACGCACAAGCCCGAGCTCTACAAAACGATGATCGAGACCGCCGACATCGTCGCCGAGCGCTACAACATCAGCCGCGAGGCGCAGGACGAACTGGGCTACCAGAGCCAGATGCGCACCGCCGAGGCGCAGAAGGCCGGCCGCTACGACGCCGAGATCGTGCCCATGGAGGTCACGAAGGCGGTGAAGGACAAGGAGACCGGCGAGGTTTCCGAGGTGCAGGCCACCGTCGAAATGGACGAGTGCAACCGGCCGACCACCACGCTCGAGGGGCTGCAGAAGCTCGACCCGGTGCGCGGCGAGGGCAACTACATCACCGCCGGCAACGCGTCGCAGCTGTCCGACGGCGCCGCCGCGCTGATGCTGATGCACGAGGATCTCGCCGCCCGCGAGGGTCTCACCCCGCTCGGCCGGTTCAAGGGCTTCGCCGTCGCGGGCTGCGAGCCCGACGAGATGGGCATCGGCCCGGTCTTCGCCGTGCCGCGCCTGCTGGAGCGCCAGGGCCTCAAGATCGACGACATCGACCTGTGGGAGCTCAACGAGGCCTTCGCGAGCCAGGCGCTCTACTGCCGTGACCGGCTGGGCATCGACAACGACATCCTGAACGTCGACGGCGGCTCGATCGCGCTCGGCCACCCGTTCGGCATGACCGGGGCGCGGATGACCGGCCACCTGATGTTCGAAGGCCATCGCCGCGGCGCGAAGACCGGCGTCGTCACCATGTGCATCGGCGGCGGCCAGGGTGCCGCCGGCCTGTTCGAGATTTTCTGAAACGGCGCGCATCTGGCGCGCAACCCGGGAGGACGACAGATGGACCTCACCTATACCGATGAACAGAAGGCGTTCCGCGACGAGGTGCGCCGCTTTCTCGACGAGAAGCTGCCCAAGCGGCTGTCCGACAAGGTCGCGACCGGCATCCGCCTGACCAAGTCCGACTACGAGGAATGGCACGCGATCCTCCACGAGAAGGGCTGGCTCGGCGTGACATGGCCCGAAGAGCACGGCGGCACCGGCTGGGACGCCGTGCGGCGCCACATCTTCGAGGAGGAGACCACGCGCGCCTCTGCTCCGCGCATCGTGCCCTTCGGCATCAACATGCTGGGTCCGGTGCTGATGAAGTTCGGCTCCGACGCGCAGAAGGCGCACTACCTGCCGCGCATCCTCGACGGGTCGGACTGGTGGTGTCAGGGGTACTCCGAGCCCGGCGCGGGTTCGGACCTCGCGTCGCTCAAGTGCAGCGCGGAGCGGGACGGCGACCACTACATCGTCAACGGCCAGAAGACGTGGACCACCCTCGGCCAGTACGCCGACAAGATCTTCTGCCTCGTGCGGACCTCGAAGGAGGGCAAACCGCAGGAGGGCATCTCGTTCCTGCTGATCGACATGGACACGCCAGGCGTGTCGGTGCGTCCGATCGTGCTGATCGACGGCGAGGCCGAGGTGAACGAGGTCTGGTTCGACAACGTCAAGGTGCCCGCCGAGAACCTCGTCGGCGAGGAGAACAAGGGCTGGACCTACGCCAAGTACCTGTTGACCCACGAGCGCACCAACATCGCGGGCGTGGGCTTCTCGACGGCGGCGCTGCAGAACCTCAAGCGCATCGCCGGGCTCGAGATGCAGGACGGCAAGCCGCTGATCGAGAACCCGCTGTTCGCCGCCAAGGTCGCGCAGGTCGAGATCGACCTGATGGCGATGGCCACGACCAACATGCGCGTCGTGTCCGCGGCTGCCGCAGGCCAGGCGCCGGGCGCTGAGTCCTCGATGCTCAAGATCAAGGGCACGGTGATCCGGCAGGAGCTGAACCACCTCACCCGCCGCGCGGTCGGGCCCTACGCCCTGCCCTTCGTGTCGGAGGCGCTGGAAGAGGGTTCGAACGTCGAGCCGGTGGGCCCCGACTACGCCATGCCGGCGGTGCAGAGCTACTTCAACAACCGCAAGCTCTCGATCTACGGCGGCTCCAACGAGGTGCAGCGCACGATCATCACCAAGGCGATCCTCGAGCTGTGAGCTTGGGCGCCGGGACCATCTTCCGACCGGCGAACCCGGCATCTGCGCCGGGCCGCGCCTGCCTGCCCCCGGGCAGGCGCGATCATCGTCGTCCCCGGCCCCCGTGCCGGTCGCGGCAAGTCCCGGCCGCCCGGCCCGCCTCTTCTTCCCGCGCGCCCGCCCAGGCTGGCGCGCCCCGCCTCATCCTGCCCTTCAGGCACGCGGAGACACTGACATGAATTTCGAACTCACCGAAGAACGCCAGATGCTGCAGGACAGCCTGCGGCGCTACCTCTCGGACACCGTCACGCCCGAGATGATCCACGACGCGACCGAGGCCGACACCGGCCATTCCGATACGCTCTGGTCCGGCCTCGCCGAGATGGGCGTGATCGGCGCGCTGTTCTCGGAAGAGGACGGCGGCTTCGGCGGCGCGGGCTTCGACCTGACCGTCGTGTTCGAGGAACTCGGCCGCGCCGGCGCCTTCGAACCTCTGATGGAGTCCGGCGTCCTCGCCGGCGGCCTGATCGCCGCCCTCGGCTCCGACGCCCAGAAGGCCATGATCGACGAGATCGTCTCGGGCGAGACCATCCTCACCCTGGCCCACGGCGAGCCCGCCGCCCGTTATGACCTCGCCCATGTCGAGACGCAGGCCGCCAAGGGTGGCGACGGCTGGATCCTCACCGGACGCAAGTCGGTGGTCATGGCCGCTCCGGCCGCGCAGCAGATGGTCGTCAGCGCCCGCACCTCGGGCGAAAAGGGCGACACAGACGGCATCTCGCTCTTCCTCGTGCCGATGGACGCCTCCGGCATCGAGACCCGCGACTACCCGCTCAACGGCGGCGGCCGCGCCTCCGAGATCACGCTGACCGACGTGACGGTGCCCGCCGACGCGTTGATCGGCCCCGAGGGCGGCGCCTTCGAGGCGATCGAGACCCAGCACGCCCGGGCCATCGCCGCGCAATGCGCCGAGGCCGTGGGCCTGATGGACGCCGCCAAGGACCTGACCGTCGGCTACCTCCAGCAGCGCAAGCAGTTCGGACAGCCGATCGGCAAGTTCCAGGCCCTCCAGCACCGCATGGCCGATGTCCTGATCGAGATCGAGCAGGCCCGCTCGGCCGTGATCAACCTCGGCGGCCATCTCGACGCCCCGCGCGCCGAGCGCGAGCGCTACGTCAGTGCCGCCAAGAACCTCGTCGGCCGCACCGCCAAGCTGGTGGTCGAGGAGTCGATTCAGATGCACGGCGGCATCGGCATGACAATGGAATACGCGCTGGGTCACATCGCCAAGCGCCTGACCATGATCGACCACCGCTTCGGCGACGTGGACTGGCACCTCGAGCGCTTCATCCGGCTCGCCGCCGCATGAGCGAGATCCGCGACGAGACCGGCGCGCAACGCGGCCTCGGCTACGTCATCGACGTGGGCCGGGGCGACGGCTCGGCGCGGTGCTGGCTGGACGTGACAGGCCACCACACCAACCGCCACGGCGTCCTGCACGGCGGCATCGCGTCGCTCCTGCTCGACAGCGCCATGGGCGCGACGGGCTCGCTCAGCGTCGATCCCGAGGGCCGCGCGCCGTTCCTGACCGTGTCGCTGACCACCCAGTTCCTCGCGCCCGCGCGCGACGGAACGCGGGTGACGGCCACCGGCCGGATCACCGGCGGCGGCCGCTCGCTTCTGTTCATCGCCGGAGAGCTGGTGGCCGACGACGGCACGACCATCGCCACCGCCTCCGGCGTCTTCAAAAGGGTGCCGCCCCGCGCCGGGTGACCCCGAAACCGGACTTCACAGGGAGGAGAGACCCGTGGATACCCAGCGCATACACGAGATGCTCGCGCGGAACGCGGAACTGCGTCCCGACGCGCCCGCCATCGTCGACGCCGACGGCAGCCGCCACGACTGGCACGCCTACGACGCCGCCGCCACCGAGATGGCCGAGCTCATGGCCGCCCACGGCGCAACGGCCGGCAGCCGCGTGGTGATCGTCGCTGAAAACTGCCTCGCCACCGCCGCCGCAATCTTCGGCGCCAGCCGCCTCGGCGCCTGGGCGGTGCCCGTCAACGCACGCATGACCGGCGCCGAGCTCGACAAGATCGCCGCGCACGCCGATCCCGCCGTGGTGATGTACACCTCCAACGTCTCGGCAGAGGCCGGCGCCCACGCACGGGCCGCCGGCGCCGCCGAGGTCGCGACCCTTTCCGGCACGGTAGGCCTCCTGCGCCGCGACGGCACCACGCCCGAGACCGATCCCGAGGTAGCGGTGATGCTCTACACCACGGGCACCACGGGCGATCCCAAGGGCGTCATGCTGACCCACGGCAACCTGCTGTTCGCGGGCCGCGCCTCGGCCGAGCTGCGCGCCATGGTGCCCGAAGACCTGATCTACGGCGCCCTGCCCATGACCCACGTCTTCGGCCTGGCCTCCATGCTCATGGCCGCCGCGCATGTCGGCGCATCCATCGCCCTGGCGCCCCGCTTCAAGCCCGCCGCGCTATATCAGGCGCTGGTCGACGGCGCGACGGTGCTGCCGGCGGTGCCGCAGATGCACGCGCTCCTGATGGCGCACGCGGCGGAAAAGGGCGTTGGCCGCCTCGAGAACGCGCGCCTGCGCTACGTCTCCTCGGGCGCCGCGCCACTCGATCCGACGTGGAAGCGCAAGGCCGAGGCCTTCTACGGCCTACCTCTGCAGAACGGCTACGGCATGACCGAAAGCACCGCCGGATCCTCTGGCACCCGCAATCCGATCGGCTCGCCCGACACGTCGGTCGGCCCGCCCCTGCCCGGCGTCGAGATCGCCATCGACGAGACCGTTGGCCAGGAGCCCGGGACCGGCGAGGTTCTCACGCGCGGCCCCCACGTGATGAAGGGCTATTACCGCGCCCCCGAGACCACCGCCGCGGCGCTCTCGCCCGACGGCTGGCTGCGCACCGGAGATCTGGGTCGCATCGACGAGGAGGGCCGCCTGCACATCGTCGGCCGCGCCAAGGAGCTGATCATCCGCGGCGGCTTCAACGTCTACCCGCCCGAGGTCGAGGCCGCCCTCAACGATCATCCGCAGGTGGTGCAATCGGCAGTGATCGGGCGCGCCCGCGACGGCAACGAGGACATCCTCGCCTTCGTCCAGACCGCCGATCCGGCGCCCACGCCGGACGAGCTGCGCGCCTTCGTCCACGACCGCCTCTCGGCCTACAAGCGCCCGACCCGCATCCTTGTGGTCGACACGCTGCCGGCGGCGCCCTCGGGCAAGGTGCTCAAGCACAAGCTCCTGACCCACTTCGCCACGGCGCTCGAGGCCGGCTGACCCAGCGCTTAACGTTGGTGAATGAAATCCCGGGAGCGCGCGGGCAGAATCCCCGCGCCCACGCCGACGAAAGAGGGCGCCCCGATCCGGTGGCGCCCTTCGTCTTCTTCTCGTTCCAAGTACTCCGGGAGCGCGAGGGCAGCGCCCTCGCTCAGGTGCCGACGATCCCGCGCATGGCCTCGATCTTGGCGGCGGCCTTCTCCTTGGCGCCCTTCGAGGCCTTGGCCATCATCGCCTCGAGCTCGCCGCGGTCGGCCATGTATTCCTCGAAACGAGCTTTCGGCCCCTCGAACATCTCGTCCAGCTTGTCCGCGAGGATGCGCTTGGCGTCGCCGTAGCCCATCCCCCCCTCTTCGAACCGCGCCCGCAGGTGCGCCACCTCGGCCGGCTCGGCCAGGGCGGCATAGAGCTGGTAGACCGTGTTGGTGTCCGGGTCCTTGGGCTCGTGCGGCTCGCGGCTGTCGGTGACGATCTTGTTGATCGCCTTGCGCCGCTTCTTTGGGTCCCCGAAGAGAGGAATGGTGTTGCCGTAACTCTTGGACATCTTGCGCCCGTCGAGACCGACGATCGCCTCGAGGTTCTCCTGCACGGAATGCTCCGGCAGGGTGAAGAACTCGGTGTCGTAGCGGCGATTGAAGTAGCCGGCGATGTCGCGGGCGAACTCCACGTGCTGGATCTGGTCCTTGCCCACCGGGACGATGCCGCCGTCGAACAGCAGGATGTCCGCCGACATCAGGATCGGGTAGGTATAGAGACCCATGTTCACGCCGTCGTCAGGCTGCGCGTTCGGCTTTTCGGCATTCGCGTCCACGGCAGCCTTGTAGGCGTGCGCGCGGTTCATCAGGCCCTTGGGCGTCACCGAGGACAGCACCTGCGTCAGTTCGAACACCTCTGGCACGTCGGACTGCCGGTAGAAGTTGGTGTGGCTCAGGTCGAGCCCGAGCGCGAGGAAGCAGGCGGCGATCTCGTGCGTGAACTGGCGGACCTCCTCGGCGTTCCCGATCGAGTTCAGCGCGTGGTAGTTGGCCACGAACAGGAAGTTCTCCCCGTCCGGGTTCGACGCCATGAGGTCGAGCGTCGGGCGGATCATGCCCGCGTAATTGCCGATATGGACCTGCCCCGTGGGCTTGATGCCGGTCAGAATGGACTTCGAAGCCATTGCGCGCCCCCTTGTCGAACGGGTCGCAGGTGTGGGCCGATCCGCCGTCACTTGCAAGGCGAAAGCGCCTGCGGCGGCCGCACGAGAAGCCGCGCGTCGAGGGGCCGCGGATCGGCGATGCCGACCGTCGTTCGGCAGCGCTTCATCCCAACCACATCCGGACGACCTCGGAGCGACGTGCCAAGCGCAACCAAATCGCCGGCCCTGCGATGCGCGGCCGCCTGCCGGCCTCGATTCCGCGCCGGGCACCGCTCAGACGTCCTCACTCCTCGATCGGGTGATAGCAGGCGTAGCGGTGCCGCTCGCCCTCGTAGGGCGGGAACTCCCGGCGGCACTCGTCGGTGGCGCGCCAGCAGCGGGGATTGAAGGGGCAGCCTTCGGGCACCGCCATCGGCGAGGGAAGCTCGCCCTCCAGCTTGATCCGTGTCTTTTCGTGGCGCGGATCGGCCACCGGCGTCGCCGACAGCAGCGCGCGGGTGTAGGGGTGTCGCGGATGCGCGAAGATTTCGTCCTTGGGCCCCGTCTCGACCGGCCGGCCCAGATACATCACCATCACCTCGTCGGCGAGGTGGCGCACCACCGACAGGTCATGGCTGATGAACAGGTAGGCCAGCTGGAACTTCTCCTGCAGATCGATCAGCAGGTTCAGAACCTGGGACTGGATCGACAGGTCGAGCGCCGAAACGGGCTCGTCCAGCACGAGGATCTTCGGCTCGAGCATCAGGGCACGGCCTACCGCGACGCGCTGGCGCTGGCCCCCCGAGAACATGTGCGGGTAGCGATCGAAGTGCTCGTCGCGCAACCCCACCATCCGCAGCATCTCGCGGGCCCGGCTCTCGCGCTCCTCCGCCTTGATCTCGGGGCGGTTGAGCATGAGCGGCTCCATCAGCGTCTGGCCGATGGTCTGGCGCGGGTTGAGCGACCCGTAGGGATCCTGGAACACGATCTGAACCATCGCGCGGAGGTCGCGGTCCTTGGCGGCGCCGTCGGGACCGACTTCGCGGCCCTCGATGGCCAGCGACCCGCCCGAGGGAGGCTCGATCATCGTCACCACGCGGGCCAGCGTGGACTTGCCGCAGCCCGACTCGCCCACCACGGCCAGCGTCTTGCCCGGTTCGAGCGCGAAGGATGCGCCGTCGAGCGCGCGCACGGTCGCCGCCGAGCGGAACGCGCCGCCGCCGACCTCGTAGTGCCGCTTGAGGTTCTCGGCCGTCAGGATCGCGCTCATGACGCCTGCTCCTTCTTCGTGGGCTCGCCGTGCGACAGCGGGTAGTGGCAAAGCGCGAGGCCCATCTCGGGCGAGGCCTGCACCGGCTCCACGGCCTTGCAATGCGCGTCGGCGAACCGGCAGCGCGGCGAGAACAGGCAGCCGGTCGGCCGGTCGAACTGCCCCGGCACGACGCCCGGTATCGTCGGCAGACGACGCTCGGTCGCGCGCTCGGGCAATGCCGCGAGCAGAGCCGCGGTGTAGGGATGGTGCGGGTCGTCGAAGAGCGCGCCGACCTCCTGCTCCTCGACCTTCTGGCCGGCATACTGGACCTGCACGCGCTTCACCGTCTCGGCCACCACGCCCATGTCGTGCGTGATGAGGATCAGCGCCATGCCGGTGCGTTCCTGAAGACCTGTCAGCAGCTCGAGGATCTGCGCCTGGATCGTCACGTCGAGCGCGGTCGTCGGTTCGTCCGCGATCAGCAGCTTCGGTTCGCAGGCCAACGCCATGGCGATCATCGCGCGCTGGCTCATGCCGCCCGACAACTGGTGCGGGAAGGCGCCCAGCCGCTTCTCGGGGGCGGGAATGCCCACCAGCTTCATCAGCTCGACCGCACGCTCCTGCCGGCCCTTGCGGTCGAGGTCGGTGTGCTTCTTGAGGCTTTCGCGGATCTGGAAGCCCACCGTGAAGCACGGGTTCAGCGACGACATCGGCTCCTGGAAGATCATCGACATGTCGCGGCCGATGATGCGGCGGCGCTGCTTGGCCGTCATGCCGCGCAGGTCGTGACCGTTGAAGGCCATGAGGTCGGCGGTGATCGTCGCGGTCCACGGCAGGAGGCCCATGACCGCCAGCATCGACACCGACTTGCCCGAGCCGGACTCGCCCACGATCGCCATGAGGTCGCCGGGCTCCACCGTGATGTCCACGCCGTCCACCGCCCGGAAGGCGCCCGAGGTGGTCGAGAACTCGACGGTGAGATTGCGGATTTCGAGAAGAGGCATCGTCTCAGCTCCGCTTCAGTTTCGGATCGAGGGCGTCGCGCAGGCCATCACCCATCAGGTTGATCGCCAGCACCGTCACGAGGATGCAGAGGCCGGGAAAGGTCACCACCCACCAGGCGCGCAGGATGAACTCGCGCGCTTCGGCCAGCATGGTGCCCCATTCCGGCGTGGGCGGTTGCGCGCCCATCCCGAGGAAGCCGAGCGCCGCGGCGTCGAGAATCGCGGTGGAGAACGACAGGGCCGCCTGCACGATGATCGGTGCCAGGCAGTTCGGCAGAACGGTGCGGAACATGATCCGCATCTTGCCCGCACCGGCGACGCGGGCCGCGGTCACGTAGTCGCGGGTGCGCTCGGACAGGACGGCGGCGCGGGTCAGGCGCACGAAGTGCGGCTGCAGCACGATCGCGATGGCCACCATCGCGTTCAGCAGCGACGGTCCGAGGATCGCCACCAGCACCAGCGCCAGAAGCAGCGACGGGAACGACAGCACGATGTCCATCACCCGCATGATGAGCGTGTCCGCCCATGTCGGCGCGAAGCCCGCGATGACCCCTATCACGACACCGAAGAACGTCGCCACCGTCACCACGACGATGCCGATGAAGAACGAGAACCGCGCGCCGTGGATCAGCCGCGAGAGCATGTCGCGGCCGAGCGGGTCGGTGCCCAGCGGGAACTGCCAGGTGCCGCCGTCGGTCCAGACCGGCGGCTGCAGCAGCGCGTCGCGGAACTGCGTGTCCGGCGCGTAGGGCGAGATCAGCGGCGCGAAGATCGCGACCAGCAGGAACAGCATGAACACCACGAGGCCCGCGGTGGCGCCGCGGTTCTCGGAAAACGCGTTCCAGAAGTCCTTGAGCGGACTGGGCGGGGCCTGGGCGATGGTGCGGGCCGTGGCGGAGCTTGCGTCTGACATGGCTTATCGTTTCCGGATCTTCGGGTTGATGGCGCCGTAGAGGATGTCGACGGTCAGGTTCACGAGCATCACGATCACCGCGATGATCAGAAGCCCGCCCTGCACCGCCTGGTAGTCGCGACGGAAGATGGAATCGACCATCCACTTGCCGATGCCGGGCCAGGAAAAGATCGTCTCGGTCAGGATCGCGCCCGCTAGCAGCGTGCCGACAGACAGGCCGATCACGGTGATGACCGGGATCATCGCGTTCCTCAGCGCGTGCAGACCGTTCACGCGGAGGGGGGCGAGGCCCTTGGCGCGGGCGGTGCGGACGTAGTCTTCGCCCAGCACCTCGAGCATGGCCGAGCGGGTCTGCCGTGCGATGATCGCCAGCGGAATCGTCGCCAGCACGATGGTCGGCAGGATCAGGTGAGACACCGCCGAGCGGAACGCGCCCGGCTCTCCGGACATCGCGCTGTCGATCAGCATGAAGCCCGTGGGCGTGTCGAAGAAGTACATCAACGAAATGCGTCCCGACACCGGCGTCCAGCCGAGGCCGGACGAGAACACGATGATCAGCAGCAGCGCCCACCAGAAAATCGGCATCGAGTAGCCGACGAGCGCCGTGGTCATCAGCGCCTGGTCGAAGAACTTGCCGCGATTGACCGCAGCAATGACGCCCGCCGGGATGCCCAGCAGCACAGCAAGAACGATGGCGCAGATCGACAGCTCGAGCGTGGCGGGAAAGAGCGCCATGAACTCGTCCAGCACGGGTCGGCGCGTCACGAAGGACGTGCCCAGATCGCCCTGGAAGATACCGAACAGGTAGTCGAAATATTGCTGCCAGAGCGGCTGGTCGAAGCCCAGCTGCGCCTCGAGCTCTGCATAGCGTTCGGGACTGACCGACCGTTCTCCCGCCAGAAGCTGGATCGGGTCGCCGGGCAGAAGGCGGATAAACGCAAACGACACCAGCGTGACCCCGAAGAAGGTCGGAATGAAGGTGACGAGGCGGGAGAGGACGAAGCGCAGCATCAGCCGAGAATCCTCAGTTCGCGTGGAAAGGTGGTGAGCGAGCGGCAGCCGTCATCGGTCACGAGGATGTCGTCCTCGATCCTGACACCGAACCGGCCGAGCGAATAGAGGCCGGGCTCGTTCGTGAAAACGCAGCCCGCGGGCAGCGCCTCGTGGTTGCCGCGCATGATGTACGGGGCCTCGTGAACCTCGCGGCCGAGACCATGGCCGGTCTTGGTCCGGATGCGGTCTGCATAGGGCGAGGCCTCGAGCACCCCGGTCACCGCGTCGTCGATCTCGTGCGCGGTGACGCCGGCGCGGGCGATCTCGTGGCCGCGGCGGTTGGCCTGCAGAACGGTGTCGTAGACTGTCTGCGCCTCGTCGTCGGCATGTCCGACGAAGAAGGTCCGGGTGATGTCGGCATGGAAGCCGCCCCAGGTCGCGCCGAAGTCGATCAGCAGCGCGTCACCGGCGGCGAGCGGGTAATCCCGGGGCGTGGCATGCGGCTTGGCCGAGTTGTCGCCGGCCGCGACGATGGGGCCGAAGGCGTTGCCTTCGGCCCCATGAGAAAACAGCGCCGCGAGCAGGTGGCGCTGGATCTCCACCTCGGTTTGCCCCGGCCGGACGGAGTCTGCAACCTCGGCGAGAGCCGTCTCGGAAATTCGGATCGCCTCTTGCAAGCGGGCAACGTCGTCGGCGGTCTTGACGATGCGCAGGCCGCTGATCTCGCGCTCAGCGTCGATGATCTCGACGCCCGGGAAGGCCCCGGCGAGAGCGTGGTGCACGAAGACGCGCATCCCCTGCCCCTCGACCGCGATGCGCCGTGGCGCCATGTGCCGGCCGAGCGCGGCGAAGGCCGCGCCGTAGCCGTCCTGGTCGCGCCAGTCGAAAACCTCTCCCTCGAAGTCGAGCGCCGCCCACGAGCCGAGCTCGAGGTTCGGCACGATCGCCGCGGGCGGGCCATGGGCGGGGATCACCACGAGCGTCGGCCGCTCGGAGGTGGCGAAATGCGCGTGGAACAGGCGCTCGAAGTTCGGCCCCGGAACGAGGACGACGGCATCGGCGTCGAGCGAACTGGCGAGCGCGCGGTAGTCGCGGTAGCGGTCGGTCATGGGGGCGCTCCGTTAATCAGTCGGACCGGGAAAGACAATGCGTGCCCGGACGTGCCGTGACGTTCGGCGGGCCGGATGCGCGGACCCGCGCCGAACGAAAAAGGCCGGGGCGCTGCCGCCCCGGCCGGTGATCGCGTGGTCGCGGGTTACTCCGCGAGGCTCACGCCGTAGAAGATGTGACCGCCGAACGGGTCGATCTTGTAGTCCTGGACTTCGGGACGGATCGGCTCGAACACGACCGAGTGCGCGATGGTCGCCCACGGCGCCTGCTCCTTGAAGACGACCTGCGCCTCTTCGTAGAGCTGCGTGCGCTCTTCCTGGTCCGACGTGGTCTTGGCCTGCTGGATCAGTTCGTCGAACGGCTCGTGGCACCACTGCGCGCGGTTCGATCCGCCCACGGCGTCACAGCCCAGAAGCACGGCGAGGAAGTTGTCCGGGTCGCCGTTGTCGCCGGTCCAGCCCAGCAGCACCGCGCCCTGGCGATCCATGTCCTTGGAGCGCTCGAGATACTCGCCCCACTCGTAGGACACGATCTCGGCGTTCACGCCGATCTGCGCGAAGTCTTCCTGCAGAAGCTCGGCCATGCGGCGGGCGTTGGGGTTGTAGGGACGCTGCACCGGCATCGCCCAGATCTCCATCGACAGGTCCGACACCCCGGCTTCTTCCAGCATCGCCTGCGCCGCCTCGGGATCGTACTCGTCGTCCTCGACGGCGTCGTTGTAGGACCAGATCGTCGGCGGGATCGGGTTCTTGGCCGCGGTGCCCGCGCCCTGGAACACCACGTCGATGATCGCCTGCTTGTCGATCGCCATGTTCAGCGCCTTGCGCACCTCGACCTTGTCGAACGGCGCGACCTGCGTGTTGTAGGCGAGGTAGCCGACGTTGAGGCCTTCCTGGCTCATCAGGTTGACGCTCTCGTCGCTTTCCATCGCGTCGAGGTCGGCCGGGTTCGGATACGGCATGACGTGGCATTCGCCCGCCTGCAGCTTCTGGTAGCGCACCGAGGCGTCCGGCGTGATCGCGAAGACGAGGTTGTCGATGGGCGCGGCGCCCTTCCAGTAGTCCTCGTTCGCCTGGTAGCGGATCACGGCGTCCTTCTGGTAGCCGACGAACTCGAACGGGCCGGTGCCGATCGGCGCCTGGTTCAGCATCTCCGGCGTGCCGGCTTCCTGAAGCTGATCGGCGTATTCCTTCGACAGGATCGACGCGAAGTCCATCGCCATGTTCGCGATGAACGGTGCCTCGGGCCGGGTCAGGTTGAAGCGGACGGTGTACTCGTCGACCTTCTCGATGCTCTCGATCAGGTCGGGCATCGACATGGCGTTGAAGTATTCCCAGGTGCCGCCCGAGTAGCCGTTGTACGGGTTCTCTTCGTTGCCCTGCCGGTCGAACGAGAAGATCACGTCGTCGGCGTTGAACTCGCGGCTCGGCTCGAACTGGTCGTTCGAGTGGAAGGTCACGCCTTCACGCAGCTTGAACGTGTACTGGGTGCCGTCCTCGGACACTTCCCAGCTTTCGGCGAGGCCCGGCACGATCTCGGTGGTGCCGCGCTCGAACTCGACGAGCTTGTTGTAGACCTGGCGCGACGAGGCGTCGAACGTGGTGCCGGCCGTGTAGAGCGCCGGGTCGAAGCCTTCGGGCGAACCTTCGGAGCAGTAGATCAGTGTCTGGGCCGACGCGCCTGCGCTGAGCGCGAGCACGGCTGCGCCAGCCGCCAGAGTTGTGCGGAGCAGTGTCATCGAGTGACCTCCCGGTTGTGTTTCTCTCCGGGGCCTCGTTGTCGGACCCCGGCATGGCAGGGACGTTGCACCGGGCGCTATGGAGTATGCAAACCGGATACCCACTGTTTAACGCAAGGTCATCTTTGCGGAAAGAACCCTCACGCTACGGCAGCGGCCGGTCGTCGTGGTCGTCCGACAGCACCCGGTGCCGCGCCCCTTCCAAGTCCTCGTATTGCGACGCGCGCATGGACCAGACGAAGGCCGCGAGGCCGACCCCGCCAAGGATCAGCGACACGGGTATCAGCACGGCAAGCACGTTCATCGTCCCAACCTCATGGCGTTCAGCGACACGGTAACAGACGACGTGGACATCGCCAGTGCCGCGATCAGCGGCGTGGCCGCCCCGACAAGCGCGACGGGGATGGCGATCGCGTTATAGGCCGCCGCCAGCCACAGGTTCTGGCGCATCCGGGTGCGGGCGCGGCGCGCGATGGTGACGGCCTCGGCCACCACCGACAGGTCCTCGGCCATGAGCACCGCGTCGGCGGCGCTGCGTGCGGCATCGAGGCCCGACCCCGGCGCAATGGCCGCGTGCGCCGCCGACAGCGCGGCGGTATCGTTCAGTCCGTCGCCGACCATCAGCACGCGGCGACCCTCGGCGGCCAGGGCCTCCAGCCGCGCGAGCTTGTCCTCGGGCGCGAGGCCGGCTTCGGCCTCCGCGATCCCGGTGCGCGCGGCAACGTCTTCGACCGCAAGGCGTCCGTCGCCGGACAGAAGCGCCACATCGCAGCCCGCCGCCCGCAAGGCCGCGACCGCCTCGGCGGCGCCGGGGCGCAACGTCTCTTCCAGCCCGAATCGGAGGGGCGTCTCGGTGCCGATCCGCAGCCACATGGCCGAGCGCCCATCATCCTCGCCCCCGGTCCACGCCGCGCGCCCGAGCCGCACGGTCTGGCCGCGCCAGGTACCTTCGACACCGCGACCGGGCACTTCGCGGCGATCGGAGACCGTCGCGGCCTCGACGCCCGCCGCCCGCGCGTGTCGCACGAGGGCCCCCGCCGCGGGATGGCCCGAGCCCTCGGCGAGCGCCCGGGCGATGGCAAGCTCGGGGCCGTCAGGTGCGTCGGCGATGCGCGGCGTCCCGGTCGTCAACGTGCCGGTCTTGTCGAAGACCACCGTGTCCACCTCGGCCAGCCGTTCCAGCGCGGTGGACGTTGTCAGGAGCAACCCGCGCCGGAACAGGCGGCCCGAGGCCGCGACCGACACCGCCGGCACGGCAAGGCCCAGCGCGCAGGGGCACGTGATGATGAGAACGGCAATCGCAATGGCCAGCGCATACCAGGCATCGCCCGCGATCCACCACCACGCCACGAAGGCTACGGCGGCGAGGATGTGGACCAGGGGCGCGTAGACGCCGCCCGCCCGGTCGGCGAGCGAGGTGTAGCGGCTGCGTGCGCTTTCGGCGACCGCCACCAGCGCGGTCAGGCGGGCAAGGCGCGTGTCCTGCCCCGCCGATGTCACCTCGACCACAAGAGCGCCGGTCAGGTTGGTCTCGCCCGCGGCCACGTCATCGCCGGGCGCGGCGGCCACCGGCGCGGTCTCACCGGTCAGGGCCGAGCGGTCGAGGTCTGTCTCGCCCTCCACGATGCGGCCGTCCGCCGGAAGCCGCTGGCCCGGAAGAACGCGCACGCGGTCCCCGACGCGAAGCTCCGCGCTCGGCACGGTCTCGGGGCCGTCGCGGCCGAGCCGGGTCGCGGTGCCGACGTCGAGCGCGGCCAGTTCCGCCGCCGCCGAGCGCGCCGCCCGGCGCGTCGCGAGATCGAGCGCGCGGCCCGCCAGCAGGAAGAACGTCAGCGACAGCGCAGCCTCGAACCAGGCATGTCCCGCGCCCCACAACGCCTCGGCCAGCGACATCAGCGTGGCCAGCGCGATCGCCAGCGCGATGGGCACGTCCATCGACAGCCGCCCGGCCCGAAGCGACCGCACTGCACCGGCGAAGAACGGCCGCGCGGAATAGGCGATGGCCGGAACCGAGATCGCCGCCGACAGAAGCTGGAACAGGCTGCGCGTTGCATCCGCCGCGCCCGACCAGACGGCCACCGACAGCAGCATCACGTTCATCATCGCGAAGCCCGCGATCCCCAGCCGCATCAGCAGCGCGCGCATCTCCGCGTCGCCGGGCTTGCCCAGCCGCGCGAGGTCGAGCGGCTGGGCGGGCAGTCCCGCGGCCTCGAGCCGGGCGCACAGCGCGTCGGCGGCGACGCTGCCGTCGGTGACGATCAGCGCGCGTTTCAGGCCCATGTTCACCCGCGCAGAGATCACGCCGGGGACATCAGCCAGCGTCCGCTCGGCGGTGGCGATGCAGGAGGCGCAGTGAATCGTCGGCAGGTGCAGGGCGATGTCGGGGCGCGCATCGGCCGCCGGCGCGGACGCGCCGGGCATCTCGGCGGCGAGGCCGCCGCAGGCACAGGCGCCGCTCATCCCGCGCGCTCCGCCGCGACGATCCGGCGGGCATGGAAGGCGGTGCCGTCCATCGCTTCGGCGTCGATCCTCACGAGCCAGGCGCCGCCCCCCTCGGGCATAGGCGCGACGCGGACCACGCCCTCGGACGCCATCGCCATGACGCGATCGTCCCGGTCGGTCGTCGGCCGGCCCACGGTCACCGTCAGCGCGGCGGGCGCGACGGGCCGCCCTTCGGCGTCGGTCAGCTCGACGCGCAACGCGCCGTCCTCGACCTTTGCCACCGCCTCCCAGCCCAGCGCCTGCTGCGCGGTTCGGTCGGCGTCGAAATGCTGGCTGGCCACGTAGGAGTTCGCGACCTCGAGGCCGGGAAAGGTTCTGACCGCGTTCACAGCCAGGGTGACGTTCACGGCGATGATCGTGCCGAAGCCAAGGGCGAACAGCCCGAAGACGCGGCGGCCGGTCAATTCGAAGCTCATGTCAGTTCTCCTGTCCGTTGAAGACGGTGTCGCGGTGGGCGCGCTCGCCCGAGGCTATGTCCTCGGCCCAGAACCGCAGGGCGGTCTCGGCCGAAGTGGCGGCCTCGGAGCCGGGCGCGGCGGTGACGTAGACCCGTTGCAGGCGCTGGGTGTCGGCGGGCACCTCTGTGATCGTGCCCTCGAGACCCTCCAGTTCGATAGCAAGATCGGCCTCCGAGACCAGCGACAGCGCGAAGTCCCGCGGCTCGCCCTGCTTGTTCCGCAGGCGGATGTCGTAGGTGTTGCGGATGGTCCCGTCCGACAGTGTCACGAAGGTCGGGTTGCGGACCGGGGCCACGGTCATCTCGATCTCGGAGCGGATGAAGAGCGCAAAGACCAGTCCTGCGCCGACCAGGGACCACAGCGCGAGGTAGAGCGCGTTGCGCGGGCGGATCAGGTGACGCCATGCGGCGCGCGGCGTCCCGCCGGCCCGCTCGCGCGGGGCGTCGGACAGCGCGAGGTAGTCGATCAGCCCGCGTGGCTTGCCGATCTTTTCCATGACCTCGTCACAGGCGTCGATGCACAGCGCGCAGGTGATGCAGGCCAGTTGCTGGCCGTCGCGGATGTCGATGCCCATCGGGCAGACGTTCACGCAGGCATTGCAGTCGATGCAGTCGCCGGGCGTCGCCGCATCATAGGCGCCGGTGGTCGTGTTCGGCACGCCGGGCATGGGAATGACCGGTGCGCGGCCGCCGATCTGCGGGCCTGCGGCGCGGGTCACGGCCTCGGGCGCCGCGACCTCCTCGGCCTGTGCGGCGGCCTTGCGACGGCGCAGGCCCTTGCCGCGCGGCTCGCCCCGCCAGTCGCGATAGGCGACGGTGAGGGTGTCCTCTTCCATCATCGCGCCCTGAATGCGCGGCCACGGGCACATGTAGATGCAGACCTGTTCGCGCATGAAGCCGCCGAAGACGAAGGTCGTCGCGGTCAGGATGGCAATGGTCAGGTAGGCCACTGGGGCCGCGTTCAGCGTCACGATGTCCCGCAGAAGCGTCGGCGCGTCTGTGAAGTAGAACACCCACGCCCCGCCGGTGGCGAGGCCGATGGCCAGCCAGATCGCCCACTTGGTCAGGCGCAGGCGCCACTTGTGGGCGGTCCACGGCGCCTTGTGCAGCCGAAGGCGCGCGTTGCGGTCGCCCTCCACCCAGCGCTCGACCGCGAGGTAGAGATCGGTCCAGACGGTCTGCGGGCAGGCATAGCCGCACCAGACCCGGCCCAGCGCCGAGGTGAACAGGAACAGGCCGAGGCCCGCCATAATGAGAAGGCCCGCGACGAAATAGAATTCGTGCGACCATATCTCGATCCAGAAGAAGTAGAAGCGCCGGTTCGCCATGTCGACGAGCACCGCCTGGTCGGGCAGCGCCGGGCCGCGGTCCCAGCGGATCCACGGGGTGACGTAGTAGATGCCCAGCGTGACGATCAGGATCGCCCACTTGAGCCGCCGGAAGCGGCCCGAGACCCGGCGGGGAAAGATCGGCTCGCGCGCGGCGTAGAGTTGCGTATCGGACATCGGGGGGGTGCCTTGGTGAATGATGTCGTGTCGCAGCCGGATTAGGCCGACGCGGTCCGGAGTTCCTTGACGTGGATCAAGCGCTTGTCAGCCTGCGGCAGGCTGTCGCGTGTGCCGGACGCCGCGAGCGGGGCGCGCCTGTCCGCACGCCCCGCCCGGCCCTGCCTCGAGGCGGGCCTCACTCGGGCGCGGTCTCCTCGCCGCCACCGAGCTGGTGGACGTAGGTGGCCACCGCGCGCACGTCGGCCTCGTCGAGGCGCAGGCCCCAGGCCGGCATGACGCCGAACCGCGCATTGGTGATCGTCTCGGTCAGCGTTTCGGTGTCGCCGCCATAAAGCCAGATCGCGTCGGTCAGGTTCGGCGCGCCGACTTCGCGCATGCCCGCCCCGGTCTCGCCGTGGCACGCCGCGCAGTTCGCCTGGTAGAGTTCGCCCCCCGGGCCCGCCGCCGGATCGCCGCCCTGCGCCATGCCCTGAACGTGGTCCACGAGCGTCGCGATCTCCTCGTCCGCGAGAATGTCGCCGAAGGCCGGCATCTGCGAGTAGCGTGCGTCGGGGTCGTCCTCGTTGCGGATGCCGTGGCGCACCGTGTAGGCGATCTCGTCCCGGGCGCCGCCCCAGAGCCAGGCGTCATCCAGCAGATTCGGATAACCCTTGGCCCCCTGCGCGCCGGACCCGTGGCACTGCGAGCAATGGGTGCGGAAGACCGCCGCGCCCGCGTTCACCGCGTAGGAGTGCAACTCCTCGTCCTCGGGGATGGCGGCCAGGTCGGTTTCGACCAGACGCGCCTCGATGCCCGCGCGGGCCTCGTCCACGGCGGCGATGCGCTCGGCCACCTGGCCGCGGGTCGACCAGTTCAGAACGCCCGCCGTGGCCGAGTTCACCAGCGGCCAGGCCGGGAACAGGATGGTGTAGACCACGCCCCAGGCGATCGTCGCGTAGAAGGTCCAGAGCCACCAGCGCGGAAGCGGGTTGTTCAACTCCTCGATGCCGTCCCATTCGTGGCCGGTCGTCTCGACGCCGGTGACGTCGTCTTTCTTGTTCTGGCTCATGGCTTCTGCCTTTCGGAAGGCGTCCCGCCCTCTGCGGGGGTATCGTTTCGGAAGATCACGGAGGCGGCCTCGGCCTGGGCCGTGCGCATCCGCGGAAGGAATGCGCGCACGCAGATGCCCAGGAAGAACAG
The DNA here is from genome assembly GCF_900109705.1 of Roseivivax marinus. Lineage (GTDB taxonomy): Bacteria > Pseudomonadota > Alphaproteobacteria > Rhodobacterales > Rhodobacteraceae > Roseivivax > Roseivivax marinus. The sequence continues at coordinate 93,861 of NZ_FOAI01000010.1, read as the reverse complement.
CGTCATCGCGAGGAGCATCCAGCTGTCGGCGAAGTGGCGGAGCACGGAATAGGTATCCATCTCGTCTCTCCTCAGCGCGCGTCGGCGGCTTCGAAGGTCGAGAAGTCGACCATCGTGCCCAGGACCTGCAGGTAGGCGATGAGCGCGTCCATCTCGGTCAGCTCGTCCCGCCCGTCGAAATTGCGCACCTGCGCGCCCGGGTACCGCTCGAGCAGGCCGTCGTAGTCGCCCATCGGGTCGGCCTGCACGGTGAAGTCCGTCCGCGCCGACGCGATCATCTCGTCGGTGTAGGGCACGCCCACCGCGCGGTGGGTCCGCAGCAGGTCGCCGACATGCTCGGGCTCGATCGTGGCGCGGCGCAGGTAGTCGTATTTCGGCATGATCGATTCCGGCACGACGCTTTGCGGATCCTCGAGGTGATCGACGTGCCACTCGTCCGAGTAGCGGCCACCGACGCGCGCGAGGTCCGGCCCGGTCCGCTTCGACCCCCACTGGAACGGGTGGTCGTACATCGACTCGGCTGCGAGGCTGTAATGCCCGTAACGCTCCACCTCGTCGCGCATGGGCCGGATCATCTGGCTGTGGCAGACGTAGCAGCCCTCGCGGACGTAGACCTCGCGCCCGGAAAGCTCGAGCGGGGAGTAGGGACGCACGCCCTCCACTTCCTCGATCGTGTTCTCGAGCCAGAACAGCGGCGCGATCTCGACGATGCCGCCGATGGTCACGACCAGGAAGGCAAAGACCATCAGCAGGGTGGCGTTGCGCTCGAGGATCGCGTGCTTGTCGAGCAGCTTCCGGTGGTGCGGCAACTCGTTCGGGATGCCGCCGTCACCCGGCTGCGTGACCTTCGGGTCGTCCTCGGCGGGGGGGATCTTGTCGTTCTTGTCGCTCATGGCTGGTTACTCCGCGGGGACTTGGGCGGTGACGGGCCGGGCCGCGCGGATGGTCATCCACATGTTCCAGACCATCACGAGACCGCCGGTGAGGTAGAGGATGCCGCCGAGGCCACGGACCACGTACATCGGGAACTTGGCGGAGACGGTGTCGGCGAAGGAGTTGACGAGGAAGCCGTTGGCATCGACCTCGCGCCACATCAGGCCCTCCATGATGCCGGTCACCCACATCGAGGCCGCGTAGAGGACGATCCCCACGGTCGCGAGCCAGAAGTGCAGGTTGATGGCGCGCACGGAATGCATCTGAGTCCGGCCCCAGAGCTTGGGCGTCAGGAAGTAGAGGCAGCCGAAGGTGATGAGGCCGTTCCAGCCCAGCGCGCCGGAGTGCACGTGGCCGATGGTCCAGTCGGTGTAGTGGCTGAGGCTGTTGACCGCGCGGATCGACATCATCGGGCCCTCGAAGGTCGACATGCCGTAGAAGGCGAGCGAGGCCACGAACATCCGGATGATCGGGTCGGTGCGGATCTTGTCCCAGGCGCCTTCCAGCGTCATCAGGCCGTTGATCATGCCGCCCCAGCTGGGCATCCACAGGATGATCGAGAACACCATGCCCAGCGTCGACGCCCAGTCGGGCAGCGCGGTGTAGTGCAGGTGGTGCGGACCGGCCCAGATGTAGAGGAAGATCAGTGCCCAGAAGTGGATGATCGACAGCTTGTAGCTGTAGATCGGGCGCCCGGCCTGCTTCGGCACGAAGTAGTACATCATGCCCAGGAAGCCGGCCGTCAGGAAGAAGCCTACGGCGTTATGGCCGTACCACCACTGCACCATCGCGTCCTGCACGCCGGCGAAGACCTGCACCGAGCGCGAACCCCAGATCGAGACCGGCAGCGACAGGTTGTTCATCACGTGCAGCATGGCCACCGTCACGATGAACGCGAGGTAGAACCAGTTGGCGACGTAGATGTGCGGCTCTTTCCGCTTGATGATGGTGCCGAGGAAGACCGCGAGGTAGGCGACCCAGACGATGGTGAGCCAGATATCGACGTACCATTCCGGCTCGGCGTATTCCTTGGATTGCGTGGCCCCGAGCAGGTAGCCGGTTGCCGCAAGCACGATGAACAGGTTGTAGCCCCAGAACACGAACCAGGCGAGGTTGCCGCCCCAGAGCCGCGCGCCCGAGGTGCGCTGCACCACGTAAAGCGACGTGGCGATCAGCGCGTTGCCCCCGAAAGCGAAGATCACCGCAGAGGTGTGCAACGGACGCAGGCGACCGAAGTTGAGGTAGCCTTCGGACCAGTCGAAGTTCAGCTCGGGGAACGCCAGCTGGAAGGCGATGAAGGTGCCCACAAGAAAGCCCGCGATGCCCCAGAAGGCGGTCGCGATGACGCCCGCGCGCACCGGGCCGTCCATGTAGCCCGAGGTGTCGACGACGCGCTTGGGCTCGTCGGTCTGGCGCAACTGCCAGAGGAACATCGCACCGGCGATCACCATGATCATCAGCGCGTGCACGTTGTATGCCAGGTCGCGCGCCCAGTTGGCCGCGATCGCGGCCACGAGGGTGACGATGCCCAGCACGATGAGTTTGACGTAATCCATCCGCCTGTTCTCCGCATCGGTCGGGACGGCCCGGAGAGGGGGCCGCTTCGACGCCGGAGATCACACGGAACGGGCCGCGGTATCCTTGACGTGGATCAAGTTAGATTTATCGCATGTCGGCAGGGGGTTCCGGGTGCCGGCGGGCGGACGGGACCGTGCAGGTCGCGCCCCTAGCCCAGCTCGCCGCCGTCGTCGTCGTCCTGCGCCTCTTCCTGCAGGCGCAGGAGATCGGGCACCACGACGCGGGTGCGGCCCTCGGTCTCGATCACGCCGTCCCGGCGCAGCGCCGACATCTGCCGGCTCGCGGTCTCGAGCGTCAGGCCGAGCGCGTCGGCGATGGCCTCGCGCGTGAGGGGCAGGTCGAAAGTCACCCTCTCGGGCACCTTCGGATCCGGCGTGCCGAGACGCCGCGCCAGCGCCAGAAGGAACGCCGAGACCCTTTCGCGCGCGGCCATGCGGCCCAGCACCACCGACCAGTCCCGTGCGGCGTCGAGATCGTCGAGCGTCATCGACAGAAGTCGCTCGGCAACATGGGGCGTGTCGCGGAGGATCGTCTCGAACGCCTTGCGGTCGAACCGGCACAGCACGACCTCGCTCAGCGCCGTCACGTCGTAGGAAATGGTGTCTCGCCAGGGGCGGCCGATGAAATCCGAGGGCAGCATCAGGCCCGAGATCTGGCGCCGCCCGTCCTCGAGCGTCCGCGAGAGCACCGCCGCGCCGGTCACGACGGTGGCGACGTGGCGCATGGGTTCGCGCGCGAAGAAGATCGGCGCACCGGGAGCGATGGTGGCGTAGGACTTGATCCGCTCGAGCATCGCGAGCTCGTCGGCATCGCAGTAGGCACAGACCGCGCGGTGCCGAATCGGGCACCCCGCGCATGTGTCGCGTGTCTTTGCGATGGCCATGCCGCCCCCCGTTTTCGCAGCAGGATCAGTGCGCTTGATCCACATCAAGTTGCAAGCGGATTGTGCGTGCTACCGCTGGTCGGGTCAATTCGCCGCTCCGATTTCGGGGCGACCTCTGTCCGAACGGTGCCGCCATGACCCAACAAGATGCCACCTCGCGCCTGCTGACCGCCTCGGTTCCGCGATACACCAGCTACCCGCCCGCGAACCACTTCTCGGACAGCGTGGGACCGGACGATTCGGCACGCTGGATTGCGGCAGTGCCCGAGGACACGGCCGTGTCGATCTACCTGCATATCCCGTTCTGCCGTCGGCTTTGCCATTTCTGCGCCTGCCGCACGCAAGGCACGGCATCGGACCGTCCGCTCGACGCCTATGTCGGGCGGCTGGAGACCGAGATCGAGCGGGTGACAAGGCTGATCGGGCGGCGCCAGCCGGTGTCGGCGGTGCATTTCGGCGGCGGCACGCCCACCATCCTGCGGCCCGACCACTTCGCACGGATCGACGCGGCCCTGCGCGGCGCGTTCGCCATCGGCACCGATACCGAGATGTCGGTGGAGGTGGACCCGACCGAGATCGACGAGGACCGGCTCGACGCGCTGGCGTCGATGGGGCTGACCCGCGCCTCGATCGGGGTGCAGGACTTCGACGAGGCGGTGCAGCGCGCCATCGGTCGGATGCAGTCGGTCGAGGAAACCACCCGCGCCGTCGCGGCCCTGCGAGACCGGGGCGCGCGGTCGGTGAACGTGGACCTGATCTACGGCCTGCCGCACCAGACCACCACGACCCTGCGCGAGACCATCGACGCGGTGACCGCCTTCGCGCCCGACCGGGCGGCGATCTACGGCTACGCCCACGTGCCCCGCATGGCCCGGCGCCAGCAGCTGATCCCGCAGGACAGCCTGCCCGGCCCGGCCGAGCGGCTGACCCTGTTCGACACCGCGCAGCGCCTGCTGGCGTGGGCCGGGTACGTGCCGGTGGGGATCGACCATTTCGCCCGCCCCGAGGACGACCTTGCCCGCGCCGCGCAGGAGGGCCGCCTCTTCCGCAACTTCCAGGGCTATACCACCGACGCGGCTCCGGTGCTGCTGGGCTTCGGCGCCTCGGCGCTGTCGCGGTTCCCGCAGGGTCACGCCCAGAACGCCGCCGCCAGCGGCGCCTGGGCCAAGGCGGTGGACGAGGGACGGCTCGCCACCGCCCGCGGCTGGGAGCTGGATCCCGAGGACCGCGCCCGGGCCGAGATCATCGAGCGCATCATGTGCGACTTCGCGGTGGACCTGCCGGCGGTCGCCGCCCGTCACGGCCTGCGCCTCGCCGACTTCTCCGGAGAGCTGTCGCGCATCGCGGCGCACCTGGGGGATGAAGTCGACATCGACGCCGGACGCCTGCGCCTAACCGCGCGGGACGGACGCTTCGCGCGCCTGCTGGCCGCAGAGTTCGACGCCTTCCTGTCCGACGAGACCGGCCGCTACAGCCGCGCGGTCTGACCCCGCGCCGGCCGGTCAGTCGACCTCGGACAGCTTGAACGCGACCGACTGTTCGTTCCACCCGTGAACGCTGCACTTCGCCCGAACGTGGAAGGTCTTCATCCCGTCGGGCAGCATCACCGAGCTGAGGGAGCGGGTGAACGGCTGCTCGTCCACGTGGGGATGCAGAAGCTCGCGCTCGGCGATGACCTTGCCGTCGGCATCCTCGATCCGCCAGCCCGCGGCGTAGTGGTCCCAGCCCTCGTCGGGATGCTCAAGCGTCACCGAAATGCGGCGCGCCATACCCGTCTTTTCCGCCTCGACCGAGACAATACGCGGCGGATCGGCATGGGCCATCGCGACCACGAGGATGCCGGCCGCGACGGCGGCGCCGAGTCTGGCGATCATGAGGGGCTCCTTCGCTCGTTCGCCGGCGACCTGACCAGAGGCTGCCATGAAGTCCAAGCGCGGGGGCGTCACCTTTGCGTGTCGACGTTGCGTCCGGGGTGGCTGAGCAACACACGCCGCGACACCGACGCGAACTCGCGTCGGAGAATGATCCCGTCGGTCACCAGCACCGCGAGGATCAGCGCGCCAGACCCCAGCAGCCACGCCGACGAGGCGATGCCGAAATAGACCGACCGCAGGCCACGGTTGTAGCCGCGCGCCGCGGTGATGTTGATCTCGCCCGCCTGTGCGGCGCGGGCATAGGCATCGGGATCGTCGGGCTCGTTGGGAACGGCGGCCATCAGCACGGCGCAGTAGCCGAACAGCCGGTGCGACCAGACGAACTTGAGAAAGGCGTTGGCCGCGAAGAGGAGCATCAGGATCAACTTGATCTCCCACACCACCACCGGGTCGGCGCCGAGCGTCAGGTCCTCGGCCACGCCCGAGAGCATGTCGGCGTTGCCCACCAGCGCGAACCCCCCGCCGATCGCCAGCATGGAGCCCGACGCGAAGAAAGCCGTGCTCTGTCGCAGGTTCGAAATGATCTGCGAGTCGAAGATGCGCGGCTGCCGGGTGACGAAGTGGCGCATCCATTCGCGCCGGTAGCGCGCCATGAGCGTGCTGACGGACGGATAGCTCTTCGGCGGATGCTCGATCGCGAGCGTTGCACCGATCCAGGATCCGAACAGCAGGGCCACGGCCAGCAGGTCGAGACCGGTGAACAGCGCGAGGCGCTCGGTGAGGACCTCGAAATCCATCAGAACGGCTTGGCGATCACGACCCACAGGACGGCGATCACGCCCAGCACGCTGACCTCGTTGAAGATCCGCAGGAACTTGTCGCTGTAGGCGAAGCGGCCCTTGCGCGCCGCGATCACCATCGCACCGGTCCAGGCGTAATGCGCCACCAGCAGCAGGACGAGCCCGAGCTTGAGCCACACCCACCCCGGCATCGCCAAAAGCCCCCCAAGCCAGAGACCGGTGGCCAGCGCGATCACGCCAAGGCCCGCGGAGAAGCGGTAGAGCCGGATCGTCAGGTCTCCCAGCGGGCCGAACTCGCCCAGCCGGTCATGCTCGCGCCTCCAGTAGATCAGGGCGCGCGGCACCGCGAAGATGGAGGTCATCCATCCCATAACGCACAAAATATGGGCAACCTTGATCCATGTCATGTCTCGATCAATGCGCTGCGGCGTATCTGGACGCAAGGGGCATGGGTGCGCCCCGAGGACGGCGGCGGCCGTCGGACAGGAAAACGGCGGGCGCGTATTTGTCCGCCGTCCCGGTCTGCCGCCGTCCAACAGGCGCACCCGCTCTCCCCCTGACATTCCCGCGACCCCGCCGACCATTCCGGATTGCGTGGTGGTCATCTTCCGCGCGCCGCACTAGGATTTCGCGTCAGGAGGAGGCCAAGTCATGCAGATGCCAGATCCGGATTCCCGCATCCTGTCCCGCCGCGACGCCATTGTGGAGCGTCTGCGCGGATGCCTGCCCGCCGATGCCGTGATCTCCGACCCGGCCGAGACCCGCGCCTACGAGTGCGACGCGCTCACCGCCTATCGCTGCGCACCGCTTGCCGCCGTGCTTCCGCGCACGACCGAGGAGGTCGCCGCGGTCCTCAAGGTCTGCCATGACGAGGGCGTGCCGGTGGTTCCGCGCGGGTCGGGCACGTCGCTGGCCGGGGGCGCGCTGCCCACGGCCGACTGCGTGATCCTCGGCGTCGCCCGCATGACCGAAGTGCTCGAGACCGACTATGCCGACCGCCTCATCCGGGTGCAGACCGGGCGCACCAACCTGTCGGTCACCGGGGCAGTGGAAGAGGACGGCTTCTTCTACGCGCCCGACCCGTCGTCGCAGCTGGCGTGCGCCATCGCGGGCAACATCGCGATGAACTCGGGCGGGGCGCATTGCCTGAAATACGGGGTGACGACCAACAACCTGCTTGGCGTGACCATGGTCACGATGGAAGGCGAGATCGTCGAGCTGGGCGGCGGACACCTCGACGCGCCCGGCCTCGACCTGCTCGGCGTGATCTGCGGGTCCGAGGGACAGCTCGGCGTCGTGACCGAGGCGACGCTTCGGATCCTGCCCAAGCCCGAGGGCGCGCGGCCGGTGCTGATCGGCTACGGCTCGAACGAGGTTGCGGGCGCTTGCGTGTCGGACATCATCAAGGCCGGCGTGCTTCCGGTGGCGATCGAATTCATGGACCGGCCCTGCATCCGCGCCTGCGAGGCCTTCGCCAAGGCAGGCTACCCCGACTGCGAAGCCCTGCTGATCGTCGAGGTCGAGGGCTCTGACGCCGAGATCGACCACCAGCTCGGCCTCATCAAGCAGATCGCGCGCGCCCACGATCCCGTGGAACTGCGCGAGGCGGGCGATGCCGATGAGGCCCAGCGCATCTGGCTCGGACGGAAGTCGGCCTTCGGCGCGATGGGGCAGATCAACGATTACATCTGCCTCGACGGCACCATCCCGGTCTCCGAACTCCCCCGCGTTCTGACCCGCATCGCCGAGCTGGCGGCGGGCTACGACCTCGAGGTCGCAAACGTCTTTCACGCGGGCGACGGCAACATGCACCCGCTGATCCTGTTCAACGCCAACGTCGAGGGCGAACTTGCCAAGGCCGAGGCGCTGGGCGCCGACATCCTGCGGCTCTGCGTCGAGGCGGGCGGATGCCTGACCGGCGAGCACGGCGTCGGCATCGAGAAGCGTGACCTGATGGCCGACCAGTACGACCCGGCGGACCTCGAGGCGCAGATGGCGGTCAAGGACGTGTTCGACCCCGGCTGGCTATTGAACCCGGCCAAGGTCTTCCCGCTCGACGTCTCCGAGGCCCGCCGATCGGCGCAACTGGCGGCCGAGTGACCGGGACTCTGCCCCGAACCCCGGGATATTTTTGACCAAGAAGAAGCAGGGGGCGCCATGCGGCCCGAGACCGAAGACGAGCTGGCGGAAATCGTGGCGGGGGCACGCGGCCCCCTCGCCGTGCGCGGCGGGGGAACACGCGGCATGGTGCAGGGCCCCGGCGACGTGCTGGAGACCGGCGGCCTGACCGGCATCAGCCTCTACGAGCCGGGCGCGCTGACGCTGGTGGTGCGGGCCGGCACGCCGCTGACCGAGGTGGAGACCGCGCTTGCCGCCGAGGGCCAGCGACTCGCATTCGAGCCGATGGATCATCGCGGGCTGGTGGGGTCCGGCGGCTCTCCGACGATCGGGGGCGTGGTGGCGGCGAACGTGTCGGGACCACGGCGCATCCAGGCCGGGGCCTGCCGCGACGCGCTTCTGGGCGTGCGCTTCGTGGACGGCGCGGGCCAAGTGGTCCGCAATGGCGGGCGGGTGATGAAGAACGTCACCGGCTACGATCTCGTGAAGCTGCTGGCGGGCAGCCGTGGGGCGCTGGGCGTGCTGACAGAGGTATCGCTGAAAGTGCTGCCGGTGCCCGAGACGCAGGCAACGCTGGTGCTGCGCGGGTTGGATGCCGGCGAGGCGGTGGCGGCGATGTCCACGGGGCTGGGGTCGCCCTTCGAGGTGACCGGCGCGGCGCATCTGCCTGCGGCCGACGAGACCTGCCTGCGGATCGAGGGCTTCGCGGACTCGGTGGCCTACCGGCTCGGGCGACTGGCGGAGCTGTTCCCCGGGCACGACGCGCAGCACGAGACAGACCCCGAGGCGGTGGCCGCCCGCTGGGCCGGCGTGCGGGACGTGGCGCCGTTCCACGGCCGCGATGGCGATGTCTGGCGGGTCTCGGTGCGCCCGAGCGCGGCTCCGGATCTGGCGCAGAGGCTCGGGGCCGAGGCGCTGATGTTCGATTGGGGCGGCGGGCTGATCTGGGCGCTGACGCCACCGGGCCACGACCTGCGCGCGGCCATGACCGGCACGGCGGGGCACGCCACGCTGGTCCGCGCGGCGCCCGAAACCCACGCCGCGCTCGGCACGCTGCATCCCGAGCCGGCCGCCGTGGCGCGGTTGACCGATGGGCTGCGCCGGCGCTTCGATCCGAACGGGCTGTTCTCCGGCACCACCGCCGCGCCGGCAGCGGCCTGATGCGGCCCATCGCCTTCGCCACCTGCTTCGCAGTGGGACCGACGCTGTGTGCGGGCCTCCTGCGCGCGGCCAGAGGACGCCGGACGGCCGCCGCGCTCGCAGCAGGAACCCCGCCCGTCCTGCGCGCCTGCCGGACAGGGCGTCCGTCGCTTTCGGCGCTGTGGTTGGGCCGGGTGCGGGCCGTCACAACGGCAGCCAAAGCGCTGCGGCCGCGGCTCACCGCGGCGCCGCCCCGGCGCATGGCAACCGCCCCCGCCCTTCTTGCAACGATCATGCCGCGGTCCGGACCGGCCACGGCGACCTCAATGGCCTTGTGACATGCAGACGACCTTTACCGACGCGCAACTGAAAGATCCCGATACCGCCCGCTCGAACGAGGTGCTGCGCGCCTGCGTCCACTGCGGGTTCTGCACGGCGACCTGTCCCACCTACCAGGTGCTGGGCGACGAACTCGACAGCCCGCGCGGGCGCATCTACCTGATCAAGGACATGCTCGAGAACGAGCGGGTTCCGGACGACAAGACGGTGAAGCACATCGACCGCTGCCTGTCCTGCCTCGCCTGCATGACAACCTGCCCCTCGGGCGTGCACTACATGCACCTCGTCGATCACGCCCGCGACTACATCGAGGACAACTACCGGCGGCCGTGGCGCGACCGCGCGCTGCGCTGGGTGCTGGCGCGCATCCTGCCCTATCCGGGGCGGTTCCGGCTGGCGCTGCTGGGCGCCAAGGCCGGGCGTCCGTTCAAGCGGCTGATGCCCGATGCGCGACTGCGGGCGATGCTCGACATGGCACCGCGGACAATTCCGCCTGTCAGCGCGAACGACGACCCACAGACCTTCCCGGCGGAGGGCCGGCGGCGCAAGCGCGTCGCACTGATGACCGGCTGCGCGCAGAAGGCGCTCGATACCGACATCAACGACGCGACGATCCGGCTGCTCACGCGACTTGGGTGCGAGGTGGTCGTCGCCGAGGGCGCAGGCTGCTGCGGCGCGCTCACGCACCACATGGGCAAGACCGGCGAGAGCCACGGCAGTGCCGCGCGGAATATCCGCGCCTGGACGCGAGAGATGGACGGCAACGGGCTCGACGCGATCGTCATCAACACCTCGGGCTGCGGCACCACGGTCAAGGATTACGGCCACATGTTCCGCACCGAGGCGCTGGCCGACGACGCGGCGCGGGTCTCGGGGATCGCGATGGACGTGAGCGAGCTGCTCGCGACCCTGATGAAGGAGGCCGACGCTGAGGCTCAGGACACCGCGCGCGAAGGCATCGCCGGCACCGACGCGGCGCCCGGCCACGGTGTCTTCGGCCCGACCCGCGCCGAGGGCCGGGGGTTGCGCGTGGCCTACCACGCGGCCTGCTCGCTCCAGCATGGGCAGAAGATCAAGTCGCACCCGAAGGACCTGCTCAAGCGCGCGGGCTTCGCGGTGGTCGAACCGGCGGACAGCCACCTCTGCTGCGGATCGGCCGGCACGTACAACCTCATGCAGCCCGAGATTTCGGCGCAGCTGAAGGAGCGCAAGGTCCGCACGCTGGAGGCGCGCGAGCCGCAGGTGATCGCGGCGGGAAACATCGGTTGCATGATGCAGATTGGCGGCGGCACCGAGATCCCCGTCGTGCACACGGTCGAGCTTCTGGACTGGGCGACGGGCGGGCCGAAGCCGCCCAAGCTCGTCGAGGCCGGATGACGTAACGGCGTCCGGCCCGCCGGGCCGTGCCGCCAAACTTTCGCCACCGGTTCGGGGTAGACTCCAGATGGTGCCTTGAAGGAGACCTGACGTGCGCGCCCTGACTGCCCTTCTGTGCGCGGCGCTTCTGTCCGCGACCCCTGCCGCTGCCGCCGGATTGCTGTCGCTCGGCTCGTCGCAGGACGGTCGTGACTGGGATGCGGTGGGGCGGCTCGAGGTCGGCGGCAAGGCGTTCTGCACAGGGGCCCTGATCGCCCCGGACCTCGTGCTGACGGCGGCACATTGTCTCTACGATGCCGACACCGGGGCGCGCGTGCCCGCGACGGAGATGCAGTTCCGGGCAGGATGGCGCAACGGGCGCGCCGCGGCCTACCGCTACATCCGGCGCGCGGTGCACCTCGGACGCTACGATTACGGCGCGGCAGAACAGCAGGAGCGTGTCCGCTCGGACGTGGCTCTGCTCGAGCTTCAGCACCCGATCCGCAACACGACCATCGTCCCGTTCGAGACCGACCGCGAGCCCGGCGAGGGCGATCGGATCGGCGTTGTCTCCTATGCCCACGACCGACCGGAGGCGCCGCAGCTTCAGGAGATGTGCGATGTGCTCGCCCGGCAGGACGGCATCGTGGTGATGTCATGCCAGGTCGATTTCGGATCGTCAGGCTCTCCGGTCTTCTCGTTCGACAGCGGCACGCCCCGCATCGTGTCGGTGGTCTCGGCCAAGGCCGAGGCCGATGGCGACCCGGTGTCGCTGGGCATCGGCCTCGACGGTCCGCTGGTCGAGCTGCGCGCCGAGCTTGACCGGGTGCGCGCAGCCTCGGCCGTGCCCGGCACCCGCGCGCTGGTCGCGGGCGCCCGCAACGACACCGGCGCCAAGTTCATCCGGCCGTGATCCGCGCCGCGCTTCTGGCGCTGACGTGTCTCACCACAGGCGCAGCCGTCGCGGCTCAGACGCCGGGCGCGCTGTCGTCTCTCGATCGACGCGACCTGCTTCTGGGGTGGGAGGCTGTGGGCCGGCTCGACGGGCCGCACGGATCCTGCACCGGCACCCTGATCGCCGCCGACATCGTGCTGACCGCGGCGCATTGTGTGGACGGAGTCGCCGACCCGGCCTCGCTGCGCTTCGGCGCCGGCTTGTCCGGTGGCCGGGCGCTGGCCGAGCGGGTGATCTCCGGCATCTTCCTCGACGACGACTACGGAGGGCTCGAGAACGGACGTCTGCCGTTACACCGCGTGCCGGCGGACATCGCGCTTGTGACGCTTGCCCGCCCTGTGTCGCCCGCCGAGGCGCGGCCGTTCCGGGTCGCGTCGCCCGGACCGGTGCCAGACGCGGTGACTGTCGTCTCCTATGGGCGCGGTCGCAACGACGCCCCGTCGCGCCAGTCCGCCTGCGAGGTGACCGGGCGCTACCGCTCGGGCGTGCTCCGGTTCGACTGCGACGTGACATTCGGCTCGTCCGGAGCGCCGGTTTTCATGCGCCAGAACGGCCGTCTTCGTATTGCGGCGCTGGTGTCGTCGGGCGGCGACGGCGCAGCCTACGGCCCACCGCTCGCGGACCGGGTCGGTCCGTTGCTGGCACGGGTCCGCACAGAGGCCGCGCGCCCCGCGCCCGGTCCCGGCGCCCGACGCGTGCGCCCCGGCGAAAGGCCCGGAACGGGAGCCTCCGGAGCCCGCTTCATCCGCCCCGACAGGTCTTGAACAGGGCAAGAACGCTCCCCAAATTTCCGGTACGGGAATGCCGCTACAGGGTTCCCGGTCCCAGACGACGCCCGTCCCGCGACGGGAGGGCGCGTTTCAAGTTGTCGCTCAAAGGAGGATGACACCATGCGCAGCTTCGATCTTGCTCCGCTTTACCGGGCCACCGTCGGCTTCGACCAGATCGCCGACCTCATGGACCGCGTTCTGGCCAGCGATGTGAGCCAGCCCACCTACCCGCCCTACAACATCGAGAAAACCGCTGACGATGCCTACCGCATCTCGATCGCGGTCGCCGGCTTCTCGGCCAACGACCTGTCGGTCGAGGTCAAGGACGGCGCGCTCGTGGTCTCGGCCCGCAAGGCCGACGAGGATGGGGGCCGCACCTACCTGCACCGCGGCATCGCCACCCGCGCGTTCGAGCGTCGGTTCCACCTCGCCGACCATGTCCGCGTCACCGGTGCGAGCCACACGGACGGGATGCTTCACATCGAGCTGGAGCGCGAGATCCCCGAGGCGCTGAAGCCTCGCCGGATCGAGATCCAGAAGTCCGAAACGGTCGAGACCGACAAGGACGTGGTGGACGCCAAGGCCGTCAACTGATCGGCCCGTCCCAAGACAGACTGCGCGCCCCGGCATCCGCCGGGGCGTTTTCGTTTCGGGCCGTGGAGGGAGGACCGGCGCGGAACCGCGATGATTTCTCAACCCCGGGCTTGAGCGGACAGCAGTCAGCTTGCTGACCGGTCGTTTTGGCTGAAACGTGGGAGATGTGTGTCGGCGCGAATGGCTCCGTCGCATTTACAAGGGGCCAGAGACCGGACCCGACCAAGGACCCGGTCCGACCTGCCCGCGAGCCGGTTCAGCCCAGCTTCCAGATGTCCCCGAGGATCGTCTCCGGTTCGGGGATCCGAGCCTTTGCGGGCGCGTCGTACAGCACCAGTGCGGCGCCCTTCACTTCGGGCCAGAGCACCAGCCCTTCTGGATGATCGACCGGCCCGCGATAGGGCAGTTCGACCACGTGTTCGACAACCTCGGCCGGTACGACCCCCGAGGTCTCGAAGGCCCGGAATCCCTTCCAGCGCAGGATGTCCGAGCGTCCGTCGCCGCCGGTGACCGGACCCGTCAGGATCAGCAGGTCGTCGCCGTCGACCTCGAGGTCGCGGATGCCCTCGCCTGCCGCTGGCACCAGGTGCTTGCGGTAGCGCCGTCTGCCGTCGATGCGGCGCGGCTTGAGGTGGCCGTTTTCGGTCTCGCCCATCTCGAGTCCCAGGATCACCGCATGGTCCCGCAGGACCGGGCCGCGCAGGCCCAGCCAGACGCGCTCGCCGCGTGCGACCATGCCCTCGATGTCGAAGCCGTTCTCCTTCGACGGGATCCCGAGCGCCGGGCCCAGATGCGCGTCGTCCTCGAGCCAGCCCAGCAGCTTGGACCGTTTCTTCTTCAGCTTGATCCAGGCCGCGCGGCGGGTGCCGTGCACCGCCACCGGCTCATACCCGCCGGGCCGCTTCACCAACGGGAATCGCCCGAGAAAGTAGCGGTTCGGGTCGCGCTTGATCCTCGCCATCGCAGCCAGCCCGCTCTCGGCGTCGTGCTTGTGCGGTTTCATCTTGCCGCGCTTCAGGGAATGCGAGCCCGTCACCCAGAGCCAGCCGCCGTCCACGTCGAGCCCCTCGATGTCCATCTCGCCGTCGGGGCCCCCGGGCAGGTCGATCATCTCACCGAAGTTGAAGTGGACGTGGTTGCCCCACGTCCCCTGCCCCGTGGGCGTAAGCCGGTCGATCCCCGCCGCCTCGTCGCAGCAGACGAACAGGCTGTCTCCGGCCCGTGCGGCGGACGAGACGTCCTCATGGATCGCCGCCGTGACGCCGTCGATGTCGTCGGCGTGCCGGAAGGCGAGCGAGATCGTGGAGTGGGGATCGGGATGATGCGGCATGAGGAGCCTCCGTGCGGATCAAGCCCCTCAACGCCCGGTCGCCTCGCGGCGTTCCCCGCCGCCAGCCCGTGCACGGGACGGCGTGCGGGGCGATGCCCGCCCGCACGGGGCGGGCGAGCGGCGCACGTCGTCACACCGTGAGACAGACGTACTTCATCTCCATGTATTCCTCGATGCCGTGGTGGCTGCCTTCGCGGCCGAGGCCGGACTGCTTCACACCGCCGAACGGCGCGACCTCGGTCGAGATCAGGCCGGTGTTCACGCCGACGATGCCGTATTCCAGCGCCTCGGCCACCTTCCACACGCGGCTCAGGTCCTTGGCAAAGAAGTAGGACGCGAGACCGAAGATCGTGTCGTTGGCCATCTCGATGACCTCGTCCTCGTCCTCGAACCGGAAGAGCGGCGCGAGGGGCCCGAAGGTCTCCTCGGTGGCGAAAGCCATCTCCTGGGTCGCGCCGGTGACGATGGCGGGCTTGAAGAAGTTGCCCTCGGCATCGTCCTGGTCAGAGCCGAGGATCACCTTGCCGCCCTTCGACTTGGCGTCGCGGATGTGCTCCTGCACCTTGTCGATGGCCTCGCGGGTGATCATCGGGCCAAGGTCGACGTCCTCGTCCGTCAGGCCGTCACCAACCTTCAGCTGCTCGACCCGGGCCTTCAGCTTCTCGGCGAACTCGTCATAGACGCCGGCCTGCACGTAGAGGCGGTTCGCGCAGACGCAGGTCTGGCCGTTGTTGCGGAACTTGCAGGCAATCGCGCCCTCGACCGCCGCGTCGATGTCGGCATCGTCGAAAACGATGAAGGGCGCGTTGCCGCCCAGCTCCATCGAGCATTTCTTGACCTGATCGGCGGCCTGCTTGAGCAGGATGCGCCCCACTTCGGTCGAGCCGGTGAAGGTCAGCTTGCGGACCTTGGGATTCTCGCAGAATTCCTTGCCGACCTCGGAGGACGAGGACGAGGTCACCACGTTGAACACGCCCGCCGGGATGCCCGCGCGTTCGGCCAGGACGGCGATCGCGGTCGCCGAGAGCGGCGTTTCCTTCGCCGGGCGCGCGACGAACGAACAGCCCGCCGCCAGTGCGGGGCCGGCCTTGCGGGTGATCATCGCGTTGGGGAAGTTCCACGGCGTGATCGAGGCCGCGACACCGATCGGCTGTTTCATCACGAGGATGCGCTTGTCGCGCGCGTGGCCGGGGATCTGCTCGCCCAGGACGCGCTTGGCCTCTTCGGCGTAGAACTCGATGAACGACGCGCCGTAGGCCACTTCACCCTTCGATTCGCCCAGCGGCTTGCCCTGCTCGGCTGTCATGATGCGGCCGAGGTCCTCCTGGTTCTCCATCATCAGGTCGAACCACTTGCGCATGACCTGCGCGCGCTCCTTGCCGGTCCAGCTGGCCCAGTCCTTCTGCGCCTGCTCGGCCTGGTCGATGGCATCGGCCACCTGGGTGCGGCTGAGATCCGAGACTTCGGCGATCACGTCGCCGCGGGCGGGGTTCACCACGTCGAACGTCCCGTCGTCGCCCTTGATGAACTGCCCGCCCACGTAGGCGCGCGGCTCCAGCAGGCTGGGGTCGTTAAGAAGGCTGGCGAGGTCGGTCGCTTTGTCGAGCATGAGAGTCACCTTTCGAGAGAGAGGGCGCCCGGTGACGCCCGTACTTGCCCCAAGCTGTAGGCCCTGTGCCGCCGAGAAGAAAGCGAACTGCGCGACGGCATACGGCGCGAAGGACCGCTCGGAGCGGGTCTTTCACGGCAAACGCAGGGACGCTCGGAATGGTTCATCCCGTCGGGAGGCTTGCACACATGGGCGCGGTTTCATGCGCGGCGCGGCGCCGGCGCAGCACACCGGTTCCCGGGTATCTGACACGGGAAGAAGGCTCGGGCTTGCCTCGCGGGCCGCACCGGCTCTATCGATCAACGGGCGGAGCGATGGCGTCGCTCCGATCCCCGACCCTGTCCGTCCTGAACGCCGGGACCTTTCGGCACGCACGGCCGGGGTGGCCCGCCGTGGCGGCCGTTTCGGAGGGATACCCATGTCCGATCGTCCAACAAGCTACCGCTTTCACAACGGCGAAAAGGCGCCCCTGCCCTTCGCGCCCGAGGAATACGAGATGCGCCTTGCCGGGCTGCGCGCCATCCTCGCCGAGCGCGGGCTCGACGCCTGCCTGCTCACCTCGATGCACAACGTCGCCTACTATTCCGGCTTTCTCTACTGTTCGTTCGGGCGACCTTACGGCCTTGTCGTGACGCCCGAGCGGGCTGTCACCATCGGCGCGGGGATCGATGCGGGGCAGCCGTGGCGGCGCTGCCACGGCGACGCGATCACCTACACCGACTGGGCCCGCGACAACTTCTGGCGCGTGGTCGCGGACCTTGCCGGACATGGCCGGCGGATCGGGGTCGAGGGCGATCACCTGACGCTGGAGGCGCGCGGCAAGCTGGATGCCTTCCTCGCCCCCGTCGAGGTCGTTCCGATCCACGCCGAGACCATGCACCAGCGGATGCGCAAGTCGCCGGCCGAGATAACGCTGATACGTGCGGGCGCGGCCGTGGCCGATATCGGCGGCTACGCCATCCGCGACGCGATCCGCGAAGGCGCGCGCGAGATCGACGTCGCCATGGCCGGGCGCGACGCCATGGAGACCGCCATCGCCGAGCGCTTTCCGGACGCGGAATACCGCGACATCTGGGTCTGGTTCCAGTCGGGGCTGAACACCGATGGCGCCCACAACCCGGTCACCGCCCGGCGACTTCGGCGCGGCGACATCCTGAGCCTCAACACATTTCCGATGATCTCGGGCTACTACACGGCGTTGGAGCGCACCCTGTTCGTGGGCGAGGTCGACGATGCCTCGCGCGCGATCTGGGAGGCCAACGTGGCCGCCCACGAATTCGGCATGTCCCTTCTGAAGCCCGGCGCGCGGTGCTCGGACGTCACACGACAGATCAACGCCTTCCTCGCCGAGCGCGACCTTCTAGACCTGCGGACCTTCGGCTACGGGCATTCGTTCGGGGTGCTGTCGCACTACTACGGGCGAGAGGCCGGGCTGGAGCTGCGCGAAGACGTGGACACGGCGCTCGAACCCGGCATGGTCGTCTCGATGGAGCCGATGCTCACGGTCCCCGAGGGGCAACCCGGTGCCGGCGGCTACCGCGAGCACGACATCCTCGTGATCGGCGCGGACGGGGCCGAGAACATCACCGGCTACCCCTACGGACCGGCGTTCAACGTGGTTGGCTGAGTCGGGCGGCGGGCCGGCGCTGCCAGGCCGACGGCCCGCCGTCAAATCCGAGCAAAAAACTCGGATTGACTTGTCCGACATATTTGGTCAGGTTTTTACCAGCCACCCTGAGGCGTTTCGCCAGAGGGGAAGCCCGCATCTTGAATCATCCGGAGGACCGGCCATGTTCCGCGCCCATGTCGAGAGCTTGCGCGCTTTCCCAACCGAGCGACCCGCCTTCGCCACCGACGGCGAACCGCTTGGCATCTTTGGCCTCGAGGCCCTGATCGACCGCATCACGTGGCGGACGGCCCTGGGGGAGTGCCCATGCTGACCCGTCGCATCGAAACCGACAGCGCGCAGGAAGTGCCGCAACACGACGCAGAGGCGCTGACCGGTGGCGGCCCGCTGGCCCATATCCGGCTGGGCGACCAGGTCTACACCCTGCGCATCACCCGGCAGGGCAAGCTGATCCTGACCAAGTGACGCGCCCGCCGGCCAGCCAAACCTCTTTCGAAACAGCAGAACCGGGACAGACATGACACGGACCCTTACCGCCCTCGCCGCCCTCGTGGTGGCCAGCCCAGCCCTTGCCGACAAGGCCGGCGTGGTCACCACCTACGCCGACATCGCGCAGGCGGGATACGAGGACAGCCTGACCAGCGCGCAGCGCCTTCAATCCGCTGTCGAGGCACTGATCTCGGAGCCTTCGGCCACCACGCACCAGGCCGCGAAGGACGCGTGGCTCGCCGCGCGGGTGCCCTACCAGCAGACCGAGGTCTTCCGGTTCGGCAATCCCATCGTCGACGACTGGGAGGGCAAGGTGAACGCATGGCCGCTCGACGAGGGCCTGATCGATTATGTCGACGACTCGACGGTCATGGGCGGCGAGAATCGCTATGCCGAACTGAACGTCATCGCCAACGAAAGCTTCACGCTGTCGGGTGAAGAGGTCGACGCGGCCGAGATCACGCCCACGCTGCTGGAAGAGACGCTGCACGAGGCCGACGGCGTCGAGGCGAACGTGGCCACCGGCTACCACGCGATCGAATTCCTGCTCTGGGGCCAGGATCTCAACGGCACGGACCACGGCGCCGGAGAGCGGGCCTGGACCGACTTCGCCTCGGGCGAAGACTGCACGAACGGCAATTGCGACCGCCGCGGCGCATACCTTCAGGCCGCGACCGATCTTCTGGTCTCGGATCTCGAGTGGATGGCCGGCCAGTGGGCCGCGGATGGCGATGCCCGCGCCGCGGTGACCGAGGGTGCCGATGCCGGGCTGTCCGCAATGCTGACCGGCATGGGATCGCTGTCCTACGGCGAGCAGGCGGGCGAGCGCATGAAGCTCGGCGTCATGCTGAACGATCCCGAGGAAGAGCACGACTGCTTCTCGGACAATACGCACAACTCGCATTTCTACGACGGGCTCGGCATCCACAACGTCTACAACGGACGGTATGTGCGGATCGACGGCACCGTGGTCGAAGGCGACAGCCTGTCGGACCTTGTCGCAGAGGCCGACACTGACGTCGACGCGGCGCTCTCCGAGGATCTCGACCACACCATCCTTCAGATGGCCAAGCTCAAGGCCGCGGCGGAGGCGGGCTTCAGCTACGACCAGATGCTTGCCCGCGGCAATGAAGAGGGCGAGGCCCTGATCATGGCTTCGGTGGATGCGCTGGTGAAGCAGACCCGATCGATCGAGCGGGCGGTCACCGCGCTGGGACTGAACGACATCGGCTTTGCCGGTTCCGATAGCCTCGACGACCCGAACGCCGTCTTCCAGTGAATCGAGCAGGGACCGGGGCAGTTTGCCGCATTCGGCGGGCTGCCCCGGGCCATAAGTCAGCGACTGCGAACCCCACATCCAGGTCCGCCCGGACGGCGAGATGGAGACGACGCTCATGATGGTCTGCCACTGCATGGGAATCACCGACCGCGACATCAGGGCCGCGGTGGACTGGATGCGCGCCTCCGATCCCTCGACGATCGTCACCCCCGGCAAGGTCTACCGAGCGCTCGGCAAGAAGGCCGATTGCGGCGGCTGCCTTCCACACTTCATGGACACTCTGCGTCAATGCGATAGTTTCGCGGTGCCAGCCAACCTGCGCAATCTGAGGCGCGTGGTCGAGCCAGAGACATGGGACGTGGAGGTAAGATCGCATGAAGGGTGACACCAAGGTCATTGAGTATCTCAACAAGGCGCTCCGGAGCGAACTGACGGCCGTCAGCCAGTACTGGCTGCACTTTCGGCTTCAGGACGACTGGGGCTACGGCAAGATCGCGAAGAAGTCGCGCGAGGAAAGCATCGAGGAGATGCACCACGCCGACCGGCTGATCGAGCGGATCATCTTCCTCGAAGGGCATCCGAACCTCCAGAAGCTCGATTCGCTGCGCATCGGCGAGACGCTGAAAGAGACGCTCGAAGCGGATCTCGCGGCCGAGCATGACGCCCGCACGCTCTATATCGAGGCGCGCGACCACTGCGAAAGCGTCAAGGATTACGTCTCGAAGAACCTCTTCGAAGAACTGATCGCCGACGAGGAAGGTCATATCGACTACCTCGAGACGCAGCTCGACCTTTACGGCAAGCTTGGCGACGCCCAGTACGGACTGCTCAACGCGGTGTCCGCCGACGAGGCCGAAGGCCACGAATGACGCACGGATCGGGTCGCGGACCCTCGCGACCCGGCGCCATCCGGTGCAGCGGGTCCGCACACCCGGCCATTTCCGATTGAAGTAGTCAGGATTTCCTGTCATCGCATCGGTGTTCAAGGAACTGCCGCCATGCGATCCGTCACTCCCGTCATCCTTTTCATTTGCGCTGCCGTCGCCACGCAGGCCGCTTCGTCCGAATACGCAGCAGAGCCGCATCTTCCGATCGTTCCGCGCACCGCCGACGAAGCGGCACGTATCGACGCGGTGACCGCGCCGCCGACGGATTTCTCGGCGCCCGAGACATTCGAGGAAAACCCCGCCGGCGCGGCGACGGTCCGGGCGCGCACCACCGCCGACGCGTTCTCGCAATCCTCGGGCAACATCCCGTTCGAGCGCGAACTGGACTTCAAGGTCGGCAATGGCCTATTCAAGAAGCTCTGGGTGTCGTCGCCGTCCTCGACCAAGGCGTCGGACGGGCTGGGCCCGGTCTACAACGCCCGGTCGTGCCAGCGCTGCCACGTGAAGGATGGCCGCGGAAAGATGCCCGAAGACGACGGCGCGGGCCTGTTCCTGCGCCTTTCCGTGCCGCAGTCTGGACCCGCCGACAGCGAGATCGGCCGCTACCTCGAAGCGCTCGACGGAGACGTGCCCCGGGCGATGCCGCACCCGGTCTACGGCGCGCAGTTGCAGGACCACGCCGTGCAGGGGGTCCCGGCCGAAGGGCAGATGACCGTCCGCTACGAACACCGCGAGGTCGCCCTGTCCGGCGGAGACAGCGTCACGCTGCACGATCCGGCCTACGGCATCGAGGCGCCGGGCTATGGCCCCCTTGGCGACACCACGATGATCAGCCCGCGCCTCGCACCGCAGATGATCGGCCTCGGACTTCTCGAGGCGATTCCCGCGGCGGACATCCTCGCCAACGCCGACCCCTACGACGCCGACGGCGATGGCATCTCGGGGCGCGCGCAGATCGTCTGGTCGCACGAGTTCGACCGGCCGATGCTCGGCCGCTTCGGCTGGAAGGCGGGCAACCCGACGATCCGCGAACAGGCGGCCTCGGCCTTTGCCGGTGACATCGGGATCTCCTCGCCGCTGTTCACCGACGGGTTCGGCGAATGCACCGCGCGGCAGGACGCTTGCGTGACGGCCTTGCACGGCGACGGCGACGCCCGCGAGACCGAGATCGACGCAGAGGGTCTCGACCTTGTCACGTTCTACTCGCGCAACCTTGCCGTTCCGGCGCGGCGCGACATCGACGCTCCCGAGGTGCTGCGCGGCAAACAGGTGTTCCACGAAACCGGCTGTGCCTCCTGCCACACTCCGAAATTCGTCACCCACCGTCTGGAGGATCAGCCCGAGCAGAGCTTCCAGCTGATCTGGCCCATGACGGACATGCTGTTGCACGACATGGGGGACGGGCTTGCCGACAACCGGCCGGAGCTGCGGGCGACGGGCCGCGAATGGCGCACCGCACCGCTCTGGGGCCTGGGCATGACCCGACAGGTGAGCGGGGCCGAGCACTACCTTCACGACGGGCGCGCGCGCTCTATCCTCGAAGCCGTGATGTGGCACGGCGGTGAGGCCGAAGCCGCCAAGACACGCGTGGCCGAGATGCCCAAGCCCGACCGCGACGCCCTGATCCGTTACCTGGAGAGCCTGTGATGCGTGCCCTTCTTGCCTCGACCCTGATCCTTGCCGCCACCAGCGCGGCCCATGCCGGTGTCGAGGAGGCGGTGACCGACCACGCCCTGCCCGCGACCGAGGAGTTTGCCGAGGCGACGGCCGGTCTGGCCGATGCCGCCGAGGCGGACTGCACGGCCGAGGCGCTGCGCCCTGCGTGGAACGAAGCGTTCGACGCATGGCTCGGCCTCTCGCACCTGCGGTTCGGGCCGCTCGAAGAGGACAGCCGCGCACTGACCATCGCCTTCTGGCCCGACACGCGCGGCATGATCCCCCGTGCGCTCGGCGGGCTGATGGGGTCCGAGGACCCGGTGATCGACAGCGTCGACGGCTTCGCCGAGGTCTCGATCGCAGCGCGCGGCCTCTTCGGGATGGAACAGGTTCTCTATGCCGAGGACATGGCTGGCTACGACACCGAAAGCTATGCCTGCGGTCTGGCGCGGGCGCAGGCACGCGACCTCGCGCAGTTGGGCGAGGCGATCGCGGCGGACTGGGCGGACTTTGCCGAGACCGTCCGCACGGCCGGGCAGGACGGCAACGAGACGTTCCTGTCCGAGAGCGAGACGAAACAGGCGTTCTACACTGCTCTCACCACCGGGCTGGAATACATCGCCGACCAACGGCTCGGCCGGCCGCTCGGCAGCTTCGACGATCCGCGCCCCGACCGCGCCGAGGCGCGGCTGTCGGGCCGGTCCGTGCGCAACGTGACCCTGTCGCTGGAGGCCCTGCGCGAACTCACCCACGCCCTCACCCCCGGCGAGACGCCGCGGACCGACGAGGCCTTCGCCGCTGCGCTCGACACGGCGTCGCAGATCGAGGACGGCGACCTGTCCGGCGTGGCCGACCCGATGCGCCGCGTGCAGATCGAATCTCTGGCGCAGGAGGTGCGCGGCATCCGCAACGCCGCCGCCGACGAGGTCGGCCAGCCGCTTGGCGTCTCGGCCGGGTTCAATGCCACCGACGGCGACTGACACACCCGCAAGGAGCAACCGCCCATGACCACGCGCCGCGGTTTCATCGCCTCGCTTCTCGCCGCCTCGACCCTGCCGAAGCTCAGCTGGGCCGATGCCGGCGATCCCGCTTACCTCGGCGCGGCGCGCGATGCGTCCGGCGCCTATGCGCTGATCGGCCTCGGACCCGGAGGCGACCGGCGCTTCCGCCTGCCGCTGCCCGACCGGGGCCATGCCGCCGCCGCGCACCCAACCGCCCCCGAAGCCGTGGCCTTCGCCCGGAGACCGGGCACCTTCGCGCTGGTGATCGACTGCGCCGCGGGCCGGATCGCCCACAGGCTGGAGGCGCCCGATGGCCGGCACTTCTACGGACACGGCGCCTTCATCGCCGAGGGCACGATCCTGTGCACCACCGAGAACGAGATCGAGACCGGGCGCGGCAAGGTCGGACTCTGGTCCCGCTCCGAAGGCTATGCCCGGATCGGCGAGATCGACACAGGCGGCATCGGTCCGCACGAGATCCTCGCGCTCGACGGCGACGTGCTGGCGGTGGCCAATGGCGGCATCCGCACCCACCCCGACAGCGGGCGCGAGAAGCTGAACATCGACACCATGCAGCCGTCGCTGGTCTACCTCGATCCCAACGGCGGCCTGCTGGAGAAGGTCGAGCTCGACACCGATCTCTCGCGCAACTCGATCCGCCACATCGCCGCCGCGCCGGACGGCACCGTGGCCTTCGCGATGCAGTGGCAGGGTGACGAGATGACCCCGGTGCCGCTTCTGGGGCTGCACAAGCGGGGCGAGGCACCGCGCTTGCTCGAGGCCGATCTCGGAGAGCAGATGGCGATGAAGGGCTATGCCGGATCGGTCGCCATGTCCGCCGACGGGGGTTTCGCGGCAATCACGTCACCGCGGGGCGGCCGCATCCACCGCTTCGACACCGACACGGGCGCATGCACCGCGTTCCGCCGCGCCGATGTCTGCGGCATCGCCACGGCGCCCGAAGGCTTCACCGCCACCGATGGACGCGGCGGCGTGCTGCGCCTTGGCACCAACCTCGAACCGCTCGCGGCAGAGCCCGACTTCGCCTGGGACAACCATCTGGTGCGGATCGGGGCCTGACGCGAAAAAAGCCTTCCCGCCCCCTCGCGCCGCGCTGCGGCATCGGCTTAACGTGGCGCGGACATGAAACTCGGCACGATCACCTTCGGCACCGCTCTCGCGATCATGCTCGGCTGGCTCTTCTGGATGGGCAAGCCGATCCTGCTGCCTGTGCTGACGGCGATCATCTCGCTCTACGTGCTGTCGGCCGCGGCCTCGGCGCTCAAGCGCGTGCCGCTGGTCAACCTCCTGCCGCTCTGGGCGCTGCGGGTTATCGTCCTGCTGCTGTTCAGCGCGGCACTGGCGCTGCTGTTCTTCGGGCTGGTCGCGAACTTCAACCGTGTCGCCGGGGCCATTCCGGGGTACGAGCAGAACCTCGACGCGCTGGTCGGCCGCGCCGCGACAATGTTCGGAATCGAGGACGAGCCGAATTGGGCCATCGTGCGTGACAACACGCTGGGCCGCATCGACGTGGCCAGCTATCTCGCGCCGCTCGCCAATCAGATCCGGGGCGTCGGCGCGACGCTCTTCCTCGTGGTACTCTACGCCGCCTTCTTCTTCGCCGAGCGCGCGGTCTTTGCCGACAAGGTGTCGATCGCGCTCGGCGGCCTGCGCCGGGGGCGCAAGGCCGTCGACCTCGTGGACCGCATCAACACGCGGATCAGCGACTACCTGTTGGTGAAGACATTCGTGAACCTCGTCCTCGGCGCGGTGTCCTTCGCGATCATGTGGCTGATCGGGGTCGAGTTCGCGCTGTTCTGGGCGGTGCTGATCGCGTTCCTGAACTACGTGCCCTATTTCGGGTCGCTGATCGGCGTGCTGTTTCCGGTGCTCCTGAGCCTTGTGCAGTCCGGGTCGTTCGGTTTCGCGGCGCTGGCGCTCGCGACGTTGACCGTGGCGCAGGTCTACGTCGGCGCAGTGCTCGAGCCACGGCTCATGGGCCGCACGTTCAACCTGTCGCCGGCGGTCGTTCTGCTGGCGCTGGCCTTTTGGGGGGCGCTCTGGGGGATCGCCGGTGCGATCCTCGCCGTGCCGCTGACCGCAAGCCTCGTGATCGTGCTGGCCGAGATCGACGCCACGCGCCCCATCGCCGTGATGCTGTCCGCGCGGGGCCGCATATGAGCGCCGACGCCCTGGAAATTTTCCTCGTCTGCGCACCCGGGCTGGAGCCGCTCCTGGCCGAGGAGGCGCGCGAGAAGGGCTTTGCCCCGGCCGAGCCCGGTCCGGGTGGCGTGACCGTTTCGGGCGGATGGCCCGAGGTGTGGCGCGCGAACCTCGTCCTGCGCGGGGCCGCGCGGGTGCTGGTTCGGATCGGCGGCTTCCGGGTTCCCCACATCGCGCAGCTCGACAAGCGGGCGCGCAAGTTTCCGTGGACGGATGTCCTTCACCCCGGCACGGCAGTGCGGGTGGATGTGACCTGCCGGAAGTCCAAGATCTACCATGCCGGCGCGGCGACCCAGCGGATCGAGGATGCGCTCAAAGCGGCCGGCATGGTCGTGGACCGCGAGGCGCCAACCGTCCTGAAGACCCGGATCGAGGACGATTTCTGTCAGTTCAGTCTCGATTCCAGCGGCGAGCCCCTGCACCGGCGCGGCTTCAAGCAGGCCATCGGCAAGGCCCCCATGCGCGAGACGCTGGCGGCCCTGTTCCTGCGCGCCTGCAGCTACGATGGACGCGAGCCGGTGCTTGATCCGATGTGCGGCTCGGGCACCTTCCCGCTGGAGGCCGCCGAGATCGCCGCCGGGCTGCAACCCGGCCGTGCGCGCACCTTCGCCTTCGAGGACTTCGCGAGCTTCGACGCCGAGGCGTGGGCAGCGCTGAAGGCCCCCGCGCCGGAGCCGGAGAGCCCTCCGAGGTTCTTCGGATCGGATCGCGACCAGGGCGCGGTGCGGGGCGCTGCCGACAATGCCGGGCGCTCGGGTGTCGCCGCGCTTTGCCGCTTCGAGTGCCACCCGGTCAGCGAGGCGCGCCCGCCCGAGGGACCGCCCGGCCTTGTTATGGTGAACCCGCCCTACGGCGCGCGGATCGGCAACAAGAAGCTGCTCTACGCGGTTTACGGCGCGCTCGGCGAGACGCTCAAAACCCACTTCCGCGGTTGGCGCGTGGGTCTCGTCACCAGCGAACCGGCGCTTGCCAAGACCACCGGCCTGCCCTTCCGGCAACCCGGCCCGCCGGTGCCGCACGGCGGCCTGAAGATTCAGCTCTGGCAGACGCCGCCACTGCGCTGAGGCGCCTCAGATCCCGCACTGTTCGAGGAAGGCGAGCCGCGCCGCCCCGGTGCCGCGCATGTCGCCGGCCATGAAGACCTTGCGTGTCTGCGGCGAATCCAGCTCGAAGCTCTCGGCATTGCGGAAGAACTCGAGGTTGAAATCAGACACGGCGAGCGGCCCGGAAATGCCCGGCCCTTCCTGCACCACCCGGACGGGCCAGCGATCGGTCCGCCCGTCGGGCAACTTGACCCACATCATCAGCGAGTCGACCCCTTGGAACTCGGCCCCGTTGAGCGACCGGTCTTGAAGCCAAAGCTCCATGTCCTGTCCGCGCCGGCAGTAAATCCAAAGCTCGTAATTGCCCTGCTGGTAGACCGCCCGTGCGCGGCCGTCGGACTGGACGGTCTGCCAGGCAGCGAAGGCGGGAGAGACGAGGCACGTCAGTCCGACCGCCCCGAGGAAAAGGCGCAATGCTTGCATGGAAAATCACTCCTGAAAAATACGCGGACTTGTCCGCTGTCAGGAGCGTAGGGCCGAATCCTGTTTCCTGTCGACGCCCGCGACGCGACGCGCCGCACTGGCCGCAAGAAAAAGGGGTCCCGCCGTGACGGAGCCCCCGATTTGCGCAAACGGCTGGCCGATCACTCGGCGGGCGCGCACTCGCGGATGGCTTCGACGTCCGGACCGTTCGGCGTGCGGCCGAGGTTGAACGGCGCCGAGGCGTCACGCCAGCGAGCGTAGTCGTTCACGTACTCCATCATCGACAGGTAGACCTTGGCCGAGTTCTCGTTCTCGCACGCGGTCTCGACAATGACCTCGTTGGCCATCTGCTGCACCTGCGCGAGGGTCTCGTCGTCGTAGCGGGTGATCTCGATGCCCGCGTCCTGGAACTTCTGGTAGGCCTCGGTGGCGCGCTTCTCGGTGAAGGCGAGCGACCACAGCAGGGTGGCGTCAGCCGCGATCTCGAGCTTTTCCTGGGTCTCTTCCGAAAGAGCGTCCCAGGCCTGCTGGTTGATCATCACGCCGAAGACCGATGCGGACTGGTGCCAGCCCGGAGTGGCCCATGCGCTGGTGACCTGCTGGAAGCCGGCCGACCAGTCGACGTTCGGGGTCGAGAACTCGCCACCGTCGATCACGCCGCGCTCAAGCGCCTGGTAGATCTCGCCACCGGCCATCGACACCTGGTTGCCGCCGAGCTGCTCGAGAAGCTTGCCCTGCTCGAGGCCCGACACGCGGATGCGCTTGCCCTGCAGATCATCGAGCGTGACGATCGGCTCGTTGGTGCGGAAGCCGGACTCGTTGTTGGTGACGCCGTAGGGCAGGTACTTCATGCCGAACTGGCCGTAGATCTCGTCGTAGATCTCGGCGCCGCCCCATTCCTGGATCCAGTTCACGTAGTCCACGGCGTTGAACAGCGACGCGGTGGTTGCGAGCGGCGAGAATGCGGCGTCGCGGCCGGCCCAGTAGCCCGGCCAGTCGGCGCCGGCCTGGATCGTGCCGGATTCGACCGCGCCGAAGACCTCGCCCGACGGGACGAGCGCGCCACCCTCGTAGAACTCGATCTGGACTTCGTCGCCGGCCAGCTTGTTCACGAGGTCGACGAAGTGCTTGTCGGTCTCGATCAGTTCGAGGGACGAGGGCCACGTGGTGGTCATCGTCCAGGTTTCCTGCGCTGCGGCGACCGAGGCGGTCCCGGCGGCCAGTGCCACGCCCAGTGCGAGCGGTTTCATCGAATACATCAGTCTCTCTCCCTTAACTTGATGCGGATGACTCGTAGATGACGGAAGGCAGCCACGTCACCAGGCCGGGCACAAGCGCCATCAGCAGCGCCATGCCCACGATGAGCGCGATGAACGGCAGCACGCCCATGATGATATGGCTGGTCTTCACTTCCTTGGGGGCAATGGCCCTCAGGTAGAACAGCGCGTAGCCGAATGGTGGTGTCAGGAACGAGGTCTGCAGGACCACGGCCATGAGGCAGACGAACCACAGCAGGCTGATGCCCTCCATCTCCTGCACGATGGGCAGGAAGATCGGGAAGGACAGCAGCACGATGCCGGTCCAGTCGAGGAACGCGCCAAGGATGAACACGATGAACATCATCACCAGGATCAGCAGCCACGGCGCGAAGTCGAGCGCGCGGATCAGCTCCTGCGTGGCGCGCAGGCCGCCGGTGATGTTGAACACGCCGGTAAAGGCGGTGGCGCCGACGACGATGAACAGGATCATCGCCGAGGTTTTCCCGGTGTCGAGAAGCGCCTTGTAGAACGACGGCAGGGTGAAGCGCCCGCGCATGACCACGATCACCAGCGCGAGGATCGCGCCGATCGCCGAGGCTTCGGTCGCCGTCGCGATGCCCGCAAGCAGCGAGCCGAGGATGCCGAGGATCAGCACCAGAGGCGGCACGGCCTCGATCGCCAGCATCTTGAGCAACTGGGCCCGCGGCAGCTTCTCGTCGGGCTCGACAGACGGGGCCATGTCGGGACGCACCCGCGCCACGATCGCCACCCAGGCCGCGTAGAGGATGCCCAGCAGGACCCCGGGGATCATCGAACCGGCGAACAGCTCGCCCACCGAAAGCGGCGAGTAGGACGCCATCAGGATCAGCATGATCGACGGCGGGATCAGGATGCCGAGGCAGCCAGAGGCCGCGATCACGCCGGTGGTCAGCGTGGGCGAGTAGCCATAGCGCAGCATCGGCGTCAGGGCCATCACGCCCATGACCGTGATCGAGGCGCCGATGATACCGGTGGTCGCGGCCAGCAGGATCGAGATGAACACCACGGCCAGCGCAAGGCCGCCGCGGACATTCGACATCAGCAGGCGCAGCGATTCGAACATCTTGTCGGTCACGCCCGAGTTCGACAGGAACTGCGCCATCAGCACGAAGAGCGGAATGGCGATCAGGGTGAAGTTCGACAGGACGTCGCCAAAGATCCGGTTCACCACGATCCCGAGGACCATCGGCTTGCCCGCGATCAGCGCGCCGAGAACCGCGGTTCCCCCCAGAACGAACGACAGCGGGTGCCCCATGAAGAGCCCCAGCAGCAGGAGCCCGAACATCACGAGGGCAATGAGTTCAGGACCCATGATGCGTCTCCTCCACGAGTTCCGCGTCTTTCCAGTAGTAGTCGCCGATCAGAAGCTTCAGCACCTCGCTGATGCCCTGGATCAGCAGAAGACCCGCCGCGACCGTCATCGCCATCTTGAGCGGATAGACCGGCAGCTGCACCGCGCCGTAGGTGGTCTCGCCCTGCGCGTAGCTGCGCGCGGCGAACTCCCACGACCGCGTCAGGAAGACGTAGGTGAAGGGGAAGTAGAAGATCACGTAGCCGGCGATCTCGACGATCCGGCGGAACCCGTCGCTGAACGTCTCGGTCACCAGATCGACGCGGACGTGGCTTTGATGCTTGAGCGCGTAGCCCCCGAGCATGACGAAGTAGAACGCATACATCTGCGTCGTGACGTCGAAGGCCCACCGCGTCGGCGAGTTCAACGCGTAACGCATGACGACGTCGTAAAGAATGATGGCGGCGAACACGATCGAAAGGCAGGCCACGATTCGGCCCACAACCTCGTTGATCGCGTCCAGCGCGCGAATGACTGACTGCACGTGTCCCTCCCTTGCGCCTCTCCCGCGCAGGCCCCGCGTTCCGGGGCCGGACCGGCGGCGTCTGCAATCCCGGACCGGGACGTTACGCCGCCTTTGCATCCGCAGGCATACAGTGGGAACGTCCGAGCATCAATCTTGCCCGTGCGTCGCCAAGCGTTAGGTGCACGAGGTGCTACATCGAAAGGCAGGTCAATGGCGGAAAAGGCCCGCACCTTCGGCATCGTGGGACTGGGAAACTTCGGATCGACGGTCGCGACGGAACTGACTCGCTTCGGAAATCAGGTCATCGGAATCGACATCGACAAGGATCGCGTGTCGGCTCATGCCGACGAACTGTCCGAGACGATGATCGTAGACGCCCGCGACGACAAGGCGATCAAGGAAGCCGGGCTGGGCGACTGCGATGTCGCCGTCGTGGCGATGGGCTCGGATCTCGAGGCCTCGATCCTTGCGGCGATCAACCTCAAGCTTGCCGGGGTCGAGACGATCTGGGCCAAGGCCCGCACGAAAACCCACCATCGCATCCTGTCACGCCTCGGCGTCGACCGGATCATTCACCCCGAGGTGGAGGTTGGCCAGCACGTCGCGCAGGTGCTGCACAATCCGCTGATCCGAGACTACATCAGCCTCGGAAACGGGTTTTACGTGGTCAATTTCAAGGTGCCCGAAAGCCTCGAGGGTCAGACCGTCGAGGACCTGTCGTTGCTCGACGAGCACAACCTGCGCTGCATCGGGGTCATGCGCGGCACCGAATTCCTGAGCATGGACGGTCAGGGCTGCCAGTTCGAGCCCGACGACCTGATGCTGCTTCTGGGTCAGCGCCACGAGTTGCGCACCTTCGCCTCCAGTCTGTAACGCAGTGGCAGTCATCGGCATCCGCGCGGGCCTGAAGCGCCGCATCCTCAAGCTCTCGCCCCCGGCGCTGCTCGGGCTGTTCTACCTGTGCTTCGTGGCGATCGGCGCGGTGCTGCTGCGGCTGCCGTTCTCGAACCACGGCGACGTCTATTTCCTCGACGCGTTCTTCACGTCGATGTCGGCCGTCACCGTCACCGGGCTGACCGTGGTCGACACCGGCGGCGATTTCACCGTGATCGGACAGATCGTCATCGCGGCACTGATCCAGCTTGGCGGCCTCGGCATCATCACCTTCGCGGTCTTCGTACTCACCGCGCTCGGGGTGCCGGTGGGCCTGGGCCAGAGGCTGATGCTGCGCGAAGACCTCAACCAGTCGAACTTCGCCGACCTGTTCCAGCTGGTGAAGATGGTCTTCATCGTCGCGCTGGGGTGCGAGGCCGCGGGCACGGTACTGCTGGCCTCGGTCTTCGTGCCCGAGCTTGGGTGGTCGGACGGGCTGTGGTTTTCGATCTTCCACGCGGTGTCGGCCTTCAACAACGCGGGCTTCAGCCTCTGGCCCGACAGCCTGACCCGCTACGCGACAAATCCAATCGTGAACCTCGTGGTCCCGATCCTGTTCATTGTCGGCGGACTCGGCTTCGTGGTCCTGAACGACCTTTACCGCAAGCGGCGCTGGCGGCGGATGACCCTGCACACGAAGATCATGCTGACCGGAACGGGCGTGCTGATCCTGTTTGCGTGGGTGATGTTCGCCAGCCTGGAATGGTCAAACCGCGAGACGCTCGGCGCCTTCGACAGTTGGGGCGCGCGGATCATGGTCAGCTGGTTCCAGGCGGTCACTCCACGCACCGCGGGCTTCAACACGGTCGACTACGGCGAGGTGACCGACGCCACGGCGCTGATGACCATGACGCTGATGCTGATCGGGGCGGGCTCGACGTCGACCGCCGGCGGCATCAAGGTGACAACCTTCGCGGTGCTGATCCTCGCCACCATCGCGTTCTTCCGACGCCGGTCCGAGCTCAACTGCTTCGGCCGCAGTCTCGGGATCGACGAGGTGATGAAGGTGCTGGCGCTGACCGTGGTGTCGATCATCACGATCTTCGTGTCGCTCTTCGTGATCTCGATCACCCATGACGGCTCGTTCCGCGCACTGGCGTTCGAGGTCGCCTCGGCCTTCGGGACCGTGGGCCTCAGCATGGGCGCCACGGCCGAACTCGATACCACCGGGCGCATCGTCATCATGGCGGTGATGTTCTTCGGCCGCGTCGGGCCGTTGACGCTGGGCTTCTTCCTCGCCACCCACAGCCACGTCCGGGTGCGCTACCCGCCGGGGCAGGTCTTCCTCGGCTGAGGGGTTGCGCGGCCTCGTCCGGCCGCGCGAAACCGCTTTGCCTCAGCTGAGCGCGTTCAGCAGCGCGCGGGACGGCTCTCCGGTCGGTGCCATGCCGTTGCTCTGCTGGTAGGCACGGATCGCCGCCTCGGTCTTGGAGCCGAAGACACCGTCCGCCCCGCCCGCGTCGAAGCCGCGCCGGGTCAGGCCGCGCTGGATCGCCTGCCGGTCCTCGATCGTCAGGCCGTAGCGATCGGGCGCGAAGGAAGCCCGGATAGGACCGCCCCCGGCGATACGGTCCGACAGGTGCCCGACCCCGATCGCGTAGTTGTCCGAGTTGTTGTAACGCTTGATGACGTCGAAGTTGCGATAGACCCGGAAACGCGGCCCGCCCGGCTCGGGCTGGATCACGCGGCCACCGCTGCCCGGATTCGCCGCGGTGATCTCCTGCCCCCACGGCTCGCCGCGACGCCAGCCCATCTGCGACAGGTATGCCGCGGTCGAGGCCAGCCCGTCGGTCGGGTCCTCCGACCAGATGTCGCGCCGCCCGTCGCCGCGGAAATCCACCGCGTAGGACTGGTAGGTCGTCGGGATGAACTGGGTATGCCCCATCGCCCCGGCCCAGCTTCCGACAAGGCCCGAGGGCGTCGTGTCGCCGCGCGCAAGGATGCGGAGCGCCGCCAGGAGCTGGTTTTCGAAGAACGCGCCGCGGCGCCCGTCATAGGCCAGCGTCGAGGTCGCCGAGACGACGGGGATCTCGCCGCGCCGGGTGCCGTAGTTGCTCTCCATCCCCCAGACCGCGGCGACCACGTTGGCGGGAACGCCGTAGCGTGCCTCGATCTCGGACAGGAGCGACCGCCGCCGCGCGTACTGCGCGCGCCCGGCCGCAACCTTCTCGTCGTTCGCGACGATGGCGAGATAATCCTCGAGCGTGCGGCTGAATTCGGTCTGGTTGCGGTCACGCTCGACCACGCCGGGCAGGTAGCCCGCGCCACGAAAGCCCGCGTCGATCACACCGTCGGAAATGCCCGCGGACCGGGCCCGCGGCCGGAACGACGCCACCCAGGCATCCCATCCCGGGTTCGCCTGCGGCTGCAACATCGGGTCCGCCGCCGGGACCAGTGGCGCACGCACCGCGCCTCCGCCGCACCCCGAAAGAAGCGCCATCGACGCGCCGGCGCCCACGATCCAGCGTCTCGAAACTTGCATGTCCTGCCCCTGCCTGTGCTCTGCCTTTGACCCGAGTGTGACGTTGCCCGGCGTCCGGGACAAGCGGGCGCGGGCTCAGGACAGCGGCTCGACCAGCCAAGTGAGCACATGTCCGCCACCCGCCCGCCAGCGCAGGTCGTAGGTCCGGCCCGCGTGGTGCGCGCCGGTCAGGTCGCGCGTCAGACGCAGGGTGATCGTGCCAACGCCGACTGCGGTGATCTCTGCGGCGTCGAACCCGAAGAAGGAACAGACCTCGGGCCAGAGCGCCTTGTAGAGGCTCTCTTTCGCGGAAAAACCGAGGGTCGCGTCGCGCGGGCTGGGCAAGAGATCGCGCTCGTCCCCCGACAACGTCTCTTCGCACAAGGCCCGCAGGCGCGCGCCGTCCGGCACCGCCTCGATGTCCACGCCGATATGGCCCTCGCGGGCGATCGCGGCGACGGCCAACCCCTCGGTATGACTTATCGACCCGGTCATTCCGTCC
This sequence comes from Roseivivax marinus, assembly GCF_900109705.1. Classification (GTDB taxonomy): domain Bacteria; phylum Pseudomonadota; class Alphaproteobacteria; order Rhodobacterales; family Rhodobacteraceae; genus Roseivivax; species Roseivivax marinus. The sequence goes on along the minus strand of NZ_FOAI01000010.1, from coordinate 59,883 downwards.
GGCCATCGTGGCGCGCCCGACGTCTCGGACCCGATATCGACCCGGTTCAGGCCCAGCGCCGCCTGCGCCGCCACCACCGCGATGCGCCCCGACAGGTATCCGACCCGGCGCTTCGCCACCGCATGCGCGAGCCGGTCCGGAAACGGAATGCCGAAGGCATCGAAGGCGGTCGCGTCCCAGGCCTGCGGCGCGACCCGCGCGACGACCAGCGCGATGGTGTCTGATCCCGCCTCCAGCCGCTCCATTCCGATCAGGAACGGATGGGCGCCCCCGAAGACCCGTTCGGGCGGCAGGGGCGTGCCGCTCAGATCGTCAGCCACGGTGTGTCGCCCGCCTCTTCCAGCGTCCAGCGCGCGCGCCATTCGTCTCCGCCCCGCTCCAGCGTGAGGAAGTTGCGCTGCGCCGCGTAGACGCCGCCGCGTCCCGGCAGCGGCCGGATGCGGATCGGGTGCTCGGGAATGGGCGCTTCGCCAAGCCGGGCCAGCGTGCCCAGCACCCAGGCCCAGGCCTTGGGCGGTGCGCGGTGCGAAATGCCCGACGACACCAGCTGATGCACCGGCGCGGAATGACCCTTGAGCTCGGCCCGCACCGCCAGGTGAATCTCGCCGGAAATCGCCGTGACGCGGTGCCCAGCCGCCTCCAGCTCAAGCACCTTGTGCAGCATCCGGCACCATTCCTCTCGATGTGCATAGCTCTGCCACTGGTCGCGCAGGTCGTCCTCGTAGGTCTCCATCCGGCGGGTCAGTCGCATGGCCCGCTCGATCAGCGACAGCCGCGGCCCCAGAAGCGGCACCGACGACACCAGCAGCACCCGCGGCTCCAGCCCGTCGCAGGCGGCCTCGAACGCCGCCCAGCCCGCGTCTCCCATGATGCGGCTGCGCGTCCGCTCGCCGCGCAGATCGGGGGCCAGCACGCTGACACCGGGCAGGTCGCGGCGGAACGAAAGGCTGCGCCCCGTGGGGTCGAGGAACAGGTCCGGCACGTCCGCCTCGGTCGCCGCATGCTGATAGAGAAGGAACGCCTCGCGCGCCGCGGCGATCAGCGTCCGGCCCACGCCGGTCTCCTCCACCGCGCCCAGCGATCCCCACCCGTCGCAGATGTCATGGTCGTCCCACATCATGAGCGATGGCACCTCTGCCGCCAGCCGCGCGAAGCCCGGCGCAGTGTAGCTGATGCGATAGCGTTCGAGGAACCGCGCCCGGAGGTGAACTCGCAAACCGGCCAGGTCGGTATCCGACGCGGTTTCCGGACTGTCGTCCGGCCAGCCCTCCGAGAGCGGATGCCCGTGCGTTACCTCGTCGGCATAGACTTGATCGCCGCCGTGCAGAAGAAGCTGCAACCGCGTCTCGCCGTGCCGATCCGCCAGCCGCTTCCACATGGCATTGCGCTCGTCCCGGTCCCGGTCGAGGTCGCCGTTTTCTTCGCCGTTGCAGGACACGAACCCGATCCGCATGTCGCCGTCGTAGGCGGTATCGACCACGTGCGCCTGGCCGTCCGACTGGTAGACCGCCTCGATCCCGCGCGGCAGCTCGAAGCTCACCCGCCAGATGCGCTGCCCGTCGATGGTGGCGAGGAGCTCGGCCTCGTGATCGCGCCCTTCCGCCACCAGTCGCGGCGCGGCCTCACCCTCGGGGCGGGCATAGACGGCGGCAAGGCGAACGACGCGCGGGGCAACCTCGCGCAGGATGAGAACCGGGCCGAACGACACGTGGCGCCTCCTGAAGGCTTCGCCGCGACGACATGCCGGGGCTCGACGCCAACGTAGTCGCCTGCCCGCGCGCCGCAACGGCGGGGTGCGCTTGATGGCGACGGACAGCTTGCCTAAGGGTAAGAGGCGGACCCCAGCGCGACCCGGCCCGCCGTCCATCAGGAGCTTCATGTCCGCCGATTCCGACCAAGACCACGACGCCGCGACCCCGCGCCGCGGACGCCCCCGTGCGCTGACCCCCGACGAGCGGCGCGACCTGATCCTCGACGCGCTTCAGGCAGTGTTCGACCGCTCCGGCATGGCCGGCACGACCATGTCCGCCGTGGCGACCGAAGCCGGCATGTCCAAGCGCACGCTCTACGCGGTGTTCGACGACCGCGCCGCCCTTCTCGAGGCGTTCACCGAGCGCCACATGTCGCGCGCGGTGCACAGGCTCGATCCGGAGGAACAGGCGCTGCCGCTGGCCAGCCGCCTGCGCCTTCTGATGGCCCCGTCCGAAGCCACCCGCGCACTGAACCTGCCGTTCGCTATCCTGCGCACGATCATCGCCGAGGCATCCGAGCGACCCGATATGGCCCGGCGCATCTTCGCCCGCGGTATGCCGGCCCTTCGCGCCGCGGTGGCGGTGGAGCTCGACAGGGCGAACACCCGCGGCGAGGCGCACATCGAAGATACCGAGGCCGCCGCCGCGCTTCTTGCCGACATGGCGCGCCCCTCACCGCTCGACCGTCTGGTCGATCCGGCGAAACCAATGGACTTCGAGGCCATCGAGGCTCGCTTCGACTTCGGCCTCAGGGTGTTCCTGCGCGGCATCGGCGCCGCCGAGGACTGACCTCGCCGCACTCCAGGGCGCGCCCGCCCGGCTTTTCTTCTAGGCGAAAATATCCCGGAAATCCGGGGGCGCGCGGCCCGCGGCGTTCTCATCGGGGCGCGGCGTTCAGACTTCGACCTCGACCTTGCCGATCGGGTTTGAGCAGCAGGCGAGGATGTAGCCCTCCGCGATGTCCTCGTCCGAGATACCGCCGTTATGGACCATGTGCACCTCTCCCGAGGTCTTGCGGACCTTGCAGGTGCCGCAGAGACCGAAAGTGCAGCCTGACGGCAGGTTCAGCCCGGCACCCTTGGCAACGTTGAGGATGGTGTCGGTCTCGTGGCAAGGCGCCGTGACGCCCGACTTGGCGAAGACCACCTCGGCCGCGGCGCTTTCGTCCGGGACGAGGTCGTCGAACTCGGTCAGCTCGGCACGGCTTTCGGCCGGGGCGCTGAAGCTTTCCTGGTGATAATTCTCCATGTCGTAGCCCAGCGAGATCAGCATCTCGCGTACGCCCTCCATGAAGCCTTCGGGCCCGCAGCAATAGACTTCGCGCTCGAGGTAGTCTGGCACCATCAGGCCCAGCATCAGCGCCGAAAGCCGCCCGCGATAGCCGGTCCAGACGGTGTAGGGGTCGTCATCATCCACGACGAAGTGAAGCTTCAGACCCGAGGTCCGGCTTGCCATGTACTCGAGCTTTTGCCGGAAGATGATGTTCTGCGGCGACTGCGCGCAGTGCACGAAGGCGATGTCGGGCTCTTCGCCGCGTTCCCACAGGAACGACGACATCGACATCATCGGGGTGACCCCCGACCCGGCCGAGATGAACAGGTAGCGCCCGTCCGGCTGCGGCGGCACATGGAAGTGGCCCGCCGGACCGTAGGCGCGGATCCGCATCCCCGGCCGCAGGTTGTCGAGCATCCAGCGGGTGCCGATGCTGTCGGCCTGCGCCTTGACCGTCACGGTGATGAAGGCCTGCGTCGAGGGTGACGACGAGATCGTGTAGGTGCGCTGCACGTTGCCGCCGGGCACCGGCAGGTCGAGCGTGATGAACTGCCCCGCCCGGAAGTGGAACCGCGCGCCCGAGGGCGGACGGAAGGCAAAGCTCATCACGTTCGGTGCCTCGGGCACCGTTGCGACGCACTCCAGCTCTTCGCTGTCCGCCCAGACGGGCGAATCCTGACGGGGCATCGGTATCATGTTGTGTCGTCCGATCGGTCTTTACTCGGCTGCGAGCATGGCGCGGCCGGTCAGCCGCTCCTGCAGGGTGCGGGCGTACCAGTCCACGAACTGGATCACGCCGGATTCGTGCTGCTGCGAATAGGGGCCGGGGACGTAGGCGGGCGAATTCACGCCGCGCTGGTTCTCCTCCACGATGGCACGGTCCTCGTCGTTGGTGTGGATCCAGACCTCGGTCAGCTTCTCGAGGTCGTAGTCCACGCCTTCGACCGCGTCCTTGTTGACGAGCCACGTGGTCGAAACCTCGGTCTGGGTCGGCGAGATCGGCGTCATGCGGAACACGAGGCAGTTGTCGGACAGGAAGTGGTTCCAGCTCGACGGGTAGTGGTAGACGAGGCAGCTGCCCGCGTCGTCGAACGGGACCCGGCCCGTGCGCTTGGAGACGGCAGGCTTGCCGTCCATCGTGTAGGACGAGGCATTGCCGACGAACGGGATGCGGACGAACCGCCACTGGGTGTCGGGCGCGGCCTTGAAGGCCGACGGCATGCCGGCATCCTCGCACTTCTTGATGTGATCGCGCAGCGCCGGAGCCTGTTCGTTCGGATTGGTGCCGAACACCTTGGGATCCTCGGGGAAGGTGCGGCACAGCGACGGGTGCGAGCCCGCGCAGTGATAACACTCGCGGTTGTTCTCCATCACGAGCTTCCAGTTGCCCTGCTCGACGATGTTGGACTGGTAGGCGACCTTGAGGTTCTTCATGTCGTGCGGGCCGGCATAGGCCTCCGCCGCCTCGAGGAACGGGGTCACGTCCGGCGCGTGCTCGGCCAGGCAGATCAGGATGAGGCCGCCGGCCTCTTCGCAATGGACGGTCTTGAGGCCGTGCTTGGACGGGTCGAAGTCCGGGCCCATGTCGCGCGCCCACAGCAGCCGGCCGTCAAGCTCGTAGGTCCACTGGTGGTAGGGGCAGACGAGTTTCGGGTTGGTGCCCTTGGCGGCCGAGCAGATGCGGCTGCCGCGGTGACGGCACGAATTGTGGAAGGCCCGCGCCACGCCGTCGTGGCCGCGGACGAGAATCACCGAGTATGCGCCGATCTGGCGGGTCACGTAGTTGCCGGGCTTCGGCAGTTCTGCGGAGGCTGCGCTGATGAGCCAGTCGCGATACCAGATCCGCTGCATGTCGACCTCGAAGAGGCCCGGATCGGTGTAGAAATCCCGCGCGAGCGAGTGTCCCGGCTGGCGCTGGAGGAGAAGGGAAAGAACGTCGGCATCGCGTAGCATGGGCGCACCTGCACTCAGGAATTGGAACTGATCCTGATCCCGTGTGATGAAGATGACGCTAATTGTCGGCTGAGACAAAAACGCCGCTTCTCGGTCTGTCCGAGACATTTGCGACAGCTGGTCGGTCTTCGCGGCAGCGCGGACACAGTTCGGATTCGCGCGGTGCCTACCTCAGGGGCGACCCGATGCGCGACGTGCCCGTCAGGACGGCGAAAGCCGAATTCGCTCGTCCGGGAGGGGGTGGAACGTGCTATGCGAATGGCATGACCACCACCCCGGATCCTGAGCGCCTCGCGCGCATAGTGGCCTTCCTGCAAGGGGCCGAACCTCTCAAGGGCACGCTCCGCAGCGGCCACACCGGCGTCGGCCGGCCCGAAAGCGTCGCCGACCATTCCTGGCGATTGGCGCTGCTGGCGATCCTCTTGCGCGACGACCTGCCGGAGATCGACACGCTGAAGCTGGTGGAGCTCTGTCTCGTCCACGATCTGGGAGAGGCGATCTCGGGCGACGTGCCGGCCACCGAGCAGCGCGCCGACGATGGCCGCGAGGCGCGCGAGAAAGCCGATTTCGCCACGCTGACCGAGCCGCTGCCGAAGGATCTGCGCGACCGGATGCGCGCGCTCTGGGACGAATACGCCGCTGCGGACACTCCCGAAGCGCGCATGGCCAAGGGGCTCGACAAGATCGAGACGGTGCTTCAGCACGTCGCCGGGGCCAACCCTCCGGGCTTCGACTACGCCTTCAACCTGGGATACGGGCGTGCACGCACCGATACGCACCCGCTGCTGCGCGACATGCGCGCACTGGCCGATGAGATGACGCGGGCGCGGGCGGACGCCGCGGACTAGCTCTCGGAGCGGGCGGGCTTGCCCGGAGGCCGGTGCGACCGGCGGCGCAGGATCGGCACGATGCCGGGCAGCACCGCCGCCACGAAGATCAGCCCGAAGGCCACCGACGCGGCGAGACCCGTGGAGCTGGCAAAACCCGCGACCGGGAACAGCGTCGCCGCCGCCCCCTCGCGTAGGCCCCAGCCCGAGATCGAGACCGGGATCAGCATGGTAAAGAGAATCAGCGGCACCAATGTGACGATCGCCGCGAAGGGCAACTCGGTGCCGGTGGCGCGGGCGCAGAAGGCGAAGGCCCCGAGGTTGCAGGCCGTTGTGCCGATGCTCATTACCACCTGCCATGGCAGGACGCGCGGCTTCAGAATTGCCGCGTGCAGCGCGAACCAGAGGTCGTCGAGTGCGCGGCGCTGGGGCCCGGGCAACATCCATGTCAACCAGAACACCACCGGCACGGCCATGCCGCCGAGGACCAGCGGAAGCATGATCGACCGCAGCCAGAACGGCCATGTCAGCCCGCCGGGGGCGAAGTAGGTCCAGGCGAACCCCGTCGCCATGACGGCGAACACCACCGCCTGGCCCGCGAGCCGCTCGAACACGACGGCCTGGCTGGCGCGCAGCAGGCCCGCCTGGTGGCGCGCGCGCACCGCGCGGCCGGCATCGCCCACCATACCGCCCGGCAGCGACTGGTTCACGATCTGCGCCAGGTAATACTCGGAAATCGCCTGCCCGACAGTGAAGGTCTGTCCCAGTTCACGGGCGCAGAGCTTCCATCGCAGGGCGGACAGGACCGTCTGGATGCTGAGCGCGACCCATGCTGCCGCCAGCCACACCGGTTCGGCCCGACGCAGGATACGAAGGGCCTCCTGCCCGTCGACCGCGTGCCAGAGAATGGCGAGCACGGAGACGCTCACCACGATCTGAAGTATCCGCATCTGGGTGCGCGAGAGGCGCCCGGCCAAAGCCATGCCCGTCGTCCTTTTCCGTCCATCGCGCCCGCCCTGCTATATGGGGCGGAGGCAGGCCGCAGCAATCCATGTCCGGCGGGGGACCGCGCGGCATGGCGCGGGGTATACGCATCGCGCGCCGGATCACAGATCCGCGCCACACATTTTCGTGCAACGCGGCGGAGATGCCCCGGTCGCCGTCCCTGACACACCCGTCACGTTTGCGTGGCGCGGATTGTCGCAGGGGCGACAGGGTGCATTGTGCCACAACACACGCCCTGCCCACGAGGCTGCCGATGCTCGACGCCACCGCCCGCCGCATGATCGACCCGCCGCTGAACGCGGCCGGGCGGGTGCTGGCGCGCTGGGGGGCGACACCGAACGTCGTGACACTGGCGGGCCTCGCGTTGGGGCTGGCCGCTGCCGGCGCCGCCGCGTTCGGGGCCTTTGCCTGGGCGCTGGTGCTGCTACTCGTGTCGCGCCTTGCCGACGGGCTGGACGGCGCGGTGGCCCGCGCCAGCCACAAGAGCGATTACGGCGGTTATCTCGACATCACCTGCGACTTCCTCTTCTACGGCGTCTTCCCGCTCGGGTTCGTGTTGCACGACCCCGCCCAGAACGCCGTCGCGGGGGCGATCCTGCTGACATCGTTCTACTTCAACGGGGCGTCGTTCCTAGGGTACGCCATTCTTGCCGAGAAGCACGACATGGAGACTTCGGCGCAGGGCGTGAAGTCGCTCTACTATTCGAACGGCCTTCTCGAAGGCACCGAGACGATCCTCTTCTTCGTCGCCATCGCGTTGTTTCCGGGGCAGTTCCCGGTCTTGGCGGGGATCTTCGCGGCGCTATGCTTCGCGACCGGCGCCCTGCGCCTTTTCGGCGCGTATCGCGCCTTCGACTCAAGGGACTGACATGTTTCGCACAACGCTTTCCGCCCTCGCGCTCTGTACCGCGCTGCCGGCCTTCGCGCAGCCCGCACCGTCCGACTGGGACGCGGTGACCGAGGCCGCGGACGGGCAGACCGTCTACTGGCACGCCTGGGGCGGATCGACCGCGACCAACGACTTCATCGTCTGGATCGGCGATCGCGTGGCCGATGAGTACGGCGTTACGCTTGAGCACGTGAAGCTCGCCGACACCGCCGATGCGGTCACCCGCGTCCTGTCCGAGAAGCAGGCGGGCGAGGACGAGGATGGGGCCGTCGACCTGATCTGGATCAACGGTCCCAACTTCAAGTCGATGAAAGAGCAGGACCTGCTGTTCGGCCCCTTCGCCGAAGACCTGCCGAACTGGCAATACGTCGACGTGGACGGAAAGACCGTGCAGACGGACTTCACCGTGCCCACCGAGGGCTACGAGGCGCCGTGGGCGATGGCGCAAGTGGTCTTCATGCACGATACCGAAGACCTGCCCGAGCCGTTGCCCACCGCCGAAGCGATCCTTGACTGGGCCGAGGCCAATCCCGGCCGCTTCACCTACCCGCAGCCGCCCGATTTCCTCGGAACGACGTTTCTCAAGCAGATGCTGATCGAACTGGTGGACGACCCCGCCGTCCTTCAGCAGCCGGTGGACGAGGCCGATTACGACACCGTCGTCGCGCCGCTCTGGGACTATCTCGACGAGCTGACGCCGAACTTGTGGCGCAGCGGCGACGCCTATCCGCAGACCGGTCCGGACCAGCTGCGACTGATGGCCGATGACGAGATCGACCTCGCCATCTCGTTCAGCCCGGGCGAGGCGTCGACCGCCATCGCGGACAACCGCCTGCCGCCCTCGGTCCGGACATTCGTGCTGGAGGACGGCACATTGGGCAACGCGAGCTTCGTGGCGATCCCCTACAACTCGGGCTCCAAGGCCGGCGCGATGGTGGTCGCGAACGTCCTCATGTCCCCCGAGGCACAGGTCCGCGCGCAGGATCCGGACGTTCTGGGCTACGGCACCGTGCTTGACGTCGCCGAGCTCCCCGAAGAGGACCGCGCCGCATTCGAGGCGCTCGAGCTCGGCGTCGCGACTTTGTCGCCGCAGGACCTGGGAGAGGTCCAGCCCGAGCCGCACCCCAGCTGGATGACCCGGATCTCGGACGACTGGACCGACCGCTACGGCGCCGGCCGCTGATCCCGTGACCGCCGCGCGCCTGCCCGCCGGCCTGCGGGCCCTGCCGCCGCTCACGATGGTGGCGATGCTGGGTCCGGTGGCGGCGGGGCTGGCGGGTACGCTGCTGCCCGCGGCGGGGTTCTACCCGGCGGCGGGCCTGACGACCCTTGGCCTCGGGCCGCTGCAGAGCCTGCTCGACTGGCCCGGCCTGGCCGCCGCCGTGCGGCTGTCGCTGACCACCGGGTTCCTCGCCACCTTCGCGGCGCTTGCGATCACTGCGCTGTTTCTCGCCGGCTGGTCGGGCACGCGTGCCTTTCTCGCGCTGGAGCGGGTTCTGTCCCCGCTTCTGTCCGTGCCACATGCCGCCGCGGCCTTCGGACTGGCATTTCTCGTGGCTCCGTCGGGCTGGCTCGCGCGGCTTCTGTCGCCGTGGCTCACCGGGTGGGAGCGTCCACCCGACATTGCCGTGACGCAAGACCACTGGGGCCTCGCGATGGCGGCGGGGCTCACGGTGAAGGAGATGCCGTTCCTGCTGCTCATGGCGCTGGCGGCGCTGGGGCAATCCGATGCCACACGGCGGATGCGCGTCGCCGCGGCACTGGGATACGGGCGCGTCGCGGGGTGGCTTTTGGCGGTCTTCCCCTCGATCTACGCGCAAATTCGGCTGCCGGTCTACGTGGTGCTGGCCTACTCGATGTCGGTCGTGGACGTTGCGCTGATCCTCGGGCCGACCACGCCGCCAACGCTGTCGGTGCAGATCGTGCGCTGGATGGGCGACCCGGATCTCGCCATGCGGCTCACGGCTTCGGCGGGGGCCGTCCTGCAACTGGTTCTCGTTGGCGCGGCCCTGCTGGTCTGGCGCGCGGGCGAAGGCGCCGTCGCCTTTCTCGGCCGTCGCTGGATCGGTTCCGGCCTGCGCGCGGGTCGAGCCGATGCGGCCGCGCGTCCGGTTGCCCTCGGCGCGGCGGCCATCGCCGCGGGAAGCGTCCTGCTGGGACTGCTGACCCTCGGAATCTGGAGCGTCGCTGGCTTCTGGGGCTTCCCCGACCCACTGCCCGGCGGGCTGGACCTGCGAAGCTGGATGCGCTTCGCCACGGGCGGCGGCGCGACCGTCGCCACGACTGCGCTGATCGCCGCGATCGCCACCGGCCTGTCGCTGATTTTCGTGATCGGGTGCCTCGAAGCGGAACACCGCCGTGGCAAGGCCCTGTCGCAGAAGGGATTGTGGTTGATCTACCTGCCGCTTCTCGTGCCGCAGGTGGCGTTCCTGCCCGGCCTGCAGACCCTCCTGCTGTCGGTCGGTTTGAAAAGCGGGCTGGGGCCGGTGATCCTGGCGCACGTGGTCTTTGTCCTGCCCTATCTCTTCCTGTCGCTCGGCGATCCGTGGCGCGCCTGGGACCCGCGCTACGCGACCACGGCGGCGGCCCTCGGCGCGCGACCCGCCGGGGTGCTGTGGCGCGTGCGGCTGCCGATGCTTCTGCGTCCGATCCTGACGGCGGCGGCGGTGGCGATGGCGGTCAGCGTCGGGCAATACCTGCCGACGCTCATCGTCGGCGGCGGCCGCGTCGACACCCTGACGACCGAGGCGGTGGCGCTGGCCTCGGGCGGCGACCGCCGGGCCATCGGGGTCTACGGGCTCGCCCAGACCGCCGCGGTGATGGTGCCGTTCGGGGTGGCACTGATCGTCCCGGCGCTCGTGTTCCGGAACCGGAGGGCACTGCGTGGCTGAGGGACTGACGCTCGACGGTATCCGCATCCGCCGCGAGGGCGCGACGCTCGTGGAGATCGACCGGCACGTCGCGCCAGGCGAAGTGCTGACCGTGATGGGCCCCTCCGGTGCGGGCAAGTCGACCCTGCTGGCCTATCTCACCGGCACTCTTTCACGCGGGTTCGAAGGCGAGGGCCGTATTCTCCTGAACGGAGAGGACGTGACCGACGCGCCGGCCCATGCCCGCCGCATCGGCATCCTGTTCCAGGACGACCTGCTGTTTCCGCACCTGTCGGTGGGCGAGAACGCGGCCTTTGGGCTCGCCCCCGGCGGACGAGCGAGCGACCGGCGGGCCACCGTCGCCGAGGCGTTGGCCGATGTCGGCCTAGCCGGGTTCGAGGACCGTGATCCCGACACGTTGTCGGGCGGACAGAAGGCCCGCGTGGCACTGATCCGGATGCTGCTGTCCGAGCCGCGCGCGCTTCTGCTCGACGAGGCGTTCTCGGGCCTCGACGCCGCGCTGCGGGCGCAGATGCGCACGCTGGTCTTCGAAAGGGCCCGCACCCGCGCGCTGCCGGTGCTCATGGTCACCCACGACGCCGAGGACGCCCGCGCCGCGGGCGGCCCCGTATTCGAACTGGGCGGCGGGGCCTGACCCCTACTGGCCGAAGCCCGTCAGCGCGTCGAAATCCACCTGCTCGATCAGGGACATGAGGACCTCGGGCGCCGCGCCCTCGGCCTGCAGAAGGACCCGGTTTCCGATCAGCGCCATCGCCTGATCGTCCTGCAGGGCGATCCGCTGCCGGCCCACGCGCTCGACCGTCATACCCATCATGGCGGCGTTCGCGATCATGCCGGCCATCGAGGCAACCATCGGGTTGTCGGCCATGAGCGACATCGAGACCGTTTCCCCGTCCGGCCCCTCGTAGTCCGCCCCGGCCCCGACACCACCGCCCATCAACGCGAGTCCCTGCGCCATGTCCGTGTCGATCTCGCGACTCCAGCCTTCGGGAGCCTCGGGGAGGAACCGCTCGAGCGCGTCGGTCTTCAACTCCAGCAGCCGCTGGCGGGCGAAGTCGAGCTCGTCGATGGCGAACTGGATATCGCCGTCCTCGTAGGCAGAACGGGCGGCGTCCAGGGCCTCCGTGATTTCGTCCTCCTGCGCGGAGGCCGCCACGGGAAGAAGGGCCAAGAGCGCCGCGCCGGCGCCGAAATGGACAAAGCGCATCATTCGAACCTTTCGCGGCAACCAATCGCCTGTTCCGGACGTTATCCTAGGCGGCCCCTCGCGCAAAAGCCGGCTCATGGGTTCTTCGAGCCCGGACCGCTCTCTTTTGACGCAAATATGCACCTCCGCACGCGCGGGGAGGTTGAAGCCGGAAGGGAATGCGATCATTTGTCTCAGATGACCGACGCCGTGACAGACCCCGCGCTCGACGAATTGCTGTGCTTCGACCTTTACACGGCGCAGCATGCGTTCGGTCGTCTCTACAAGACACTTCTCGGGCCGCTGGACCTGACGTACCCGCAGTACCTCGTGCTCCGCACGCTCTGGGCCGAAAGTCCGCAGAGCGTGGGCGAGATCGGCAAGCGGCTGCACCTGGAAACCAATACGCTCACGCCGCTTCTCAAGCGGCTGGAAGCGCAGGGACGCGTGCGCCGGGTCCGCGACACCGCGGACGAAAGGCGCGTTCTGGTGCGGCTGACCGAAGGCGGACGCGGGCTGGAGGCCCGCGCGGCGCACGTTCCGCGGCGCGTGGCACAGGCGACGGGCATGACCCAGTCCGAGGCGATCGAGCTTCAGGCCCGTCTGCGCACTCTCGCCGATCAGCTCAACCGCGTGAGCTGACCGCGCGACCGGCGCTTCCGGCACCGCCGCAACTGCGCTATGCCCCTCCGTGCGAGCGCAACAAACCGATGCGCGCCACCGGCGGGAGGAGCCCACATGCGATTCGTGACACGCGCGGCGATCGTCCTGTTCTGGATCGTGGTGCTGGCCTTCCTGCACTACACTTTGCCGCAGAACGACGTGGTCCGGATCACCGATACCTACGAACGGCGACAGGACTTCGGGGGCATCAACCGGTTCTTCTGGACGCGAGCCGACGGATCGACCGCGGCCACCCAGAACCGGGACGTCTTCTTCATCCAGTCGCGCCGCGACGGTGGAGCGGTCCGGGTCTACCGCAACGAGGACACCGGCTGGGGCTGGCCGCCCTACTTCAAGTTCGACAGCTCGAACGTGCAGGCCGTCGCCTCGGACCTCAGCTCGACCGCCGCCGACCCCACATGGGTCGCGGTCAGCCATTACGGCTGGCGGCTGGAGTTCCTGTCGATCTATCCCAACGCGCTGTCGGTGCGCGCCGTCGAGGGGCCGGACGTGCGGATCTGGCCATGGCGCGCGATCATCACGCTGATCGTCCTGGCTGCCATCTTCTGGGCCATCTGGGTCCGCTGGCGCCGCTTCCGGCAGGCCCGGATCGACCCGGTGCTCGACGACTGGAGCGAGGGGTTCGACGCTGCCGGGGACCGCTTCGGCCGCCGACGCCGCAAGCTGCGGGACTGGTTCCGCGGCACCGGTCGCTGACGCGCCACCGCGTGCCCGACGCACCGAAATCGCACCGTTTCGGCCATATTCGCTGCCCAATCCACGCCTAGCCTGATCTTCGAGACGCCCCATCCGGGCCGGAGGACAGGAGAGGTCACGATGTTGCTTCCGACGCTTGCGGCATTCGGCTCCGCGCTGGCGATGAGCGCGGCCGGCTTCGCGCTGCTGTCCTCGGACCGGCGTGTGCCGGACGCGGCCCGGGCGCCGCGACCGCGGCCTGCACCGCCGGCGCCTCCCCTCGCGACCCCGCGCCGGATCATCCCGCCGGTCGTGGATGCGCCCGAACCCTATTTCAATGACTTCCGCCCCGACCTCGACCGACTCGTGGTGGTCTGCCCCGACGGCGCGACGATGCCAGGGCCCGAGGACTTGCGCCTGAGCTACGACGCCGACTACGACGAGACCGAGGTGCGGCTCGTTTCCGGCGACGCCGACCGACTGGTCTGCTACCTTCCCGGCGTGCGGCCCGAAGCCATCGATCTTGCCTCCGTCGAGTTCATCCCGGCAGGGGCCGCGGCAGCGCTTCTGGCCGACGCCTGACCAATCCCTCCGGCCACTCAGCGGGCCGGACCTGACGCGGCCCCGCGCCGCAGCGGAGCCGAGGCACCATGCCGAACCTCCTCGCCTACCTGGCGCTGGCGCTCTGGCCGGTGGTGACGGCACTACTGTTCCGCCGCCTGTCGCCCGCACGCGCGATGATCCTCGCGCTGGTTGGCGGCTACCTTCTGCTGCCCGAACCGCCCGCGGCCTTCGACCTGCCGCTGTTCCCGCCACTGACCAAGCACAATATCCCCGCGCTCTCGGCCTTGGTGGCGCTGGTCTGGACGCAGGGGGCCGGTGCATCGCTGCTGCCGCGCAACGGCCTCGCGCGGGTGCTTCTGGCAATCTTCGTGCTGTCGCCCGTGGTCACGGTGCTGGCCAATCCCGAACCGTTGGTCTTTACCGGCAACTACGTGCCCGGTCTCGGGCTCAAGGACGCGGTCGCCCTGCCGCTGCAACAGGCCCTGCTTATTTTACCGTTCCTGCTGGCGCGGCGACTTCTGGCCACCGGACCGGCGCAGCGCGAGCTGCTCCTGGCCCTGTTTCACGGCGGGCTGGTCTACTCGGTGCTCATGCTGATCGAGATCCGCCTGTCGCCGCAGCTGAACCTGTGGATCTACGGCTACTTCCAGCACTCGTTCGAGCAGACCATCCGCTTCGGCGGCTTCCGCCCGACCGTGTTCCTCTACCACGGCATCTGGGTCGCGTTCTTCTGCATGAGCGCGCTGGTCGCGGCGTGGGCGCTGTGGAAGTCGGACCGGGAGGGCAACCGCATCACCTATTTCGTCGGGGGCCTCTACCTCGCCGCGGTGCTGGTCCTGGCCAAGTCGCTGGGGGCGATCGTTCTGGCGGTGGGCCTCGTGCCGCTGGTGCTGCTGCTCGGGCCGGTGATGCAGATCAACGCGGCGATTCTGATCGCCTGCCTCGCGCTGTCCTACCCGCTGATGAAAGGGGTGGGCGCTGTGCCCGAGGATGCCATCCTCGAGAGGGCCGCGGCGGTCAGCCCCGACCGCGCGAACTCGGTCGGCTTCCGCTTCGACCAGGAGAACCAGCTTCTGGACCGCGCGCAGCGCAAGCCTCTCTTCGGCTGGGGCAGCTGGGGGCGCAACCATGTCCACGACGAGGTGACCGGCCGGATCGAGACCGTGGCCGACGGGCGCTGGATCATCACCATCGGGATCTACGGCTGGATCGGTTTTCTTGCCGAGTTCGGCCTGATTTCGCTGCCGCTGTTCCTGCTCTGGCGCGAAACCGTGAGCCGCCGCAACGGCGAGGTGACGCCCTTCATCGCGCCGCTGGGTCTGCTTCTCGCCTTCAACCTCTTCGACATGCTGCCGAACGCCACGCTCACCCCGATCACCTGGATGATCGCCGGGGCGCTGACAGGGTATGCCGAGGCGCTGCGGTCCGAGCGCCTGCAAGAGCCCAAGCAGCCCCGGTCGCGCCTTGGCTGGAAACCCATCCTGTGATGGCAACGACTTCGCGCCCTCGCGTCCTCGTCATCGCCGAGGCGGCCAATCCCGAGTGGGTGTCGGTGCCGCTGGTCGGCTGGTCGCTGGCCCGCGCGCTGTCCGAAGTCGCGGATGTCCACCTTGTCACGCAGGTGCGAAACCGCGACGCCATCCTGCGCGCCGGGCTGCGCGAGGGCACCGACTTTACCGCGATCGACTCCGAGGCGTTGGCGGGGCCGGCGTGGCGCGTGGCACAGGCCTTGCGCATGGGCGAGGGCAAGGGCTGGACGATGATCCAGGCACTGAACGCTCTGTCCTACCCGTGGTTCGAGCGGCTGGTCTGGCGACGCTTCGGCAGCGAGATCACGCGCGGCGACTGGGATATCGTGCACCGCGTCACGCCGTTGTCGCCGACGATTCCCTCGCCCCTCGCCGCGAAAGTCGCCCGCACCGGTACGGCCGTCCTACTCGGTCCGCTCAACGGCGGGGTGCCGTGGCCACGCGCCTTCGACGCCGAGCGGCGGCGCGAGAGGGAATGGCTGAGTTACCTGCGCGGTGTCTACCGCGCCCTGCCCGGCCGCGACGCCACCTTGCGCCACGCGACCGCCATCCTCGCGGGATCGCGTCACACCGCCTCCGAGATTCCCGCGCGCCACGCGCACAAGGTGGTCTGGCTACCCGAGAACGGCATCGACCCGGAGCGGTTCGGCACGGCGCAGACGCGCCCTTCCGACGGCCCGCTGGTCGCGTGCTTCGTGGGCCGGCTGGTGCCCTACAAGGGGCCGGACATGCTGCTGGAGGCGGCGCTGCCGCTGTTGCACGCGGGCCGGATGCGGCTCGAGATCGTCGGAGACGGCCCGATGATGGACACGTTGCGCGCGGCCGCACCCGTGGGCGACGCGGTGACGTTCCACGGCTGGCGTCCGCATGCGGACGTCCAGCGCGTGCTGGGCCGGGCACACCTGTTCGCCTTTCCCTCGATCCGGGAATTCGGCGGTGGTGCCGTGCTCGAGGCAATGGCTCTTGGGGTGCCGCCGCTGGTGGTGGACTACGCCGGACCCGGAGAGCTGGTGGACGACCGCACGGGCTACACCGTGCCCCTGACCGACCGCGCCGGGATCGTGGCCGCCATGCGGGCGCGGCTGACGGCTCTTGCGAACGATCGCTCCGGGCTGGCCGCGCGCGGTGCTGCCGGCCGGGACCGCGTGTCCCGGCATTTCACATGGCATACCAAGGCGCGGCAGATCGCGACGCTCTATGACTGGGCGCTTAATGCGGCCGACGATACGCCGCCTCCGACTCTCCTCAGCCTCTGATCACACGCGTCACTTCACGACCACGGCTTCGCGGGAACCCTGCCCCTGCGACGGCGGCAGGAAGGCGCGCGAGCGGGTCTGACGCCGCAGGTCCCGCGCCAGAAGCGCCGCCTGCGTCCGGTTCTGCGCCTTCAGCTTGCGCATGACCTGCCGGATGTGGCTTTTGACCGTCGCCTCCGAGAGATCGAGCGTCCGCGCGATCTCCTTGTTGGACGCTCCCTCGGCCAGCGCCGCCAGGACGTCGTACTGGCGCGGGGTCAGGTCGTGATCGGAGTTGTCCCCGATTTCGTCCTCGGCGTGGTCGGGCCCGGTCGCCTCGTCGATGCCCTGCGGCAGGTAGGACATGGTGCGCGGATCCTGCACAGTGTCGCGCGCGTGCGGGATGTAGCACCCACCCGCCGCGATGAAGGTAAGAGCCGCGAACACCACCTCGGGGGTCTCGGAGGTGCGGATCGCGCCACGCAGGCCGAGATCGAACGCCACGGCGACGCAGGCCGGGCTGAGCGTATCGACGATCACCGCGAGCGCCCCGTCATGGGCCTTGGCCATCGCCGCCACCCGCTCTCGTCCCTCGGGGCTAGACAACGGCAATCCACCGAGGTTCACCAGAACGAGGTTCGGCCGGGTCCCGGTCTCCTCGCACCCGACCGCATCGAGATCCGCGCCGGACACGAGCCCGACGCCGGAGCGCGGGGCCCAGGTGGCCAGCATCGCGGCGAAGGCGGCACGGCGCAGCGGAAGGGGGTCGATCAGGGCGATCGACAGGACAGTCTCGGTCATGGCTTTAAACCCAGGTGGCAGACGGCCTGCGCGAGAGGTGGCAGCCCTCGTGCGCGGCGGGAAAAACGGGCGCGTCCGGTTCAGTGCGGACGCTGTATCATTTTATGGAGTCTCTAGCACAAAGGGATGAGGCCCGCGACGGAATTCAATTCCGAAGGGGCTCGAAAGTCGCATCGCGCAACCTTTGCGTACAATTTTCAAAACTCGAAACAACTAAATACTTAAAAACGCACCAATTAATAAGCATGGCCGCAGATCACTAAACCAAAGGTTTATTCATCAAATGCAGAGTTTGACCCAGATCGATTCGCCGGGGCCATTCGCCTAGTCTGACCTGAACAGGCCATCGTTTCCACTTAGAAAGACATGCCTGAGCAATTCCCCCACTGTTTGCATCGCGAGAACGACCGTCAGCGCGGCCGCCAGTGCCGCCGCCCCCGCGAAGCCGAGGGCAGACAGGTGCCCCCCTGCCACCAGCGCCGCACTGAGGGCGAGGTTGAACCCGAGGAACGCCGCCTGGACCGCGGCGAAGGCCGCCTTGCGGTTGGCAAGGATCAGCACCCCCGACGCAGCCAGCAGGATCATGTGCAGGAACGCCCCGGCGATCCCCGTGCGCAGCAGCAGCAACTGGTCGAGCCGGAGCCCCCCCGCCGCCGCAAGCGCCGGCGAGGCGAGGATCAGGGCCGCACTCAGCGCCGCCTGCGCCACCGTGATCCGCCACAGCCCGGTCCAGAGCCGGGCCGCGACGACCCCCACCGCACGCTCTGCCCCGGACAGGGATGTTCCCCGCGTAAGTTCGGACCGGAACCGTGCCATCGCCGCGCGGACGGGCCCCTCGTAGAACATGGCGATGGCCGCAAGGCCCGGCAAAACCGAAAGCTGCGCGAGGAACAGCGCGCTGTCGTAGGCCGGCAGGTGCCGGAAGCCTGCGGCCGAGACCTGTCCCCCGGCCCACGCCCACGCCACCCACTTGTCCGCCCAGACGCCCGCGATGGCGAGGCTTGCGCCCAGCGCCAGCGGCCAGGCCGACCGTCCAGCGCCGCCAAGGCGGCGGGCAGCGTCACGCAGGGCCGCGGGGGTCAGCGCGGCGGGGTCGAGCGGCACCACGCACAGCGCGAAGCACAGCGCGATTCCCGTGGTGAAGCACCACACCACGTCCGCCCCCGACCGTGCGATTCCCGCCACGGCCAGCGACAGCCCGAGCGCCGCTGCCATGCCCACCGCGAAAGCGACGATCAGGCGGTACCGGGCGCGACATGCGGTCAGGACCGGGAACGCGGTCCACATCATGGCCGACACCGCGGTCAGCACCGCGAAGGCCAGCGCGAGGCCGGGATCGGTCAGCCCGAAGATCAGCGCAACCGTCGCGGCCAGCGCCTCTGCTCCTATGCCTGCGATTCCGGCGGCGATCATGAGAATGGCCCCCACCGGAACCTCGGCATCGGTCCCGACGGCGTCGGTCACCGCGCGCGCGGCGATCACACCGGCAGGCGCGGCGACGATGGGCCCCAGCATGAAGGCGTAGACGATGGCGAGGCGCATGTCCTCGAGCACCACGGCGCCAAGACGCGGCTCGGTCGCGGCGCCGATCAGGGTCAACGTGACAATCGCGAGGATCCACGGCCCCGCCGCCACCAGAAGTCCGGCCCCGATCTGGCGCAGGGGCGACAGAAGCGGTCCGTCGAACCACCAGTCGGTCTGCCGCGCGACCTGCCGGATCAGGCTCGCCGCGCTCATGCCGCGAGCTCACGATAAAGCGCGGCGTAACGGGCCGCCGAGGCCTCGGAGGTGAAGCCGGCCTCGACCCGTGCACGCAATGTCTCACCGCAGGACCGGCGCAGCTCGGGATCCTCCAGCAACTTCAGAACCGCCGCGCCCAGCGCGTCCGGATCCATCGGCGGCGCCACGAAGCCGCCCCGTCCCAATGGTGGGTCCTCGCCGGGCGGACCTTCGAGGATTTCGCGGCACGAGCCCACGTCGGTTGCGACGCACGGAATGCGCGCCGCCCCGGCTTCGAGCAGGACCAGAGGCTGCGCTTCGCTGATCGAGGTCAGCAGCATGACGTCGAGGCTGGGCAGGATGTCGAAGATGTTCATCCGCCCGGTAAAACGCACCGTATCCTCGAGCTTCAGTTCCACGACACGGCGCTGGCAGGCGGCGAAATAGTCCTCGTCCTCCTCGGTCGGGCCGATGATGAGCCATTCCACATCCGGCACCGCGTCGCGCACCACGGCGGCGGCGCGGATGCAGGCCTCTATATCCTTGATCGGCACAACCCGGCCGATCAGCCCCACCACGGGCCGGGGCTTGCCGGTGACCGGGGTCAGCCCCTCGAATTTCTGCAAGGCGATGCCGTTGGGAATGACCGATAGCCGGTCCTCCTCGGCGCCCAACGCGCGCTGGAAGGTCTGGTTGGCGCCGTAGAGCGTGGTGATCCGGTCCGTCCGAGCGTAGGCGACGCGGGCGAACCCCTCGAACATATGGGTCCAGAGGTCGCGCACCTCGCGCCGGGTGTCGTCGAGGCGAAACCCCTTGTGGACCCTGTCCGACAGCCAGCCCGCCATCACCAGGTCGATTCGCCGTTCGTTGGTGTAGATGCCGTGCTCAGTGATCGCGGCCCGGCCGCCGGTCTCGCGCGCGGCGCGGGCGGCATAGAGGCCCGCGTAACCGGTCGAGATCGCGTGATAGACCCTGGCCTTCGGAACCGGCGCCGTCAGAACGGACATGAGCCCGCCCACAAGCGTACGCCACGCCCAGAACACGTCCGACAGGGGCGCCTCGGGGGCCAGCGCCCGCGCGCAGGTCTCGATTGCGGTCCAGGCCGGGCCGGAAGACACGAGGTCGGCGTGATCCGGCCTGCGCGCCGGGGTGCCGAGGCCGAAGTGCCGGCGGCGCACTGGGCGGCGGGCGAGGTCGGCCAGTTCGTCGAACGCCTGCGGATCTCCCTTTGACCAGAGCCGCGTGAGGGCCTCGCCATAGGCGTCGCCGTCGATCTCGGGCCTGCCGGGCCGGGGCCGGCGCGACGGTGGCGACAACGGCAGCGTCTGCAGCCCGACAACATTGTCCGGCAACTCGTATTTCAGGTCCCGTGGTTGCGCGTCGGCGGTCAGGGCGACGACCGAGAACGTGGTTTCTGGCTGGGTGCGGATCAGCCAGTCGAGCCACGAGGACACCCCGCCCGCGACGAAGGGATAACAGCCCTCGACGACGATGCAGACATCCGCCTGCGGGGCTTCAATGGCCGAGCTCATGCCGGGGCGCTCCGGACCGCGCGACGGCGCCCGGAACCGGTGCCGCCGTTTTCATGCCGGGTGTGGGTCTCGGGCTCTGCCGGGGTGACGACGCCATCGAGCGCGGCGGGATCGACGAAGCCCGAGCCTCGCACCACCGCCAGCTCGGCCGAGTGGGCCTCTCCGGTCAGGCCCGTGGTGCCATGTGTCAGCGCCCGCGCCCGCGCGGCGTAGCCGTCGCGCAGGTGGGCAAAGACCGCCGCCGCCTGCACCCGAACAGCCGGAATGTCCGAGGCCAGCGCCCTGTCGAGGGCCGGCCGAAGCGCGGGCGCGTAGTCGCGCACCATCGCCGCAAGCGCAGTCTGCTGGTCGGCGAGGCTCCCCGACACGAAGATCTCGGCCAGCGCGGGCACCGGCGCGGCGTCGGGGCGGGGCCGGCGGCCCTCCGCGATCTCGGCGCAGATTCGGTCGGCGCGGGATTGGTCGGGACCGGCGGGCAGGTCATCGGCCTCCGGTCCCGGAGCGGCGAGCGCCCGGCCCGGCCCGGTCAGGGCGATCAGTAGGACCGGCCCCGCCAAGGGCCCGAGCGTGAGGGACGCTCCCGCGACAAGCGCCATCGCAGGGCGGTCGCGCCACAGGACAGGCAGGCACAGGAAGGTCGCGAGGACATGGCAGAGCAGCGCCGCCCAGAGGCTGGGTCCGAAGACCGCCAGCGCCACGCTCGCCACGCCGGCGGCCGTCAGGCCGCCCGCGACGAATGCGCGCCGGAGGACCGGATCACCGGCGGCGCCGGTCACGGCGCGCCTTGCCCGCATCATCCGCACCGAGGCCCAGGTCGCGACTCAGCCGGTCGATGGAGATCCGCGCCATCTCGGCCAGGATCTCCACGCGGTCGGCGGCAGCATCGGCGGCGGCTGCGTCCACGGCCCGGAACACGACCATTGCGGTCAGTCCGGCCTCGACCGTCGCGGCCCGCTCGGCCAGTCGGACAGCACCGCCGCCCGGAAGACCGGCGGCGGACAGCGTCACGGTCGCCCCCGTGACATCCTCTGCGGCAGCGCGCAGCGCCATGGCGGCGGTCTCGGCATCGTCTCCCAGCGCATCGCCGTCGCCCAGAAGCAGCGTGCCATCGGCGGGATCGCGGGCGACCAAGGCCACCGGACCGTCAAGAAGCGCCCTGGCCGCAGCCTCGAACGTGGCTGGCAGTTCGTCGCCGCGCGCACCGGCCAGGGCCGACAGTTCGGGCAACGCCCGGCGCAGCAGCGCGCCTTTAGCCGTCGGCACGGGCGCCGGGGCCGGATCGGCAGCCGGGCGGGCCGCAGCCTCGCGCTCGAGCGAGACGATCATGTCATCCATGCGCTCCACCTCCGCCGCGAGACTGTCGGTCATCCCCTCGAGCCGCGCCGCGTCGGCGCGCAGGGTCTCGGTCTCGACGATCTGTTTCTGACGATAGAGCCCGACGATCAGGGCGACAACGAGCCACTGCAAGGGCAGAACCGCGGCCCGCGCGGCATAGACGGCGGCATCCTCGCCTACGAGCCGGTCCGGCCAACCCATCAGCACCGTCGCCATCGCCACCGCGGCGCAGCCGACGGCGGTGCCGTGCTGGAGCGCGGCGATCAGGATGACGATCCAGAACGGGTGAAGGGTAAGCGTGTCGTAGAAGCCCGGCGCGAAAAGGAAGCGCTCGGCCGCGGCGAGCAGCAGCAGCAGGACCACCGCGCCCACCACGCCGCGCATGAGGTCGTCGCGTGCGGTCCCGCGGCGCAGCGCGGAGGTTGGTCCGTCGTGTCCTACCGCGCTCATCGCTGCGCCGTCCCGGCGACGCTCGCGTCGGCCACGTTCTGCGATACGGTCACGAGGTCGCCGGGCAGGAGCGGCAGGTCCGGCGTGCCCGCGATGGTCTCGGTCCGCAGCCCCGAGCGGCGCTCGACGATAACGCTGCGGTCGCCCGGCGCGCCGCCGAGATCGGCCAGCTGCGCGTTCACCGCCGCGATCTGCGCGTCCAGCGCGTTGCGATCGGCCAGCGCCTCCGCCACCGACAGGGCGAGCGTCCGGTCTGCCTCGGAGTGGTCCAGCGCGACGACCCGCTCGTGCCGGTCCCGGGCCTGACGGGCCTCGATCACCCGGGTCTCGGCATCCTGCACGGTCAGCTCGAGGTCGGCCAGGCGCCCGTTGAGCGAGTCGAGCCGCAACTCGTCGAATGTCCGCTGGGAACTACAGCGCCCGCGGCAGTCGGTGCCAAGCGCGTCCTCCAGGAGGTCCCGCTCGGCGGTCAGGTCGGCGAGGCGCGCCCGCATCAGGTCGCGGCGGTCGATGGCGAGGGCCAGCGCGCTGTCGAGGTCGTCACGGGCCGCCGCGTCGCGCTCGGCCCGGATCTCGCGAGAGCCGAGGGCGGCGCGCAGAACCGCCTCCTCGCCCTCGATACGGTCGGCGCCGAGACGCTCGGTCAGGGCGCGCCGGTCGGTGGGGTCGAGCGCGAGGTCCGGCGCACCCGCCCGCTGCGCCGCCAGCCGCGCATGTTCCAGAACCAGGCCCGCCCGCAGCGCCCGCAGCTCGTCGCGACGCGCGGCCAGCGTACGACGCAACGCGGTGTCCGCGGCCCCGCCCGAGCTGGCCCCGGCCTTGGCGATTACCGCGCTCACGGTCAGGCCCGGCGTGTAGTCGTAGCTGCCCGGCGCGATCACGGCGCCCTGCACGAGAACCGGCGGACGCGCCGCGAAGGAGGCGGTGACGGTGGCCGACAGGCCCATCTCGTCGCCCAGCGCCGCCGAGACCGGTCCTTCGAGGCAGGCCAGAGGCTGGCCGATCGCGGCGATGCGCCCGAGACCCGGCATGGCGATGTCGCCGCCGGCCTCGACCGGGAATGTGCCCGAAAGGTCGCGTCGCTCGAACCGCTCGGCGCCGTCGGCCGCATCCTCGAAGACCCGCAGGGCGATGCGGTCTCCGATCCGCGCGCGGTCGGCCTCTGCCGCCCCGTCCTCGCAGCGCGCTGTAGCAGATCCGAAAAGCCCCGGCTGACGGGGAAGAGCGTCCGATGTCACACGCGGCGACACTGCACCGGCGAAGGCAAGTCGTTCGGGCCCCGTGGCCTGCGTCGTGGCGGGCGCCGCCGGCCTGACCACGGGCTGCGCGCCCGCGGGCATCGTTCCGGCGAGCATCGGCAGCTTCTCCGCGCCGACGATGGCGAGAAGCGCGATGAGACCCACGGCGGCCTTGGACAGCGTTGCGCCAAGCATGGCATTCCTTTCGATCCGAAGACTCGCCCCCACGGCCTTCGCAATGAACGCTTGGCACCCTATTATTGCCCCAAATTTTTCACAATCCTCCATAGGGTGCGCGTTCGGAGGAGCCGCTCCCGACGCATCATCCGAAAGGTGTAGATATGCCGCTCTTTCGGCTGTGCCTCGGGCTGCTGGCCGCGATGGTGACCCTGCCCGGAGCCGCGCTCGCGCTCTGCGACGGGGCCGATGCATTGCCCGACCATGTGATCGCGCTGGTCGACCGCAGGGCCGAGCCCGACCCCGCCGCGGGACGCATCGCAACGCTGGCCGGCCCGACGCTGGCGCGGCTGGGTCTCACACCGTTGTATATCGATGCGGCGGCATCCTTGCCCGATGACCTAGACATGACCCGGATCGCGGGCGTTCTCAGCTGGTTCGACGGACCGGTGCCACGTCCGGACGTATTGGCCGAATGGATGAACGCGAACGAGGCCGCGTGCGGCGCGGCGCTGCCGACGCTGGTCCTGGGCGATGCCGGCGGTCCGGCTTTGTGGCAGCGGTTGGGCACGGACGGCCGCCGCGCGACGATCCTACACGACGGCGCGGCACGCAGCCTGACCGTGCAGGCCCGCTGGCTGGGTGCGGACGCGCCGCTCTCGGTGCCGCCCGGACCGGTCGATGCCCCGCGCCTGCCACCTGGGGCCACACCCCTCGCCACCCTGCGCGGACCGGACGGCCTGCCCCGCGCACTGGGGTTCGAGACGGGGACCCGGACTTGGGTGTCGGACCGTATCGTGCGCGCGGCGGACGGGCGCGGCGCCCTTCTGTGGCTGGCTGATCCGGACTCGCTGTTCTCGCGCCTGGCGCCAGCGGGACCGCATCCGGTTCCGGACCTGTCCGTGGCGCAGGGACGCCGCATCGGGCTGGCCATTCTCGACCCCGACGGCTGGACGCGGCGCGGCGCAGCCACGGGGCTGTCCTCGCTCGGCCAGCCGGCGCATGACCTCGCCGCCGACTGGGCTGCCGCGGCCAACGGAGCCCCGCTGAGCTTCGCGTGGCCGGCGCCCGGCGCGCTGCAGGCGGACGGCCCCGCCGGCTCGGCGGCGCAGGAGGCCGCCGGCACGCTGTCGGCTTTGCCCGGCGTCTGGACCCTGCCATTGTCCGAGGGCGGTTGGCTCGGCGATCCCGACACGCCCCGCCTACGGGTCGGCAGCCCGGCAACAACGCCGTGGGACGCCCCGCCCCGCCTCGATGCTCTCGAGGTGCGCCCTCTCGCCGGTCCCCCGGGCTTCGCCGATCCGACCGGGCTGCACACCCGGGCCGCTACGGTGACCGATACCGCCGCGCCCACGCCCGTCGCGCCGGACGTTCTGCTGGTGAGGGCGTCGGACTTTCTGACCTTTCCCGGGCGCTCGGGCGCCTCTTCGGCACTGGCGCAGACGACCGGACCCGAGCGGACGCCGATGGACGCGACCTCCTACGGCGAATGGCTCCAGACCACGCGCGATACCCGGATCCTTCCCGAAGGACCCCTGCGCTGGCGCGTGACCCGACCGGGCGGCCCGGGGACGCTGCGCATCGATGACGCGGGGACCCTGGCGCTCGATCTTTCCGACAGCACCGGTGTTCTGGGCGCACGTCGCTTCGGCGCGTCGCTGTTCCTGGCACTGGACCCGGCGTCCACTGGGGCGGTGATCTCCCTCGCGGAGAGCCGGGACAGCGCAGCCGCGCGTTTCACCCCCGGCGACATCTCCTTGATCGAGGCCGGGCCGCGGCTGTCCGACCTGCGCCGCACCGCCTGCGCCGTAGTCGTTACGATCTCCGGCTCGGCACCGGGATCCACGCGGTGGTCCATAGCAGGCGAGGCACCACGGGCCCGGATCGACGGCGCACCGGTTCCAATGGAGCGGGACGAGAACGGCTGGCAGGTCGATGTGCCGGACAGCCGGGCGGCCCCGGTGACGCTCGAAATCGACGCCGGGTGTGCTGAATGATCCGATGGAGAGAGGTCCTTCTGGCGCTCGGCGCGCTGACGCTGGCGTTCGGTGCGGCGGCACTGTGGCTGCGCCCGGATCCGAACCTCGGCACCGAGGCCGACATTGCGGCGCTGCCTCCGGCCGAGGCGCTTGCGCGTCTGGATGCGATGGACGGACCGTTGGCGCCACAACTCGCCTTCCGACAGGCAGCACTCGCCGCCGAGGCCGGCGACACGCTGCGCGCCGACACCCTGCTTGCCCAACTGGCCGATCGCACGCCTGAAGCTGCCGCGATCCCCGTTGCGCGCGCGGATCTGGCCCTTCGCCGTGGAGACACCGCCGCCGCGGCCGGCAAACTCGCGAACGCCCACGCGCTCGCGTCGGACCCCGAGGTGCGCGCCCGGCTCGGGCTGCTGCTCCGGCGCGCTGGCGACACCGAGGCCGAGCGTCTGTTGCTGACGGCCACCCCGCTCGTCGAGCTCTCGGGTGCCGAACGCCTGCGTCGGGTCGATCTCCTGGCGCAGCTGGATGCCGAAAGCGCGTTGGACGACGCCGTGGCCGCGGCCGCGCTTGGCGGACCCGAGAGCCCGGCCCTGGTCGAACGGGCGACCGCTCTGGCGCTGACTTCCGGACGAGACTCCGTTCTGATCGCGGCAGCAGAGGCTTGGCTGGGCCGCTCGGACGCCGCCGTCTTGGCGCGCAGCCTCGCATCAGGGCTTGCTCTCGTTCCGCAGAGGGCCGCGCCCGTCGCCGCCGAGGTCATCGCACGTCGCCCCGCCGCGCGCGCGATCCTTGTCACCGCGCTGGCCGAGGCCGGGGCATACGGCGCGGCCCGACCGCTCTTGCGACCGTGGCTGGAGGCGCGCGGCGCCCCTGACGCTTCGACGTGGCGCGCGGTCACGGCCTATGCCGAGCGGAGCGGGGATCTGGGCGCGCTCGAAAGCCTTCTGCGCCGCGCGCCCGATACCGCACCTGCCGCCGCACTGCTTCCCTTCGTGCGCTACGACGGCGCGCAGGGCCTCCTCCCGTGGCGCGCGCTCCTGACAGAGGCGCGGCTGTCCGAAGCACCCCTGGTGGACGCCGCCTGGGCCGCCTGGCGCCAACGCCCGGACCGCGCCTTCGCGGCCTTGGAGCGCGCCGCGCGGAACGGCGCGGATCCCGCGCTCTGGCGGATCGTGGCCGAGGATCTCGACGGGACGGGCTATCTGGAACGGTTGCGCGCCATGGCCGCCCGCGATCCCGCCGTCGCGGCGATGTTCGACGGGTAAGCCTGGGCGGTCGCTGGGCACGGCGCCGAGGAGTCGAAGGTGAACGACGCGGCGGGCTCGACGACCGCGCATCCCACCGGATCCGCAGTCGCTACGGCGTAAGCGGACGCGACGGGAAAAGCTGTGAAAAGGCGCCGTTCGGCGCGATATAGGGTCGATAGCCACGGCGCCGGGCACGGTCCGCCAGCGCAGCGGCGGCGTCCGCCCCGGCGTAGTCGATCGTCAGGATCGGCACGCCCGCGACGCTCCAGTCCTCGGTCAGCGCGGCATGAAGATCGGGATGGTCGGCGCCGCCCAGCGCGTCCTCCACCAGGATACCGTCTACCGCGTCCGTGACCGCACGGAACGCTCCCGCGGAGGCCGGACCGGCGTCGCGGCCGAGGAACACGCCGTTGTTCATCACGATCAGGGCGTCGCAGTCGATCTTTCGGGCTTCCGACGCCACGGACTGCACCAGCGCCATCAGAGTCCGCGCGGCACCGGGCACATCGGCGGGCGCGCCGGAGCCACCGGGCGCCATGCTGCCGGCGGCGAAGTAGTTCAGCGCATCGTCGAGGAACAGCCCGTTGGCCCACGTCGCCAGCAAACGGCGCACACGGTCGCGCAGGAGCGCCTCCCACTCGGGGCGCCAGAACGCGGCAAGCTTGTCGCCTGACGCGGTCTCCGGGCCGACCCAGACGGGTGTCGAACCATCGCCCGGCCAGTAGTCACGCCAAGGCTCGACCTCGGTCAGGTTGAGATAGACCAGAACCGGGCGCGCCCCGTCATGGTTGATCCGGCGCATCTCGTCGGGCGTGAAGAGGACCTCGTGTCCATCGGCACTGTCGGGCGCTCCTATGCGCGCGGCCTCCACGATCAGCAGACCGTGCGGCGCGGCGGCGAGCGTGTCGGCGTCGTAGCCCTCGCCCCAGTACTGCACGCCGAAGCCGTCCTCGAGCGCGGCGGCAATGCGGGTGGCGCGTCCGCCATCGCACTCCGCCGAGGCGGCCGTCGCCCCAAGCGTCATGAGCGCCGCCCCCACGAACCGCGCCGCCCGGATCACACCAGCGCGCCGCCGAGGTTGATCGGGCGTAGCCCGGCCAGGTCCTCGACCGCGCGGCCGAAGCGGCGGTTCTGCGCGGCCACGAGGCCGAGAAGCCCGACGTCGCGCTGTGCCGTCGCGGCCGACTGGAACCGCCAGTGGTCCCGGCACATCTCGGCCAGCCCGAACGACGGGGTCCAGCCGAAGAGCGACCGGGCCAGCGACGGATCCGCAAGCGACGCCGCGGCATCGCCCGGACGCCGGGGCACGAGGCGGTAGGGCACATCGAAGCCGCAGGCTTCGGAGAAGGCCCGGATCACCTGCAGCACGGTGGCGCCGGTTCCCGTTCCGAGGTTCACCCGCCGGTGCGGCAGCACGTTCGCGCCGTCCGACAGCAGATGCTCGACCGCGGCGACATGGCCGCGGGCGAGGTCGACCACGTGGATATAGTCGCGGCTGCCGGTACCGTCCGCCGTGTCGTAGTCAGAGCCGTAGACCTGCACCGCGTCGCGCAGCCCGGCCGCGGTCTGTGCGATGTAGGGAAAGAGGTTGTTCGGCACGCCGCGCGGGTTCTCCCCGATCAGGGCCGAGGGATGGGCGCCAACCGGGTTGAAATAGCGCAGCGACAGCGCCCGGAAGTCCGGCATCGCGGCGGCGGTGTCGTCGATGATCTCTTCGGTCATCAGC
Source organism: Roseivivax marinus (assembly GCF_900109705.1). Lineage (GTDB taxonomy): Bacteria > Pseudomonadota > Alphaproteobacteria > Rhodobacterales > Rhodobacteraceae > Roseivivax > Roseivivax marinus. Next base: position 31,215 of record NZ_FOAI01000010.1, on the reverse strand, counting down.
TTCGTGCGCCCGTAGGGGTTCGAGATCGAGGTCGGCGCCGTCTCGGGGATCGGCAGCACCTTGGCGGCACCGTAGACCGTCGCCGACGAGGAGAACACCAGCCTGTCGCAGCCGACCGAGCGCATCGCCGACAGCACGGACACCGCGCCCGAGAGGTTGTCGTGGTAGTACAGCAACGGGTCGGCCACGGACTCGCCCACCGCCTTCTTGCCGGCAAAGTGGATCACGGCGTCGCAGTCGTGCTGGGTCAGCACGTCGGCCACGAGAAGGGCGTCGCGCACGTCCCCCTCGACAAGGCGCACGTCACCGGGCGCGATGGCGGGTATCCGCGCCGCGACCTCGCGGTCGGAGTTCTCGAAGTTGTCGAGGATCACCACCGAGTGGCCGGCCCTCAGCAGCTCCACGCAGGTGTGCGATCCAATGTAGCCGGCGCCGCCGGTCGCGAGAATACGTCCCTTCATCGTCGGGGTCCCCGTCATTCTGTGCGGTCAGGAAAGGAAGAAGGTGAAGTCGATGTCGACGTCCAGCGTATCGAGCTGGGCGCGGGAGACGCCTTCGAGCGTCAGCACCACGTCGTTGCCCGCCATCAACCGGGTGCCGCCGTCATAATCGACAAAAGAGTTCACCAGGTCGATCTCGCGTATCCACGGGTGGTAGCCGGAATAGAGACTGTATTCGAAGATCAGGTCGTCGCTGTTCGGCTCGAAGTCGAGCACCGTGGCGCCGCGCGTGCCGGGACGGAAGACGAAGTCGTCCGCGCCCGCGCCGCCCACCATCACGTCGGCGCCGCCACGGCCGGCGAGGAGATCGCCCTCGGATCCGCCGATCATCACCTCGGCGGCGGAGGTGCCGCGGGTGTTCTTGCCCACGTAGTCCACCGACAGCGATGTCGTCGCCCCGGTCAGGATCACGTCGAGCCCGGTGCCGGTCCAGTTGGTGCCGCCGTCGACGCCGCGGATCACCACGTTGTCGCGGCCCCAGTCCGGTCCGAGCTGGATGCTCGCTGTGCCCGCGCCTTCGAAGGTGGCACGCAGCGCCCGGCCGTCGCCCGAAACCGAAATCAGCTCGGCCCGGTCGGGCAGCGCCGACAGGCGGGTGACGTCGGCGACGGGTTCGCCCACCGCGATCTCGAAGGTGCCGCCGTCACGGTCGAGGAAGACCTTCTCGCCGTCCCAGGCATACCAATTGGCGACCGAGGAGACCTGCTCGCCCACGTTCAGGGCGAAGCGGCCCGTGGCCGGCCCGGCGGCGTCCACCGTCGCGGTGATGACGTCGCCCGCGCGGCTGACGGTGAGGGCACTGTCCTCGAACGTCGCGATCCGCTGCGCGAGGTCCTCGCCGGTGACGAACTCTGTGCCGGCGGCGTCGGCACGGGCGATGAACTCCTCGAACATGGCGTAGGTGTATTGCGAGGCCTGGTTGTCGAAGCTCCACTCGGTCGGTCCGTAGTCGTGCCACGGGAAGGCGACGATCGGCGTCTCGCCGTTGGTGACGATGTCGGTGAACTCGGCGTTCCAGATCGCCAGCGCCTCGGCTGGCGTGCGGTTCTGGAACTGGATCAGCGAGAAGTCGAAGGACATGTTCGGCGCGAGGTAGACCGAATCCTGCAGGTCCGGCGTCAGGTAGCCGAACGCACCGGGATAACCGGCGCCCTCGCCCGCGTATCCGCCCGACATGTAGTCGTAGAAGCGGATGATTTCGCGCGAGGTCGCGAGGCTCTCGGGCGCGCCCGGAACCGCGGCACCGGTTACGTCGATGCCGAGCTGCTGCTCGATCATCAGCTTCGAGGTCTCGAACTGGAAGCGGAACGAATTGGCCAGAAGCGCCTGTTCGACCACCGTCAGCTGCCACGGCAGCACCGAGCCCGCGGCGCCCGGCACCACCCGCGCGGCGAGGTCGAGGATCGCGGCGTTGTCCGGCATCAGCAGGTTGGTGTCGTCGGGGTGGGTGTAGCTGTGGCTGCCGATCTCGTTCCCCATGTCCAGCAGACGCTGGTAGTAGGGTCGCGAGATCGTCCAGTCGGTCTGCAGGTCCGGCGGGTTGGCCCCCACGTTCACGTAGTAGGACCCGACGAAGTCGTAGCGCGCCTTCCAGTCCTCGAGGATGGGAAGCAGAACGTCGTAGACGCCAGGGTTCTGGACCACCACGTCGTAGTATTCCTGCGACAGGTCCATGTCGTTGCGCGAGTAGAACAGCGACTCGTTGCGCGACAGGCTGAGGCCCACGTCGGCGGTGCCGGCGTCGTCCTTGGCCACCCAGTCGATGGCCTCGTGCAGGATGTTGGAATTGCCGATCACCGCGTCGGTCGCGAAATGCACGTTGCGGCCACCGTTGACCGTGGTGGCGATCGCGGCCTCCTCGGTAGTGGTCACGCCGTTCAGCGTCGCGCGCTGATCGAACAGGACCTCGCCCGAGCCGGTCACGTCGCGGAAATGCTGGTAGGCGGTCAGGGTCTCGTAGCTGTCGACGGTCGCTCCTGCGACGTAGTCGTCGAGGATCGGGTTGGCGCCGCCGCGCGCGATCACGTCGATGCCCTGCGTGGTGCCGAACCCGTCGAGCGTGACACCCAGCAGCGCCTGCATCCGGGCATAGGAATTGCCCGGGAGGGCCGCGCCGGTCTCGTCGTTGGTCATGAAGTTGCCGGCCGCGATCAGTCCGGTCCCGGCGCGTGCCGCGATGTCGAGCGCGCGGGCGATGGCGTCCACGTCGGCCGCCGGTACGTTGGCGAAGCCGGGAAAGACCAGCGCGTCGTACTGGGCGAGTTTCGCCGCGTCGGTCAGGTCCGCCTCTCCGAGCAGGTCGAACGGGATTCCCGCCTGCATGGCCTGGTTCTGCGCCGACATGACCAGCTGGCCGTAGTTCGTCAGGTTGAACCAGTTCTGCGCGGTGGTCTCGGAATAGACGATACCGACGCGCAGGTCCGGCGCGGTCGCCGGCAGCGCCGGGGTGCCCGCGATCAGGTTGCCGGTCGCGTAGTCGCCCGGCAGGAACGTCTGGTTATTGACGTCGGCAAAGACGCGCACCTCGTCGCCCAGCGCGGCCAGCCCGCGCGGCAGGGCGACCTCGATGGTGGTGCCGTCCGCGCTCGAGCGCGCATCCAGCGGCGCGACCAGCGTCTGGCCCGCGCCGCCCTGGTAAAGCGCGGCGCTGCCGTCGGCACCGATCTCGATATTGTATTCCGCACCCACGGTGGAGCCGAACACCTGGTAGCCGGTGGCCCGGTCGAGATCGGTGTCTAGCCAGATCGTCGTCGTCGCGCCGACACCGCCCGGCGCGCTGACCGCGAACACGCCACCCTCGGCGATCACGTCACCGTAGAGACGCGCGCCGTTCCCGGCGGTGAAGAGCAGTTCGTCCGCTCCGAAGTCGCCGATGGCGCCATCGATGGTGTAGGTCCCGAACGGCACCGGACCGGTCGGCTGCTCGGGCGCACTCACGGTGCCTGCGACGAGGTCGACGTTCGCGAAGTCGTTCGGCAGGAACACCTGGTTGTTGATGTCGGCATAAAACCGAACCGCGTCGCCGATCCCCGCCAGACCGGTGGGCACCGCGATCTCGGCCACGGTGCCGTCGGCGTTCATGCGCACGTCCAGATCGGCGACGAAGGTCTGCCCCGCCCCGCCGGTATAGAGCGCCGCGCTGCCGTCCGAGGCGATCTCGACGTTGTATTCGGCACCGCCGGTAAAGCCGAAGATCTGGAAGCCGGTGCCCCGGTCGAGATCGGTGTCGAGCCACACCGTGGTGCTGCCGCCGATGCGGACGGGCGCCTCGAGCGCGATGGCGAGGCTGCCGCCCGAGACCGTGCCGCGGATGGTCTCGCCGCCCGCCGCGGTGAACAACGGATCAGTCCCAGCCCAGTCACCGAGGTCGCCGTCGAGCGTGATTTCTCCCGCGGCGACCGGCGGCACCGGCGCAATGTCGGCCGGGCCGGCGATCAGCGAGATGTTGGAATAGTCGTTGGGCAGAAAGACCGTGTTGTTGACGTCCGCCAGGACCCGAAGCTGGGTACCGAAGGGCAGGACATCGCGCGGCAGCGCAATCTCGAGCGCGGTCTTGTCGGCGCTGCGGGCGACCTCGAGGTCGGCCACGAACGTCTGGCCCGGCCCCCCGGAATAGAGCGTGGCAGAGCCGTCCGCGCCGATTTCGACATTGTATTCGGCGCCGCCGGCGAAGCCCCAGATCCGGTAGCCCGTGGCGGGGTTCAGGTCGGTGTCGAGCCAGAAGGTCGTGGTCCCGCCCACGGGAAGGCTGCCCCCCACCGCGAGGATCGCGCCGGCGTCATCGGTCTCGCCCCAGAGGGCGAACTGACCGGGATCGGCAGACCGGAAAAGCGGCGACACGCCATCCCAGTCAGAGAGACTTCCGTCGACTGTCTTCGATCCGATCTGCGCCGGCATTGCGTTCACTCCACACCGAGAACCCGTCCGCCGCCACACGCAGGAAACGCGGAGCGACTGATGAGTATATCCGGCAGATGAACCGTGGCGCGCAATTGCTCAGAGGGCGCAATTCCGCCACAAACCCGCCATCAAAAGGCGCATTTGGGAGGAAGGCTTCATCCTTTGGAGTGAAGTTCTCAGCCTGTCGGAGGGGCTGGCCGAGCAAATGCGAGCCGCTCTTTTGCCTCATTCCCGGTCCGCCGCGCGGCGTGTCACCACTTTCCGGGCAGCGCCGGTGCGGCATGGTCTCGTGGCCGTCGGCAGGCAGGGCGAACACAGGCGGCGGAACGAAAAACGGGGCGCGCGGTGATGCCCGCACGCCCCGTTTTCGTTGGGTTCGCCATGACGGACCCGATCAGATCGACTCGTCGATCCAGCCCTTCAGTGCGGCCTTCGGCGCCGCACCGGCGCGGTTCGACACGACCTGACCATCCTTGAAGATGAACAGTGCCGGGATGCCGCGCACGCCCATGGCGGCCGCGGTGTCGGGGTTCTGATCCACGTCGACCTTCGCGACCTTGATCTTGCCGCCGTATTCCTCGGCGAGCTCTTCGAGCGCGGGGCCGATCTGCTTGCACGGGCCGCACCATTCGGCCCAGAAATCGACGACGACGGGAACGTCGGCGCCTTTCACCTCTTCATCGAAGGTGGCGTCGGTGACGGCTACGGTGGACATGTCGAAGCTCCTGATCGAGGGCGCGGGCCCGCGGCCCGCGTGGGATGTTCGTCGGATGGCGAAGCTATGGACGGCCCCGCGTCGCGTCAAGGAGGCGGCGTCCGTCCCAGCGCGGCCGCGACCCGGTCATGCGGCAGGGTCATGACACCCGGACGCGCGGTCCACAGAAGTGCCACGCGCACCTCCCGGTCGGGATAGATCGAGCGCAGCATCGCGTCGTAGGCCCCCATCTGCCGCAAAAGCCCCTCGGGCACAGCATCCGGATCTTCCGGCACCGTCCGGTTCGACTTGAAGTCCACGGCAGTCACGATGCCGTCACCGAGGATCAGCCGGTCCACCGTGCCGGTCAGCCGGCCCACCACCGGCACCTCGGCGGTCAGCGGCACCTCGACCAGCGCGTCGCCCCGGAACAGGGCCGCGCAGTCGGGATGGTCGATCACCGCCGCCGCCTCGGCGAGCAGGTCGGGCACATCGTCTCGGTCGGGCACGAGCCGAACGGCGTCGCGGGCCCAGCCGTCGCGTGGACGCAGTGGCAGCGCCTCGAGCAACCGATGCAGCGCGGTGCCGCGATCCTTGGCCTCGGTCGTGTCCTCACCGACGGCGCCGGGCAGGGCCTTGGCCCCGCCAAGGTCCGAGGGCGACCGCACCGCCACGGGCACCGCGGGCGCCGGCGGAGGCGCGCGGGGGGCCTCGGGCAGGACCGTCGGAACGTGGACCTTCGCGGGCTCGGACACGTGCTCAAGCCCCGACCAGTCGTCGCCCAGCCGGAGCCCCTCGCCCTGCCCGGCCTCCCCGAAATCGAAGACATGGGGCACGGCGTCGGTGCGTTCGAGCCCGGTTCGGACCTTGGTGTACCAGTCTTCGCCCGCGGACTTCAGATCGCCAGCCGCCGCCACGATCAGCCAGCGTTCGGCCCGCGTCATGGCGACGTAGAGCAGACGGTCACGCTCGGCGGCGTCGCGCGCCTTGTGCGCGTCCTCGGCGTCGGTCTGCACCGCGGGCTTGTCGCCGCTCATCTTCCACAGCGCGCGGTCACCGGCCCGTAGGAGGGGGTCGCGCACCCGCGACTGCGGCGGCCGGCAATCGGGCAGGATCACGATGGGCGCCTCGAGCCCCTTGGCGCCGTGCGCGGTCATCACCCGGATGCGCCCGCCCCCGGCATCGCCGCTGCGCTTGATCTCCAGTTCGCCGGTCTGCATCCACTGCAGAAACCCGGTCAGCGACGGCACGGAACCTTCTTCATAGACCAGCGCCTGCGACAGCAGCGCCTCGATCCCGTCCTCGGCCTCGGCCCCGAGCCGCCCGATCAGGCGGCGGCGGCCCTCGTGACGGGTCAGGATCCGCTCGATCAGCTCGAACGGCCGGAGGTAGTCTGTCTGCGCCCGCAGGTCCCGCAGCATCGCCACCGCGTGGGGATGGTCCGCCTCGGCATCGCGCAGGGCTTCCCACAGCCCGCCCTTGCGAGGGTGAGCGATGCGAAAGAGGTCGGCCTCGGACAACCCGAAGAGCGGAGAGCGCAAGGCAGCCGCCAGCGACAGTCCGTCCTCCTGCTGGGCGAGGAAGGACAGCGTCGCCACGAGGTCCTTCACCGCCAGTTCCGCCATGAGCTTGAGCCGGTCGGCCCCCGCCATCGGCAGACCACGCGCCTTGCAGGCGCGGATCACCTCGCGGAAGGTCTGCCCACGCCCCCGCACGAGGATCAGGATGTCGTCTGGCCGCACGGGACGGGCGACGAAGCTGCCGTCCTTCGCGCGTTCCGGCAGGGTTTCGGTGCCGATCATCCGCTCGATCGCCTCGGCCACCCGGGCGGCCAGGACCTTGTCGTGATGCGCCTCACCGATCCGGTCCACTGGTTCGAACCATGGCGACAGCTCGCCCGCCTCGGCCTTTGGCACCAGCGGCCAGAGGTCCACGCGGCCGGGCATCCGGTCATGGAACGCGATGTGGGTCTCGTCCGGAGAGAATCCGCTGTCTTCGCGCCCTTCGAATGTCGCGTCCACCGCCCGCAGGATCGGCGCGGCCGAGCGGAACGAATGCGCCAGCGTCATCCGGGCAAGCGGCGCGCCCAGCGCGTCGAGACGCTGGCCGAACTCCTCGCGCATCCGGTCGAACTCGGCGGGATCGGCACCCTGGAACGAGTAGATCGACTGCTTCTTGTCACCCACGACGAAGATCGTGCGCCGGGTCTCGTCCCGCGCACCCGAGCCGGCGGTGAACTCCTGCGCGAGCCGTTCGATCACCTTCCACTGCACCGGCGAGGTGTCCTGCGCCTCGTCCACGAGGATATGGTCGATGCCGCCGTCGAGCCGGTAGAGCACCCAGTCCGCCACGGCCTTCTCGGCCAGCAGGATGCGCGTCTTCTCGATCAGGTCGTCGAAATCGAGCCATCCGCGCGCCTCTTTGGCGGCGTCGTAGCGGGTCAGGAATGCCGCGGCGAAGCGGTGCAGGGCCACGTCGCGCTCGGCCCCGGCGAGGGAAAGCCGCAACGGCCGTGCGGCCTCGACCCGCCGCATCAGGTCGTCGACCCGGGGCAGGATGTCGTCGATCCCAGCCTTCTTCTGGAAGCTCTTCGTGGGCACGGCGCCGATCTTGGCGGTGAACGGCTCCTTCGCGCCCGAGCCGGTCAGAAAGACCTTTTCCAGCACAGGAAGCGCGTCCACGCCCGCGACCAGACCCGAAAGCTGCGCGGCCTGGGTGAGATCGGTCTTCTTGTCGCTGTGCCCCATGGCGGTGGCAAGCCGCGCCAGCAGCTCGGTCTCGCCGCCAAGGAATACCTCCGCGTGCAGGTCCTCGGCGTCGTAGCCGTCGGGCAGGTCGTAGGGCGCACGCACCTCGTGCGGCGGGCGCGGCGGCAGGAAGGCGTGACGTCGCCCGACGATGGCCTGCAGCAGGTCGTCGATGTCGTCGTCCCCGCCGGTGAAGTGCGAGGCCAGTCCCTCGACCAGCGGCGCCTCGGCGCCTTCGGCCATGTGGTCGAGGATCTCGGCGCGCAGCCGCGCGGCAGCGCGGTCCTCGACCTCGCGAAACTGCGGGCTGACCCCCGCCTCCAGCGGAAAGCGCCGCAGGATCGACGCGCAGAACGAGTGGATCGTCTGGATCCTCAGGCCGCCCGGCGTCTCGATCGCGCGGGCAAAGAGCGTTCGGGCCTTCTGCAGCGCCACGCGGTCGAGCGTGCCCTCGGCCCCCAGTTCGCGCAGCTCGGCGCGCAGGTCGTCCTCGGCCAGCATCGCCCAGGCCCCGAGCCGCCGGAACAGCCGGTTCTGCATCTCGTTCGCGGCGGCCTTGGTGTAGGTCAGGCACAGCACGTTCTCGGGCGCCACACCCTCCAGAAGCAGCCGCGCCACCCGGTCGGTCAGCACCCGCGTCTTGCCCGAGCCGGCATTGGCCGACAGCCACGTGGAGGAGCCGGGCGCGGCCGCGTCCACCTGTCTCTGGGTCGCCGCGTCCCTCATTCCACGCGCTCCGTTTCGGGTGTGTCGGTGACCTCCCATTCGCCGAGACGCGACAGGTGGTCGTAGTCGCCGCCGTGGCTGTCCTCTTCCATGGCGCGCCGGGCGGTGAAGCCGTGGTCCTCGGCGCGCATGGCGGCGATCAGCCGGGCGAACTCGTCCCAGATCTGCTCGGGCGAGACCTCGTCGAGGTCGAGCGCGGCCTCCCCGGCCTTGGAGCCCAGCCCGATATAGACCAGCCCCGCCACGTGGCGCGGCGCGAGATCGGGGAAGGCTCCGCGCATCAGCATCGCGGCCTCGAGCAGCAACTGCTTGTCGAAGTGCCTCTCCTGCTTCTGCGTCGGGGGCGCACCCGTCTTGTAGTCATAGACCCACGCCCCGCCCCGCTCGTCGATATCGATACGGTCGGCGGTACCGGTCAGGGTGAACGGCTGACCTTGCAGGTCCACGCGGCCCTTGACCTCCAGCCGGTCGGGATGCGGCTGCGCGCGGCGGCGGCGTTCGGCCTCGTCGGTCACGAAGCCCCGCGACACCCGCGCCAGCCGCGCGGCCCAGAGCCGCCGGATCGCCGGGAACGGCACCTCGGCCAGCCCCGCTTCGGCGGCCGCCATGAGACGTTCCGGCGTCAGCGCCTCAAGCGTGTCCACCGTCTCGGAGACGAACCGCTCGACCACGCCGTGCAGCGCGATCCCGCGCAGCAGCGCATCGGGCGGGCGTTGCAGCGGGTCGAGTGGGCGCAGCCGCAGGACCGACTGGGCGTAAATGGCATAAGGATCGCGCAGCAGCGTCTTGATCCGCGTGACGCTCAGCTTCTTCGGACGCGCGTCCACCGGCGGCACCGGCGACGGACGCGGCGCGGGACGGGTCGCGATCGGCTCTTCCAGCGCGCGGGCCATGTCGAGCCAGCGCGCGCCACGCGCCTGCATCGCCTCCAGCGCCTCGGGACCGCCCTGTGCGCCCAGACCCCGCATCAGGTTCGCGAGCCGGTTCACCCAGCGCGAGGGCACAGTCTCGGCTTCGTCGGCAGTCTGCGCGCGGGTCAGCCACGCCTCGGAGCCGGCCACCGCCTGCTGGAAGTCGTGCGCCGAGAGCCCGATCCGGCGCTCGGGCAGCAACAGGCCGGTATCGGCTCGCATACGGCGGTTCAGCCACGGGTCGGCGGCGGGAATTTCGGGCCAGCTGCCGTCGTTCAGTCCGCCGAGGATCATCAGATCGGCCCCCATCGCGCGGGCTTCGAGCGTGCCCCAGATGCGGATCAGCGGGTGCGCGTCCTCGGTGCGGCGCACTTCTGCGCGTTGCAGGATACCGGTGAACAGCTCGGAATAGGTGCGCGCATCCAGCGGTGCGCCCGCGTCGGCCTCGCGGGCCAGCGCATCGACCGCGGCGCGCAGCGTGCGGCCGGCCTCCTCGGCCCAGAGCTCAGACGGATCGTCGGCTGCGGTGCCGGCCACAACGGCTTCCGTGCGCGCGACGTGGTCGGCCACCCAGTCCTCGAGAGGGCGCAGGCCCGCGACGGGAGGCTGGCAGAACGTGTCCACGATCCAGCCGGCCCAGGCCTCGGCCCCCACCGCCACGCCCCAGGCGCGCAGCACCTCGGCATCGGGAAACGGATGCGGTCCCGGCGGAGCGCCCTCCGGCCGGCGCGTGCCGCGCAGGAACAGGTCCAGTTCCTGTCGCCAGAGACCGTGTCGCGCGGTGTCGTCGCCCCGGTGCGTCAGTGGATGGCGCAGCACCTCGATCAGCGCCTCGGCCGACAGCGGGATGGGGTAGAGCGCCGCGACATGCCGCAGCAGGCGCCCGGGCGGGCTCAGGTGGCCGGGCACGCCGGCGCTGTCATCCGGCACGATCTCCCACCGGTCGAGCGCGGCGGTCACCATGCGGCTGAGCTGCCGGTCCGGCGTCACGAGCGCGGCCCTCACGCCGTCCTCGGCCGCCTGCCGCAGACGCAGAGCGATGGCCATGGCCTCTTCGCGCCGGGTCGCGGCCTCGACGAGCGTCACGCGGTCGGTCGCCTCGGCCAACGGGCCAAGCGACGGGCCCTCTTCCAGCCACTGGTCGGTGACCGGCGCGGGCCGCAGTGCCAGAGACACCAGCCGGTTGCGCGCCGGGGCGGGCGGCGTGGCGTCGGTCCAGCGCATCACGTCCTGCGGCGCGGCGCCCAGCGCGTCGAGCAGGCGGGCAAAGCGGTATTGCGGATGATCCTCGCCGGGCTGCGTCCGGTCGGTGCGCCGCTCGGCGTCGAGCAGCTGGTCCCAGACGTGGCGCGGCATGTCGGTGTCGAAGCCCGGCAGCACCACTGCGCCTTGCGGCAGCCGCGCCACCGCAGCCATCAGCCGCAAGGTCGTTCCGCGCGAGCCGGTCGAGCCCGCGACCACGACCGGATGATCCGGCGGAGCGGCCTGCCACGCGGCGATCCGCGCGTCCACGATCCGGCGCTGCAGGCAAGCCGCGTCCGGGGCGCTGTCGGCGTCGAAGTAGCCTTGCACGATGGTCAGGAACCGCAAGGTGCGTGCCCAGTGGCCGGACATGTCACTGACATCGAGCCGCGAAAGCGCCTCGGGCGGCACGCCCTCGATCTGCATCTCGTCCATCAGCGCCGCGAGGCTGTCGGCCAGATCGAAAAGCGCGGCCTTGGGTGCGAGGTCGGGCTGCGCCTCAAGAAGACCCGACACCAGCCGCGTCAATTCCAGCCGTCTCCGGAGGGGCGACACCGGCGCCGGCAGGTCGGCCTCGGCCACTGGATCCACCGGCGCGTCGAGCAGCCGCATCCGCGGCAGGAACCCCGGCGGGCCCTCGGCGAAGGCTTCCTCGATCCGACGCCGCATCCGTCCGGTATTCACGATCAGCTCGACCCGCGCCATGGCCTCGGGCGGCTGGCCCTCCATCCGCGCGCGCAGCCCCGCGACGAGCTCGCGGGCAAAATCGATTCCGGGGGCGAGACCGAAGAGGCGCGGTCCGTGGTCGGTGGAAAACATCAGCGGCCCTCCAGAACAGCCTCGGCCAGCGCGATGCCTTCGGGATGGCCCACGTCGCACCAGCGGCCGGGATAATGCGCGCCGAAGAGACGACCCCTCGCCGCGATCCGGTCCCACACGGCGTTGAGCGAAAACACCCGGTCGGGAATGTCGGCCAGCGCCTCGGTCTTGAGGATCTGCACGCCGGGATAGACCCGCATCCCCTTGCGCGACAGTCGCCCGTCCGCCGCCATGGCGAAGTCGCCATCGCCCTTCCGGCCCACAGCATGGGACAGGGGCACGGTCAGAAGCAGTGCATCCATCCGGTCCGGCTGCCACGCGTCGGCCAGCACGTCGAACGGGTTCGGTCCGTCCCACACGTTGTCGGCGTTCGAGGTGAAGACCGTTCCGCCGCCCAGCAGCGGCAGTGCCGCCCGAAGACCGCCCCCGGTGTCGAGAATATCGGGCATCTCGACCGAGACGGCGACCTCGCTGCCCGCCAGATGCGCCTCGATCTGTTCGGCGCGGTAATGGGCGTTCACCACGATACGCGTCATGCCGTGATCCCGCGCGAGGTCGAGCGTGCGGTCCAGCAGCGCGCGGCCGCCGACCTCGATCAGGGGTTTGGGCCGCGTTGCGGTCAGCGCGCCCATGCGCGTGCCGAACCCCGCGGCAAAGATCATCACTGCGTCAGGCATGGGGCCTTCAATCGGGACAGGAGGGCAGTCGTCGGGTCCGGCAGCACGGCCAACGGCGCGCGCAGCGGCGCGCAGGCCGGATGGGCGAGGTTGGTCTGCAGATGGGCCCAGACGCGCGGGATCAGGTCGATGTAATGCGGCTTGGCCCGTGTCGCGGCAAGGCGCGCGAAGACTCCGAGGATCCGCAAATTTCGCTGTGCGCCCAGCGCGGCATAAGCGGCTGCGAAACGGTCGGGATCGTGATCGCTTCCGTCGAGAAAGCGGTCCATCGCGGCGTCGGCCGCCGCTGCTCCCACGTCCCGGCGCGCATCCTGCAGCAGGGAGACGAGGTCGTAGGCCGGGTGTCCAGCCATCGCGTCCTGGAAATCCAGCAGGCCAGCGCGAGCGGCGCCTTCGCGGTCGGGCAGCCAGATCAGGTTCTCGGCGTGGTAGTCACGCAGGATCGTCACACCGGTCTCCGGCGCATGGGCCGCGAGTACGGTCGCGAACACCGCGCGGGCCGAGGCCTTCGCGGCCGGGTCGGGCGCGGCACCGGCGCGGACGAGATACCAGTCGAAGGCAAGGTCCGTCATGTCGGCAAGGCGCTCCGGCGTCGCTTGCTCCAGTTCCGGAAGCGGGCCATGCCGATGCAGGGTCGACAGCACGTCCGCTGCGGTTTCATAGAGCGTGACCTCGAGGGCCGGATCGGCCTCGGCCAGCGGCGCGAAAACCGCGTCGCCGAGATCCTCCAGCAGCATCAGGCCCGCATCGGTGTCCACGGCCCAGACCTCGGGCGCCGAAAGGCCCATGCCGCGCAGTGCCGCGCCGACCGCGTCGAACCGCGCAACGCTGCCGCCAGGATCCACCATGAGAATGGCGCGCGCGCCATCTTCGCGCATCAGGCGCGTGTAACGGCGGGCCGAGGCATCACCGGCCAACGCGGTGCGGCGGGCGTCAGCCCAGCCGGCGCGGGACAGGAAAGGCTCTAGCGTGTCCATGCGGTGATCCGGTCGTTCCATGTGTCAGCGCTCCACCGGACCGTGAGAGTGCGCGCGTCGTCCTCGGTCGGCGCGAATGCCAGGTCGAGCGCGCCTTTGGGCATCATGTCGCCCAGCCGGTCCGGCCATTCCACCAGGCAGATCGCGTCCTCGAAAGCGGCGTCCAGGCCCAGCTCGATCACCTCGTCGGGTCCGCTCAGGCGATAGAGGTCGGCATGCCAGATCTCGGTATCGCCGGCATCGTAGACCTGCACGAGGGTGAAGGTGGGCGACGGCACGTCCTCGGGCACCGGCAGGCGCGACTGGATCAGGGCGCGGGCGAAATGCGTCTTGCCGGCCCCGAGACCGCCGGTCAGCAGCACCGTATCGCCAGGGCGCAACACCGCACCAAGCCGCCGCGCGCAGTCGGCAGTGGCGTCAGGGTCCGGCAGGGTCAGGGTGAAGTCGCGGGCGGGCATGGGCCGGAAGATGACCGCTGCCCGCCCGCGTCGCAACCGGCATTGTCGGATGCCCTGCGGTCAGGATCATTGGACCTCGGTCATGCGGCCTGGTGGTCGGGCGTGCTGCCGACCTTCGTCACGTCCTTAAGCGGGCGGGCCGGGCCTTCTCCTCGAAATTGGTCGATGGTCGCCCCGCGCGGGTCCGCCGTGGATGCCGAACCGTCATGCCCGGCGCGACAGCCGGTCCGGCCCGGCGGCGAGGTTCGAGAACCGCACGAGCGTGGCTCCGCCGTGGATCGGTTCCGCGCGGCAAATCAGCGTTTCTCCGGAACGGTGGCCCACTTGCGCGTCCCAGCCCGCGCGCTCCCCGTGTTGGCGGACGAAATCGCGCAGGTCGCCCCAGATCGGGCTCGGGGCGCACTCGGACTGCCAGTGGCGCGTGGCCTCGATCACCGAGGTCGTCTCGACCGTGGTGTCGGGATCGGTGTTCCACAGCCGTCGGTAGGCCGCGTTGCAGAACGCCAGCAGACCCCCGGCGGTGAACACCGCGACAGCATCGTCGAAGGCATCGATCACGGACTGGCTGAGCTCGAGCTCGCGGCGGAAGCGCCGCGTGAGGGACACCTCGTCGCTGATGTCCTCGATAAGGAAGGCAACGGCGCCGTCCGGGTGCGGTCGGCCGTTGACCCGGTAGGTCAGCCCGCTCGGCAGGGACCATGTGTCTGAATAGCCCTCGTCCCGCGCCGCGGCGATCAACCGGGCCAGATCAGCCCGCCAAGATGCATAATCGCGCGGCTCGGGCATGATCTGCCGCTCGCGCAGCAGATCGAAGAACGACATGAGGTCCGGCCGGTTCGCCAGCTGTTCGGCGGTAAGGCCGGTCAGGTCGCACAACGCGGGGTTGAAGAGCACCAGCGCCTGCGTCCGGTCGAAGATCGCCAGACCAGTGGGCAGGAAAGAGAAGGTCAACGACAGGGTCTGCACGAAATTGCGCTGCGCGGCCTCGGCCCGGACCACGGCGTTGATACTGATCGCGTGGTGCGCCCAGCCGTCTTCCAGCCGGAAGCTGATGATTTCGAACCAGCGCGGCGCATGGGGGCCGTCGGGCCCGATCTGGGCACGGGTGGTCTGTCGCTCGGCCGCGCTGTCGGGGCATACCTCGAAGGGCCGGTCCGATCCCGTCTCGCGGCAGAGATCGCGGAAGGCGGCGTTGGCCCAGACGATCCGGTCGGCGTCATCCTCGCTCCATGCCGGGTGCGGAGCGGTGTCGATCCCGGCACGCAGAATGCGCACCTCCTCGGCGGCGAGGGCGCCGGCCAGCAGCGCGGCGGCATCGCCGGCATCCGCGAACACCGCGACGTGTACGCCTTTGCCCGCCTCCGTGATCTCCAGCCGCAGGCCGGTATCCACCCCGGGCGCCGCCACCGCGCCGGGCGGGGGCGGGCTGTCCGACGGCAGGTCCGGAAAGACACGGCGGAGGATACGCGCGACATCGCACCAGGTCGCGCCGGCGCCGTCGGCCCCGAGCGGCGCTTCCAGCGCGTCCAGAATGGTGTGCCCGGCAGAGCTCGAATCGACGCAGCGGCCATCGCGGAACAGGAACAGCGGCACGCCCCGGGGCGCAGCCTGACGGACGATCGCCGGGACACCCGGCGACCGCCACAGGAAGATCACAAGCCCCGCAAGACCAATCGTCCCACCAATCAGCGCGGCGGCGAGAGCTTCAGTACCCATTCTTCATCGCACTCGAAACAATGTGCCCTGCACGGGCGCGGCTCAACTGAAGCGCGGGAAGGTTAACACTGGGTTAACACGGGTAGCGGACCACCGCCGTCCCGAGGCGCCTACGGCACGCGGCCGCTCAGGGCAGGAAAGGCTGGTTGGCGCCCACCGGGCCGCGGGGGCGTCCGCGATCGGCCTCGATCTCGTGACGCGGCCAGACCACTTCGACCACCGCGCCGCGCCGCTCGGGCGCCGGACCCTGGGCGCCCTGGTCCCAGCCGTTGGCAAAACTCAGCTCGGCGCCTGTGCGCTCGAGCAGCGTCTTCGCGATGAAGAGGCCGAGGCCCATACCCTCGTATTCGGGTCGCTGCGCCCGCTCGCGCTCGCTCCAGCGGCGGCGCATGAACGGGTCGCCGATCCGGCCGATCAGGTGCGTCGGAAAGCCCCGTCCGTCGTCGAGAATCCGCACGGTGATGTGCATGTCGGTCCAGATCACCTCGACCCAGACGGTGGAGCGGGCGAAGTCCACCGCGTTCTGCACGAGGTTGCGCAGCCCGTGCACGATCTCGGGCCGGCGCAGGATCTGCGGCTGGGCGCCGCCGTCCGCGGCCTCGGCCTCGACGACCACGTCCTTGCCGCGCTCCTGGTGCGGCTCGGCCGCCTCGCGGATGACTTCGAGCAAGGGCGCCTGCCGCGTCTGAAGGTCGTTCTTCCCGGCGCGGCCCATGCTGCGCAGGATGTCGCGGCAACGGTCGGCCTGCTGCCGGATCAGGGCCGCGTCCTCCTGCTGCTCTGGCCGGTCGGCAAGGTCGTCGTAAAGCTCGGAGGAAGTCAGCTTGATGGTGGCAAGCGGCGTGCCGAGTTCGTGCGCCGCCGCCGCGACCACACCGCCAAGATCAGTGAGCTTCTGCGCCCGGGCCAGCGCCATCTGCGTCGCCGCCAGCGCCTCCTGCATGGCGTGCATCTCGGAGGTCAGACGGCGGGCGTAGACCGAGATGAAGACCAGCGCGATGGTCAGCGCGATCCACTGACCGAAGACGAAGAGGTCCGGGATCCGCAGAACCTGGCCATCATCGGTCATCAGCGGCAGGTGCCAGAACACCAGCGCGCTTGCGAAGCTGAAGGCGATGGCGTTGAGGATGATGGTCGAGCGCAGTCGCAGAACCGCCGCCGACACCGTGACCGGAGCCAACAACAGCAGCGAGAACGGATTGTGCAATCCGCCGGTCAGGAACAGCAGGAACGCCAGCTGAAAGACGTCGAAGACGACCATCATGAAGTTTTCTTGCTCGCTCAGGCGCTTCGTCTCGGGGAAGATGAACATCGCCACGAGGTTGCCGACGACGGACACGCCCACGGCAAGGAAGCAGAGCCCGAGTTCGAGCTGCAGATCGTAAAGCCGCTGCGCCACCACGATCGCGGCGAGCTGCCCGGCGATGGCGAACCACCGCAGCAGGATCATGGTCCGCAGACGGATCCAGTTCCGGCGGCGCCCCGGGGCGAGAAGGTCGAAGTTGGTATCGGCGCTCGCGGACATGTGCGGCGTTCCGTCAGTTGCGGCGGGTTCCCGACTTGATAGGTCTCCGGCGGGTCGAATCAAACGCGGAAGGACCTCGCACATGCGCAACGGGACCACGATCGCGGCGCTGGCCGCGGGTGCGGCGCTTCTGGGGATCATCGGCGGCACCGTCCTCTATTCGCAGATGCGCGGCGATGCCGACGTCTTCGCCGACTGCCGATCCGCCAACGTCGCTGGCGGCATGGGAGCCATCGGCGGCGACTTCGAGCTGGTCTCGGAAACCGGCGAGACCGTCACGAGCGACGCGGTCTTCGAAACGCCGTCACTGGTCTATTTCGGCTACACCTTCTGCCCGGACGTCTGCCCTCTGGACAACCAGCGCAACGCGCAAGCGGCCGACGTGATGGAGGAGATGGGCTATGACGTGCAGCCCGTCTTCATCACGGTGGACCCCGCGCGGGACACGCCAGAGGTCATGGCCGAGTTCACCGACGCCATGCACCCCGACATGCTGGGCCTGACTGGCAGCGAAGCGCAGGTGAAGGCCGCCGCCGACGCCTACAGGGTCTATTACCGCGTGCCCGAGACCGACGAGGAATATTACCTCGTGGATCACACGACCTTCACCTACCTCGTTCTGCCCGAGGCGGGTGTGGTGGACTTCTTCAAGCGCGAGGATACACCCGAGGGCATGGCCGAGCGCGCCGCCTGCTTCATCGACGCGGCAGGCGCCTGAACCGGCCCGGTTTGACCGCCGCGGTGCCCAGTCCTACTTCGCAGACGAGACCCGTGGGGAGACGAGACCCGTGACCGACACCGCTGCTGCCGAAGACCTTGGCGACGACCGCACGCTGCTGCTGGTCGACGACGACGAGGCATTCCTCCGCCGCCTCGAGAAGGCGATGGAGAAGCGCGGCTTCACGGTCGAGAGCGCAGGCTCCGTCGCCGCCGGCCGCGCCGCCGCCACCGCGCGTCCGCCGGCCTACGCCGTGGTGGACCTGCGGCTCGAGGACGGCAACGGCCTCGACGTGGTGGAGGCGCTGCGCGAGCGGCGCCCGGACAGCCGCATCGTGGTGCTGACGGGCTACGGCGCCATCGCCACCGCGGTCGCCGCGGTGAAGATGGGCGCGACAGACTACCTGTCGAAGCCCGCCGACGCCACCGATATCGTCAACGCGCTGCTTGCGCGCGGAGAGGACCTGCCGCCGCCGCCGGAGAACCCGATGTCCGCCGACCGCGTCCGGTGGGAGCACATCCAGCGAGTCTACGAGCTGTGCGACCGCAACGTGTCCGAGACCGCGCGGCGGCTGAACATGCACCGGCGCACGCTGCAGCGCATCCTGGCGAAACGCTCCCCGCGGTGATCGCCGCGGCGCGGGCGCTGCCCTTGCGCTACCCAGGAATCTTCCACGGGACGACGGACGCGCGTTGGCTTGCGCTCAGATCTGCGACAGCAGCGCGGCATGGCGGGCGGTAAACTCCTCACGCACCTCCTTTGGCGGGCGCAAGCGGATCGACAGGCCTTCGCGTGCAGGCTCGGGCGGGCGGCCGAAGAAGCGGTCGGCCTCTGCCTCGGAGAAACCGGCGATCTCGGTCGCCTCCATCCAGGCCGAAACCTTGTCGGCGCGCTTGATCTGGCGCTTCACCGACTTGGGAATCTCGGCGGGCAGGCCGAAGCGCTGATGGATGGCCGCGCCCAGCCGATCGTCGAGCGCGCCGTAACTCGGTCCCACCGCCGCCTTTACCGGAGAGATCATGTCCCCGATGACGTATTCCGGCGCGTCGTGCAGCAGTGCCGCGAGGCGCCACGAAGCCGGCGCGTTGGGGCAGAGCCGGCCGTATATGACCTCGACCAGTAGCGAGTGCTCGGCCACCGAATAGGCGTAGTCGCCCCGCGTCTGGCCGTTCCAGCGCGCGACGAAGGCGAGGCCGTGGGCGATGTCCTCGATCTCGATGTCCACCGGCGTCGGATCGAGGAGGTCGAGGCGGCGGCCGGACAGCATCCGCTGCCAGGCACGGGGTTGTTTCGGCATGGTTCACGAATCCCAGATATCGGGCAATTGGATGCCCGAGCCGGGCCAGCGGCGCAACGGCTGCTCGGCCGCGTTGTCGGACGCCCCGGGCGATGCTATGCCGACGCCAACACATATTCAGTCCATTCGGAGGGGCCCGGGTCATGGCCAAGGATTACATCGTCAAGGACATCGGCCTTGCAGGCTACGGCCGCAAGGAACTCGACATCGCGGAAACCGAAATGCCGGGCCTCATGGCCCTGCGCGAGGAGTACGGCAGCGCCAAGCCCCTGTCGGGCGCAAAGATCGCCGGATCGCTGCACATGACGATCCAGACCGCCGTCCTGATCGAGACGCTGGTCGCGCTCGGCGCGGACGTGCGGTGGGCTTCGTGCAACATCTTCTCGACCCAGGATCACGCCGCGGCGGCGATCGCGGAGGGCGGCACCCCGGTCTTCGCCATCAAGGGCGAGACGCTGCCGGAATACTGGGACTACTGCGACCGCATCTTCCACTTCGACGGTGATGGCCAGGGCGGCGCAAACCTGATCCTCGACGATGGTGGCGACGCGACGATGTACATCCTGCTCGGCGCGCGGGTCGAGGCGGGCGAGACCGATCTGATCGCCGATCCGAAGTCCGAGGAGGAAGAAGCGCTCTTCGCGCAGATCCGCAAGCGGATGGAGGCGACGCCCGGCTTCTTCGCCAAGCAGCGGGACGCGATCCGCGGCGTCAGTGAAGAGACCACCACCGGCGTGCACCGCCTCTACGAGCTGATGCGCGACGGCCGCCTACCCTTCCCGGCGATCAACGTGAACGACAGCGTCACCAAGTCGAAGTTCGACAACAAGTACGGCTGCCGTGAGAGCCTTGTCGACGGCATCCGCCGGGCCACGGACACCATGATGGCCGGCAAGGTCGCGGTCGTCTGCGGCTATGGCGATGTGGGCAAGGGCTCGGCGGCGTCGCTCTCGGGCGCGGGCGCGCGCGTCAAGGTGACCGAGGCGGACCCGATCTGCGCGCTTCAGGCAGCGATGGACGGCTTCGAGGTCGTGCTGCTCGAGGACGTGATCGGCAGCGCCGACATCTTCATCACCACGACCGGCAACAAGGACGTCATCCGCATCGACCATATGCGCGAGATGAAGGACATGGCGATCGTCGGCAACATCGGCCACTTCGACAACGAGATCCAGGTCGCCGCGCTGAAGAACCACAAGTGGACCAACATCAAGGACCAGGTGGACATGATCGAGATGCCCTCGGGCAACCGCATCATCCTGCTGTCCGAAGGCCGTCTGCTGAACCTCGGCAACGCGACCGGGCACCCGTCCTTCGTGATGTCGGCGTCGTTCACCAACCAGACGCTGGCGCAGATCGAGCTCTGGACCAAGGGCGACGACTACAAGAACGAGGTCTACGTCCTGCCCAAGCATCTCGACGAGAAGGTCGCGCGCCTGCACCTTGCCCGCGTGGGTGCGAAGCTGACCGAGCTGTCCTCCGAGCAGGCCGCCTATATCGGCGTGACGCCCGAGGGCCCGTTCAAGCCCGAGCACTACCGGTACTGACCCCGCTCCGGAGCGGATGACATTGCCAATGGGCGGGAACCCGCCCATTCACGCGGACGTGAGCGGCAATTTCCGGCCAGATCAAACATTTTCTCACCCCGGGGGAAACTTCCGGGGCCGTTCGACGCTTTCTTGGGCAGCACACCACGTGACCAAGGAGGACACGGACGATGAAACTCAAGGCACTCATGATGAGCGCGGCTACCGCCGCACTTCTGGCAGGCGCGGCCACGGCCGAGCAGCACGACGGCGATTCCGAGATGGAGAACTCGGCCGAGGCCGCGGCAGAAGAAGCAGGCGACGCAGCTCAGGAAGCCGGTCAGGCCGCCGAACAGGCCGGTGAGGCCGCTGAGAACGCAGCCGAGGATGCGGCCCAGGCGACCGAGAACGCTGCTGAAGAGGCCGGCCAGGAAATGGAAGAGGCCGGCAACGAGATGGAAGCCGAAGCCGAGGAGGCCGGCAACGAGATGGAGGCCGAGGCCGACGAGGCTGGCGGTGAAATGGCCGGCGAAGGTCAATTCACCTCCATCGAGGAAATGACCGTCGGCGACGTCACCGGCATGAGTGTTTTCGATCCCGAGGACGGCCGTATCGGTGAAATCGACTACGTCATCGACCGTGGCGACGGTGCCGAAGCCGTGATCGGCATCGGTGGCTTCCTCGGCCTCGGCGAGTACACCGTGGCGCTGCCGATCTCGGAATTCGAGCTGCAGCAGGACCCGGAAGGCTTCTCGGTCGACACCGACCGCGAGACCCTCGAGCAGCAGCCCGAGATCGACGAGTCGGAAATCGAAGAACTGCCCGACGACATGATGATGTCCGAGCTGATGTCCGACGAGATGGGCAACGACATGGGCGAGAACTCCGAGATGGGCGAGTCGGAGATGGACGCCGGCATGTCGGATGACGCGGCTTCGAACAGCGAGTCGGGTTCGGACAGCGGTTCGGGTTCGGACAGCGAGATGTCCGAAGGTGGCGACTCGTCGGACAGCGGCGAGATGTCCGAAGACGGCGAGAGCCAGTCGAACAACTGATTGCGTATATCCCGCAAGACAGCAGGGCCGGTCCTTCGGGGCCGGCCTTTTTCGTCGCCACGCCCCTTTTTGATTGCCAGACACCCCCTGCTGGGTGACCTTTCTGGCATCCGACTTCATCTCAGTGTTGAAAAGGGAGGGACGACCGATGGGACGCCGCGACGACCTGATTGCCCGCTATGCCGAAGACCTCCGCACGAAATGCGGCATGGAGCCCGACATGGAGCTTCTGAAGAAAGTCACCATCGGGTGCGGGCCGACCATCTACGACGCCGACAGCGCAACGGTTGCGGCCACTCAGCCGGGCGAACTCGAAACGGTGAAGCGGAACTTCCTGGTGCGCAAGCTGGGCCTGTCGGACGGACCGGAACTGGACGAGGCGATCGACGCGGTCATCGAGACCTACGGCCGTTCCGAGCGCGACAAGCATCGGCCGGTTGTCTACTACATGCTGGTGAAGCACTTCGGTCGGGAAAGCGTCTATCGCTAGGGTGAGGCTGCAAGTTCCGAGAGGCCATTAACCCGCTTGGCGCTCCGGGCGCCTCTGTAGACTCAAAGATCCCCATAATCTTTCAAATGCCAGATTCCGGTTTCATAGATACGTTTACCCTATCCCCAGACGCACCCTCTACGCCAAATCAATAGCTTACCGGTCGCCGACACGGTTTTGCCACGAAGGAGCCCGGAAACCACCCGAGAGGTTAGTTTCTTGGGATAATGTTATGCCGTAAACCCGTTGGATTTGAGGGACTTAACCTTGGCGCGCAACGTTCGCGTCCGGTAGATCAAACCTGCATCAAGCCAGAAGGCGACGAACCGGGATACTCGAACGGCGTGTGGGAGCGTCGGGGTGAGTAAGCGGGGGACTCGCATTATGGCGGGGCCCCCGCTTCGATTTCAGCGGCCCGTTAAGGGCTGCCGGCATCAGGCCGACAGGCCCGTCCGCTTGCAAATATGCGACCACTCGGCCTCGGTCACCGGCTGCACCGACAGGCGCGAATTCTTTACCAGAACCATTTCGGACAGGACCGGGTCGCCCTTGATCTCATCCAGCGACAGGGGCGTCTTTGCAGCTTCCAGCGCGCGTATGTCCACGCACTCCCACCGCTCGTCATCGGTGGTCGAATCGGGATGCGCTTCGGCGATCACCTCGACCGTGCCGACGATCTCGCGCGCCTTCTGCGAGTGGTAGAAGAAGCCGCGGTCGCCCACCGACATCTCGCGCATGAAGTTGCGCGCCTGGTAGTTGCGCACCCCGTCCCATTCCTCGCCCGTGTCGCCCTTGGCCACCTGGTCGTCCCAGGACCAGGTGGAGGGCTCGGACTTGAACAGCCAGTAGCGCATCACCCGATAACCTTCTTCCACTCGGTCAGCTGAACCGACTCGAAGAGCCCGGCCTTGGCGTACGGATCGTCCTCGGCCCATTTTTCAGCCGCCTCCATGTCGGTGACCTCGAGGATCACCAGCGACCCGACCATCTCTTCCTCTTCGATCAGCGGACCGGCCATGAGCACGTGGCCAGTGTCCTCGATATACGCGAGGTGAGCGTCGCGGTTTTCCTTCCGCGTGGCGATGGCGCCGGGTTTGTCACGGGCGATCAGAGCGACGAGCATGGTGGGGTCTCCTTGGGGAACGATCAGGCCTTGGCGCCCTTGCGGCCGTATCCGAGCATGGGCGCGGCCCCTGCGTCGAGAGGCCATCGGGGGCGGGCTGCAAGGTCCAGCCCCGAACGATGCCCGGAGGCCATCAGTTCCTGCCCGGCAAAGGCAATCATGGCGGCATTGTCGGTGCAGAGCGCCAGCGGCGGGGCGCAGAACCGGGCACCCGCCGCCGCGGCGACATCCTGCAGGGCCGCGCGAAGCGGCCCGTTCGCAGCCACGCCGCCCGCGACGGCCATGGCGGGCTCGCCGGGTGCGTCTGCCATATAGATCGCGAGCGCCCGCCGCGCCTTTTCGGCCAGCACATCGCGCACCGCCCGCTGGAAGCCGGCGCAGAGATCCGCGCGGTCCTGCCGCCAGAGACCGCCCTGCTCCGCCACAAGCGCGTCGCGCTGGCGCAGTACGGCGGTCTTGAGGCCCGAGAAGGACATGTCGCAACCGACGCGGTCCAGCAGCGGGCGCGGAAAGGCGAATCGGGCCGGATCACCGTCCGCCGCCGCGGCCTCGACCGAAGGGCCACCGGGCTGCGGCAGGCCGAGGATCCGCGCCACCTTGTCGAACGCCTCGCCGGGCGCGTCATCGATGGTGCCACCGAGGCGCGTGAACGCGTCCGGCCCACGTACGATCAGGAACTGGCAATGTCCGCCCGAGACCAGCAGCATGAGGTAGGGGAATGCGAGCCCATCGGTCAGGCGCGGCGTCAGCGCGTGCCCGGCAAGGTGGTTCACCCCGATCATCGGCAGGCCCGTTCCGGCGGCGATCCCCTTGGCGGTCATCACGCCCGCCAGGACGCCGCCGATCAGCCCCGGCCCCGAGGTCACCGCCACAGCGCCGACGCCGCGCAGGTCCATCCCGGCCTCATCCAGCGCACGGCGGACCACGGCATCGAGCGTCTCTGCATGGGCGCGTGCGGCGATTTCGGGGACGACGCCGCCGAACGCAGCGTGCAGCCTGCCCTGCCCCACGACCACCGACGCCAGAACCTCGCGGTCGCGCACCAGCGCCGCGGCGCTGTCGTCGCACGAGCTTTCGATACCGAGGATGGGCCGGTCCATGAGAGACGTATCCGTTGCCTGCAAGCGGGTCAGGAGGTAGCACCGGGGCGCCCGGCCCTCAATCCTTCACCGCCAGAGGCCCGCCCCGTGCCAGACCGAGAGCCGATGCGTCCCGTCCTGCTGATCACCCGGCCCGAGCCCGGCGCCACGCGCACGGCCAACGCCCTGCGGCAGGCCGCCGGCGCTACCTTCCAGACCGTGATCAGCCCGCTTCTGGCCATGCGCTTCCGCGGCGCCTTGCCGGTGATCGGCGCGGGCGACGTGCCGGTCTTTACCTCGATGAACGGCGTGCGCGCCTACCGCAAGGGCGGCGGCCCGGCCGGACGGCGTGCCCTCGCGGTGGGGGACGCGACAGCGGCGGCGGCCTGCGAGGCCGGGCTCGAGACGGTCTCGGCCGGTGGCGACGTCGAGTCGCTGATCGCGCTGGTCCTGCGGGATCCGCCGTCGGGACGGCTCGTGCACCTGCGCGGACTTGAGACGCGCGGCGATCTCGGCTCACGTCTCCGAGCCGCCGGCCTCGTGTGCGACGAAGCGGTGGTCTACGAGCAGACGTCGCAGCCGCTGTCGAAAGCCGGACAGGCGGCGCTCGCCGGGACATCTCCGGTGGTCACCCCTGTCTTTTCCCCCCGGACGGCAGCCGAACTCGCCCTATATTCTCCGGCGAACGCGCCCGTCTTCGTGGCGGCCATGAGTCCGGCGGTCGCCGACGCCCTCAGCCCGCTGGCTCCGCGCCGTGTGCTGATCGCGGAGGCACCCACCGCCGCGGCGATGCAGGCCGCGACGCTGCGGCTTCTGCCCGAAGCCGCGGCGCTTGAGACAGGGGGTGGGGCCGAGTAAGGTCCGGTTGACACAAGGCGTCCCAAAGGGATGCGAAGGATTCGAAGGGGACAGCGGACGTGGCAGACGCGGACAAGCCGAAAGACAGCCCGGACGAAGAAAAGCGCGAAACCGCGCCGGAGGAGGATACGGGCCAGGCGTCCACGCCCCGGATGGCCAACGAACCCGACGACTCGGACGGCGACACCGTCACTTCGGGTGACGATACGGTCGATGCCGGACCATCGTCGGACCCGCTGATGCCCGGCCCGGACGGAGAGGTCGCTGACCCCGCCCCCGAAGATGCCGACGAGACCGATCCGGCCTCGCAAGAGGCGCATGACGAAGCGCGCGCCGACGACGACGGCATGATCGCGCACGATTACGGCGACCACAGCGCGCCCCCGGTCGAGGATGGCGCAGCCGCACAGGACACCCTGACAGCAGGCACCGAGAACGACGCCACGGCCGACACCGTTGTCGGCTCGGTTCACGCCGACGACACCGTCACCGACGACCGGGGCGAAGCCGCCGTGGCCGCGGGCACCGGCGGGCCGCTCGTGCAGGAAAAGATCGTCGAACGCCGCGGAGGCTTCGTGCCGGCCGTGTTCGGCGGCATCCTCGCCGCCGTCGGTGGCTTCTTCCTTTCGCAATACCTCGGACCGACGGGCTGGCCGTTTTCCGGCGCCGCCAATTTCGAGGAAGAGACCCGGTCCGCCCTGATGGAGACCCGCGACGGAATGCAGGCCCTCCAAGGCCGCGTCGACGGGGTGGAAACCAACCTCTCCGATGTCGACCTGTCGAGCGTCGAGACCGCCGTCGCCGACCTGACCGAGCGCACCGGCACGCTGGCCGCCGACATCGCCACCCTCCAGTCGGACGTGGGCGAAATCGGCACCGGCCTGAACGAGCGCGTGGACGCGCTGTCCTCCAGTGTCGAGGGTCTGCAGGCGGGCCTCGCGACCATTTCCGAGGACGCCGCGAGCTTCGCCGACCGGGTGAGCGCGCTCGAGAAGGCGCCGATGGAGGACGCCGTGTCGCCCGAGACCGTCGCCGCCTACGAAGCCGAGCTTGCCGACCTGCAGTCGCGAATGGACGAACAGAGCGGCGCTTTCGACCAGACGGTGGCCGACCAGCGCGCCGCGATGGATCAGGCCTTCGCAGACCAGCAGGCCCGGATGGACGAAGCCTTCGCCCAGCAACAGGCCCAGATCGAGGAACAGCGGGCCGAGCTTCAGGCCATGGTCGACGAGGCCAACGCCTCCGAGCAGGAGGCCGCGCGGCAGGCACAGATCGCCACGCTCCGCGCCGCCGTGTCGGACCTCGATACCGCCGTCCGCTCGGGCGAGCCATTCCAGCAGGCGCTCGGACCGATCTCGGACGCCGAGGGCATGGAGGTTCCCGAGGCGCTGTCGGCCAATGCCGAAGACGGCGTCGCCACACAGGCCCGCCTTGCCGAGAGCTTCCCGCCGGCGGCACGCGACGGGTTGGCCGCGGCCCGCGCGGACGAGCCGATCGAGGGCGAGGGCGCCAATCGTTTCGCCTCCTTCATGGCGCGCCAGCTCGGCGCCCGCTCGGTCACCCCGCGTGAGGGCGACAGCCCCGACGCGATCCTCAGCCGGGCCGAAGCCGCCGTCGACAACGGCGATCTCGGCACCGCCCTGTCGGAACTCGAGGCGCTGCCGGACACCGCCCGCGAGGCCATGTCGGGCTGGATCGACCAGGCCCGCGCCCGGGCCGATGCCCTCTCCGCCGTCGACGCCCTCCGGCAAGACCTGAACATCGAATAAAAGGCGCCGCACATGCTTTGGTCACTTCTCAAGATCATCCTCTTCGTCGCGGCGGTCGCGGCGCTGACCATCGGCGCCGGCTGGCTGATGCAGACGAACGGTGGCGTCATGGTCACCGTGGCGGGCACCGAGTACAGCTTCGGCCCCCTGCAATCGGTGCTCGCGCTGATCCTGCTGGTCGTCGCGCTCTACGTCGTCTTCAAGCTGGTCTCGCTGCTGGTCGCCGTGCTGAAGTTCATCAACGGCGACGACACCGCGATCTCGCGCTACTTCGACCGCAACCGCGAAAAGAAGGGCTACGAGGCGCTCGCCGACGGCATGACCGCGCTGGCTGCGGGTGAGTCGCGTCTCGCCATCGCCAAGGCCGAAAAGGCCGAGCGCTACCTGAACCGCCCAGAGGTCACCAACCTCATCACCGCGCAGGCGGCCGAGCAACAGGGCGACCGCAAGAAGGCCGAGGCGACCTACAAGAAGCTCCTCGCCCACGACAAGACGCGCTTCGTCGGCATCCGCGGCATCATGCACCAGCGGCTGGCCGAGGGCGACACCGACACCGCGCTGCAGCTGGCCGAGCGCGCCTTCGCGCTGAAGCCCAAGCATGAAGAGACACAGGACATCCTGCTGCGGCTCCAGGCCGGGCACCACGACTGGAAGGGCGCGCGCAACACGCTGAACGCCAAGCTGCGCCACGGTGCCCTGCCCCGCGACGTGCACAAGCGCCGTGACGCGGTGCTGGCGCTCTCCGAGGCGCGTGACGTGCTCGACGAGGGCAAGACCATCGAGGCCCGCGAGGCGGCAATTACCGCCAACAAGAACTCGTCCGACCTGATCCCGGCTGCCGCGATGGCCGCCCGGGCCCACATCGCCGACGATCGCAAGAAATACGCGACGCGCCTGCTCAAGAAGACCTGGCAGGTTCAGCCCCACCCCGACCTCGCTGCGGCCTTCGCCGAGATCGAGCCCGAGGAGACCCCGGAGCAGCGCCTCAAGCGCTTCCGCCAGCTGCTGTCGATCAATCCCGATCACCGGGAAACGCGCCTGCTGAACGCCGAGCTGCACCTCGCGGCCGAGGACTTCCCCGGCGCGCGCCGCGCCATCGGCGACCTCCCCGAGACAGAGCCGGACGCCCGCGTGCTGTCGATCATGGCTGCCATCGAACGCGGCGAAGGTGCCTCCGACCGGGTCGTCCGGGGCTGGCTCGCCCGCGCGCTCACCGCGCCGCGCGGTCCGCAATGGGTCTGCGACAACTGCAACACCGTGCACTCCGAATGGGTGCCGGTCTGCACCCACTGCGAGGCCTTCGACACCCTCTCGTGGAAGACACCTCCGTCCGATTCCGGCGCGTCGCCCGTGGGCGCCGAAATGCTTCCGCTGCTGGTGGGCGACGACCGCCCCGAGGACGAGGCCCCGATGCCCGCCCCGGCGACCGAGGACACCGCTGCACAGGACCTGAGCGAAGGTCAGGCGTCTGAACCGACAGGCCCGAATGCCGAAGTTCTCGACACCATCGCCACCACCGAGGAAGAGCGCCGCGAAACAGGCGGCGCGAGGTCGAATTGACCCTTTTCCTCGCTCCGAGGCGGTGCTAAGAGCCGCCTCACTCCGGCGCCGGTGTAGCTCAGCTGGTAGAGCACGTCATTCGTAATGATGGGGTCGTAGGTTCGAGTCCTATCACCGGCACCACGGAGACCTCCTAAGCCATTGCCGAAGATCAGCTTTTCGCTGTGATTAGCAAAGGCGTAGAACATGTCGGAGTACAAATCCGCCCCCCACCTCTTCCAAAAAGACGGCATATTTTACTTCGTTCGGCGTGTGCCACGTGACTTGAGGGGCCACTACTCGTCCGGAAAAATCTCCTATTCTCTGCGAACCAGAAGTCAGTCCGTGGCTCGGGCAAGATCAGCCAGTGCCGCCATGAAGTTGGACGAATACTGGTACTTCCTCCGCTCGCAGAAGGCCGACATCCCGGGCAAGCACATGCTCAGGCAAGGCGGAACTAGGCCGATAGAGCCGCTTCCCGTCACCACCGACTGCATGACGCTGTCTGACGGGGTTTCTGTGTACCTTCGGCTTAAAGGTACCGGGAAGGTAGACACCTTCAAACGGGCTGCTGAGCGGTGCTGTGGCTATGCTATCGACGTCTGCGGAGACAAACCCCTTACCGACTACACAAAGGCTGACGGCAATGCCTTGAGGGATAGCCTGATTGAGCGTGGTTTGTCGGGCAGCAGCATCGCAAGGACGATTGGGACGGTGAGGTCTGTCTTCAACTTCGCTGCCAGTGAAGCTGGGCTGTCGATCCCTAACCCCTTCGCCAAGATTTACTATGATCGTCAGGCGGGTGTCTCGGATCGGAAGCCAATCTCCCTCGCGAATATCCGGACCATTCAGACCCGGTGCTACAAACTTGACGATGAAGCACGGTGGCTTGTGGCTTTGGTGGCCGACACCGGCATGCGACTAGCCGAAGCAGCGGGCATTCTCCGTGAAGACATCATTGAATGCGATGAAGGCAGCCTTGCCGTTCAGATCGTTCCCCGCCCGTGGCGCAGGCTGAAGACGAAGGGGAGTGAAAGAGTTGTTCCTCTGGTCGGATCATCACTGTGGGCCGCACAGCGTATCTTGGCGACACGGAAGTCCGGAGAGTTTGCCTTCCCTCGATACAACAAGGGCGAGGCCACGAACGCCAACTCCGCTAGTGCGGCTTTGAACAAGTGGATCAAGTCGACCGTAGGTGAAACCGTCACCATGCACGGGTTCCGCCATGCCATGCGAGACAGACTCCGTGCTGTGGAATGCCCTGCGGATATCGTGGACCATATCGGCGGTTGGCAGACCGAGGGCGTCGGCCACAGCTACGGTACGGGTTATAACGTATTCGTGCCGAGAAAATGGCTCCAATTAGCCATGCAGTAATATTACTACATAGCTAACGAACATGACCGATCATGCAAGACATGATTGACAGGTCCATTTAAAGAAATTCACTTAGCCGCAAATGTTCGAAAGCAAGCCCGAGCCGCTTGTATGTCTCTGGCGCAGTCGACCGTAGCTGAAATAGGTGCTGAAGATGTCTGTCGATCAAGCAATTAAATTCGTGTGTGATGAGTTGTTCGACCCCACGATTAACCATCCGGAAATTGGTGAGAAGCCCAAAAACATTGCCAAGAATTTCAGGGTGTGGGCAACCGAGATGTCCCACACTGGCAACCTCTTGGAACTTCTGAATTTTCTTGATAAATCGCAGAGTCCGGTTGTCTTCGAAGAACAAGTGCGACTAGGCATTACGACTATCACAGAAATACTACCGGAATTTGAGAGAAAGTTTGCGAACGAACTGGAAGATCGGCTTACAAAGGATGATCTGCAAGTTGGAATGGACTATTCCACTCGAATGATCCACGCGATTTGCGGTAGCTATGATTTAAGGAGTGGTGGCATTCTACCTGTCTGGGATGGCGCCGGTTCAGTTGACTTCGTCGCAATCAAGGCAACACTAAGCGGCGGCACTTATGAGAATAGCTGGATCGAAAGCCGAAAAAGACTCAAAT
Source organism: Roseivivax marinus (assembly GCF_900109705.1). Taxonomy (GTDB): domain Bacteria; phylum Pseudomonadota; class Alphaproteobacteria; order Rhodobacterales; family Rhodobacteraceae; genus Roseivivax; species Roseivivax marinus. The sequence goes on along the minus strand of NZ_FOAI01000010.1, from coordinate 857 downwards.
ACTTCATGAAAGCAATAAGTGGAAACTTTAGTGAAAGTTATCGGGATAATGCTGCGATAATAAATAACCCACAAAAGCCCGTGTTGGCTTTTGTCAGAGAGGCAAGCAGTAGTCGCTTCACTTATTATGGACGATTTTTTCTACTGTCCATTCAATCCGAGGAAGATGGCTCAAAGTGGTTTGACCTAGCTAGTTGGGACGATGGTATGGGCCAAATAGCGTATATCACGGACGTGGAGTCGTCATTGCATCATAAGGTTAAAGCGTCTCAACGAATGGATGCTACAGAAAGAAGAAAGAGATTAGAGACGGCAGCAAGCCAACCGGGCAAGCAGAGGATTGTGGCAACAGCTTACCAGAGGAACCCGGACGTAATTGCTGAGGTACTGTACCGAGCTAATGGTGTATGCGAGAGTTGCGGAAAGAACGCACCTTTTGAACGGCTTTCCGATGGCAGCCCTTTCTTGGAAGTCCATCACAAAGTCCCACTGTCACAGAATGGACCTGATACGGTAGAAAACGCCGCTGCGGTATGTCCCAACTGCCATCGCCAGGAACACTATGGAAGAGCCAAGTGGCCACATTAACAATTTTTCCTGTCACCCAATAAAGAGCAATATGCCACGCTAGCCTTAGAGTGATACAGCTCCAAAAGGGCGAAGCCGGAAGGCGAAGTACCGCCGGCCTGGCGCTCCGACATGTTCTACGCCTTTGCTAATCACAGCGAAAAGCTGATCTTCGGCAATGGCTTAGGAGGTCTCCGTGGTGCCGGTGATAGGACGCGCTTCGCGAGCTTGTTCCTGTTACAGGCACCGCCAAAGCCGTTTTGGTCAGCAAAACAAGGAATATCCGGTCCG
>NZ_FOAI01000039.1 GCF_900109705.1 Roseivivax marinus | reverse complement strand
CACGTCGACCACGGCAAGACGACGCTGACGGCTGCGATCACGAAGTATTTCGGTGACTTCCGGGCGTATGACCAGATCGACGGTGCGCCGGAAGAGAAGGCGCGCGGGATCACGATCTCGACGGCGCACGTGGAGTACGAGACGGAGAACCGTCACTACGCGCACGTGGACTGCCCCGGCCACGCCGACTACGTGAAGAACATGATCACCGGTGCCGCCCAGATGGACGGCGCGATCCTGGTGGTGAACGCGGCCGACGGCCCGATGCCGCAGACGCGCGAGCACATCCTGCTCGGCCGTCAGGTGGGCATCCCGGCGATGGTGGTGTTCCTCAACAAGGTCGACCAGGTGGACGACGAGGAGCTTCTCGAGCTCGTCGAGATGGAAGTCCGCGAGCTTCTGTCGGCCTACGACTTCCCGGGCGACGACATCCCGATCATCGCCGGTTCGGCGCTGGCGGCGATGGAAGGCCGTGACCCGGAGATCGGCGAAGAGAAGATCAAGGAACTGATGGCGGCCGTGGACGAGTACATTCCGCAGCCGGCGCGCGCTGTGGACCAGCCGTTCCTGATGCCGATCGAGGACGTGTTCTCGATCTCGGGCCGCGGCACCGTGGTCACCGGCCGCGTCGAGCGTGGCGTGGTGAACGTGGGCGACGAACTCGAGATCGTCGGCATCAAGGACACCAAGAAGACGACCTGCACGGGCGTCGAGATGTTCCGCAAGCTGCTCGACCGCGGTGAGGCCGGCGACAACATCGGCGCACTGCTGCGCGGCATCGACCGTGACGGCGTTGAGCGCGGCCAGGTGCTGTGCAAGCCGAAGTCGGTGACGCCGCACACCAAGTTCGAGGCCGAGGTCTACATCCTCAACAAGGAAGAGGGTGGCCGCCACACGCCGTTCTTCGCGAACTACCGCCCGCAGTTCTACTTCCGGACGACGGACGTGACCGGCACCGTGACGCTGCCCGAGGGCACCGAGATGGTCATGCCGGGCGACAACCTGAAGTTCGGCGTCGAGCTGATCGCGCCGATCGC
>NZ_FOAI01000008.1 GCF_900109705.1 Roseivivax marinus | reverse complement strand
TGTTCGAGACGATGAAAGAGAGACGGTGCTGGCTCGCTAGCAGACGTGGTCAGGCCACAAGGCTCAGACGCCAAACACCGCCCCGTCACCAACCTCGGCCAAGGTTGGTGACGGGGACAGAATAGCGAACCTGAGATACAGAAGGCTCAGGACTCATAGCCAGTAGATGACGGTGGCCGCGAGCGCGATGGCTGACAGGAAGACCTTGGGGCACCGGTCGTAGCGAGTGGCCACACGACGCCAATCCTTGATGCGGCCGAACATGATCTCGATGCGGTGGCGCCTGCGGTATCTTCGCTTGTCGTATTTGATCGATGCCTTGCGTGACTTGCGCGGCGGAATGCAGGCGCGGATTTTGGCGTCTGACAACGCTTTACGGAACCAGTCGGCGTCGTATCCGCGGTCAGCGAGAAGCCAGTCCGCTTTCGGAAATCCGCTCTGGAGCGCCAGCGCGCCCTTGTAGTCGCTGACCTGGCCGGCGGTCACGAAGAGGCGGATGGGGCGGCCCTGCCGGTCAGTGACGGCGTGCAGCTTGGTGTTCATCCCGCCCTTGGGGCGTCCGATCAGGCGGCCACGCCCCCCTTTTGAGCCTGCAGGCTCGAGGCCGTGCGGTGCGCCTTGAGGTAAGTCGCATCGATCATGATTGTCCGGCAATCGGACTGCTCGGCGGCGAGCCCCTCCATGATCCGGGCGAACACGCCCATGCGGCTCCACCTGATCCAGCGATTGTAGAGCGTCTTGTGCGGACCGTATTCACGTGGCGCGTCTCGCCAACGCAAGCCATTGCGATTGATGAATATAATGCCACTGAGCACGCGCTTATCATCCACGCGGGGACGACCATGCGACTTCGGAAAGTAGGGGCGCAGCCGCTCCATCTGCGCATCGCTCAGCCAGTAAAGATCGCTCATCTTCAGCCTCCTTCTAGCGAAGGCTGAATCACGGCACGACCGGCTGATCAATGGGTCCTGAGCCTAGTCCGCGAGCCCACTTCTACAAATTCTGCAGGCAGACAAACGGCCGCTCCTGAGGATCCCGAGCAAACCGGCCCTTTGTATGACATTTTTGCCCATCTAAACCAGACATTCATGCTTCCTGCAGTGAAAACCTACCCTATTATCCACGATAAAAAGCAACTTGCCCCGGACGAGGTCTTGCGGTCGCTTATCCCACCCAGGCATCGGGCTGGAGGGAGTCGGTCATGAGAAGCAGCCCCCTGCGGAGTTCCTCCCGCGAGATGGAGCCGCCAAGGCAGACACGCACATTCTCGTCAGGCCTCCCCAGCACAGTGAACGCATCGGAGGGCATGATGCCGATGTGCCGTCCTGTCAGTCGGCCCATCAGGTCCGCGCGTCCCGCCCCCTCGGGCAGCCGTAGCCAGACGTTGAAGGCATTCGGCGCCGATCGATATTCCAGCCCGGCCAGCAGCTCGGTTGCGATCGCTTGTCGTGCCGCGCTTTCTGCACGGATGTAGCCGATGATTTCATCAGCAGTGCCGTCCTCGATCCAGCGGGTTGCCAGCGCGGAGGAGATCGGTGAAGCCATGACGGCCGTGCTTCGCATGGCGTGCCCCAGGCTGAGGGCGCACCGGCTGGTGGGTGCGGTGCTGTAGGCGAGCCGCAATCCTCCTCCCAAGCACTTCGACAACCCTCCGATATACCAGCTAAGTTCCGGCGCATGAGAGGCGAGGGCCGAAGGCGCATCGGAGGGCACGAAACCGTAAGCGTCATCCTCGATCACGTGGAGTCCGTGCGCGTTCACCACGTCCGCGATCTGCCTTCTGCGCTGCGCCGGAACGGTCAGGGTGGTCGGGTTGTGCAGGGTGGGTGTGAGGTAGAGGGCTTTCGGTCCGTGCTCCCGGATCGCGCAATCGAGCGCGTCCGGGTCAATCCCCTCTTTATCCATGGGCAGCCCCTGGAGGTTCAGACGCAGCCGAGCCGCGATAGCGCGCAGGCCGGGATAGGAGACGGCCTCGCACAAGATCGTGTCGCCGGGCTCGGCCAGAATGGTCAGGATCGCGAGGATGGTCGCATGAGCGCCGGGCGTGATCGCCACGCACTCCGCGTTAGGGCTCAGTCCTCGCTTGCCGAGCCAGGTCATGGCTGCGCTCTTGTCTCGATCGCTTCCGATGGAAGACTGGTATCGAAGCAAAGGCGTCATGTTTTCGCCGACATATCCGAGGCCTTCCCGCATGCGGCGCAGCAGCCGCTCGTCGCGGGGCTCCGGCGGCATGTTCATCGTGAGATCCTCGTTCCGAGCCCGTGCCGGATCAGGACCCGAGGCACGAGTTCGCTGCGCCGTTACGAACGTTCCCCTCCCGACATGACTTTCCACCAGCCCCCGCTTCTGGGCCTCCGAATAGCCACGGGAGACGGTCGTGAAGTCCAAGCCCAGGAGATCCGCAAGCTTTCTCTGTGGCGGCAGACGATCCCCCGGACGAAGCACGCCCCTCTCCAGATCCCGCACGATGGCGTCAGCGATTGCGACGTAGCGTGGACTTCCGTTTTGCGAGATCTCGGGACACCAGTCGTTCATAGCCATACCACTCCATGCCTTTCCCGACACATAGGGTCACCCCTCACGATATTGAAGGCATGATTGTATGCATCGATGCCCCAAAAGCGCCGCAATAATGCGCGGAATGTCGCAGATACAAGATGCAACATATGCCTTCAATTGCCGATCAATGACCCCTATATTCGGGCTGTCATACTCCGAGTCGAGAGGGATGAAATGACCACTTCCGAAACCCGCGAGACGAAGCCGGCCATCCTGCGTGGCCTGCGCCATCGCTGCCCCGCTTGTGGCGAAGGACAGCTTTTTGCGCGCTATCTTAAGGTGAAAAACACCTGCTCCGAATGCGGTGAGGAGTTACACCATCATCGCGCCGACGATGGCCCGGCCTACCTGACCATCCTGATCGTGGGGCACGTGATGGGCTTCGTCCTCCATGGCCTCTTCGGCTACATGCGAGATGATCCCCTGATGCTGGCGCTCGTGCTCTGCACGATCGCGACGGTGCTCGCTCTGTTGATGCTGCCCAGGATGAAGGGGCTGATGGTCGGCTACCAGTGGGCGAAGGAAATGCATGGCTTCAGCAAGTCGCGCGCGCGACTGCCAGAGGCCTCTGAGGCATAGAGCCCCTTTCTCACAGCCAGCATAGCCCCCAGGAGGGGGTGCGGCGCAACTGCCGGCCGACGGCAGCGCAGAGCAATCCCCGCATTTGCGTTACCACCGGAGTCCCGCGATGCGGTCGCTGCTCCCGAAGATTTCACTGCGCACAGTTCGAACGACCGGATCCACAGCTGCGATGCAGCATGAAGATTCGCTGCGCCGCAACAGAAACGCCGCTGCGAGCGCACGCAGCGAGAATCGCGGACTTCTGGAACGGGCTCTGTGCCGGCATTCGCCGCGATAGAACTGAACGGCCGCTATAATGCGGTTTGACGTCTCGAAGGTTGCGCCCGCACTCCCCCTGCCTTTACGCACCACACCCCTACTACGCCTTCACAGCTGTTGCCCGTAGGCCAATAACGGTCTTCTTGATCGGCCTCGTGATCCATCGCGAGGCCAACCATGACCGTTACGTCTTTCAAAACCGAGACGTCTTCCCGCGGCGCACGCATGTTGCGCACCGCCCTTGGGCCTGGCATCGCGGCCTGTCTCGAGGATGCGGGCGTCGTCGAGGTGATGCTGAACCCTGACGGGCGGCTCTGGGTTGACCGGCTGGCAGGGGGGCTGAGCGACACAGGCGCGGTGCTGTCTCCCGCCGATGGCGAGCGCATCATCCGACTTGTCGCGCATCACGTCGGGGCGGAGGTCCATCCCGCGGCCCCGCGTGTTTCGGCTGAATTGCCAGACACCGGCGAGCGCTTCGAGGGTTTGCTGCCCCCAGTGGTTTCCGCGCCCACCTTTGCCATTCGCAAGCCTGCTGTCGCGGTGTTCACCCTCGACGATTATGTTTCCGGCGGCATCCTCTCCGCCGCCGCCGCTAGTCACCTGAGCGACGCGGTCACCAGCCGGGCCAATATTCTTGTCGCGGGCGGGACCTCCACCGGCAAGACAACCCTGACCAATGCGCTCTTGGCGGAGGTCGCCAAGACCTCAGACCGCGTGGTCCTGATCGAGGACACGCGTGAGCTGCAATGCCTGACGCCGAACCTCGTGGCGCTTCGCACCAAGGACGGGGTTGCGAGCCTGTCCGATCTCGTGCGCGCATCGCTGCGGCTGCGGCCTGATCGCATCCCCATCGGCGAGGTGCGCGGGCCGGAAGCGCTCGATCTGCTCAAGGCCTGGGGCACCGGCCATCCGGGCGGGATCGGCACGATCCATGCCGGGACCGCAATCGGCGCTCTTCGGCGTCTCGAGCAGCTGATTCAGGAAGCAGTGGTCACCGTTCCCCGCGCGCTGATCGCAGAGACCATCGACCTGATTGCCGTTCTGTCCGGACGGGGCGCCGAGCGTCGCCTGTCCGAACTTGCTCGTGTCACCGGCCTGACCGCCGCGGGCGATTACGCCCTCACCCCCCTTTTCACACCAAGACAAGGAAGCCATCCATGACCCTTCTGCCATCTTTTCGCACAGCCCTTGGCGCAACCGCCCTCGGCCTCCTCGTCTTCGCCCTGCCTGAGCCGGCGCTCGCCGCCGGGTCCGGCATGCCGTGGGAAGCCCCCTTGCAATCCGTCCTTGAGTCGATCGAAGGCCCGGTCGCCAAGATCGTCGCCGTGATCATCATCATTGTCACGGGCCTGACGCTGGCTTTTGGCGACAGTTCGGGCGGGTTCCGGCGGCTGGTGCAGATCGTTTTCGGCCTTTCCATCGCTTTCGCGGCCTCGAGTTTCTTTCTTTCCTTCTTCTCCTTCGGCGGCGGAGCACTGATCTGATGGAAAACCACACCGACATCCCCGGCTATTTCGCGCCGGTACACCGCGCCCTGATCGATCCGATCCTTTTGGCCGGTGCTCCCCGCACCATCGCCATTGCCAATGGCACCCTGGCGGCCGCCATCGGGCTGGGCCTGCGGCTCTGGCTCGTAGGCCTCGCATTTTGGTTGGTTGGCCACCTCCTCGCAGTCTGGGCCGCGAAGCGAGACGCACAGATCGCTGAAGTGGCGCGGCGGCATCTCCGTTACCCCTCCTGGTTCGGGGTCTGAGCCGATGATGCGTCTGGCCGAATACCGCTCCAAATCCGCCCTACTGGCCGATTTCCTGCCCTGGGCGGCGCTGGTCGCACCCGGCGTCATCCTGAACAAAGACGGCAGCCTGCAACGCACAGCGCGGTTTCGGGGACCGGATCTGGATTCAGCCACGCCCGCCGAACTGGTCGCCACTTCGGCCCGGCTCAACAGCGCGCTGCGACGGCTGGGTTCCGGCTGGGCCGTCTTCGTGGAAGCGCAACGGAACCCCGCGCAGGACTACCCCGCCTCCAAGTTTCCCGATCCTGTCTCCGCCCTCGTCGATGCCGAACGGTGCGCGCAGTTCGAAGAAGCAGGGGCGCATTTCGAGAGCGCGTATTTCCTGACGCTGGTCTGGATGCCGCCCGCGGATGACGCGAGCCGCGCCGAAGGCTGGCTGCTGGAGAACGCCCCAGATCGCCGCACGAGACCACAGGACTTGGTCTCCAGCTTTGTCAGCCGGGCCGACCGGCTGACCGATCTGCTGGACGGTTTCATGCCGGAGATCACCTGGCTCTCCGATGAAGAGACCCTGACCTACCTGCATTCGACCGTTTCGACCCGGCGACAGCGCGTCCGCGTGCCGGAGGTGCCGATGCACCTGGACGCGGTGCTCGCCGATAATCCTCTTGTGGGTGGACTGACACCTCGACTCGGAGCCGCTCATCTCAAGACCCTGACCATCGTCGGGCTACCAAGCGCCACCTGGCCCGGACTGCTCGACGAGTTGAACGCCCAGGGTTTCGAGTATCGCTGGTGCACACGGGCAATCTGCCTCGACAAGACGGATGCCGCCCGGGTGTTCACCCGTATCCGCCGACAGTGGTTTGCTAAGCGCAAGTCGGTGGCTGCGATCCTCAAGGAGGTGATGACCAACGAAGCCTCGACCCTGCTCGACAGTGACGCGGCCAACAAGGCGGCCGACGCGGACGAGGCGCTGCAGGAACTTGGTGCCGATGTAGCGGGCGCGGCCTACGTCACCGCGACGATTACCGTCTGGGACGAAGATGCCCTTACCGCCGAAGCGAAGCTCAAGGCCGCGGAGAAGATCGTGCAGGGGCGCGATTTTACCTGCATCCCGGAAACATTGAACGCGCTCGAGGCCTGGCTCGGCTCCCTGCCCGGCCATCTCTATGCCAATGTCCGTCAGCCACCCATCTCGACGTTGAACCTCGCCCATATGATCCCGATCTCGGCGGTCTGGGCGGGGCCGGACCGGAACGACCATCTGGACGGCCCGCCACTGTTCCACGCCGAAACCGACGGCACGACTCCGTTTCGCTTCTCCACACATGTGGGCGATGTCGGCCATACCTTGATCGTCGGCCCGACCGGGGCGGGCAAATCCGTGCTGCTCGCGCTCATGGCGCTGCAGTTCCGCCGCTACCCGGGCGCGCAGGTCTTCTCCTTCGACTTCGGCGGCTCGATCCGCTGCGCCACGCTGGCCATGGGCGGCGATTGGGAAAACCTCGGCGATGCGCTGGTCGACGAGGACCCCGCCGTGCAGCTGCAACCGCTCGCCGGGATCGATGAGGCCTTGGAACGCGCCTGGGCGCAGGACTGGCTCGCCGGGATCCTCGCACGTGAAGGCGCGACGATCGAACCCGTCGCGCGCGATCACCTCTGGTCGGCTTTGACCTCGCTCGCCTCGGCCCCGCGCGGGGAACGCACGCTGACCGGTCTCTCGGTCCTGCTGCAGTCGACCGACCTCAAACGCGCGCTCAAGCCCTTCTGCCTCGGCGGGCCTTTCGGACGGCTTCTCGATGCTGAGGCCGAGGACCTGGGCAGCGCGGACGTGCTCGCGTTTGAGACCGAAGGGCTGATCGGCTCAGCAGCGGCACCCGCCGTGCTGGCCTATCTCTTCCACCGGATCGAGGCCCGGCTCGACGGGAGGCCCACGATGATCCTGATCGACGAGGGCTGGCTTGCGCTCGATGACGCCAATTTCGGCGGACAGCTGCGCGAATGGCTGAAGACGCTCAGAAAGAAGAACGCCTCAGTGATCTTCGCGACTCAGTCGCTGGCCGATATCGACGGGTCCCTCATCGCGCCTGCCATCGTCGAGAGCTGTCCTACGCGCATCTTCCTACCCAACGAACGGGCCTTTGAGCCGCAGATCTCACGGATCTACCGGAACTTCGGGCTGAACGACCGCCAGATCGACATCGTCGCCCGCGCGACGCCGAAGCAGGACTACTACTGCCAGTCGCGGCGCGGCAACCGGCTCTTCTCGCTGGGGCTCGGTGAGGTGGCGCTGGCCTTCACCGCCGCTTCCTCCAAGGCCGACCAGACCGCCATCACCGAGTTGCTCGCCATCCATGACCGGGACGGCTTTGCCGCCGGCTGGCTGCGCCATCACGGTCTTGATTGGGCCATCGACCTGCTCGGGCCCGACATCGCAACAGCCGATCCGACACCCCCTCACCCTGACCAAAAGGAGACAGAACATGACCCGCAATCCTGAGCGCCCTGCCCGGTTCCACAAACTCGCCGCCGCATTGATGGCCAGCGCCCTCGTCCTAACACCGGTTCTATCGACACCGGCCCAAGCCTTCTTTTTCGGGGGCGGCGGGCGGATCGTCTACGACCCGCGCAACCACGCCGAAAACATCCTCTCGGCCGCCCGCGCGCTGGAGCAGATCAACAACCAGATCGCGCAGCTCCAGAACCAGGCGCAGATGCTGATGAACGACGCGCTGAACCTTGCGAACCTGCCGCATTCCTCGCTGGCGCAGCTGCAGGACGCCATCGGCGAAACCCAGCGACTCCTGGCCGATGCCCAGAGCCTTGCCTTCGACGTAGCCACCATCGAACAGGCATTCGCGCAGGACTACGGTTCTGCCGCAGCGCAAGGTGATTTCGACGCGATGATCGCCGGTGCGCGCGAGCGGTGGGAGACCTCCGTCGCGGGCTTCGAGGACGCGTTGCGCGTGCAGGCCGGGGTCGTGGGCAATATCGACGGCGCGCGCACCCAGATGGACGCGCTCATTCGCGAAAGCCAAGGGGCCGTCGGCGCCCTGCAGGTGGCACAAGCCGGAAACCAACTTCTGGCGCTTCAATCCACGCAGATCGCCGATCTGACCGCTGCCATCGCCGCGCAGAACCGCGCCGAAGCGCTTGAAGCCGCCCGGATCGCCTCCGCCGAGGCGCAGGGCCGCGAGAACCTCGCCCAGTTCCTCGATTACGGCGGCGGCTACACGCCCGGCACCGTGCGCTTCTTCGAGGAGTGAGCACATGGCACTCGACACACCGCGAACTCTGCGCCTTGTCGCCTTCGGTATCGGCGGCCTTGCCGCCCTCGCCGCTGCGCTCGAACTGACACACACCGTCCTGCCCACCGACACCGGGCATGTGGTCAGGGATGACGCCTTGCGCGGCACCCTCGCGCGTTGCCGTGACCTGACGCCCGAAGACTACGCCACCAACACCGAATGCCGCGCCGCCTGGGAGGCGGCCCGGCAGCGCTTCTTCGATCTGGCTCCAGAGCCGGCCGGGACGGAGTGAGGGAATGGGCGGCGTCAGTGTCATCGACCGGTTTCTCGAGGTCTTCGCCTCCTACATCGATTCCGGCTTCGGCCTTCTGGGTGGCGACGTCGTCTTCCTCGCCACCACGCTGATCGTCATCGACATCACGCTGGCGGCCCTCTTCTGGGCCTGGGGTACGGATGACGACATCATTGCCCGGCTGGTGAAGAAGACCCTTTTTGTCGGGGTCTTCGCCTATATCATCGGCAACTGGAACGCGCTGGCCCGGATTGTGTTCGACAGTTTCGCGGGCCTTGGCCTGGTCGCCACCGGCGGCACGATCTCCGCCAGCGAGCTGCTGCAGCCCGGGCGCATCGCGCAGGTCGGGCTTGAGGCCGGGCAGCCGATCCTCGCCTCCATCGCCGACCTCTCCGGGTTCGTCGCCGTCTTCGAGAACTTCATCCAGATCGGGATCCTGTTCTTTGCATGGCTTGTGGTTCTGCTCTCGTTCTTCATCCTCGCAATCCAGCTCTTCGTCACCCTGATCGAATTCAAGCTGGCCACGCTGGCAGGCTTCATCCTCGTGCCCTTCGGCCTCTTCAACAAGACCGCCTTCATGGCCGAACGCGTGCTGGGCCTCGTCATTTCCTCCGGTGTCAAGGTGCTGGTGCTGGCCGTGATCGTCGGCATCGGCTCCACCATCTTCAGCGAATTCACCGCCGGATTCGCGGGTGAACCCACGATCAACGACGCCATGTCGGTGGTTCTTGGCGCACTGGCGCTCCTCGCTCTTGGCATCTTCGGACCGGGCATCGCCAATGGTATCGTCTCTGGCGGGCCGCAACTTGGCGCAGGCGCCGCGGTCGGCACCGGTATCGCCGTGGGCGGGGCTGCAGTCGCCGGTGTCGCAGGAACCCGGATTGCCCTTGGCACCGGTGGCGCGGCCTTGCGTGGTGCCAGTGCGGTTGGCAGCGGAACCGCCACTGCCTATCAGCTTGGCGCCGCATCGCGCAGCACGGCACTGGGCAAGTCTGTTGGCGGCGTAGCCGCTGTCGGCAAGACCGGTGCCGTCGCCGCGTTCAGCCCGCTCCGGCGCGCGATCTCGGACGGCGCTGGGACCGGCGCCCGCACCGCCTATGCAGCCACAGGCGGTCGATTTGCGGGGAGCACCATGCCCGCCCCGGCGAATGATGGCCCGCCCGACTGGGCGCGGCGGATGAAGCGCCAGCAATCGCTCCAGCACGGCCTGTCGACGGCTGCCCATGCGCTCCGCTCCGGCGATCATGGCGGTGGCGGCACGGTCGTGAGTCTCTCCGAAAGGTCCTCCTGATGTTCCGACGACCCAGCGTCCGATACGGCACCACGCCCGAGCCCGTCACCCCCTACCAGAAGGCAGCCCAGGTCTGGGACGAGCGCATCGGCTCCGCCCGCGTCCAGGCCCGCAACTGGCGCCTCATGGCAATGGGCTGCCTCGCCCTGTCCGCCGGGCTCAGCGCGGCCCTCGCCTGGCAATCGACGCGCAGCAGCGTCGTTCCTTACGTGGTCGAGGTCGACAACCTCGGTGCGGCCCAAGCTGTCGCCCCGGCGCTCGCCGAATATCGTCCGACCGATCCGCAGATCGCCTGGCATGTTGCCCGCTTCGTCGAGCATGTCCGGCAGGTCCCGGCCGATCCGATCGTGCTGCGCCAGAACTGGCTACGCGCCTACGATTTCGCCACGGATCGCGGCGCTGTCGCGCTGAATGACCATGCCCGGGTGAACGATCCCTTCGCGCAGGTCGGCGACACGCAGATTTCCATCGAGGTCTCGAGTGTCATTCGCGCCTCGGACACAAGCTTCCGCGTCGCCTGGATCGAGCGCCGCTACGAAAACGGTCAGCTCGCCACAACCGAACGCTGGACCGCCATCCTGACCGTCGTGATCCAGCCGCCGCGCGATGCGGAGCGCCTGCGGTCAAACCCGCTTGGCGTCTATGTCCATGCCATCAACTGGTCGAGGGAGAATGCCCAATGAGACGACTTCGCCCCATCCCCGTTCTTCTTCTCGCGGCCACGGCGCTGACCGCCTGCACGGGGCAGCGCCCACCCGAAATCGCCTATGACGACCAGGTTCCGGCCCTCGCTCCGCCGCCGGCACCTCCCCCGGCCGAGGGGCCGCCCCGCCCGGTTCACACGCCGCCAGCGTGGACGCCCTCCCGTGGCGGCGATCCGGAAGCGGATACGCCGGAAGCGCGCATCATCGCCGCCAATGCCGTCGCCCGGGTCGAACCCCGCCAGCAGGGCTATTACAACGCCATGCAGGTTTTTCCGTGGAGCGAAGGCGCGCTCTACCAGGTCTATGCTGCACCCGGGCAGATCACGAATATTGCGCTCGAACCTGGCGAACGCCTGACCGGCCCCGGCCCGATCGCGGCGGGCGACACCGCGCGCTGGATCATCGGCGACACCACCAGCGGCGCGGGTCGCACCGAGCGCGTCCATATCCTCGTGAAACCCACCCGCCCCGACATCTCCACCAATCTCGTCGTCAACACCGACCGGCGCACCTATCACATCGAGTTGCACGCCGACGAGGAGACTTGGATGCCCAGCGTTGCATGGGCCTATCCAGAGGTGCGATCCACGCCCCGCACCCCGACAATTCGCCGTCCGGCGATCCCGCCCGAGGGCGAGCGGCACTATCGCTATGGCCTGCAGGGCGATGCCCCACCCTGGCGGCCGGTCTCCGTCTTCGACGATGGACGGCGTGTCTATCTCGTCTTCCCCCCCGGCATCGCCCAGGGCGAAATGCCCCCGCTCTTCGTGATCGGCGCGGATGGACGCGGCCAGATCGTCAACACCCGCGTTCTCGGCAACGTGCTGATCGTGGACCGCCTGTTCGGGGCCGCGGAACTGCGTCTCGGCGAAAGACAACAGCAGGTCGTGCGGATCATACGGACAGATGGCGATCAGCGCCCGCCGCGCCCGCCCCAGCCGGAGGCGGAGCGATGACACAAGCCCCTGACATGCCGGAGCCACCACGGACCGAGGAAAACATCGCCCAGGAGCTTCGCCTCAGGCCCGATCCGCCCCGTGTCATGCGCCTGTCCCGCCGGGCCATCGCCCTTGCCACCGCAATCGGCGGACTTGGCCTTGGCGCGATCCTCATCGTGGCGCTGCAGAACAACCGGCAGGAGGGCAGCCAGACCGAGCTCTTTTCCACCGAACGCATTCAGGCGGCTGAAGGGCTGTCCACATTGCCTCGGGATTACGCCGATGTCCCGCGTCTCGGCCCACCCTTGCCCGGTGAGTTGGGCCGCGCCATCCTTGGGGCGCAAGATCGGGGCCAGCCGGTCCCGGCACCGCCCCTTTCCGGTCCATTGGCCCCCACAGTCGATCCGGAGGAACAACGCCGCCTTCAGGAACTCGACGCCGCCCGGCTGAGCGCCCTTTTTGCCGAGGCGCAAACCGTGCCGCGCGGCGGAGCACAGGCCACACCGACGCCCCCCGCGACCGGCGCGCTCTTCCCCTCCACTTTGGGCAGCCCGACGGCAAACGATCCGGTCTCAAACCGGGAGGCGTTCCTCACCCGTCCCGGAAACACAGACACCGTCAGTGCGCAGCGCATGGTTCCGCCGCCCAGCCCCTACATCCTGCAGGCCGGAACGGTGATCCCAGCCGCCCTGATCACCGGCCTGCGCTCCGATCTACCCGGTCAGATCTCGGCCCAGGTGACCTCGAATGTCTACGACAGCCCGTCCGGGCGATACCTGCTGATCCCGCAAGGCGCGCGCCTGCTGGGAGAATACGACAGCCGCATCGCCTTTGGCCAAAGCCGTATTCTTCTGGTTTGGACCCGCCTCATCCTTCCGGATGGTCGCTCCATTGTGCTGGAACGCGCGCCCGGCACTGACGGAACAGGCGCGTCCGGCCTGCAGGACCGGGTCAACTACCATTGGGGTCGCGTCTTCCTGGCCGCTGGCCTCGCCACGATCCTGAACCTCGGCCTGGAAAGTGGCGCAGAAACCGAAGACGATGTCGCCCGTGCCATCCGCGAGGCCGCGCAGGACACGATCGGACGGACCGGGGACGAGATCGTCCGCCAGCAGCTCGCCGTCCCGCCGACACTGACCATCCGCCCGGGCTTCCCCGTCCGCGTCATGGTCACCCGCGACCTGATCCTCGAGCCTCTGGGAGAAGTGCGATGACGAAGCTGAAGCTTGGTCCGATCCATGACGACAAACCGGTCAAGCTGACCGTGGAACTTCCCGCCGATGTGCACCGCGACCTTTGCGACTACGCGGCTGTCCTGGGCCACCAGACCGGCCAGGATCTTGAGCCCGCCCGCCTCGTCGCACCCATGCTCGACCGCTTCATGGCCACGGACCGCGGGTTCGCCGCAGCGCGCAAGACGGGCTCAAAGGCGAACCGCAAGAAAGCAGACCCATCGAAGCCACTGGATACTGATCAGGGCTAAGTATCTGTGAAATCGAAAGTCTCTTGGCGAACCGCATTGCACACGGATCGCACATAGGCACCCCCTACCCGCCTGAAGTTGCGACGGAGTTGAGCCCATCCTCCATCGTTAAGACAAAGTTTGAGGCTTCCAATGCATTTTTGCGAAATTTGCTGGCTTCAAGCCAATTGGATGGAAAGATAGTCTAAGCCCAAACCAAGCGGATTCGATCTTATGTCAAGTTTATTGGCTGCGGGTAATGAAGTTTATGTTAACCAACTGGCGCCCTGAGCCGCTAAAACATTACGATTTGATAATGCCCCGGCAAGGGCAGTGCCACCGTACCAAAGTTACTCCTTTGCGAAAGGAGCGACCATGTTCAGAACTTTCGGATTGCTCTTGGGTCTCGCAACTGCTGTAGTTCTTTTGTTTATGGTTTCGAACAGATGCTGTCTTCTGCGAAGGCATCTGATTGAAAGCTACTCTACCTTTCACTTGCCCAGGCGATTGCCGCCTTCATTTCCGCCGGGTCGAACTAACGGAGTTCTGCCGTGGTCAGCACGTCGGCGAACCTGGTTCCCCACTCCAACAAAGCCCCTTCGCCCACCACAGCGACGCGGCGGAAGTCATTCCTATGGGCTGTGTCGATTTTCAGATCTTCGAGCAGAGCGGACGGCCCATCGTAGCCTTCGAACCTCGTGAGATCGAGAACCAGGCCGGGCTTACTTGTCTCTTGCAGGCGCTCATGAAGCAGGGCGTGCATCCGTTTCAGGTCGCTTTCGCTGAGCTTGCCCTCGCAGGCGAGGCCAATCGTGTCGTCATGAGCTGTCAGTGTCTCGGTGAACATGGTTTTCCTCCTCTTTTTCCGGTTTGCCGTGACCGTAAAGGTCAGCGTTTTCGTGTGCGCGGTCTTCGTGCTCAAATTCCAGACTCGAATGACCGATGCTGAAATCGTCCTTCAGCCGGTCCTTGATCGCGGCCTTGATCTTTTCGATTTGACCCCAGCCGTCCGCTGTCAGCACGACGTGGCAGTCCAGAGCCGCCTCGTGCTCCTGCATCTGCCACAGATGCACGTGATGAACGTCCGCGACACCATCCACACCCCGCATCGCCTGAACGACGGTTTCATTATCGATGTCCGGTGGACTGCCGAGCATCAGCGTCCGAATCGGACCGCCGATCTCGGTAAATGCGAGGTAGAGGATGTAGAGAGCGATGCCGATGGTGATCGCCGGGTCGACCCACCGCATGTTGTAGAGGAGGATGAGCGAGCCGCCGATGATGACCGCCACGGAGGCCAAAGCGTCCGATAGGTTGTGCAGGAAGAGCGCACGGATGTTCACGCTGCCTTTCTGCATCGAATAGGTGAGCAGCGCCGTCAACGTGTCGACGACCAGTGCCACACCGCCCAGGATCACCACCGTCCAGCCCTGTACCTCTGGTGGGTCGATCATGCGCATGCCACCCTCGTAGATCAGGTAGAAGCCGATCAGGATAAGTGTCGTGTAGTTGATGAGCGCTGCGACGATTTCTACCCGCCCATAGCCGAAGGTCATGCGCTTGTCCGCCGGGCGGCGAGCGATCTTACGCGCGAAGAAGGCGATCACCAGCGACGCCATGTCCGAGAAATTGTGGAGGGCATCCGCGATCAGCGCGAGGCTGCCGGAAAGGATCCCGCCGACGATCTGCGCGACCGTCAGGAGGCCGTTGGCCCAGATGGCGATGGAGACGCGACGATCACCGGATTGAGGATCGATGTGGGCGTGGCCGTGATCATGCGGCACGGTTCGTCTCCTCATGGCGGTGGTTCGGCCGATCGAATCCGGGGACCGGCGGCAAGATTCCGCGGCGGATGCGGCGAACCCTGGCATTCATCCAGTGACGGATGACGTGGCGATAGAGCAAGTCGCGCACAAATCCGAAGTTCTGGCGGTGATTGACCCATCCGTCGCCCAAGTCCACCTCTACCCAGGAGTGGAGGATTTCGGACGGCGCGAGGGGATAGACGAGTTCCGGAACGACGCCTCTCTGAAGCGCCTTGTGGATTGTGAACCCGTGCAGTCGGCAGCGAACTCCCACGCCACGCAGCAGGGCCATGAGGAGCGTGCCCTTGGTGTTGCACTGCCCGTGGCCATCTGCGAGGACCTCGGACGCCGGAATGTCGTCGGCGCGGTTGTAGCCGAAGGTAATCTCGTTCCTGACGAAATCGTAGATGGCCCCAATTCGGTCGTCGCTGGGAAGGTCTGCCCAGCCGCGCTCCTCGGTCAGTTTTGCAATTGAGGTCGCGTCAAAATCCAGCAGCCGGGTTTTGGCCAAATGAGGGTCGGCGGGGTTCACGGGATATCTCCTCGAATCGTTCACGAGAATATGTAGTTGCTACAGTCACTGTAGCTTCAAGCCCCGATTTCAGGCCGAGTCCTTGGTTACCTGATCGTCATTGTGCACCGCCTTGTGGTGTTCACCATGCGCGTCTCTCAGGATTCCGACGCCACCCCAGGCCGCGATGCCGGCGACAATCACGCCCACGACAAGGTCCGGCCAATTCGTTCCGAGCCAGGCTACGAGCCCGCCTGCGACGACGATTCCGAGATTGGCCGCGAAGTCGTTCCAGCTGAACGTATTCGCCGCTCGGATGTTTACGTCTGGATCGCGAAGCCGTGCCAGCAGCCAGACGCAAAGTGCGTTGATGGCCGCCGCTACCAGCGCCATGACAATCATGATCGTGCCAAGAGGATCCGATCCGCCGACGTAGCGGCGCCACGCGTCATACAGGATTCCAAGGGCGAAGAGGATCAGCAGGCCGCCCGAAACGTTCGCCGCTCCGCGCTTCCACTTGGCGGAGCGGGACAGCGCGAAGAGGCTGATCGCGTAGACGAAACTGTCCGACAGATTGTCGAGGCCATTGGCGATAAGCGCGCTTGACTCGCCGAATGCGCCCGAGGCGAAGAAAGCGACTGCCAGCCCGATGTTGAGACCCAGCACGATCCAGAGTGTGCGTCTTTCCGTTGCGTTTCTCTGCTCCGCCATGCCGGGTATCCAAATTAGTGAATTGCCAATGAGTAACTAACACCGGGCTTTTTGCGTTCCGATCAAAGGTCGTCGAAATTGCTCAGGCGCCGATCTCTTCATGGTCGGTCAGGCATTCGGAATGGTCGCGCAGTACCTCGAGCACACGGCAATCAGAAGTCTGTCCGCCGCTGCACTCATGCACCATCCGCTTCAATTCCGTCCGCAGCGCCTCGAGCCGCGCCAATCGTTGCTCGACCTGTTTGAGTTGCCGACGGGCTATTGCATCCGCCTCAGCGCAGGACTTTCCCGGATGATCGCTGAGATCGAGGAGCTCACGGATCGCGTCCAACGAGAACCCCAGTTGCCGTGCGTGCCGGACGAATGACAAGCGGTCGAGTTCGGCGTCGCCATAGCGTCGTTGGCCCCCCTCGGTCCTGCCGGGCTCAGGCATAAGTCCGATCTGCTCGTAATACCGGATGGTCTGCACCTTTGTTCCGGTCTTCTTCGCCAGCGTCCCAATCGTCAGCATTTCCGCTCCCCACATTACCTACAGTGGGTGTAGCTTTATGCGGTGCGCATCACAAGCTTCACCCGAGTTTCACAGATCGGTGATTGTTGGCCGATCGATGACAATCACGCTTGAACCTACAGTAGCTAGAGGATGTAAACGCACACAAAATATAGGATCAGGTTCGGGCGGAGCGGCGTGAGGCTTTCAGGTCTTCAGAAGGTATTGTGGGTGTTGGCGGGCGCGGCGGCGTTCGTTTTCATCTGGCTGTTGCTATGGTCCGACTACCGTGCCGATCTTGCCCGCACCGAGAGTGAACCACCGTTTCTTGCTGATTTCGAACTGACCGATCATCGCGGCATGGTCCAAACGGACGAAGATTTCGCAGGGCGCTGGATGCTGGTCTTCTTTGGCTTCACCAATTGCCCCGACGTCTGTCCGACAACACTGTCCGAAGTCGCGGCCGTGATGGAGGGCCTGGGCGATGAGGCAGCAATGGTTCAGCCGATTTTCATAACGATTGATCCGGAGCGGGATACGCCGACTGCACTTGCCGAGTATGTGCCCCTGTTCGACGCAGGGATCATCGGGCTGACCGGTACACCGGAGCAGATCGCCGCGACATCCGAAACCTTTCCGATATTCTTTGAGCGGATCGAGCAGGCGACTGCGCCGGGCGGATACACGATGGGTCACACGTCGCATCTTTTCCTTTTCGACACGCAAGCAGGCTTCGCGGACTCCTGGCCCTACGGCACGCCCGCCGAAGAGATCCTCGCCGATCTGAGACAGAGGATCTGATCGTCATGACCCGACTTTCCGGAGAGACGGCCCTTGGCCTGGCCTGGATCATCGCGCTCACCGCGTCGCTTGCCGTGCTCTTCATCGGCGAGGTTCTGGGGCAGACACCTTGCGTGCTCTGCTGGTTCCAGCGTGCCTTCATGTTCCCCTTGGCCATCATCCTCGGGCTTGGGCTGTGGTGGCAGGATCGGCGCGTGGGTCGCTACGGGATCGCGCTGGCTTTGGGCGGTGCCGCCGTCGCGCTTTGGCACTTGGGCCTCTATGTCGGCGTTATCCCCGAGCGTATCCAGCCCTGCACGGCGACCGGCCCATCCTGTACCGACGACAATCAACTGGTCTTCGGCATTCCGATTCCTTTGATGGCGCTCGTCGCCTTCGCGATGATCGGTCTGCTGTCGGCTCTCTCACTGAAGGAAACACAAAAATGAAACGACGCGGCCTCATCCTGTCCGTTCTCGCGCTCGGGGTCGCCGGTTTCGGCGGTGCCGCCTGGTATGCCACCCGCCCCGAACCGATTGCCGCGTCCGATCCCATCGACCCTGAAATGGCCGACGCGCTGATCCGACCCTATTCCCCGATCCTCGGGCCCGAGGATGCGCCCGTAACCATCGTTGAATTCTTCGACCCGGCCTGCGAGGCATGCCGCGCTTTCTATCCGGTCGTCGAGGATATCATGGCGGAGCACGGAGACGCGGTGCGCGTTGTAATCCGCTATACGCCTTTTCACGGCGAGGCGTCGGTAGAAGCGATCCGTGTGCTCGAGGCGGCGCGCATGCAGGACGTGTTTGAACCTGTGCTCGAGGCAGTCTTGCGAGAGCAGCCCAGATGGGCGTCTCACGGGACCCCGGCACCCGGATTGATCCTTGAGATTGCAGCAAGCGGAGGTCTGGATGTCGAAGCTGCCCGGACACAGATGCTGGCCCCCGGTGTTGTGGCGGTGCTCAACCAGGACCGCGCCGATGTCGAGACAGTCGGGGTCCGCCAAACGCCCACGTTCTTCGTGAACGGCAAGCCTCTCGATCCGTTCGGTGAGGCCGAATTGCGGAGGCTGGTGGCAGTGGAAGTTGCGGCAAGCCAAAGCTGATTTGCGGAGGCAGGAGAAACGAGTGGTGAAGAAGTTGAGATATACCAATGCATTGGCCGTGCTTTTGACGGTTGCAGGGCTGTCGGCCCCCGCACTGGCCGGTTCGGAGGATGTCGTGGTCGAGAATGCGTGGTCCCGCGCCTCGATCGGCGTCAACAGGCCAGGTGCCGCCTATATGACCGTGCGCAACACGGGTGAAGACGCCGTTACGCTGACCGGACTTGCGACACCGCTGGCAATGATGCCCGAGATCCATGAGTCGAAAACCAACTCCGATGGCGTCAGTTCCATGGCGCCTGCAGGCGAGATCACGATTGAGCCCGGCCAAAGCGTGGCATTGGAGCCGGGCGGGTTGCACGCCATGCTCATGAAGCTGCAAGAGCCGATGACCGAAGGCGAGAATTTCCCGCTGACACTGACCTTCTCGGATGGCGGCAAGGTGACGGTCGAGGTCCCAATCCTCGGAATCGCCGCGCGTGGACCGGAGGGCTGATGCAACGTCGGCAGCTCCTTCTATACGGCGCAGCCGGTGCCGGCGTTCTTGGCCTGACGCTCTTCGTGGGCTGGTGGCGGGTGGACGGGCCCGGTGCGCCTGAACCAAAAGGGCAGCGGCCCCTGCCCCTATCGGCGATGGAGTTCCGGCTGACCGACCACGAGGAAAATGAGGTAGGGCCTGGCAACCTGATCGGTCGTCCCACAATGGTGTTTTTCGGGTTCACCTACTGCCCGGACGTCTGCCCGACGACCCTATCGGATATTTCCGGCTGGCTTGAGGAACTGGGCGACGAAGCATCAGAGATGAACGTGGTCTTCATCACGGTCGACCCGGAGCGGGACACGGTCGAGGCCATGGCCGAATATGTCGGCTATTTTCATCCGGTCATTCGTGGCTGGACGGGGCCGGAAGACCAAATTGCCCGCGCTGCAGAAGGGTTTCGTGCCTCATTTGAGCGCGTCCCGACTGAGGGCGGCGGCTATACGATGAACCATACGGCAAGCGTATTCCTGTTCGATGCCGAGGGTGAGCTCGTCACCATGATCGACTATCACGAGCAAAGAGAATTCGCGGTGCCGAAGATCCAGCGCGCACTGACAGAAGACGTAGAGGGGGCAACATGAAGATAAGAACTGTCTTGGCGGCCGTTGCGGTCGCAGGCGCATTTTCGGTGACCGCCATCGCCATCTCTGGCGTTCTGTCCAAAGAACCGGTGCCCCCTGCGATTGCTGAAGCGACCCTCTGGACTCCCAATCCGCTTGCGCCGCCTCGGATTACCGAAACCAATTCGGTCCGCCCTACACTCGCCCAGGCGGATATCGCATTCGAGTTCAGACCCCGGCCGCTCCTGACCGTTTCCCCCGCTGATACCTCCTTGCCATCTATCGAGCCCCCGCTGGTCACCTGGTCGCGGGAGATTGCGTCGGGCGAGACGCTTGATGCGGTCCTTTCCGATGCGGGGCTGGATGCTTCGGATCGCGCCGAAATCGCCTTGGCGATTGGCACGGAATACGATCTGCGCCGTCTGCGTCCGGGTCACATCATTACGATGGTTTCCACAACGGACGACAACCCGCGTCGTGTAGAGCTCGCCGTCGAAGACGGTGTCCGGATAGAGGCGGTCTTCGGCGAACAGCTTGCCGCCCGCGTGTTGGACCCGGATCCCGAATTGGTGACTTTCGCCGGCGAGGCGGTGATCGAGAGCTCGATTTTCGCCGCCCTGAACACGGCAGACATCCCCGCCCGTTTTGCGGTGGACCTGGCGCAGATGCTGGGCGGCACCGTGGATTTCCGTCGTGATCTTGCGGGTGGCGAGACGATGCGCCTCCTTTGGCGCGAGGCCCGAGACGGGAACAAGAGGATTGGTCAGCCCGAGCTTGCCTTTGCCGCACTGGATATCGATGGCTCGGTCTATGAAATCGTCTGGCCGAACGACGGCAGCGGCCAAGCGACGATCTATGTCGACGGAGAAGTCCTGCGCGTGTTTGCGCAACCGGTCGAAGGTGCACGGCTGAGTTCTGTGTTCGGGCGCCGCACCCATCCGGTCTACGGCAATGTACGGATGCACACAGGAGTCGACTTCGCGGCGGCGCGCGGCACGCCGGTACAGGCGACGGCGCCGGGCCGCGTTAGCTTCATCGGCCGACGCGGTGGGTATGGCCGGGTCGTCGAGATCGCTCATGGCTCCGACACCCTGACGCGCTATGCGCATCTGAGCGCCGTACCGGACGGGCTCACACAAGGGCAACGCGTGATGGCCGGAGATATGATCGGGCGGGTCGGTGCGACGGGTACCGCGACAGGCCCCAACCTACATTACGAAGTGCTGGTGGACGGTCGCCCAACCGACCCTCTCTCTGACGACCGATTGGCAGAGGCGGCCGAGCGTGAAGCGGACGACACGGCCGCGCTTGAGCGACTGCGTGAGGCGCGTTCACTTCTTGCTGAGAGGCTCGCCAGCGAATTTGCACAGACGACAACCGAAAGGCTTTGATCCATGAAACGATTTACTCCCGCCCTTGCCATCGCATTTGCCTTGCTTCCTGCGGCGCAGGCCGTCGCAGAGGCGATTCAGATCGACGTCCGGAAGACAAACGGCTGCGGCTGTTGCCTGTCCTGGATGAAGCACCTCGAGGAGAATGGCTTCGCGCCGATGGGCGAGGACATGTTCGGAGGATCTCTTGTGCGCTTCAAACTCGACAATGGCGTGCCGCAGCGCATGGTCTCCTGCCATACGGCTTTGGTCGACGGCTATGTGATCGAGGGCCACGTGCCGGCGGCTGACATCCAACGCCTGCTGGAGGACCGGCCAGACGCGGTAGGCCTGGCGGTGCCGGGAATGCCCTACGGGTCGCCCGGCATGGGACCGGAGGACGACCGGGAGGCTTACGATGTCTTCCTGATCCACGAAGACGGATCGACCGAGGTCTACACCAGCTACTCGGCTCCTGACTGAACTCGCGGCAGAACCTTAACAATTGGAACCCCTCTCCCCCATAGCGCTTGGCTTTCTTGGAAGCCTGGCCGCCGGATCGCTGACCGCGGTCGGGGCGGTCCCCGTTCTTTTTGGGC
This sequence comes from Roseivivax marinus, assembly GCF_900109705.1. GTDB lineage: Bacteria > Pseudomonadota > Alphaproteobacteria > Rhodobacterales > Rhodobacteraceae > Roseivivax > Roseivivax marinus. The sequence continues at coordinate 176,531 of NZ_FOAI01000008.1, read as the reverse complement.
GCATCCCGTCCCGGGCCACGCGCGATCTGCTGCTTGGCTTCGCGGCGGGTGTCATGCTCGCGGCTTCGTTCTTCTCGCTGATCATCCCGGCTCTCGACGCAGCTGAAGGACAGTTCGACAACGGTGCTCTCCCGGCGGCCATCGTATGTGTTGCGATCCTGCTTGGCATGGGCGCGGTCGCTCTGATGAACGAACGGCTACCGCATGAACATTTCAAGACGGGGCGGGAAGGTCCCGACGCCGCATCGCTGCGGCGCGTCTGGCTTTTCATCATCGCGATCACTATCCACAATTTTCCCGAAGGGCTTGCCGTCGGCGTCGGGTTCGGGGCTGACGGTTTGTCGGGCGGGTTGCCACTTGCGATCGGTATTGGATTACAGAATGCCCCCGAAGGTCTGGCGGTGGCGGTTTCGTTGCTCGGCGAGGGCTATTCCAGGCTTCGCGCCTGGGGCATCGCCGCTCTGACCGGTCTCGTCGAGCCCGTCGGTGGACTTCTCGGCGCAGGGATTATCAGTCTTTCGCAACCGCTGCTGCCCTGGGGTCTCGCCTTCGCAGCAGGTGCGATGCTCTACGTCATCAGCCACGAGATCATTCCGGAAACCCACCGATCCGGCCATCAGAACAGGGCGACGCTCGGCCTCGCCGTTGGTCTTGTGATCATGTTGTTCCTCGACGTCTGGCTGGGATAAGCTGATGAGAACTTGCCTCTTCGTCGGTCTGCTTGCTGCGCTGATCGCCTTTCTTGTCGATCAGGCAACGAAGGCAATCGTTGTGTCCAATGCGACTGTTCTTAGTTCCGGCGTATCGGTCTTTCCCGGCTTCAATCTCATCTACCTGCGCAATGACGGAGTGACCTTCGGGCTTCTCGGCGGCGCGCCGTGGTGGAGCCTTGTCTTACTGGCGCTTGGCATCTGCGTCTGGCTGGCGTTCATGCTGGTCCGTACCAGCAGCCGGGTCGAGGCCATTGCCTATGGTGCGATCATCGGCGGTGCACTCGGCAATATTCTGGACCGCCTGCGCTATCGTGCGGTGACGGATTTCCTCGATTTCTACATCGGGACGGCGCACTGGCCTGCCTTCAACATGGCCGATGTTTTTGTGGTTGGCGGCGTGATGCTGCTGCTCATTGCGCCGTGGGTTGGCGCTCGACTTCAGACCGATTCATGAAGCCGGGATTGCCGCAGTTCGTTAGTGAGGACCTGAACCTGTTCCAGCGCATGGGTCTTGCCCTTGCTGCCGGCGGATTGACGGTTTTGACTCTTCCGCCGTTTTCTTGGCTCATCGCGGTCCCTGTCGCCTTCTCCGTGCTCTTTATCGTTCTCCGGAACATCTCAACCTCGCGCGCTTTACTTGTCGGTTGGGCTTTCGGACTGGGCCAATTCGGGATTGGAATTTCCTGGATCGCCGAGAGCTTTTACGTCGATGCCGAACGTTTCGGCGCACTGGCGATTCCGGCGGTCGCGGGTCTGTCCGCCGGACTTGCCATCTTCCCGGGCATGGCGGCGATGCTTTTTGCCGCCATCATGCAGCGCCGAGCTGTCGGCGGCATTGCGGCGGGCCTGCTGTTTGCAACCTGCTGGGTGGCCACGGAATGGCTGCGGGGTCATGTCCTGACAGGGTTTCCCTGGAACCTTGCCGCTTATGCCCTTGTCGACTATGCCGCCCTGCGCCAACCCGCCGCCTGGGTCGGAAGCTACGGTTTGGGCTTTCTCACGGTCTTCATCGGCATATTGCCAGGTGTGTTGACTGTGGCGGCGCCAAAGAGACGCGCGCCTGTTCTCGTGCTCTTCGCCGTTGCTGTGGCGGGTTTCTGGGTTGGCGGTGCGCTTCGGTCAGGGCAGGACGTGCCGCCGACAGACGTTGCTTTGCGCATCGTCCAAGGCAATGTGCCACAAGTCGAGAAGTGGGTACCGGGCAGCCGCCAGCGAACCTTGGAAAAATACCTGGGCTTGTCCGCGCAACCCGGACGTTTCGATTTGCTGCTTTGGCCGGAAACGGCCTTCCCCGGCTTTCTGGACGAAGATTCTGCGGCACGCGCGCGGATATCTGCAGCTTTGCCAGACGGCAGGATCCTACTGACAGGTGCGCCTGACCGAGTGGAGGGCGATGGGGGAACCAGATATTTCAACACGGTTCAGGCCTATGACGGCAGCGGGGAGGTTCTGACGGGGTATGCAAAACATCATCTTGTTCCGTTCGGGGAATATGTGCCCCTGAAAGGCTGGCTGCCCATCGAGCGGCTGACCGAAGGGTTGGGCGATTTCACGCCGGGACCAGGGCCGCGCACGCTGGCGATCCCTGGCGCGCCTCTGGTCGCGGTGGCGATCTGTTACGAGATCATCTTTCCGGGCCACGTGGTCGATGACCTTTTCCGCCCCGACTGGATATTCAACGCCACAAATGATGCCTGGTTCGGAACCAGCATCGGACCCGAGCAGCACCTCGCCTCCGCGCGGATGCGCGCGGTCGAGGAGGGACTTCCCGTGGTCCGGGCGGCCAACACTGGGATATCCGCGATCATCGACGCCAATGGAAATGTCGTCGCGCGTCTTGATACCGGGGAAACAGGCACCATTGATGCCGGCCTGCCGGGCGCGCGTACTCCAACGCCCTATGCGCGGTTCGGCGACTGGACCTTGTTGGTTCTTGTTTTTGGGTGCTGGGTCTTCGGCTGGCTGGCCAGTTTGCTCGGACGAGATCCCGATGCGCGGCATTTTGGAACGGAGGTATCCTGATGCTTGTGATCGTGAGCGCTATCGGAGGCGCGATCTGGGGTGGCTATCTGGCACGACGGAGGAGGGGGAATCACCTGGATATCCTCCAATATGCGGTAGCGTCTGCGATCGCCTTCGGACTTGTCGCCCTGTTTGCAACCATCGTGCTGTCGCGGGTTCTCGGCTAGCGAGCTTCGAAATTGCGCAAACGTGTCAGCGGCTTGAAGACCTGATAGCTCGAGGTCCCGATAGAGAATCGCGCGAATGTGCATCTAGGCGAGCTCATTTCTGATTGAGCCGTCGCTCGAACGCCTCCAATGTCGTCCCGCTGACGTGATGCTCGATCCCTTCCGCATCGCGTTCCGCGGTCTCTTCGTCGATTCCCAGGCTCAGAAGAAAGGCGACGACGACCCTGTGGCGGCGTCGACAGATCTCCGCGAGGTCCTGCCCGGCATCGGTGAGGAATATCGCGCGGTATGGCTCCCGCCGGACCAGACCAGCAGCCTTGAGCCGCGAGATGTTCTTGGTCACGGTCGGCGGCTTCACGCCAAGCCGCTCGGCGATCTCGACCGGTCTGGCCTCCCCGCGCGTCTCGATCAGTTCCGCGATCAGTTCGACGTAATCCTCCGCCATCTCGCTTTCATGTGCCTGACGCACGGTCGCAAAGCCATCGGCCTGCGCCTCGGGAGCCCGGTCGACCGCTTCGAATGGCTCACGCCCTTGTGATTGTAGCTTTGTCATACTCGGGACTTTGCAGCGAAACAGCGGGATTGACAACTTGTTTGCTTCGGGTAGATAAGTTAGCCATGTCTAACTTTTTACTTTGGAGGCCGTGGTGATGCGAAATATTATGAGAGTGCTGCTCGCCACACTCGCAAGTGCGCTCCTCCTGTCCGGACCTGTCGCCGCGACGCCGGCCAAGGAGGCGCCTTGGCTTCCCGAGGCAGCGGCCTACCGTCTGACGCTCTTTCTTGGAAATCTCGAGCCTCTGCCCTGGGACGACATCGAGACCGCCTGGACGGAACCCTACCGGGGTTCGGAATTCTCTGTCGGGGCGCTGGCGTGGCTGGACCGCAAAAGCGATATCGAGCTACCGAAACCGCCGGATCAATGACCGTGCGCCAGTGCTCCTTTCGCCATCTGCTCGCCCACCGGTTCTCCGCCTGAAGGCCCGGCCTCAACCTGATGGCCGTTCAGGAGCCGAAGTGCGTTGGCGACCACCAGCAGAGACACGCCTACATCCGCAGCAATGGCGCCCCACATTGAGGCCATACCGAACGCGGTCAGCCCGACGAACAGCGCCTTGGTCGCCAGCGATATGCCGATATTCTGGTGGATGATCGTCATGGCACGGCGCGAATGGCCGATAAGCCAGGGTACCTTGCCGATGTCGTCGGTCATCAGCGCGATGTCGGCCGTCTCGATCGCGGCATCCGATCCGACAGCGCCCATGGCGATGGCATAATGCGCCCGCGCCATGGCCGGTGCGTCATTCACACCGTCGCCGATCATCGCCACCATGTCGTGGCTTTCGACGAGTTCCTCAATGGCCGTCACCTTGTCTTCTGGCAAAAGTTCGGCGCGCACCTCGTCGATGCCGACTTCGGCTGCCACCGCGCGCGCGGTGCGTTCGTTGTCGCCCGTCAACATCACGATGGTCTTCACACCCTGCGCATGCAGACGCGCAACGATCCCCTTTGCATCTGGGCGGATGCGGTCGCGAAGCTCCAGTACGCCGGTCACGCCGGTCTCGTCACCCACGGCAACGAGGGTGCTCCCTGCCCCTTCGATCCGATCCCGCAGATCCGCCGGAATGGCATTGCCGAACCCCTTCTCTTCGGCGAAGCGATCCGAGCCGAGCCAGATAGCGCGCCCGTCGGCGCGTCCTTCCAGACCGCGCCCGGGCACGGTACGGGTGTCCTCTGCGGCAGACACGGAAACACCATCGGCTTCGGCGCGCGAGAGGATGGCGCGTGCCAGCGGGTGTGAAGACCGCGCCTCCAGGCTTGCTGCCAGCGCCATGAGATCGCGTGCGGAAACGCCGACCAGTGGGTGAACCGCCGCCACCTCAGGCTCGCCCATGGTGATCGTCCCGGTCTTGTCCATCGCCAGTGCCGTGGTCCGCCCCGGCGCCTCGACATAGGCGCCGCCCTTGATGAGCACCCCCGCCCGTGCCGACGCGGTCAGCGCTGCCACGATGGAGACCGGCGTAGAAATGACCAGCGCGCAAGGACATGCGATGACCAGAAGGACCAGAGCATTGTAGAACCAGTAGTCCCAGGCGCCGCCGAGCAGCAGTGGCGGCACCAGCGCGATGGCGATCGCCAAAGCCATCACGATGGGTGTGTAGATGCGCGCGAACTTGGCCACCCACTGTTCGACCGGCGCGCGGCGGGCATGGGCATCGCCCACCATGCGAATGATTTTCGCGAGCACCGTGTCCGAGGCGGCCTTCGTCGCCCGCACCGTCAGTGTGCCCTCGCCGTTGATCGTGCCGGCATAGACCTCGTCGCCTGGTTCCTTGGGCACTAGCGCGCTTTCCCCAGTAATTGGGGCCTGATCGACGGCCCCTGCCCCGTCCACGACCTCACCGTCGAGGGGGATCCGGTCGCCGCCGCGCACGATAAACCTTGCATTGACTGCCACGGCCGCGGCCGGAACGTCGGATTCAGATCCGTCGTCGTAAAGAACCCGCGCCGTTGGCGGCGCCAGATCGAGGAGCGCGGAAACCGCATTACGCGCCCGCCCCACGCTCCAGCTCTCAAGATAAAGCGAAAGCGAGAAGAAGAAGGCGACCGTCGCGGCCTCAAAAAACTCGCCGAGGCCGATGGCGCCCGCGACGGCCACCACCATGAGCAGGTTCATGTCGGGGCTAAGCCTCCGCGCCGAAGACCAGGCCTTGGGCGCGACAAGCCAGACGCCAAAAAGAATCGCGACGGCGAAGATCCCTGCTTCCACCATAGGCATAGGCACCTCGCCATGGCCCGCAAAGAGCCCGAGCGCGCCGCCCATGCCGGTCTCGACAATGTGAAAAAGGAATCCCGCCGCCCAGAAGCCGCCGCTCAACGAGGTAAAGCGCTTCTGACGTGCCAGATGCGCCGCCTGGTCCTCTGCTGCGTTGTCGGCATCCCATGGCTTGGCGCTCATGCCGGTCGTTGCGACCAACTGCGTGACTTCGTCGTCTGGTATCCTCTCGGCGCTATCGAGGATGGTCATTCGCCCGTTGATCACGTCGAATGCCAGGTGTTCGGTTCCGCCCACTTTCGGCCCGACAACCCGGTTCAGGATCGCCACCTCTTCGGCGCAATCGAGCCCGGAGACCTGAAAGCTCCTTCCGCCAGACGGCGCTGGCGCCGTGGACGCGACGTCCTTGCTGGCGTCGCAACAGGAGTTGCCTCTTGGGTCAGAATGCTCTTGATCACCCGGATGGCCGTGATCGTTGCGGTTGCCGTCGGAAGACATGGATTGACCTCAGGATTCATTGATTCCACATTGACATAGCCCCTACAGTAACTAGAGCTTCAAGGGCAACAAGTGGATATTCGTCCAGCAAGAAAGGCGCCCTGCGGAGGCTTGAAGCTAGCCGCCCCCTTGAAACGACGCGGTTGGAGCAACGCTTGCCGGTACGAAGCGATCAGAATGAGTGAGGTAGACATGCAGAAACGAAACGCGCCGATTATCGCAGCGACATTGGTGCTTGCTGGCTGCGCGGTGCCAACGCTGGACGACGGCGGCGCTCGCAACGAAGTGGGAAGTGTTCCCGAGGCCGTCATTGCCCTTGCTGCGCCTGGTCAGGATCTCACCACGGCGCGGCTTCGTCCCGAGGATGGCTGTTATTGGTATGAACACAGCGGTCCGGTGGAAAACACCTTGGTTCCGCTACGCTCGACAGGTGGCAACCCCATCTGCACTTCGCGCCAGTCCTGATCAGCCCATAGATGCGTCAAGCCCACGCGTAACACATGATGCGCCAGTCAACTTCTCGGGGTGACGCTGTCTTCCGCCGAGTACAGGAATGCCGTCGAGCCAATCTCGACGTTGGGATAGAGATCATTGATGTGTGCCATGACCATTCGGACGCAGCCGGAACTCGCACGGCCGCCAATGCTTCTTGGATACGGTGTCCCGTGAATCCTTAGATAGGTGTCTCGGTCGCCGACGAAGAGATAGAGGGCTCGCGATCCGAGCGCGTTTTCAGGTCCGGGTTCCATACCGTCAGCGATATCGGCGTAGAGCTCTGGGTCGCGGTCGATCATGTTTTGTGTCGGCTGCCAATGCGGCCACCTGACCTTGCGCTTGATCGTATAGGTGCCCGGTTCGTAAAGTTTACCGCGCGCGATCGCCACGCCATAGCGCATCGCCGTGCCGCCTTCTTCGATGTGGTAGAGATAGCGCGCAACAGCATCGACATGGATATCACCGGGTACAAGTCCGTCCTTCGCGAGGACCCGCTGTGGCAGGAAGCGAGGGTGAAGGCCCCAAGGGTTGGACGTGGCCGGGTCGTAGCCGGGAGGTGTAACCTGTGCGTCCCAAGCTGCCTTCTGCGCATCGGTAGGCCACGTGTCTGCAAGGAGCGGGCTGGATATCGATGCCGAAAACAGCGCGGTGGTCGTCTGGATGAAATGTCGTCTTGTCAGCATATAGATTGCTCCGTTCACGCATTGGACGGCAAACCGAACCTTACCCCGAACGCAGTGTTGTTCGCCCGGGAAGGAGTGAGGCGTTATTGGCAACTTGCTCCATGGTGCCGTTCTTTGTCGGTGGCTTAACTCCTAAAGCTACTAGAGGTTCAAGAAAATTTTCTGTTATCAATAGACGCTGCTACTAATGGAGCTATCCGATCCGTCCCAGAACCGGAAATACGTCGAGCATCCAGTATGACAGCGCGCTCAACTGCCCTGTCATCATCGCCAGCCCCATCAAGATCATCACTATGCCCGCAAGCTGGTGGAGGCGGCGGCCAACCCGGCCGATGGCCCGCAACCGTCCCGCGATCTGGTCGGTGGATCCGGCCACGATCAGAAACGGTATTCCAAGGCCGGCGGAATAGACGGCAAGCAGCATGATACCTTCGCCCATCGTGGCACTCGCCGCACTGGCTGTCAGGATCGCGCCGAGGATCGGGCCGATGCACGGAGTCCAGCCGAAACCGAAGGCAAGACCGAGGACATAGGACGCAGCGGGTTGGCCCCCGGGGATGTTGAGATTGAATCGGAAGTCGCGTTCCATGACCGAAACACGCGCGGCTCCTATCATGAAGAGCCCGAAGAAAATGATGATGCCGCCCCCAACGAGGTTGAGTTCATACCGCCACCGAAGCAGGGCCTGACCCATTGCAGTCGCGGATGCGCCAAGCCCCATGAAGATGGTGGAGAAGCCGAGGACAAAACACAGGCTCAGCCAGACCGCGCGCGACGGCGAAGCGCCGACCACCCCGCCCTCAGCGGCTGTGCGCCCGGTTACGTAGGAGACATAACCTGGCACAAGAGGTAGCACGCAGGGGGACAGAAATGATATCGTGCCGGCTAGGAGGGCGGCGGTGAGGGCGCGCGCCAAGTGATGTCTTCGTCGACCCAGATCAGCAGGGACCCCCGCTTGCGCAGCGATGCGTTGTAGCTGGACCAGTTGGTCGTACGATAGCGGGCGGGAGATGGGTTGCTCATGGAATGCCCGCAACCGGCTTGTCGCTTCCGTCCGCTTGGGAGGGATCGATAACGTATCATCGACCTAGTGGTGCCCACATGGCAGGCTATTTCAATGGATAGATTTTTCTCTATCAGTATGCCCGCGGCCCAGTTTGTTAGAAATGTCCTGCTGTTCAGCTTCGCTGCATTACTGCCGGTCCTGTTGTTCTACGTCTTACTGGCTCCGGGCTTTGCTCCGGCTCTTGCTGCCGGCGGACCGGCACTCATGCGCTTTCTAAGGCAGGTTGCGACCAACGGTTTGCCCGTGGTTTTTGCCGTCAACTATGTCAGTTTTTTCCTTTTCGCTATGACAAAGCAACCAAAGGCGGGCTCAAGAGACACGGCGTTTTTCGTGCTGGTCGATGTGTTGCTCAGAGCCCTTCTCTTTCCAGGTCTACACGCGCTTATATACGTTCTATCTGCCGACTGGTTCGGGTCATTCGGCGGCAATCGTTCAACCGCCTTGGCGGTTGTGTCCCCGACTCTTGCGCGCTCAGCGTTTTTCGAGAACATCTCCGGCGTTTACCTCTATGCGACCATGATAAGCGCGTTGCCGCTCTACGTTTCGGCTCTCGGGCGGTCGGAATTTCTTGGACCGATTGTTCGTCGCTTGCCCATGAACACAAGCGTGATGCTGCTTGCCCTGGCTGCGTTTGCCTTGTCGGTCGGGCTGATCACGATCGGCGCACAAGGCATCGCATCTCTTCAGGCCAGGTGATGGCAGGCTAATCACCGTGGGCGTGGGCGGGGGCGACTTGCGGTGCCACCCATTGCGACAAGTAAACGCGCTGGAAGGCGAACACAGCGATCATCCCAGCAGCCGCGTAGAGAACAATCATCGGGTCGCTTTGAAGCTTCATCACGGTGAAAGCTGCCAGTACAACTACATCGAGCGCCAGGGCAGTCAAAAGCACGATACCTGAGGCGCCGACGTCTGCTCGACGATAGTGGAACACGCCCCAATGTATGATCATGTCCATGACAAGGTAGAAGAAAGCACCGAGGGATGCGATCCGGCCAAGATCGAAAAGCACGGCCAACGTCGCGGCGATGACAACGGTATAGACCAGCGTGTGGCGTTGGATAGGGCCGGACATACCGAAATGGCTGTGCGGGATCATTTCCATGTCGGTCAGCATCGCCAGCATACGCGACACCGCGAAGACGCTGGCCAGAACGCCCGATGCGGTTGCGACAGCGGCTAGGATCACCGTCAATATGAAGCCGGTTTGTCCAAGGGCGGGCTGCGCCGCTTGTGCAAGAGAATAGTCACGCGCTGAGATGATCTCCTCGATCGTCAGACTCGAACCAACCCCGAAGGCGACCAACAGGTAGGCGACGACGCAGATCCCGATCGAGAACATGATCGCTCGGCCAACGTTGCGGTTTGGTTCGGTGATCTCGGCCCCGCTGTTGGTGATCGTCGTGAACCCTTTGAAGGCGAGGATAGCCAGCGCCGTGGATGCTATGAAACCCGTGATGCCATAGGATTGAGGCGTCTCGGAAGCCGCAGCGAACGCAAAACCACTAGACCACAAAGCAGCGATGCCGAACAGAGCTATGCCACCGATCTTGATTGCTGCCATAATCAATGAAAACAGCCCGACCGAGCGGTTTCCGGCCATGTTCACCAGAAAGGCGAAAACGATTACGGCCACGGCCAGAGCGGGGACCAATGGGCCACCTTCGATATCGAAAGGGCGCAAGACATAGGTGGCGAAGGTCCGGGCGACGAGGCTTTCCGCGATCACCATGCTGAGCGCCATCAGCAGTGCGGCCCCGCCCGCGATGGCTCCGGGGCCATAGCATTTCTGCAGGATCATGGCGATGCCACCCGAGGACGGCCATTTGTTCGACATCCTGATGTAGCTGTAGGCGCTGAAGCTTGTGACGACCGCGCCGGCGATGAATGCAAGCGGGAAAAGCGGGCCGGCGAGCTGCGCGATTTGCCCCGTCAACGCAAAGATTCCAGCGCCGATCATCACGCCTGTCCCCATCGCAACGGCTCCGCCCAGACTGATGGAATTTTCGCGGTACGTTTCTTTTTCGCTCTGCATAAATGGCCCCCTTTTAATTTTGGTTCGTCCGAACGCTGTTGCGCGCTTCTAGATACGAACGCCGCGAAGGCGCAGCGAATTGAGCACCACCGAGATTGACGACGCGCTCATGGCGAAGGCAGCAAACATCGGACTGATGAGGATGCCAAAGAAGGGAAACAGAACTCCCGCCGCGACCGGCACGCCGGAGGCGTTGTAGATCAGCGCGAAGAACAGGTTCTGGCGGATGTTGCGCATCGTGGCCCGGGCGAGCCGCCGCGCACGCACGATACCATCAAGGTTGCCCTTGACCAGCGTGACGCCCGCGCTTTCGATGGCCACATCGGCGCCGGTGCCCATGGCGATGCCGACATCGGCCTGCGCGAGCGCGGGGGCGTCGTTGACGCCATCCCCGGCCATGGCGACCTTGTGGCCCGCCTCTTGCAACTCAAGGATGATCCGCGCCTTGTCCTCCGGCAGCACGTCGGCCCGGATCTCATCGATTCCGAGCCGCGTGCCGATGGCCTTGGCCGTGCGTTCGTTGTCGCCGGTCGCCATGATGACGCGGAACCCCAGTTCATGCAGATCCTCGATGGCTTCTGGCGTGGTCTCCTTCACTGGGTCGGCGACAGCAACTAGACCGGCGATCTCGCCATCCAGCACAACGAACATGACCGTCTCGCCTTCGTCGCGGCGGGCATTGGCCTTGGCGGTCAACGCGCCCGCCTCGAGCCCCAATTCGCGGATCATCGCCAAATTGCCGAGCGCGACCGCTTTGCCGTCAACGACCCCCTTGACGCCCTTGCCAGTGACCGCCTCGAAGTCCCGTGCCTCGTCCATTTTGACATCTCGCTCCTCCGCACCCCTGACGATCGCTTCGGCCAAGGGGTGCTCCGATCCGCGCTCAAGCGATGCGGCGAGACGCAAGACCTCGGCTTCGTCGTGGCCGGGTTGCGGGAGTACGTCGACAAGCCGCGGCTTGCCTTCGGTCAACGTGCCGGTCTTGTCGACGATCAGGGTATCGACTTTCTCGAACCGCTCCAGCGCCTCGGCGTTCTTGATCAGCACCCCTGCCTGAGCGCCCCGTCCTGTCGCTGTCATGATCGACATCGGTGTCGCCAGGCCAAGCGCACAAGGACAGGCGATGATCAGAACCGCCACCGCCGAAATCAATGCGTAGGAAAGCGCAGGCGCGGGCCCCCAGATCGCCCAGGCGATGAAGGACAGGACCGCGATACCGATGACGGCCGGAACGAAATATCCCGCCACCTTGTCGGCGTATTTCTGGATCGGGGCGCGCGAGCGCTGCGCGTTCGACACCATCTCGACAATTTGAGCCAGCATCGTGTCGGACCCGACACGCGTCGCCTCCATCACCAGACTGCCGGTGCCATTGATCGTCGCGCCGGTCAGCGGGTCGCCCTCGGTCTTCTCGACCGGCACGGGTTCACCGGAGATCATGCTTTCGTCGACCGAGGACCGGCCGTCCAGAACCACGCCATCGACCGGCACCTTGTGACCGGGCCGCACGCGCAGCCGGTCCCCGACTTGCACGTCCTCCAGCGGGATTTCCTCCTCGGATCCGTCGTCCCGGATGACCCGCGCGGTCTTTGCCGCCATGTCGAGAAGCGCGCGGATCGCCTTGCCGGTCCCCTCGCGGGCGCGTAGTTCCATCACCTGGCCGAGCAGCACCAGCGTCACGATCACCGCCGCCGCCTCGAAATAGACGCCGACATGGCCTTCGGAGTCTCGGAACCCATCAGGGAATATGTCCGGTGCGAGAACGGCAACGACGCTGAAGAGCCAGGCGGCAAGAACGCCCATGCCGATCAGGGAGAACATGTTGAGGTTCAATGTGCGGAACGAAATCCATCCGCGTTCCAGAAACGGCCAGCCGCACCACAAGACCACTGGCGTTGCCAGGATCAATTCGATCCATTGTGTGGTGCTTTCGCCAAAAAAAGTCCGGACTGCGGGGAAACCGACGAATGGCCCCATCGTGAGGACAAGGAGCGGGATCGTCAGGACTGTGCCGACCCAGAACCGCCGTGTGAAATCCACCAGTTCGGGATTTGGACCTTCATCGCCCGGCACACCGGATTCCAGTTCCAATCCCATACCACAGATCGGACACGCGCCCGGATCAGGCTGCCGCACCTGAGGGTGCATCGGGCAGGTGAAAATGGGACCATCATGTCCTGTAGGAACCAGATCATATCGGCCATCGGCCGGCGTGGCACCCGCGTGGTGTTCTTGATGATCATGTGCTGAATGGACCTCGAGCTCCGATTCCGGCACGAGGTGCATCCCGCATTTCGGACATTTGCCGGGCTCAAACTGCCGCACCTCAGGGTGCATGGGGCAAACGAATACCGAGGAAGCTGCTGTGGTTTCAGAACTGTCGGGGGTGCTCATTTTGCGGTCCTTTCCGAGAATGCTTCTCTTGCTTGGGGCTTCCATCCACAGGAGGGTCAAGAGAGATCAGTACGGCGATTACATTGCGGCTCTGCGGGGTGGCGCTGTCCGGCCCCGTTCCCGCCGGGCGAACACGATCAACGCCAGCCCGACCAGCACCATTGGCATGGAGAGCAACTGGCCCATGGTCAAACCCCACTCACCAAAGTGGAGCGCATGGCCAATTGGGTTATCTTCCGTCACGAACTGCTGGTCCGGTTGCCGGAACATCTCGACGAAATTTCGGGCAAGACCATAGCCGGTCAGAAACACGCCAGCCAAGGCACCGGGCATTTTCAGCCAGCCCCGGCCCCAAGCGAGATAAATGAGCAGTATTCCAAGAATGAGCCCCTCCAATACCGCCTCGTACAGCTGGGACGGGTGTCGGGCGCAGAGGCCGCTAACCCCTGGGCAGGCCTGCGCGACTTCGCCGGGAAAGATCACCGCCCAGGGAACGTCCGTTGGACGCCCCCACAACTCATTGTTGGTGAAGTTCGCCAGCCTTCCAAGAAACAAGCCTGGTGGTGTTGCCAAAGCCAGCAAGTCGCCAGTGCTGAGCAATGACGCGTTCTGTCTAAGGCAGAACAGCAAGGCCGCGATGACAACTCCCGCGAACCCCCCGTGGAAAGACATGCCGCCTTGCCAGACCATCAGAATTTCCAAGGGATTGGCGAGATAATATGCGGGCTGGTAGAACAGTACAAAGCCCAGGCGACCACCAGCAATCACGCCGATGATGATCCACGTCAGAAGATCTTCGATCTGCGTTCGGTCAAGCGGCGGTCCAGCTGACGTCCAGAGCGCGGGACGGCTTATGGCACTCGAACAAATGCGCCAGCCAATCAGGATACCGAAGATATAGGCTAGCGCGTACCAGCGGAGTGCGAATGTGACCCCCCCGATGTCGAAGGAGAAGAGGTCGGTTCCAATATCCGGAAATGGCAATCCCGCTGGCAGCACTGGTTGAGTTCCTCATCAGGAATTTACGTGGGGATTAGATGGCATTGATCGAGCACCGCTAAAGGCGCTCGATCTGCGACAGGGCATCCAACGCCCATCCCGCCATCACGCGGTGTCGAGGGCGTCCCGAAGGAGATCGCGGACTTCGCCGGCGACCGCGTCCAGGTCTTGGTTCTGCACCGCCTGCATCGAAGCGACAGGATCGACCGCGCTGACCTCGGTGTCGCCGTCCAGTTGCCGCAGGATAACATTGCAGGGAAGCATCGCACCGATGCGAGGCTCTATCTCGATGGCTTTGTGCGCCATGCCCGGATTACAGGCCCCCAAGATGCGGTAAGGCGGCATGTCCGCATCAAGTTTCTTTTTCATCGTCGCTTTGACGTCAATCTCAGTCAGAACGCCGAAGCCCTTGTCTGCCAAAGCATCCCGAACACGCATCTCTGCGTCATCGATTTTGGTGTCTTTCAGGACGCGATCATAGGTATAGGCCATGGGAATTTTCCTTTCCGTGTCTCTATTTGTTGGCATACCGAGGCTAAACGGTTCAGGTCGCGGTTCGGTTCAATGTCCCGACCGCGAATGGTTTTGGGGTTGTGAGGACGGGTGCCGGAAAAAAACCGGCACCCATTGGCTCAGTTGTCCTGCATCATGGAGCCGTTGCCCATGCCCTGACCGTTGCCAGGCCGCGCAGGCGCATCTGCCATATTCGACCGCATCATCTGCATCCGCTCCATCCTATCGGCAGGAGCGGCCATCTCTTCCGGCGTCACCGCGCCGTCGCCATCGGCATCGAGGTGTTGGAAGCGATCCACCATCATTTCGCGGATCATCGCGCTGTGGAGAGCTTCAAATTCAGTAATCGAGAGGCTTCCATCCCCGTCGCTGTCAAACTCGGAAAGCTTGGCCTCCAGCAGCGTGCGCATTTCTTCCGGCGTCGTTGTGCCGTCTCCATCAGTGTCGAACATTTGCATCATGCCGCCAGCCATGCCTGGGCTCATCATACCACTGCCCATGCCTGCGCCCATCATGCCTGCGCCCATCATGTTTCCGTGCATGCGCTTCATCATGTCCATCATTCCGCCCATGTTCCCCATCATACCGGGACCACCGTTCTGCATCATGCCTGGTCCGCTCTGGGCGCCAAATTGTCCCCCACGCCCGTGGTTGGCGTCCGCGAATGCGGCACCGCCAAGGGCGGTTGCAGCCAGGGTCATTGCAGCGAGTAAAGTGTTGCGTTTCATTTCGATCACCTCGTGTCAGTGTTGCGATACCCAGCATATGGGGGGCACCTGCAGATGCGGAATGCCACGCGAGCCGGTGTTTTGTATCGCGAGGTCACAAAGGCGGGGTCTGTTACAAATTGCGACAAATCAATTCGGGGCGAACGCTCCTCTTCATCTGAAACATGCGATATCCAGAAAAAAATGTGTCGAGGATCCGTATACCAACCGAAACCGAACCCATGTTTCGGTAGAGGTGAAATCCGGAAGAGTTGATGTCGAGATTGCTAGAGGCCCTGAATATCCCGAAAATTCAGTCATTCAACTCATGGCAGGAGGCTGCAAGGTGCGCTTTTCCAATCGCATTTTCTCAGTTCTAACCGTGGTGATTTTGGCGGGGTGCGGTGCAGGAAACGACATGCGCCCTGATGCTTCAGCCGAAGTCATCAGTAGTGCATCCTACCGTCACGACGGACCGGCTGCGCTGACGCTGTACACCATGATCAGCAACAGATCCGGGGCGGGTGCGCATAGCAGCGTCATGATCAATGGGTCGCAGCGCGTTATCTTCGATCCGGCAGGAACGGTCCGGCTGAGCGCGGTACCGGAACGGGGAGATGTGCTTTATGGCATTACTCCACAAGTGGCCGATTTTTACGCACGGGCTCATGCACGGGAGACCTACCACGTCGTCATACAAGAGATCGATGTGTCCCCCGAAGTCGCGGAGCAGGCCTTGCGGCTTGCAATTGCCAGCGGCCCAGCCGCTTCCGGTTTTTGTAGTGCCAGTACCTCCGCGGTACTCAGACAATTACCAGGATTTGAATCCATCGGACGCACATTTTTTCCAAAGCGCCTGATGGCGGATTTTGGCAAGTTGCCGGGCGTGCGAACCACAAAGCTGTTCGAGAACGATGAGGACGACAAATCCGTAGCGATCGCACAGTTCGAAAGTTCACTTGCGACACAGCCGTGAGTGTTCGTCCAACAATTCATTGGAAGATGTCCCTGCACGACGCAGTCCTCGGCGTGTGAGCCAAAGATGCAATAGGTTAGCTTCGAGCGGTAACGCTGTCTTCGGCCGAGTAAAGGAACGCCGTCGATCCGACAGCGACATTCGGATAGAGATCATTGATGTGGGCCATCACCATGCGCACGCATCCCGAACTGGCCCGGCCGCCAATGCTGCGAGGGCTCGGCGTTCCGTGAATTCGAAGGTACGTATCCCGCTCTCCGACGAATAGATACAAAGCCCTGCTGCCCAAGGCATTGTTGGGGCCGGGCTCCATACCGTCGGCAAACCGCTCGTAAGCCTCCGGATCGCGTTCGATCATTGACTGCGTTGGCGTCCAGTGCGGCCATTCGACCTTTCGGCGGATCGTGTAGGTGCCGGGCTCGTAGAGATCGCCCTTGGCAATCGCGACCCCGTAGCGCATCGCAGTGCCACCTTCCTCGATATGGTACAGATAGCGCGCGATCGCATCGACGTGAATGTCACCCGGGCGCAAACCTTCATTCGCCAACACGCGTTGCGGCAGCAGCCTGGGATGCAGCCCCCATGGGTTGGTTGTTGCTGGGTCATAGTTGGCGGGCGTGACCTGCGCATCCCACGCCGCTTTTTCGGCTTTCGTCGGCCAGGTCTTTGCGAACACAGGGAAACTCAGAGACGCTGAAAACAGCGAACCGGAGAGTGCAAGGAAGTGTCGTCTTGTAACCATGAAGCGGAGCCTTCTGTTTTTATTGAGTGTGAGGCGATTCAAAAAACGTCCGCGACCCCACGCCATCGAACCTTAAGACTTTTTGCGATTGCGACCAACCAAAGGCAAGCAAGGACACCGCTTAGGATTGCGTTCCAACTGGCCATGGACAACGTCAGTAATTCCCAGACAACCTCATCGCACAGAACAAGAGTCGAAGCACTTGAGCTGGCAGAGGGCAGTAATTCCGATACCGACATTTGGGAGATATCGAGGCCGGATCCTGTGCAAGAAGTCGGTCCCTCCCACCAGCCGCGCTCGACACCGGTATGAAACACTCCCAACGCGGATGTGCTGAGTGCCGACAGGGCACCGATTATCAGGATTGGCAGGATCGGCAGAGCAAAGAGCAACATAGCGCCCATTCCAATGGCGATTGCGTGTGGGTAGCGTTGCCAGATGCACATTGCGCACGGCGCGTAGCCAAGAGCCTGGAAAACGAGGGCCCCAAGCAGCAAGGCAGCTGATCCTGCCGCCGCAAGCATACCCAGAGATTTTGGTGTCAGGGTCAATGAACGCTCCCATTGGCAGTCGATGGACCTGTTTCTCGCTTGTCAGGTTACGTAGACGGCGAAAGGCCTGTTATCATTCAGAGATTTGTAACGGTATGTATCCGTCTCGACCCTCAGCCGACTCTGATCCACGTTGCCATACCGTCGGCTTGGTGGCTCAACATGTGGCAATGCAGCATCCACGATCCCGGATTGTCCAGGACGACGAGAATATCCCGCGTCTCGCCGGTATCCAGATAGGTCGAGTCCCGGTATGGACCGGCTTCACCCGCCGCATCGAGTTCCCAGAAATGGTGGCCATGCAGATGCATGACGTGTGGGAAGCCGGTTTCGTTGCGGATCGAAATGCGCGCGGTCGTCCCCTGCGCGGCGGATAGGAAAGGCCTTCGAGGCAGGCCGGATACGTCATTGAGCGCCCATGTCCCTGTGCCGTTGTGGGACGCGCTTCCCGCACCTCCCTGGAGCACCAGCTCCGCGGTTTGGCCGGGGTCTTTCGGGGCGGGCATTCGGTTGGCGGGCAATGCGGTGATGGGCGCTTTCGCGGGCTCACGGGAACCGGAAACAGCGATTTCGCCAAGGCTCAACGTCTGTTCTCCAAAGCTGTCGTCGAATCTAATAGGCCCGGTCGCATCACCAATCACATCGCATCTTTGCCCCGGAGCGAGAAGGATCGGTTCGAGCGTCCGAGGATGCGCCAGAGGCATGCCATCCAGTGCAACGATCTTGCCTATCAAACCATCCAGGCCGACACGGTACACCCTGTCGATAGAGGGATTTATGAGACGCAGTCGCAGACGGTCGCCTCGTTTCACAGTCTTGCCGGTTCCATTGAAAACAAGTGCCGTGACCGTATTGCCGATACGGCCCTCGGTTGCGAAGTGGGCCGGGTTGAACGCTTCGTCGTACTGCCCGGACTGATCCAGCAAGACATCGAAGAACTGAACAACGATGTCATGGTCGACAGCCGGCGCATTTTGCTCCTCGACGATGAAGGCGCCGAAAAGACCGCGGCTGACCTGATCGTAAGACAGGTAATGCGAGTGATACCAATACGTGCCGGCATCCGGGACGCCGAATTGATAACGATACGAGTCGCCCGGAATGACCACATCCTGAGTGAGGACGTTGACACCATCCATCCGATTTGGAACCCGCAACCCATGCCAGTGAACGAGAGCGCCCTCCTCCAATCGGTTATCGAGGGTAATGCGGGCGGTTTGTCCTTGTCGCATTCTGACTTCTGGGCCCGGCAGACCACCGTTGAAGCCCAACATCGACACGTCGTACCCAGCAAGGTGCGCCTTGATCGATTGGGGCGCGAGGATCAACTCGTGTGTCGCTGCTGGCAAGCGGGTACCAGCCAGCGCAACGGTCATCCCGCCAAGGAAAGACCTCCGGCTCAAAGACGATTCCGTCACCTCATGAATGATAGACTGGCTTTCGCCAACTGCCGCACTTGTGCCATTTCCGGAAGAGGAACTTCAAGGCGACAGAACACTCCTCACGCCGTTGTCACTTTGGGATACAGGAAGACGCGGGCGCCGATTTCAACGCGTTCGTACAGATCCTTCACATGTTCATTCGTCAACCGCGCGCATCCATTCGACACGGCAGACCCAATTGTCTCCGGGGCGTTCGTTCCATGAATGCGAAGATAGGTATCGCGTCCCTCGGCATCGTAGAGATAGAGCGCGCGGGCCCCGAGCGGGTTGTTTGGCCCGCCTTTCAGTCCATCCTTGTACTTTGCGTATTTGCGTGGCTCGCGCCGGATCATGGCGTTCGTTGGCCGCCACCATGGCCATTTGGCCTTGCGCGCTACCGTGAACTCTCCGGGTTCGTACAAACCTTTGCGCCCTACCCCGACCCCGTAGCGGATCGCCATCCCGTCCTCGAGCATGAAATAAAGGAAAAAATCGTCGGGAACGACGTGGACATCGCCTTTAACCCAGTCACCACGACGGGTGTTTACCAATTGTGGTTCGAACCGTTCGGGCAATTTGACTTTGTGGGCCCAGGCAGTTGTGGGCAGAAAGCAACCCATCGCTCCGGCACAAATCAATTCTCGTCTCGTGAAATTCTGCATGGCGCGATCTCCTCGGACCCATGAAAATTCAGTGCGCGTCAGGGGCAAAGAAAAGAAGCCGTGAACCGGGGCAAACGACGCGCCTTTGTTGCCTTGAAACTACGAAAATTCGTGCTTTTGGAACTCTCCAGCGCTGGAATGTTGTTGTTTTACAGAGAACTGCAAGGAGGTGACTGGAAATGCACTACTCACGATTCTTTATGATGATCGGAACATCGACCGTGGTCATGTTCGTTCTGATGTACCTGAACACCTATCTTTGGGGCCATATCTTCTTTTCGGAGACACGCCTTTACATGGCCATCCTGATGGGGGCGACCATGGCCGTGATCATGTTGGCGTACATGTTGTCCATGTATCAGAACACCAAAGCCAACATCGCGATTTTCGTTGGCGCAATAGTCCTTTTCGCGGCGAGCCTCTGGCTGGTTCGCGGGCAATTCACGGTGCAGGACAGGTCCTACATGCGCGCCATGATCCCGCACCACTCGATCGCCATCATGACGTCGACTCGTGCCGAGATCACCGACCCGCGCGTCCGGGGGCTCGCAGACGACATTATCTATGCGCAGGACAAGGAAATCGCCGAAATGCGCTACCTTATTGCTGACATTGGAGCAAACGGCGAAGCATCGGCCACGCGAAGCGAAACGCCGGCGCAGGTTGTGGATGCGCAACAGGCGCTTCAAACGGAGGTCGTGTCGAAGGTCGATCCTGAGTTTCTGACGGAAGACGAAATCGCTGCGGTGTTCCCGAATGGCGGAAATTGTCGCTTTGCTTACACCTCGGACAGTCCGGCTGTACTGGTGACTGGTGAAACCGGCGAAGGGTCTGCCGCCGCAATGAAGATCAGCGGTGATCTGGTGCGCCTGAATGCGCAGGGCGAAAATGCATTTTCTGAAGGCCCGCTGTCGGCCGAGATCGCAGAGACGAACGGTGACCTGACCGATCTGATCGTCAGCGCGGGAACCGACTACGAAGCCGGGTTCCGTGGTCAACTTACGTGCAGCGGATAAGGAGGAAAGGACATGCCCCGCGACACAGACAGTAAATCCGCGCAGCTTTATCGCATGGTCATGCCGGGCCATGTCTGCCCCTACGGTCTGAAATCGAAAGACCTGCTGGAGCGGCAAGGCTTCGAGGTGGAAGACCATCCGCTTGACACCCGTGAAGACACCGATGCTTTCATGGAGAAGCACGGGGTCGAGACGACGCCGCAGACTTTCATCGGGGACGAACGGATCGGCGGTTACGATGATCTCAGGGTGTTTTTCGACATTGACCCACCCGAGGAAGAGCAAAGCGACACGACCTACCAGCCGGTCATCGCGATCTTTTCCGTTGCCGCGCTGTTGGCATTGGGCCTGTCTTGGCACCAGTACGGGTCGGTCCTTACCTTGCGGGGGTTCGAATGGTTCATTTCGCTGTCCATGACCATTCTCGCGATCCAGAAATTGCAGGATGTCGAAGGGTTTTCGACGATGTTCCTCAACTACGATCTGCTGGCGCGCAAATGGGTGCGATACGGCAAGGTCTACCCGTTCGGCGAAGCGTTGGCAGGTGTCCTGATGACTGCCGGCGCGCTGCTGTGGCTCTCGGCGCCTGTCGCCCTGTTTATCGGCACGGTCGGCGCTGTCAGCGTGTTCAAGGCTGTTTATATCGACAAGAGAGAGCTGAAATGCGCCTGCGTCGGCGGTGACAGTTCCGTCCCGCTGGGGTTCATTTCGCTGACGGAAAACCTGATGATGATCTTCATGGGTATCTGGATGCCGGTCCGCGCGATCTGGTTCTGAGGTACAGCCCCTTCTTGCCTGTCACTTGGCCAACCGCTCCGGCGACAGATCCTCGATGATGGGGCAGTCGGGCCGGTGATCCCCGGCACATTTTTCCACCAGTTCGGCGAGCGTCGCGCGCATGGATTGCAGTTTCGCGATCTTTTCCTCGATCTGGCGCAGATGGTCTTCCGCAACCGCCTTCACTTGCATGCTTTCGCGGTTTTCATCCTCGTAGAGCGACAGGAGCGTCCTGCAATCTTCGATGGTGAACCCCAAGGCCCGTGCGCGACCCAGAAACGCCAGCTTGTGAATGTGGCTCTCGGTGAACGCGCGGTAGCCGTTCTCGCTACGGTTCGGGCGGATCAGCCCGATGTCCTCGTAGTAGCGGATTGTTTTTGGGGGCACACCCGATTGTCGGGCAACGTCTCCGATGTTCATGTCGGACCTCCGTTATTCTGCTGGAGCAGGAGTGGCGGCTGCCAGCTCTGCCGGGATTGCGCGCTGCTCGTCCATCGCAGGCGCGATGCGCCGCAGCCGCAGGGCATTGGTCAGGACAAACACCGAGGACAACGCCATCGCACCCGCCGCAAGGATTGGTGACAGGAGCAACCCAAAGGCGGGATAAAGCACCCCGGCAGCGACCGGAATAAGTGCCACGTTGTAGGCAAAGGCCCAGAACAGGTTCTGCCGGATGTTGCGCATGGTCCGCCGCGATACTTCGAAGGCGTTCACCACGCCGCGCAAATCGCCCGACATCAGGACGACATCCGCAGATTCGATGGCCACATCGGTGCCGGTTCCAATGGCGATGCCCACATCGGCATGCGCCAGCGCCGGGGCGTCGTTGATCCCGTCGCCGACAAAGGCGATGCGCTTGTTCCCTTGGCGCAAACTGTCGAGCGCCGCAACCTTGCCGTCCGGCAGGACGCCGGCGATGACGTGGTCGATACCGGTTTCGCGGGCGATGGCTTCGGCGGTTTCGCGTTTGTCGCCGGTGATCATCGCAACCGCAAGACCCTTTTCGTGCAGCGCTGCGATGGCTGCGCGGCTTGCCGGTTTGACCGGATCGGCCACGCCGATCACGGCGGCGACACGCCCATCTATGGCAGCGTAAAGCGCCGTGCGACCCTTGCTTGCGATCTTCGTTTCCTCTGGAGCCAATGCCGAGACGTCAATGCCTTCGCGCGCCATGTAGCGGTCGGCCCCAACCAACACCTCCACGTCTTCGACCACGGCGCGCACGCCGTAACCTGTGACCGATTGAAAGCCTTCGGCCGCCACAAGAGGTGCGCCCTCGGCCCGCGCGGCCCGCACGATGGCGTCCGCGACAGGATGCTCGGAGAGCGACTCCACGGCAGCGATCTTCGAGAGCGTTGTTGGGCGATCGAACCCTTCCGCCAGCACAAGGTCAGTCAGTGCGGGTCGCCCCTCGGTCACCGTGCCTGTTTTGTCGAGGGCGACCACATCAACGGAATCAAGTTGCTGCAAGGCGTCACCTTTACGGAACAGGACACCCATTTCCGCAGCACGTCCCGTCCCGACCATGATCGAGGTCGGCGTCGCAAGCCCCATCGCGCAGGGGCACGCGATGATGAGCACCGACACACCGGCGACCAGCGCCATCGTCAGGGCCGGATCAGGCCCGAAAAACAGCCAGACCAGCACGGTCGCCGCCGCGATCGCCATCACGGTAGGCACGAACCACAAGGTGATCCGGTCGACCAATCCCTGGATCGGCAGTTTGGCGCCCTGGGCCTCTTCGACCATGCGAATAATCTGCGCCAGGGTCGTGTCGGCGCCGACCCGCGTGGCGAGGAACTGCAGGCTTCCGGCGCCGTTGACCGTCCCGCCGGTCACCGTATCTCCGGCACCTTTTTCAGCGGGGATCGGCTCGCCTGTCAGCATGCTTTCGTCGACGCGGCTGGTCCCCTCGATGACCTCGCCATCGACCGCGATGCGTTCACCAGGGCGCACGATGACGATGTCACCCTGAACCAGCGCATCGATCTCGATCTCGACGCTTTCTCCGTCCCGCATCACGCGTGCAGTCCGCGCCTGAAGCCCTAATAGCTTCTGGATGGCCGCGCCCGTTCTCCCCTTGGCGCGCGCTTCAAGAAACCGCCCCAGAAGGATCAGAACGACGATGACCGCTGCCGCCTCGAAATAGACGGTGCGCAGCGTGTCAGGCAGGACCGACGGTACGAATGTCGCAACCACGGAATAAAGGTAAGCCGCCCCGGTGCCGACCGCGACGAGGCTGTTCATATCGGGGGCACCCCGGAACAAGGCCGGGAAACCCTTGGTGTAAAACGTCCGGCCCGGGCCGAAGAGAACGATTGTCGTCAGCACGAACTGAAGAAGCCAACTCGTCTGCTGGCCAATCGTGGTCTCGATCAGCATATGAACGGCCGGAATGACGTGGCCACCCATTTCGATCAGGAAGACCGGCAAGGCGAGGATGGCCGCAAAGGTGACCCGTTTGGCAAGCGCCTGAGCCTCTTCCTCCTTGCGCGCAACTCTGTCGTCACCGGCCTGGGCCGTTGCCACGGTTGCTGGATACCCTGCCGCGCCGCTTGATTCGATCAGATCGGATGTCGTGACAAGACCTTCGACGTAAACGACCGTCGCCGTCTCTGAGGCGAGGTTGACGTTCACCTCGACCACCCCGGGCACCGCGGCAAGCGCCTTATCGACCCGCCCGACGCAAGAGGCACAGGACATCGCTGCAATCGTGAGTTCAGCCCTGGCCTTCCGCGCGGGGTAGCCCAGCTCGCGAAGGGATTCGATGATGTCGGGAATGCGCTTGAGCGCGTCCACGCTCATGCGAGCAGTTTCCGAGGCAAGGTTCACCGACACATCCTCTACGCCGTCGATTGCATTCAATGCGCGATCGACCCTGCCAACGCAGGACGCGCATGACATGCCTTCGATCGGCAGGCTGATCTGTTTGGGTTCGGGCATATGTGTCACCTGTTTTTCCATTCGAAGTGGAATATGAGGCTTCCAGTTACTGGAGGGTCAATGGGAGGGCGCCAAATAAATTTCTTCACTTGACCTTCCAGCGGGGGGAAGCCCCATGTCACCGATAGAAATCAGATCAAGGAGTGGTTCCGATGAAGTTCAGCGTTCCGGACATGAGCTGTGGGCATTGCACCGCAGCAATCGAAAGCGCGGTGAAGAGCGCAGATCCGAATGCAGGCGTAGAATGTGACCTTTCTGCCCGACAGGTGCATGTCGACAGCGTGTTACCAGCCGATCAGGTCCAAGCGATCATTCGGGATGCGGGCTACAACGTGGAACCTGCGGCCGCTTGATGCAGTGCCTGGACCACCCAAGGGTGGTCCGGGCACAGAATTTCAGTCTTCGACTTTGCGGGCTTCCTCGACCAAGTCGGCAAGCTGCGCCTTTTCGACGAAGCCCGGGACCAGCGCATCCCCGATCACGAAAGACGGCGTGCCGTTAAAGCCCAGAGCTTGGGTCAGTTGCATGGAGGTCGCAATGTGCTCTTCGACCTCGGGGGCCTCCATGTCCTTGCGCAACTGCGCGATATCCAGGCCGATCTCCTCGGCCACGCGCAGCACGGAGGCCTCTTCCGCGCGGCCTTCCAGCCCCATCATTGCCCAGTGAAACTCTTCGTATTTGTCCTGCTTGCGCGCTGCCAAAGCCGCTTTCGCGGCAAACACCGATCCGTCTCCGAGAATGGGCCATTCACGATAGACGAGGCGAATGTTGGGATCGTCTTCGATCAAAGCCCGCACCTCGGGTTTGACCCGCCGACAATAGGGACAGTTGTAGTCGAAAAATTCCACAACAGTGACGTCCCCTTCCAGGTTGCCGAGAACCGGCGCATTCGGATCGTTCTCGATCAGATCGCGCTGGTCATTCAGAACTTGGGCCTGACTGAGCTCCTGCGCTTGCGCCTGCCTTTGTTCAAGGATGGCGACGGCCTCCATGACAATCTCCGGGTTCTCGCGGATTGCCTCGAGCACAAGTTCCTTGACCCGCGACTCTGACAGTTCGTCCGCGAGTGCCGGTATCGGAAGCAAGGCAGCTATCGCGACCGTCGTGAAGGCTTGTCTGAAACGCATTTTAGTTCTCTCCCCGTTGTTCGTCGGCTTCTGTCCGCGCGGCTTGGACTTCGCGGATGCGGTCTGGCCAGGTGGACCGGATGAAGGCCAGGATGTTGTGAATTTGCTGGTCGGTCAGCACGTCTGCGAAACCGGGCATGCCACTGTCGAATTCGACGCCCTGACGCGCCAGAAGCGCCGCACCCCCCAGTTTTGTGTAATCGAAGAGCAGGCTGTCAGGATGATGCCAGGTGTGACCCGTCTCATCATGTGGTGGTGCTGGCAGGCGCCCATCCGCGCCGGGCGTTCGCCATTCCGGCTGGCCTTCCAGACCCGCGCCATGACAAGACGCACAGTTTTCTGCGTAAAGCAACGCGCCTTCTTCGATGTCGTAGCTCTCCGCCCTGGACGCGCTGCCGACATCCGAGGATGCACTGGTCGAGAGCCAATACGTGAAGGCGGCTGCTGCGACAGTGATCGGAAGGGACCAAACGAGATATCTCATGTGACCCGTATCCAGGTTGTCATGCCAGATGCGGCGTGGCTGAGCATGTGGCAATGGAACAGCCACTTGCCGGGATTGTCTGCCGTAAAGGCGATCTCCCGGGACTCGTTGCCGGCCAACAGGATCGTGTCCCGCATCGGCCCGAACGCGCCGTCGGGGCGCAGCTCGCGGAAATGCATCCCGTGCAGGTGCATCGCATGTGGGAAAACGGTCTGGTTCTCGATCTTCAGGCGCACCGGCTCGTTCAGGGATAGATCGGCCAGTGGCGTGTAGGTCATTTCGGCGACATCATTCAGGGCCCAGAATTTGCCCGCTTGGGCAAGCTGACGGAATCCAAGACGTTCCCCGCCAAGCAATGCGGACTGCATTCGCCCCATTGCCCCGCCGGACATGACCAGTTGCAAATCACGCGCATCGGCAAGGTCCGGGGCGTGTGCCGCGGGGTTCGGCGGCAACGGCAGTGGCTTGCCTCTTGGTACTGAACTGGCTGTGCCGTTGACCAGAAAACTCACCAACGGGGTCAGTTGATCATCATCGCCGATGCGAAGCAATTGGGCGGTGCCGCCTTCGCCTTCGGTCACATCCACAATTAAGTCGACGCGCTGTGCCGGGCCGAGGATCAACTCGCCGTCAACCGACTGGGGTTGGCCGGTTGGCATTCCATCCACGGCCACCGTCCAGCCACTGAATCCAGAGAGCCTCAGCGGGAAAATTCGAGCGCTTGCTGCGTTGATGATCCGCAAGCGAATGCGTTCGTTGCGCTTCGCGGGCAAGGTCAGGTCATAGCGCCCATTGGTCGTGATAAAGTTGCCGATGCGTCCACCGTGGCTCATCATCATAGGCTGTTCGAAATTGTCGAACAGCTGCCCGCTCTCAGGGTCGAGCAACCAGTCCTCCAGAACGATGACTTCCTCGCGGTCTATGTCCGGTCCATCGACCTCTTCGACGATCAAGGCACCGCGCAAACCACGCGCGACTTGCTCGTATGAGCGATTATGCGCGTGATACCAATAGGTGCCCGCGTCCGGTACGACGAAGTCGTAGTCAAAGGTTTCACCTGGTGCCACGGCTTTCTGGGTCAGTCCTGAAACGCCATCCATCGCGTTATCGATCCGGATTCCGTGCCAGTGAACCGAACTGGGATCGGGTACCTCGTTGCGAAACCTGCGACGCACCCGATCGCCTTGTGTGACCCTGATTTCCGGGGCCGGAA
Source organism: Roseivivax marinus (assembly GCF_900109705.1). Taxonomy (GTDB): domain Bacteria; phylum Pseudomonadota; class Alphaproteobacteria; order Rhodobacterales; family Rhodobacteraceae; genus Roseivivax; species Roseivivax marinus. Next base: position 149,551 of record NZ_FOAI01000008.1, on the reverse strand, counting down.
CGAGGCCGTCATAGCCCCAGATCTCTGTTTCCGGGTAGGTGTCCGGAAGAAGCTGTCGACGTGCAACCTTGGCAATCAGGTCCTCGAACGGGGTCGCGGCAAAAGCCGACTGCGGGATGGCCGCCGCGCAGGCCGCCAGTGTTGCATGGCGCAAGAAATCCCGACGTGTTTGTCTCATTTCGATCCTCGAGAAAGCGGGGGCGTGTTGCCCCCGCGTGGTGTTAGTTCGACGCGGGGTTCTCCGCCTCGACCGTGTCCTTGTTCAGCAGGAAAAGCGCCATCGCTTCGCGATCGGCAGGTGTCAGAAACCGAGTTCCCTCGCGAACCACTTCCGCCATGCTGCCGCCGAAAGCATCGCCCGAAGGGGTGATGCCGGTCTGGAGCGCATAAGCGAGGTTTGAAACCGTCCAGTCATTTTTGACCAGGTCTTTTGGCCGTATCGCGGGGGCCTTGCTGCCACCGGGAAGCTGGGCGTTGCCTGCAAAGGAAGCACCGATATCGCGGCCTCCCGCAAGATTGCGCGGCGTATGGCAGGCTCCGCAATGTGCCGCACCGCGCACCAATTCCCGTCCTCGATTCCATGCGTCGCTTCGCCCTTCAATCGGTTCGGTATCCGGATCGTAGAAGAACGCCGCTCGCCAGAGCTTCAGCCCCCATCGTTGGTCGAATGGGAAGCTGACATCATTTTCTGGTGCAGGCTCGTCCACGGGCGGCACGGTTTGAAACGCCGCCCAGAGGTCAGCGATATCCTGATCAGAAAAATCCGCATAGAAGGTGTACGGGAAAGACGGATAGTACGGCGTTCCATCGGGGCCGATGCCTTGCCGCATGGCTTTTGCGAACTGTTCTGCCGTCCATTCGCCCATGCCATGTTCCGGGTCTGTCGTCAGGTTGGGCGGGTAGAACGTTCCGAACGGGGTTTCGAGCGGCGCCCCTCCGGCAAGTGGTGCGCCGCCCGCTTCAAAATTGGTATGACAGGCAATGCACCCACTGGCGCGCGCCAGATATGCGCCCCGGTCGACATTGCCCTCTATTGCAATCGGAGTCACTGCACTGCCGACAGGCCATGCAATCACGACGCCGAGGCTGGCCGCGCCCAGCACGGCGGCCCCGCTGACGAGTGTCAAGAACCGGCGCATGGTCAGTCTTCTTCCGCCCGGAAGCGTTCATGGCATGCGGAACAGACCTGGGTCGTCATCGCGAATGCTGCGTCGGCGGGCATTTCGGCAATGGCGGCCGCATCCATCATGTCGCCTCCGCCCATCATCGTGCTCCCGCCCATCATGGACCCACCGCCCATCATCGAGGTGCCACCCATGGAGGTATTGCCGCCCATGCCGCCCAATCCATTGTCGGCTGCGCGTTCCAGGCCTTCGGAATATTCTTCCAGCTGACTCGCCAATGCTGCGAAGCGGTCCCAGTCGGTCCACACCTCGTCTTTGGCTTCCGAGGGCATGCCCCCTGTGCCCTCAGGGAACAGGTTCGTCATGCTCTCACCGGCGTGCTGCTGGAACAGGCGCGCGGCATCGCGCACTGTTTCTGCGTCATAGGCCGTTTCGCCCCTCATCATCGGGGCCACGGTCTTGACCGCCTTCCCCATTGCAAGCATGGCGTCCATGCGCTCTTTCACGATGCCGGTGGCACCGCTATGCGCGAATGCCGTGACCGCAGTACCTGCAATCAACACTGCCGCTACGATAGTCGTCTTTTTCATGTCTTCGATCCTTCTTTGGGTCTGCTTTTCGAGCGATGTGAAATCAGACCCACCGTCGGGGCGGTGGAGGATCGCTGATCGGGCGCAATTCGGTTCGTTGGATCGCGCCGTCTTGCATGACGGCTTTCAGAAAAGAAGGCTCGTACGCCATGTTCGGCTGAAGCAATAACGCTGCCGGGACAGAACAATCGAGGCCTGGATGGCAGTGGCCAGAGGCCTCGGTCGATGGCCCTGCGTCTTCGTGACCATGGTATTCCTGCCCCAACGACGTTTCACCATGATATACCGGCGCCTCTGGCACCCCGAGAACTACAAGGAAAAGGCCGAAAACGACCGACAGAATCCATCGGTTCGTCTTCGACCAACGCATCAGTTGATCCCGTTGGCCCGCTGCAATTCGCGGACATAGGCGGCCACCATCTTGACGTCTCCTTGGGTCAATCCCTCGATCTTAGGCATATTACCGAAATTCCAGTGATGTGCACGGACGCCGTTTTGAGCTGCCAGAACAAAAGCCATGTCCGAATGGTGGCTCGGTTCGTAGATCTTGTGCACGAGAGGCGGCGCAACACCGTTTTGACCGGCAGCATTTTCACCGTGACACTCAGAACACTTTGCCTCGAATATGCTCTTTCCAAGCGCCGCCTGTTGCGAGAGTTGGGAAGGCAGCTGGACCTGAACGATCGGGCCGCCTTCAGCGATCTCACTTGTGTCGGGTGGCGTCATGGAGTGGCCAACCGCTGTATCTTCCGCTCCAACGAACTGCCAAACGGCAAAACCCCCGCCGATAACAAAAACGGCACCAATCAGCGCAGTCAATTTGTCCATGCCTGTATCTTCCGCCTTGCCCGTTGGGTCAGATGAGTTTGACTTGAGTGCCGACAGGTGCCCGCTCGTAGACTTCCTCGATCTGTGCGTTGAACAGGCCGATGCAGCCGTTTGACGACCGGCGGCCGATCTTGCGCGTATCCTGTGTCCCGTGAATACGGTAGTACTGCCACGACAGGTACAGTGCACGAGTACCCAATGGGTTGTCCGGATCACCCCCCTCGACACGAGCCGGCCATTCCGGATTGCGTTCCCGCATGGAGGGCGTTGGCGCCCAGCTGGGGTTTTTGCGTTTTTCCACCACTTCGGTGTAACCGCGTTTGGTGAGTTCGTCGGTCAGCGGAACGGACGTTGGGTAAATCCGCATTTCGCCATCTGATGTCCAATGCTGGAGCGCCATCGTCACGGTGTCTGAGATGATGATCCCTTTGCCGAGCGTGTCGAAATGGTCTTGCCAGTCATGAACTCGGAAAGAAGAAATGTTGCGGCGAATGGTTTCGGCTCGAACCACGCTTGGTGCAACCAAAGCGACAGCCGCATACCCCAACAGGCTTCGTCGATTGATCTTGTTGTTTCGCGATGTCGTCATGACACACTCCTAGCCTACGGTTTGTACATGTCTTTTACGGGAGACCCGGCATCAGGCAACCTGACAAGGCCGCGAGAAGTGTATCCATTTGTATCCTTGACCTTACCCTGCTGGAGGGTCGCAAATGACGCCGGGAACGAGACAAAGAGGGTGTCATGGACCACCACAGCCACAGAAAAAAGCCGATCACGGACAGGCTCATGCATTATGGTATGATGGCGTGTTGCGTCGTCATGCTGCTGCCCGTTGCGGGGTTTTTTCTTGCCGGCGGCACATTGGCGGGCATGTGGGGCAATGCAGCGGCTTTCGCCCCGCTCCTGCTGTGCGTTGGGGCGCATCTCGTGATGCACAAGTTCATGGGAAAATCGTGCCATTCCGACAAGGCAAAGGATACTATCGAGGAAACGACCGAGCCCATAACCTCCGCGATTCCAGTCGTGGTCCGCGACAGGCCGTGATGTGCGCGGGAAGGTACGCGTAGGCGCGTTGCTGTTGTCGGGTTTCATGCTTGGGGGATGTGCAGGAAGTCTTGAATACTGCTCGGATCGCGGCGCTATCGTGTCCACGAAGCAAGCGTCAGACCTTCTGCCGGATGGGTGTCGAACCCTTTCATCTTCTGCGACTGGCGTTGCGCGAATTGTCTGTGCGGACGGTCGTCAGGGTTTTGCCACAGGTGGACTTTGACGCAATTTCCGCCGTCCTGGCGAAATCTGCGGAAAATATGGGAAGGAAGCAGGTATCTTGATCGATTGCCTTTTGATCCTGCGACGGGTTTTGCTTATTCCCTTCGTGCTCCTGGCCGTTGTCTCTGGAAGTGTCGCGGCAGCAACCTCTGCTGAATACCAGAGCGCGCCACTCACCGCGCATCTCATTAGTGTACAGGACGGCGTTCCCGAGAACACACAGACTCTGTCAGCCGGGCTTCACCTTCAACTGAACGAAAACTGGAAGACCTATTGGCGGTCGGCGGGCGAGGTGGGAATACCGCCTTCGGTCGAATGGAGCGGTTCCGAAAACGTCGCAGATGTCGAATTCATGTGGCCCGCCCCGACGCGCTTCACCGCCTTCGGCATCGAAAATTTTGGTTATGCGGGTGAAGTCGTCTTTCCGCTGCGCATAACGCTCAAAGATCCCGGCGCACCTGTGACTCTTTCCGCGCAGGTCAAACTGCTGGTGTGCTCCAATGTCTGTGTCCCGGAAGAGTTTGACCTGTCACTTCGCCTCGGACGGGGCAACGTCATCGACAGCACTTCGGCTGGGCTGATCGGTACGTTTTCCGAGCGCGTCCCCGAAGGGGCCGAGACGAGCGGCGTCAGCGAGGCAAATGCCTTCATCGACGAAGACCTCACGGAGTTGATCGTCAGCCTTCGCGTCGATGAACCACTCCAGTCGCCGGATGTGTTTCCCGAACTGGGTATGGGTGTTGCGCTTGGCAAACCCGATATCCGTTTGGGAGAAGAGGATCGTTTGCTTTGGGCGCGCTTGCCGATCCTCTCGTCGAATACGGATGTGACAGTGGCTCCGTCGATTACCGTCACCGACGGCGAGAACCGGGCCTTCACGATCATCGCGGATCGCGTGGCGCAAGGAATAGCACCACCCTTTGAACTGGCCGCCACGACACCGGACATGATGGAACTGATCTGGATTGCCGCGATCGCGCTGCTGGGCGGATTGATCCTGAATGTGATGCCCTGCGTGCTGCCGGTGCTGTCCATCAAGGTGTCGTCTGTGCTCAAACACACCGATCACGACACTACCCGTGTCCGGTTCGGTTTCGTCGCTGCCAGCGCCGGCATCATGACGTTCATGTGGGGTCTGGCGCTCGTCCTCTGGGCGCTCCAGACGGCAGGCCTCAGCGTCGGGTGGGGTTTGCAGTTTCAAAGCCCGCTGTTTCTTGCGGCGATGATCGCTGTCCTGCTCGTCTTTTCGGCAAATCTGTTCGGAGCGTTCGAGTTCGCCCTTCCACACGGCATGCAGACGCGGCTTGCAGGGGCCGGAGGACGCAACGGGTATTCTGCCGACTTTTTCACTGGCATGTTCGGTGCCGTCATGGCGACGCCTTGTTCGGCACCGTTCCTCGGCACCGCGGTGGCCTTTGCTTTGGCCGGGCGTGGCGTGGACATCCTCATCGTCTTTACGAGCCTCGGGCTCGGCCTCGCCCTGCCCTATCTCGTCATCGCCGCGTTCCCGCGTCTGGTCGCATTCATGCCCAAGCCTGGTCGATGGATGCTGATCATCAAAAGCGTCATGGGGGTTTTGTTGCTTGCAACCGCCGTGTGGCTGTTCTGGGTGCTCGACGGTGTCGCCGGGCTTGCGTCTGTCATCGCGGTCGCGGCGTTGTCCGGTCTCGCCGTTCTGATACTATCTCTCCCGAATGTGCAGTCCCAATTCAGGTGGTCTATTGCCATAGCCAGCCTTGTCCTGGCCATTGCCGCAGGTCCTCTCTTGCAGCAATCAGCACCTGCGCGTTCGACGCCGCAGTTGGCAATGGCTTGGATCGCATTTGATCGTTCGGAAATAGCGAAACGCGTGTCCGCAGGAGAGGTCGTTTTTGTCGATGTGACCGCTGACTGGTGTCTGACTTGCAAAGCGAACAAGACACTTATCATCGATCGGGAGCCAGTCCGGAGCGCGCTTGAAGCGCCTGGAGTCACGGCGATGCAGGCAGATTGGACACGCCCGGACACGCGCATTTCCCGCTACCTTGAGAGTTTCGGCAGATACGGCATCCCCTTCAATGCCGTCTACGGACCATCGGCACCGAACGGCATTGTGCTGTCCGAATTGCTAAAAACCGAGGACGTGATGAACGCCTTGGCGCAAGCCAGTGGTCGGGATGTTTCCGCAAAGGTTGCCGGACAGGAGTGACCTGCTCGACCGGGACACCGAGCAGTAGTCAGCCGCCGAGCCGCTCAAGCGCGGCACGGACCGCCGCACGCCGAGGATCACTGGCGGGCTGCTGCTCCAACAGCGCTTCAGCCTTGCGGTAGGCCTCAACGGCGCGATCGGGCTCCTGAAGGACGGTATAGGCATTTGCCAGCCGCATCCAACCATCCAGATCGTCCGGTTCATCCTCAAGACGCTCGGCCAGCCGCGAGACCATCGATCGGATGAACTCCGCGCGATCCGCGTCATTCATCTCCGACGCCGCCGCGACATCTGCGGCACTCGGGCCTGGTTGCGACGTCGGCCCGCTGGGTAGATTGACGACCGGAAGGTCAGCTGCCGCTGCAATCCGGTTGATCTGCGCTGCATAGGTCTCCATCCAGGGAACGTAAGCCTCTTCCTGATTCAGCCGTGAAACAAGCAGATCGTAGGCCTTACGCGTCTCTTCTTGCTGAAGGTAATACAGAGACTCGAAGTAGGTTGCCGCAGGATTGGATGGGTCAAGGTCCAAAGCGCGATCAATGGCCAATTTCGCCCGTGGAATAACAACGCCGTCATTGGCAACCGCGACAGCCTCTGCCAGCATGGAGAATGTCGCGGAGGTGGCATCCTCCCGTTCGGCAACGACTTCGAAGGCTTCGACGGCATCGGCTGCTCTGCCCATGCGCTGATAGGTCTGGCCCAACAGCATCCACCCTTCGCTAGGGCCGCCGGTCGGATCGGACACAAGCCTTTCGCGAAGTTGTATTGCCAGCGCCGTCACTTCATCAGTCTGTGCCCGCTCCTCTGCACGGGCAGCGAAGGCCATTGAAGGAACCTCCGGCGATCCCATCGTCAGATAGTAGCCCGCGGCAATAACCGGCGCGAGGACCGCCGCGACAACGAGAGTGACTCTGCCACCATTACGGGATGATCCGACTTTTTCTTCCGAATTGCGGGTCGTCGCGAGGATCCGTTTCTTGATCTCGAGTCTGGCTGCTTGAGCTTCCTGTTCAGAAATCAAACCGCGGTCCATGTCTCGTTGGATTTCCCGCATCTGATCGGCGAGGATCGCCGGTACCGCATCCCCTCTGGTGAGAGTGTTCGATTTGGACAGCAGCAGCGGGTAGAGGACAATTCCGATTGCGACCAGCGTCAAAAGAACGAAAATACCCCAGATCATGACGCATCCCCCGCTTCGTTTTGCCTGAGAATTTCGGACACGGTGTTCTCATCCTCCGAGCCCAAGTCTTCAAATGCCTCTTGCTTTCGCCGACTCATCAGTAGCCCGCCACCAACGAAAACCCCGATCAGAACGAAAGCGATCGGAGCGAACCAAAGCGCGTAGGTCGCAGGCTCCAGAGGCGGTTTCAGCAGCACGTAATCCCCGTACCGCGCCCGTATGTATTCGATCACCTCCGCGTCGCTGTCTCCAACGACCAGGCGCTCGCGTACGAGCAGACGCAAGTCCCGCGCCACACCCGCGTTCGAACTGTCGATGTCCTGGTTCTGACAGACGACGCATCGTAGATCCTTGGAAATCTCCCGCGCACGCTGTTCCAATACCGGGTCGGTCAGCATTTCGTCCGGTTCCACCGCATTGGCGGCAAAGGGAAGGAGCCCGATGCAAAATGCGAAAATCAACTGTCTCATGAACCTGCTCCATTTGGCAGTGCGCCTGCCTGCTTCAGGGCTTGCGTGAACCGTTCGACGGCGTCCGGACCCACGACCGGCCCGACATAGCGAAACAAAACGGTGCCATCGCTATCGACGATGAAGGTTTCCGGCACGCCCGACAGGCCCCATTCGATCCCGGTCCGGCCCGACAGGTCGGACCCGATCCGCTCGTAGGGATTGCCGAGGTCATTGAGCCACTTCACGGCATCCTCAGGTTTGTCTTTGTAGTTTATTCCGAACAACCGCATGCCGTCTCGTTCGACAAATCTTGTCAACACGGCATGTTCCGCGCGGCAGGGCACGCACCAGGACGCAAAGACATTGACCACGACCGGTCGTTCGTTGCCGACAAGATCGCTTCGGGCCAGGCCGGGTGTCTCCAACCCCGGCACGGGATCGAGGTCGAACGCCGGGGCCGGTTGCGAGATCAGGACGGAAGGGATCTCGTTGGGATCCCGGTCGGGATTGAGCCCCCAGAGAAAAAACCCACCGAATATGACCGCCGCAATAAACGGCAGCCCGGCAATGAGACGTTTCATCTTCTCTCCTACTCGGCAGGAACGGCATCGGTGGCTGGCTGTTTGGCACGGCGCGGCGCCCCGACCCTCAAACGGCGATCCGACAAGGACAAACAGCCACCGATCACCAGCAGGATCGAGCCGATCCAGATCAGGTTGACGAGCGGTTCATAGAGGATCCGAAGGGTCCATGCTCCGGCGTTGTTCACTTGATCGGAGGCTGGCGTTGCAATCGACGTATAGAGATCACCCGCCAATGTGGAGCGGATGGCCGACTCCGTCGTCTGGCTTTCCGCGACCGGGTAATACCGCCGTTCCGGGAAAAGTGTCGTGACCAATTCGCCATCCCGACGCACCACAAGGGTGCCGCGATCCGCGATGTAGTTCGGCCCTTGAACCTTTGCGGCCCCTTCGAAGGTGATGTCGAACCCGGCGATCGTGACTTCGGTCCCGGGGGCGGCAAAGACGATCTCCTCACTCTTCCATCCGGTCGAGCCGATCATCCCCATCATCAACACAGCGACGCCGGCATGGGCAAGCGTCATACCGTGAGAGGCGCGTGGCAGGTTGCGCACGCGTCTCGCGCTCTCTGCAAGGGAAACCTCGAACAGACGGATGCGTAGCGCCCATTCCCGCAGGGTCGCAAAAAGCAGCCACGCTGCGCCGAGGATGGCAAGATAGGCCATGATCGGCCCACCGTTCAGAAGATACCATGCGGCCAAGGCTGCAATGACCGCCAGCACGGCCACGAATTGGATGCGATCGAGCAAACCGGCGATATCAGCCCGCTTCCACGACAGGAATGGACCAAGACCCATGAACACGACCAGTGCCAGCATCATCGGAATGAAGGCCGCGTTGAAGAAAGGTGGACCGACCGAGATCTTGTCCCCGGTGACAGCCTCCAGGATCAGTGGATAAAGCGTCCCGAACAGAACGGTTCCCGTAGCGGCGGCCAGAATGAGGTTGTTCACGAGCAGCCCGGCTTCGCGGCTGATCGGGCGAAACAAACCACCCGGCTCCATTTCGGGCGCCCGCCAGGCGTAGAGCGCCAGCGACCCACCGATGGACACCGCGAGTAAACCCAGAATGTAAACTCCGCGCTCTGGATCGACGGCGAACGCGTGTACGGATGTAAGCAGGCCTGACCGGACGATGAACGTCCCGAGAAGTGAAAGCGAGAAAGTCAGGATGGCAAGCAGGATGGTCCAGCTTTTGAACGCATCGCGCTTTTCCGTGACGATGGCCGAATGCAACAGCGCTGTGCCCAGAAGCCAAGGCATGAAGCTTACATTCTCGACCGGATCCCAGAACCACCAGCCGCCCCAGCCCAGTTCATAATAGGCCCACCAAGACCCGAGGGCGATACCCGCCGTCAGGCTGATCCAGGCGGCCAATGTCCATGGCCGGACCCATCTGGCCCAGGCCGGATCGACGCGACCCTCTATAAGAGCCGCAACGGCGAAGGAAAACACGATGGAGAAGCCGACATACCCGAAATACAAGAGCGGCGGGTGCATGGCGAGACCCATGTCCTGAAGCAACGGGTTCAGGTCATTGCCGTCGAGCGGCGGCGGAAACACCCGCTCGAAGGGGTTCGACGTCAGCAGCAGGAAGGACAGGAAGCCGACACTGATCCACGCCTGCACCGACAAGGTGCGCGCCTTGGTCTCGGCGGGGATGTTCGATCCGAACCAGGCGACGCCCGCGCCGAACACCGCGAGGATCAGAATCCAGAGCAGCAGCGAACCCTCATGGCTGCCCCAGGTCCCGGCCACCTTGTAGAGCATCGGCTTGAGCGAATGGGAATTCTCGACGACGTTCCTGACGGTGAAGTCGCTGACGATGAAGGCCTGCATCAGCGCTGCGAAGGCTATGGCCACAAACAGCACTTGTCCTATTGCCGTCGCCTGGGCGGATTTCATCCAGACGGCGTTTCCACGCGACGCACCTGCAATCGGCAGAACGCTTTGAACAAGCGCAAGCGCAAGCGCGAGGGCCAGTGCGAAGTGACCAATTTCCGGGACCATGGCGTTCTTTCCTATCCAGTGTCGGTGGGCGTCGCGTCGGACGGCTTTGGCGTCCGCGGCGGGGTCTATTCGTCGAGCGTTGCTTTGCGGCGACGGAACTCTTCTTCGTCGATTTCCCCATTCGCAAAGCGGCGCCGGAGCGCTTCCTGCGCGTCCGAGTCCGGGGGACGGGTGCCATTGTCCCGCAGCCTGAGCACCAGAAACACGATCAATGCGATCACGGCGCCCCAGAAGGCGAGCATCATGAAGCCGCCCATAAAGCCATAGCCTCCGCCCCACATGTGACCTGTCCAGGAGCCTGGACCATCAGCTCGCGCCATGCTGGCGGGCAAGCTGGCCAGCAACGTTGGAATGAGCGTTTTCAGTTTCATCTGTTTCTCCTTCGATTAGTTCGCTTTCATCCAGTGGGATGGTGACAACAGCGCGCAAACCCGCGCTGTTATGGTTGACCAGCTGGATATCGCCGCCATGGGATTGGACGATTGTCCTCGCGATCGAGAGCCCAAGCCCATAACCGCCCGTTTCCAGAGACCTCGATTGCTCGAGGCGATAGAAGGGATCGAAGACCTTTTCCAACTGGTCGACGGGAATGCCGGGCCCATTGTCATCGATGTTGAGTACGAGGTTCGAACCGTGGGTCGCCCAGCTGACTTTTGCGGCACCACCGTAGCGAACGGCGTTCTCAAGCAGGTTCCTCAGCGCCCTTCGGAACGCGTTGGGTCGAAGCCGCACGGCAACATCATCACTCGGGGCAAAGGTGCAGTGTGCCGCCATATCGCTGCACAAGCTGTCCAGAAAATTGCGCAGATCGACCACTTCGGCACCTTCGGATCCGGTAAGGCCCCGTGCAAAGGTGAGCGTCGCTTCGACCATGCTCTGCATCTCTTCGACCGATGCGATGAGGCTGTCCCGCGTCTCTTCTTCGTCAACCAGCTCCGCGCGGACACGCATAGCAGTCAACGGCGAGCGCAAATCGTGACCAAGCGCTGCGAGCATCCGTGTCCGATCGCTGACAAACCGGGTCAGCCGTCGTTGCATGCGGTTGAAGGCGACGGTCAGATCCTTGACCTCGGTCGGCCCCGCGACGGTCAATTCACCCACATCCTCGCCCCGGCCAAGATGGTCCGCGGCCTTGGAGAGGTGCCGCAAAGGACGCGTCAGGCGCGTCATGACAAACCAGAAGATCGCCACCAGAAGCAGTCCGGCGGAAATTCCAAAGGTCAGCATCGAATAGAAAGGCCATTGGATTGGCGGACGCTCGAACCGCGTTCCGACATTCAGCCAACGCGCTCCCTTGATGGCGATCGACAGGTTCATCTCAACCGCCGTCAACTCTCCGCGCATCATCGCGAGATGCATTTCCGTCATCTCGTCCGAGAGATTGGGAAGGGGCCGCAACGCGCCCTCGACCTCGTGCAGTTCAACGCGAATATCCCGGCTGTAGCTATCGCCCAGAAGCGCGCGTATGCGTCCTTCCACGATGCCGCCATCCGAATGACCGGTGTGTTCCACGCTCGGAACGTCCGACAGATCAAACCGGATCAATGGCGAATTCGCCGCGCGGAGGATCGAGTCCTGCAACTTCGGCGGGGCCTCCTCGATCAACCGCGCGACATTTGCTGCGCGACCGGCGGCCTCGAACCCCAATGCGGCACGAATCGCAAGGGTGCGCTCGTCAGCGAACAGGAACAGGCTGATCGCCTGGGCCACGACAAGTGCCGCGACCACAAGCAGGATCAACTGGCCGCTCAGAGACCTCATCGCACGGCGCATCACGGCGCATCCTCGACATCGGCAGCCAGACAGTATCCGCCGTTCCGCACCGTTTTGATGACACTGGGCCTAAGTACATCCGGCTCGATTTTGCGGCGGAGACGGCTGATCTGATTGTCGATGGTTCGATCCATCGGGCCTGCCGTCCGCCCAGCGGTCAGGTCAAGCAACTGGTCACGGCTGAGCACCATCCTCGCGCGTTCCAGCAGGACCGCCAGCAATTTGAACTCGGAGGTCGTCAATGGGGTCTCGGTGGTGGACTCGTCAATCAGCACCTGCCGGTCGGTATCCAGTATCCAGTGCGCAAAAGAGACTTTCCTCCCAGCGAGGCTTCCGGCCACAGGTTCGTCGCGGTTGCTTCTCCGAAGAACCGACTTGATGCGGGCGAGCAGTTCTCGTGGATTGAACGGCTTGGCGAGATAATCGTCCGCACCGATTTCCAGACCCACGATCCGATCCGTTTCCTCACCAAGCGCCGTCAGCATGATGATCGGAAGATCACCCTCTGGCGCAAGTCTGCGGCAAACCGACAAACCGTCCTCGCCCGGCATCATGACATCGAGCACGAGGAGGTCGAAGTGACCGGTGGCCAGCTTGGCATCCATCTCCACGGCATCCCTGGCGACGGTCGTGCGCATTCCGTTCTTCTCCAGGAAGCGCGCGACGCTTTCGCGTATCTGAGCGTGGTCGTCCACGATAAGGATATGAGGTGGCGGTCCCATGGCGTCCTTCCTAGATCATCGTTGCATTCTGTTTCATGGGCAGAATTGTAGCCGTTTGTATCAGGTCAGTCCCTTGCTACAGATGGATACAAATCTGTGCCTGCACCGTGTCGTGCTCCCGGGTAGCGTCGCGCGTATGTTATGTGACCTTTGGGATCGCAACCGATCAAAGGATGAAGTTTTCGAATATGTCTCTTGATTTGAACCGGCGCCGTTTCGTTCTGGGTGCTCATATGACGGTGCTGACCGTCGCGGCGTCACCGCTGTTGGCGCAGAGCCGATCTGTCTGGTCGGCAGAGAATGCCTTTGACGCGCTTCTATCGGATACGGCGCGGATCATCGATGTCAGAACGCACAAAGAGTGGCAAGAAACCGGCGTAGGTGCTGGTGTATGGCCGATAAGCATGCACGCGTCCGGTTTTCCGGACCGATTGTTCAGGGCCAAGGAACTGAGCGGTGATCGCACTGTTGGACTGATCTGCGCCACTGGCGGACGCTCCGCATCGCTGCTTCGAGCGTTGAGACAAGCTGGTTATTCGGGCTACGCCGATATCTCGGAAGGGATGTTGGGATCAGGCGAAGGGCCTGGGTGGATCGCATCGAACTTGCCGACCGTTCCGGTGGATGTCGCCCTGAACGGGTTGCCCCCCGCGTTGGCCTGACCAGTGAAGAATCAATTGGTCCCGTTGTGCTAAAAGCCTGATGTATGGTCAAATTGACCTGTTTGAACAGGAAGACGGGTTTGGGTGTATGACCGAGTTGATGGCTATGTTTGTCGGAATATGCGCGGCGATCGTGATGGGAATTGTCCATCATTATGCGTTATCGGGCATTCTGAAGTTTTCCCCGCAGCGGTCGGATGGCTCCGGCTTTCGGATCATCCTGACGTTTTCCGCGTTGCTGTTGCTGCACGTATTGGAACTTGTGACGCTCGCCGTGTTCAATACGATGGTGGTGACAAGCGTTCTGCCGCAATCGTTCAGCAACAGCCCGCCGATGTTTCAGGATGTTCTCTATGTTACGGGCATCTCGTTCTCGACCCTTGGCTATTCGTCCATAGAGGTGGTCGGGCCCTTTCGACTGTTGCTGATGCTGCAATCGCTTTTGGGCTTCATGTTGCTGACCTGGTCAGCGACGTTTCTTTACTCAGCCTGCCAGCAAGTCTGGCAGAAGGCGAAAGATGACTGAAAATCGCCACGCGCGTCGGACATGAGCTTGGCGTCAGCGTCAAATACGTCCTGATATCGGTCCTTTGACCTCACCGTGGAACGGTTGAGTGAGCGCTGCGTTGCGCGCGTGGATGGATAGCCCTTGACCTTCCAGTTGCTGGAATCCCTAGGTACAAAGCCATGGCACAGATTTTCGAAAAGACAGGCGATCACGTATCGCACCATCGACACGGGGATATCTTGAAATCTCCCGTATGGGTTGGTGTGTTGTTTGTCTTGCTCACAATGCCGGCTCACCTGTTTTTTGGATGAAAAGAGCTCGATAGCTCTTGCTTCGATCACGCTTGCTTTGATTGGCGGTGCCTATATCGGCTTTGGCGCCGCGGACGGCAGAGCGCGCGTGTTCTGGGCAGAGCTCGCCGTCGCCCTTTTGTTCGGCTCGGCAGCCTTTTTGGGGCTGATATGGCATTGGGCTTTCCTTCCCTTGGGCTTGGCCCTGCACGCCCTTTGGGACATGTCACACCACAATTCTTATCGTCTCGCCCGGATTCCGAACTGGTATATTCCATTCTGCGTGGCCTTTGACCTTTTGGCAGCGACGTTTTTCGTTCTGCTCTATGCCGTGTTTTGATCCATGATGATGCGCATCCTTCTTATTGCGGTGTTCCTGATGGGAGTCGTCGCATTGGCCTTCCCGGACGTCCTTGGCGTTGACATTCGCCTGCCTGATCGCGCGGAAATTGACCGCTGGATCGAGGCGGCAGGTCTTGCCGGACCAATTGTTATCGTGGCGCTTATGACAATCGCTATCGTCGCAAGCCCCCTGCCCTCGGCGCCGATCGCACTCGCCGCCGGAGCGGCTTATGGGCACACGTTCGGGACACTCTTTGTCGTTCTTGGCGCGGAACTCGGTGCGCTTGCCGCTTTTGGTCTGGCCCGCGGTCTCGGTCGTCCCTTCGTTGAGCGTCATCTCGGTCAGAAGATTAACACAGGCCTGTTCGGATCGCAGAACACTCTGACCTTCTTGGTCTTCGGCAGTCGCCTGCTGCCGTTTCTGTCCTTCGATATGATCAGTTACGCCGCAGGTCTGAGCAAGCTGCATCTTTGGAGGTTCGCGCTGGCCACGATGGCCGGGATTATTCCAGCGAGTTTTTTGCTCGCTCACATGGGCAACCAGGCGATGAACGGAGATGCCCGCACTGCCACATGGACCGCGCTTGCGCTCGGTGGCTTTACCGGCCTGTCGGTTCTCTTCGCCGCGACGCGAAAGACCGGTACACAAGGGGAGGAGAGCTGATATGGCCAGTCATTCTCACGCCGGGCACATGCCGAGTTCCGGCAAGGCCCTTGTGATTTCGGCCTGGCTCACCGGCGTCTACTTCGTGATTGAACTGGCCGTCGGGCTCTGGACTGGCTCGATTGCCGTCCTGTCGGATGCGTTTCACACCCTGTCGGCGGTTGGCGGCGTTCTCGTGGCCATCACCGCGCAGCGGATTGCGCGCCGTCCAGCGGATTCGACGCGCAGTTTCGGATGGTACCGCGCCGAAATCATCGGGGCGCTGGTGAATGGCGGCTTTCTTCTCGGCATGGCGCTTCTGGTGATCTGGATGGGCGCGATGCGGCTCGGAGACCCGATCCACCTGGCCACAGGCCCCATGCTTTGGGTCGCCTTCGGGGGCCTGGTCACGGAAGTGGTCTCTCTGGCGCTGATGTGGCAATCGAGCAAGGACGATCTGAATGCCCGTGGCGCGCTCTGGCACATCATCCAGACCTTTGTCGGCAGCCTCCTGATCATCGTCACCGCCCTTGTGATCGAGTTCACCGGCTTTCTGGCGATTGACCCGATTCTCGGCATGGCGTTCGGGGTGGTTCTCCTCTGGGCCTCTGTGGGCGTAATCAAGGAAGCGGTCCACATTCTCATGGAAGGCACGCCCGAGGGAACGGATCTCGACGCTGTAACAGCGGACCTGAACGGGCAGGACGGGGTTCTGGATGTTCACCATGTGCATGCCTGGACGCTGACCAGCGGCAAACACGCGTTTTCCGCCCATATCCGCCATCAGTCACCCGCCGAGGCCGCGGATTTGCTGAACAGGGCCTATCGGCGGCTGACGGAACAGCATGGGTTTCACATGGTCACGCTGCAGCTCGAAACAGAGTGTCTCGACGAGCGCCACGCGCGGGATCTTGATATAGTCCAGATAGCGGCTGCAAAGGCTGCGCAAGAAAAGACTGATGTGCGAGATGCGCATCCGCACCCAAGCCCTAACACAGAAGGGCCGTAGACTGTGATGGACATAATACTAGCCGCAGAGCCGGAGATTCGTCTGACGGCGTTTTTGAGTGTGCTGGCCGCCATGGCGCTTTGGGAACTCGCCGCCCCGCGTCGGCGGCGTGACATTCCGCGTGTCATCCGTTGGTCGAACAACCTGGCACTTGTCGTGATCGATACCGCGATCCTCCGGTTGTCTTTCCCAATCCTGGCCGTCGGTCTGGCGGTCCTGGCCGAGGAGCGGGGCTGGGGCCTGTTCAACATTATCGAGGCTCCTTTCGGGTTGGCTGTGATCCTGTCCATGCTGCTGCTCGATCTGGCGATCTATCTGCAACATGTCATGTTCCACGCCGTCCCGGCCCTGTGGCGCCTGCACCGGATGCACCATGCGGATCTCGACTTCGACGCAACCACTGGATTACGCTTCCATCCGATTGAGATCCTCATCTCGATGGCGATCAAGCTCGCCCTGGTGGCAGCGCTTGGTCCGCCCGCCGTCGCGGTTTTGTTGTTCGAGATCATCCTCAACGCCACTGCCCTCTTCAACCATGCCAACATCAACCTGCCGAGACCGGTCGACCGGTGGCTCAGATGGATCGTCGTCACACCCGACATGCACCGCGTGCATTATTCTGTCGATCCGCGCGAAACCAACTCAAACTACGGCTTCAACCTGCCGTGATGGGACCGCCTCATGGGTACTTACGTAGCCCAGCCCGCGAAGGGCCACGAGGGAATGACGATCGGTATCGAGCAGTTTCGCACGACGCGCGACCTCTGGGTCGACAGGATGTTGATCCAGCCCCTTCGCGGGCCAGCAAGCGGACACGCCCTGGATACATCCGCCCTCACGCCGACAAGCAGGAACAGCCTACGGACTCTCGAAAACACAGTTCTAGGGTCTCGGGTAACTCAAAAAGGAACACATGATGAAACGACGTACGTTCTTGCTGGCCGGAGCGGCTGCCACACTCCCCCTGCGAGCACTGGCCAACACGGAACCGGTCATTAAAGTCCTGAAAAGCCCCACCTGCGGATGCTGCACCGCTTGGGCCGATCATGTCCGGCAAGCGGGCTTCGCGGTCGAGGCGCAGGACGTCGATCAGGATGCGCTTTATGCGTTCAAAGATCGGCTGCAAATTGCACCGGAACTTGCTGGATGTCACACGGCGGTCGTGGGCGACTATTTTATCGAGGGCCACGTGCCTGCCGCGGACATCACGCGGCTGCTAGCAGAGCAACCGATGGCGCGCGGTTTGACTGTCCCCCGCATGCCGATGAGTTCGCCCGGCATGGGCGGTTCCGGGGCCGGTGACGCTTTTGACACCTTGCTTGTTGGCTCCGACGGCGCGACCTCGGTCTTCGCGAGCCACAGCTGATCAGGTCATGGGTGCAGGTGATAGATCCCGCGGGACGGGTTCATGACCCGTCCGTCTTGCACAAGCTTTCGCAGCGCCCTGTAGGTCGCCTCATGGCTCAATTGTAACCGAGCGGCAAACTCGACGATGGAGCCTTCGAGCAAGCCTGCGATCAACCCTGCCATCACCCGGTCCTCTGCGCGCCGAATGCCGACGATCTCCAGCATCTGTCGCTGCGCCTGTATCTGTTGAGCCGCCTGACGGCCATAGGCGCGGGCAAATGCCGGGTCGGCAAAAGCGGCCAATACGGAAGCCTTGTCGATCCGGATCAGCGCCCCGGCCTCAACAATGACTGCGTCGCAATGATAGACCTCCGAAAACACCGAAGCTTCGGCAAAGCTTGTTCCGGCTTGGGCACGGTGGATGATGAACCGCTCGCCATCTGGACCGACCCGCTCGAGATGCACGCGCCCGGTTTGCACGACATAGAGACCGTGGGTGGGGTCGCCTTGGTGAAATACGGTATCTCCAACCGCGCCGGAGATTGGGCGCAGGGCTGAGCTCGGGATATGATCATAGGGGTTTGGCAACATATGATTGAAATCATATTACGATGCATCCGCCCCTGCTAGCGTAAACATGACACCACCCCATTGAAGGACCTGTCCATGCGTCTCATTCCCTTCGTCCTTGCCATAGTGATGGCCGCACCCGTGGCCGCGCAGCACGCCAATTCCGCGGCTGGTCACGACATGGGCGGACCGCAGGAAACCGGGCAATCGGCCTTTGCCGCCTTGGCGGAAATCGTAACGATCCTGCAGGCCGATCCCGAGACGGATTGGGAGCGGGTCGATATTGACGGATTGCGCCGCCATCTGGTCGATATGGACCTTCTGACCCAAGAGGCCGTGGTCGCCCGCACCCTGCGGCCGGAAGGGGCCCGGTTCGAGATTCGGGGCACCCCCCGTGTTCTCGAGGCCATCCGCGCCATGGTGCCCGCTCATGCGCCCTTTCTCGCGGCCGAGACCGGCTGGGACGTTGTGACAGAGGACTTAGAAGATGGCGTGGCGCTCAGTGTCGATGGCGATGCCGCGCAGATTCAGGGACTTGGTTTCTTTGGTCTGATGACCATCGGGGCGCATCACCAGGAGCACCACCTCATGATGGCAAAAGGCGCGGGCCCGCACCATTAATGCGCCGACAAGGCCTGTTTGATGATCCGTAGAGAGGTGCGCTGACAAAACGTTACATCTCGCGTGTTGACCTTCCAGCGCGGGAGGCACGGACACATGCCCGATGATGGAAGCGTCAGAGAATACCGCCCGCAGGGATTTCCTGTATTACGCAACGGCCGGGGCAGGGGTCGTGGCAACAGGGGCTGCGCTCTGGCCACTGGTGAACCAGATGAACCCCTCCGCCGATGTCCGCGCCTTGGCACAGATCACTGTTGATATTTCCGATCTCGCGCCCGGAACGCAATTGACCGTCAACTGGCGCGGAAAACCTGTCTTTATCCGTCATCGAACGGAGGCAGAAATGGCTCAGGCTCGGGCACAGGCGGTCTCTGACCTGCCTGACAGCTCGGCGCGCAACCCAAATCTGCCCGACGATGCGCTGGCAAGCGATGAGAACCGGGCCATTGCGGGTCACGAGGCATATCTGGTCATGATCGGTGTCTGTACCCATCTGGGCTGTGTCCCTCTGGGGGATGGGGCGGGGGATTTCGGGGGTTGGTTCTGCCCCTGTCACGGTTCCCATTATGACGCGGCTGGGCGCATTCGCAAAGGCCCGGCACCTGAGAACCTGCATATTCCGGACTTGTCGCTCTCGGAGGAGATGGTGCTGACTTTGGGGTGATGCAATAAAGGATAATCTGTAATCAGAGCGCTCGAAACTGGAACAGATTTCGACTGGCCGCTGGTCGGCCTAAATCGCAATACTCCACATCCGAAACCGTCCCTGCCCCGTCACTTCACGGATTAGACCCTTCGCTTCCATCCAGGCGAGATTGCGTTGAGCGGTGGCGCGGCTAGCACCGATCCACATTTCGGCCATCGGGGCGGAAACGAGGGGCCATTCGGTCAGCAGGGCGCTCAGGACCGGCGGTGTCTTGCCTGAGAGCGTTGACATCTCTGCTTTGGCCTTCGCTGACCATGATTGGATATCGTCGAGGCGCCGCATCGCCATGAGGATAGCTGTCTGCATCCCCTCGAGCCATTGTTTAAGGCGCTCTGCCGATGGCCCACTCGCGCGCAGGCCCCCTGCCCCGCCCATTGCCAACGGTGCGAAAATTGCCCCGTTTCCCTCGCTAGCCGCGATGCGCGCGGCCGTGACCGCTGCTTCCACCCGATCGCCCTGCTGCCCAAGGCCCGCAAGACTCCAGAGATGAAACCCCATGCAGGCGCGGGTGATCGGATGAAGATCGGCGGCCTGTTTCATCAAATCCAGCCAACCGCTCGCGCGATCGTCGAAGCGCTCGGCATTTTCATCGATGTTTTCAGGATCGCGGCGGTCGAGGAAGGCTGCGATATCGACTATCGGGTCAGGACCGCCTGTCAGTCGCCGAACGGCCCATCCAATTCGCGCCAAGGCATTTGGGTCATCTTGTGCGCCTGACAGGCGCATAGAAATCCATAGCGCCAGACGATCCGGGCCTACGCGATCTCCTGCAAACCAGCTCAGGTCTGCCGCCTCGATCAGTGCCAACCTATGCAGCCAGCCTTTGGGCGCGCGAGCCAATCGGTCATCGAGCGCACCCAAGCGCCCGGCCACCCTTGCCAGAAGCGCAGCCTGATCCGCTTCGGCCCTTGCCCAGTCATCAATGAGGCCCTTTTCCGGCTGTCCCGCCCGAGGTCCGGGAGGCCGGTAATCCGGTTCCTCTTCGATCGGGCCCGGCAGGTACCAGAGAACTTCTTCCGAAGCATCCTCATCCCCCTCTCCGATGTCGAGGGGTTCGTCGAAATCTTCAGGAATAATAGTCGATTGTGGCATCATATGTGCAAAATACAGAATATTTGCACATTACCCAAGCTGTTTTGTGACCGTCGACAATGCTCTTTACACATTACGTGCGCGCGACTGCCGACGGAACCTTTCAGATCGCGATCAATGCAAGGAAACCAGGGGATTGTGCATCGGCACAATGAGAAAACACTTGCTTGCATTCGTTTGTAAACGGTCCTTTATCCATGACACTTTTGAATGCGAACGATTGATTTTCATGACCCTGTTAGAGTCTTACTCCAGCGATTAATGCCTCCAGAATTTCACCGGAGATTGGCATGTAGCGGGCTATACATTGCGCTTGATTTCCGGGCGTTATGGAAGCCGGGTAAAGACCGCGGGTACCATTGATGAGATCAACGGAAAGCAGAATATCTCAAAGAAGAAGCTGCAAAAAAAATTGGCATCGGCGCGCTTTTGAGTCTTGGAGGATCGGTTTCCTGACCACCACTACCCCCAAGTCGGCCCTGATCCCACCTAAAATTTTTGCGCTGCATCTCCCAAGTACGGAGTTAGCCCATTTTGATTGTCTTCAGGCGAATGTGGGTTTTGCCCTGTCGGACGAGCCGCAATTGGATCAAATTATTTGAACCGCAGAACACCCGACAGAGCACGCCAGAAGCCGATTTTAAGTTGCACAAATATTGCACAAGACGGCTCTCAACCTACTGATTTTTATCATCAACCAGTCCAGTCCATCATCGGCGCGACCGATAGGCGCGCGGCGTGGCGGACGGTCTCGATCCTGTCGCGATCCATGATACGGGGCTCCTGTGCGTCTTACCGTCAGGCGGTGGCCTTCATCTGGGAGGTGCGCGTCTGCTTGCCAAGCGCGGTGCTTACCTCGGTGCGCGCCAAATGCAAAGCCACCTCGGCGACTACCTTGATAATATCCGCCAATCGGTCCGATCTGCTTTTGCAATTTTTCCCTATCGCCTGCGCCTGCTATCCTGTCACCAGAGTCGGCGCAGCCACGCGTCGACATGCGACTTTCAAAGGAGAGGACGATGGACGGAAACGATCAGCCCGGAAACGGCGGTTGCCCGGTCATTCACGGAAACTTCGCGCACACGACCTTCAAGGCGCGCACCAACAAGGATTGGTGGCCGAACCAGCTCAACCTCAAGATCCTCCACCAGAATTCGCCGCTCGGCGATCCGATGGGCGAGGAGTTCGACTATGCCGAGGCGTTCAAGGCGCTCGACCTCGACGCGGTGAAGGCGGACATCGCCCACACCCTCAAGGACAGCCAGGACTGGTGGCCGGCCGATTACGGCAACTATGGCCCGTTCATGATCCGCATGGCGTGGCACTCGGCGGGCACCTACCGCACCGGTGACGGCCGCGGCGGGTCGTCCTCGGGCAGCCAGCGCTTTGCTCCGCTGAACTCCTGGCCGGACAACGGCAACCTCGACAAAGCCCGCCGCCTGCTGTGGCCCGTGAAGCAGAAGTACGGCCGCGCACTGTCGTGGGCGGACCTGTTCATCCTCACCGGCAACGTCGCGCTCGAGACCATGGGCTTCAAGACCTTCGGCTTCGGCGGCGGTCGCGAGGACATCTGGGAGCCGGAAGAGGACATCTACTGGGGCTCCGAGCAGGAATGGCTCGCCACCTCCGACAAGGAGGGCACGCGCTACGCCGAGGGCCGGGCGCTCGAGAACCCGCTGGCGGCTGTCCAGATGGGTCTGATCTATGTGAACCCCGAAGGCCCGGACGGGCATCCGGATCCGCAGGCGTCGGCGAACGACATCCGCGAGACCTTCGCCCGGATGGCGATGAACGACGAGGAAACCGTCGCGCTGACCGCGGGCGGCCACACCTTCGGCAAGACCCACGGCGCGGGTGACGCGGCGCATGTCGGTTCCGAGCCCGAGGGCGGCAGCATCGAGGCCATGGGCTTCGGCTGGACCTCGACCTTCGAGAGCGGCAAGGGCAAGCACGCGATCACGTCGGGCCTCGAGGGTCCGTGGACGCCGACGCCCACCACCTGGGACATGAGCTACTTCGACATGCTCCTGGGCTACGAGTGGGAGCTGACCAAATCGCCCGCGGGCGCACACCAGTGGACCCCGGTGAACATCCGCGACGAAGACAAGGCACCGCAGGTGGACGGCTCGGACGAGAAGGTCGTGCCGATGATGACCACCGCCGACATGGCGATGAAGGTCGATCCGTCCTACCGCGAGATCTCGGAGCGGTTCCACAAGAACCCCGAAGAGTTCGCAGACGCCTTCGCCCGCGCGTGGTTCAAGCTGACCCACCGCGACATGGGCCCCAAGGTTCGCTACCTCGGCAAGGAAGTCCCGTCCGAGGACCTGATCTGGCAGGATCCGGTTCCGGCCGTCGACCACCCGCTGGTCGATGATCGCGACGTGGCCGACCTCAAGTCGAAGATCCTCGACAGCGGCCTGTCGGTGCGCGAACTCGTCTACACCGCGTGGTCCGCGGCGGCGACCTTCCGCGGCTCGGACAAGCGCGGCGGTGCCAACGGCGCGCGGATCCGGCTGGCGCCCCAGAAGGACTGGGAGGTCAACGAGCCCGAACAGCTCGCCAAGGTGCTGAAGGTCTACGAGGGCATCAAGGCGGACTTCGACGCGGCTGCGGCCGATGGCAAGAAGGTGTCGCTGGCCGACCTGATCGTGCTCGGCGGCAACGCCGGGGTGGAGAAGGCCGCGAAGGATGCCGGTCAGAACGTGCTTGTGCCGTTCACCCCCGGCCGCACCGACGCCACGCAGGAGATGACCGATGCCGAAAGCTTCGAGCCTCTCGAGCCGCAGGCGGACGGTTTCCGCAACTACGTGAAGGCGGACTACACCGTTCCGACCGAGAAGCTGCTCATCGACCGGGCCCAGCTGCTGACGCTGACCGCGCCCGAGATGACGGTGCTCGTGGGCGGTATGCGGGCTCTTGGTGCGAACCACGGCGGTACGGCGCACGGCGTCTTCACCGACCGTCCGGGCCAGTTGACCAACGACTACTTCGTCAACCTGCTCGACATGGGTACGGAGTGGAAAGCGATCGAGGACGACCGTGTCTTCGAAGGCCACGACCGGGCGACCGGCGAGGCCAAGTGGACCGGCTCGCGGGTCGACCTGGTGTTCGGCTCGAACTCGCAGCTGCGGGCGCTGGCCGAGGTCTACGGCGCACAGGACGCGAAGGCGACCTTCGTTGCGGACTTCGTGAAGGCCTGGACCAAGGTGATGAACGCGGATCGCTTCGACATCGCCTGATCGCGGTCCGATCCAACTAACAAAGGCGCGCGGGGGCAACCTCGCGCGCCTTTTTCATTGGTTAATCGGACAGTGCCCCGACGGGTCGGGCACGCCGGGCGTGCCTCAGCCCCAGGGGCCAGACGGGCCGGACCCCGACGACGACCGCCCCCGCGTGTTGGGAACGTTGCTCGCACGCATCTCGGGCGTGCGCGGGGGCTCGCGCCGCGCTGGCGTCGCAGCATCCTGCCCGGCCAGCTCACGCAGCGCGGCGATGCGGTTTTCGGTCGCCGGATGGGTCGAGAACAGGCTGTCGTGCTTGTGGGCGTGCAGCGGATTGATGATGAACATGTGTGCCGTCGCCGGGTTCCGCTCGGCGGTGTCGTTGTCGATCCGAGCGGCGCCCTCCTGGATCCGGGCCAGCGCCGACGCCAGCCACATCGGGTTGCCGCAAATCTCGGATCCGGCTTTGTCGGCGGCGTATTCCCGCGTCCGGCTGATCGCCATCTGCACCAGCGCGGCGGCCAGCGGCGCCACGATCATCATCGCCAGCGTGCCGAGGATGCCGAGGCCGCCCTCGCGCCGCCCGCCGAAGAACAGCGCGAAGTTCGCCAGCATCGAGATGGCACCGGCGAAGGTCGCGGTCACCGTCATGATCGCGGTGTCGTGGTTGCGGATGTGGGCCAGCTCGTGCGCGACCACACCCGATAACTCCTCACGACTGAGCGAGCGCATGAGCCCGGTGGTCACGGCGACGGCGGCGTTCGCCGGGTTGCGCCCGGTGGCGAAAGCGTTGGGTTGCGGCGTGTCGATCACGTAGACCGCGGGCATCGGCATCCCGGCGTTCGAGGCGAGATCGCGGACCATCGCGGACAGTCCCGAGGGATCCTGTGCGCCCACCGGACGGGCGTTGTGCATTCGAAGCACCGCCTTGTCCGAGTTCCACCATGTCCATGCGTTCATGCCGGCCGCGACCACGAACGCGATCACCGCGCCGCCGCTTCCGCCCAGCAGGTAGCCGATGCCGAGGAACAAGGCCGTCATCGCGGCCATCAGCATGGCGGTCTTCACGTAACCCATAGCGCCCACTCCGTTGATCGTGGCGCGCCAGATATGGGGGCGCGGGGGGCGCCGGCCAAGGCCGGGCGCCACCCGCGTTCAGACCTTGTCGAACTGCGCGGCTTCCTTGGCGGTCCAGCGCACCGAGAGGTCGTAGCCCTCCTCGGTCTGGCTCTCGTCCACGATCAGGCCGCGCTCGAACAGCCACGCGCGCTTGCGGCCCTCGTCGAAGCCGAGGTGGAGATCGGTGTGCATCTTCTCGCCCTCGATCGCCCGCGCGATGCCATTCAGAAGCGGCTCCATTCCCTCGCCGGTCCACGCCGAGAGGGCATAGATCGAGTCCACCCGCTCGGCCCGCGTGAGTGCTGCCTCGTGCGCGTCCGGGGGCAGCTGGTCGATCTTGTTCCAGACCTCGATCTGCGGCGTGCTTTCGGCCACGCCCAACGAGGCGAGGATTGCATGCACGTCGTCGGCCTGCTCCTGCGCGTTGGGGTGCGAGATGTCGCGGACGTGCACGATCAGGTCCGCCTCGAGCACCTCTTCCAGCGTGGCGCGGAAGGCCGCGACCAGTTCGGTCGGCAGGTCCGAGATGAAACCCACCGTGTCCGACAGGATGACCTCGGGACCGTTTTCCAGCTTCACGCCCCGCATGGTCGGGTCGAGCGTCGCGAAAAGCATGTCCTTGGCCATCACCTCGGCCCCGGTGAGCCGGTTGAACAGCGTCGACTTGCCGGCGTTGGTGTAGCCCACCAGCGCGACGATGGGATAAGGCACCTTGGCCCGCGCCTTGCGGTGCAGCGCGCGGGTCTTCACCACCTTCTCGAGTTGCCGGCGCAGGCGAACGAGCTGTTCGTCGATGGCGCGGCGGTCCGCTTCGATCTGGGTCTCGCCGGGGCCGCCGACGAAGCCGAGCCCGCCCCGCTGACGTTCGAGGTGGGTCCACGCCCGCACCAAGCGCGTGCGCTGGTACGACAGGTGCGCCATCTCGACCTGCAAGACGCCCTCACGCGTGGCGGCCCGGTCCGAGAAGATCTCGAGTATCAGGCCCGTGCGGTCGAGCAGCTTGACCTTCCAGTCCCGCTCGAGGTTTCGCTGCTGCACCGGCGTGACGGGGCCGTCCACAAGAACCAGTTCGACCTCTTCGGCCTTGAGCCGGGCACCCAGTTCCTCGATCTTGCCCGACCCGAACAGTGCGTTCGGGTGCGGCTGCGGCAGCGGCACGATCTCGGAGCCGACGACCTCGATCCCCGGCAGGGCCGCGGCGAGCGCCACGGCCTCGTCGAGGGCCACCGCCGGATCGCGGCGGTCCCGGTCGCTCTTGATGTCGGGATGAAGGACCCAGGCGCGGGTCGGAACCTCTTCGGTCTCGTTCACGAGTCCCCGTTCGATTCGCTGGAATCGTACAGATTGATCGGCTGCGCGGGCATGATCGTCGAAATCGCGTGCTTGTAGACCAGTTGCGACTGGCCGTCGCGGCGCAGCAGGACGCAGAAATTGTCGAACCAGGTAATCACGCCCTGGAGCTTCACCCCGTTGATCAGGAAAATCGTCACCGGAACCTTGGTCTTGCGGACGTGATTGAGAAATGCGTCCTGAAGGTTCTGTCTGTCGGAAGCCATTTAAGAATGCCTTTTTTCTTTTTGACGCCTTCTGGCGGCAGTCACCTCGCTCCGGGGGAGTATGTCGTGAGCCCGGGCGGACTTAAAGGGGGAATCTGGAACGCATCGGGAACCATGTTCCGATTATTCAGTCGCGCCACAGGTCCGGCGTGACCATGACGACAAGCGCCAGCACCTCGAGCCGACCAAGCACCATGGCGATGGAAAATATCATCTTGGCCGGGACGCCGTACTGCGCGATCACCACCGGCATCTCGGTCGCAAAGACGACCAGCGGCCCGGTGTTCGTCAGCGCCGCGATGGCCACGACGAAGGCGGGCTCGAACCGAAGGCCCGTGGCGGCGAGACCCAGCACAGTGGCCATGAGCGTCACCGCGAAGATCATGAAGAACACCCACGCGATGAAGGCGCCCTCACGGCGGGTGCGCCGGCTCAGAAGGCCCGAGCGTCCGATCGAGTTGGGGTGGATCAGCTTCTCGAGCTCCCGTCGACCGGCTAGATAGAGGATGAACACCCGCAAGAGCTTCACGCCGCCGGCGGTCGTTGCGACGCCTCCCCCAAGGATCGCGAGGCCCATGAGGATCAGCCCCGGGGTCTCGAGGCCCGACCAGCCCTGCGCCCGAAGCCACTCACCGCTTTCGAAGCCTGTGGTCGTCAGGAAGGACAGGGTGGTGAAGAGCCCGCCCCAGAACGCGCGGGCAGCGGCGAGAAAGTCCTCTTCCTCGCCCACGTCGAACGAGGCGAGCCAGTGGCGCAGGAAAAGCAGCGTCGGAACCCCTACCACGATGATGAGGCCGAGCCGGAACTCGGGATCGTAGAGCAGACCGGCGCGCCGCGCCGCGCTGGTGTCGTTCGAAAAGGTCAGGCGAGACAGGCCGAAAAGCATGAAGCCCAGAACCGCGATCTCGCCCGCGATGCCCGCTTCGCCGCCCGACAGCCCGCCCACCGGCGAGATGCCCGAGGTGGCGAGCGTCGCCATGGCATGGCAGAGCGCCACGAAGGCATCGTCGCCACTGGCGTAGAGCAGCGTCCAGAGGATCACGGTCAGGCCGATGTAGATCGGCAGGAGCGCGACCGCCGCGCGGGTCAGGCGCTGGCGCGGGTCGGCATGGTCACGGTGGGCCGCCCCCGGCGCCGGGGTCTGACCGGGCTCGCTCGCCGCTGTCACCTCGAAGCCGCCCAGGGTCAGGGGGGCGAGGATCGCAGCCGCCGAGACCCACAGAAGCGCGCCGCCCATCCAGCCGACCTGCGCGCGCCACAGGTGCTCGGCCATCGACAGTCGCCCCGGCGCGAAGAGCGTGGCGCCGGTGGTGGTCAGGCTCGACGTCATCTCGACATAGGCGTTCACGAAGGTGGTGTTGCTTACCGCCTCGTGGAACGGCACGGCGAGGATCGCGGGCAGCATCAGGTAGCCGACCGCCAGCGCCAACAGCTGCCGCATGGGGTTGCGGTTGTGCGCGCGACCGGCGACCGCAACGCCGATCAGCGCCACCACGACCATGCCCGTCAGCCCCGAGTAGAAGAAGCTGCGCGCGTCGTGGAACGCCTCCTGCGACAGGGCCACGGCGGCGGGCACCATCATCGAGGCCGAGAACAGCCCCGTAAGCAGAAGAAGCAGCGGCAGGGCGGTGATGGCGCGCATGGATCAGAAGAAGTCGATCGAGACCTGGAGCAGCCGCTCCACCTCGGGGACGTCCTTGGACATCGCGAACATCACGATCAGATCGCCCTCCTCGATGCGCAGGCCGCCGGTGATCTTCATCACCTTCTCGCCGCGCAGCACGGCGCCGACCAGAACGCCCTCGGGGAAGTCGATGTCGCGGATCCGCGTGCCCGAGATCGGCGAGGTCGACAGAACCTCGGCCTCGATCACCTCGGCCTCGCCGTCACCGATGGAATAGACCGCCCGCACCCGCCCGTGGCGGATGTGACGCAGGATCGAGCTGACCGTGGTGGCGCGCGGGTTGATGAAGGCGTCGATGCCAAGCGGGCCCATGAGCGGCACCAGCGTCGGGTCGTTGATGAGCGTGATCGCCATCTTCGCCCCGGCGGCCTTGGCGCGCACGGCCGCGAGCATGTTGGTCTTGTCGTCGTCGGTGACGCACAGCACGGCGTCGGCGCGTTCGATATTGGCCTCGGACAGCAGGCTCGCGTCGAGGCCGTCGCCGTTGAGCACGATGGTCTTCTCCAGCGCCTCCGCCGCGCGTTCGGCGCACTTGCGGTTCTTCTCGATGACCTTGGCGCGGATGCGCTCTTCGCGGCCCTCCAACTCGCGCGCGACCATGAGGCCGACATTGCCGCCGCCGACGAGAACGACGCGTTCCTGCTGCCGCATGGACTTTCCGAGGATCTCGAGCAGGCGGCGCACGTCGTCGCGGTGGCACATGAAATAGGCCGAGTCGCCCGGGAAGAGCTGGTCGCGTGCCTCGGGCGCGAAGAGCCGCCCGTCCCGGCTGACACCCACCACGACCGCGCGCAGCGTCGAGAACAGGTCGGTGAGTTGCCGCAGCGGCGTGTTCACGATCGGACAGCCCGCGTCGATGGTCAGCCCGAGCAGCTTGGCGTGACCGCCGAGGAATGTTTCGGTGTCGAAGGCCGCCGGGATCGCCAGCCGCTGAAGCGCGGCATCCGCCACCTCTCGCTCGGGCGAGATCACCACGTCGATGGGCATGTGGTCGCGGCGGTAGAGGTCCGAGTAGATCGCCGTCAGGTAGGACTTGGCCCGCAGCCGCGCGATCTTGCGCGGCACGGCAAAGACCGAGTGGGCCACCTGGCAGGTGACCATGTTGACCTCGTCGGAATAGGTCGCCGCGATCACCATGTCGGCGTCCTTGGCGCCGGCCCGTTCGAGCACGTCGGGATAGGACGCGAAGCCCGCGATCCCCTGCACGTCTAGCGTGTCGGTCGCGCGCCGCACGAGATCGGGGTTGTTGTCGACGACGGTGACGTCGTTGCGTTCGCCCGAGAGGTGGCGGGCGATCTGCCAGCCGACCTGGCCCGCGCCGCAGATGATGACCTTCATGGATCGCCTTTTCGAGGGGTTCCGGCTGAGTGGTCTGACAGCTTGCCCGACGATGGTCAATCTCGGGCGGCGGCGGACACGAGTGGTGAAGGCACTGCGGCGGCCCGGACGCCCGAAGGGGAAGCACCGGGCGAGCGGCACCCCGAGATCCCCGGGCACCGTCGCAACGGCGCGTCCGACCGCACGGAGGCTTAGGCGCCACCGCCCGCCCCGCATGGACCGGCGGCTGGCGGTTCAGCCGACCTGCCGTTCGGCCTCGTCCTCTTCTTCGTCCACCTGCGCCAGACGCGCGCCACCCTTCGCAGAGGTCACGACGCCCAGCGACTTCAGCTTGCGGTGCAGCGCCGAGCGCTCCATGCCGACGAAGCTCGCCGTGCGCGAGATGTTTCCGCCAAAGCGGTTGATCTGGGTCAGCAGGTATTCGCGCTCGAACGCCTCGCGGGCCTCGCGCAGCGGAAGGGTGGCCAGCGTGCCGGACAGGACCACCCGGCCCTCCTCGGTGTCGCGCGGACCGTCCTGCGGCAACTCGCGGGCCTCGATGTCGTCGGAGCCTTCCCCGAGGATCAGCACCCGCTCCACGAGGTTCTTGAGCTGACGGACGTTGCCCGGCCACACCATCGTCTGCAGTAGCGCCACCGCGTCTTCGCTGAACTCGCGCATCGGCAGGCCCTGGGTCTTGTGGCATTGCTCGACGAAGTGCCGCGCAAGGCGGGGAATGTCGTCGCGCCGGTCCTCGAGCGACGGCACCGCGATCGGCACCACGTTCAGGCGGTGAAAGAGCTCCTGCCGGAAGCGGCCTGCGGCGATTTCGGCCTCGAGGTCGCGGTTGGTGGATGAGATCACGCGCAGGTCCACCCGCACCTTGTCCGAGCCGCCAACACGCTGGAACTGCTGGTCGACCAGCACGCGAAGGATCTTGGACTGAGTGCCGTGCGGCATGTCCGCAACCTCGTCGAAGTAGACGATGCCGCCGTGGCCCTGCTCCAGAAGGCCCGGCTCCACCCCGCGTTCGGCGGTTTCGCGGCCGAACAGCGTCTCTTCCATCGTCTCGGGCGTGACGCCTGCGCAGTTCACCGTGATGAACGGCCCCTGCGCCCGGTTCGAACGGGCGTGGATGTAGCGGGCGGCGACTTCCTTGCCGGCGCCCGCGGGACCGGTCAGCATCACCCGCCCGTTCGAGCGCGTGACCTTGTCGAGCTGGCTCGCCAGGGCGCGGAAGGCGTGGCTGTCGCCAATCATCTCGGCCGCCTGGGTCTCTCGCCGCTTCAGAGAGTGGTTCTCGCGGCGCAGGCGCGCGGTCTCCATCGCACGGCGGATCACCACCAGGAGCTGGTCGATGTTGAACGGCTTCTCGATGAAGTCGTAGGCGCCCTGCTTGATCGCGGCCACCGCGATCTCGATGTTGCCGTGTCCCGAGATGATGACCACCGGAATGTCCGGGTTGTCGCGCTTCACCGTCTTGAGGATGTCGATCCCGTCCATCTTGCTGTCCTTCAGCCAGATGTCGAGGATGATGAGCGCCGGCGGTTCGCCATTGATCTCGGCCATCGCCTCGCCGGAGTTCCCGGCCAGACGGGTGGTGAATCCCTCGTCCTCCAGGATGTCACCGATCAGCTCTCGGATGTCGCGTTCGTCGTCGACGATCAGGATGTCGCCCATCGCCCGTCTCCTCTGCTCAAACCGTTTCTTCTTCTCGCTCGGCGGCCCGCGCCGTCGGGGATGCCGACGGGTCCACAGGCAGACGCACCAGAGCCATCGCGCCCCGCTGGCCGGTCACCGGCGCGGGCGCGTCTTCCAGCGACAGGGTGCCGCCGTGTTCCTCGATGATCTTCTTGACGATGGGCAGGCCGAGGCCGGTGCCCTTGTCGCGGGTCGTCACGTAGGGCTCGAAGAGCCGCGCGCGGTCCTCGGGAAGGCCCACGCCGTTGTCGATGATCCGGATCTCGGCCATGCCCTCGTCGATGCTCATGGCAACGCGAATCGTGGGGACGTGGCCCTCGGGGGCGTCGCCGCGCTCGGTCAGACTCTCGATGGCCTCGCCCGCGTTCTTGATGAGGTTGGTCAGCGCCTGGCTTATCATCGTGCCGTCGAGCGACGCGGAGACCTCCGTGTCGGGCAACTCGATGTCGAAGCTCACGTCCGGCTGGCCGCTTTCCTGCAGCAGCGCCGTGCCGCGCAGGAGAGCCACGAGGTCCTCGTCGCGCCGCTGCGGTTCGGGCATCCGCGCGAACTTGGAGAACTCGTCGACGATCCGGCGCAGGTCGTTGGTCTGGCGCACGATCACCTCGGTCAGCTGGTCGAGTCGCGCCGCATCTTCTTCGTCGAGACCGCGGCGATAGCGCCGGTTGATGCGCTCGGCCGAAAGCTGGATCGGCGTCAACGGGTTCTTGATCTCGTGGGCGATGCGACGGGCGACGTCGCCCCAGGCCGCGAGACGCTGCGCCGAGACGAGGTCGGTCACGTCGTCGAAGGCGATCACGTATCCCTCGAGGCTGCCGCTCTCGCGCCGCCGGGTCGCCATGCGAACCAGCAGATGCTCGAGCCGGCCCTCTCGACTGACCTTCACCTCTTCCTGAACGACCTCGGCGCCGGTGTCCTGCAGGCGGTCGAAAAGCGCGCCGAACTCGGGCACCGCCACGTGGATCGGGAGATTCTCGTTCTCCTCCTGCCACTCGAGCAGCCGTTCGGCCGAGCGGTTCACGAAGGACACGCGACCGCGAGAATCCAGCCCCGCCACGCCGGAGGTGACCGACGACAGCACCGAGTCGAAGAGGCGCTGGCGCCGCTCGATCTGGCGGGTGTTCTCCAGCAGCCGGTCGCGCTGGCCCTTCAGCTGGCGAGTCATCTGGTTGAAGTAGCGGCCGAGCATGGCGATCTCGTCATCGCCCTCGTCCTCCTTCACCTGCACGTCCAGATCGCCGTTGCCCACCTGCTGCGCGGCCCCGGCGAGCCGTCCCACGGGACGGGCCAGGCGCTCTGCGAACCACAGGCCCAGCCAGGTGGCCGCGAGGATCAGCAGGACCGCGAAGCCGAGGTAGAGCAGAGCGAAGTCGAACAGCCTCCGGCCCCGCTCGCTTTCCTGTTGCTGGTAGAAACGTGCAGTCTCCTGCGTGTTGTCGAGCAGGTTGAGGATTCCGCCGTCCACTGCCCGCGTCACGTAAAGGTAGCGGTCGAAGAACGCCTCCAGAGGGACCAGCGCTCGGAACTCGTCATTGTCCCAGTCGGGGATCAGCGCGATGCCGTCTGCCTCGGCAGCCGAGAACTGGGTCGCGTCCGGCTCTTCGTAGTAGAACCGGTAGGATTCCTCCCCGCGCGCCACGATCTCGCCTGCACCGTCGATAATGTAAGCCTCGGACAGGCCGCGCTGGATCTGCGTTTGTCCCGAGGCCAGAAGTTGTCGCAATCCGTCCTCTGCCAGGAGCGGCGCGGCCCGCCGGTTGGCGTCGAGGAACTGGGCCAGCGCGCGAGCATCCTGCGCGAGGTCGGCGCGGTGTTCGCTTTCATAGCTCTCGGCGGCTTCCAGCGATGCGCCGACCACGTTCTGCACACGGGTCGAGAACCACGTCTCCAGGCCAAAGTTGATCGTGAGGACGCCGAACACCGCCACCGTGATCGTCGGGAGCAGCGCCATCAGCGCGAAGACCCCGGTCAGCCGCAGGTGCAGGCGCGAGCCGGCGGATTGGGCGCGCCGGGCCGAGACCATCTTGGCCACCCGGTTCAGCACCAGCGCCGCCAGCAGCAGGACGTAGACCAGATCGGCCAGAAGGATCAGGCGCAGCGGCGTCGACTGGGCCGACCCGTGGTCCAGCGGCCCCAGCACCGCGTAGGTCGCGATGGCGAGAACGGGGCCCAGAAGGACCAGTCCCATGGTCGCCGCGTTCTGCACGCGCCGCTTGCGGCGCAGTCTGCTGAGACGCGACCAGTCGATACCTCGTGCCCGAGTGGCCACAACCACCCCCGCCCTTTTGGGCCGCGTGACGCGGCCAACCGCCTTATGTTGTGGTCTCTCCATCGCCTGAAGCGATGGGGCCACGGTTCTGTTGCGGTTTTACATCAACTTCCGGCGTCGTGTCACGCGAATATCGAGATCGGTGATTTTCTTGCGAAGCGTATTCCGGTTGATGCCCAGAAGGTCGGCGCACTTGGCCTGGTTTCCGCCCGTGGCATCGAGCGCGATCTCGATCAGCGGCGCCTCCACCTCGCGCAGGATACGCGCGTAAAGCCCCGGCGGTGGCAGCATCGCGCCGTGCAGGTCGAAGTAGCGCCGCAGGTGCCGCGCGACCGAGGTCGACAGCTTCTCGGCATCTCCGCCCTTGAGGATCGGGCCGGTCTCGGGCTGGTTCCCCAGAACCGCTTCGACCTCGTTGCGGGTGATCTCGTCGGCGCGGCTGGTCAACGACAGGCGCCGCACCGAGTTCTCGAGCTGGCGCACGTTGCCCGGCCAGGAATAGGCGCGGAAAAGCTCGGCCGCGTCGTCGGACAGCCAGCGCTTCGGTCCGCCCTCCCGTTCCACACGAGCGAGGAAATGGTCGGTCAGGAGCGCGATGTCCTCCACCCGTTCCCGCAGCGACGGCACGAGAATCGTGGCGCCGGACAGACGGTAGTAGAGATCCCGGCGCACCCTGCCCTCCTCCATCGCGTGGGCGAGGTCGGTCTGCGAGGTCGCCATGAAGCGTGGCACGTGATCGCCGGGGCCATCCATCATCCGCACGATCCGGGCCTGCACCTCTTCGTCGATGTCGGCGATCTCGTCGATCAGAAGCGTGCCGCCCTTGACGCGCGCCAGAACCCGCGCCGGACCCTCGATGTCGGACAGGTCCGCCGCGGTGGCGGTGATGAAGGGCAGCGTGCGGCGGTCCGAGAAATCGTGAATGGTTTTCGCGATCAATGACTTGCCGGTCCCGCTTTCACCACAGACCAGCACCGGCAAATCCGTGTTCATCACTTTCGCGACGAGCCGGTACAGCGCCTGCATTGCCGGCGTCTTGCCGACAAGCGGCAACTCGTCCGGGGCGTCGGCGCCAAGGGCGGGTTCCTCGCGCCGGGGGGCGCGGTTGCGGTTCTCCAGCGCCCGGGCGGTACGCTTCATAAGGTCCGGCAGATCGAAAGGCTTCGGCAGGTAGTCGTAGGCCTCCGCCTCGGCCGCCTGGATCGCCGTCATGATCGTGTTCTGGGCCGAGATCACGATGACCGGCAGATCGGGCCGGTCATGCTGGATCTTCGGCAGCATTTCCAGGCCGTTGCCGTCCGGCATGACCACGTCCGAGATCACCACGTCGCCCTTTCCCTCGCCGACCCAGCGCATCAGCGTGGTCAGTGACGAGGTCGCGTGAACCTTGCAGCCCGCACGGGTCAGTGCTTGCGTCAGCACCGTGCGGATCGTGCGGTCGTCGTCGGCGACAAGAACCGTGCCGTCCATCAGTCAGTCTCCTTGGCATCGCGGGGGGCGCGCGGCAGCGAAATGCGAAAGCGCGTCTGTCCCGGCACAGAATCTACGGCGATCCAGCCGTCGTGGTCGGACACGATCTTGGAGACCAGCGCGAGGCCGAGCCCCGTGCCATTCTCCTTGCCCGAGACGAACGGATCGAAGATGTCGCCCTTGATATCGGGCGGCAGGCCGGGACCGTCGTCGACGATCTCGACCTGAAGCGGCACCACCTGGCCGGTGCCGTCGGCCCGGCGCAGGCGGAAGCTGTGTTCGTAGAACGTCCGCAAGCGGATCGTTCCACCGGCTTTCGGATCAGCGGCTTCCGAGGCGTTCTTCACTAGGTTCAGCACAACCTGAAGCATCTGGTCCGGGTCGCCCCAGGCCAACGGTAGCGAGGGGTCGTAGTCCTCGACGAACTTCATGTGAGCGCCAAAGCCCAGCTGCGCCGAACGCCGCGCCCGGTCCAGGACGTCGTGCAGGTTCACGGCGCGCTTCTCGGGTGGCGAGAGATTCCCGAACTGCTCGACCTGCTCGAGAAGCTTCACGATCCGCCGGGTCTCGGCGACGATCAGGTCGGTAAGCTCGAGGTCCTCCTTGCCGAGGTTCATCGACAGCAGTTGCGCCGCCCCTGCGATCCCGGCGAGCGGATTCTTGATCTCGTGGGCCAGCATCTCGGCCATGCCGATGGCGGACTTGGCCGCGGACTTCACCGAATGGCTCTGGGTCATCCGGCCCGCCAGTTCGCGCGGCGAAATCAGCATGACCATCCAGCCCGGGCTGCCCGAGACCGGCGCGATGTGCAGCGAGGCCACGAGCGGCGGCCGCGCGCCGGTACCCACGTCCACGTCGTTGACGAAGAGCGGCGTGCCCTGCGCCCGAGCGCGTTCGAGGCTTCCTTCCAGCGGCGCATCCACGGCAAGCCTGTCCCACACCGGCTGGCCAAGCAGCCATTTGGCCGAGTTGTTCATGAAGTCCTCGGCCGCCGGGTTCATGTCCGCGATGCGGTCGCGCGCGTCGATGAGGATGGCCGGGATCGGCAGCGACGACCAGATCGCGCCCTCGGTGGCTTCGTTCATGCTGCGGCCCTCTCGGGCACGAGAAGCGCGTCGGGCAGCATGGCGCGGACCTCCAACGGGGCGCGTTCGGTCAGGATCCGGCGGCGCAGATCGCCCGACACACCGCGGCCGTCCATGTACCAGCCCAGGTGCTTGCGTGCGACGCGGATGCCGAGATCGGCGCCATAAAAGCTTAGCATCGCTTCGTAATGCTCTGATACCACGTCCAGAAATTCGTTTCCTTCGGGTGCGTCCGGAACCGGTCGGCCGCAGAGCGCCGCGGCGACGCGCGCCAGTTCCCATGGGCGGCCCTGCGCGCCGCGGCCGATCATCACGCCATCCGCGCCCGAGGTTGCGAGGGCGGTCCGGGCAGAAGCCGCGTCTACGATATCTCCGTTCGCAATGACTGGGATTTGCACGGCATCCTTCACGTTCCGGATCGCAGCCCAATCGGCCCGGCCCTTGTAGAACTGGCAGCGGGTCCGGCCGTGGATCACGATCATCGCGACGCCCGCGCCTTCCGCGCGTCGCGCGAGGTCCGGGGCGTTCAGGCAATCGGCGTCCCATCCGAGCCGCGTCTTGAGGGTGACCGGCACGGATACCGCACCGGCCACCGCCTCGATCAGCCGCTGGGCGTGGTCGAGATCGCGCAGCAGCGCCGAACCCGAATAGCCGCCGACCACCTTCTTGGCCGGGCAGCCCATGTTGATGTCGATGATCGCGGCGCCGTTCGCCTCGACCATGCGTGCGGCCTCGGCCATCCAGTGGGGATCCCGCCCCGCGAGCTGCACCGATGTCCGCGCCGCGCCGAGGCCCAACTCGGCCTTCTCGCGCACGGCCCACTTGCCTTCGACCATCTCCTGGCTCGCTATCATCTCCGACACCACGAGCCCTGCTCCGAACCGCGACACGAGCGTGCGGAACGGTAGGTCGGTGATGCCGGCGAGCGGCGCGAGCAGCACCGGATCGTTCAGGCGGAGGGTGTCGAGGGTGGCGCTCAAGCAATCATTCCTTGTGCATTAAGTTTCCGCTACCGCGCGTTCGGGCGGCATTCAATTCTCCGGCGGGGCATAAGCGACCGCTTTCTTGGCGAACGCCCAATTTTTAATCATATCGCCGCCTCGCATTGCACCCCCGCGGGCCAGCGCCTACAGAAATGGCGAACGACGACAGCGGGATCCGTGATGCGACAGGCCGCCCTCATCGTCGCCGCCGGACGCGGCACGCGCGCCGGGGGCGACCTGCCCAAGCAGTGGCGCCCGGTGGCCGGACGCACGGTGACCGAATGGACCCTGTCGCGGTTTTCCCACATGGACGAGATCGCGCTCGTGATCCACCCCGATGATCGCGCGGCGGCGGAGGAGGCCATCGGCGCCCTGCCCGTCCGCCTGATCGCTGGGGGGGCGGACCGTGCGGCATCGGTGCGCGCGGGTCTCGAGGCGCTGACGGCTGCGGCCCCGGACGTGGTGCTGATCCACGACGTCGCACGTCCTTGCGTGCCCCGTGCGGTCATCGACCGGGTGGTCGCAGCGCTGGAGACCGTGCCGGGCGCCGCGCCGGGCCTTCCGGTGACCGACGCCCTCTGGCAGGCGACGCCCGAGGGCCGAGTCGGCGGAACGGCACGACGCGAGGGGCTGTTCCGCGCGCAGACCCCGCAGGGCTTCCGCTTTCGCGCGATCCTCGACGCGCATCTCGCGCACCCCGGCGGCGCCGCCGACGACGTGGAGGTCGCGCGCATGGCCGGCATCGACGTGGCGATCGTCGCGGGCGCCGAGGACAATCTGAAGATTACCGGCCCGGACGATTTCGACCGTGCCGCACGCATTCTGGAGACCATGGATGGACATACGCTTCGGCAACGGATTTGACGTCCACGCCTTCGGGCCGGGCGACGGGGTGACGCTCTGCGGCGTGCACGTGGCGCACGACGCGGGACTCGTCGGTCATTCGGACGCCGACGTGGCGATGCACGCCGCGACGGACGCCATCTACGGCGCGCTCGCCGAGGGCGACATCGGCACGCATTTTCCGCCCTCGGACCCGCAATGGAAGGGCGCAGAGAGCCACGTCTTCCTGCGTCACGCGGCCGAAATGGCGCAGGCGCGCGGCTACAGCATCTCCAATATCGACGTGACCATCGTCTGCGAGGCCCCCAAGATCGGTCCCCACGCGGCACGGATGCGCAAGGTCATGGCCGGGATCGTGGGCTGCGACCTCGACCGGCTGTCGGTCAAGGCCACGACCTCCGAGCGGCTGGGCTTCACCGGCCGGTCCGAGGGCATCGCCGCGCTGGCCACGTGCGCGCTGGTGTCGGCATGAGCCGGTTCGTCGCGACATTGTTCGGCGTGGGGCTCATCCGCCCCGCCCCCGGCACATGGGGATCGCTGGCGGCGCTGCCGCTGTTCTGGTGCCTCTACGTCGCGGGGGACGTCTGGCTGACCTCTCTCGCGACCGTCCTCGTGGCCCTGGGGGGCGTCCCGGTGATCCGCGCGGCGACTGCCGGGTCGGCTGAGAAGGACCCGGGTGAAATCGTCATCGACGAGGTGGCGGGCCAGTGGATCGCCCTGTTTCCAGTGGCTTACGGGGCGAGCTTCGCGGGCGTGGACGTTCTCGCGCTGTGGCCGGGCTGGGTCGCGGGATTTGTCTTCTTCCGCCTCTTCGACATCTGGAAGCCTTGGCTGGTGGGCCGGGCCGACCGCATGGGCGGAGCCTGGGGCGTGATGCTCGACGACCTGGTGGCGGGCGCCTTCGCGGCGCTGGCGACGTTCTTTCTCGGCGCCGTCTGGCACGTGGTGTTCATGTGAGCGCGAACCTCGCAGAGGCGATCCGCAAGGCCGCCACGGCCCGCGGACTGACGGTGACCACCGCCGAGTCCTGCACCGGCGGCATGGTCGCGGCGGCGCTGACGGACGTGGCGGGCAGCTCGGCCGTCTTCGAGCGCGGCTTCGTCACCTACTCCAACGCTGCGAAGGCCGAGATGCTGGGCGTTTCACCGGCCACCCTGGAGGCGAACGGCGCTGTGTCCGAACCGGTCGTCCACGAGATGGCTGTCGGCGCGCGCGACGCGGCGCGGGCCGACATCGCGGTGTCGATCAGCGGGATCGCAGGCCCCGGCGGGTCCGAGACGAAGCCCGAGGGGCGCGTCTGCTTCGGGCTTGCCGGCCCGGTGGGCGTGACGACCGAGACGGTCGAATTCGGCGCGCTCGGCCGCGCGCAGGTCCGCGAAGCGGCGCGGGATCATGCCCTGGGGCTTCTCGCCTCCGCGCTCGGTGTCGAGGCGGACTGACCGGTCGCCGCGCCGAGCTCAGCCCTTCGGCTTCAGCATCGAGACATGCTCGGGCGGCATCCCGAGGATCTGCGCCATGCGGTAGGCGCTCGACGCCGCGCCCTCGCCGGCATGGGCCGCGACAATCGCCTGCGTGTCCCGCCGCCGCTCGGAGGCCGCGGCCTCGCTCGCTTTCATGTTCCGGTCATGGCGCTGGATCGCGCCGGTCTCCACCTGCGGCGAAGGCCTCGTGACCGGTCCCGTCCCGGCCTTGCTCATCGGTGACATCGTCGTTCACCCCCGTTCGGTTGCGCCCCCGCACAGGTCGGATCGCGCGCGATTCCGGCGCGCATGGGGCGCGGGGCGGGATTTCCGAACGAAGGGTTAGCGAAGGAGGATCAGCGGCGCGGCCCGTAGAGCGCGTCGGCCCGGCGCTCAAAAGCGCGGACGATGCGCTGCATGGCGTCGTTGAACACCACACCGATGATCGAACGCAGCATCGCGTTCTTGAACTCGAAGTCGACGTGGAAGACAACCTCGCAGCCGCCTTCGTCGAGGTCGCGGAAGGACCAGTTGGCCTCCATGTAGCGGAAGGGTCCGTCGATGTACTCGGTGTCGATCTTCTTGTGCTCGGGCCAGAGCGTCACCCGGCTCCCGAAGCGTTCGCGGAAGACCTTGAAGCTGATCACGAGGTCCGCGTGCATCACCTCGTGATCGCCGTGGTCCTCGGTCGACTTGACCCGCGCGGCGGCACACCACGGCAGGAACTCTGGGTACGATCCCACGTCGGCCACGAGGTCGTACATCTGCTGCGCCGTGTATGGCAGCCGCCTTGTCTCGGAATGGGTCGTCATGCGCGGATCCGGCCTGTCCTCTTCTGGGTGACAGTGACGGGGGATGTCGTATGTTGCGACCGAAAATCAAGGGAATCCGCATGACGACCCCAGCCTACGTGATCGACGAGATGTACTCGTCGGACCAGATCGCGGCCCGCATCGCCGCGCTCGCGCCCAGGATCGAAGCCGAGTTCGCCGACACCGAGCAACTGGTCGTCGTCGGCCTCCTGCGCGGCTCCTTCATCTTCATCGCCGATCTCGTGCGGGCGCTCAGCCTGCCGGTGGAGGTCGATTTCCTCGAGGTCTCGTCCTACGGCAACGCGATGGAATCGAGCCGCGAGGTCCGCATCCTCAAGGACCTGCGCGCCGCGATCGAGGGCCGCGACGTGCTGGTGGTCGAGGACATCGTCGACACCGGCCACACCCTGTCGCATGTCCTGAAGCTGCTGGCCTCGCGCAACCCCCGCAAGCTGCGCTCGATCGCCATGCTCGACAAACCGTCGCGCCGCGAGACAGAGGTCAGCGCCGACTGGATCGGCTTTACCATCCCCGACGAATTCGTGGTGGGCTACGGCATCGACTACGCCCAACGGGACCGCAACCTGCCCCACATCGGCAAGGTGCGCTTCACCGCATGAACCTCCATTGGCTCATGCGGATGCGCAGGTGGGCGCAGAACCCGCCGTCATGGACCATGGTTCGGCTCGTCTTCGCGGTGGTGGCGCTCTGTCTCGCGCTTTGGTTGGTCGAGCGGTATGTCGGCCTGCCGGACTGGATCGGCGCCGATCCAAAGGGACCGATCCGCGTGCCCCGCTAGGCGACGTCGAGGCAATTCGGTCACATCAGGAACCCGGTAGCAGATCGGACGTTCGGATTTGACGGGCGCGGAGGCGCGTCCATCTCCTTTTCCGAAGACTTCCCACCTACCGGAGCTCCCCATGGACGTAACTCTTTCCGTCAATGGCGAGACGCACAAGCTCGATATCGAGCCCCGCGTCACGCTGCTCGACGCCCTTCGCGACCGGCTCGGCCTGACCGGGTCGAAGAAAGGCTGCGACCACGGTCAATGCGGTGCCTGCACCGTGCTGGTCAACGGACGCCGGGTGAATTCGTGTCTGTCGCTTGCCGTCATGCACGAGGATGACGAGATCACCACCATCGAGGGCATCGGCATGCCCGACGACCTTGCCCGACTTCAGCAGGACTTCGTCGAGTGCGACGGCTACCAGTGCGGTTACTGCACGCCCGGCCAGATCGTCTCGGCCACCGCCGCCATCGAGGAAGCCAAGCTCGGCTGGCCCTCCTATGTCTCTCCGTCGCTCGCCGACATGGGCGAACTGACCGACGAGGAGATCGCCGAACGCATGTCCGGCAATCTTTGCCGCTGCTCGGCCTATCCCGGCATCCGCCAAGCTATCGCGCGCGCCGCTGAAGCGGAGGACAAGGCATGAGGCCCTTCGATTACACCCGCCCCGAAAACCTCGAGGTCGCCTCGCAGGCGCTGACGGACGGCGCCACGCCGATCGCCGGCGGGACGAACCTGATCGACCTGATGAAGCTGCAGATCATGACGCCCGAGCACGTGGTCGACCTGACCCGCCTGCCGGGCCTGTCGGACATCGACGGCACCCCCGACGGCGGTATGCGCATCGGCGCGCTGGTGTCGAACTCGGTGCTTGCCGGCGATCCGACCGTCCGCAGGGCCTATCCGGTCCTCGCCCGCGCCTTGCTGGCCGGCGCCTCCGGCCAGATCCGCAACAAGGCCACTACCGGCGGCAATCTGCTGCAGCGCACACGGTGCCCGTATTTCTACGACACCGCCATGCCCTGCAACAAGCGCGAGCCGAACAGCGGCTGCTCGGCCCAAGGCGGCATCGCGCGGATGTGCGCGATCCTCGGCACCTCGCCGGAATGCATCGCCGCGCATCCTTCGGACATGGCCGTGGCCATGCGGGCGCTCGACGCCCAGGTGGAAATTCGTCAGACGTCTGGCGAGACGCGCACCCTTCCGGTGGGCGATCTCTACCTGCTGCCCGGCGACAACCCGGCAAAGGAATACGCGCTGGAGGCCGGTGAGGTGATCACCGCGGTGATCCTGCCCGCGCCGGTCTCCGGGGCCCGTCAGACCTACCGCAAGGTTCGCGACCGCGCCTCCTACGCCTTTGCCCTCGTGTCCGTCGCGGCCGTCGTAAAGATGGACGGCGACACGATCGAAAGCGCGCAACTCGCCTTCGGCGGCATCGGCGCGAAGCCGTGGCGCGATACCGAGGTCGAGGACGTGCTGGCCGGCGAAGCGCCGTCGGACGAGCTGTTCGCCAAGGCGGCCGACGTGCTGCTGCGCGACGCCTGGACCGAGGAATCCAATGCCTTCAAGGCCCCGCTGGCCAAACGCACGCTGATTTCCGCGCTGCGCGACGCCACCGGCCTGTCGGGCGAGACCCACTTTGACATGGGAGACGCCGCATGACGCGAACGTTCCGCATGAACGAGGTGCAGCCGCGCCTCCTCGACGAAACCGGTCAGGGCATCATCGGCGCGCCGCTGGTGCGGCCCGAAGGACACCTGAAGGTCTCGGGTCAGGCGACCTACGCCGCCGAGGCAAAGGTCGAGAACCTCGCCCACGGCGTGCTCGTGCGCGCCACGATCACCAAGGGCCGCGTTCTCAGGGTGGACGAGGCCGGCGTTCGCGACATGCCCGGGGTTCTCGCCGTTCACATGACCGACGAGCGTATGATCCGGAACCCGGCACAGGGCATGATGGGCGAAAGCCCGGTGCGCGATGGCAAGTACATCGAGTATCTCGGCCAGCCCATCGGCGTGGTCGTGGCCGACACGTTCGAGCAGGCGCGTGACGCTGCCCAGCGGCTCAAGCTCGAGTATTCCGAGGAAGAAGCCGAGGTCGATCCCGACAACGCCTCCGAGACCGAGTGGACCGACAAGGAAGACTACGGCGACATCGACATGGCGATGGACAAGGCCGCGCATTCCGTCGACGAGGAATACATCACCGCCGCACACGTCGCGGGGGCCATGGAACCTCATGCCGCCATCGCTGTCTGGGAGGGCGACAAGGTCACCCTTCACGGCTCTTGCCAGCTGGTCCAGTTCAACGTGAAGGAACTGGCCGATGCTCTTAATATCGAAGAAGAAAACGTCCGCATCCTGTCGCCCTATATTGGCGGTGGTTTCGGATCCAAGCTGGGCATCTCGAACGAGGCCGTGGCGGCTGCCATCGCCGCCAAGGATCTGGGCCGTCCGGTCCGCGTCGTGATGAGCCGGCAGCAGGTGTTCGACGCCGTGCTGCGCCGCACCGAAACGACCCAGCGGATCCGGCTGGCCGCGGAGGCTGACGGCACGCTTCTGGGTATCGAGCATCGCGACCGGGTGTCGAACCTGCCGAACGAGGGCTTCTCGGAGCCCACGAACCAGGCGACGCACTTCCTCTATGGCGGCGCGAACCGTCGGTATCGCCAGGAGACGGCGCGTATTCACCGCAATCCGTCGGGCTCGGTCCGGGCCCCGGGCGAGGCCGTGGGCATGGTCGCCCTCGAGACCGCGATGGACGAGCTGGCCGAAGCGTCGGGGGTCGATCCGGTGGAACTGCGCCTGCGCAACATC
Source organism: Roseivivax marinus (assembly GCF_900109705.1). Classification (GTDB taxonomy): domain Bacteria; phylum Pseudomonadota; class Alphaproteobacteria; order Rhodobacterales; family Rhodobacteraceae; genus Roseivivax; species Roseivivax marinus. The sequence continues at coordinate 105,919 of NZ_FOAI01000008.1, read as the reverse complement.
CCCGAGACGCACCCCGAAACCGGCCTGCCCTACTCGGCCCGGATGCTGGCGGAGTGCCTGAAGGACGGAGCGTCCTCGTTCGGCTGGGACCAGCGCCAGTCGCCCCGAGCCCGCCGCGAAGGCGACTGGTTCACCGGCATGGGCGTGGCCTCGGCCGCGCGGATGAACATGCTGTTGCCGTCCGAAGCGCGCGTGATCCTCACCCCTACCGGGGCCATCGTCGAAACCGACATGACCGACATCGGCACCGGCACCTATGCCATCCTCGGCCAGATCGCCGGGGAAATGCTGGGGCTGCCGCGCGAGTTGGTCGAGGTTCGTCTCGGCGACAGCAGCTTCCCCAAGGCGGCTGGCTCCGGCGGCTCGTTCGGTGCTGCCTCGTCGGGTTCGTCGGTGTTCCTAGCCTGCAAGGCCATCCGCGACCAGATCGCGGACAAGATGGGCTGCGGCGGCGACGACCTTACGCTGTCGAACGGCCTCGCCCGGTGCGGCAACGTCGAGAAGAAGCTCGAGGATCTCATCGACAGCGACATCGTGGAGGTTGCCCAGATCAAGCCCGGCGACACACGGAAGGAAGCGTTCTCCTCGGGCTTCGGCGCGCATTTCGCCGAGGTGGCCGTGCACGCCTGGACCGGCGAGGTTCGGGTCAAGCGCATGGCGGGGACCTTTGCCGCGGGTCGCATCCTAAACGAGCGCACCGCCCGGTCGCAGTGCTGGGGCGGCATGATCTGGGGCATCGGCACCGCGCTAACCGAGGCCGCCGAGCACGATCCGCGTCGTGGACACATCATCACGCGCGACTTCGCCAACTACCACATGCCGGCGCATCTCGACGTGCCGCAGCTCGACGTGAAATTCCTGGAAGAGCGCGACGACTACGCGAACCCGATCCAGGCCAAGGGTATCGGCGAGCTGGGCATCTCGGGCGCGGGCGCCGCTGTGACGAACGCGATCTACAATGCCTGCGGCGTTCGGATCCGCAAGTTCCCGGCGCATCCCGACGTGGTGCTCGAAGGTCTCATGGCCTTCGACTGACCGCGCCCGTGCGCCTGACGTGAAAGAGGCCGACCCCGTGAGACGCGGGGCCGGCCTTTCTTATTCCGTAAGTTGGCGCTCTCAGGCCGTCGCCACCTATCCGCTCCGCTCGGGTGACAGCCGCGCCGCGCCCACCGCCGACAGCGCCAGCATCACCGAGGCAGTCATCAGGCATGCACCGACCCCGGCCAGTTGGTAGGTCAGCCCTGACAGGAGCGTACCCAGAAGCCGGCCAGCCGCGTTGGCCATGTAGTAGAATCCCACGTCCATCGTGACCCGCGCCCCGCTGGTGAACGCGAGGATCAGGTAGGAGTGCAGCGACGAGTTCACCGCGAAGATCGCACCGAAGATCAGGAGGCCGACGATCAGGCCCGTGGTGGTCTCTACGCTTTCACCCCGCATCCAGACCAGCACCGCCAGAAGCGCCGGGATCGCGACCAGCGCCGCCACCCACCCCCGCGCGGCCGTCACCAGTTCGGGCTCGGGGCGGTCCTTGGCGCGCAGAAGCCGCGGCGCAAAGGCCTGCACCGCACCGTAGAGGATCGTCCAGACCGCCATGAAGGTGCCGATGACGAAGAACGCGGTGCGGTTGCCGGCCTCGGATCCGTCCGACAGCACGGCGTAGAAGTAGATCGGGATGCCGACCACGAACCACACGTCACGCGCGCCGAAAAGAAACACCCGCGCCGCCGACAGCCAGTTGACGTTCGGATTGTCGGAAAAGACCTCGCGGAACTTGGCCTCCTTCCGGCCCTTGGGCAGTCCGCCCGGCATCTTCCACGCGACGGCAACGAGGATCATCGCCAGAACCGCGCCCATGCCGATCACCGCGGCCTGGAACCCCGCAAGGGCCAGCAGCGCCGCGCCCAGCAGAAAGCCCAGGCCCTTGACCGCGTTCTTCGACCCCGTGAGGACCGCGACCCAGCGGAAGAGGCCGCCGGCCTCCTCGGGGGCCAGCACCTTCACCGCCGACTTCGACGACATCTTCGCCAGGTCCTTGGCCACGCCGGACGCACCCTGCACCGCCATGACGAAGACCACGGAGGACGTGACCGACCAGCCCGGATCGAGCTGCGTCAGCGCCGCGAGCGCCCCGATCTGGATGACGAGACCGGCATAGAGCGTCGAGGTCAGCCCGAACCGCGCGGCGATCCAGCCCGCGGCAAGGTTGGTGACCACGCCAGCAAGCTCGTAGAGGATGAACAGGTAAGCCAGCTGCACCGGCGAGAAACCGAGCGTGTGGAAGTGCAGAAGCACCAGCATCCGCAGCGCCCCGTCGGTCAGCATGAACGCCCAGTAGGCCGCCGTGACCGCGATGTAGGCACTCAGGCCGTCTGGGCGCTCAGTGGCCTTGTGGGAGGTGGCGCTCACAGGCTGTCTCCCACCATGCGAGCGACGTCCACGAGACGGTGCGCGTAGCCCCATTCGTTGTCATACCAGGCGTAGACCTTCACCTGTGTGCCGTTCACCACCATCGTCGAGGGCGCATCCACGATTGAGGAGCGCGGGTCGTTCACGTAATCGGTCGACACCAGCGGGCGCGTCTCGTAGCCGAGAATGCCTGCCAGAGGTCCCTCGGCGGCGACGCGGAACATCTCGTTGACCTCTTCCGGCGTGGTCTCGCGCTCCACCTCGAACACGCAATCGGTCAGCGAGCCGTTCAGAAGCGGCACCCGCACCGCGTGGCCGTTCAACTTGCCCGTCAGCTCGGGGTAGATGAGCGTGATCGCCGTGGCGCTGCCGGTCGTCGTTGGGATCAGCGAGTTCAGCGCCGAGCGTGCGCGCCGCAGGTCCTTGGCAGGGCGGTCCACGATGGTCTGCGTGTTGGTGACGTCGTGGATCGTGGTGATCGAGCCGTGACGGATTCCCAGCCCTTCGTGGATCACCTTGACCACCGGCGCGAGGCAGTTCGTGGTGCAGCTTGCCGCCGTGACGATCCGGTGGGACGCGGGGTCGTAGATGTCGTGGTTCACGCCGTAGACGATATTCGCCGCGCCGCCGTCCTTGACCGGCGCCGAGACCACCACCTTCTTCACACCGGCCTCGAAATAGGGCGCCAGCGCGGCCTCGGTCTTGAACTGGCCGGTGCAGTCCACGACCACGTCCACCCCGTCGAGAGGAAGATCCGCCGGGCTTTTCTTTCTGTGGATCGGCAGGCGCGTGCCGTTGACGCTGATCGCTTCGGCGTCGTGCGCGAAGTTGGCGGACCAGCGGCCGTGCACGGTGTCGAATTCAAGCAGGTGCGCGTGCATCTCGGGATCGCCCACCGCGTCGTTCAGCCACGCGATGTCGAGGCCGGCCTCGAGCACGGGCCGCAGGGCGAGCTTTCCGATGCGGCCGAGCCCGTTCAGAGCGTATGTGGTCACGCGGTTTCCCCGGTCTGGTCGAGATGGGCAATGTCGTCCACGCGGCGCTGGAGCGCGGCGCGGTCGAGGCTGTCGATGGGAAGGGCCACGAAGGCCTGAATGCGGTTGCGCAGGGCGCCATAGACGCTCTGGAAGGCCAGCATCCGCTCGGCTTCGGTGCCAGTGGCAGCAACCGGGTCGGGCTGGCCCCAGTGGGCCGAGACCGGCTGGCCGGCCCAGGCAGGGCAGTCTTCGTTCGCCGCGCGGTCGCAGACGGTAAAAACGAAGTCGAGCGGGGCTGGCTCGGCGCCGCGGAACTCTTCCACGTTCTTGGCTCGCAGGGTGGATGTGTCGTGTCCCTTTGAGGCCAGCATCTTCACCGCGAGCGGGTTGAGCTCGGACTGGGGCCTGGTCCCGGCCGAGTGGACCTCGAAGCGGTCGCCGCCGAGTTCGCGCAGCAACGCCTCCGCAAAGATCGACCGGGCGGAGTTGCCGGTGCAGATGAACAGGACGCGGTAGGGTCGGTGGATCATGTCGGAGGTCTCCCGAACACTGGCGCCCGGGTGCGGGCAGAGCGGAACGCGGCCCCGGCAGCAATCGCCGAGCAGGAAGTCCACCATCTCGACCGCCCCGTCGACGTGCGCGGCATAGCGCCGTGACGTGCCGTGCCGCCGCTCCGTCACCAGGCCCGCCTGCCGAAGCTGCGCGAGATAGGGCGACAGCGTCGACGCCGGCAGGTTCAGCGCCGCGGCGATCTCGCCCGCCGGCACATGGTCCGGCGCCCGGCGCACGAGCAGCCTGAACACCCCGAGGCGGCCGGGATGCGCGAGGGCGGAGAACTGCGAGATGATATCTGATTCCATATTTCCGGAAATACGGAAATACGAAACCGCCGGCAAGTCCTATTCGAGGATCTCGAAGCGCTCCACGTCGACCATGCCGCGGTCGGTGATCTTCAGAGCCGGAATCACCGGCAGCGCGAGGAACGCGAGTTGCAGGAACGGCTCGTGCAGCGTCACGCCAAGGTCCTTGGCCGCCGCGCGCAGGTCGCGCAGGCGGTCGCGCACCGTTTCGAACCGCTCCAGCGACATGAGGCCCGCGACCGGCAGAGCCAGTTCGGCGACCACCCTGCCCCCTTGCGTGACCACGAAGCCGCCCTCGATCTCGGCAAGCCTGTTGGCGGCAAGCGCGAGGTCATCGTAGTCGATGCCCACGGCCACGAGATTGTGATGGTCGTGGCAGACCGTGGCGGCGATGGCGCCGTCAGTCATCCCGAAGCCGCGCACGAAGCCGGTGGCGACGTCGCCGTTGCGCCCGTGCCTCTCGATCACGGCGATCCGGACGAGGTCGCGCACCGGGTCGGGGCGTTGGTCGCCGTCGGTGATGGCCACGTCCTCCACCAGGTGATCGGTGAGGATCTGGCCCTCGCGGATGCCGATGACATGTGTGGTTTCGGCGTTCGTGGCATGGCGGAAAGTAGCGGCGTCGATCTGTGGCAGCGTGACCGAACCGCGCCCCACCGGCGGCAGCTCGGACCGCCCTTCGAAGAGCGCGCCCTCGACCAGCCGGCCGCCGCAGATCACATGGGCGATATCGCAGGTCTCGAGATCGCGCAGCGCCACGATGTCGGCGCGATAGCCCGGCGCGACGAGACCGCGGTCCTTCAGCCCGAACGCCTCGGCCGCCGACAGCGACGCGGCGCGGTAAGCCGCAAGCGTGGGCGTGCCGTGTGCGATCAGCGTGCGGATCATGTGGTCGAGATGCCCCTCCTCCGCGATGTCGAGCGGGTTGCGGTCGTCGGTGCACAGGCACATGTAGGCCGCCGTCCGTTCGGTCAGGAGCGGCTGCAGGGCCAGCAGGTCCTTGGAGACCGACCCCTCGCGGATCAGCACGCGCAGGCCCTTCCGCAGCTTCTCGGCGGCTTCTTCGGCGCTGGTCGCCTCGTGCTCGGTGCGGATTCCGGCCGCAGCATATGCGTTGAGGTCGCGACCCGACAGGAGCGGACAATGACCGTCCACGTGGCCGCCCTCGAACGCGCGCAGCTTGGCCATGATGCCGGGGTCGCGGTGAATGACACCGGGATAGTTCATCATCTCTGCAAGCCCGATTCCCGACGGGTGGCCGCGCAGAGCCTCCAGATCATCAGCCTCGAGTGTGGCGCCGGATGTCTCCATGTGGGTCGACGGCACGCAGGAGGACAGCTGCACGCGCAGGTCCATCACGGTGGTCTCGGAGGCTTTCTGGAAATACCGGATGCCCTCGGCACCGATCACGTTGGCGATTTCATGGGGGTCGCAGATCGCTGTCGTCACACCGTGTGGCGTGACGCACCTGTCAAACTCGTGGGGTGTGACGAGCGAGCTTTCCACGTGGAGGTGGGTGTCGATGAAGCCGGGCACGAGGATCAGGCCCGAGACGTCGATCACCTCGTGTGCCTCGTAATCGGCTTCCACGCCCACGATCCGGTCGCCGACGATCGCGACATCGCCCTCGCTCAGGGTTCCTGTCACGAGGTCGTAGACCTGCCCGCCCCGCAGGACGAGGTCGGCGGGAATTTCACCGCGGGCGGCAGCGATGCGGATGTCGAGATCTGTCATGGAAGGCCCCTCGTGTTCTTCCACGAGAGAACCGCGGAATGGTCACGGGGGAAAGGTCTGTCGTGCGGGCAAGGGGGCCGCGTAAGTTGCAGCGGCCCCCTTGCGGGATGATTGATCAGTTGGAGCGGCCATCCCGTACCAGAGACGAAGAGTGCCGCTGCCGGTCATCGTGAGTGTGGTCGTCGCTTGACCGTGCCGTGAGCGCGAAGATCATCACCGCGATCAGCGACAGGCCTGCGAGACCGATCACATACACATCTGCAGACATTCGCTCGTTTCCTCACTTCATTTGCGAAGAAAACCCCCGGGAGGGGTCCGGGTTCCGTGCGGATTGGAGCGCATTTTAGCTATGGCGGATTCGCCACAGGGACGAATCACATGCAATCAGAGCGGAGGTGTCGGACCCACGTCGCGGAATGCGGCCCCTGCCCCGGGCATGTTGAGCCTGGCCTCGGCCTCCGCCGCCTCGAGCTGTCCGGACCGTGCTGTGCTGGCGCGGGCAGCTTCCACGAGGGCGCGGAACAGCCGACGATGGGCGCGGCGGTAGAAGATATGTTCGGGGTGCCATTGCACGCCGAGCGCGAATGGATCGCGGATACGCTCGACTGCCTGGATCATGCCCCCCTGATCCCGCGCCGCAACCCGCAAGCCGCGCCCGAGGTCGTTGACCGCCTGCGTGTGCAGCGCGTTGACACGCAGGCAGGGACGCCCCGTGGTGCGCGCGAGCAGGCTGTCGGCGACGACGTCCACGCGCTTCTTCGGCAGGATCGTCTTCACGAAGGGCGAATCGTAGACGTCGTAGGCGTCCTGGTGAAGGTTGCCACCCAGCACCACGTTGAGCATCTGCGCGCCGCGACAGATGCCGAGGATCGGCATGTTGCGCTCGAAGGCATCGCGCAGGACGCGGCTTTCCATCTCGTCCCGGGCCGGATCGAGGCGCACGCCCACGTGCACCTCGCCACCGTAGAGCGTTGGGGCGATGTCGTCGCCGCCGCCGATCACCACGCCGTCCACTGCGTCGAGATCGACCTCTCTACCTGCGCGCCACTTGATTGCGCGCCCGCCGGCAAGGCGGATGTTGAGCCACATCAGCGGAAAGATGCGCCAGCCGGACCGGTTTGACACGGTCACGCCGATGATCGGACGACGTGTCACGCGAAGCGGCCCATCCGTTCCGAGGTGAATTTGGTCCAGTCGCCGCGCACGGTGGTCAGCGCGTCGCGATGCGCCTGCCAGGCGCGCTCGATCTCGGCAAGAAAGCCATGGTCCTCGGACAGCCGCTCGATCGCGACCCAGCGATTCCACTCCAGCGCCAGAGACCAGTTCGGGTCGCCGATCCGGCAATCCGGCAGCCGGTAGTGGAACGTCGGCCGCGCCGAGACGGACGCCAGGTCCATCTTGGCGCCCACGCGGTCCCGGTCCACGTGAGCGAAGAGGCACAGCATGTCGAGCCCGTGGTTCCGCGACGGCGCACGGTCGAGGTAGAGGTCGATCAGGGCCGCCATATCCGGGATTGGCGCCCGCGCCAGCCCATCGAGGAGGCGCCGCGGATAGGGATCGACGAAGGGCAGAACCCGTCGCGAAAGGTCGATGCCCATCTCCTGGCGCAACGCGTCCTCGGCGAAGGCGAAGGCCTTCAGAACCGGCAGAACGTCGTCCAGTCGGGTGGACACGACCTCGGGGTTGAAGTGTACGCCATAGCCCGCGGTGATGCCTCCGCTCGTGCCGGACGCACCGGCCGCGTGCAGCGTGTCGAGAAAGGTGTCCAGCTCGGCGATGCGGGCGGGCAGGATCGGCCCGGTCACGATCTCGACAGGGACCACGGTGCGGGCCATCTCGTGCAGGCCCTCCTGGAAGCGTGTGTCGGCATGTCCGAGCAAAGCGCTATCGAGATAGATCTCCATGTCGCCGAGGCGGCTTCCGGTCAGGACAAGGCCCTTCTCCTCGCCGCGCTCGATCTCGCCACCGAAGGCATCGCGGGCGAGCTCGGCCACGCGGGTCTCGGGCAGCCCGCCCAGTTCGATCTCGACGCCGACATGGCGCGGCTTGCCCTCCGCGGTGTCGGGGCGCGGCAGGGACGCGATCTCGGGACGCTCGGTCATCTCAGTAATCCACCACTTCGGGTTTGAAATCGGAGAGGTGGAACAGGACCGTGACCTTGTAGCGATCCCCTTCCGCGCCCTGGTGGAGCGTGCCGCCGAGCTGCGTCGAGAACGCCTGAATCAGCCGGTTGCCCAACCCGCTGCGCGTCGCGTCCTCGAAGATCGGGCTCTCGCCGGTAGAATTCGATATCTCCAGGATCACGGCCTGATCGTCCTCGTGATGGAGAGCGATGTGCAGCCGGCAGACGCCATCAGGGTCGGGCCCCATGTATTTGCCCGCATTGGTCAGCGCTTCGGCGGTCAGCAGCGAGATCGGCATCGCCTGATCGGGATAGACTTCTATCGGCTCGAGGCTCTTGGTCACCTCGATCGGGGTCGAGGACTTGCCCGAGACGATCGACATTTGCCCGATCAGATCACCGAGGAGGTCGGCCGCGTTGACGTGGCCCAGGTCGCCCGTCTGGTAGAGGTTGCGGTGGATCGTGGCGAGGCCGCGGATCCGCTCCTGCAGGCGTTGCAGCACAACCTTCGTCTCGGCGTTGGCGCTTTGCCGGATTTGCATGTTCATGATCGACGAGATGAGCTGAAGGTTGTTCTTCACCCGGTGGTGGACTTCCTTCAGCAGGATGGTCTTCTCGCGCAGCGCATTCTCGAGCTGGGCCTCGTCCTGCATGATCGAGTCGGCCATCCGCAGGAAATCGTTTTCCATGTCCCGCAACTCGAGCGCCATGTCCCCGGATGCGCTCTGAGCCGGCACGCGGCGGTCGCGGGCGAAGCTGCGCATCTGGTGGCGCAGGGTGCGGATGTGGCGGATCACCAGCCTGTTCACGGCGAGATAGGCGACGATGATGCTTGCGGCCCACATTACCAGCGGCAGCGAGCGGGTGAACCCGGATGTCCCGAGCGTGGTGGCGGCCGAGCTGTCCTCGGGCCAGGCCGACAGAGCCCAGACCAGATCGGGCACGATGGGAGCCAGCGCGAAGATACGCTCTTCGCCGTCCGCGCTCATCGCGAGAAAGCTGTGTTCGGCGGCGCCGGACAGGTCGTCGAGCCCGGCATCTATCGGCAGGTGTCGCAGGGCCTGCTCGTAACCGTTCTCGGTGGTCAGGATCTGACCCATCCGGTTGAACGTGATGAGGTCGGTGAACTCGGAGGGCGGCCGGTTCTCGGGCCGCACGTGCCTGACCGGAATCGAGATGGCCACGTGGCCCTGGTGCACACCGTTCACCTGAAACGGTTCGGACACGACCAGCACGGGCTCGGGGCTGATGGACGGATTGTCGACGCGGATCACCGACGGGCGGGGATGCTTGATGGCCTCGAGCAGCGCGGGGAAATCCTCGACCCGCGCGCTCTGTCGGCTCGATCCGCATTTGACGGCGCCGGACTGCATGAGCACGCCCACGTAGGTGTAGGTCGCGCTCGATTCCCGGAAGTCCATGAGGTAGCGATTGCAGGTTTCGACGTCCGCCGCGACGATGCTGCCGGTGGAGCCGATCGCCTGCGCCGCGCCGAGCGCACGCAGAATGCTCCGCCTCTCGAGGGAGGCGGAGTTCTCGGTCACTCCGGTCACGCTGAGCTGCGATCGTGCGCGCGTCTCGGATTCGAGCTGCGCGGTCTGCCAGTAGGCCACGAGGCCGAGCGGAACGAGAGCGACAGTCAGGAACCCGATGATCCGGGCCCCGAGACCACTCGGAACCGGACGAGGACCCGGCGCGCCGATCATGGCTTACCTCGCGGCGGTCGAACGGTTTCCGGAGACGACCGCCATCGTTGCGCTGTCGGTCATCTCCAGCGCCTCGTCCTCGGTCATCTGCATCAAAGCCGCCAGCCGGGCGCGGGCGCGGTTGGTGCGGCTCTTGATCGTTCCCACGGCAACGCCGCACATTCCGGCTGCCTCCTCGTAGGAAAAGCCCGATGCGCCAACGAGAACCAGCGCTTCGCGCTGCTCGTCGTTGAGCTGTGCGAAGGCCCTGCGGAAATCGGCGAGCTGCAATCGGCCATCATGCGCGGGCTTTTCGGACAGCCCCTCGGTCATGAGACCATCGGCATCCGATACCTCGCGACCGGCCTTGCGGCGGTTCGAATAGTACGTGTTACGCAAGATCGTGAACAGCCAGGCGCGCATGTTGGTGCCGGGCTCGAATGTATGAATCTTTGTCCAGGCCTTGACCAAGCTGTCTTGGACCATGTCGTCGGCCAGTGCGGAGTTCCGTGTCAGGCTGAGCGCGAAGGCTCGCATCGCGGGAAGGTGCTGGACGATTTCGTCACGTGGCTCACCGCTCATTATGCTCCCTCACCCCGGCGCACGGCGCCGGCCGTCTCACCCTCGTCTCCTTCGTCGGAGTCCTGTGCCTTCAACTGGGACAGAAGGTCGAGAAAACGGTCTGGAACGTCTTCGTTCAGCATGTCTTGATAAACACGCTTCAAGTTCTCATCGATCACTTGCGCCTGCTTCGTGTTGTTTCTGCTGTCAGCCATCATCGTCCTTACGCAAACCGGCCGCATATACTCACATGTAACTCGGGAACAAACATCGACAGAGCGCGTTCGGTTCCCAAGAAAGTTTTTAAGGGACTAGGATATGACACAGGCAGATCTGAGCAGCGAAATCGGAGCCGCCCTTCCGTATCTCCGTCGGTATGCACGCGCCCTGACCGGCGCCCAGACCACCGGCGACCAGTACGCGGCCGCAACTCTCGAAGCTGTTCTTGCCGATCGAACGATGGTGACGGAAGCGAGTTCCGGCAAGACCGGACTTTTTCAGGTGTTCCATGGCATCTGGGTCACGACCGGCGCACCCGTGACCGAAGAGGATACCGGCCCGCGGGCGGCAGCGCAGCGTCACCTCAACAAGCTGACCACCAACAGCCGCGAGGCGCTTCTGCTGCACACGATCGAGGAGTTCACCACGTCCGAAGTGGCCGAGATCATGCAGATTGGTCAGGAAGAGGCCGACACCCTGATCGAGACCGCGCGGCGTGAGATGGCCGACGGCATGTCGGGCCGGGTGCTCATCATCGAGGACGAGGCGATCATCGCCATGGATCTCGAAAGCATCGTCGCCGACCTCGGCCACCGGGTCACCGGCGTCGCGCGCACCCGAGACGGTGCAGTGAAGCTTTCGGGGCAGGAAACGCCGGACCTGATCCTGGCCGACATCCAGCTTGCCGACAATTCGTCGGGCGTGGACGCGGTGAACGACATTCTGCGCGATCTGGGCGAACGTCCGGTGATCTTCATCACCGCCTTCCCCGAGCGCCTGCTGACCGGCGACAAACCGGAACCGGCCTTCCTGATCTCCAAGCCCTACTCCGAGGAGCAGGTGCGCTCGGCGATCAGCCAGGCGATGTTCTTCTCGTCCACCGAGACGCTTCGGGCCTGAACGCTTACAAAAACTAAGAGCGTTCCTAAGAAGTTAAGAATGGCGGGTCGCGGTGCGGCTCGCCACTTTCGTTTCAGGAACCGACGTCAGCGTCCCTTCCCCTCCCTGCCCTACGGGCTCCGCGCCGCCGGTTCTCTCCCCGGCGGCGCGCCGCGTTGAAGGCCGGAGGTGTGAGACAAAGCACCATCCCCGAGACAGCCAAGGTCAGCGCAGCGGCGATGAAGAACGGCGTCACGCCGCAGATGGGAAACAGCCAGATTCGCCTTTGAATGTCTGGTGTCTGATCCTGCCGGTGAACGCTCTCTCGCCTTGCCGTTCCGCCACTCGACCCAAGCGACCACGGATCGGCGCTCGCCTCTTCTGACCGGCAAGGCGCATGATTTACATCGAGGTAACGATATTTACAGACGCCTCGCGCAAGGGGAAAGAGATTTACAGAAAGTTCGTGCTACCGAAGGCGCTTATTCCAATATTTTCACTATGAGGTAAGGTTGCGGCGCCCCACATGCGCGCCCGCGAAAGGCGAGCCGGGGCAGGAGGAGACCCCAGCCGCCGCTAGCGCGGCCGGTCGGGACGGAAGGCGCGGACCGGGGGGACGGTCCCACCCGCGCCCCACACCAAGGAGGAGGACCCGCGGAAATGGCGGAACACACGCATACGACGTCACAACGCGTGACGTCCGACGGGGTGGCCTACTGGAAGGCCAACGTCCGTCTTATCATTGGCTGCCTCGTCATCTGGGCGTTGGTCAGCTTCGGCTTCGGCATCCTGCTGCGCCCGATGCTTTCGGGCATCCAGGTCGGCGGAACAGACATCGGGTTCTGGTTCGCCCAGCAGGGCTCGATCCTCGTCTTCCTCGCGCTGATCTTCTTTTACGCGTGGCGGATGAACCGGCTCGACCGGCAGTTCGGCGTGGACGAGGAGTAATCGCCATGGATCAGACCGTCATCAACATCGTCTTCGTGGGCCTGAGCTTCGCGCTCTACATCGGCATCGCCATCTGGGCGCGCGCCGGCTCCACGTCGGACTTCTACGCCGCGGGCCGCGGCGTGCACCCGGTCACCAACGGCATGGCGACCGCTGCGGACTGGATGTCCGCGGCCTCGTTCATCTCGATGGCCGGCCTCATCGCCTTCACCGGCTATGACAACTCCACCTACCTGATGGGCTGGACCGGCGGCTACGTGCTGCTGGCACTGCTGCTCGCGCCCTACCTGCGCAAGTTCGGCAAGTATACGGTGTCCGAGTTCATCGGCGACCGCTTCTACTCGAAGACCGCGCGCCTCGTGGCCGTGATCTGCCTGATCGTCGCGTCGCTCACATACGTGATCGGCCAGATGACCGGCGTGGGTGTGGCCTTCGGCCGCTTCCTCGAGGTCGACAGCACCACCGGTCTTCTGCTCGGCGCCGTCGTCGTCTTCGCCTACGCGGTGTTCGGCGGCATGAAGGGCGTGACCTACACGCAGGTGGCGCAGTACGTCGTGCTGATCTTCGCCTACACGATCCCGGCGGTGTTCATCGCGCTTCAGCTGACCGGCACCCCGATCCCGGCGCTCGGCCTCTTCGGAGAGCACCAGGCCTCGGGCGAACCGCTCCTGCAGCGTCTCGACCAGGTGGTGACCGATCTCGGCTTCAACGAGTACACCGCGCACAACGGCGACACGTTCAACATGCTGCTGTTCACGCTGTCGCTGATGATCGGCACGGCGGGTCTGCCGCACGTCATCATGCGCTTCTTCACCGTCCCCCGCGTCAGCGATGCACGCTGGTCGGCAGGCTGGGCGCTCGTCTTCATCGCGCTTCTCTACCTCACCGCCCCGGCGGTCGGCGCGATGGCCCGTCTCAACATCACCGAGCTGATGTGGCCCAACGGCACTGACGGCGAGGCCGTGGCGATCGAGACCATCGAGAGCGACCCGGCCTACGACTGGATGCCCGTCTGGCAACAGACCGGACTCCTTGGCTGGGAAGACAAGAACGGCGACGGACGGATCCAGTACTACAACGACGGCGACGCCGACATGCAGGCGCGGGCCGAGGAAGCCGGTTGGGAAGGCAACGAGCTGACCAACTTCAACAACGACATCCTCGTTCTCGCCAACCCCGAGATCGCCAACCTGCCGGGATGGGTCATCGGCCTTGTCGCCGCGGGTGGCATCGCAGCCGCGCTCTCGACGGCGGCGGGCCTGTTGCTGGCGATCTCGTCGGCGGTCAGTCACGACCTCATCAAGGGTCAGATCAATCCCGGCATCTCCGAGAAGGCCGAGCTTCTGAGCGCCCGGATCGCGATGGCGGTGGCGATTGCCGTGGCCACCTGGCTGGGCCTCAACCCCCCGGGCTTCGCGGCACAGACCGTGGCTCTGGCCTTCGGCCTCGCGGCGGCGTCGATCTTCCCGGCGCTGATGATGGGAATCTTCTCGACCACCATCAACAACCGGGGCGCGGTCGCGGGGATGCTGGCGGGCCTGCTCGTGACGCTGGTCTACATCTTCCTGCACAAGGGCTGGTTCTTCATCCCCGACACCAACAGCTTCACCGACGCGGATCCGCTGCTCGGCACCATCAAGTCGACCTCGTTCGGCGCGGTGGGTGCGGCGATCAACTTCGCGGTGGCCTACACCGTGTCGTCGATGACCAAGCCGGTGCCGGCGGACATCAAGGACCTCGTCGAAAGCGTCCGCGTGCCGCGCGGCGCAGGCTCGGCCCAGTCGCACTGACCACGACCGACCGGGGCGGCCCGCGTGCCCCGGTCATTTTACATCCGGTTCCGTCCGCGCGCCCCAGGCGTGGACGGACGCCACGACCGACGCGGAGATGCCCGATGCCCCTGTCGCACTCCGAGCTCGCGGAGTTTCTCTCCCAGCAGGATCCCTACGCCTCCCTGGCGCAGGCCGCGCGCGCCGACCTCGCCGCCCGCATGATTCAGCGAGAGCTGCCGGCGGGCGCCCGGGTCTACACCTTCGGTGACCGCCTCGACGGGCTGTTCATCGTCGTCTCCGGCGGGATCGAGGTGCGGGATGCCCACGGCGAACAGGTCTCGCTGCTCGGTCCTCGCAATTCCTTCGGCGAGCGCGGACTGGCCCGCGACGGGTTGGCCGCCACCACCGCCGACACCACCGAACCCACGCACCTGCTGGTGCTGCCGCCCGACGCCTGGCACGCGCTTCTCGCCGCGGAACCGGCCGTCCGCCGCTTCTTCGACCGGGCACGCCCGCGCCGGACCGAAGGCGCCGATCTTGCCACCAGCCGCGTGGCCGAGATCATGGCGCCTGCGCCCCACGTGGTTCCCCCGGACACCCCCGCGCAGGAAGCTGCGAAACGAATGCGCGCCGCCGGGATATCGAGCCTTTGCGTGACCGAGGGCGATCGCCTCGCCGGGATCGTCACCCTGCGCGATCTTTCGGGCAAGGTGCTGGCCGAGGGGCTGCCGGGCGACACCCCGATCCGGACGGTGATGACCCCCCACCCGATCACGCTGGAGCCCGCCGCGCTCGGGTCCGACGTTCTGCACACGATGATGGAGCACGGGATCGGCCATGTCCCGATCTGTGACGGCGCGCGGCTCGTGGGCATGGTCACGCAGACCGATCTGACCCGCTACCGGGCGTCGACCGCCGCCGATCTCGTCGGAGAGGTCGCCCATGCGCCGGACGCAGAGGCAATGGCGCGGATCACCGCGCGGATCCCCCTGCTCCTGCGCCAGCTCGTGGGCGCGGGCACGCGCCACGAGGTGACGACACGTCTTGTCACCGACGTGGCCGACGCCGCGACCCGTCGGTTGATCTCGCTCGCGGAGGCCGAGCTGGGATCGCCGCCCGTCCCCTATCTCTGGCTCGCCTGCGGCAGCCAGGGCCGGCAGGAACAGACCGGCGTCAGCGACCAGGACAACTGCCTGGTCATCGACGACGCGGCCACCGAGGACGACATGCACTGGTTCGCCGCCCTGGCGCAGCGCGTCTGCGACGGCCTCGACCGCTGCGGCTACGTCTACTGCCCGGGTGACATGATGGCCTCGAACCCGCGTTGGCGGCAGCGGCAGTCCAAGTGGCGCTCTGATTTCATGGGGTGGATCGCCACCCCCTCGCCCGAGGCGCGGATGCTGGCCTCGGTGATGTTCGACCTGCGGCCCATCGGCGGCGACCGTACCCTGTTCGAGAGCCTTCAGGCCGAAACCCTCGAGGCGGCTTCGCGGAACTCGATCTTCGTGTCGCACATGATCGCGAATTCGCTGACGCACACCCCGCCTCTGGGACTTGTTCGCGGGCTGGCCCTGATCCGGTCCGGCGAGCACAAGAACACGCTGGACCTCAAGCATTCCGGCGTGGTGCCGGTCACCGACCTCGCGCGGGTCTACGCGCTGCGCGGGCGGATCGAACCGGTCAACACGCGCGCCCGGCTGACGGCCGCGCGCGCCACGGGCACTGTGTCGGACCGCGGCGGCCGCGACTTGATAGACGCATACGACGTCATCGCCGAGGCCCGGCTGGCCCACCAGGTCCGGCGCATTCGTCATGGCGAGGCACCCGACAATTACCTTGCGCCGGCCGAGCTGTCGGACTTTGATCGCGCGCACCTGCGGGACGCCTTCGTGGTGGTCAAGGGAATGCAGTCGGCGGTCGGTCATGGCCGCGGCATGCTGGGCTGAGTGCGGGGAGGCACGGGACCACAATGATATTCGAGCTGTTCGCGGTCATCTTCGCAGGCGTGGCGGGCGCGGGGCTGATGCTTCTGGTGACGAACCTTTCACGCGGCAGGCTGCCGCGCTGGGTGGTCCCGCTGGGGGCCGGCGCCTCGATGATGATCGCAGCGATCGCGATGGAGTACGGATGGTACGCGCGCACCCGCGCCGCGCTGCCCGAGGACATGGTTGTGGCTGACCGCGTCGCCGCGTCCAACTGGTACCGCCCCTGGACCTACGCCGTGCCGATGACCGAGCGCTTCGTCGCGGTCGATAAAGGAACCCTACGCACCAACTCACAAGAGGGGCTGTTCCTCGCCGACCTCTACTTCTTCGGCCGCTGGCGGCCGGTGCAGGCGGTGCAGGTCGCCGTCGATTGCACCACGGGTCGCCGCGCGGATCCGGCCGGTGGCGACGGTGGCAATCCGGTCTGGCGCGACGTGGGGCCAGACGATCCGATCGTATCCTCGGTCTGCGCGGAGGCCTGAGCCTCATGCGCCGCTCGCTTCGCCTTCGGGTCCTCCTCTTCTTCGCGGCCTTCGCGGCAAGTGCGCTTGCGCTGTTCGGCGGAGCGCTTGCGCTCGGCGCGCAGCAGGACGCCGGTGGCTTCGTGCTGGCCTTCGTCACGGGCGGTTTCGGACTGCTGTTCCTGTCGGCGCTGTTCTGGTGGCTCTTCGATCAGAACGTTGCTCTGCCGGTCGAACGCATTGCCGACGACCTGAGGGTGCGTGCACATGGCGGCGGCGCGTCCTCTGCCGGTTCGGCTACGGACGCACGCCACCTGGGCGATCTCGGCCCGGCTGCGGATGCGGTGGCGCGTGCGCTTGGCGATACCGCCGTGCGCACAGCCGAGACCGTCGCCGCCGAAACCCGGCGCCTGGCCGAGGACCGGACGCGGCTGACCGCGCTTCTGACCGAGATCCCGGTGGCAACGATCCTCGTCGACTCCGGCGACCGCATTGTCCTCTACGATGGGCAGGCTGCAAAACTTCTGTCTCGACGTGCGCCGCCGCGCCTCGGCGCCCCGATGGCGGACTATTTCGATGCGGGCGAACTGGCCGCGCTGCGTCGCCGGGTGCAGTCCACCGGCCTGGGCGCCGGGGCTACGCTGCGGGGCGATGCGGACAACGAACGGCTTTCGGTGCGCGCGCGCCCCATGGCAGATGGCGGCTACCTTCTTGTCCTCGATCCGCCCGCCACCGAGACGGGGGGCGAGCGCATGGAGACGGGCGTGGTCTACGATTTCGCCTTGCCCGCGCGGCCGGACGTGGCTCCGGGCCCGGACGCTCCGCTGCGGGCGCTGACATACTGCGTATTCGACACCGAAACGACAGGTCTCTTGCCGCATCGCGACGAGGTCGTGGAGATCGGCGCTGTGCGGGTGATGGACGGCAAGCCCGTCGCGGGCGAGCGGTTCGAGACCTTCGTCAATCCCGGCCGACCGATCCCCGAGGCCGCCCGCCGGGTGCATGGCATCTGCGATCGCGACGTGTCCGGAGCGCCGGGCATCGCCGAAGCGGGCCGCGCGTTTCACGCTTTCGCCGCGGGTTCGGTGATCGTGGCGCACAACGCGCCATTCGACATGGCCTTTCTGCGCAAGCACGCCGCGGCGATGGGTGTGGAGTGGACGCAACCGATCCTCGACACCGTTTTGCTTTCGGCGATCCTGTTCGGCACGACCGCGGATCACCGGCTCGACGCGATCGCGGCGCGTCTCGGCGTGGACGAGACCGACATCCGCCGCCATTCGGCCACCGGCGACGCGATCCTGACCGCGCGGTCGCTGGCCCGGATGCTGTCGATGCTCGAGGGCCGCGGCATCTCCACGTTCGGCGCGCTTCTCGCGGAGACCCGCCGGCACGGACGGCTGGTTCCCGATCTCAACACCTCGACGCCCTCGCCCGACTGATCGCGCGGCGCTTTCCGACAGAGTGGAGAGGTCAAGGGTCGCCACGACCTTCATCACGATCCGCCATATCGCTGAGCCCGCCATCTTCGTCATGACGGCGGTGATACGTCCGCGACCTTTAGAACGCCGTAAGACGCATCACTCCGCTGCCAGCTTCCGCGGGTCCAGCATGGCCTTGAGGTAACGTCCGGTGTGCGACCGCTCCTCTTGGGACACGTCCTCGGGCGTGCCGGCAGCCACGATCTCGCCGCCGCCATTGCCGCCCTCGGGGCCGATATCGACGATCCAGTCGGCCGTCTTGATGACGTCGAGATTGTGCTCGATGACCACCACCGTGTTGCCGGCATCCACAAGGGAATGAAGGACTTCGAGCAGCTTCCTCACGTCCTCGAAGTGAAGGCCGGTCGTCGGCTCGTCGAGGATATACAGGGTTCGTCCCGTGGACCGCTTGGCGAGTTCCTTGGACAGCTTCACCCGCTGAGCCTCGCCGCCCGAGAGGGTCGTCGCCTGCTGACCGACCTTGATGTAGCCCAGTCCCACCTGCACGAGCGCATCCATCTTCTCGCGGATCGACGGCACGGCAGCGAAGAACTCCTGCGCGTCTTCAACCGTCATTTCAAGGACATCGGCGATACTCTTGCCCTTGAACTTGATCTCCAGCGTTTCGCGGTTGTAGCGGGCGCCGTTGCAGGTCTCGCACGTGACGTAGACGTCGGGCAGGAAGTGCATCTCGATCTTGATGAGGCCGTCGCCCTGGCAGGCCTCGCACCGGCCGCCCTTCACGTTGAAGCTGAAGCGTCCTGGCTTGTATCCCCGCGCCTTGGCCTCCGGCAGACCGGCGAACCAGTCGCGGATCGGCGTGAAGGCCCCCGTGTAAGTCGCTGGATTCGAGCGCGGAGTTCGCCCGATGGGGCGCTGATCGATATCGATGACCTTGTCGAGGTGCTCGAACCCCTTGATCGTCTCGCAGGGCGCAGGGGTCTCTCGCGCGCCGTTCAGCCGTGTGGCGGCCGTCTTGTAGAGCGTCTCGATGGTCAGGGTCGACTTGCCGCCGCCCGACACGCCGGTCACGCAGACAAACTTGCCCAAGGGAAATTCGGCCGTGACGCCCTTGAGGTTGTTCCCGGTGGCGTTGACCACCTTGAGCTTCTTCTTGTAGCCCTTGCGCCGTTTGGTCGGCACGGCGATTTCCCGTGTCCCGGCAAGGTATTGGCCGGTGAGGCTGTTCTCGTCGGCGGCGACCTCGCCGGGAGTGCCATGAGAGACGACCTTGCCGCCGTGCACGCCCGCGCCGGGGCCGATGTCGAAGACGTAGTCGGCCTCTCGGATGGCTTCCTCGTCGTGCTCGACCACGATCACCGTGTTGCCCTGATCCCGAAGGTTCTTGAGCGTCCCCAACAGTCGATCGTTGTCGCGCTGGTGCAGACCGATGGACGGCTCGTCGAGCACATAGAGCACGCCGGTCAGGCCCGACCCGATCTGCGACGCCAGACGGATCCGCTGGCTTTCGCCACCGGACAGGGTTCCGGCCGCACGTGAGAGCGTCAGGTACTCGAGACCCACGTTGTTCAGGAAGCCCAAGCGCTCGCGGATCTCCTTCAGGATCGCGCGGGCGATCTCGTTCTTCTGTTGGGTCAGACTTTCGGGCACGCCCGCGCACCAGTCGTACGCCTGCTTGATGGAGGCCTCCACGACCTGACCGATATGCTGGTCGCCGATCTTCACGGCCAGTGCCTCTTCGCGCAGGCGGAAGCCGTTGCAGACCGAGCACGGCTTGTTGTTCTGGTACCGCTCGAATTCCTCGCGGACCCAGCTGGAATCCGTCTCGCGGTAGCGGCGCTCCATGTTCGGGATCACGCCTTCGAACACGCGGGTCACGTTATAGACCCGGCCGCCCTCGTCATAGCGAAACGGGATTTCTTCCTCGCCCGAACCGAACAGGAACACTTGTTTGACGAAGTCCGGCAGATCCACCCACTTGGTGTTGGCGTCGAACTCATAGTGCTTCGCGATGGCGTTGATCGTTTGCGTGAAGTATGGTGATTTTCCCTTTCTCCAAGGTGCGATGGCGCCGTTTCTTATAGTCAGGTTCTGGTCCGGCACCACGAGCCGTTCGTCGAAAAACAGCTCGACGCCGAGGCCGTCGCAGGCCGGGCACGCACCGAAGGGCGCGTTGAACGAGAACAGGCGTGGCTCGATCTCGGGAATGGTGAAGCCGGACACCGGGCAGGCGAAGTTTTCGGAGAACGTAATGCGCTCCGCCTCTCCCTCTCCCTCACGCGGGGCCGTTTCCAGAACGGCGATGCCGTCGGCCAGATCCAGTGCGGTGCGGAACGAGTCCGCCAGACGAGTCTCCATCCCCTCCCGGACCACGATCCGGTCGACCACCACGTCGATGTCGTGGCGATACTTCTTGTCGAGGGTCGGCGGTTCGTCGAGTTCGTAGAAGGTGCCGTCCACCTTTACCCTCTGGAAGCCCTGCTTCCGGAGTTCGAGGAATTCCTTGCGGTACTCGCCCTTCCGGTCACGGATCATCGGCGCGAGAAGGTAGCCGCGGGTGCCTTCCTCCATCTTCATCACGGCATCGACCATGTCCTGCACCTGCTGCGCCTCGATGGGCAGGCCGGTGGCAGGAGAATAGGGCGTGCCGACGCGGGCAAAGAGCAGCCGGAGATAGTCGTAGATCTCGGTCACGGTGCCGACGGTCGAGCGAGGGTTCTTCGACGTCGTCTTCTGCTCGATCGAGATCGCCGGGGAGAGACCCGAGATGTAGTCGACGTCCGGCTTTTCCATCATGTCGAGGAATTGGCGCGCATAGGCCGACAGGCTTTCGACGTAGCGGCGTTGCCCTTCGGCATAGATCGTGTCGAAGGCCAGGCTGGACTTTCCCGACCCCGAAAGCCCTGTGATCACGACCAGCTGGTCGCGGGGAATATCCACGTCCACGCTCTTGAGGTTGTGTTCGCGGGCCCCGCGGACCTCGATGTGCTTCATCTCGGGCATGTCTGCTCTCGTCTCTGCGCCAAGGCCGTCATGTAGGCGCGATCGGCGCCTCTGCCAATCGCAAGATGGAACGTTTATAGAACATTTAACAGAATTTTCTGCACCTGCGTGATGGGTCGCGATGCGCCGGCCATCGCGGGGCCTCTTGGCGCCGCGCTACAAGGCGATAGGGTGCGCGCAGACACCGCCGGAAGGACCCGCCCATGCGCGCCGCCCCCCTCGTTCTGATCCTTGCCGCCCTGCCCCAAACCGCCCTCGCGCAGGGGGCCGGAGTCCCCTCGTCCGACACCGGGCAAGCGCAGGCAATGGCGGCAGACGCGTCCGTGACCGGCCCGTCCGAGGCGCCGGCGGGAGCCACGGTCGAGGTGGACTGGACCGGCCCGGACGCCGATGGCGACTATATCGCCGTGTCCCGGCCTGATCATGCAGGCTACGTGAACTACACCCACACCCGCGCGGGCACGCCGGTGGCTTTGGTGCTGCCGCCCACTCCGGGGGATTACGAAATCCGCTACGTCCGCTCTGCGGATTCCGAGGTGCTTGCAAGAGCTCCCCTGGCCGTCCGGCCGGTCGAAGCCGATGTCGAGATCGACAGCCCGGTCGATGCCGGCGACTCTCCGATGATCGCGTGGATCGGACCGGACTACGAGGGCGACTACATCGCGATCTCCGAGGTTGGCAGCGACGGCTACGTCAATACCACGCCGACGCGGGAGGGCAGCCCTCTCCGGGTTCGGATGCCCGCCGAGCCGGGCGACTACGAACTGCGCTACGTGATGGCACAGGACGCTACCGTGGTCGCCCGCAAGTCCGTGGAGGTTCTCGCCGTCACCGCGCAGCTTTGGGCCGAGCCGCGGGTGGCGGCGGGCTCGCCCGTGGAGGTGGACTGGGACGGCCCGGACTATCGCGGCGATTACGTCGTGATCGGGCGGCCGGGCGATGGAGGTTTCGTCTCGAGAACGCCGACGCGCGCCGGGGCGCCGCTCACCGTGACCGCGCCGCTCGAGGAAGGCGACTACGAACTGCGCTATGTCATCGATCAGGACAGCACCGTGCTGGCCGCGCAGCCGCTGCGGGTGGACGAGGTATCGGCGTCGCTCGAGGCGGCCGAAACTGCGCCGGCCGGTGCCCCGGTGGTGGTGAGTTGGGAGGGACCGGCCTACGAGCGCGACTTCGTTTCGGTCGCGCGACCGGAAGACCCGGGCTATGCCGGCTTCCGCTACGTGCGCGACGGCTCGCCGCTGATCCTCGACATGCCACCGAACCCGGGCCCGTGGGAGATCCGCTACGTCGCAGCCGGGGTGGGTGAGCAGGTTCTGGCCCGCCGTCCGATCGAGCTGACCGCGATCGAGGCAAGCGTGACAGCGGGCGCGGAGGAGGTGGCCGCAGGAGCTCCGTTCGCAGTGTCGTGGACCGGGCCAGACTATCGCCGCGACTACATCGCCATCGCGGAGGCCGGAGCGCCCGACGCCGAGAGCGTGAGCTTCGCCCACACGTCGCAGGACAGCCCGCTGGTGATGCGCGCGCCCGAGACCGTGGGCGACTACGAACTGCGCTATCAACTGGGACGGGACGATACGGTGCTGGCGCGCACGCCGTTCACCGTTGTCACACCGGAATAGGGGCAGCCCGGCTCAACGCCAGAGCAGCGACTTCCCCTCGTGGAAAAGGTGCACCTTGGCAGGATCGGCGCTCATGGCCACCTGGCGGCCGCGCAGGTCGGCGTGGACGCCGGGCAGCTTGCCGATCACCGGCTCGTCGGATTGCGCCTCGAAGTAGAGCAGGGTTACTTCGCCGAGGGCCTCGGTGATGTCCACCTTGCCGCGGTAGATCGGGGTGCCGTCGGTCTCGGCGAAATCCTCGGGACGGACGCCCACGTTGACGCGCTTGCCGCGATCCTCCTCGCGCGTGGGAACCGCCGACACCGCCTCGCCGCCGTTGGCCATCTTCACGCGCGTACGCTCGCCGGTCTCGACGATCTCGCCCTGCAACAGGTTCATGGCGGGCGAGCCGATGAACTGGGCCACGAACTCGGTGCGCGGTTTCTCGTAAAGCTCCAGCGGCGGACCGACCTGCGCGATGCCCTTGTTCGCGAGAACCACGATGCGGCTCGCCAGCGTCATCGCCTCGATCTGGTCGTGGGTGACGTAGATCATCGTCGAGTCCGGCATCTGCTCCTTGAGCTGCGCGATCTCGATCCGGGTCGCCACGCGCAGCGCCGCGTCGAGGTTCGAGAGCGGTTCGTCGAAGAGGTAGACCTTGGGATCGCGCACGATGGACCGTCCGATGGCGACGCGCTGGCGCTGGCCGCCCGACAACGCCTTGGGGAGCCGGTCGAGATAGGGCTCTAGCTGGAGCATCTTGGCGGCCTTGTCGACCGCGGCCTCGATCTCGTCCTTGGATTTCTTCGCGATCTTGAGCGCGAAGCTCATGTTGTCGCGCACGGTCATGTGCGGGTAGAGCGCGTAGGACTGGAAGACCATGGCGATCCCGCGCTGCGCCGGCGGCACGTCGTTCACCACCTGCCCGTCGATTTCGAGCGTGCCGTCGGTGATCTTCTCCAGCCCCGCGATCATGCGCAGGAGCGTGGACTTGCCGCATCCGGAGGGACCGACGAACACCACCAGTTCGCCCTGCTCGATCTCGAGGTCGATGTCCTTGAGCACCTCGACGGTGCCGCCATAGGCCTTCCGGACCCCGCTCAGCTTCAGGTTCGCCATGTCTTCCGGTCTCCTCCCCGCTTCGTCCGTCGTCCGTAGTCTCAGTCGCCGACGCGCATCATGAGTGCAGGCTGCCACGGGCCGAGATGCAGCTTGCCATCGGGCGCCGGCCCGCCCGACCCCAGCTCGATGCCGATCTGCCGCCAGTTTCCCTCGGGCATGTCGATCGCGCCCGGATCTGCCGACAGGTTGAAGGCGCAGAACAGCGCTTCGTCCTCGTACTCGCGCACGAACGACAACACCGTGCCCACGGCCTGCATGTTCTCGAGCGTGCCGTATTGCAGCGCCGGGTGCGCGTGACGAAAGCCTATGGCGCGGCGATAGTGGTGCAGGATCGCGGAGGGGTCCTGCTCCTGAAGGGAAACCGCGCGGTTCAGATGTTCATGGCTCACCGGAAGCCAAGGCATACCGGACGAGAAGCCGCCGTTCTGGTTCGACGGCTCCCACACCATCGGCGTGCGGCATCCGTCGCGACCCTTGAAAGAGGGCCAGAATTTTTTGCCGTACGGATCCTGCAAGTCCTCGAACGCGATCTCGGCCTCGGGCAGCGCGAGCTCTTCACCCTGGTAGATGCAGGCCGACCCGCGCAGGCACATCATCATGGTGTTGAACAGCCGCGCGCCGGCCTCGGAGAGCTTCCAGCGCGTCAGGTGGCGGGGAACGTCGTGGTTCGAAAACGCCCAGCAGACCCAACCCTGAGCCGCCTTTTCCTCGACCTGCGAAAATACGCCCGCGATATACTCGGCAGTGGG
Source organism: Roseivivax marinus (assembly GCF_900109705.1). Taxonomy (GTDB): domain Bacteria; phylum Pseudomonadota; class Alphaproteobacteria; order Rhodobacterales; family Rhodobacteraceae; genus Roseivivax; species Roseivivax marinus. The sequence goes on along the minus strand of NZ_FOAI01000008.1, from coordinate 81,393 downwards.
CATGTGGTCCGACAGCAGCTCGAACGCGTAGCTCATGTGGATCTTGTCGTCGCCGCCGGTGTACTCGCCCAGCACTTCGAGACCACGAATGTCTTCGCCCACCTCGCCGACCGCCGCCGCGCCGTACTCGTTCATCAAGGTTCGCAGCTTGCGCAGGAAGTCGATGTTCTCGGGCCGGGTCTTGTCGTAGATGTGGTTCTGCCACGTGTACGGGTTCACCGCGGGCGCCGTGATCGGGTTGCGCTCTTCGGGCGGCAGGGGTGGATTGTCCCGCAGTTCCTGATCGTGGAAGTAGAAGTTGATGACGTCCAGTCGGAAGCCGTCCACGCCACGGTCGAGCCAGAAGCGCGACACGTTCAGCAGCATCTCCTGCACGGCCGGCTCGTGCAGGTTCAGGTCGGGCTGCTCCGTCAGGAAGTTGTGGAGATAGTACTGGCAGCGCGTGCCGTCCCAGGCCCACGCCGAGCCGCCGAATATCGACAACCAGTTGTTGGGCGGCGTCCCGTCCGGCTTGGCATCGGCCCAGACGTACCAGTTCGCTCGGTCGTTATCCGTGGAACTGCGGCTTTCCTTGAACCACGGATGCTGGTCCGAGGTGTGCGACAGAACGAGGTCGATGAAGACCTTCACCCCCAGTCGGTGCGCCGTGCTGATGAGGATGTCGAAGTCCGCCAGTGTCCCGAACATCGGGTCAACGTCGCAGTAATCGGACACGTCATAGCCGAAATCGCGCATCGGCGACGTGAAGAAGGGCGAGATCCACACCGCGTCCACCCCGAGCGAGGCGATGTGTGGCAGCCGCTGGGCGATGCCCAGCAGGTCGCCGATCCCGTCTCCGTTCGAGTCCTGGAAACTGCGGGGGTAGACCTGATAGATCACCGCGCCGCGCCACCAGGCGGTGGACGTGTCGTCGCGGGATGGCTCAACCGCCGATGCCATGTTCATCCGCGTCTTTCCTTTTCGTTCGGCGTCTGTCGCGCCGTGTGTCGCCTTGCCCGCCTCCGCCGCCCTCTCGGGCCGACCCCTCCGGACGGGCTGCGCCGGGTGTAAGACCCGACGCGGTGATCTCCTCCCTGCCCGTCCGCGCTACTTGACCGATCCGGCCAGAAGCCCGCGCACGAGGTATTTCTGCATCGCGAAGAACACCGCAAGCGGCACCGCGATGGACACGAAGGCCGCCGCGGCGAGGATGCCCCAGTCGCCGCCCCGGCTTCCCAGAAGGTCGTCGGCGATCTTCACCGTCATCACCCAGCTGTCGGACTGGGACGGCAGGAACACCTTGGCGACCAGCAGGTCGTTCCAGGTCCACAGGAACTGGAAGATGGCAAAGCTCGCAAGTGCGGGGAACGACAGCGGCAGCACGATCTTGGTGAAAATCTGGAAGTCCGTGGCCCCGTCGACCTTGGCGCACTCGATGATGTCGCGCGGCAGGCCGATCATGTAGTTCCGCAAGAGGTAGATCGCGAGGGGCATCCCGAAGGCCGTGTGCGCCAGCCAGACGCCCAGGAAGCTCTGACCGATGCCGACCCGCTGGTGCAGCGTGAGAAGTGGCACGAGCGCGATCTGGAGCGGCACCACCAGCAGGCCCACCACCATCGCGATGAAAAAGCCGCGGGCGGCGAAGTCCATCCACGCGAGCGCATAGGCCGCGAAGGCCGCGACCACGATGGGGATCACCGTCGCCGGGATCGCCACGGTCAGCGTGTTGATGAACGCCTGGTCCATGTTGTCAGAAGTCAGGATCTGCTCGTAATTGTTCAGCGTGAAGTCCGGCGGCTGCGGCGCCGTGATGTAGATCGTCGGCGCGCGGTCGATCTCTTCCGCGTCTTCATAGCGAAAATCGCCGTTCTCCTGCACCGTCACGGCCCGGTCGAAGATCGGCGCGGGGTCGAGCACGATTTCGTTGCCGTCCTCGTCGGTGGCGGGAAACGAGGGCTCCTCGCCGGCGGGGTGTGCGATCTCGAGGTTGGTGTCGTCGAGCTCGCCCTCGTCCATGATCGCGACCTCGTATCGGGCGTAGGTCCGACCCGGTTCGGCCGCGCCGGGCGCCCGCGAGGTCAGGCCGAACCCCGTGACCTGTCCCGAGCCTGTCACCTCGTCGTCCTCTGACGCGTCGAAGAGATTGCCCTCCAGAACCCAGCGGTCCCCCTCCTGCCGCGCGCCTTCCTCGGGCGGCGACACTCGGTAGGCCTGGCTGACGGCGAAGGCCGAACGCCACCAGCCCGATTGAGTGATCTGGTCGTCGGTCCGGAAGGACGAGATCAGCAGCCCCACGGTCGGGATCAGCCAGATCAGCACCAGCGCCACGACGCTGATATTGGTGACGATCGACAGGCCCGACTTCTGCCCCGCGATGTTGTCCATGATCCGCCCTCCCTCAGCGCATTTCGCGGCGGGCCTGGACAATGTTCCAGACCATGACCGGGGTGACGATGACCATGATGACGAAGGCCACGGCGGTGGCGCGTCCGTCGTCGCGGAACATGTAGTCCATCATGTACGAGGGCAGGATCTCGGTGTCGAAGTTGCCGCCCGTCATCGCGTAGACGATGTCGAAGACCTTGAGCACGAGGATGGTGATCGTGGTCCACACCACGAGGATCGTGCCGGTGATCTGGGGCACCTTGATCTTGAAGAAGATCTGGAACGGGTTGGCGCCGTCGATGATCGCCGCCTCGATGGTCTCCTCGGGGATCCCGCGCAGGGCGGCGGACAGGATCACCATTGCGAAGCCGGTCTGCATCCAGACCATGATGAACATTATGAAGAAGTTGTTCCAGAACGCGACCTGCAGGACGTCCACCGGCTCCAGCCCGACGAAGTCGCGCAGCGCGTTGATGATGCCGATATCGGGATCGTTGGCGTAGACGAACTTCCAGATCAGCGAGGCGCCCACGAAGCTGATCGCCATCGGCATGAAGATCATCGACTTGGCAAGGTTGCCCCAGCGCAGCCGGTCCGTCAGTTGCGCCACCAGGAGTCCGAAGAAGGTGGCCGCCGCGGGCACGAAGATCACCCATAGGATGTTGTTGAAGAGCGCGACCCGAAAACCCTCCTCGGCGAACATCTCGGTGTAGTTGCCGAGGCCCACGAACTCCACGCCGGAGCGATTGAAGAGCGAGCGCCAGAAAGAGCCGACCACCGGGTAGATCAGGTAGACCGACAGGAAGAGCATTGCCGGCAGGATGAACAGCCACGGCCGCACGAGGTTCGCCCGCGCGATGTTGCGGCCGCGATCGTCGGTGCCGGGCGGAAAGATCACCCGGTCCAGCACCCAGTTCGAGGCATAGAAGTATCCCGCGCAGCCTGCGACCGCGATGGCGATGGTGACGAGACCTGTCAGGATCGGGGACATGAGGGGCCCTTCCGCCGAAAGCGCGTCGCGGCCCCCGGGTTGTGGGGGCCGCGCGTCATGATCAGTTCAACTGGTCCCAGCGGGCCTGAATGTCGGCCGCCACGTCCGCAGCCTCGGAGCCCGTGACGTAGTCCACCATGCCGGTCCAGAACGCACCCGCGCCGATCTCCGACGGCATCAGGTCGGACGCGTCGAACCGGAACGTCGTGGCCTCCTGGATGATCTCGGACTGCTGACGCTGGGTGTCGGTCTGGTAGGTCTCGGGGTTGAGGCCCGAATGCGGGCTGAGGAATGCCCCCTGGTTGGCCCAGATCTCGTGGGCCAGTGGCAGTTCGAGAAACTCGATCATCTTGGTCGCGCCTTCGGACGGATCGGTAATGGTGAAGAGCGTGCCCGCGCCCAGCACCGGATTGCCGAGATCCTTCTCCTCGAAGGCCGGGAAATAGAAGAAGTCGATGTTCTCGCCCATCTCCGCGTCATCGGGGAAGAACGCGGTCACGAACGAGGCCTGCCGCAGCATCCCGCACTCGGGCGGGATCGTGAACAGGCCCGAGGGGCTGTCGCGGTAATCGGTGGTCGCTGCCGCCTCGGCGCCGCCCTTGATGTAATCGTCGTTCTTGGCGAACCACCCGAACTCCTCGATCGCCGCGACCACCTGCGGATCGTCGAAGGGAATCTCGTTCGACACCCACTGGTCATAGACGTCCGGAGAATGCAGGCGAAGCATCATCTCTTCGACCCAGTCGGTCGCCGGCCAGCCCGTGGCGGCCCCGGCGCCGAGGCCGAGACACCAGGGCGTCAGCCCCTCGTCGGCCATGTCCTCGGTCAACTCTTTCAGTTCCTCCATGCTCTCGGGCACGTCGAAACCGAACTCGTCGAAAGTGATCGGATTATACCAGACGAGGCTTTTGAGATCGATGCGGTAGAAGATGCCGTAGAGGTTCTCCTCGCCCTCGGGCCCGGCATAGGTTGCAAGGTCCACGAGGCTCTCACCCGCGGCGTAGTTCTCGCGCACGAAATCGCCCACGGAAGGGTCGAGCGGCGTCAGGTAGCCCTGGGACGCCATGTCGGCGGCCAGGCCCGGCTGCGGAAAGATCGCGATGTTGGGCGCCGAGCCCGAGCGCGCCGAGATCACGATGTCTTGCTCGAAGCTGTCGGAACCGGAGTATTCCACGGTCGCGCCGGTGGCTTCCTCGAAGTAGCGGAAGACCTCGTCGACCTTCTCCTTCTCGAAGCCGGTCCAGGTGCCGGTGATGGTCACAGTCTCACCCGAAAGATCGGTGTTCTCGGCGAACGTGTTGTAGCTGTCCCAGGTGAACGGCCCTTCGCCAACGGGCACCAGCAGATCCTGCGCCGAGGCCGCCCCGGCCAGCAGGGCCAGGGTCGCGACGCTTGCGGTCAATGTGCGTGTCATAGCTGAGAACCTCCCGTGTTCCGGTCGCATGATACGGCGGTGACCCGCCTTGCGTGCGCCTCTTCAAAGCGCTTTGATATGGTGACGCTCGGCCAGATGATAGCACGAGTCAATGCCGGACCCACGGTTCCTTGCCGGAAATCATGCTGCAACGCGGCATGGCCGGACCCAGAAAGGACTTTCCGAGGCCGGAGCTTTCCGCCTATCCTGCTCGGGAATTGAAAGCGCTTTGAGCGGCAAGATGAACCTCAAGCAGCTCGCAGAGCACCTTCAGCTAAGTCCCACCACGGTCAGCCGCGCGCTGAACGGCTATCCGGAGGTGAACGAGGCCACGCGCCTGCGCGTGGAGGCCGCGGCACGCGCCGTGGGCTATTCCCCGAATGCCTGGGCCAAGGGGCTGGCCACCGGCCGCGCCATGGCGATCGGGCATGTCATGCCGGTCTCCAAGAGCCACGAGATGGTCAATCCGGTCTTCGGGGACTTCATCACTGGCGCGTCCGAAGCCTACCTGCGCGCGGGCTACGACATGCAACTGACGCTTGTCGACGACGAAGACGAGGCCATGCGCTATCGTAACCTGCGGCGGAGGGGACTGGTCGACGGCATCATCGTCCACGCGCCTCTGCCGGCCGACGAGCGCATCGCTCTCCTGCGCGAGATCGGCCTGCCCTTCGTGGTCCACGGCCGCGCCTCCGAGCTGCCCGACGACTACGCCTGGATCGACATGAACAACCGCCGCGCTTTCGAACGCGCGACCGAGCATCTGCTTGCACTCGGCCACCGCCGGATCGCACTGGTGAACGGGCCCGAGCGGCAGGATTTCGCCCTGCGCCGACGCGAGGGCGTGCTGACCGCGCAGGCCGCGCAGGGCATCGCGGCGGATCCTGCACTCCTGAGCTCGGGCGAGATGACCGAACGGCTGGGCTACACCGCCACGCGCGAGATGCGCGCCTTGCCTGATCCGCCCACCGCCATCGTTGCTGCCTCGATGGTGGTCGCGCTGGGCATCTGGCGGGCGCTTCGCGACGAGGGCGTGACGCTCGGGCGCGAGGTCTCGGTGGTCGCCCATGACGACGATCTTGGTTACCTCAGGAACGGCGGGGACGTACCGGTCTTCACCGCAACCCGCGCATCGGTGCGCGACGCCGGCCGCCGCGCTGCCGAGATGGTTCTCCAGATGATCCGCGATCCGTCTTGCGCCCCGCTGCAAACCCTGATCGAAGCGGAACTGATCCTCGGCCAGTCGACCGGACGGGCCCCGTCATGACCCAGGAGATCCGAGCCATGCGCCAGTTCCGGCCCCTCTCGCACCTTGCGCCTCACGTTCCGACGCCCCGCGGGGGCCGCGCATGACCGACCTCTCCGTGGTCGCCGACATCGGCGGCACCAACACCCGCGTCGCGCTGGCCCACGGGGCCCGGGTCGATCCCGGCAGCATCGTGCGCTATCGCAATGCCGAGCACGCTGACCTGACCGAAGTGCTGACCCGCTACCTCGGCGACCGCGATGCGCACCCGGCTTCGGCCTGTGTCGCGATGGCCGGGCCGGTGCGCGACGGCGTGGGCCGGCTTACCAACCTCGCGTGGACCGTAGACCGCGCCGTGGTGTCCGAGGCCACCGGCGCAAGCACCGTGGCCGTCCTGAACGACCTCCAGGCACAGGGACACGCCGTGGACCACCTGACGGCCGAGGCGCTCGACGAGATCGCCACCGGCGATCCGTCTTCGGACCATGCGGCCAAGCTGGTGGTGGGCGTAGGCACCGGGCTGAACGCCGCGCCGGTCTTCCGACTCGACGGACGGACGCTGGTTCCGCCGGCGGAGGCCGGGCACACCGCCCTGCCCGTTCAGACCGCCGCCGACCTGCGACTGCGGGACTGGCTCATCGTCACCCACGGCAGCGCGGGCGCCGAGGAGGCCCTGTCGGGCCGTGGATTCGAGCGTATCCACGCCTGGCTCTGCCACGAGGACAGCACCGGAGAGCCGCTCGACGCGGCGGCGATCATGCAGGCGGCCGAGACGGGCGATCCCCGCGCGGTCCGCACCATGGAGATCTTCGCCACGCTGCTCGGGCGCATGGTCGGCGACCTTGCCCTGACGCTCCTGCCCTTCGGCGGCATCTATCTCTGCGGCGGCGTCGCGCGACACTTCGGACCGCACCTCGCGCGGCTGGGCTTTCTCGACGCCTTCGCCGACAAGGGGCGCTTCGCGGCATTCATGGCGCAATTCCCGATCCGGATGATCACCGACGACTACGCCGCGCTCACCGGCTCGGCCGCTCACCTGGCCGAGCTGACCGGTGCGGCGAGGCCCGCCGCGACCTGAGACCGCGCACGGGACGCAGGGTCACCGGACTGCTCAAGAGACAGGCGATGCCGCGCTGCGGCATCTTTTTACACCCGGGAACCTTGCCAAGCGCGCCCTCCTGCGCTTCATCAGCGGTGAACCGGGACCCGTGCCGGACGGCCCTCGCCCAAGGAGACCCGCCATGAACATCGCCACCCTGCCCGTCGTCTCGCGCGACAACCTGCGCGACGCGATCCTCAGCCATCTTGCCTACAGCTTCGGCAAGACCCCCGAGACGGCCCAGACCCAGGACTGGCGCATGGCGCTGAGCTATGCCGTGCGCGACCGCATGGTCGAGGCGTGGTTCGACGCCACCCGGCGGACCTACGACGCCGGTGCGAAGCGGGTCTACTACCTGTCGATGGAGTTCCTGATCGGCCGCCTGTTGGAGGATGGCATCGTCAATCTCCAGCTTCTCGACCAGGCGCGGGGCGCGCTGGACGAGCTGGGCCTCGACTTCGCGACCGTCGTGGGTGACGAGCCCGATGCCGCGCTCGGCAACGGCGGACTGGGCCGTCTGGCCGCGTGCTTCCTCGAGAGCCTCTCGACGCTGGGCTGCCCGGCAATGGGCTACGGCATCCGCTACGAACATGGCCTCTTCCAGCAGTCCTTCGCCGAGGGGCGGCAGATGGAGGCCCCCGAAACCTGGCTGCTCCAGCGCCACGCCTGGGAGTTCGAGCGCCCGGAATCGCGCTACCGCATCGGCTTCGGCGGATCGGTTTCGGACGAGGCCGGCAAAGCCGTCTGGACCCCGGCCGAGGAAGTCGATGCCGAGGCGTTCGACACCCCGATCGCCGGCTGGCAGGGCAAGTGGGTCAACACGCTGCGGCTCTGGTCGGCGCGCGCGGTGCATCCGTTCGATCTCGACAGCTTCAACCGCGGGGATTTCGAGGGCGCGGCCCAGCCCGAGGCGCTGGCGCGGACCATCAGCCGCGTGCTCTATCCCGACGACACCACCGAGCAGGGCAAGGAGCTGCGGCTGAAGCAGGAGTTCTTCTTCACGGCCGCCGCCCTCCGCGACATCCTGCGCCGCTTCGACAGCGAATACGACGATCCGGGGCTGCTGCCCTCCAAGGTCGCGGTGCAGCTCAACGACACCCATCCCGCGATTGCGGGCCCGGAACTGGTGCGGCTTCTGCACGACGAGCGCGGCCTGCCCTTCGACGATGCGATGGGTATCGCGCAGGGATGCCTGAACTACACCAACCACACGCTTTTGCCCGAGGCGCTCGAGACCTGGAGCGAGGGCGTCTTCGGCAAGCTGCTGCCCCGTCACCTCCAGATCGTCGACCGCATCGACGACGCCCACGCCAAGGCGAACCCCTCGCGCAGCCTGTCGATCCGCGCCGATCACCAGGTCCACATGGGCGAGCTGTCGTTCATCATGGCGAACCGGGTGAACGGCGTCTCGGCGCTGCACACCGGCCTGATGAAGGAAACGGTGTTCGAGGAGCTGCACGCGCTGCATCCCGAGAAGATCGTCAATCAGACCAACGGCGTGACCCCGCGCCGGTGGCTGCTGTCGTGCAATCCGCGGCTGTCGTCGCTCATCACCGACACCATCGGCGACGGCTGGGTCGCCGACCTCGAGCGCCTGCAGGAACTGGAGCCGCACGTGGACGACGCCGCGTGGTCCGACCGCTATGCCGAGGCCAAGCGCGCCAACAAGGCCGATCTCGCGTCGTGGCTGTCCGACACCCACGGTCTCAAGGTCGACCCGGAGGCGATCTTCGACATCCAGATCAAGCGGATGCACGAGTACAAGCGCCAGCACCTCAACATCCTCGAGGCCATCGCCCACTGGCAGGACATCAAGGACAACCCCTCGGCCGACTGGACCCCGCGGGTGAAGATCTTCGCCGGCAAGGCGGCGCCGGGCTACTTCTTCGCCAAGGATATCATCCGCCTCATCAACGACGTGGCCCGGGTGGTGAACGCCGATCCCGAGACGCGCGACAAGCTCGAGGTGATCTTCCTGCCGAACTACAACGTGACCCTCGCCGAACGCCTGATCCCCGCCGCGGACCTGTCGGAACAGATCTCGACCGCTGGCAAGGAGGCTTCGGGCACCGGCAACATGAAGTTCGCGTTGAACGGCGCGCCGACCGTGGGCACGCTCGACGGCGCCAACGTGGAAATCCGCGAGCGCGTGGGCTCCGAGAACTTCTTCCTCTTCGGCATGACCGCCGACGAGGTGGACGCACGCCGCGCGGTCGAGGATCATGCCCGCAAGGCGATCGAGGCCGACCCGCGCCTCGCCCGTGCGCTGAAGGCCATTGGCGACGGCGTGTTCTCGGCCGACGAGCCGGATCGCTACGCCAACATCGTCGAAAACCTCAGCGGGCACGACTACTTCCTCGTGTGCTCTGACTTCAGCGACTACTGGCGCGCGCAGCGCGAGGTCGATGCGGCCTTCGCCGACCGCTCCGCCTGGACGCGGATGGCTGCGCTCAACACGGCGCGCTCGGGCTGGTTCTCGTCGGACCGCACGATCCGCGGCTACATGGCCGATATCTGGGACGCCAAGGGTCTGGTCTGACCCCTCCGTTCGCCGCGCCCTCCTGCGATTGAAGGCGCGGCCGCCCGCAGAGGACGACACTCCAACGGGAGTATTTCACCCGACGACAAGAAGGGAGCGGGTTCGTCCCCTGAAAGCGTCGGGTGAACAGCAGCACGCCGGGCTTGCCGAAGCGGCAGGCGCGGCGTATCGGGCGGGCCATGGATACCGCTTTCCTCCTCTCCGCATTCGCGACGCTCTTCGTGGTGATCGACCCCATCGGGATCGTGCCGGTGTTCATGGCGCTGACCCGGGGCGAGACACGCGCCCACAAGCGCACCATCATCCTGCGCGCCTGCGCCATCGGTGCGACTCTGCTGTGTCTCTTCGCGTTTCTCGGCGAAAGCGTCCTTGGTGCGATCGGGATTTCCATGCCCGCCTTCCGCATCGCGGGCGGCGTTCTGCTGTTCCTGACCGCGCTGGACATGCTGTTCGAGCGCCGCACCAAGCGGCGCGACGACCAGGCCGACGAGGAGGAAGACAGGCCGGATCCGTCGGTCTTCCCGATGGCGATCCCGCTCCTGTCGGGTCCTGGGGCCGTGACCTCGGTCATCCTGCTGGTCGGTCGCGCAGAGGGGCCGGCCGAAACCGCCGCCGTCCTGGGGGTGATGTTCCTTGTCCTCGCCATGGCGCTGGTTCTGCTCCTGCTGTCGCACCATATCGAGCGTCTGCTGGGCAAGATCGGCATCACCGTGGTCACGCGACTTCTGGGCATGATCCTTGCCGCGCTTTCGGTCCAATTCGTGGTCGACGGCTTGATCGCCTTCGGTTTCGCGACGCCCCAGGCAGGTTGACCCTAAACATCGCGGGCGCCCCGCCCTACCTCTGAGCGGAGGCAAGGGGGACCGGCATGAGCGGCAACGACATCGGATCACTGATTTATCTCGTCCTTCTGGGCGCCGTGCTGGTGTTCTGGCTGGTGATTCAGGGCCGACAGGGCATGGGCCGCACGCTGCAGCAGATGGCCGCCTGGGCCCTGATCTTCGTCGGTGTGATCGCCGCGGTGGGTCTTTGGGGCGACATCCGCCAGACCGCCGCGCCACGGCAGAGCGTGATCGCCGAGGAAGGCCGCATCGTGCTGCCGCGCGCGCCGGACGGGCACTATTACGCCACGCTCCAGGTGAACGGTACGCCCACGCGCTTCATGGTCGATACCGGCGCAACGGGCACCGTGCTCACGCTGAGCGACGCAGAGCGCGCGGGACTGTCCGGCGACGACCTTGCCTTTTACTCCGAGGCACTGACGGCGAACGGGACGGTGCGCACCGCGCCGGTCACGCTGGACGAGGTTGCGCTGGGGCCGTTCACGGACCGAGACGTGCCGGCCTATGTCAACGAGGGCGAGATGGGCCAGTCATTGCTCGGCATGTCGTACCTGCAGCGGTTCGGACGCATCGAGATCGCCGGGGACGAACTGGTGCTGGAGCGGGGCACCTGAGCTGATTGGTCAGAGAATTGGTGGCGCGGTCACGGCGCCGTCTGATGCCCACTCGCGTGCCGATCGAACGGGCATTCGGAACGACCGTCGCGAAACCGTCCGCTTTGACCGGACGCGATAGGGTAGTCTGCCCGGCCAACAGAAGTGCGCCCGTCCCAGCGCAGGCGTGATTCACCCAACGCTCTGCGCCTCAGCGTCCCGCGCTCTCGGCCTTCTTCTCCCACCGCCCGGACTCCTCGGACCAGTATTGCGCCGCGCAGCCTGCGTCGCTCAACGCCTTCCACTGGCGGCGCGCGGTCTGCATCGCATCGGGATCGTGCCCGTCGAAGAGCACGCAGACCCGTTCGAGCGTCTTGACCTCCTCGGGTCCGACCTCGGCCCCGTCCACCGACATCACGCAGACAGCGTTGTTCGGCAGGTCCGGCGTATCAGTCAGCAGGATCGGCTGATCGGCGTCGTGCGGACCGCCCGAAAGTCCGTGCGGCAGGAAGCTTTCCTCGTCGCCGGTCCAGAGCGCCGTATCCAGCGCCACCAGCTGGCCGCGGTCGCGGCCGCGCACGGCCACGCGCCACCCGGCGGCCAGCGACCGTTCGAGCAGCATGGGCAGCGCCGCCTCGAGCGGGCGGCGCGTCAGGTGGTAGAAGTAGGCGGCGCCCATCTCACTCCGTCTCGAAGCCGTCGCGCACCAGCCGGTCGAGCGTGCGCACGCCCCAGCCCGTTGCGCCCTTCGGCGCAAGGCCCGTGTCCTTCGAGGTGGTCGCCACGCCCGCGATGTCGATGTGGCACCACGGCACATCATCCTCGACGAAGCACTTCAGGAATTCGGCAGCCGTGATCGTTCCCGCCGCGCGTCCGCCGGAGTTCTTGATGTCGGCGATGTCGGACTTGATGAGATCGGCATAGGGCTTGCCGAACGGCAGGCGCCACGCGCCCTCGCCCTCGGCCTTGGCCGCGTTGAGCAGCTTGCCGCCAAACGCGTCATCCGAAGCGAACACCGCCGCGTTGTCATTGCCAAGCGCCACGATACAGGCGCCAGTGAGGGTGGCGAGGTCGATGATGCCCGACGGCTTGAAGGTCTGCTGCGCGTACCAGAGCACGTCCGCCAGCACGAGGCGACCTTCGGCATCGGTCGAGATCACCTCGATCGTGTCGCCTTTCATCGAGGTCAGCACGTCGCCGGGACGGTAGGCACGCCCGTCAGGCATGTTCTCGACGAGGCCCACAAGTCCCACGACATTGGCCTTGGCCTTGCGCTTCGCCAGTGCGCGCATGGTTCCGGCAACGGTCCCGGCGCCGCCCATGTCCATGGTCATCGATTCCATGCCAGCAGACGGCTTGATCGAGATGCCGCCGGTGTCGAACACCACGCCTTTGCCGACGAGGGCCAACGGGGCTTCGTCGCCGCCGCCGTTCCACTTCATCACCACGAGCTGGGCCGGCGTCTCGGATCCCACGGAGACGGCGAGAAAGGCGCCCATCCCGAGCTCTTCCATCTTCGCCTCGTCCAGGACCTCGACCTCTACGCCAAGGTCGGAAAGGCCCTTGAGGCGGTCGGCGAATTCCACGGTGTTGAGCACGTTCGCGGGCTCGTTCACCAGGTCGCGGGTAAAGAGCGACCCTTCCGCCACGGCGAGGCGCGGCAGGGCGGCGGCCTCCACATCCTCGGGCTTGGCGCAGTGGATCACGGCGGGTTTCGGCGTCTCACCCGGCTCGGACTTGCGCGCGGTGAACTCGTAGCTGCGCAGCGCCACGCCCAGCACCACCTCTTCGGTGTGACGGCCGTTCTCGGCGAGAACCGTCAGTGCCTTGGTTCCTGCCGCCCGGCCGATGGCGCCACCGGCCATGCGCGCGTCCTGCGCGTCGCAGCGGCGGTCGAGCTTGACGAGGTCCACGCCCTCGGCTGCGAGGCCCACCGGGAAGGCCAGCGACAGCAGATCGCCCTCTTTCATCTTGGCGAACCGCTCGCTGTCCACGGCGCGCTGCACGGCACCCTTGGTCAGCCGGTTCAGCCGCCGCGCGCCGGTGCCGAGCTTGCCGTCGCCGGGGATCAGGCAGGCGATGCGGCCCTCGGCCTCGGCCAGCGCCTCGATGTCGGTGGCCTGGATGGTGATCTCGCGCATGTCGGTCATGTCGGCGTCTCCGTCTGTCGGGTCTGGCACAGAGGTATCGGCCCCGACCGGGGATGACCAGAGCGCGCGGCGCGTCCTCGCGCTGGCTTGGGCGGCGACCGGCCGGACCGGACTTTCCGCCCCCGCCGGAACCGGCTAGGGTCGCCCGGCACCCCGACACGCGGCGAGGAGGACCGGTGGCCAGATTCGACAGATACATGCTGTCGCGCTTCATGATCCTCTTCGGGTTCTTCGCGCTGGTCCTCGTGGCGGTCTATTGGGTGAACCGCGCGGTTCTCCTGTTCGATCGCCTGATCGGCGACGGGCACTCGGCGGGCATCTTCCTCGAGTTCACCGCACTGTCGCTGCCCAACGTGATCCGGCTCGTGCTGCCGATGGCGGCCTTCGCAGCGACCACCTACGTGACCAACCGGCTGAGCCAGGACAGCGAACTGGCGGTCGTGCAGGCCACGGGCTTTTCGCCGTGGCGGCTGGCTCGGGCGCCGCTGGCCTTCGGCGTGATCGTGATGGCGATGATGCTGGTGCTGAGCCACCTGCTGGTCCCGGCCTCGCTCGCGCAGCTTCGCGAGCGCGAAGGCGAGATCGCCGAGTCGATCAGCGCGCAGCTCCTGCGTGAGGGCCAGTTCCTCCACCCCTCGCGCGGTCTGACCTTTTACATCGGCGAAATCACCGACGACGGCCAGTTGCGCGACGTGTTCCTGTCGGACCGCCGCCAGCGGGGCCGCGCGGTCACCTACATCGCGGACACGGCCTACGTCCTGCGCGAGGACGGCGCGACAAACATCGTCATGCTGAACGGCGTGGCGCAGACCCTCGACCTTCAGACCGAGCGTCTTTCGACGACGACCTTCGCGGACCTGACCTACGACGTCTCGGCGCTTGTCGGATCGAGCGGCAGCCAGAGGCCGCGAACCTATGCCATGTCCACGGCCGATCTGCTGCTTCGCACCGACGAGATGGCCGAGGCCGCCGACGACACGCCCGGCGAAGTTCTGGAGGAGGCGCACAATCGCTTCCAGCAGCCGCTCCTGGCGCTGGTCGCCGCGCTGGTGGGATATTCCGCGCTGATGGTGGGCGGGTTTTCCCGCTTCGGGCTTGGGCGGCAGATCGTCTTCGCGATTTTCCTGCTGGTCGTCATCAAGCTGACGGAAAGCGTGGTGACGGCGCCCGTGCGGTCGAGTGCCGCGCTCTGGCCTCTGATCTACCTGCCGACGCTGGTGGGCCTGTTGATCGTCGCGGCGCTTCTGCACGTCGCGAGCCGGCCCTTCCGCCGCGCCCGGCCCCGCCGGTCGGAGGAGGTCGCGCCCGCATGACGCTGCACCTATACTTCGCGCGCCGGTTCCTGATGATGTTCCTCGGCCTCTTCGCGGTCTTCGCGCTATTCCTCGGCCTTCTGGACCTGGTCGAACAGCTGCGCCGCTTCGACGGTGAGGTGGCCTTCGGGAACGTGGTCACGCTGACACTGCTGAACGCGCCCTCGTCACTCTACGAGATGCTCCCGCTCATCATGATCCTCGCGTCCGTGGCGGTGTTCCTGAGCCTCGCGCGGTCCTCCGAGCTGGTGGTGGCGCGGGCGTCCGGGCGCTCGGGCCTCGTGGCGCTGGTGGGGCCGGTTATGGTCGCGGCGCTGACCGGCTGCATCTCGGTGGCCGTCCTGAACCCCATCGCGGCGGCGACCTCGCAAAGGTTCGAGACGCTGTCAGAGCGCTATTCCAACGGCGAGACCGACACGCTCTCGATCGGCGAGGACGGGCTCTGGCTGCGGCAGGGCGACAGGACGGGGCAGACGGTGATCCGCGCCACGCGCGCGAATGCCGACGCAACCACGCTCTTCGACGTGACCTTCGTGACCTACGACGCCGATGTCGGCCCGGTCCGGCGGGTGGAGGCCGAGAGCGCCACGCTGGGCGACGGCGCCTGGACGCTGACCAACGCCAAATCCTGGCCGCTGGCGCCGGGCCAGAACGCCGAGGCCCTGTCCGAAACCTTCGACGAGTTGCGCATCGAGTCGACTCTGACGCGCGAGAATATCCGCGACCGCTTCGGCCGCCCCTCCGCGGTGCCGATCTGGGCGCTGCCCGGCTACATTGCCGATCTCGAGCGCGCAGGTTTTTCCGCGCAGCGTCACATCGTCTGGTTCTGGATGGAGCTGGCACGGCCCCTCTTCCTCGTGGCGCTGGTGATGCTCGGCGCGGGCTTTACCATGCGGCACAGCCGCCTCGGGCGCACGGGCCTGTCGGTGCTGACCGCGGTGCTTCTGGGCTTCGGGCTTTACTACGTCCGGAACTTCGCGCAAATCCTTGGGGAAACCGGCCAGATCCCCGCGATCCCGGCCGCCTGGGTGCCGCCCGTCGCCTCGCTTCTGCTGGCGCTCGGGCTGATCTTGCAGAGGGAAGACGGATGAGACTGCGCGCGCTGGCGATCCTGTGGCTCGCGGGGCTGTGCGCCCTCGCCGGTCCCGTGTCGGCACAGGACGCGGAGCAGCCCGCCCTGCTGGTGGCGGATCGGGTGACAGTGGAGAACCAGTCGCGCCTTGTGGCCGAGGGCAACGTCGAGGCACTGCACGACGGCACCCGGCTCGAGGCGACGCGCATCGTCTACGACCAGGACACCGACGCGCTCAGCATCGAGGGACCGCTTCGGATTACCGAACCCGGTGGCGACGTTCTGGTCGCGGATCGGGCGGACCTCGATCAGGACTTCGAGAACGGCCTCCTGCGCGGCGCGCGGCTCGTCCTCGACGAACAGCTTCAGCTCGCGTCGGTCGAGGCGCAGCGGGTGGGCGGTCGCTACACCGCGCTGTCCAAGGTCGCGGTCACCTCGTGCCAGGTCTGCGGGCCCAATCAGACGCCGCTCTGGCAGATCCGCGCGCGGCGCGTGGTCCACGACGAGGAAGAGCAACAGATCTACTTCGACGGGGCTCAGTTTCGCGTTCTCGACGTACCGATCGCCTATCTTCCGCGTTTGCGGATCCCCGACCCGACGCTGGAGCGGGCACGAGGCTTCCTGACACCCAGCATCCGGACCTCGACGCTTCTCGGCTTCGGGATCAAGACGCCCTACTTCATTCCGCTCGGGCCGTCCCGCGATATGACGCTCACGCCCTACCTGTCGCCGGTCACCCGCACGCTCGAGCTGCGCTACCGGCAGGCGTTCCGCTACGGCGACCTCGAAATCCTGTCGGCCGCGAGCAGCGACACCCTCGAGAACGACGGCCGCGCCTACCTTTTCGCCGAGGGCTCTTTCGACCTGCCGCGCCGGTTCAAGCTGGAGTTCGATCTAGAGACCACCTCGGACGAGGCGTATCTCAGCGATTACGACTATTCCTCCAAGGACCGTCTCGACAGCGAGATCGCCCTGACGCGGACAACGCCCCTGTCCTTCTTCGGCACCGAGCTTATCCACTACCAGACCCTGCGCGATGACGAGCGCAACGCCACCCAGCCGACCATCGTGATCCACTCCGAGTACGAGCAGCGTTTTCCCGATCTCTGGGGCGGCGAGCTTCGGCTGGGCGGTGTCACGCAGGGACATTACCGCTACTCGGACCTGAACGTGGACAGCAACGACGCCGACGATGTGGTCGACGGCCGGGACGTGGCGCGCGCGACGCTCGAAGCGTCGTGGCGCCGCCGCTGGACGCTGCAGGGCGGACTGCGCGCCGGGGTCGCGGGACATCTCTGGGCCGACCGGTTCGAGATCCGGCAGGACGCGACATCGGACCGCCATGCCTCGCAGCTCACGCCCGCCGTCGAGGTGGAGCTGCGCTGGCCCTGGACCCGCGTCGGCGGCGACGGCGGCCGGACCCTGATCGAGCCACTGTTCCAGACGGCGTGGATCGGTGGCGACCGGCCGAACATCCCCAACGATGAAAGCACGCGCGTCGAGTTCGACGAAGGCAACCTGATCGACATCTCCCGCTTTCCCGCCGCCGACCGGCGCGAGCGGGGCCGCGTCTCGGCGATGGGCCTGCGCTGGCAGCATTCCGACCCGTTCGGCTGGACCGCGGGCATGACCGTGGGTCGCGTCTGGCGCGAAGATGCGGATCCGGCCTTCACCCGGTCCTCGGGCCTCGACGACGAGGACTCCGACCTGCTGCTGGCGGGCCACCTCGCCACCGCCGACGGCCTTGCCTTCACCGCGCGGGGCCTCCTCGACGAGGAGGACGGCACCTTCAACAAGGCCGCGGCGCGCGCCACCTGGACTAACCGGATCGTGGACCTCGGCGCGTCCTACATCCTCGTGGCACGGGACCCCGGCGAGAACCGCGACAGCGCCACGTCCGAATGGAGCTTCGACGGCGGCTACGACCTGCCGGGAGACTGGTCCGGCGAAGCCGAGGGCCGCTACGACCTTGTCGACGACCGCTTCGCCCGCGCCGGCCTCGGACTGACATACGAGAACGAATGCGTCAGCGCGCGGTTCACCGTATCGCGGCGCTTCGCCTCCTCGACCAACCTCGAACCATCGACCGATTTCGGCTTGACCGTCGCACTGAAGGGCTTCAGCACCGGCGGCAGCGCGAAGGAGTACAGACGCACATGCAACTGAGCCTCATCCGCCTGGCCGCCGCGGCCTTGATCGCGGTCGCGCCGCTGGGCGCCGCCGCGCAAAACCTGTTCGCTCCGGCCATCCGCGTCGACGAGCGGGTCATCACCGGCTACGAGCTGCAACAGCGCGCCGCGATGCTCGACCTTTTGAACTCGCCCGGCAATCCGCAGGAGCTGGCCCGCGAACAGCTGATCGAGGACCGCCTCAAGGTGGGCGCCGCGCGTTCCGTGGGCGTCGCCCCCACCGAGGAGGAGATCCTCGAGGGCATGGCCGAGTTCGCCGGTCGCGCGAACCTCAGCCGCGAGGAGTTCATCCAGGCGCTGTCGCAGGGCGGCGTGGAAGAGGAAACCTTCCGCGACTTCGTTTATGCCGGCGTCGCGTGGCGCCAGTTCATCCGGCAGCGTTTCGCCAGCGAGGCGAACGTGACCGAGACCACCGTCGACCGCGCCATGCGGCCGGGCACCTCGTCCAACGTGCGCGTCCTGCTCTCCGAAATCATCATTCCCGCGCCGCCGCAGCGCGCCGCCGAGGCGCAGGCCATCGCCGAGCAGATTTCGAGCTATACGAGCGAGGTGCGCTTTTCGGCCGCGGCCCGCGAATATTCGGCCACACGCTCGCGCGAGAACGGCGGGCGGTTGCCGTGGCAGGACATCACCGAGCTGCCGCCGGTGCTGCGTCCGATCCTGCTCGGGCTTCAGCCCGGCGAAGTGACCGACCCGCTGCCGATCGAGAACGGGGTGGCGCTGTTCCAGCTGCGCGGCGTCGAGGAGGCCGGCTATACCATGCAGGAGGTCGCGACCGTCGACTACGCCGCCTACTACATCCCCGGCGGACGCACCGCCGAGGCGCTGGCCCGCGCCCGCGTTGTGGCCTCGCGCGCAGACCGCTGCGACGACCTCTACGGGATCGCCCAAAACGAGCCGCGCTCGCGCCTCGACCGCCAGACCCTGCCGCCGGCGGAACTGCCCACCGACATCGCCTTCGAGCTGTCCAAACTCGACCCCGGCGAGACGTCTACCGCGCTGACACGTTCGAACGGCCAGACACTCGTGCTTCTGATGCTCTGCGGGCGATCCACGGAAAACGCACCCGACCCGGCCGCCGACGCCGCGCCCGGCGCAGACGGTGACGAGGACGCACCCCGCACACGGCGCGAGGAGGTCACTCTCGGGTTGCGAAACCGTCGCGTCCAGCGCCTGGCCGAAAACTACCTCGCCGAGCTGCGTGCCAACGCGCGGATCACCGGGGAATGAGCCCCGCACCCGTCGCCATGAGCTGCGGCGAGCCTTCGGGGATCGGCCCCGAGCTTGCCGCGGCGGCGTGGCGGCATCTGGGCGCGGACCTGCCCTTCGCGTATATCGGCGACCCTGACCACCTGCCCGAAGACACCCCGGTGGCGCGGATCGAGGATGTTCGCGCGGCGACCGAGGCCGCGCAGGACGCTCTGCCCGTCCTGCCGTTGGCCTTTCCCGGCGAACGGGTGCCCGGTGCCCCACAGGCGGCGCAGGCCGCACGCGTGGTCGAGGCCATCCGCACGGGCGCGATGCTCGCCTGTGACGGCCGCGCCTCGGCCCTCTGCACTCTGCCCATTCAAAAGAAGGCACTGGCTGACGGGGCCGGCTTCGCCTTTCCCGGTCACACGGAATACCTCGCCGATCTCGCCAGTGTCGACCGCGTGGTGATGATGCTGGCCTCGGACCTGCTGCGGGTGGTCCCGGCGACGATCCACATTCCCCTGACCGAAGTCCCGCGCGCGCTGACGACGGACGCGCTCGACCGGGTGATCCGGATCACCCACGAAGGTCTCCGCCGGTTCTTCCAGTGCCCCGAGCCGCGCATCGCGGTGGCGGGCCTGAACCCCCATGCCGGCGAAGGCGGGCGGATCGGGCGAGAGGAACTCGAGATCCTCGGACCGGCGCTGGCGCGGCTCAGGGACGATGGCCTCGACGTGACGGGACCGCATTCGGCGGACACCATGTTCCATCCCGCCGCACGCAAGAAGTACGATGCCGCGATCTGCATGTATCACGATCAGGCGCTGATCCCGATCAAGACGCTGGATTTCGACCGGGGCGTGAACGTCACGCTGGGCCTTCCGTTCATCCGCACCTCGCCCGACCACGGCACCGCGCTGGATATCGCGGGCCGGGGCGAGGCCAATCCGTCCTCGACCATCGAGGCGCTGAAGATGGCATGGCGCATGGCCGGGGGCACCGCGTGAGCGGGGATAAAGATGGCCATTGACGACCTGCCGCCCCTCCGCGACGTCATCGCGCGCCACAACCTGTCGGCACGCAAGGCGCTGGGGCAGAACTTCCTTCTGGATCTGAACCTGACGGCCAAGATCGCCCGCGCGGCGGGCGATCTTGGCGGGGCGGACGTGCTCGAGGTCGGCCCCGGTCCCGGAGGCCTGACCCGCGGTCTCCTGGCCGAGGGCGCGCGCCGTGTGCTGGCGGTCGAGAAGGACCCGCGCTGCCAGCCCGCGCTGGCCGAGATCGCCGAGGCCTATCCCGGACGGTTGCAGGTGATCGAGGGCGACGCGCTCGAGATCGACCCGCTGGATCACCTGTCGCCACCGATCAAGATCGCCGCAAACCTGCCCTACAACGTGGGCACCGAGCTTCTCGTGCGGTGGCTGACGCCGAAGGTCTGGCCACCGGTGTGGTCGACACTGACGCTCATGTTCCAGCGCGAGGTGGCCGAGCGGATTGTTGCCGCGCCGGGCAGCAAGGCCTACGGCCGTCTCGCGGTTCTGGCTCAATGGCGCACGGACGCGCGCATCGTCATGTCGTTGCCGCCGGGCGCGTTCACGCCGCCGCCCAAGGTGTCCTCGGCGGTGGTGCACCTGACCGCCCTGCCGGAGCCCCGCTATCCCGCCGATCCCAAGGTGCTGGAGCGCGTCGTTGGCAAGGCCTTCAATCAACGCCGCAAGATGCTGCGCGCCGCCCTGAAGGGCCTTCATCCGCAGATCGAGGATTTGCTCGTCGAGGCCGGCATCGTGCCGACCGAGCGGGCCGAACAGATCCCGCTCGAGCAGTTCTGCGCGCTGGCACGGCTCGTCGCCGCGCGCTAGGCGCGCCAGATTCCGTCACCGCGAAAACACGGCGGCCGGGGCTGCGATCACGCAGTCCCGGCCGATTGTCGTGCCGGCCCGGTGGACCGGCCTCGAAATTGTCACTCGGCGGCGCTGGCGGTCGTGCCGCCGTCCGATCCGCCCTCGTCGCCGCTCGACGACCCGTCGCCTTCGGCCGTTTTCTTGGCACGGCTGCTGCGGCGGCGCGGCTTGGGCTTCGGCGTTTCCTCGGCGGCGCTTTCCGGCGTCTCGACAAGGCCCGAGCTGTCGTCGTCCTCGGAGAAGTCGACGACGTCGGCGTCCTTCTGACGGCTGCGGCGCTTGCGCGGCTGCTCCTGCGCGGCATCGTCCTGCCGCGGCTGATCGTCAGACTGGTCCGGCTGCGGGCCGTTGCCCGGCTGGTCACCCTTGCCCTGCTGGCCGGACTGGTCGTTGCCGTTGTTCTGGCCGCCACCGTTGCCGTCGTCGTTCTTGTCGGAGCGTTCGCGATCACGCTGCGCCTGGCGCTCACGGTTTTCGCGTTCCTGCGCCTCGCGGCGGTTCTCCTGTTCGCGTTGCGCTTCGGACAGCAGGCGGAGGTAGTGCTCGGCGTGCTGCTGGAAGTTCTCGGTCGCAACGCGATCGTTGGCCAGCTGAGCATCGCGCGCCAGCTGGTTGTACTTGTCTATGATCTGCTGGGGCGTACCGCGGACCTTGCCGTCCGGACCGGAGCTGTCGAACACCCGGTTGACGACATTGCCCATGTTGTTGTTGCGGTTGCGGTTATTCTTGGACCGCGAGCGTGATTTGGAAGAACGCATAACTTGGTTGTCAGCCCTGTTTGTGACTGGATTTGCCCGTGAACCCCGTGGCGCGCGACCGGCGCCGGCCTGTTCGGTTCACGTCACTTTGCGGCTTGGCGTCGGGCGGGACCGCGTTGCCATCCACCGGCCCGACTGAGTATCGAGTAAACACGTCATTGTGCGTTTTACAAGCGCAAACCCCCAAATTTCCGTCAACTTGCGGGATTTTGCGCGGATTTTGCAGAGACGACGCGGTCGCGACCGTCCATGTCCGGGCGCACGGTGACGTCTCGCAGCCCGGCGGACGCGAAGAGAGCGGCGACAGCAGGGCCTTGGGTCGGGCCGATCTCGACCATCAGACGCCCGCCCGGCGCCAGGTGATCTGGCGCGCGCGTGGCAATGGCTTGGTAGGCCGCGAGCCCGTCGCCCTCGTCCGTCAGCGCCATGCGCGGCTCGTGGCGCAGCACTTCGGGCGGCAGTCCGTCCATCTCGCCGGCGGCGATGTAGGGCGGGTTCGACACGATAAGGTCGAAGCGCGCGTCCGCAGAAAGCGGATCGGTCCAGCTGCCGGACAATAGCACGGCGGATGCATCAAGACCCAGCCGCGCCCGATTCTCGG
Organism: Roseivivax marinus; assembly: GCF_900109705.1. Classification (GTDB taxonomy): domain Bacteria; phylum Pseudomonadota; class Alphaproteobacteria; order Rhodobacterales; family Rhodobacteraceae; genus Roseivivax; species Roseivivax marinus. The sequence continues at coordinate 59,130 of NZ_FOAI01000008.1, read as the reverse complement.
CCGCGACCGCCAGCGCACCTGGGGAGAGGTCCGTACCGGTCCCGTTAGTCCCGGGTCGCTCGGCCAGCAGGGTCAGGAGGATACATCCGGACCCGGTGCCCAGATCGAGGACAGAGGCGAAGGGCGCCTCGAGTGCGGCCGCGATCAGCGTTTCGGTCTCGGGCCGGGGGTCGAGGACGTCGCCGGTGACGCGGAACGCGCGGCCCCAGAACTCGCGCTCGCCGGTGATATGGCTGAGCGGAACCCGTTCGGCGCGTCTCGCGACGAGGGTCGCGAAGCGGGCCTGCGCTTCGACCGTCATCGGCTCCGGAAGCGCCACAGACAGACGTGCGGGCGGGACTTCCAGCGCATGAGCCATCAGGCGGCGCGCGTCGCGCCCCGCGTCCGGAACACCGGCCGCGTCGAGCTGCCGGACCGCACCCGCCAGCACGGCGGAAGCCGACGGCGCCGCGACCTCGGTCACGCGCCCATCTCGGCCAGCTGAGCCGCCTGGGCGTCGGCGACCAGCGCGTCGATCACGTCATCGAGATCTCCGGCCATGACCTGATCGAGCTTGTAGAGCGTCAGGTTGATACGGTGGTCGGTCAGACGCCCCTGCGGGAAGTTGTAGGTCCGCACCCGCTCGGACCGGTCTCCCGAACCCACCTGCGTCTTCCGCATGTCCGAGCGTTCGGCCGCGGCGCGTGTGCGCTCGGCGTCGAACAGACGGGCGCGCAGGACGTTCATGGCGATCTCGCGGTTTCGGTGCTGCGATTTCTCGGACGAGGTCACGACGATCCCGGTGGGCAGGTGGGTGATCCGCACCGCCGAATCCGTGGTGTTGACGTGCTGGCCGCCCGCGCCGGACGACCGCATGGTGTCGACACGGATGTCGGCGGGATCAATGGCGATGTCGACTTCGCCGGCCTCTGGCAGGACCGCGACGGTAGCCGCCGAGGTATGGATTCGCCCGCCCGACTCGGTGGCCGGCACCCTTTGCACGCGATGCACGCCGGATTCGAACTTGAGACGCGCAAAAACCGCGTCGCCGGAGATCCGGGCCACAAGCTCCCTCAGACCGCCAAGTTCGCTGTGCTGCTCCTCGATGATCTCGACGCTCCAGCCCTTCGCGTCGGCATAACGAAGGTACATCCGCAGGAGATCCGCGGCGAAAAGCGCGGCCTCGTCACCGCCGGTGCCCGGCCGAATCTCGAGGATCGCGGGGCGTGTGTCGGCCGCGTCGCGCGGCAGGAGCGCAATTTGCAGTGCGTGTTCGGCCTCCGGCAGGCGCGCTTTCAGCTCGGTCAGTTCTTCCTCGGCCAGTGCGCGCATCTCGGGGTCGTCGCGCATGGCTTCGGCCTCATCGATGCCGTCTCGCAGCGACCGCCAAGCCGCGATCTGCTCCACCATCGGCCGTAGCTCGGCATATTCGCGACCGAGTGCGGCGATGTCGCCGGATCCCTCGGCCATACAGGCCTCGAGATACTCGAACCGGTCTACGATTTGGGCAAGTCGCTCTTCGGGCACCATGAGGCCGGTCTGTCCTTCATCGGGACGCTTTGGTCAAGCCGCGGCGGCGTGGTAGGATTGGCGATGCTCCGGCCCGCTCTTCTCCTGACCGCGCTTCTTGCTCCGTCCCTTCCTGCCGGGGCCCAAGACCGTCATCCGCCCGAAATCGACTGCTATTGCACCGACAGCACCGGCGGCCGGGTCGAACTGGGCGAGACGATCTGCCTGCACGTGGGACGCCGCAGCTTTACCGCGCAGTGCCAGATGTCGCTCAACGTGCCGATGTGGCGCGAGGTGGCGGAGGGATGCGTGGGGGCCGACCTTGACCGGAACGGCCCGACAGCGCGAAGGGTCTCAGCCCTCGTCGCCCGCCCGCAGTTCTGACAGCCAGTTGTCGACGCGACCGCGGTTCACGCCCATGTCGGACTTGCCGAAGCGGGCGCGCGCCCACAGCTCCACGACCTGCTCATCTGCCTCGCGTTCGATCGTGGTATAGTCCGGAAAACCCATCCACTTGGAGCGGGTCACGTAGGTCACGCGTCCCTCGTCGACGCTCCCGGCCAGTCGATCGGTGCGCGGCGTCGCGAGGATGATCCCGTTCAGGCGGTCGAGCGTGTCGGCACCTGCGGGAATGCGCCGCCGCACGCCGTTCGAGAGATCCTGATCGGCGGTAACCTGCGGATCGACGTGCCACGTATCAGGGTCCGACGGGGCGAACCGGATCCAGACAAGGCCGCCCACGACGACCAGAACGATAAGCCAGAACAGCATTCTCACTTCCACCTCACTCGGGACGTCTGCGGCCCCTTGCACGAGTGCAACGCGTGTCAGCCGCGCCGGGTCCAACCCCAGAGACAGAGGATCTCCATGGCAACGTGGGCCCCGGCAACGGCGGTGGCGCCGCTGGTATCGTATTGCGGGGATACCTCAACCACGTCCCCCCCCACGATGTCGAGACCGGCGAGTTCCCGCAGGAGGATCGCCGCCTGTCCGCTTGACAGCCCTCCCCAGACCGGTGTCCCGGTCCCCGGCGCGAAGGCCGGATCGAGCGCATCGATGTCGAAGGTCAGGTAGCATGGGCCAGTGCCCACGATCTCGCGCACCCGGGCGGCCACCGCGTCGGGGCCGGTCCGGTGCACCTCGGGCGCGTCGATCACGGTGACTCCGCGGGTATCGGGGTTCTCCGTCCGGATGCCGATGGCGACCGAACGCGCCGGGTCGATCAGCCCCTCCTCCACGGCCTTGTAGACGAACGTGCCGTGATCGATACGGTCCGGGTCGTCATCGGCCCAACTGTCGGAATGGGCGTCGAACTGCACCAGCGCCAGCGGCCCGTGCTTCGCGACGTGCGCGCGCAGAACCGGCAGTGTGATGAAGTGGTCACCCCCCAGCGTGATCGCCGCGGCGCCCTGGTCGAGGATCCCCGCGATGTGCGCCTCGATCGCCGCGGGTACCTCCCAGACCTTGGCATAGTCGAAGGGCATGTCGCCGAAATCGGCGACCGCGAACGCCTCGAGCGGCGAGTAACCCCAGCCATAGGGCGGATCGTAGGGCTGAAGCGACGACGCCTCGCGCACCGCGCGGGGGCCGAAACGGCAGCCAGGGCGGTGCGTCACCGCCTGGTCGAACGGTATCCCCGTGAACGCCACGTCGATGCCCGCGAGGTCCTTGGTGTAGCGCCGGCGCAGGAACGAGGTCGCGCCACCGAAGGCGTTCTCGAAACTGAGCCCGGCGGCGTCGGGCCGCGTAAAGGCATGGTCGATCTGGGTCTTTGCGTCTTCGAGCGCCACCTGCGCCTCCTGTCAGTGCTGTCCGCGTGAGATCCGTCCGGCCCGTCAGCCAGCCGCGGTGCCGTGCCGCCGCTCGATCAGGCGGGCGAGGAAAGTCGCGCCGAGTGGGGCGACCTCGTCGTTGAAGTCGAATTTCGGGTGGTGGACCGACGCGCCGGGCCCCTGCCCTAGCTTGACGTAGGCCCCGGGCCGCGCCTCGAGCATGTAGGAGAAATCCTCGGCTCCCATGACGGGGGCCACGTCGTCGTCCACTCCAGCCGCTCCCGCCACCTCGCGCGCCACGTCCGCCGCGAAGCCGGCCTGCTCGGCGTGGTTCACCGTCGGCGGGTAGGAGCGGTCGTAGTCGATGTGCGCCGTCACGCCGTAGCTCACCGCCTGTCCTGCCACGATCTCGCGCAGGCGCCGTTCGGCGGTGTCGCGCAGGCGGGCGTCGAACGTCCGGACCGTGCCGGCGAGGCGGGCGCGCTCGGGGATGACGTTGGTGGCCGAGCCGGCCTCGACCACGGTCAGCGACAGGACGATCCCGGCCAGCGGGTCGGCGTTGCGCGACACGATGGTCTGCAGCGCCTGCCCCAGCGCCAGCGCGGCGGGGATCGGATCGATGCAGGCGTCGGGACGCGCGGCGTGTCCGCCCTGCCCGGTCAGCACGATCTCGAAGTCGTCGACCGCCGCCATGATCGGCCCGGCCCGGGTCGAGAACCGCCCCAGGGGCGTCACCGGATCGGTGTGGATGGCGTAGACCTCCTCGATGCCGAAACGCTCCATGACGCCAGCTTCGACCATGAGGCGACCGCCGCCGATGGTCTCTTCCGCGGGCTGGAACAGCAGAACCGCCGTGCCGCGGAAGGCGCGGGTCTCGGCGAGGTAGCGTGCCGCTCCCAGGAGCATCGCGGTGTGGCCGTCATGGCCGCACGCGTGCATCCGGCCCGGCACTGTCGAGGCCCAGTCCGCGCCGGTTTCTTCGAGGATCGGCAGTGCATCCATGTCGGCACGCAGGCCCGTGACCGGGCCCGGCCCGGAACCGTGGATGACCGCCACCACGCCGGTTTCGGCTAGCCCCTCGTGGATCTCGTCCACGCCGATCTCGCGCAGGCGGTCGGCGACGAAGGCCGCCGTGTCGTGACAGGCGAGGCCAAGTTCGGGATGGGCGTGCAGGTGCCGACGCCACGCGGTCATGTCGGGGGCGAAGGCGGCGATGCGGTTCAGTGCGGGCATGGGACCATGGACAAGGGAGGCGCAATGCGCGAGACCCCGAGGGAACCGCAAAACGCAGGCCGGCGCAATGACCCCAGACGCATCCGATGCCCTCGTCCACGACCCGAAGGGCGGGATGCCCCGCCTACTCGAGATCATGCGCCGTCTGCGCGATCCGCAAACCGGCTGCCCCTGGGACGTGGAGCAGACCTTCGCGACCATCGCGCCCTATACCATCGAGGAAGCCTACGAGGTCGCCGACGCCATCGAGCGCGAAGCCTGGGACGAGCTGAAGGGCGAATTGGGCGATCTGCTGTTCCAGTCGGTGTTCCACGCCCAGATGGCCGCCGAGCGAGGGCTCTTCACTTTCGACGACGTGGCGGACACGATCGCCGACAAGATGCTCGCCCGGCACCCGCACGTCTTCGGCGATGCCTCGAACGCGAAATCGGCCGAGCAGCAGGTGCAGGACTGGGAAACCATCAAGGCCGAGGAGCGCGCCGCGAAGGCCGAGACCGGCGTGCTCGACGGGGTGGCGCGCGGCCTGCCGGCGCTGACCCGCGCGGTCAAGCTGCAGAAGCGCGCGGCGCGGGTGGGCTTCGACTGGCCCTCGACGGACGAGGTGCTCGACAAGGTCGTCGAGGAGGCGCAGGAGCTGCGCGAGGCGACCGATCCCGACCACGCGGCCGAGGAGTTCGGCGACCTGATGTTCGTCATGGCGAACCTTGCGCGGCACATGGACATCGACCCCGAGGAGGCGCTGCGCGCCGCGAACGCGAAGTTCACCCGTCGCTTCAGCGCGGTCGAGTCCGCGCTGGCCCGTCAGGGCCGTCACCCCGAGGACAGCGACCTTGCCGAGATGGACGGCCTCTGGGACGCCGCGAAGGCCGAGGAAAAAGCGCGGGGCTGACGGCGCGGCGTGGCGCGCCATGCGCCCCTCCGTCTTGGCCGATCAAACCCGATAATTTCGATCAGCCATTGACCCGACCATTTCTCTCGGATTTAAGGCAGGCAACCAGTCTGGATGTCAGAGGAGCCTTCCATGATCCGCACCACCGCCATCGCTGTCGCCGCGCTGGTCGTCGCGACGCCTGCGCTCGCCGAGGTCAATATCTACTCGCAGCGGCAGCCCGAGCTGATCGCGCCGATCACCGACGCCTTCACCGAGGCGACCGGCATCGAGACCAACGTGGTCTATCTCGACAGTGGCCTGACCGAGCGCCTCCAGGCCGAGGGCGACCGTTCGCCCGCCGACATCATCATGACGGTGGACATCGCGCGCCTGAGCCAGACCGTCGAGGGTGGCGTCACCCAGCCGGTCGAGAGCGAGGTCCTCGAAGAGCATATCCCCGAAGCCTTCCGCGATCCCGACAACCAGTGGTTCGGCGTCACCACCCGCGCCCGCATCGTCTACGCCTCGAAAGAGCGCGTGGACCCGGAAGAGATCACGACCTACGAGGACCTCGCGTCCGACAAGTGGGAAGGTCGCATCTGCACCCGCTCGGGCACGCATCCCTACAACCTCGCGCTGCTGTCGGCGATGATCCATCACCACGGCTACGATGCCGCCAAGCAATGGGCGTCCGATCTCAAGGACAACCTCGCCCGGAAACCGCAGGGCAACGACCGCGCGCAGGTCCGTGCGATCTGGGCGGGTGAATGCGACATCTCGCTCGGCAACACATACTACATGGGCAAGATGCTCGAGGACGAAGAGCAGACCCAGTGGGCCGAAAGCGTCAACGTCCTATTCCCGGAATTCGAAGAGGGCGGCACGCACATGAACGTGTCGGGCGTCGCCATGACCGCGTCGGCTCCGCACGCCGAGGATGCGCGCGCCTTCATGGAATTCCTGGCATCCCCCGAGGCGCAGCAGATCTACGCCGAAGCCAACTACGAGTACCCGGTCGACTCCGAGATCGAGGCCTCCGAGCTGGTCCGGTCCTGGGGCGAGTTCACGCCGGACGATGTGAACCTGATGGAACTGGCCGACCTGCGCTCCGACGCGCTGCAGATCATGGAAGAGGTCAACTTCGACGGCTGATCCTTCCGTCGCAGGCAATCTGAGAGGCCCCCGGTTCCTGTGCGGACCGGGGGCCTTTTTTGTGCCGGCAGCATGACAGGTCGCGCACGACACTGTTGCCCGGGACACACGCATCGCCTGTCCGGCTGGCACCAGGTTTCGCCAAACCCGCCCTTGCGCGCTAAGTAGATCGCCATGACCGATCTAACCGGAGACGCGCCCATGAGCGCCCCCCCGCACCACGGCGCCGACGCAGAGCGCCCTCGCCACCTGTCGATGCGCGCGTGGTGGCAGATCCTGCGGCGCGTTGCCAACGACGTGGCACAGGACAATATCTCGGTGGTCGCGGCGGGCGTCGCCTTCTACACGCTGCTGTCGATCTTCCCCGCGTTCACCGCATTCGTGTCGCTCGCGGGATATGCCTTTGATCCGTCCGACCTGACCATGCAGCTCGAACAGCTCGTGGACATCCTGCCGGCCGAGGCCGCGGACATCATTCAGGGTCAGGTTCTCGAGGTGACCGGCGGCGATCAGACCGCCACCGGCTTCGCCGCGATCCTCGCGCTGGCGCTTGCGCTCTACGGTGCGATCCGCGGGGTGAAAACGCTGATGGCAGGCATGAACATAGCCTATGGCGAGAGGGAAAAGCGCAACATCATCGTGCTCAACCTCACGGCGGTTGCGCTGATGGTGATATTGATCCTCGGCGTCGCCTTCGCGCTGAACGCCGTGGTCATCATCCCCGCGATCATGAGCTTCGTGGGCCTGCCGACAAGCCTCGACATTCTCCTGCGCATCCTGAAATGGGCGATCCTGTTCGGAATGACAGTGTTCGGCCTGTCGCTGCTTTATCGCTTCGCTCCGTCGCGGCGCCGTCCCAAATGGCGCTGGGTGTCGCCCGGCGCTTTCGTCGCCGCCCTGCTGTGGATCATCGGGACGATCGGCTTTTCGATCTACGTCCAGAATTTCGGCAGCTACAACGAGACCTACGGCACGCTGGGCGGGGTCATCATCTTGCTGACCTGGCTCTGGCTGTCGGCGTTCATCGTGCTGCTCGGCGCCGAGTTCAACGCCGAGATGGAACACCAGACCTCGCGTGACACCACGATCGGGCGCGAGCGCCCCATCGGCAAGCGTGGCGCGGTCAAGGCCGACACCGTGCCGACGGTCGCATCGCCGCCTTCCGCGGAGTGATGGCATTCGCGTCGACGCGCGGTGCGGCAGACCCTTAGGTTGCAAGATCGGGATCGCGGCGGCCGCGCGCTCGTCGCTCGGAGTTTTGCTTGCCGCGTCGCTATCTACGGTTTACTTAGTATTTACTAACCATTCCGAAAGGAGGGTCACATGTCCCGCATCGGCGATCAAGCCGCACGCCTGTGGCGCAACCTCAATCCGTCGGAGCCAAGCCCCAGCTTCCTGCTGAAGCTCTGGCTCTTCATGATCTCCATGTTCCTGCTGGGTCTCTGGCTCGGTGGCGGGACCGGAAGCTGAGCAGGACCAGCTTCGACGCGCTGGCGTGTGACGTCCACGGCCAAGAAAAAGGGCGACGATCCCACCGGATCGTCGCCCTTTTCGTCGTTCAGAGGATCGAAGGACGCGCTTACACGGCGTCCTTAATGAACTTCACGGCGTCGCCGAAGGTCTGGATGGTCTCGGCCGCATCGTCGGGAATCTCGATGCCGAATTCCTCTTCGAAGGCCATGACCAGCTCGACCGTGTCGAGGCTGTCGGCGCCGAGGTCGTCGATGAACGAAGCGTTCTCGGTCACCTTCTCTTCTTCGACGCCGAGATGCTCGACCACGATCTTGCGCACGCGATCTTCGATGTCGCTCATGTTGTCTTCCTCACAATGCTTCGGACCCGAGCGGCCCTGCTCTCCCTCGCCCAAAGTCTCGGGCTGGTCTTCGTGCCCGTTTCCGGGCGGCGACGGTGCACCCTCCCGCGCGGGATCCGGATGCCGGTCGGGGCACCGTTGCATGCCCCGTCCTGAATTGCGAGCGCCTATAGCACATGGATCGGGGATGGCAAACGCTTTCCCCCAAGGCATTTAAGGCGCCGTCAGAGCATGGCCATTCCGCCATTCACGTGCAACGTCGTGCCCGTCACGTAGCTTGCGCCGGGGCTGGCGAGAAACAGCGCGGCGGCCGCGATTTCCTCGGGCGTGCCCATGCGGCCGGACGGGATCTGACCCAGGATCTGCTGCTTCTGCTCGTCGTTGAGCTTTTCGGTCATCGCCGTCTCGATGAAGCCCGGGGCCACCGCGTTGACCGTGATGTTGCGGCTCGCGACCTCGTAGGCCAGCGACTTGGTCATGCCCACGAGGCCCGCCTTGGCCGCGGCGTAGTTGCCCTGGCCGGGGTTGCCGGTCGCGCCCACCACGGACGAGACATTGACGATGCGGCCCCAGCGCGACTTCATCATGCCGCGCAGCACACCCTTCGACAGGCGGAAGGCGGCCGTGAGGTTGACCTCGAGAACCTGCGTCCACTCGTCGTCGGACATCCGCATGAAGATGTTGTCGCGGGTGATGCCGGCGTTGTTCACCAGGATATCGACGCTGCCCATGGCCTCGGCGGCCTGCTTGGGCAGCGCGGTGACGGCTTCGGCATCCGAGAGATTGCAGGGCAGAACGTGCGCGCGTTCGCCCAGCTGGTCCGCCAACTCCTGAAGCGGGGCCTCGCGGGTGCCCGAAAGGCCGACCGTCGCGCCTGCCTCGTGCAAGGCGGAGGCGATGGCGCCGCCGATGCCGCCCGAGGCGCCGGTGACCAGCGCGGATTTTCCCGTCAGATCGAACATGTCGCTTTCCTTTTTCGGTATCGGGTCCGGCCGCCCGGGGGCCGGGTCATGCGAAGTGTGCCGGGGTTCAGGCGCCGGCCGCGGCGCGCACGTCGTCGGGGGTACCCACGGCGCGGGTCGCGACCGAGCGATCGATACGCTTGATCATGCCCGAGAGCGCCTTGCCGGCGCCGATCTCCCACGCCTCGGTGACGCCTTGCCCGGCCATCCATGCCACGCTCTCGCGCCAGCGCACGGCGCCGGTGACCTGTGCCACCAGAAGCTCGCGGATGGTGGCGGCGTCCTGCACCGCCTCCGCGCGAACGTTGGCGACAAGCGGCACCGACGGAGCGGCGATCTCGACCTCGGCAAGCGCGGTCTGCATCCGGTCGGCCGCCGGCTGCATGAGCGCGCAATGGAACGGCGCCGAGACCGGCAGCAGCAGCGCGCGCTTGGCGCCCTTTCCCTTGGCGATGTCGACCGCACGCTCGACCGCCGTCCGGTGGCCCGAGACCACCACCTGCGCGGGATCGTTGTCGTTCGCGGCCTCGCACACCTCGCCCTGCGCGGCTTCGGAGGCGACCTCGCGCACAGCGGCCAGGTCGAGCCCCAAAACCGCGGCCATGGCGCCCTCGCCAACCGGAACGGCGTCCTGCATGGCCTGACCGCGGATCCGCAGCAGCCGCGCGCAATCTGCCACCGAAAGCGCGCCAGCGGCGGCCAGCGCGGAATACTCACCGAGCGAATGGCCGGCCACGAAGGCCGCGTCAGTGACCTTGATCCCCTCGGCCTCGAGCGCCCGCATCGCCGCGAGCGAGGTCGCCATCAGCGCCGGCTGGGCATTCGCGGTCAGGGTCAGTTCGTCGGCCTCGCCTTCCCAGATCAGGCTCGAGAGCTTCTGTCCCAGCGCGTCGTCCACCTCGTCGAAGACCGCGCGCGCGGCGGGATAGGCGTCGGCCAGATCGCGGCCCATGCCGATGGTCTGCGCGCCCTGACCGGGGAAAACGAAGGCTCGGCTCATCGGGGTCTCCTCGAACGTCGGTTGTGTCTTTTGTATTTTGGCGCGTGGCGCGCCCGTCCCGGCCTTCCTAGCTGCCGCGACAGATGCGCGCAACGTGACGGTCTCCCGCGCCACCCCCGTGACCCCGCGCAGCCGTCCTGTGCGAAGGTGCCGGATTGCGGCGCGAAACGCGCGCTTTACTTATCGTCACCGAACAAGCCGTCCAGATACCTTCACGACCGGAGCCCTTCCATGTCCCTCGGCAATGCCACCGATCGCTACGGCGCGGTCGCCAAGACCTTTCACTGGATCACGGCACTCGGGATCTTCGCGAACCTCGCGCTGGGGTTCGCCGCCGAATGGGCGCCGCGCGGAACCGAGGGCGAGATCGCCCTCAAGACCGCGCTGTTCTCTGCGCACAAGACCGTGGGGGTCGCCGTGTTCTTTGTCGCGCTCCTGCGGATCCTCTGGGCCCTCGCGCAGCCGAAGCCTGCACCGCTTCACCCCGAGCGCAGGACCGAGACGCTGACCGCGGACACCGTGCATTGGCTGCTCTACGGCAGTCTGGTCCTCGTGCCGCTGTCGGGCTGGATCGGCCACGCCGCGAGCGAAGGCTTCGCACGCATCTGGTGGCCCTTCGGCCAGTCGCTGCCGCTCGTTCCGAAATCGTCCGAGCTGGCCGAGACCGCGTGGACCCTGCATTACGTCTTCATGCTGGTGCTGGTGGCGTCGATCGTCCTGCACGTGGCCGGAGCGGTGAAGCACCACGTTGTCGACAAGGACGCGACCCTGCGCCGGATGCTGCCCGGGACCACCCGCGCGGCGTCTCCCGACGGGCGCCACGGCATCGTCCTGCCGTTCGTTCTGGCGCTGGCCTTCTGGGGCGTCGCGCTGGCAGGCGGCGCAGCGGCAGGGCTCTTCTCGGGCCCCGAGGGCGGCGAAAGCGCGGCGCTCGAGGACGTCGACTCGGAATGGGAGGTTCAGGACGGCACGCTCGCCATCGTCGTTCAGCAGATGGGCAGCGAAGTGCGTGGCGAGTTCGCGGACTGGACCGCGGACATCGCCTTCACCCCGAGCGACGAGCCGGGCCCGGCGGGCGAGGTCACGGTGCAGATCGCCGTACCTTCCCTGACACTCGGCTCGGTGACATCCGAAGCCAAGGCCCCTGCCTATCTCGCCGCAGAAGAGCATCCGACCGCAACCTTCGCGGCCGAGATCCTCAGGGAGGCCGATGGATGGGTCGCGGACGGCACGGTCACGCTGAAGGGCCAGGAGGCACCGGTCACCATGCCGTTCGAACTGACCCTCGACGGCGACACCGCCGAGATGCGCGGCACCGCGACGCTCGACAGGCGCAACTACGAGGTCGGCCAGAGCATGGACAGCGAGGACACCGTTGGTTTCGAAATCGGCGTGCAGGTTGAACTGACGGCGGTCCGCGCGAGCGAATGACCCGGGTTTGACGGCTGAAGGCCTCCTCCGAGTCGGCGACCGAGCGGAGGGGGCCCCCAGCCGGTCACACGTGCGGCGCCATAGCAGATGAGCTCGGCCCTCTTGGCACGTGGGGGAATTTCGCGCAGCCGCACTGGTAACCAATTGGCGCGATCGTGTCTCGACGCGTATGCCCATGCTTCCGCGCTTCCCCTCGGAACTTCAGGGCGATGGCGGACTGCACCTTGCCGCTAAGGGATTAGTTGTTCGAGAGACGGATGCGCCCGCTTTCGCCACGCGCGCGAGACCTGTCTCGCTCGGCATCCAGCCGATCTCGAAGGGCAGTCGTCGGCATCGGCCAAGCCCGTTCGGGGTGGTCCGCGCCTCACCCGTCTCCGCGTCCCCTGCCCGGCCCACGGCCGCGAAGCGCGGCCCAGACAAGCGGCGCCCCGGTGACGGCGCCCAACCCGACGGCGAGCGCCCAGTCCACCGGGCCAAGGCCGTCGGTGACCGCCTGCGCGCCCAGGTGGGCCAGAAGGAAACTGGCCGGCGCGATGCCCGCCAGCGTCGCCAGAGCGAAACGCCAGAAGCGGATCACGCTCAAACCCGCGGCGTAGCTTACAAGGTCGAATGACACGAAGGGCATGAGCCGGCTGGCGAAGACCATCAGGGTCAGCGCATTCTGAGAGCCGAGGAACCCCTGTTCGACCTTGTCGCCGAACCACCGCCGCATCGCATCGCGCCCCAGCATGCGAGCGAGCGCGAAGGCGACAAGCGCGCCGGCCTCTGCTCCCAGGATCACCCACAGGGTGCCCCAAGCATGGCCGTAGGCTGCGCCGGCGGCCATGGCGACAGGTGCGCTGGGAAGCGGACTCGCGACCACGGCGAGGGCCATCAGCCCGACCACCACCACAGGTCCAAGCGCACCGGCGGACGTCACCCATTCCTCGAGCGCCCCGGAGTCAAGTCCCGCGCCCAGATCGGGCCGGCCGAGGTAAAGCCAGAGCCCTGCCGCTCCGGCAAGCACCACCAGCACGAGGACAACGACACGGCTCTTCTTCATTTTAGCCAACAACGGACTCGCATACCGCCTGGCGAAACGTGACAAGGAGCTCGTCCACGTCTGATGAGACCCGGAGCTCTGAGACCGCGGCCACACCACCGGCCTGCCGGGGGCGAACAACGGAACGGGGTCGATCGGCCGATCGAGGCAGCACGGTGACCGGGACGCGATCGGCAGAATCTTACTGACTGCATGAAACTCCTCCACCCCGAGCGCCGAGTTTCGTCTTCCCCGGGATCCGCAAACGGCCGGGGCCGGGACCGTCTCCAGCCCACCGGACCACATTACCGTTGCCGGACGCAGGCCATAGATTCCGGTCGGTTCCGAACACCCGGTCCCCGAGCGAGACCGTCCAACATTCGGGACGTTGTTAGCAAGGACAGCTCCGTTACCGAGGAAAGCGCTATGCGCGTGGAACGCGGTCGCCCTCGGTCGGGATCCGCCACTGCCAAAGGGAAGAGGCAGCGCACCTCATCCCGCACACGCGAAAACGCCCGCCGGGAGACCTGGCGGGCGTCGCATCATAAGATGATCGGATCGATCAGCTGTCGGTCTCGGGCTGGCCTTCCATCGCCTCGACCGAAATCTCGATTTCGACCTCGTCGCTGACGGCCGGCGCGAACATGCCGAGATTATAGTCCGAGCGAAGCACCGTGGTCGTCGCCGAGAAACCGGCCCAGGGCTTGTTTTCCATCGGGTGCGAGCCGGCCTTGTTGAGCTGCGCGTCGAGGACGACCTCGTTGGTCACCCCGTTCATGCTCAGCTCGCCGGTGATCTCGGCGGTTTCCTCGCCGATCACCTCGATGCCGGTGGAGGTGAAGGTGACCATGTCGCCCTCTTCGGCGCCGAAGAAATCCTCGGACATGAAGTGCTCGAAGCGGCCTTCCCAGCCGGTCATCATCGACCGCACGGGGAAGGAAACCTCGACGGAAGAGTTCGCCGGGTCTTCCTGGTCGAACATGATCGTGCCGTCGAAGCCCGAGAACATGCCGTAGCCCGTGGAGAAGCCGAGGTGGTCGTAGTGGAAGACGATCTGGCTGTGCGAGCTGTCGAGCGAGTACTCGACGGGCTCGGCCAGAACGGCCGTAGCGGGCACAAGGGCGAGCGCGGTGGCGGCTGCGAAGCGGTTCATGAGGAAGTCCTCTCTGTTGCGGTTATCCCGCCTCAGAGATGCACCCCCGCACCTTACGATCAACGCCACGCCGCATCACAGGATCTGTTGAAATGTGAACAGACGGGGTTTCGACTGTGCGCTGAGTGCCTCTGGACCGAGGATGATCAGCGGGTGCGTCCGATCACGCGGGCCGCGCCGAAACAGGTCAGACCGGAGAGCCCGAGGAAGCATGACACCCCGAGGCGGATCAGTCCGAGCGCGGGCAGGTCTGCGACGCCGCGGCCGGCCCCCATCCAGATCGCCAGCGCGGCGGCGATCAGCGCACCGCCGATCATCACCAGCGCCGCGCGCATCACCGGGTCGAACGCCGAAGGTTGCGGATTCGAGAATACCTCGTGGGAGTTGTGTCCGTGACGGGCGGTATCGCTCATAGAGATCTCCGGTGTCGGCGCGGCGTTACTAATGCGGCTCTGGTTTATACATTGTTAACAACATGGGCCAATTTAAGGCGACCTTGCGGAAGGTCACGCGTCGCCCGCGCAGGACGCCGCGCCGCGCGCGCCGGCGATGTCCTGCGCGCGCCCTCCCCGCCCCTTGCGTGACTGGGCAATCCGTGTATACGGGCCGCTCTCTCCGCGAACGTTTTCGCACCGCGCGGTCTCTCGTGGGCAGGTGCGGAGAGGATGCATCGCCTGCCCTTTGAAACGCGCCAGAACATGAGGAAGATCGCATGCCGCTCTACGAGCATGTCTTCATCTCGCGTCAGGACCTGTCCAACGCGCAGGCCGAGGGCCTGATCGAACACTTCACCTCCGTCCTCTCCGACAACGGTGGCACGCTCGTCACCAGCGAGTACTGGGGCGTGAAGACGATGGCCTACAAGATCAACAAGAACCGCAAGGGGCACTACGCTTTCCTGCGCACCGACGCCCCCGCGACGGCCGTGCAGGAGATGGAGCGCCTGATGCGCCTGCACGACGACGTCATGCGCGTCCTGACCATCAAGGTCGAGGAGCACGAGGAAGGCCCGTCCATCCAGATGCAGAAGCGCGACGAGCGCGACGACCGTCGCCGCCGCAACTGATCGCCCGAGAAACAAGGAGCTAAACCATGGCAGCAAAACCGTTTTTCCGCCGCCGCAAGGTCTGCCCGTTCTCCGGCGAGAACGCGCCCAAGATCGACTACAAGGACACCCGACTCCTGCAGCGCTACGTGTCCGAGCGCGGCAAGATCGTCCCCTCGCGCATCACCGCAGTCAGCGCGAAGAAGCAGCGTGAACTCGCGCGCGCCATCAAGCGTGCCCGCTTCCTCGCCCTCCTGCCCTACGCCGTGAAGTAAGGAGAGAGAGATGCAAGTCATTCTGCTCGAGCGCGTGGCCAAGCTGGGCCAGATGGGCGACGTCGTCGACGTCAAACCCGGCTTCGCCCGCAACTACCTCCTGCTTCAGGGCAAGGCGCTCACCGCGTCGAAGGAGAACATCGCCCGCTTCGAGGCCGAGAAGGCCCATCTCGAGGCGAAAAACCTCGAGACCCGCAAGGAGGCCGAGCAGGTCTCCGAGAAGCTCGACGGCGAGAAGTTCGTGGTGATTCGTCAGGCGTCCGACGGCGGCAACCTATACGGCTCGGTCACCACCCGTGACGCCGCCGAGGTCTGCAAGGAAGCCGGCTTCGACGTCGACCGCAAGCAGGTCATCATCCGCGAGCCAATCAAGGAGCTGGGTCTGCACGAGGTGGAAATCCACCTTCACCCCGAGGTCGTCTGCGAGATCACCCTGAACGTCGCCCGCTCGCCCGAAGAGGCCGAGATCCAGGCGCAGGGCAAGTCGATCCAGCAGCTGGCCGCCGAGGAAGAGGCACAGGCCGAGTTCGAGATCTCGGAACTGTTCGACGACATCGGCGCGGCACAGCTCGACGAGCTCGAGACCGCGGACGAGCAGGCGTCTGACGAGCCGGCCGTGCAGGACAAGGACGAGCTCGACGCCCGTCTTGCCGAAGGCGAAGACGACCGCGGCTGAGACGCCCCCTCAGGTCATTGTTTACAGTGCCGGCCCCTATCACGGGGCCGGCATTTTTTGTTTCCGAAATGAGGAATTCATTCGCAAAATAAGTTCGTGACCGCCCGTGTTTTGACAACTTGCTCTTGCATCACTGATGAAAGTTGGTGAGGCTAGAGCGAAACGAAGAGAGTTTTGGTTTTGAATTTGGTAGATAAACATATCGGTGCCCGGGTTAGGGCACAGCGCCAGGCGCGCGGGCTCACCCAACGCGATCTCGGCGAACGCCTCGGCGTTCGCTTCCAGCAAGTTCAGAAATACGAGAGTGGCCAGAACCGTATCTCGGCCGCCCAGATGTGGCGCATTGCCAGCGTTCTCGAAGTTCCGGTCAGCCTCTTTTTCGAGGATCTCGACCTGGGCGAAGACGACCCCCGTGCCTCGGCCGGAGGAGAAAATGCCCCTCTTTCGCCATCCCAGACCCGCGAACTCGCCCAGATTTTCACGACACTGGACGGATCGCAGCGCGAGGCCGTCATGGCCTTTCTGCGCTCACTTGCGCAGGCCGGAGAGGGTGCGCGACCGTAAAATCCCCTGTGGCAGGGCCTGCCACGGCGAACAGGCGTGGCCATGCAGCTGATTGACCTTGCCGGTTTCCCCGGCCGCACCGATCACTTCGATACCTTCCTGCTGGAGCTTTGCGACCAGCTCGAGTTCGACTACGCGTCCTACGCCGTGGCGAACCCGATCACGCGGGATGTTCAAGGCTACGCAACCTATCCCGACGAATGGAAGACGCATTACGGCTCCCGCGGCTTCCACGAGTTCGACCCGACCCTGCACAAGGCGTCACGCAGCGTCGCCCCGGTGGATTGGGGCAGACTCGCGCGGGATGATGACTTCGTCACCTTATTTTCGGAAGCAACGGATTTCGGCATTTCGGACCGCGGTCTGACGGTTCCGATCCGCGGGCCCATGGGCGAATGCGGCCTGCTCAGCGTCACGCGCGACTGCTCGGACCGCGAATGGATCGCGCTCAAGACCGAGGTCATGCCGCGTCTCCAGCACGCAGCCGTGCACCTGCATGATGCTGTAATGCGGACAGATCCCATGACCGCGGCGCTCAATCGCTTCGAGCTGTCGCAGCGCGAGCGTGAGGTCCTGCAGTGGGCCGCTCTCGGCAAGACGCAGCAGGACATCGCGGACATCGTCGGAATCTCGCACCGGACGGTCGAGGTGCACCTGCGCTCCGCCCGCACCAAGCTCAGTGCCCTGACCACGCCGCAGGCAGTGGGTCGCGGCATCGCCTTGGGACTGATCGAGGCAGGCTGACACACAATTATGACGTCGTGATACGGGAAAGCCCCAATAGCTTTTGCCGCATTTCACGTTAACCCTTGCTTTAAAGAGCCTGACAGCAAGGGGAAAATACTGTGATCATCGTACTCGACGCACTGAATCGCGACATCTTCGCGGATATCATGCGTGACGTTTTCGCGCTGCGCGCGCGCGTCTTCCGCGATCGGCTGGGCTGGGATGTCCAGGTCAACGAAGAAGGGCTGGAAATCGACGTGTTCGATGGCCTCGACCCGGCTTACGTGGTGAGCCTCGACGACGAGGGACGCGTCGTCGGCACCATGCGCCTCCTGCAGACGACCGGTCCGCACATGATGACCGACGTCTTCGCCGAGCTGCTCGATGGCGAGCCGGCCCTGCGCGACCCCCAGGTCTGGGAAGCCACTCGCTTCTGCATCGATACCGAGCGTCTCGGCCGCGGCGCCGGTCGTAACACCGTGTCCTACGTGACGTCCGAGATCATGGTCGGCGCATTCGAATACGCGATGCAGGCCGGCGTGACCGACGCGGTCGCAGTGATCGACCCGGTGATGAACCGGCTGATGCGTCGCTCGGGCAACGCCCCTTACGACTATCTCGGCTCGGCCAAGCCGATGGGCAAGGTCGTCGCGATGGCCGCACTGATGGACGCCTCCGCCGAGCGCGTCGCATCGATTCGTGAGTTCGCCGGAATTGAAGGCGATGTTTTCGGCACAGAGGAAGAGATCCGCACCATGTTCACCGTGACCCACCCCGAAGTCCGCAAGACCGCAGCTCCCGTAGCCCCGGCGG
Organism: Roseivivax marinus; assembly: GCF_900109705.1. Taxonomy (GTDB): domain Bacteria; phylum Pseudomonadota; class Alphaproteobacteria; order Rhodobacterales; family Rhodobacteraceae; genus Roseivivax; species Roseivivax marinus. The sequence goes on along the minus strand of NZ_FOAI01000008.1, from coordinate 41,135 downwards.
CCTCCGCGTCCGATGCCGCGCAGAACCCGCTCGTCGCGCTGGCGATCTACTGCCGCGATCAGCTGCAGGCCGCACGCACCGACGAAGAACGCGAAGCGGCGCAGGCCCTCGTGTCCGAAATCGCGCGCAGCGTGCCGAAGTCGGTCTGGAGCGAAATTCGCAACGCTCTGCCCGAGCACATGACCGCCTGACCGCGCACGAAAAGTCCTGTTCGAGTTTGGGATCGAACAAAAAACGGCGGCCCGAAGGCCGCCGTTTTTGAGTCTTGGGAACGTTGACCGCCGGAGCGGTCAGACTTCGTCCAGCTCGTCGAGCATCTTCTGCAGGTCTTCCTTGGCGACCTCGTTCTCCTCGACCTTCGCCTTTTCGAGGATCACGTCCACGACCTTGTCCTCGAAGATCGGCGCGCGCAGTTGCTGCTGCATCTGCTGGTTCTGACGCACGAAGTCGAAGAACGCGCGCTCCTGGCCCGGATACTGACGCGCCTGGTTCATGATCGCCTGGGTCATCTCGGCGTCGGTCACCTGGACCTCGTGCTGATTGCCGATCTCGGCCAGCAGCAGACCGAGGCGCACGCGGCGCTCGGCGAGGGTCTTGTGCTCGTCCGTGGGCTCGATCTCGCCGTGGTCGTGGCCGTGATCGTCCGGGTTGTCCTCGTGGTAGAGCTGATGCGCGATCTGCTTGGCTTCGGCATCGACGAGGCTCGGCGGCAGGTCGAACTGCACCTTCTCGTCCAGCACATCGAGCAGGCGGCGCTTGACCACCTGGCGCGCGGCGCCCTGGTACTCGGCCTCGAGCCGCTCGCGGATCTGACCCTTGAGGCCTTCGAGATCCTCGGCGCCGAACTTCTTGGCCAGCTCGTCGTCGATTTCGGCGGCAACGGGCTTTTTCACTTCCTTGACGGTCACGTCGAAGACCGCGGCCTTGCCGGCCAGGTTCTCGGCGCCGTACTCCTCGGGGAAGGTGACCTCGACGGCCTTTTCCTCACCTTTGGTCACGCCGACGAGTTGCTCTTCGAAGCCGGGAATGAACGAGTTCGATCCGAGCGTCAGCGGATAGTCTTCCGCCGCGCCGCCCTCGAACGCCTCGCCGTCGACCTTGCCGACAAAGTCGATGACGACCTGGTCACCGTCCTTCGACTTCACGCCGTCCTGGCGCTCCTTGAAGTCCTGCGCCGTCTCGGCGAGGTTCCTGAGCGCTTCCTCGACATCCTCGTCGGACGCCTTGGCGACCGGCTTGTTGACCGACAGGTCGGTCAGGTCGATCTCGGGCACGTCGGGAAGCTTCTCGTAGTTCATTTCGACGTGGACGTCGTCGCCCTCGGACCAGTCCTCGTTGGTCATCTTGACCTCGGGCTGCATCGCGGGGCGGTCGCCGGTGTCCTCGAAGTGCTTGGACATGGCGCCGTCGATGGCTTCCTGCATCGACTCTCCGAGCAGGCGCTGGCCGAACTGCTTGCGCAGAAGCGCCATAGGGACCTTGCCCTTGCGGAAGCCCTTCATCTCGACTTCGGGCTGAGCCTCGGCCAGCTTCTCGTGCACCTTCGCATCGAGTTCATCGGCCGTCAGCGTGATCGCGTAGCCGCGCTTCAGGCCCTCGTTCAGGGTTTCGGTGACCTGCATCTTGTCTGTCGTCCTCTCGTCATCCTCTGGTGCGGGTGAAGGGACTCGAACCCCCACGCCTCGCGGCGCCAGAACCTAAATCTGGTGCGTCTACCAATTCCGCCACACCCGCGAACACAGTCACGGGACGCCCGCAGGGGGCGGGTGCCCGGTTCCGGCGCTCTCTAGCAAAGCCACACACCGGACGCGAGAGGAAAATCCCGCCAAGAAAAGGCAGGACTTTAACCTCGTGTTGCCATAATCATCGGAGAAAAGAGGCAGGAACAGCAGGAATGCGCTCATGGAACCGAAAACGGTCCGGCGCGGCACGGGGCAGCCACCGCTGCGCCCGGATACCGTGTCATGCATCACAAACGCTCTCGTCGCTGGGACGGAAGTGCTCACCCTCGACGGTGCCCTTCCCGTGGACGTGCTCGGACCGGGCGACCGGGTCATCACGCGCGACAGCGGAATGGCGACGCTGATCGAGGTGCGCCACCGCCGGCTGGAGCGTGACGTCGTGCGCATTCGCGCGGGCTCTCTGGGCAATGCGCGGCCGGACCGCGACGTGCTCATGCCCGCGACGCAGGAAGTTCTGATCCGCGACTGGCGGGCAATGGCCCTCTTCGGCCGACAGCAGGCCTTGATCCCGGTCTCGCGCCTGGTGGACGGTGAATTCGTCCATCACGCAGGGCGCGCGGACGTGGTGCTGGTAGAGCTGATCTTCGACGCGCCTCACATTCTATACGCCGACGGCCTGGAGGTCGCCGCAGGTCAACCGATCAGCCAGATCGCCTGAGTAACGCCTCGCCGCACAAACGGGGGCCGCGATGACCGCGGCCCTTCTTCCATCAGACCCCCAGCGTTCGGAACACGCCCGGAAGCGCCTCGGGCAGGTCCTCGGCGATGAGGCCCGGGCCGAAGCACCGCGCACATTCCGCGTGAAGCCACGCCGCCGTTTCGGCCGCGCGCATCGCCGGCATACCGCGTGCCATGAGGCCCGTAATCATGCCCGCCAGCACATCGCCGGCCCCGGCCGTGGCGAGCCACGGCGCAGCCCGGTCATATACTGCGGCCGCCACCGACACCCGGCCGTCAGGTGCGGCGACGATCGTGTCCGGCCCTTTCAACAGGATCACGGCGCCGGACCGCTTTGCCGCTGCCAGGGCGGCGTCGATGCGCGAGGGCGCGGGGCCGCGCTCCGCCACGTCGGTCAGGGGGCTGGCGAGGTCCGGGAAAAGGCGCGCGAACTCTCCCATGTGCGGAGTGAGGACGCAGTCCGCGTGCAGCGCATCAAAGAACGTGTCCGGCGCGTCGGAAAAGGCCGTCAGGGCATCGGCGTCCAGCACCGTCGCACGTCGCGCGGCCAGCGCCGCCGGCACGAGGTCAAGCGCACGGGTGGCCCCTAGTCCGGGCCCGAGGCACACCGCGTTGAGGCGTCCGTCGCCTTCGAGCATGTCCGCCAGTGCCCCACCGTCGTCAATCCGACGCAGCATGACAGCGGTTTGCTGGGCGGCGACCTCGAACTGCGCCGATCCCGGCACGCCGGTGGTCACGAGGCCCGCGCCAACCCTCAGCGCGGCCCGCGCGGCCAGGCGCGCCGCCCCGGTGGTGCCCGCCCCCCCGGTCATTACCAGCGCATGGCCGCTGTCGTATTTGTGGCCGCTCTGCCCCTTCGAAAGCTCACGTGCCCGCGCCGCCACCAGCGGCACTCCACGGCCTTCGGTCGCCTCGGGCCGCAGGCCGATATCGCCGACCACGAGCGATCCGCAAAGCGCCGGCCCGTCCGACAGGTAGTGACCGCGCTTTGCGCGGTGGGATGACACCGTGAGATGCGCGGGGATCGCTGCGCCGGCACCGCCCAGAACGCGCCCACTGTCGGCGCAAAGCCCCGAGGGAATATCCACCGCCACGATTCGCGAGCGTCCCTGCCCGTGCGCCGCGCGCAGGCATGACAGCAGGCTGTCCAGCCCTTCGAGCGGACGCGACAGCCCGGTGCCAAACAGCGCGTCGATCACGAGGTCGGGCGCGGCGGCGCAGGGATTGGAATGCGCGTCGAGGGCGTGGATCGGCCCGAGTTCCTGCCAGCTTTCGGCGTTGACGCGGGCGTCGGCGGGCATCGCGTCGACCGATCCCAGCATCGATACCTCGACCGTCCAGCCGAGACCGTGCAAAAGCCGCGCGATCACGAAGCCGTCGCCGCCGTTGTTGCCGGGGCCGCACAGAATGGCCGCACGCCGGGACGCGCGCTCGGCATCGGGCCAGACCGTCTGGAGCGCTTCGACAACCCGGCGGCCCGCCCGATCCATCAGCTCCCGGCCCGTGACGATGCCGCTTTCCATGGCATGTGCCTCGATCTCGCGCATCTCGGCAGCGGTCAGCAGGTGTGTCATCAAGTCCTCGTTCGCGAATTGCTCAATTCTTGTGCGTATCGCACGAAATTTGATCGCTTCGTCCGATTGCGCTGGCGCCCGCCCGCGCCTCCCGCTTGTGTGCGATTGTGGGCGGCACCGAGACATGGTCTGACGCCCAAGGACTGCGACGAGGAGGCGAAGCCATGAAGAAGATCGAGGCGATCATCAAGCCTTTCAAGCTCGACGAGGTGAAGGAAGCGCTTCAGGACGCGGGCATCCAGGGGCTTTCGGTCGTCGAGGTGAAGGGCTTCGGACGTCAGAAGGGTCACACCGAACTGTATCGCGGGGCGGAATATGTCGTCGACTTTCTCCCCAAGGTGAAGGTCGAGGTTGTTCTGGATGACAACCTGGTCGACGCCGCCATCGAGGCAATCGTGGGTGCGGCCAAGACCGACAAGATCGGCGACGGCAAGATCTTTGTCTCGCCGGTCGAGCAGGCGATCCGAATCCGCACCGGCGAAACCGGATCCGACGCGCTCTGATCCCCGGGCCGCGGGCGCACCGCCCGGGCCACACCCCATCCGCAGACAGACCCAGAGACACACGACAGAAAAGGACTCAAAGCATGAGCAAGAGTGACGTTCTCAAGCTGATGAAGGACGAAGACGTCGCATACGTCGACATCCGCTTCACCGACCCGCGTGGCAAGCTGCAGCACGTGACGCTGATGCAGGATCAGGTCGACGAGGACTTCCTCGAGGAAGGCTTCATGTTCGACGGCTCGTCGATCGCCGGCTGGAAGTCGATCGAAGCCTCCGACATGAAGCTGATCCCCGATCCGGAGTCGGCCTATATCGACCCGTTCTACGCCGAGAAGACGCTCTGCCTTCACTGCACCGTGGTCGAGCCCGACACCGGCGAACCCTACGAGCGTGACCCGCGCGGCACCGCTCTGAAGGCCGAGGCCTACCTCAAGTCGTCGGGCATCGGCGACGTGTCCTACTGGGGTCCAGAGGCCGAGTTCTTCATCTTCGACAACGTTCGGTTCTCGAACTCGATCAACAAGGTGTCCTACGAGGTCGACGCCATCGACGCGTCGTGGAACACCGACACCGAGTACGAGATGGGCAACACCGGCCACCGTCCGGGCGTGAAGGGCGGCTACTTCCCGGTCAACCCGATCGACCACGGCCAGGATCTGCGCTCCGAGATGCTGTCGACCATGAAGCGCATGGGCATGAAGGTCGACAAGCACCACCACGAGGTGGCGTCGTGCCAGCACGAGCTTGGGCTGATCTTCGGCTCGCTCACCGAGCAGGCCGACCAGCTGCAGAAGTACAAGTACGTCATCCACAACGTGGCCGAAGCCTACGGCAAGTCGGCGACGTTCATGCCGAAGCCTCTTTACGGCGACAACGGCACGGGCATGCACTGCAACATGTCGATCTGGAAGGACGGCAAGCCGCTCTTCGCGGGCGACAAGTATGCGGACCTGTCCCAGGAAGCGCTCTACTTCATCGGTGGCATCCTGAAGCACGCCAAGACGCTCAACGCGTTCACCAACCCGTCGACCAACTCGTACAAGCGCCTTATCCCGGGCTTCGAAGCTCCGGTTCTGCGCGCGTACTCGGCCCGCAACCGTTCGGGCTGCGTCCGGATCCCGTGGACCGAGAGCCCGAAGGCCAAGCGCGTCGAAGCCCGCTTCCCCGATCCGTCGGCGAACCCCTACCTGTGCTTCGCGGCGCTGCTGATGGCCGGTCTCGACGGCATCTCGAACAAGATCGATCCCGGCGAGGCGATGGACAAGAACCTCTACGACCTGCCGGCCGAGGAGCTCGAGGGCATCCCGACCGTCTGCGGCTCGCTGCGCGAGGCACTGGAGGCCCTCAAGGCCGACCACTCCTTCCTGCTGGCCGGTGACGTGTTCACCAAGGACCAGATCGACGGCTACATCGACCTCAAGACGGAAGAGCTCGAACTCTACGAGCACACGCCGCACCCGGTCGAATTCGGCCTCTACTACAGCTGCTGAACGCGACTGCTTCGGCAGTCCGACCGGCAGACACGGGCGTCCTTCGGGGCGCCCGTTTTCGTTCGTGGTGGCCCGATAAAGGCGCTTTTGACCCCTACCTCGCACGCGTACGGCTGTTTCCACAGGCAACACGATTGCAAAGCTGGATTTGCCGCGACCGAAAACGACGCTGCGGAAATCCCTTAGTAAATTCGCGAAACCGGCCGATTGTGGCGACATTTCCCAACCGTCGCCCTACTTCGCGGAATTTGCCGTCGTGAAGGTCCTTGCGGACCACATTGGCACCGCGAATCGCGCCCAGCATTGTTCCCGTAAGACAGACGAATGGAGATCTGTTCATGACCGGACATGCTGCTGCCCTTGCCCACGTCGATCCTGCCGCTCACGCAAGCGCGATCCTCTCCCTCGATGGCAACCGACTCCTCAAATCCGACCACCTGTGCCGGCTTCTGCATGCCGCGCTCGCCGATTGCGGCATCAAGGCCGACGTGACGCCCACGCTGAACGGAGCGCGCGCCACCACAAACGACGGACTCACTGCCCGGCTCGAGATCGGCGTTCTGCGCGGCCGGAGCGAGCTGACCGCGGTCGTGGAATCGGAGGATGTGGAGGCCGATGCGCTGCGTGCGCGCCTCGCCGGCCTGATCTGGCATCTTCTGCCGCGCGTGCCCGCCACCGAGGTCCTGTGGGACGAGTCCGGCGTCGCGATCCCGCGCGCAGCATTCATCGCCGCTCTCTCGGACGAGATGACGGCAACCCGGGCCACCATCACTCCACGCCGGACGGTCCGCTCCGCCGAGGAGGGGCCGCGCACCGTCCGCCCCCGGCCCGGCTCGCGCCGTCGCGCCGGCATCCTGCCCCCCGCAGCCGCGACGCGCCGTCGTCCGGCGGCGAATTCAGATGTTCCGGCGCACCGGCACCGCTTTGACGCGCACGTCCACGCCTACGACGCCGAACTACGCCGGGTGATGACGCTGCAGCTGACTAACGAAGAGCTCGAGGCCGAGAGGATCGCCCAGAATGCACCAATCCCGATGGAGGCGAGACTGGCCACCTGGGCAGTATCGCTCAGCGTCGCGACCGTGTCGTTGCCTATCGCGGCGCCGGTGCTGATCCTCAATGTCGTCCGCGGCGAGGACTTTCGCCTCGCCTCTCTCGCGATGGGTCTTGCCGGATTCTTCACGATGCTCGACGTGTCGGGCGCCATGGCGGCCCTGCCTTTCTGAGCCCTCCGGCGCCGCCCGTCTTCTGCAAGGGCGGTCGCCGAACGACGTGGCGGCCACAGCGCTTGCGGTGCGACGAAGTGGCGCTACCCTTTCGGAAAGACAATCCTGACGGGAGCCTCCCATGCGCCGCCTTCTTACCGCCATCGGCCTGATCCTGGCCGCCAGCCCTGCCATCGCACAATCCTGCGGGAACAATGCGTCGGGCTTCGAAAGCTGGAAATCGCAATTCGCCGCCCAGGCTCAGGCACAAGGTGTCGGACAGCGCGGACTTCAGGCACTTGCCAACGCGCGCTATGCCAGCGACACCATCGCCGCGGATCGCAACCAGAAAAGCTTCAACTACTCGCTCGACCGCTTCATGCAGGTGCGTGGCGCCGACACCATCGTGTCGCAGGGCCGCCAGCGCCTCGCGCAGAACCCGTCATATTACCAGTCGCTCGAAAACGCCTACGGCGTTCCGGCCGGTGTCCTCCTCGCGATCCACGGGATGGAGACGGGCTTTGGCGGCTTCATGGGAAATTCGAGCGTCGTTTCCGCGATCACCACGCTGGCCTACGATTGCCGGCGGTCGGACTTCTTCAAGCCTCATGCAATCGGCGCGCTGCAACTGGTGGACCGCGGCTCCATCAACGGCAACACGCAGGGCGCCAAGCACGGTGAACTTGGCCACACCCAGTTCCTTCCGGGCAACGCGCTTCGCTACGGCGTGGACGGCAATGGCGACGGCCGAGTAGATTTCTACAATGCCACGGACGCGCTTGCGTCGACCGCCAACTATCTGCGCCAGAAGGGCTGGCAGCCCGGCGCCGGCTACCAGCAAGGCCAGCCGAACTTCCGCGCGATCCAGGAATGGAACGCGGCGACTGTCTATCAGCAGGCGATCGCGATCATGGCCTCGCGGATTGACGGCTGATCTGCCAAGCACCACGGAACGGCCCCGTTTCACGCGGGGCCGCCACCGAAGCGGACCCGTCGGGCCACAATCTCTGCAAATTGCCGGACTAGCGTACTGGGAGAACGAATACTCCCGCCAAGGTTGCGCACATGTCCAATGCCCCGCGCCCCTACGCCGCCATCCTCTCACCCAGACCGGTCGGACCCGTACCGCGCACGTTCCTGCGCGGCGTCGCGGACGTTCTTGCTCAGCATGATGGCGGTTCAGCAGGCGTACGCATCTCGAAAACCCACCAGGCGGTTGCGGGACCGCGCATCATGGTCCGCGTGACGGTCGAGCGCGATCCGGCACGAGGCGCCCGGGTTGCCTTCGCCCTTGCGGCGCGGCCGGGCCAAAGCTTGCCGGGACGGGCCAGGTGCACCGCCATCCTGTCGGACATCGTGCTGCGGTCGCTGCCGTTGATCGAGGCACGCCGTGTCGAGTGGCTCCAGCCTGACGTGCTGCTGTCACCCGACGAGTTTCTCGCCGCGCAAAGCTACATCTCGCCCAAGCGGGCCCGCCGGGAGATCACCGCTCTGCCCGACGCGGACGAGAGCATCGACCAGATCGAACGCAACATGACCTCGCTGCTGGAGGGGGAGCCCGCGCTGTTCACCGCGCCAGCCGCCGAGCCGACACCTGCGCTCTCCGAAACCGCTCCCGGTCCGCAGCAGGTCAGCGAGACCCGCGCGCGCGCGGCCAGCTGGTCACTGACCGCCGCCCTGGCCGTGGTGTCGATGCCGGTGGCGATCGGGCTCTCCGCCGTGCACGCGCTGCGCGGCTCGGACGTGCGACTGTCGGCGCACGTGCTCGCCCTCACCGGCACCGGATACGTTCTGTGGCAGGCCGGAGTGCTGAGCCCGATCCTCGACCTCGCGCGCTGATCTTGCCGAACTTAGGAGCGCGTATCACTCGGCCGGTGCGTCGGCCGGTCTGCGTGACGGCATGTTCTCGGCCGCAACCATGTAGGTGTGGATGCTGAAGACGACCGCGCCCGTCTCTGGCAGACGCACGAGGCACTGCCGTTCCGAGCGCAGGTAGCGGCTTTCGGCGCCCCGCCATTTCGGCCGGTTCGCCGGGGGCTCGGGCTGAAAGAGCGTCGGATCATCGGTCCAGAGCTCGTTCACCCGCCACAGCGGACGGCCGACCCGCACGCCGTCGAACAACCGCTGCACGCGCGGCGCGAGGTCGGAATCGTATTCCGGGACCGGCTCATGGATCGCGATCAGCGGGCGGCCGATCTTCTCGGCCAGCCGCCACCGCGCGGGAAAGCACAGCACCGCCGCGGTGAGAACGTGTTCATCCCCGCCATCGGGCCGCTGCATGATGCAGATATCGTCCTGCACGAGGTGCCCGAGCGTGGCCAGCGGATCTGTTCGGTCGATTTGCGCCGTCGCGCCGTCCGGCCGAACCACGTCATCTCCTTCGCGGGCATATCCCTCGGGCAGCCTCTCCAGAATGACCTCCAGCGCTTCCAAGACGGCAGGCCTGGCGCCGGGGCATTCTGCGATTACGGCCTCGCGTCCCGTGGTGATCAGGCGCTCGCGCTCTGCCATCTGCGCGGCGAAGGCGTCGTCCACCAGCAGCCACTCCGCCGGTTCGAGCGGGCGGATGCCCGGCAGCCGAGGACGGTCCGCGGGGTCGTAGGGCATGTGCGTCTGCAGGATCATGGCGGGCGTCCTCGAAAACGAAACGCGGCGCGGGAGTGTGCCCCCGCGCCGCCAATTTTCCATCCGTGTGGACCGGTCTCAGCCGCGGGCGCGACCCACGGCGCGCCATGCCAGCGGCAGGATCACGGCGGCCAGTGCCAGCTTGAGAGCGTCGCCGATGAGGAAGGGCGTCAGGCCCCACTCGAGCAGCGGCTTGTCCCAACCGTAGAGCACACCGAGCCAGGCGACGCCCGGCAGGTAGATCAGCACGTTGCCCATGAGCATCGCGCCGGCCATTTTGGGCGCGGTGCGGTCCCATCCGGCGCGCGCCAGCATACCCAGAAGCACGGTCGCCGCGACGTAACCCGCGAGGTAGCCGCCGGTCCCGCCCATCATGTAGGTCAGGCCGTTCGCCTCGGCCGAGGAGCCGGCGAAAACGTCGAAGCCGAGCGCGCCGACCAGCATGTAGCCAAGGATCGTCGCGAGGCCGAGGCGGGGGCCATAGGCCGCGCCCAGCGTCAGCACCGCGAAGGTGCCCATGGTCACCGGCACCGGCCACATCGGGATCCGGATCTTGGCCGCCACGGCCAGAACGCCGATGCCGAGGACAACGAGCGCCGCCTGTTTAAGCCGCAGGCCGGCCCCTTCGGTCGCCCCGAACAGGTCCACCAGCACGTTACGGTTCGTCGCGAGGTTCATGAGCCCCTCCTGTCGCAATATTGTTGCCGATGTCTCTTCTGCCCGAGTGCCGCGGAGCCCGCAAGCCTTCACCCGCCGCGCGGCTTCTCCCGGACGAAGAGGGTTTCCATCCGGTAGTCCTTGCGCGGCCCCGAGACCTCCCACGTCACGGTCCAGACCGGCCAGTCGGCAAAGTCGTAGGACACGCGGTAGAGGTCGGGCGCGCAGTGATGGGTGGCCTCGGGTTCTGGCTCGCCCAGCATGATCTGGTGGAACGGGGCCCCGGTGTCGAAGCGCACGTCGATGACGCCGTCCATCGCGCGCCAGAGATAGGCGCGCGTGCCAGATAGCGGCGGCTGGCCGGGCAGATGCATGGTGACGCTCTCGTCGTAGCGCAGGCCGTCGCCGTCGGGCGAGAACTGGAGCCGTCCCTCGGCATGACCGAACTGGCCGACATGGCGGTCGTGAATCTTGCGACTGAGACGCCAGCCGCCCTCGAAGTCGGACAGCCCTTCGGGCAGGGTCAGGATGTCGGCGGGGCTGAGGGGCCGGTTTGTCACGAAACGGTGCGTCCCTTGTCTCTGCGATGGCCCGAGTCTAAGACCCGGCTCGACATATCAACAAGACGTGAAGGATGCGGTTCCCATGATCCCCCGTTATTCCCGCCCCGACATGGTCGCGATCTGGGCACCGGAGACCAAATTCCGCATCTGGTTCGAGATTGAGGCCCATGCCTGCGATGCCCAGGCCGAGCTGGGCGTGATCCCCAAGGAGAACGCCGAAGCCGTCTGGAAGGCCGACGGTGTAGACTTCGACGTGGCCCGCATCGACGAGATCGAGGCGGTGACCCGTCACGACGTGATCGCCTTCCTCACCCACCTTTCCGAGATTGTCGGCGCCGACGAGGCGCGCTTCGTGCACCAGGGGATGACCTCATCGGACGTTCTCGACACCACGTTCAACATCCAGCTGGTGCGCGCGGCCGATATCCTGATCGCCGACCTCGAGGGACTTCTGGCTGCGCTCAAGCGCCGTGCCTACGAGCACAAGGACACCGTCCGCATCGGTCGCAGCCACGGCATTCACGCCGAGCCCACCACCATGGGCCTGACCTTCGCGCGCTTCTACGCCGAGATGCATCGCAACCTCCAGCGGATGCGGACTGCACGTGCCGAGGTCGCCACGGGTGCCATCTCCGGCGCCGTGGGGACGTTCGCCAACATCGACCCCCGCGTCGAGGAACATGTCTGCGAGAAGCTGGGCCTTGAGCCCGAGCCGATCTCGACCCAGGTGATCCCGCGCGACCGGCATGCGGCGTTCTTCGCCACTCTGGGCGTGATCGCCTCGTCGATCGAGAACCTCGCCACCGAAGTCCGCCACATGCAGCGCACCGAGGTATTGGAAGCCGAGGAGTTCTTCTCGGCCGGGCAGAAGGGCTCGTCGGCGATGCCGCACAAGCGCAACCCGGTGCTGACCGAAAACCTCACCGGCCTAGCGCGGCTGGTGCGGATGGCTGTGATCCCTGCGATGGAAAACGTGGCCCTCTGGCACGAGCGGGATATTTCCCACTCGTCCGTCGAACGCAACATCGGCCCTGACGCGACCGTGACGCTGGACTTCGCGCTGGCGCGTCTGGCCACTGTGGTCGACAAGCTCGTGGTCTACCCCGAGCACATGCTGCAGAACATGCACAAGTTCAAAGGCCTGGTGATGTCGCAGCGGGTGCTGCTCGCCCTGACCCAGAAGGGCGTGAGCCGCGAGGGCGCCTACACGATGGTCCAGCGCAACGCGATGAAGGTCTGGGAAGAGGGCCGCGACTTCCAGACCGAGCTCGAGAACGACGCCGACGTGACCGCCGTGCTGTCGAAAGACGAGATCGCCGAGAAGTTCGACCTCGGCTATCACACGAAACACGTCGACACGATCTTCGCCCGCGTCTTCGGCGACGCCTGAAGATCGGGCGCTCGCGCGGGCGTGAACGCGCCCGTGCGCCGCGCTTTTTGCCGTAACGTCAAGCTGTGCTACCGTCGTTCCATTCCAATGGAGGATGACAGATGACGATCAAGACGCTTCTCGCCGCGGCTGCCCTGACCGCCGTCTCCGCGATGTCGGCTTCGGCCCAGTGCAGCTGGGGTAAGCAGGCCATGTCCTGCGCCGATGGCATGACCTACGACAGCGACAGCCACGCCTGCGTGCCGGTCAGCAGCTGATCCCGCGCCTTTGTGAACGGCCTCCGCGGAGGCCGTTTTCGCGCCTGACGCGCGGCGGCGCATAAAGCTTTCTTAACCGCGAGCGCGGTATACCGGGGGCACCCGCCAGAAAGCGCCCTCGCCCATGTCCCTCCCTGCGTCGTTTGCCGGTCGATCGCCCGAGCCGCCGCCAGGCCCTCGTCGCCTGACGCGCCGCGCCAAGGCGGCGATCGTCGTGCAGTTCATCCTGAACGAGGGCGCGAATGTACCGCTCTCGTCGCTGCCCGATGATCTCCAGGAACAGTTGACGCACGAGTTGGGCGCAATGCGCTACATCGACCGCGCGACGCTCGACCAGGTGATCGGCGAATTCGCAGACGAGCTGGAAGCTGTTGGACTGTCGTTTCCCGGCGGCGTGGCCGGTGCGCTCGACATGCTCGACGGCAAGATCAGCGCGCAGACGGCCCGTCGCCTCCGGAAGGAGGCCGGCGTGCGCCAGACCGGCGACCCGTGGGACCGCGTCGGCGGCCAGAGCGTGGAGCGGCTGGTCCAGATCGTCACCTCCGAAAGCATCGAGATCGCCGCCGTGCTCATGTCGAAGATCGAGGTGAACAAGGCCGCACAAGTCCTTGGAAAGCTGCCCGGTCCGCTGGCCCGGCGCATCACCTATGCGGTGTCCCGGACCTCGGGCGTCACGCCCGAGACGGTGGACCGGATCGGGCTGGCGCTTGCCTCTCAGATCGACGCCGACCCGCCCCGCGCCTTCGCCTCCGCACCGGTGGACCGGGTGGGTGCGATCCTCAACTACTCGGCCGACGGCATCCGCGACGACGTGCTCGCCGGGCTCGACGAGACCGACAAGCCCTTCGCCGAAGCGGTGCGCCGGGCGATCTTCACCTTCGCCAATATCCCCGAACGGCTGGCGGCGGCCGACGTGCCCAAGGTGTCCCGCGATGTCGAGAACGACGTCCTCGTCACGGCGCTCGCCGGCGCTACCACCGAGGAGTTGCAGCCGGTGTCCGAGTTCATGCTCGCCAATCTGTCCAAGCGGGTCGCGGCCACCCTGAGCGAGGAGATCGCCGAGCGTCCGACGCCGAAACCGAAGGAAGCCGAGGCTGCGCAGCGTGCCGTCATCGACGCGATCCGGGCGCTGGTCAACAACGGGGAGATCAAGATGGTCGAACCGGACGAGGACTGAGCGCGTGGTGTGAATGGGACGGTCGTGACCGATGCCGGTCGGCTCTGCGCCGCCCGCGCGCCAGTTCTTCTTCCGGCGACCATACGGAGCAAAGCACGCGCAATTCCTCGCTCCGAAGCGCATAATCCTTAAGGCGTCAGTCGGCGACACCAGAATGTTGGAGGCGCGGGATAAGCCCCCGTTTGCCCAGCCGATCCCACCTGCGCGCTTGAGACCCGATGCTCGTCAACCTATCACCTAGGGCCTGACCGAACCATCGACGGGGCCGCACGTGGCAGAACCGACAGACGAGGACGGCGCGCTCCCCACCGGAAGCTGGGGCGACTGGGCCACCGACCGCGCCCTGCGCGCGGCGATCTCGGCGTGTCTCGCCCTGCCGCTCGGCGCGCGGTTGCGGCTCATGGATGCTCTCGTGTCGAAGGTCGTGGCGCCGCTCGCCGGGTATCGCAGGCGCGCGATGGAGAACCTCGCCCACGTCTGGCCCGACATGTCCGAGCCCGAACGCCGCAGGCTGGCCGACCGTGTCGCCGGCAATGCAGGCCGCACGATGATCGAGAATTACGATGTACTCGGCCTGCGCGACCGCATGGCCGAGGCCGAGGTGACCGGCGAGGGTCTGCCCGCGATGGAGGCCGCCCGTGCCGAGGGACGCCCGATCCTTTTCGTTACCGGTCATTACGGGAACTTCGAGGCCCCCCGCGCGGCACTTGTCGCGCGCGGCTGGCAGATCGGCGGGCTCTACCGGCCGATGTCGAACGCCTATTTCAACGCCCACTACGCGGAGAACATGCATCGCCTGTCGGGCCCGGTGTTCGAACAGGGACGCCGCGGGACCATGGGCCTGCTGCGCCATATCCGTGGCGGCGGCATGGGCGTGCTGCTGTTCGATCTCTACGCGGGCAAGGGAGAGCCGATTGACTTCATGGGCCGCCCTGCCCCGACCCTGACTTCCGCGGCTGAGATCGCGCTCAAGGCCGATGCGCTCATGGTGCCCTTCTTCGGGGTGCGCCTGCCCGACGGCCAGAGCTTCCGAGCCGAGTTCGACGCGCCGATCCCGCACGGCGAACCAGTTGAGATGATGAAAGCGGCGACACGTGCGCTGGAAAAGCGGGTCGAGGCCGACCCCGCGCAGTGGTTCTGGATCCATCGCCGCTGGAAGCCCGAGCGGCAGGCGCGGCGTCAGCGCAAGCGTGCGGCCGAGAGGATGGGCCCGTAGCCGTCTTCCTGCACCAGCACGACCGCGGGGGCGTCCCCTTCCATCGGCTGGCTCTCTCTGAAGGCACTCTGCCCGTCCCAACGCCCGATCATGTCCCAATCTGTGACGATGTGCGTGTAATCGAGCGTGCGGCCCGCGTTCTCGCCCCGGCGAACGCGCACCGTGGCGTCGGGTTCATAGCGCACGAGGTAGACGACTGACGGCCCGACCGGTGTCTCGGTCGAGACCCGCACGGTCAGCATGTCAGACGATCTCGAGACATCAAGCGCAACCGGGGTCTCTGCGGCGCGGTGTTCGGCGATCAGGGCCGCCACGTCCTTGGGGCGTGTGCCGACCACGTCCTCGGTGCCGTTCACGACCATCTGCGGCGTATAGATGGTGTGGCGGCCGGCCGCCTTGGCGTAGGCCTTTTGCCGTTTGGTGAATCGCGCCTGGGCGAAGCTGTCCTTCCAGCCGATGTAGTCCCAGTAGTCCACATGCAGCGCCAAAGGGATCACGTCGGCGTCCGAGCCCAGCGTTTCCAGCAGCTCGTCCGCCGGCGGACAGGAGGAACAGCCCTGCGAGGTAAAGAGCTCGACCACGACCGGACGCTCACCCGACATCGCCGTTGTGCCGCAAAGTCCGGCGCTGAGGGCGACGATCCAGGCGGCGCGAAGGGGCATGTGGCAGACTCCGTGGGTGTCGGTTCCGATCCGGATAGACCAAGGGAACTGTAATAGCCAATCAAGGTTTTGAGAGAGATACGGGCGTGCTGCCTCGACGGGAACGGCCTTGCGCCCGATTGTGCACAATAGTATACATTTCGCGAAACCTTTCCTTGATCGGCATGTCCCCGTGGGGCACAGAGCGGGCAGACCGCGACCGATCGCCAAGCTAGCAGAGGGAGGCATCATGCCCATCACCGTCGGCCAGGACAGCTCAAAGACCCGCAAGACGCTCAGCGTCGGCGACCAGAGCGTCGCCTACTACTCGATTCCCGCAGCGGAGGAGGCCGGGCTCGGCTCGTTCTCGAAGCTGCCGGTGTCGCTCAAGGTCGTGCTCGAGAACATGCTGCGCTTCGAGGACGGCAACACCGTCGTCACGGATGACATCAAGGCGTTCGGAGAATGGGCCGCCAACAACGGCAAGGCGCAGCGCGAGCTTGCCTACCGCCCGGCCCGCGTCCTGATGCAGGACTTCACCGGCGTTCCGGCCGTGGTCGACCTCGCCGCCATGCGTGACGGTATCAAGGCGCTCGGCGGCGATCCCCAGAAGATCAACCCGCTGAACCCCGTCGACCTCGTCATCGACCACTCGGTCATGATCGACGAATTCGGCAACCCGCGCGCGTTCCAGATGAACGTGGATCGCGAATACGAGCGTAACATCGAGCGCTACACCTTCCTCAAGTGGGGTCAGAAGGCGTTCGACAACTTCCGCGTGGTCCCGCCGGGCACCGGCATCTGCCACCAGGTGAACCTCGAATACCTCGCCCAGACCATCTGGACCGACAAGGACCAGAACGGCGAAACCGTGGCCTACCCCGACACGCTGGTCGGCACCGACAGCCACACCACGATGGTGAACGGCGCGTCCGTGCTTGGCTGGGGTGTCGGCGGGATCGAGGCCGAGGCCGCGATGCTCGGCCAGCCGATCTCGATGCTCATCCCCGAGGTCATCGGCTTCAAGCTGACCGGCGCAATGGTCGAAGGCACCACCGCCACCGACCTCGTGCTGCGGGTCTGCCAGATGCTGCGCGAGAAGGGCGTGGTCGGCAAGTTCGTGGAATTCTACGGCGACGGCCTCGACAGCGTGACGCTGGCGGACCGTGCGACGATCGGCAACATGAGCCCCGAATTCGGCGCCACCTGTGCCTTCTTCCCGATCGACGACGAGACACTGCGCTACCTGCGCACCACGGGCCGTGACGAAGACCGCATCGCCCTGGTCGAGGCCTACGCGAAGGAGCAGGGCCTGTGGCGCCAGCCGGGTGCCGAGCCGGTCTTCACGGACACGCTCGAACTGGACATGGGCACGGTGAAGCCCGCCATCTCGGGTCCGAAGCGTCCGCAGGACCACGTCAACCTCGACGAGGCGGCCAAGACCTTCCACAGCTACATCGAGGGCGAGCGGAACGGCAAGGACGTCACGGCCACCGAGGAAGTACGTTGGGAAGGCGAAGGCGGCATGCCCGAGCCCGTCGAGATCCCCGGCGACACCGGCAGCCACAAGCGCGGCTTCGTCAAGATGAAGGACATCGACGGCGAAGAGGTCGAGTTCCAGCTTCATGACGGCTCCGTGGTGATCGCATCGATCACCTCGTGCACCAACACGTCGAACCCCTACGTGATGATCGGCGCAGGCCTCGTGGCCAAGAAGGCGCGCGAGAAGGGCCTCGACCGCAAGCCGTGGGTCAAGACTTCGCTGGCTCCAGGCTCGCAGGTCGTGTCGGCCTATCTCGACGCGTCCGGTCTTCAGGACGATCTCGACGCCATCGGCTTCAACCTCGTGGGCTACGGCTGCACCACCTGCATCGGCAACTCCGGGCCGCTGGCGCCGGAAATCTCGAAGTGCATCGCGGACAACGACCTGATCGCCACCTCGGTCCTGTCGGGCAACCGCAACTTCGAGGGCCGGATCAGCCCGGACGTGCGCGCCAACTATCTGGCGTCGCCCCCGCTCGTGGTCGCCTACGCGATCGCCGGTGACATGAACATCGATGTCGCGAACGAGCCGCTGGGTCAGGACAAGGACGGCAACGATGTCTACCTCAAGGACATCTGGCCGTCGCAATCCGAGATCGCCGAGCTGGTCGAGAAGACCGTCACCCGCGAGAGCTTCCAGGAGAAGTACGCCGACGTCTTCAAGGGCGACGAAAAGTGGCAATCCGTCGAAACCACGGACGCCGAGACCTACGATTGGCCGGCCTCGTCCACCTACGTGCAGAACCCGCCCTACTTCCAGGGTATGTCGCAGGAGCCGGGTGAGATCGAGAACGTCCAGAACGCCCGTGTGCTGGGCATCTTCGGCGACATGATCACCACCGACCACATCTCGCCCGCCGGTTCGTTCAAGGAATCGACGCCGGCCGGTCAGTACCTCGTCGAGCGCCAGGTCAGCCCGCGGGAGTTCAACTCCTACGGCTCGCGCCGTGGCAACCACGAGGTGATGATGCGCGGCACCTTCGCCAACATCCGCGTCAAGAACGAGATGCTGGACGGTGTCGAAGGCGGCTACACCCTCGATCCGGAGGGCAACCAGACGTCGATCTTCGACGCTGCCATGGAGTATCAGGACCAGGATACCCCGCTGGTGATCTTCGGCGGTGAGCAGTATGGCGCGGGTTCCTCGCGCGACTGGGCAGCCAAGGGCACGGCGCTTCTGGGCGTCAAAGCCGTGGTCGCGGAGAGCTTCGAGCGCATTCACCGGTCGAACCTCGTGGGCTTCGGTGTGGTGCCGTTCGAGTTCATGAACGGCGACACCCGCAAGTCGCTCAAGCTGACCGGCAAGGAAACGGTGTCGATCACCGGCCTCGACAGCGTGACCCCGGGCGCCGAACTGCCTTGCAAGATCACCTACGAAGACGGCAGCGAGACCGAGATCACCCTGAAGTGCCGCATCGATACGGCGATCGAGGTGGAGTACGTCAAACACGGCGGCGTGCTGCACTACGTGCTCCGCAACCTCGCGAAGGCGGCCTGATCTAGTGCGCCGCGGCCCTGCCCGGGCCCGGCGCCATACGATCCACGCCCGGCCGGACCCCGCGTCCGGCCGGGTTTTTTCCACTTCCGGGGGCGCGGGACCGGATACATCGGAAAATTGATATCCCTCCCCCCAAATCCACCTGCAATTGCAGAATTTCCAAGGGAGGACCGTCATGCTCACCGTCATCTCCAGGCCGCTCGTGCGGATCATGGACCGCTACCTGCCGGACCCGTTCGTTTTCGTCGTGGTCCTGACGCTGGTCGCGGCGCTCGCCGCGCTGCTGTTCGAAGGCACTCCCCCGCTCGAGGTCGTGGCCATCTGGGGTGACGGCTTCTGGTCGCTCCTGTCGTTCTCGATGCAGATGCTGCTGGTGCTCGTGACCGGCTACATGATGGCCTCCACGCCAATCGTGCGCCGCGGCCTTGCGGCGCTCGCTGGCCTCGCCTCAAGCGCCGGCGGGGCGATCCTGCTGGTGTCGGTGGTGTCCGTCTTCGCATCCTGGATCAACTGGGGCTTCGGTCTCGTTGTGGGCGCGCTCTTCGCCAAGGAGCTCGCGCGCGTCGTGCGGGTGGATTACCGACTGCTCGTGGCCTCGGCCTATTCCGGTTTCATCGTCTGGCATGGTGGCCTCGCCGGCTCGATCCCACTTTCGATCGCGACCGAGGGCCACCCCTTCGCCGATGCGATCGGGGTTATTCCGACCTCCGAGACGATCTTCTCGTTCTACAACCTGGCGATCGTGATCGCGCTGTTCATCGCGGTACCGCTCATCAACCGCGCGATGCTTCCCAAGGAGGAGGACAGCGTCTTCATCGATCCCGAACTGCTCAAGCAGTCCGAGGACGACCGTCCGCGCACCGGAACGCCCGCAGACTGGATCGAAACGACGCCGGTGCTGTCGATGTTCGTGGGCGCCATGGGCGCGGCATGGCTGATCCAGCACTTCGCCACCGGCGGCGGGCTGTCGCTGAACACGATCAACTTCCTCTTCCTGACTTTGGCGATCCTGCTGCACGGCACGCCCCGCAACCTGCTGATGTCGCTTAGCGAAGCGGTGAAAGGCGGCGCCGGCATCGTGATCCAGTTCCCGTTCTACGCCGGCATCATGGCGATCATGGTCGACTCGGGGCTCGCCGCCTCGATCTCCAAGGGCCTCACAGGCTTTGCCACAGCAACGACGTTGCCGTTCTGGACCTTCCTGTCTGCCGGTGTCGTGAACTTCTTCGTCCCGTCGGGCGGCGGCCAATGGGCGGTGCAGGCGCCCGTGATCATGCCTGCGGCCGAGGCCCTGGGCCTCGATCAGGCCCGCGCCGCCATGGCAGTCGCCTGGGGCGACGCGTGGACGAACATGGTTCAGCCGTTCTGGGCGCTCCCGATTCTCGGCATCGCCGGGCTGCGCGCCAAGGACATCATGGGCTTCTGCACGGTTCACCTGATCCTGTCGGGTGCCATCATCGCGGTCGGACTGACGATCCTCTGACCCTGGCCAAAGCGCGGGGCGTCCTGAAAAGCGGCGCCCCGGCACGAACCGGCTGCTCGGAGGAGCGACAGGCGAAGTTCCGCCTATGTCCTGCCTCGATCACCGTCTCGTGAGCCTGCAGTTCGGCGGAGTGGTCCTACACCTCTCGTATCGGTCCAGAAGAGACCGGACGAGAGCACAGGCAGAACTCCATGAAACTGAGAACGAGCAGACGGAACATGAAACTCGTGACCATGTTGCAGGCCGCCGCGCTGGCGGTGCTGATGGTCTTCGGCGCGTGGGCCGCAGGACAGGACAGCCGCGTGGACGGTGCCGATCCTGACTGCGCGCTGTCGCTTGACGCGTGCGGCCTCTACGCCTCGCTGCGCTACTGAGAGACGGTGGTCGCCGGGGTCACGACGCTCCGGCGGCCGCCTGCGCCTCTTCGAGCGCGGGCACGAAGCGCTGCTCGAAGTCAGACCCCACCAGTGGCCCCTGGAACCGGAACAGAACCGTGCCTTCGCCATCGACGATGAAGGTCTCGGGCGGCGCCGTCACGCCCCACTCAATTGCCGTGCGCCCTCGGGGGTCGAAGGCCACCGCCGAGAACGGGCTCTCCTCTTCACGGAGGTAGGTCAGCGCCGCGTTGGACTGGTCCTTGAAGTTCACGCCGACGATATCGACTCCTTGCTCGGCATATTCCAGCAGCTGCGGATGCTCCGCGCGGCACGGCGGGCACCAGCTCGCCCAGAAGTTCACCAGCGTCACGTCGCCGTCGGCAAGCATCTCCTGACCTACTGTCGGATACCCTTCGAGCCCCTCGGGCGTGATCGCAGGCGCCGGGTTGCCCACGCGCGTTGACGGCAATCCCTGCGGATCCTCGCGGTACATACCGATATACGCAAGCGCGGCAAACGCCGCGAATATCACCGGCGGCAACAGCATCAGCGGTTTGAGCTTCACGAACGGGGCCCCCTCTTTTCGACGCGGTCGAGCGCGGCCCGCACGCGGCGGGCGCGCCACAGGCTGACCGCCACGAGCACCACGATCAGCACAAGCGACACGGCGTAGGCCGACAGCACGGTTCCGGCGTATTTTCCGAGCTCAGGCATCATGCCGCCCGCTCCCGTGCGATGAGCGCGCGGGTGCGCCGCGCGCGGATTTCCGTCTGGGTCCGCAGCAGCACGAGCGCCAGGAACAGCAGCACGAAACCCGCCATGCAGACCAGCAGCGGCAACCAGAACACGTCGGCCACGTTCTCCTCGGCGTCCATCGACAACGAGGCGCCCTGATGCAGGCCCTGGTTCCAGAAGTTCACCGCGTAGCGCGACAGGATCGCAAAGACCGACCCGACGAGACACAGGATCGCGGTCAGGTCGGCGGCGGTATCGTCGCTCTCGATCGCTTCCCACAGCGCCATGTAGCCAAGGTAGAACAGGAACAGGATCAGGAACGAAGTCAGGCGCGGATCCCAGGCCCACCACGTTCCCCACATGGGCTGACCCCAGATCGCCCCGGTCGCGAGCGCAATCACCGTCATGGTGGCGCCCACCGGCGCGGCCGCGCGTGCGGCGAGCGCCGAGACGTGGTGCCGACGAATGATCCAGATCAGCGAGGCCACGAGCATCATCAGCCACGCGTTGATCGCCATCAGAGCCGAGGGCACGTGCAGGTAGATGATCTTGACGGTCGATCCCTGCCGGTAATCGTCCGGCGTGAAGAAGAAGCCCCAGACGAGCCCCACCACGAGGCACAGCAGCGCCAGCACGGCGACCGGCGGCAGCATACGGTCCGCGAGACGGATGAACTTGACCGGATTGGCGTATTCCCAAAGCGACATGCGCTGTCCCTACTTCTCCACTCCCGAGCACAACAAGTCACATGTCCCGGCGCGCGTGTCCAGTTGGGCCAGCCGCGACATCTAGCGCAGATTGACCCGCAACACTGCCGCGGCGGCGAACGGCAAGAGTGCGAGCGACCCCGTGCTGATCCCGGCGAGCATCAGAAGCGGCGTCTGCACGTCCAGCCCCTCGGCCCCGCGGCGGGCCACCTCGGCTCCGAAGATCAGCGTCGGCACGTAGAGCGGCAGCACGAGGAGCGACATGAGGAGGCCGCCGCGTTTGAGGCCGACGACGAGCGCCGCGCCGAAGGTGCCGATCACAGACAGAGCCGGCGTGCCCAGCAGCAGCGACACGAAGAGCCAGAGGTAGCCCGGCCCCGGCAGGCTCAGCAGTACGCCGAGCGCGGGCGCGGCGGCCACCAGCGGTAGTCCGGTGGTGATCCAGTGCGCGAGCGCCTTGACCGTCACTATACCCTCGAGAGGCAGCGGCGCGGTGGCCAGCAGGTCGAGCGAGCCGTCCTCCCAGTCGAGCGCGAGGATGCGGTCGAGGGACAAAAGGCACGCCAGCAGCGCGCCAATCCAGAGCACGCCCGGCGCGATGGGTGCGAGCGTGCCGGTGTCGGGCCCAACCGCGAAGGGCACGAGCACGGTGACAATGAGGAAGAACGACAGCCCGAGGCCGAAGCCGCCGCCTGCCCGCACAGCAAGCGCGAGGTCGCGCAGCAGAAGCGCCCTCACAAGAAGGCCTCGTCCGCCGCGGCGGCGCGCGGGCGGGCGCGATATGGCGTGACGTCGAGCGTTCTGGTGTCCGGCAGCCCGAGGTCGATATGGGTGGCGATCAGCGCTGCACCGCCTTTCTCGAGGTGGTCCGACACGGCCTTCGCGAAGAGCCCGACCGAGGTCGTGTCGAGCGATACGGTTGGCTCGTCCAGCACCCAGACCGGCCGCCCGGTCACCAGCATACGCGCAAGGCCCAGCCGACGCTTCTGGCCCGCGCTCATCTCGCCGGCGCGCCGGTCGGCCAGCGCCTCAAGATCGAAAGCGGCAAGCGCCGGCAAGATATCGTGGGTGCCAAACGCCGAGACCCAGAACCGCAGGTTTTCAGCGGCACTGAGGCTGGCCTTGAGGCCATCCGCGTGACCGGCATACGCCACGCGCTCCGCGCCCTCGATGCGACCGGCTGCCGGAGGCTGCAGGCCGGCGACGGTCCGCAGAAGCGTCGTCTTCCCGGACCCGTTCGGGCCCCGCAACACGACCGCCTGCCCCCGCCCGAGCGCGAGGCTCACGTCGTCGAGGACGGGCACGCCGCCGCGGGTCACGGATACGGAGTCGAGAGTGAGCATGTGTCCGGTGCTATCGCGCCGCGGCGGCCCCGACCAGCCCCGCTCTGCGCGTGGCCAGGCGGCGCATTCGGATTTCGATCACACCGGCAGGACGGCCAGGGCGACGCGCCGCCCCTCTGCCAGCAGCACGTTGTAGGTCCGGCAGGCGGAGGGGGAGTTCATGACCTCGACGCCGATACCGGCCTCCTCGAGCTCGGTGCGCAGGTGCTTGGGCAAGTGCGCCGTTTCGGGGCCCGTGCCCACGAACAGCACGTCGATCTCGCCGGCCAGGGCGCGCAGGGCGTCTCCGTCCTCGTAGCCGCCCCAGACGTGGGTGCCGTGCGGCGACAGGAGCAGCGGGCCGTCGAGAGCCTTGCCGCCGATCCGGAAGAAACCGGGTCCGTAGCCCTCGACGGGTTCGGCATCGCTGTAGCTGATTTCATTCAGGCGCATGACGTTCTCCTCGTGCCCTGACGGGACATCGACCGATCTTGCCTTGCTATAAATACGTAAGCGGCGTTGCGGTAAAGTCTCTCCCGTGTGGGTTGATTCTGCACCGCAGAGCGCCCCCGACTTGGAGAATCCAACCTCGATTTCCGCCCCGATCGCACCATTCCGGCCCCACGGGCGTGCCCGCAGGACCGGAAATCGGCGGTTCGTCGTCAGGCGTCCACGTTGGCGAACTGGTTGCCCGAGGGCGCGTCGGGCTTCGACCAGTCGCGCTTGACGCCAAGGCGATGCAGGACCGCCGAAGCGACGAAGATCGACGAGTAGGTGCCGACCAGCACGCCCCAGGTCATCGCGAAGACGAAGCCGCGGATCACGTCGCCCCCCAGAACGAGCAACGCGATCAGAGCCAGCAGCGTGGTCAGCGAGGTCATCAACGTCCGGCTCAGCGTCTCGTTGATCGAGACGTTCAGAACCTCTTTCAGCGGGCGCTTCTTGTACTTGATGAGATTCTCGCGGACCCGGTCGAACACCACCACAGTGTCGTTGAGCGAGTAGCCCACGATCGTCAGCAACGCCGCGATGATGGCGAGGTCGAAGCGGATCTGAAGCTCGGAGAAGATACCGATCGTCAGTGCGACGTCGTGAACCAGCGCGACCACCGCGCCCACGGCGAACTGCCATTCAAAGCGCAGCCAGATATAGACTAGGACGGCTGCGATCGCGAGAAGCACGGCGATAACAGCGGTCTGGATCAGCTCGCCCGAGACCTTGGACCCGACCGACGAGACCGAGGTGAACTCGATATCGGGGGCGACCTCGGCGAGCGCCGTGCGGATGTTCTCAATCGTGGCTTGCGACACCGATTCCGCCTCGCCCTGCGGGGCGATACGCACCATCGCGACGTTCTGCTCGGGACCGAAGGACGGGTCGAAGACCTCCGAGATCACGGTGTCGCCCAGCTCCAGCTGCTGAAGCGCATCGCGATACGCGCCCACGTCCACCGGCTCGGCGCTCTGGGTGCGGATCGTGGTGCCGCCGCGGAAGTCGATCCCGTAGTTCAGGCCCTGCAAGAAGAACGAGGCCAGAGCGACCACGATCAGCACGGCGGAGATGCCCAGCCACAGCTTGGAGCGGCTGAAGAAATCGATGCTAGTTTCTTCGGGAACCAGTCTCAGGCGCATGGTCCGCTCCTTCTCACACGGTGATGGTCTTGGGGCGGGCGCGCTCGAACCAGGTCACGATCAGCAACCGCGTCACGAAGATCGCGGTGAAGACCGAGGTCAGGATGCCGAAGCCCAGCGTGATGGCGAAGCCGCGCACGGGGCCGGAGCCCATCGCGAACAGGATGATCGCCGTGATGATCGTGGTGATGTTGGCGTCGACGATGGCCGACAGCGCCTTCTCGTAGCCGAGCGAGATCGCACGGGCCGGACCGCGTGCAGTCTTGAGCTCTTCACGGATGCGCTCGAACACCAGCACGTTGGCGTCCACGGCCATGCCGACGGTCAGGACGATGCCGGCGATGCCCGGCAGGGTCAGCGTCGCGCCAATCAGGCTCAGCAGGCCGAAGAGCATGGCAATGTTGAGGATCAACGCGATGTTAGCGAAGATCCCGAACAGGCCGTAGACCGCGACCATGAACACCAGCACCATCGCGAAGGCCACCGCGGTGGCGAGCTTGCCGGCGTCGATCGAATCCTGACCCAGCTCGGGGCCGATGGTGCGTTCCTCGAGGAACTCGAGGCCCGCCGGCAGCGCACCGGCGCGCAGAAGCACTGCGAGGTTGGTCGACTCCTCGATGGAGAAGTTCCCGGTGATGATGCCCGAGCCGCCGGGGATGTGGCTCTGGATCACCGGGGCCGAAATCACTTCCTCGTCGAGCACGATGGCGAAGGGCGAGCCGATGTTCTGCGCGGTGTAGTCACCGAAGGCGCGCGCGCCCTGTGTGTTGAAGCGGAAGCTGACCGCGGGCTGGCCGTTCTGGTCGAAGGAGGGCTGGGCGTCCACCAGTTCCTCGCCGGTCACGACGGGCGAGCGGTCGAGGGTGTAGAAGACCCCCTCCTGATCGAGCGACGGCAGGATCTCCTCGCCGACGCCGGGCTCTACGTCCCCGCTGGAGCCACGCGACACGACCGGCTGGAAGGTCAGCTGCGCGGTGGTGCCGATGATGTCCTTGAGCTCCTGCGCCGAGCCGATGCCGGGCACCTGGATGAGGATTCGGTCCTGGCCCTGACGCTGGATCGTCGGCTCGCGGGTGCCGACCTCGTCGATCCGGCGGCGGATGATCTCTAGCGCCTGGCGAAGCGTCCGCTCGTCGGTGGCGGCGCGTTCGGCCTCGGAAAGCTGAACGGTGATGGTGCCGTCGGAGGCCGAGACCTCGATGTCGTTCGCGCCGCCCTGCGCGATGGCAGCGGTGGAGCTGACGGGCTGCGCGAGGTCGCGGATGGCCTCGAGCGCGGCGCCCTGCCCCTCGGTCTGCGAGATCTGGATTCGGAGCGCGGCGCCGCCCTCTTCGACGAGGCGGAAGGTGCCGATCTGGTCACGCAGCGGACGCAGCGCGTCGCGAATTTCGGGCCAGAGAGCTTCGAGCCGGGCGCCGTAGACGTCCTCCACCTGAACTTCGGCCAGCAGGTGCGCGCCGCCGCGCAGATCGAGGCCGAGGTTCACGAGGCCCGATGGCAGGAAGGACGGCCATTGCGCGGCCTGTTCCTCGAGCTCCGCGGTGGAGCCCTGCCGCTCGATCGCCGTGACGGCGTCGTTGTGTCCCTCGACCCGGGAATAGAACAGGTTCGGGAGGGCGAGGATCAGGCCGATCACCAGCACGCCCCAGATCAGGATCCGTTTCCACAGGTCGATTTGCAGCATCGCGTCGGGCCGCCCTTGGTTGGGGGCGTTCCGCGCGCCCCGGCAGATGTGGGGCGCTGGGGCCCCGGTCGGATGGGCCGTCCCGGACCGCCCGCGCGGGGCGGCACGCGACGGCGTCGGGGGATCAGGAGTCGGTCTTGGCCGGCTCGGTCTTGGACAGGACCTGGGCGATGGTGCTCTGGACCACGCGGACCTTCACACCCTCGGACAGCTCGACCTCGAGCTCGTTGTTGTCCTTGACCTTCATCACCTTGCCGATGAGGCCGCCCTGCGTGACGACCTGGTCGCCGCGGCGCAGGCTTTCGACCATCTTCTGATGCTCTTTGACCTTCTTCTGCTGAGGGCGGATCAGCAGGAAGTACATGATCGCGAAGATCAGGATGAGCGGGACGAACTGGGCGATCGCGCTGCCTTCCATCGAGGGGCTCCTGTCGTGTCTGGGTGCGCGGGGAGCACCCCCGCCGAATTGCGCGGAACCTATGGCGGGCGCCAGCGCGATGCAAGCGGATGGCACCCGTCCGGATCGCGTATGGCATGCGTCTGGCTCATCGACCTTACGGCAGCGAGCGGCACGGGATGCATTCGGCGGCCGGGCGTCGCACCGGTTGATCCGCACACGCGCGGGTGTTTCTTTCATCGGGCCTCGGTGACGACGCTGGCGCGACAGGCGCCGCGCGTCGCGCGACCCCATGTCGCGGCCCGTGCCGCGATGGCGTCGGGCCTGGATTGGTATCCGGGTGCGCGGAGGATCCTGTCGGACCCGGCGGTGGCCGCCGGAAGAGCGGCACGGGTGCCCTGCCCGACGCCGCCTCCGCGGCGCCCTTTCCCCCTCGCCGCGCGCACCTACTCTTCCGCCATGCGCCTCGCCCTCGCCCTCATCATTCTACTCCTGCCCGCCCTCTCCTCCGCGCAGGACGCCATCGGGCGGGTGAACATCGCCGGCTACAACACGCGCGGGATGTGCACCGGCACGCTCGTCGCGCCGCGCGTGGTATTGACGGCGGCGCATTGCGTGCTCGAGCGCGACGGCACCCGCAAACGGATCTCGGACATGGTCTTCGTCGCCGGCTGGGACGGGGCGGGCCATGCCGGCGCCGCGCGCGTGGCCGACGTGGAGGTCCACCCGCAGGCGGTCAACGACGGCGGCATCGACGTGCGCCACGACCTGGCACTCATGCTTCTTGATGCGGACGTGGACCTCGTGCCCCTCGACGTGGGCTCGTCGCCCGCGGCGGGGCCGTTTCGGCTGGCGGGCTACACCCGCACCGTTCCGCACCGACTGACCACCGAGGATGCCTGCCCCGGCGCGTTGCGCGGCACGATCTGGCGCATCTCCTGCGGCATCGAGTACGGCCAGTCCGGCGGGCCGGTGCTGTTCGGCGAGGAGGGCGCGCGGCGGGTCGCGGCGGTGCTTTCGGCGCGCTCGGACGGCGACGCGCTGGCGGTGCCGGTGGACGGCTGGGTGCGGCGGCGTCTCTCGGCGCTGCGCTGATCCCCTACACCTCGGCCCGGGATTGCGGCATAAGCGGCGCGGAATCAGAAACGAAGGAGCGAGGCCGTGCACGACATCCGCGCCATCCGCGAAAATCCCGACGCCTTCGACGCCGCGCTGGCCAAGCGTGGATCGGACCCGGTGGCGGCTTCGCTCGTCTCGCTCGACGAGGCGCGGCGCACGGCGATCCACGCGGCCGAGACCGCGCAGGCGGACCAGAACCGCGCCGCCAAGGAGATCGGCAAGGCCAAGGCCGCCGGCGACGAGGCCGGGTTCGAGCGCCTGCGCGCCGAGGTGTCGGCCAAGAAGACCGAGGTCGCCGAGATGCAGGAGCGCGCCAAGGAGCTGGACGCCCAGCTGACCGAGGCGCTGATGGGCCTGCCGAACCTGCCGCTCGGAGACGTGCCCGAGGGTGCGGACGAGGACGACAACGTCGAGATCCGCCGCTGGGGCGAGCCGCGCAGCTTCGACTTCACGCCGAAGGAACATTACGACCTGCCCGCCGTGCAGGACGGCATGGACTTCGAGACCGCGGCCAAGCTGTCGGGCTCGCGCTTCGTGGTGCTTTCGGGCGCGGTCGCGCGCCTGCATCGGGCGCTGGCGCAGTTCATGCTGGACACGCACACCACCGAGAACGGGCTGTCCGAGACCTGGACCCCCGTGCTGGTGCGCGACGAGATGATGCTCGGCACCGGGCAGCTGCCGAAATTCGGCGAGGACAGCTACCGCACCCGCGAGGGGTGGTGGCTGGTCCCAACCGCCGAGGTCACGCTGACCAACATCGTCAACGGCATGACCGTGGAGGAAGGCTACCTGCCGCGCCGCTACGTCGCGCACACCCAGTGCTTCCGCTCCGAGGCGGGGTCGGCCGGACGCGACACCGCGGGGATGCTGCGCCAGCACCAGTTCGAGAAGGTCGAGATGGTGTCGGTGACCCACCCCGACGCCTCGGACGAGGAACACGCGCGGATGACGCGCTGCGCCGAGGACATCCTCGAGCGGCTGGGCCTGCCCTACCGCACGGTGGTCCTGTGCACCGGCGACATGGGCTTCGGCGCGCAACGCACCCACGACATCGAGGTCTGGCTGCCCGGGCAGAACACCTATCGCGAGATCTCGTCGGTCTCGGTCTGCGGCGACTTCCAGGCGCGGCGCATGAACGCGCGCTACAAGCCCTCCGACGGCGGCAAGCCGGCCTTCGTGCATACGCTGAACGGCTCGGGCCTCGCGGTCGGACGTTGCCTCATCGCAGTGCTCGAGAACGGCCAGCAGGAGGACGGCTCGGTCGATCTGCCCGAGGCGCTGCATCCCTGGCTCGGGGGAAAGACCCGGATCACCGCCGAGGGAGAACTGGCCTGACCCCGGAGACGCGCGCAAAACTCATGGCCGGCGCGGCCTTCGCCGCCGCGCTGGCCTTCGCCGCCTCGCCGCTGCTGGCGCCGGGGTTCAACGGGTTCGACCCCTCGCAATTCCCCGTGCCGCAGGACAACCCGCCCGTGCAGCCCGCGGGTTACGCCTTCGCGATCTGGGGTCTGATCTACCTTTGGCTCATTGCCGGAACGGGCTTCGGCCTTTTCCGTCGTGCCGACGATGCCGACTGGGCGCCGATGCGCCCGCCGCTGGTGGTGAGCCTCGCGGTGGGGGCGTTCTGGCTTCCGGTGGCGCAGGTCTCGGTGCCCGGCGCCACGGCGATGATCTGGGTGATGCTGGCCTACGCCGTCCGCGCGCTGGCGCGGGCCGGCGACACCGACCGCTGGTGGCAGACCTCGCCGGTGGCGATCTACGCGGGCTGGCTGACGGCGGCGTCCTGCGTGTCGGTGGGCCTCGTGCTGGCGGGATACGGCGTGATGCCCGAGACGCCCGCCGCGCTGGTGTCCCTCGTGCTGGCCGTGGGCGTGGCGGTGACCGTGCAATACCGCCTGCACCGCGCGCCGGAATACGGCATCGCGGTCATCTGGGCGCTGATCGGCGTGATCGTCGCGAACACCGCGCCGTTCAACGCGGCCGTCGCGGGCCTGGCGTTCCTGGGGATCGTGGCGATCCTCGCGGTGCGCGGGACGGATACCGAGTAGGACTCGCGGGGTCGGTCTACGCGCCGGTAGTGACACCTGCGGCGCGGCGTCGGGCCGCGGATCGGCGAGCCCGTGCCTGATATCGGCCCTGTCCGAATGATCACCAAGCCCTGCCGCATCGCCTCGCCGGGCGGCCGCCCGGCGAGGGGCGGCGGCTGTCAGACGCTGCTCTGGACGGGGATGATTTGCCGGTATCGGGAAATGAAAAACCCCCGCAGTGGACTGCGGGGGTTTTGAGGTGAGAGCGGCTCGGGCGGGCAACGCGGCCCGAACCATGCGTCAGGCCGTCGCCACGGCCGCGTTGGCTTCGCGGTGAGCGGTCAGCTCTTCCGCGACGAGGAACGCCAGTTCCAGCGACTGCGAGGCGTTGAGGCGCGGGTCGCAGGCGGTGTGGTAGCGGTCCGAGAGGTTTTCGTCCGACAGGGCGTAGACACCGCCGGTGCACTCGGTCACGTCCTGGCCGGTCATCTCGAAATGCACGCCGCCCGGCACCGAGCCCGCCGCGCGGTGGACGGCGAAGAACTCGCGGACCTCGCGCAGCACCGACTCGAAGGGGCGTGTCTTGTAGCCGGTGGCCGACTTGATCGTGTTGCCGTGCATCGGGTCGCAGACCCAGGTGACGTTGGCGCCGGCCTCGCGGACGGTCTCGATCAGGCGCGGCAGGTGATCCTCGACCTTGCCGGCGCCGAAACGCGCGATCAGGGTCAGGCGCCCGGCCTCGTTGGCGGGGTTCAGCCGCTCCATCAGGACCTTCAGGTCGTCCGGCGTCAGCGACGGACCGCACTTGAGGCCGATCGGGTTCTGAACACCGCGGGCGAACTCGACATGCGCGCCGTCGGGCTGGCGGGTGCGGTCGCCGATCCAGATCATGTGGCCCGACCCCGCGAGCCACTTGCCGGAGGTCGAATCGAGGCGGCAGAGCGCCTCTTCGTATTCCAGCAGCAGTGCCTCGTGGCTGGTGTAGAAGTCCACGGTCTTGAGATTGTGATTGGTCTCGCTCTCGAGCCCCGCGGCCTTCATGAAGTCCAGCGTGTCCGAGATCCGCGACGCCATCTCGCGGTATTTCGAGGCTTCCTGGCTGTCGGTGAAGCCCAGCGTCCAGGAATGCACCTTGTGCACGTCGGCATAGCCGCCGGTCGAGAACGCGCGCAGCAGGTTCAGCGTCGCGGCGGCCTGCGTGTAGGCCTGGAGCATCTTCTTCGGATCGGGCGTCCGCGCCTCGGGGGTGAAGTCGAGCTCGTTGATGATGTCGCCGCGGAAGCTCGGCAGCTCCACGCCGTCGCGCACCTCGGTCGGGGCCGAGCGCGGCTTGGCGAACTGGCCTGCCATGCGGCCGATCTTCACCACCGGCACCTTCGCGCCGTAGGTCAGGATCATCGCCATCTGCAGCATGACCTTGAACGTGTCGCGGATGCCGTCGGCGGTGAACTGGTCGAAGGCCTCGGCGCAGTCGCCGCCCTGCAGGACGAACGCGTCACCGCGCGAGGCGGCGGCCAGCTCGTTGCGAAGCGTGCGGGCTTCGCCGGCAAAGACCAGCGGCGGATACTTGGACAGCTGCGCCTCGACCGTGCCGAGCGCTTCCGCATCGGTATAGTCGGGCATCTGCACCCGCGGCTTGTCGCGCCATGCCGATTTCTGCCAGTCCGTCATCGTCCGTCTCCCTGTCCGAAGGCCTCCCAAGGGGGTGGCCTGCACGCACGTCGCGCAGGCGTCCGCAGGCTATATCGAAGCGGTCCGCCGCTGGCCAGTGTCGAAATGTCCACCCCCGCTTGACGCGCCGCCCCGGTTCTGGATTGTGGCCCCTTAACCGTCGGACCTGTATATTGGGGCCTTGGCGGGCATGAATTCGTCCGCACGCCGGACGGGATGCGGCGGCAGAGCTGCCGGTATCCGACCACGGAGATCGCGATGTCCCGGGAAGAAGCCCCGATTGAAGTGCTGAACGGCGGCAGCCGTCCGCGGCGCTTCGTCTTCGTCCTGCTGCAGGACTTCACGCTGCTGAGCTTTGCCTCGGCGCTGGAGGTGCTGCGGCTGGCGAACCGCATGTCGGCACGGACGCTCTACACGTGGACCGTTGTGGGCGACGGTGGCGGCACCATCCGATGCTCGGCCGGCACCGGGTTCGAGCTCGACAGCGATCTGCCGCCGCTGACCCGCGAGGACACGGTGATCGTGTGCGCGGGCCTCAACCTGCGCAGCGGGATCACCAAGCGCCTCGTCGGCTGGCTGCGGCGCGAATCGCGGCACGGGCCGACCATGGGCGCGCTCTGCACCGGCACGCAGGTTCTGGCCGAGGCGGGGCTGCTGGACGGCAAGCGCGCGGCGATCCACTGGGAGAACCATGACAGCTTCGCGGAGGAATTCGACGAGGTGCTGCTGACCAAGTCGGTCTTTGCCATCGACGGCAACCGGATCAGCGCGGCGGGCGGCACGGCCTCCATCGACCTGATGCTGTCGCAGGTGGCGGCGCATCACGGGCCGGACCTGTCGAACGCCATCGCGGACCAGCTGATCTATTCCGCGATCCGCACCGATCAGGACACGCAGCGGCTGTCGGTCCCCACGCGCATCGGCGTGCGGCATCCCAAGCTCGCCGAAGTGATCCACAAGATGGAAGCGCATATCGAGGAACCGATCAGTCCGGCCAAGCTCGCGACCGAGGTGGGCATGTCCACCCGCCAGCTCGAGCGGCTGTTCCGGCGCTACCTCAACCGCAGCCCCAAGCGGTATTACATGGAGCTGCGGCTTCAGAAGGCGCGCAACCTGCTGATGCAGACCGACATGAGCGTGATCAACGTGGCGCTGGCCTGCGGCTTCGCGAGCCCGTCGCATTTCTCCAAGTGCTACCGGGCGCATTACGCGACCACGCCCTACCGCGAACGCGGCAGTCACGGGGCGCGGGCGGAAGCCTGAGGCACGCGCGGTCCCTGCCTGTCCCGTCGCAGGGCAGGAGCGCGTGAGATCCGCGCGTGTCGTGCCACCGGTCCGGGATTTGCCGCGCGGGCGCGTCCTTCCGCGCGAAAGCCGTCCCGCACAGGGCGACCGCGGTCCCGCCGACACGGCCCCCTTGCCGCCGTGGGCATTCGACCTTTCGGCTAGCGACCCCGGCGCCGTGGCCCGCTAGGATCGGCGACAGAGACAGGACCCGAGCCGATGACCGAACCCACGCCCCCTTCCCCGCAGACCGGCGCGCCGACCGCGCTGGTGATCGACGACCACCCGCTGTTCTGCGACGCTCTGACGCTGACGCTGACCTCGATCGCCGATTTCGCGCGGATCGACAGCGCGGGCACGCTCGGTGCGGGGCTCGACCGTCTGGCAAAGAGCGCCGTGGACCTCATCGTGCTGGACCTGCACCTGCCGGACGTGGACGGGCTCGACGGGCTGGTGCGGCTGCGCAACGCGGCGCCCAAGGCGCATATCCTCGTGGTGTCGTCCATGGCCGAGAACCGGAT
The DNA here is from genome assembly GCF_900109705.1 of Roseivivax marinus. Lineage (GTDB taxonomy): Bacteria > Pseudomonadota > Alphaproteobacteria > Rhodobacterales > Rhodobacteraceae > Roseivivax > Roseivivax marinus. The sequence continues at coordinate 7,419 of NZ_FOAI01000008.1, read as the reverse complement.
GATCTGCCGGGCGCTCAAGGCCGGCGCCGACGGCTTCGTGCCGAAGCATTCGCAAAGCGCGGTGTTCCGCCGGGCCTACGCGGCCCTCGTCGCGGGCGAGCGGTTCGTGCCCGAAAGCTACATCGACCCCGAGGGCGACGCGGGCACCGACGCGATCGACCGGCTGGCCACGCTGACCAATCAGCAGGCGCGGATCCTGTCGCTGATCTGCGCGGGGCGGCTCAACAAGCAGATCGCCTTCGAGCTGGCCATCGCCGAGACCACGGTGAAGGCCCACGTCACGGCGATCATGCGAAAGCTGGGCGTCCAGAGCCGCACGCAGGCGGTGCTGCTTGCCAAGGAGGCCAGTTTCGCGCGCGTCTTGCCTTGAGGCGCCGCGCGCCGCTATCGTCGCGGTGATCTCTGGGAGGAAAGATCGCACCCGTGGACGGCTCCTGCCCTTGTCCGGTCCCGCGCGAGGCGCTGCGCGAGGCCCAGGTCGCGGCCGATGACCGCGACCCCGCCGGCGCGCTCGCCGCTGCGCTGGGGGACGGCCCGTTCGCGCTCGTCTGCCTGTTCGCCAGTCCTGACGCGGATTTCGACGCGCTGGCCGCGTCCACGACGGATCTCTGGCCCGGCGCCGAGGTGCTGGCCTGCACCACCGCCGGAGAGATCGGCCCGGACGGCTATGCCGAGGGCACCATCGTCGCCGTCGCGTTTCCCGCGGCGCTGTTCTCCGTCGCCACCCATACCGTCGAGGGAGCCGACGCGCTCGACACCGAGACGCTGACCGAGACCGTGGCGCAGGCCCGCGCGACGCTTGCCGCGACCGCGCCCGAGGCGCACGCCACCGAGTTCGCCATGCTGCTGGCCGACGGTCTGTCGTGCCGCGAGGAGCACCTGACCGCGACGCTGGCCACGGGCCTCGGGGCGATGCCGCTTTTCGGCGGATCGGCGGGGGACGGGACGCGCTTTGCCGACGCGCGGCTGGCGCGCAACGGCATGGTGATGCGGGACGCCGCGCTGGTGACGCTGGTGCGCTCGGCCTGCGCGGTGCGGGTGTTCAGCCTCGACCATCTCGTGCCAACCGAGACGCGCATGGTGGTCACCGACGCAGACCCCGAGCGCCGCCTCGTGCGCGAGATCAACGCCGAGCCGGCGGCGCAGGAATACGCGCGGCTTTTGGGCAAGGATCCCAACCAGCTAGATCCGTTCACCTTCGCCGCGTTCCCGGTGGTCGTGCGGCTGGGCGACACCCACCACGTCCGGGCGATCCGGCAGGTGACCGAGGACGGCGCGCTGATCTTCTTCTCGGCGATCAGCACCGGCATGGTGCTGACGCTGGCGCATCCGCAGGACATGGCGACCCATCTCGACACCGCGCTGGCCGAGATCACCGGCGGCGCGGCGGACGTGCGGATCCTCGGGATGGACTGCATCCTGCGGCGCATCGAGGCGGGACAGCAGCAGCAGACCCGTGCGCTGTCGGCGATCCTGCGGCGACACAACGTGCGCGGCTTCTCGAGCTACGGCGAGCAATACGGCGCGCTGCACGTGAACCAGACCCTGACCGGCGTGGCGCTGTTCCCGCCCGGGACCGGGGCCGAGACCGCCCGCAAATGAGCCTCGTCAGTCCCGCCGACCCGCCCGAGCGGCAGGCAGAGAAGCTCCAGAAGATCGCCGCCGCGCTGATGGCGCGCGTCGAGCATCAGACCGCGCAGTCCGGCGCGGCCTACGCGCAGTTCGAGCGCGCGGCGCTTCTGGAAAAGCGGGTGCGCGAGCGGACGCTGGAACTGGAGCGGACGCTCGACCTGCTGCACGAGTCGAACGCGCAGCTGGCGCGCGCCACCGACGAGGCCGAGGCGGCGCGGCGCAACCTCGCGGACGCCATCGAGACGCTGACCGAGGGCTTCGCACTGTTCGATCCCGACGACGTGCTGGTGATGTGCAACTCGCGCTTCTGCCGCGACTTCCGCGACCTTGGCGACGCGATCCGGCCCGGCCTGACCTTCCGCGACTACGTCGACCGGATCAGCCGTTCGCCCGCGCTGGCGCTGCCCGACGGCACGAGCCCCGCCGCCTGGGCGGTGGAGCGGATGCGGCGGCACCGCGACCGGCGGGTGATGTTCAACGTGGCCCTCACCGGCGCGCGCTGGCTTCAGGTCTCCGAGCACCGGACCGGCAACGGCGGCACTGTGGTGGTGCAGACCGACGTGACCGACCTCGTGCAGATCGAACGGCAGGAGCGCGCGCGGCTGAAGGACAGCCAGGCGCGGATGATCCGCGCCACGCTCGACCATCTCGACCAGGGCGTGGCGATCTTCGACGCCGAGGCGCGGCTGGTGGGCTGGAACGCGCGGATCGGACAGCTTCTGTCGGTGTCGGCGCTGCTGTTGCGGCTGGGCACGCGGTTCGACGCGCTGCTCGAACGGCTCTCGCCGGAATTCAGCTTCACCGAAGGCGTGTCACGCGCGGACCTGCGGGCCTGGGCGGCGGGCGGCAGCGACCGCGGCGCGCTGCGGTTCGAGGCACGCCACGCGGCGGGCGCCGTGCTCGACGTGTTCGGCCAGGGGATGCCCGACGGCGGCTTCGTGATCTCGGTAACGGACGTAACCGCCGAGCGCGCCGCGGCCGCGCGGCTTTCGGCGCTGAACGAGGAGCTGGAGGCGCGGGTGCTGGCGCGGACGCTGGAACTGGAGGACGCGCTGGCGGCCGCCGAGCGGGCCAACGCCACCAAGTCGCGCTTCGTCGCGGCGGCCTCGCACGACCTGATGCAGCCGGTCTCGGCCGCCAAGCTCTTTGTCGCCTCGCTGGGAGAGCGCCTGCCCGATGCCGACCACCGCGCGGTGCTGGCCAAGGCCGAAAGCGCGCTGACCAGCGCCGAGGCGCTGATCGAGGCGCTGCTCGACATCTCGAAGCTCGACTCGGACCGGCTGCGGTTCGACATCCGGCCGGTGCCGCTGTCCGAGGTGCTGGTGCCGCTCTGCGACGAGATGGGGGCGCTGGCCGCCACGAAGGGCCTGCGCCTGAGCTGCCGTCCGTCGTCGCTGGTGGTCGAGAGCGATCCGGCCTACCTGCGGCGGATCGTGCAGAACCTGGTGTCGAACGCGGTGCGCTACACCGCGCACGGGCGGGTGTCGGTGGGTGTGCGGCGTGCGGGCGGTGCGGCGCGGATCGAGGTGCGCGACACCGGGCCCGGCATCCCGGAGGCCGACCGCGCCGCCATCTTCGAGGAGTTCCACCGCCTCGACGCCACCGCCAGCCGCAACGACGGGCTGGGCCTGGGCCTGGCCATCGTCGAGCGGGCCTGCGCGCGGCTGGGCCACCCGATCGAGCTCTGGTCCGAGACCGGGCGCGGCTCGTGCTTTGCCGTCACGGTGCCGGTCACCGGTCCGGCGGGCCTGCCAAGCGATCCGCGCGCGGCCCGCCCACGTGCGCCGGCGGGCACCGCGCTCGACGGGGCAGGCCTGATCGTTCTGCTGGTCGAGAACGACGCCGAGATGCGCCGCGCCCTGTCGCACCTGATCGAAGGCTGGGGCGTGAGCGTGATCGAAGCCGAGGACGCCGCGGGCGCGCTGGCACTGCTGGACGACCTCGGCATCGCGCCGGACGCCGCGCTGCTGGATCAGCGGCTGGGCGACGGACCAAGCGGGACAGAGCTTTACGCCGCGCTCGCCGCCCGGGTCGGTCCGGTGCCGGCGGCCATCGTGACCGCCGACCGCTCTGACGAGGTTCGGCGCGACTGCGCCCGGCTGGGGATCACGCGGCTCCTGAAACCGGTGGACCGCGCCGCCCTCGGACGCTTCCTGCGCGAGGCGGCGGCGCCGGTCGCCTGACCGGCTCGCTCCGATCGCTGGCCTCAGAGCATTCCCGGACAACCGCGATGCGCCGGCGGCGTGCCGACATGGTGCGGATTGAGCACGAGGATCCAGCGCACCCGGTAGCCCGGCGCCTGCGTGCGGGAATAGGTGCAGCGGTCAGGCGTGGTGAACCATTGGCCCGAATAGGATTGCGGCGGCGGCACATGAGGATCGGTGCGGGGGGCGGCGGGTTGTGTAGCCGGTGCGATGACGGGCTGCGCGAGCGCCCCTACGGCGATGGCGCACAGGGCGAGGGCCATGAGGGTCAGGCGGGATCGGACGGGCATGGCGCACCTTTCGGTCTGGAGCTTTCGATACCCGACTGGCGTGCGCCAAGCGCGTGACCGCGGTTCGGTGGCGGCGCGGCGCATCGAAGGCGTTTGCGCCCAATTCTATCGGTTGGGGCCTGCGCGCGAAACGTGAGAGACGTCTCATAGGCCATTGTTATTGTTGCGTTGAAGTCGCCTTCACGTCGCGTTTCGCGGAGGGGTGCATCATTCACCCGCGGTGGGCATCGGAACGCAATCCCAGGCGAGCGACGACACGTTCGCCCCGTCCCGGATCGGCACTCTCACCGTTTCCCGGTCAGGCGCGGCGAAGCCCTGTCTGCAGTATCAGCCCGTTACCGGGCGATCACGATGTCCGCGGCAAGCCCGCCGAGGTCGGCGCTGTCGCCGAGGCGCAAGACACCTCCGTGGGCGCGCGCGATATCGGCGGCGATGGCGAGCCCGAGGCCCACCCCTGTGCCGCGATCCTGGTTGCGCGAAGCGTCGAGCCGCACGAAGGGCCGCAGCGCCGCCTCGCGCTGTTCGGCGGCGATGCCCGGCCCGTCGTCCTCCACCCGGATCCGGAGGGAGCGCTCGGTGATCCGCACCGACACCCGCGCCTGCGTGCCGTAGCGCACGGCGTTGCCGATCAGGTTCTCCACCGCACGGCGGATCGCCGTGGGGCGCAAGGCTACCTCGCCCGCGCCCTCGGTCTCGGCCAGCTCCACCGACCGGCCCTGGCGGCGGGCGTCCTCGACGATGGCGTGCACCAGCGACACCGGGTCGATGGGCTCGGCGGGCCCCGCCGCCGCGTTGTCCCGCGCGAAGTCGAGAAAGCTGTCGACCATCTGCTGCATGTCGTCGACGTCGCGCTCGAGCGCCTCGCGCTCCTCGTCGGGCAGCATCGACAGCTCCAGCCGCATCCGGGTCAGCGGGGTGCGCAGGTCATGGCTCACCCCCGACAGCATCAGCGTGCGCTGCTCGATCTGACGCTCGATCCGCGCGCGCATGTCGAGAAAGGCGTGACCCGCCGCCCGCACCTCGAGCGCGCCGGAGGGCGCGTAGGCCACGTGCCGTCCGCGTCCGAAAGCCTCGGCCGCCTGCGCCAGCCGCGTGATCGGTCGCAGCTGGTTGCGCAGGTAGACGTAGGCGATCGTGGTCATCAGCACGCCGAAGACGATCATCGTGACCAGGAGCTGGTGGGGGTTCGACGCCGACACCCGGTCCCGCGAGAAAGCGAAGCGCGTGACCCCGTCGTCATCGCGGACGTAAAGGATGGTGTCGCGATCGTCGGGCAGCACCACGCCGGCAAGGCCCGGCACACGTTCGCGGACCTCGCGGATCACCACCCGGCCCGAAATGTCCCACCACCGGCGGACATCGGCCTCGGGCACCGCGTCGTCGGCCACCGGCTCCGCGCCGAGGCCGAGCCGCGCGGCGAGCGCGAGGTCGTCGGTCTGCATCACCGTGTTCACCTGCCGCGCCAGCTGGTCGGTGAGCTGCTCGGTCACGCCCTCGAAGTGGCGCTGGATGAACACCACCATCACCACGAGCTGCACGGTCACCACCGGCAACATGAGGATCAGGAAGGCGCGCGCGTAGATGCCGCGCGGGACGTAGGGCTTGAGCCATCGAAACCACATGCGCCAAGCCATAGGCCCCCGCCCGGCGCCGCGCAATCGCGGGCGTGGCGACACAAGGCTGCCCGGTCCTGTCCGGCGTCACACGCACGAAACCGCCGGTCGCCCTGCCCCGCGCGCCCGGCGACTTGCCCGCGGTCGTGCGATCGCTAGACCCTCGCGTCGAGGTTTCGACAGGAAGGCCCCGCATGTCCGATCCGCAGCCCGAGTTCCGCCCGGTGCCCGGCACCCCCGAAACGGTGGCCCCCGGCATTGTCCGCGTGCTGGCGCCGAACCCCTCTCCGATGACGTTCCGCGGCACCAACACCTACCTCGTGGGCGAGGCCGACCTGTGCGTGATCGACCCCGGCCCCGACGACCCGATCCACCTGCGCGCCCTGCTCGATGCCATCGGCGGCCGCCGGGTGTCGGCCATCGCGGTCACCCACGCCCATGTCGACCACGCCCCGCTGGCCGAGGCGCTCTCGGCCCTGACCGGCGCGCCAGTGGCGGGGTTCGGCACCGCCAGGGCCGGCCGCAGCGCGGCGATGACGCAACTGGCCGAGAGCGGCCTCGTGGGCGGCGGCGAAGGCGTGGACCATGCCTTCCGCCCCGACCAAACGCTCGCCGACGGAGAGACGCTCTCGGGCGGGGACTGGAGCCTGCGGGCGATCCACACGCCGGGGCACATGGGCAATCACCTGTGCTTCGCGCTGGGCGACCGGCTGTTCTCGGGCGACCTGGTGATGGGCTGGGCCAGCTCGCTCGTCTCGCCGCCCGACGGCGACCTGACCGACTTCATGGCCTCGCTCGCGCGTCTTCAGGAGGAGACCTGGCAGAGCCTCTTGCCCGGCCACGGCGCGCCGGTCTCCGACCCGGCCACGCGCCTCGCCGATCTCGTCGCGCACCGGAGGGCACGCGAGGCCGCCATCCTCGACGCGCTGGAAGATGGCCCGGCCGATCCCGCCACCCTCGCGGCACGGATCTACACCGACACGCCCGCCCCCCTCCTGCCCGCCGCCGCGCGTAACGTCCTCGCACACCTCGTTGATCTGGTTGGAAAAGACCGCGTCACCCCCCTGTCCGAACTCTCACCGCAGGCCCGCTTTGCCCGGCGCTGAGAAGGCCGCCATAATTTCCTGAGAAATTCCTCCGCCCCCTCTTGAGCCCCCCGAACCACCTTGCTATACGCCACCCCGTGTTCCGGCGTAGCTCAGCGGTAGAGCAGTTGACTGTTAATCAATTGGTCGTAGGTTCGATCCCTACCGCCGGAGCCAAAATTTCCCTAAGTGTATGAAATAGCAGGGTTTTGGAGATTAGCTCCGGCGATCTCCGGCGGCTTGCGTGTCAATCTTGCACATGGCTTGCACACAGCTTGCACAAGCCACCCTCAGGTCAGGCCGGTGTGTCCTTGTCAGGAGGGCACCATGCCGCGCCATCGATACCTCCATCGCCAGGATGGATACTTCCACTTCCGCCGCCGGATTCCGGGGTTATCCACATCAATTCGTCCGGTTCAGATTGCGCTGGGGTCAGGACCCATTGATCTGCTTGGGGGGAGCGTGATTCACCGTTCGAAAACGAGCGGTGAACATGTCTGATCTTCTCTGGTTGAGCGATGCGCAGATGGCGCGTTTGAAACCTTACTTCCCCAAGTCGCACGGCAAGCCCAGAGTTGATGACCGGCGTGTCCTG
>NZ_FOAI01000023.1 GCF_900109705.1 Roseivivax marinus | reverse complement strand
CGCTGCGGCGCTTGACGAGAACGGTGTCGCAGGTCCGGCAGCGGATCAGCAGCCGGCTGCGATCCGTGAGCCGGGAGAGGATGTCGAAGCCGGCGCGGGCGGCGGCCTCGTGCAGCGCGACGGGCAGGAGTCCTGCGCGCAGAGTGACTTTACAGTCATCAACGATGCAGGAGATGGGATGTGGAACTGTGAATGGGGATCCTCCTGAGCAAGCCGGGAATAGAGATGCAGAAAGGCGACCCAGGCCGAACCCGGGGCCTTGAGATGTGAACGGGAAAAGGGTTCAGCCGTGGGAGGGCGCGCCGGGCTCAAAATCCGTATCGGGATCCGGATCGTCGATCGCCGCGCTATCCTCGATGATGACCCGAAGGAGCGAGGAAAGGTGCGACAGCTGCCGTGTCAGGACCAAGCTCTCGAGATCGACGCTGACGGCCGCACGGCAGGCCGCCCGCATCAACGAGACAGGCGCGGTGCGCAGACGATCGTGATCGAGCCCGCGATCCTGGAGGACGTCGAGCACATGCTCTCCAGCAAGGACATGCACGTCTCCCAGATACGGCCGTGAAAGAAAGCGCAGGGTCGCAGTCTCGCAAGTAGCCCAGGCATGAGCAGCCCGATGGGCCAGCTCGCTCAGCTCGATATCAAAAAATCGCTCACCGATGAGCGCTTCAGCGTCGATAGCCGCGTGAAGCTGGTCGATGATCGCGTCCAGCGCGTCGGCGTTGCCGAAGAAGTTCTCGGAACAGGTTCCAGACGGAAGTGGGGTCGTGATAGAGGCGTGCGCAGCCATAGAGATCTCCTAACAGATCGAAGTGGTCAGTGTCGGTGCATGAGTTGCCGCTCTTGCGCCGACACGCATTACATGTGATATTGATATCATAATGTCAAGGGATCAATATCATGAAATCCAAGGGAAGACCGAAGGTCGACACATCTCCCGTGCTCGTCCGCGTGGATGCCGAGATGCTGCAGGCGATAGATGACGCGAGGCGCGTCGAGCAGGACGTACCTACGAGGCCGGAGATGATCAGGCGGATGATCGCGGAGTGGCTTGAGCGGCGGGCAGGGTGATCAGGAGGGGCCTCCCTCGCTCAAGTTTATCCTACCTCTGTAACGCAAGGTATGAACCCTGATCGCTTTGAGTGATGGGACGCCTCCCGCGACATCGCAGGAACCGACGAACACGGCGAAAGCCAGAATGGCCTATGGTTCGCGACGCCAAGATTGGAGAGCTGAGCTACTCCCCGATCGTTGGACAGGATCTGGCGTAATTTAAGCTACTCGTTGCGCCTGCTGATCGGGTTGGTTGATATCATTTCTCTGCCGATTGACCAGCGCCGGGGGCTTGCCGTCGAGGGCTGAGCGCGGGCGCTGATGGTTGTAGAAGTTCATCCATTTTCGGATGGCCGCCTTCGTCTCTGATCCGGTTTCTCAGACATGCAGGTAGACGCACTCGTAGTTCAGGTTGCGCCACAGCCTCTCGATGAAGGTGTTGTCCACTGCCCGGCAGTGGTTTGCCTGCAAACCATGAGAGGGGAGGAACCGGCCTTTCCCATTCATTGAGATGCGCACGCCGGATCGGCGGAGCCGGTCCGTCCAGGCGAAGGATGTGAACTGGGAGCCCTGGTCCGTATTCATGATCTCGGGCGGGCCGAACTTGTGGGTGGCTTCGGTCAGCGCTTCGCACCGTTGCCTGGCAGGCGATTTGCTACGCAAATCTGCCGAGAAGGGCAGAAGTCGGCCTCCAGCGTGTTCAAGATCCGCCAAGACAGGGCTGGTCTTGCCCCCGTTTCACCGGACACTCAAGCCGTTGCGGTTTGAGCTTGGATGAACTCGCGAGGCGAACGCATCTTCAGCGGTGAGTGCGGGTGCCTTACCGGCGTGAAGCAGGGCTTCAGTCCGAGCTGACGCGCAAAGATGCGTGTGTCGTGCGCCGTGTATGGCGAGCCATTTCCGCTCAGCATCTCGACGGGATGCGGCGTGCGTTAACCGCCGAACCGGGCCTCCACGGTCTCCAGCATCATGTCGCGGACATCGGACCCACTGATGCCGGCGCCCGCCACGGCGCGCCAGGAGATGATCTCGCGGTCGTGCGCGCCGATGATGAACGCGCCGCGGATGATCTCCCTGTTCCAGCAGGTGAACTCGAACCCATCGGAGCACCACCGAAGGTTCGAGCGTATCGCCACGACCTTTCCGTCTTGGACGCGCTCCGGCCTCTCGGCATGTGTCCGTGCCAGCAGAAGGCCATGGGCCTGCATGATGCGATGCACGCGCTTGTGGTTCGCGGGCGCCGCGCCGTCCGCCCGCAGCCGACGGTTCAGAAGCGCCGTAATGCGGTGGTAGCCATAGGTCGGCCGCGCCGCCACCAGCGCCCCGATCATCGGCAGCAGCGCCGCGTCTTGCGCCTTGTGGTAGCGCCGTCGCGGCTTCGCGCTCCCGCTCATCCGGGCATGCAGGTTCGACCGGGAGACGCCCAGGGTCTCGGCCACGACCTTCACCGGGAACCGCCCTTCGGCTGCGACTGCGCGAGCCACGTCCGTTTTTTTGAGCGCGACTTGTCCAGCGCCTCCTTGAGGATTTCGACCTCGAGCGTCTCGCGGCCGAGCTGGCGCTCGAGCTCGCGGATACAATCCTCCATCTGCCGGACGGCACGATTGCTGGTCACATCGTCATCCTCGGACACGGCCACCGCTCCTCCGTCCAGCATCAGACGACGCCGACGATACAGCAGGTTCGGAGCCACGCGATTCCGCCGCGCGACAACCGAGATGCTGGCGCCCTCCTCCAACGTCTCTTCGACGATCCGTAGCTTCTCCGTGGCAGGCTAGCGGCGCCGACGGCCGCCGTCGGTGATGATCTTTGTCTCAGGCATAAGCACGTGCTCAGGCATATGCCTAAGCCTCCATGGCTATGCCCAAGTGTCCTGTCGAAACGGAGGCCAGTTCAAGGACCTTGCGGGTGTGCCAGTACATGATCGCCACGAGGTATAGGAGCCCGCGCCGCATGAGCAGGTAGTTGATATCCGAGCACCAGACCTGGTTCGGACGTTCCACCCGCAACCCTCTCGGCAGTTATGGATAGGTCTTGTGCCCCTTCGCTGGTCTGCTTGTGTTGGGCTTCTGGTAACTCGGCATGAGCCTCATCAGGCGCATCAGCCGCCTTATTCGCTTCTAGTTCACGAGGAGTCCATCGTAACGCAGATGCCAGGTCATTTGCCGGACGCGGAAGAACGGGGCCTCCAGGAACTGCCCATCGATCCGCCGCATCAGGCCGAGGTTTTGTTCGGTCTCGCCCTTGGTGGGTGTAGTAAAAAGACAAGCGCGCGATCGGCCAGCAGTTTGCACTGCTGGCCGATCGACAGGTTCGGGTGGTACGGCTCGGTCATGCCGCGCCTCACTTCCCGTCCCAGGGCTTCAGCTTTCGTTCCAAAAATGAGTTGGCCACCGGCAGCTCCCCGATCTTGGCGTGGAGCTCCTTCACCTGCTCCTCGTCAATCTCGGGCTTCTTGCGGCCCCCGCGCTCGAACACGCCGGACGCGCCTTTGAGCAGAGCTCGCTTCCATAAATGGATCATCGTCGGATGCACCCCTAACCGGCTCGCCAGCTCAGTGGCCGTTTCCTCGCCTTTCAGGGCTTCCAGCTCGACCTTGGCCTTGAACTCAGGGGCGTGCTGCTTCCGTTTCGACATCTCTGATCTCCGTCTCGTCGAAGATCAGCAGACTGCAAATCGTAGCTTATGTCAGTGTCCGAAATTCGGGGGGTAGCTCAGTTGCTCGGAATCTTTGGCCAAATAAAACTGGTAGAGTTGTCAGTTGACGTCAGTCTTCTCTAGGGCGAAATAGGCGTGGAGCATCGGCCAGCCGATCGCAGTTTGCGATTGGTAGATGTGTTCAAAATTCCCATTCCGCTCCGGATCGTCTTCGTCGGTCTGCTACAAAAAGGGGGGCAGGCTCTACAATGCGAATGACTCTATTTGCGAAAGCTCAGGGCCGCGACTTTCGCGACTTGGAAGGCAGCGTCGTCGAGTTAGGCGAACCGTCAGTACTGCAGCTTCACATCGGTCCCGAAGAAGTGGCCCGGTTCGACCGCGACGGAAATGACCTTGTGCTCGTCCTGAAGGACGGCTCCGTGCTTCGGCTGGTCAATTTCTTCGTCGTCACCGAGCAGGGGCGGCACGACCTTACTTTCGTTGACGAGAATGGTGTTACTTGGTGGGGCCAGTATGGCGAGGTTTGGGATGGCTTCGACATTTCGGAGATCGAGCATGGAACCGCGTTCGCGCCGGTCATGCCCCAGGGCCTTGGCCTGTTGGGCGGGGGATTGGCCGCGGCCGCACTTGCCTACGGCCCGAACTCGCTGCCAGATGACCCGAACTCTCCGCCCGAAGTCACCGCCGACAGCCAGGAAATTCCCGAGGATACCCCTGTCGATGGCCAGGTGACGGCAGAGGACGTCGACGGCGATACGCTGACCTACGAGGTAACGGACGGCCCGGCGAACGGGACGGTCGAGATCGACACCGCGACCGGCGAATACACCTACACGCCCAACCCGGACTACAACGGCGCGGACAGCTTCGACGTGACCGTCACTGACGGCAACGGCGGCTCGGACACAGTGACCGTGGGCATCACGGTTACGCCGGTCAACGATGCTCCCGTCGCGACACCTGACAGCCAGGAAACCCCCGAGGATACCCCTGTCGATGGCCAGGTGACGGCAGAGGACGTCGACGGCGATACGCTGACCTACGAGGTAACGGACGGCCCGGCGAACGGGACGGTCGAGATCGACACCGCGACCGGCGAATACACCTACACGCCCAACCCGGACTACAACGGCGCGGACAGCTTCGACGTGACCGTCACTGACGGCAACGGCGGCTCGGACACAGTGACCGTGGGCATCACGGTTACGCCGGTCAACGATGCGGCCACCATCGGCGGCGAGCTGACCGGTGCGGTCGAAGAAGCCGGCGGCGTAGAAAACGGCACACCAGGCACTCAGACGGCCAGCGGCACCGCCTCGGTCACCGATGTGGACGAGGAGGAGTCCGTCTTCCGGGAGCCGAACAGCCTCGAGGGCACTTACGGCGCCTTCACTTTCGATGCCGAAACCGGCGAGTGGGTATATACACTCGACGACACGCGCTCGGCGACAGAAGCGCTGGTCGAGGGCCAAGAGATCACCGACGCTCTCGACGTCACCAGCCTCGACGGCACCGTCACCGAGACGATCACCGTCACCGTGACCGGCCAGAACGACGCCGCCCAAGTGACCAATGACACCGGTTCCATGACCGAGGACGGCCCGCTGGACGAGGAGATGCTCACCACCTCCGGCTCCGTCGAGGTGATCGACAAGGACACCGGCGAGGCCGAACTGGACCCTGCAGAGACCCGTTTTGACAGCGGCAGCCACGGCGGCGCCTCGCCTCTGGGCACACTGACCGTCAATGCCGATGGCACTTGGTCGTACCAGATCGACAACAGTCTGCCCGCGGTCCAGTCGCTCCCCGAGGACGGGACCCTGACTGAGACCTTCATCGTCACGTCCGCCGATGGGACCGCCACCGGCACAATCACCGTCACCGTGAACGGAACCAACGACCAGCCGACCCCGGCCGACGACGCCTCGATCATCGGGATGGACGACGTGGCCGTGCTCGACGTGGTGGAGAACGACACCGACGTCGACGCGGGCGAGACCGAGACCCTACAGGTCACCTTCGTCGACAGCCAGGCGATCGCGCCGGGCGGCAGCATCACGCTGGCGGGCGGTCAGGGCACCGTGAGCCTATCGGGGCAGGGGGAGCTGAGCTTCACCCCCGCCGACGGCCTGACCGGGCAGGTCACCATCGGCTACACCGTCGACGATGGCAGCGGAACGGGCAATGCCAGCGCCTCGGCCGACTGGGTGGTGAACGTGGCCGGGGTCACCATCTCGGACAACGCCGGTCCGACCGAAGGGGCCGAGCCGGACGGCGTCCTTGCCTCCGTCGATGACCTGACGGCGGTCGAGATCAGCGGCTTTGCCGCCGTGGGCGGCTCTGTCACCTCGATCGTCATCACGGACGGCCTGGGCGAAAGCGTGACCCTGACGGATGTCCCCGTCGGCGCCGACGGCACCTATTTCGTCACCGCCGACCTGAGCGACCTGGACGACGGCACCCTGACCGTCACCGCCAACGTGCAGGACGGCAACGGCAACCCGGCGACAACCCAGGACACCATCCTGCTCGACACCGTGACCGAGGTCACCATCGACCCGGTCCTGATCGAGGAAGGCAAGGCGCCTGTCATCACCGGCATCGCCGAAGAGGGCAGCAGCGTCACGGTCAACGTGAACGGCACCGACCACGAGGCCACTGTCGATGGCTCGGGCAACTGGAGCGTCACCCTGCCGGACCCGATCACCGCGGACGAGGTCACCGTGACCGCCACCGGGACGGATGCCTACGGCAACACCGACACCGATGACAGGACCATCACCGAGGTGACCGTCGCCGACGAGGAAGCGGGCGAGCCCGTGGACATCCTCGTGTCGGAATCCGCCCTCGACGACGGCAGCCAGGAAGGCAGCGGCGCCGATGCCGCCACCTCCTCCTTCGCCCTCGGCGGGGATGTCTCGAACCTGGACTCCGTCGTCATCGGCGGCACCGTCTCGGGCGGGGAGCTGTCCAGCGGGACCACCTTCACGATCGCGGAACTGCAATCCGTGGAAACGGACGGCCCCCTCGACCCGGTGACCACCGAATACGGCACCCTGACGATCACCGGCTTCGACAGCGGGACCGGCGAGGTCAGTTATACCTACACCCTGTCCGGCAACACCGAGGACCACAGCGACGAGAGCGCGAACGACGTCGTCTCCGAGACTATCAACATCGCGGTGATCGAGCAGGACGGCGACACCTGGGTCGACCAGCTCAACGTCGGCATCGTCGATGACGCGCCCGAAACCCCGGTGGACGACCCGGCCCTGTCGGTGACCGAAGGGGGCGCGGCCATCGGCTCCGCCACCACCGAGGGCGCGAACCTGCTGGCCAACGACACGCTGGGCGCGGACGGCGGACGGGTGAACACCGTCTTCTACACCGACCGGGACGGCAATCCGGCGCAGGTCACCCTGACCGAAGGCGGCAGCGAGGAGGTCGACACCCAGTACGGCACCCTGACCGTCGGCAGCGACGGCACCTGGAGCTACGAGCCGCTCTCTGCCGCGGACCACCAGCAGCCGGCCAACGACACGACCCTCGATGACAGCTTCACCTACAACACCGTCGACGGGGACGACGACGTCTCGGCCGGTGTGGGGACCCAGTCCATCACGGTGGGCGACACCGTGGCCGAGTTCGGCACGCCCGAGGACGCGGTGGTCGACGAGGCAAACCTGCCCTCCGGCACGGACCCCGATGTCAGCGAGCTGTCCCAGTCCGGCAGCCTGAACCTGTCCCCCGGGCAGGATGGTTTCGGGGTGCAGCTGACCACGGACAGCGCCCCCGCGGGCCTGACCTCGGGTGGTGACCCCATCCGCTATACCCTGTCCGAGGACGGGCTGACCCTGACCGCCGACACCGGCGAGGGGACCGCCCCGGTCTTCACCGTGACCCTGACCGACCCGACGAATGCCGACGCCGGTTACACCTTCGACCTGCTCGGCCCGCTCGACCACGACGGGGCCTCCCTGGACCTGGTCTTCGGGGTCGAGGTCACCGACGCGGACGGCGACACCGACCCGGACCAGTTCACCGTCGCGGTCGGGGATGACGCACCCGTTACGGAGATCGAACGGACCGTGGACGAGGACAGCGACGGCTTCACCGTCAACACCTCGGCCGACGCCAACGCCGACAACACCGGCATCTCGCAGGGCGGCACGGCGCTGACCGGGATCCCCGACTCCGTGACCGGTGAGGTCGTCTACGACACCGACCACGGCACCGTGACCGTTGCCCCGGACGGCAGCGTCAGCTACGTGCCCGACGATAACTTCAGCGGTGAAGAACCTTTCGAGATCGTCACGCTGGACGACCAGGCCGTAGAGTCCAGAATCGCCGTCACGGCCAACGTCACCTCTGTGGCCGACCCCGCCGAGGTGACGGTGGTCAACGCCGAGGTCGGCACCGTCGAGGATACGGAGGTGCTCCTTGGGCTGGACCGGCCGGTGATCACCGACGACGGAACCGGGACCGGCAACAACGCCCGGCCCGAACGGATCGGCGCCATCACCCTGTCGGGCCTGCCCGAAGTGGCGATCCTCGGCTGGGCCGGCCAGACCTTCACCGTGGACGCAACCGGCGAGGTCAGCATCGAGCTGACCGACCCGGACCTCTCGGTCACCGGGCTGGACACGGACATCAGCATGACCGCCGACGACTTCGAAAACCTCGAGGTCACGCCGCCCGCCAACAGCTCCGCGAACTTCGAGGTGACCTACGACGTCACCAGCTACGAGGTGGACGACACCGGCGAGATCCTCGTGGCCGAGGGCGCCGACAGCTCCGAGACGGTCAGCGTCTTCGTGCAGGCCGCGACCGACCCGGCCACCCTGACCTTCGACACCGGCGTCGATGCCGACTCGGTCGATAACGCGACCGACATCGTCTACTCCGGCTCGGGCGGGAACACCGTGGCCGAGGTGACCCTGGCCGAGGACACGGCCGTCGACCTGGCCGATTTCCTGGCGGCGAACTTCACCGACCTCGACGAGAGCGAGCAGCGGTCGATCACGATCACCAATGGCTCGGGCGAGCCGATCCTGGTGAATGGTCAGACCGTCACGGCCGGCGGGACCATCACGCTGGAGGGCGGCAGCCTGTCGACCTCCACCACCGGTTTCCCGCAGATCGAGATCGGGGGCACGGACAATTTCGCCGGTGACCTCGACAACATCACCGTCACGCTGAACGCGCAGGACTACGACGCCGACGGCTACCTAGACGAGGGCACCCCGACGGGCGACGGCGTTGCGGGCCTGCCCGAGGCCGACCCCACCGACAACTCGGTGACGCTGAACCTGCGGGTGACCCCGGTCGCCGACGACGTGGTCGTCGAGGACGTGACCACCGAGGAAGACAACGCCGTGGACTTCCTGAGAGGGGTGCGCCTCGGCGACTTCAGCGGCGGGGCCACGGATGGCGGGTCCGAGCTCATCACCGCCGTCTCCTTCGACATCCCCGATGGCTGGGAGGTGTCGGCATCGGACGTGGTGAACGGCGCCTCCAACGCTGACATCACCGAAGTTGATGGCACCTACACCATCGCCTTCACCGACGGCACGCAGGCAGAGCGCGAGGAATTCCTCGACGGCTTCACCATCACGCCGCCCGACCATAGTAGCAGCGACGCGACGATCACCCTGCGGGTGTCGAGCACCGACGAGGCCGAGGTCGGCGGCAACACGGTCACCAACACGGTGACGGATGCCGAACACGAGCTGACCATCACCGTGACGCCCGTGGCCGAACGGGTGGACGTTGATTCCGACAGCGACGAAGACTTCGACGTGACGATGACCGAAGGGTTCGAGTACAGCACGGCCGCCCTCGAGGATGAATGGTTCGTCCTCAACAGCGACGGCTTCAACCTCCAGACCGGCTGGTCCAACGAGGACGCGGGGGAGGCGACCTTCGCCCGCCTGACCCCCGAGCTGATCGAAGGGGACGGCAGCGCGGCGGATGCCACCGGGTCCATGTTCCAGTGGGTGGAAGACGGCGACCCGCAGAGCGCAGTCTACGACGGGGTCACCCCCATCGACGTGCCGGTCAGTGCCCTGGGCTCGCTCCAGTTCAAGGCCGCCGAGGACTTCTCGGGCGCCTTCCGCATCCGCGTGCAGGCCTACACGGTGGACGAGGATGACGACGGCGGCACCACCGTCGAGGCGGTCAGCGGCGAGGCCTTCCTCGAGAACCTCGTGGTCGAACCCGTGGCGGACGAGGTCACGCTCGCCCTCGCGTCCCGCGCCCGCGGGAACGAAGACAATGACATCCCGCTCAACATCCGGCCGACCAGCTCGGACCCGTCGGAAACCTTCGACGTCACCATCGACGACATCCCGGAAGGTGCGGTCCTGACGTACAACGGGACCGTGCAGCCGGTCGAAGACGGCTCCGTCACGATCCCCGACTTCGACGCCGGCCTGCCGCTGACCCTGCGCCCGCCGCTCGACAGCAACGAAAACTTCACCCTCCAGGTCTCGGCCCAGTCCGTGGACCGGGTGACGATCGACGGCGGGGTTCTCGAGGACCGCTCCGTGGTCGAGAGCCTGTCGATGAACGTCGAGGTGCGCGGCGTCGCCGACCCGGCCATCGTCGATCTGACCCCGCAGACCTACGAGGAACAGGCGATCGACAGCGGCGCCGCGACCATCGCGCTGACCAAACTCGTCGCGATCGAACTCGGCGACACCGATGACTCCGAGACGCTGACGGTGCGGATCACCGACCTGCCCGAAGGTTTCGACCTGACCCACGGCACCCTGCTGACCGGGACCGAAGCCACCGGCGAGGATCGGGTCTGGATCATCCGGGAAAGCCAGCTTGAGACGGTCGAGATCACCGTGCCGCAGAACTTCAGCGGCGAGGTGACCTTCGGTGCCTCACCGGTCACCACCGAAAACGACGGCGCCTCCCGGACCGGGACACAGCAGCCTGTCACCTTCACCGTGACCCCCTCGCCCGAGGCGACGGTCACCACCGCGGCCTCCATCGTCGAGGACGAACTGCAAAGCCTGGACTTCGGCATCGTCCACCAGAACGGCGACACCGACGAGGTGATCGACGCGGTCCGCATCGCCGTGGGCCAGACCGAGGAGCAGGACTTCACGCTCTTCGTGGGTGGTCAGCCGATCAGCGACCTGACGCCGGTCGATGACGGCGGCACACTTTACTACGAGCTGACGCCCGAACAGGCCGAAACGCTCGCGGCACAGGGGGCAGAGAACCTCGACGGCGTGCTCGGCAGCTTCGAGCTGGAATATCGGATCACCGACCCGGGCGACGGGACCGTGGACCCGGTGACCAGCGACTGGCAGTCCTCCACCTTCGAGATCACCGGCATCCCGGTGACCGACCAGCCCGACCTGACGCTCGCCGGCTTCGAACTGGGCGGCGACAACGGCACCGTGGACGGCACCGACATCACCGTCTCCGCCCCCGGCGAACAGGTGACGATGACCCTCAACGTGAACACCGCCGACACCGACGGCAGTGAACATGTCGTGCGGGTCCTCCTCGACAACGTGCCGAACGGCGTGACCGTCGAGGGCGCCGAGTTGGTGGGGCAGGGCACATGGCTGCTCGTCTACGAGAACGCCGACGCCCTCCCGATCAACGAAGCGGGCGGCATCGACCTGCCGGTCGTGCTCAGCGTCAGCAGCTCCGCCGGCGGACAGGATGAGGTGCCGATCTCGGTCACCGTCCAGACCCAGGACCGCGGCAACGAGGCGGACTCCCCGGCCGAGGTGCTGCAAGACAGCGAAACCTGGACCCTGACGACCGACTTCACCTTCGAGGAAGGCGGCGAGCCGCCGGCGATCGAGGCGTGGGTGTACAACGGCGCCGCCGCGACCGAGGACCTTGCCTTCACCCTGAACAGCGTGGTGACAGGCACGGTTTCCGTGTCCGATCCCGCGGCCAGCGTCCTGACCGTGACCATCACGGACCTGCCCCCCGGCACCATCGTCGATGGCATGGTGCAAACGAGCGTGGACGGAGAGCCGGTCTGGACGGCCTCGGTCACGACCAACCCGGGCGATGACACGGCGGCGGTGCAGGCACAGCTCGACGCGCTGCTCGACAGCATCACCCTGCAGGTCGCGCCGGACGCCAACGACAACAACCTCGCCGAGGACTTCACGCTCAACGCGACGCTGACCACCGCGCTTGCCGGTGGTGGCGCCCCGAACGAGGAGGCGCTGAGCAACGAAATCCCGGTGCAGCCGGTCACCGACGAGGCGAATGTCTCCATCGCCCTCGGCGCCGCGGACGCGGACGGCAGGCTCACCGAGACCGATTCCGAGATCCCGCTGACCCTGACCGTGACCAATCCGGCCGACGGGGACGACGCCTCCATCGAAGGCGGCGAGGTCTACCTACAGGTGAGCGGGACCAACGGGCTGGGAAGTGGCACCCTGACCGTGGATGGCGTGGAATACGAGCCGACGACCATCACCGGGCAAGAGGGCATCACGGACGGCGACTACTACGTCATCCCAGGGGCCGAGATGGGCGTGCCCCTCGACATGGTCTTCACCCCCGACACCGTGACCGCGGGCGAGGTGACCGTGGACGCATGGGTCCGCAACATCGAGACCGGGGGCGAAACGCTGACCTCGGCCGGGTCCACGATCCTGCCGATCGAGATCAGCAACGACGGGGTGACCGTCGACGCCGAGGCCCCCTTCACCGGGCCCGAGGCCGCCGACAGCACCCCCGCCTCGCTTATCGGGCTGGACCTGGCGCTGTCGCTGGTCGACGATGACGGCTCCGAGGTCATCACTACGGTGCTGCTGCCGGACCTGCCCGAGGGCTTCCTCGTCTACACCGGCGCCGATGCGGACACCTCGACCATGGCGGTCAACGCCGGCGGCGACGGGACCACGAACACCTGGTTGCTGGCAGCCGAGGGGCAGCCGATGCCCGAGTACATCGGCATACTGCCGCCCCAGAACTGGAGCGGCACGCTCGAGGACCTGACCCTCACGGTCATCTCCGGCGAAACGGCGCTCTCCGAGGACCGGGTCGACAGGGTGCAGATCGGGGACCTGGTGGTGACGCCCGTCGCCAACGGGGTCACCCTCGATCCGACCAACTCCTTCGGGACCGAGGGGCGGATCATCCCGATGAACCTCAACGCCTCGCTGGCGGACCTGGGCGATGCCTCCGTGCCCGGGGCGGCCGACGGCAGCACCGAGACGGTGACGCTTCAGATCGAGGGGCTGGGCGAGCACGCCTCGCTCTACGTCGGCACCACGCTGCTGACGGAAGGGGTGTCTTACGACGCGGGAACGGGCACCTACACGGTGACCGGCCTGACGCAGGATCAGATCGACACGCTCGGCTTTCGCCAGGCCTCCACCGGGCTGACGGACCAAGACGGCACCACGGGCGGGCTCCAGCTCAAGGTGACGGCGCGGTCGGTCGACGGGCCGGACGAATCCGACCCGGTCGAGGGCTTCGTGACGGTGAACCAGACCGCCCAGCAGGGCTCTGCCGCGGACAACACGCTGATCTGGACCGGCGAGCTGATCAACGGCCGGGGCGGGTTCGACACCGTCCTCTTCCGGCAGGGCGAAAGCCTGACCGGGACCGAGCTGGGGGACAACCTGCGCAATATCGAGGTGCTGGAGCTCGGCATCGACGGGGCCAACGGGATCACCGACCTGACCCCCGACCAGGTCTTCGCCATGACCAGCGGCCCCCGGGCCCTGACGGTCACCGGCGACGCCGAGGACAGCCTGTCGCTCTCGGGCGACTGGGCGGACAACGGGGACGGTACCTGGACCGGCACCGCCAACGGCGGGCAGGAGGTGACCCTGACGGCCCAGGACGTGGCCGTTACCCCGCCGCCCGCGCCCTTCGCGGCCTTCTCGATGATGTCCTTCGGCGCGGGAGGCGGCGAGATCGGCCTCTCGGGGATCGATAGCCTCGAGGCCGAGGCGGAAGAGCCCGCGCAGGAACCCGCGGCCGAGGGCGACGGCACCCCCGGGGCGCCGGAGGAGGAGGTCAGCTACGAGACGCTGGTCGCCGAGGGCGGCAGCGACGAGGACCTCTCCGACCTCCTGCCCGAGGAGGACAGCGACCGGACCGGCGGCACCGGCAGCTCCGAGCCGGGCGACATGACCGGCTCCGAACCGGCCTCGTCGCTCGAGGACGAGCTTCAGCCGGGCGCCGAATACGCGGTGTAGCGAGATGGCAGACCATCCCACGACGACCGGGGCGGCTGCGGCCGCGACGGGGGGCACGCACCAAGGCTGGACAGAGGCGGTGCTTCGCGTAGCTGCGCAGTACCGTCTTGCCGTGTCGCCCGAACGGGTGCGGGTCGACCTGTCTTGGGCGGCCGAAGGGGACAGGCTGGCGACGCTGGCCCGGTCCGCGGGCCTGACGATCCGCCAGGCGGACAAGCGGGACAGGACCCTGTCCCAGCTGCGCCTGCCGGTGGTGGCCGAATTCGAGAGCGGCGAAATCGGCGTCATCGAACGCGAAACCTCGGATGGCTTCGGCGTCGTCCTCGCCGGGGACGGGGGGCTGGAGACGCCCATAGGGCGGGACGACCTCGCCGCCCGGCTTCGCCGGCTCTACGTGCTGCGGCCCCTGACCAGCCGGCCCGACCGCCGGATCGACGCCTATATCGAACCCTGGCGCCCGGACTGGCTGCGCAGCGTCGCGCTGGCGGACATGCGGCCCTACCGGTCGGTCATGGTGGCCTCGGCGGTGACCAACGTGCTGGCTCTGGCCGGCACCATCTTTGCCATGCAGGTCTACGACCGGGTCGTGCCCGGCCAATCGATGAGCACGCTCTGGGTGCTGTTCATCGGGGTGATGATGGCGATGGGCTTCGGCCTGCTAATGAAACTCGCCCGCAGCCGGATCACCGACGTGGCGGGCAAGGCGGCGGACCTGCGGATCTCCGACAGGGTCTTTGGCCACGCGCTCAGGGTGCGCAACACCGCGCGGCCCCGGTCCACCGGGACCTTCATCTCGCAGATCCGGGAGCTGGAGCACGTCCGCGAGATGCTTACCTCGACCACCGTCGCGGCCATCGCGGACCTGCCGTTCTTTGCGCTCTTCTGCGTGCTCTTCTGGTACATCGCCGGGGTGCTGGTCTGGATCCCGCTCGCGGCGATGGTGCTGCTCGTCCTGCCGGGGCTGCTGGCGCAGAAACGGCTGCGGCGGCTGGCCGAGGCGAACACCCGGGAAAGCGCCCTGCGCAGCGCCATGTTGGTCGAGGCGATCCAGGGGCTCGACGACATCAAGTCGCTGCAGGCCGAAACGCGGTTCCAGAACCTGTGGAACCATTACAACGAGACGACCTCCGGCTCCGCGATGGAACTTCGCGACCTCGTCGGGCGGCTGGGGTCCTGGGCGCAGACGGTGCAGGGCGGGGTCTTTGCGGTGGTCATCTTCTTCGGCACGCCGATGGTCATGGCCGGCGACATGAGCACCGGCGTGCTGGTCGCCGCCTCCATGCTGTCCTCGCGGATGCTGGCGCCGCTCGCCTCGGTCACCCAGGTCCTCAGCCGGTGGCAGCAGGCGCAGGTCGCCCGCAAGGCGCTGGACCAGCTGATGGCGCTGCCGGTCGATACCACGGCCGAGGACACGCGCATCCACCGACCCGTGATCCACGGGTCCTTCCGGCTCAAGGGGGCGGTATTCGGCCACGCCCCGCAGGCCCCCGCGCTCAAGGTCGCCGACCTTCGGGTCGAACCGGGCGAACGGATCGCCATCCTCGGACGCAACGGCGCGGGCAAGTCGACGCTTCTGGCCGGGCTCGCCGGCCTGCTGGAGCCGATGGCGGGCGAGGTCCGGGTCGACGACGTGGTCATGGGCCTTGTCGACCCCGGCGACATCCGCCGCGACATCGGCCTGATGGGGCAGGACGCCCGGCTGTTCCACGGCACGCTGCGCGAGAACCTGACCCTCGGCGCCCCCGGGGCGCAGGACGACGCCATCCTCGGCCTGCTGGGCAAGATGGGGCTGGCGGACTTCGTGCAGGCCCTGCCCGACGGGCTCGACCACATGGTGCAGGAAGGCGGGCTCGGCCTCTCCGGCGGCCAGAAACAGGGCCTGCTTCTGGCGCGGCTCTTGCTGCGGCGGCCCAACGTGCTGCTGCTCGATGAACCCACCGCCTCCTTCGACGAGGTCTCCGAGGCGGCGGTGATCGACCTTCTGGGCAAGCTCGACCCCTCCATCTCGGTCATCGTGGCCACCCACCGGCCCGCGGTCCTGCGGATGGCGACCCGGCTGATCGTGGTCAGCAACGGGGCGGTCCTGCTCGACGGGCCGAAGGACGAGGTGCTGGCCCAGCTTCGCGCCGGAAAGCGGGCGGCATGAGCGTGATCGACACCTCCCTTGGCGGGCCTTCGGCCTACACCGACACCCGCCCGCAGCGGCGGCTGGTCTGGCTGGTCTTCCTCATGCTGGCGGCCTTCCTCGGCTGGGCGTGGTACTACCCGCTGGTCGAGGTCTCGCGCGGGCAGGGGACGGTGGTGCCCAGCTCCCGCGAACAGGTCATCCAGTCGCTCGAGGGCGGCATCGTCTCGGAGCTTTTCGTGCGCGAGGGCGACACGGTCGAGGCGGGCGAGGTGCTGGCCCGGCTCGACGCCACCCGCTCGGCCTCCAACTTGGAAGAGGCCGCCGCCCGCTACCATTCCGCCATCGCCGCCGCCGCCCGGCTGCGGGCGGAACTGGACGAGGCCGAAGCCGTTACCTTCCCCGCCGCGCTCGACGGGGCGGAGTTTGACCAGCTGCGAGCCAATGAACTCGCGCTCTTCCGGTCCCGCCGGCTCAGCCTCGACGAATCCCTCTCCGGGCTCCGGGACGAGTTGGAGCTGACCCGCGAAGAGCTCGAGATCACCGAACGGCTCCAGGAAAGAGGTGCCACCAGCAGGGTTGAGGTGATCCGGCTACGGCGTGAGGCGGCGCAGGTCGAGCTGGAGATCGCCCGGCTGGTAACCGAACGCAGCGTGCAGATCGGCGAGGAGCTCCAGCGCGTGAACTCCGAGGCCGAGGTGCAAGGCTCGATCCTGCGCGGCCGGGCGGACCAGCTCGAACGGCTCACCTTCCAAGCGCCCATGCGCGGTATCGTCAACGACATCGAGGTGACGACCATCGGCGGCGTCGTGCCGCCGGGGGGGCGGCTGATGACCGTGGTGCCCGTGGGCGACCAGCTGGTGATCGAAACCCGGATCTCGCCTCGAGACATCGCCTACATCCACCCCGGCCAAGAGGCGACGGTGCGCCTGTCGGCATACGACTACTCCATCTTCGGGGGGCTCGAGGGCGAGGTGCGTACGATCTCGCCCAACACCGTTAGGGACGAGGTGAACCCCGAGCAGGTCTACTACCGCATCTACATCCGGACCGAGGAAAACTACCTCGAGGACGCCAACGGGAGCCGCTTTCCCATCGTTCCGGGAATGATCGCCACCGTCGACATCCAGACCGGCGAAAAGACGGTCTGGCAATACCTTATCAAGCCGTTCAACCGCGCGCAGGACGCTCTGCGTGAGCGATGATTCAGAAATTTCCTGGCCAGGCGGCCGCGTTTAACAGGATCAGACCCAACCGACCTAGAGGCCCTGACATGACCCAAGCATCACGACAAAACCGTCCCCTGCCCACCACCTTCGCCGCGCTGGCCACTTCGCTCACCCTGGCCGCCGGCGCATTGTCCGTCGCGGCAGAGGTCCCGGCCGTCGACCGGCTGAACGCCGTCGACCCGGGTCTCGACTTCACCCGGGCCGACCGCGCCTACGTCAGCATGGACCAGCAGTATTCCCGCGTCGGGACCGAGCTCAGCCTCGACCAAGTCCGGCAGGTCGCCGTCGGCCAGACCCGCGCAGAGCTGCTGACCGTGCTCGGCCGCCCGATCGGTCAGCACCAGAACGGCGCATGGGAATTCCAGCTCGCATTGCCCTTCTTGCAGGACGACCAGTTGATTTGCCAGTACATGGTCTTCTTCGACGGGGACGACCTATTGGAACGAGCCGTCTGGCGCCGCCCGCAGTGTGCCGACCTTGTCACCGGGGGGGTGAACTAAGGCAATGCTCCCGAGGCGTGAGAGAGTGGTGGCCGGGCGAGACGGCCGGGCAGGAAGACTTGCCATCCTGGCGGTTGCGCTGCTGGCCGGCTGTTCCGGCCTGCGTGGTCCCGAGGGGACGGAAGCGGCAATGCGCGACCATGCGGCCACCCTGCCCGCACTCGGCCGGTCGTCCGGCAAGTCCGCCGCCGATGCGGCCCGAAACGGGGTCCTCATAAGCCCCTCGGTGCGCGAAGCCGCAAGCCTCATCTCGGCCAGCGCCGATGAGGTCAGAGTCGCCCGGGCCGCGCTATTTCCTAGTCTCAGCCTGTCGCTGGGCGGCGGGGTGGGGGATGCGGGGCAGGGGGACGCCGCCGTCGACCTCGTCGGAGAGCAGCAACTCACCTCCTTCGGCGACACCGAACGGGCGATCAAGGTCGCTGATCTCGATCTCCAGCTGAGGTTCCTCGAGTTTCAGACGGTGGTCGACGAGACCCTGAGCGACGTCCTCTTCGCGGTGCAGGACGTGGCGATGCACAAGGAGCTGCTGTCCGTCCGCACTGCGCATCTGCGGCAGTTGCGGAACCTGGAAGGATTGGTCGCGGCGCGGATCGAGAATGGCGCTTCCACCCGGACCGAGGCGCTGGAAGCTCGTTCGCGCGTGCAGGCGGCCGAGTTCACCGTGCTCGACACGGAACTCGCCCTGGCTGAGGCACGCGATAAGCTGTACCGGCTCAGCGGTCAGTCTGAGGGTGCGCGGATCGACCTCATAGCAGGGTCCTGCGGCGCCTCGGCGCTGTCCGAGGAGATGGTGCGGGTAAGGCTCGAATTCCTTCGTTCCCGCCTCGAGCTCGAACGGGCCGAGCGGGCGCGGCTGCCCCGGATCACCGCCTCGCCTCTGGTGAGGGGGGACTTGGAAGACGGCAGCACCTCCTTCGGTCTGAACATCGGCGTGCGGTCGGACGTTCTGGAGGGTGGCGCACTAACGGCCCGCGCCCGGGCGGCACGCAACGCGCTCGCCGCCGCCGCGGCTCGGGTCGAGACCGTGGCCCTCGAGCAGGACCTTGAGGAGAGGGGACTGACCCGAAGCCTCACAACCGGCGCACAACGTGTTGGGCTGCTGGAGCGTCAGATTGCGCTCCTTGCCGAAACGCGGGATCTCTACCGGAACCAGTACTTCGATCTCGGCACACGCAGATTAGCCGAACTGCTGGAGCAAGAGCAGGACTACTCGATGCGCAGTGCCGAACTCGTCGAAGAACGAGCGGACCTGATCAAGTCACGCATCCGTTGTGCGGTTCGCGAAGGGACCCTGCGCGGTCAGCTGGATATCGAGGCCCAATCGCTCTATGGATTTCCGTTAGCTTTTGACCCTGTTTAAGGGAAAGGTGGTGTGCAAGGCGATCGAAGAGACCGATGGTCGGCAGATCGAGATGACGGGATTGGACTTCACCGGCGTTGTTGCAGAACCTGAGCCGGCGAGGATTCACCGCCGGAATTCAGAAAGTTAGTGGGGCGTCATGCCGAAGCCGACGCCAACCGGCTACCGCAGCACGAACTGGTCTACATACAATTCGGTGCTGCGCAAGCGCGGTGAATCGGAAGACGAGGAATAATCTGTTGAGCCGTCCCGGTTGGTGCCGGGGCAGCTCAAAAAATCGGTGTAAACCGCGCTCGCCTCATTGCAGACGATCGCAGTTCATCGCGCGGCACCTTATCAGCGCCGCTCCTCGCGGATGACCTGCCCGTCGCGGTTGAGGCGGACCTCGACGGTTTCGCCGTCGGGATTGGTGGCGTCGAATTCCACGTGGTTCGGGCGGATCTCGATCCAGTCCACGTCGGCATATCCCGCATCGGCAGCGATACGCCGCACGTCGTCCTCGGCGAGGCTATGATTTAACGCGTCTTCCGTAGGCCCACGGCGGGCGTCGTCGCTGCGGTCGAACTCGCGCATCTGTCCGTTCGCGGCGAAGGTCACCTCGACCGGGCCGTCGTCATCCATACCGGTCATCTCGATTTCGCCGTCGTCGTCGAACTCCACCTGGGCGATCTCGCGGATGCTCATGTCCGCCGCGCGGGACAGGGCCTCTGCGGGCACGAGCGCCTCGAGCAGAGCCTGCGGCAGGACCGCGCCGGGGGCTGCCGCGATCT
This sequence comes from Roseivivax marinus, assembly GCF_900109705.1. Taxonomy (GTDB): domain Bacteria; phylum Pseudomonadota; class Alphaproteobacteria; order Rhodobacterales; family Rhodobacteraceae; genus Roseivivax; species Roseivivax marinus. The sequence continues at coordinate 12,324 of NZ_FOAI01000023.1, read as the reverse complement.
CCTCGAGCCGGCCATCATCGTATTCGGCCTCGAATGCGGTGCCGTCCAGCGTGGCGCGGATCTCGCGGTCGTCGTCGTCGTCGCGATGGTCGCGGACATCCTCGAGCCCGAGCGTGGAAAGCTCCTGCGGAAGATCCTGTATCTGCGCGGTGGCGGTCAGCGGCGCGGCGAGAAGGGCTGCGGCGCTGGCGCCGGCAATCAGGGTGCGGGTGAGGGTCATGTCGATCTCCTTTGCAAGTTTCGGTCGCCTGTTTGGCGTCACGTTCGCCGTCCTAACCCCTGTCACCCAAACGAAGCCGCAACATGTCGTTGAGCTTTCATTTGGGTTCCACGTGGCAGAAGATGTTTTCATGCGACTGTATGGTCTTCTGTTCGTTCTGGCCCTCGGCGCGTCACCGCTCGCCGCCGATCCGCCGCCGCCGGTTCCGGCTCTCGATCTGCCCCAGATCGCGGAGCGCATCGCTGCGCGCTACAAAGGCCGGCTGATGGAGGTCGAGCTCGAAGAACCCGAGCGGGAGGAAAGACGGATGGGGGTGCGCGTGGTCTACGAGGCCGAGTATCTCACCCCGGGGGACAATCGTCTGACGCTGCGGCTCGACGGCGATTCCGGGGACTTCCTGTCGGTCGAGGGCGTCGGCCAGATCGAGGCGCGGATCCGGCCATGAAGGTCCTTCTGGTGGAAGACGATGCGACGCTCGGCGCGCAGCTCGCCGCGGCGCTGGAGGAGGCCGGGTTCCTCGCAGAAGTGGCGCGCGACGGTGAAGAGGCGGAGTTCCTCGGCGCGACCGAGACCTATGCTGCCGCGATCCTCGATCTCGGCCTGCCGGGGCTCGGGGGCATCGAGATCCTCGGCCGCTGGCGCGGCGCCGGCATCGACATGCCGGTGCTGATCCTGACGGCCCGCGGCGACTGGACCGACAAGATCGCCGGGTTCCGCGCCGGGGCGGACGATTACGTGGTCAAGCCCGCCCGGGTCGAGGAGGTGGTGCTGCGCATCCAGACCATTCTGCGCCGCGCGGCCGGTCACGCGCAGGCCGAGATCCGTGCGGGGGCGCTCTGTCTCGACACCCAGACCGGGACGGTGACGCGGGACGGCGTGGCCGTGCGGCTGACCGCCTTCGAGCATCGGCTGCTGAGCTTTCTTATGCATCACCGGGACGCGATCGTCACCCGCACGGAGATGTCGGAACATCTCTACGACAGTGCCGCCGATCGTGACTTCCGTTCGCTCGAGGTGATCATCGGCCGGCTGCGTCGCAAGCTCGGACCCGAACGGATCGAGACGGTCCGCGGCTCGGGTTACATCTTGCGCAGCGAGGCATGATGCGGAGCCTCGCCGGGCGGTTCTTCGTCCTCTCGGCGCTCTGGATCGGGATCGCTCTGATTGGTGCCTGGCTGGTGATTGGCGGCGGACTCGACCGGTTCGTGACAGAGCGGTTCCGCGCAGAGATACAAGCCACCTCGGATGCCATCGTCGCCGCACTTGAGGCGCGACCCGATGGCACGGGGGCTGAGCTCGGCGTTCCGATCCTCGATCCGCGCTACGAGCGGCCGCTCTCGGGATGGTATTGGCAGGTCACCGGTCCCGGAGGGCCGAGCATATCATCCGACTCGCTCTTCCGCGAGACGCTGCGTCCTCCCTTCGACGTCGGCCCGGATGGTCAGGGCTTGTTCGCGATCACCCGCGAGGTGACGATCCCGGATGTCGCGAATGCGCTGACGGTGGTGGTGACCGCGCCCGACGCTGAACTCGCGGCGACACGGCGCGCGATCCGCGGTCCGCTTTTCTGGTCGCTCGCGGCACTCGGAGCGGGGCTTGCGACGCTGGCGTTCTTGCAAGGCCGGCTCGCGCTCGGCGGTTTTGCCCATATCCGCCGCGGCATCGGCGCGATCCGCGACGGCACGGCTGGCCGGGTTCCGCGGCGCGGCCTCTCGGAGATCGACGCCCCGATCGACGAGATCAACGCCCTTCTCGAAGCAAACCGCGCCACGTTGACCCGCACCCGCGAGCATGTCGGCAACCTCGCCCATGCGCTCAAGACGCCGCTGGCTGCGCTCGTTAACGGAACACCGCAGGGCAGCGAGGAGGCGGCGATCGCGCGGCGCATGGACCGCTTGATCGGCTACCACTTGCGCCGGGCGCGCGGCGCCGGGAGCGCGCATCTGCTTGGCGCGCGGACCTCCGTCGTGGACGTGGCCGAGGACATCGTGACGGTTCTGCGCGGTGCCGCCCGTGAGCGGCATGTCTCGATGGGCGTCGACTGCCCCGAAGAGCTGTATTTCGCGGGCGACCGCGAGGATCTCGAGGAGATCCTCGGGAATATCGTCGAGAATGCCGTCGCGTGGGCGCATGGCCGGGTGGACATCGCCGCCCGAGCGGAGGGGAGCACGCTCGTGCTGTCCGTGTCCGATGACGGCCCCGGCATCCCCGAAGAGAGCCACGCCCACGTCCTGGCGCGCGGCGCAAGGCTCGATGAGACCACCAGCGGGACAGGTCTCGGCCTCGGCATCGTTGCTGACCTCGTCGCCCTGAACGACGGAAAGCTGGCCTTCACCCGGTCGCCGGATGAGGGGCTTTCGGTCTTCGTCCGCCTTCCGCTGGCCGGGACGGCGACACCGCTGCGCCTCGCGAACGCAGCAGGATGAGTCTGGACGGTGTAACCGACAAGGCCCGCTTTAGCGCCTCTGGCATCCTCTCGCTTCTGCGCGAGCGCCGACAGGGTGTTTCGACAGGCGCGACGCCGTTTGGGGATAATATGCTGATCGATCCCTACGAGACAGATGGGCTTTGACGCGGGTCGCATGGGCTTCGGTTCGACGGCGACGGAGGACACGTGCGGCATCGACGGGCTGCGCGGATCATCAATTGCCTTTGCTCGGATCGGTCTCTGACACGGACATGTGGATAACCTCGCCGCCGCGCTTAAGTGCGGAATTTTGGCGCATACCTCACTCTCGTCCAACAAAGGAGATGACGAGAGATGCCCAAGAACCCGACCAAGACCGACAGCGAAATTAGCAGGGCGATCCTTGCCTTCCGCGACCAGCATGGTGAGTGGCCGACTTACAAGCAGATCCGCGACGTCCTCGCAGGGCCTGCCAGCAACGATCGCCTTGCCCGCATCTTGCAGTCAGTCAAGAACGAAGTGGAACACCGGCCGAGCGCCGCAACAGTCCTGCCGAGCGAGTCCTTCGTGACCGCAATCGTGACTGTGATCCATGCCGAGCTTGATGTCACCGAAGAGCCCCTGCTCGGTCTGCAGGACATCCGCCTCAAGGTCATTGAGGCGCTCGAGACGGCAGAGCGTCAGTGCCTCGAACGTGAGGTCGGACGGCGGCGCGTGATGCAGGACCGGTTGCGGTCTGTCGACGGCATCCTTGGCAGCGTGAGCGAGCGGGTTGATGCCGCCAAGGTATGCGCGAAGGGGGGCTAGCACGCCGTTTCGCCCGGTTGTCGAGGGCCCGCGGCCCGACACCTTGCCCGAGTTTGGGGCAACCGGGCACTACGTGTCTTTGCGTTATGTGGTCCGTTTGGCCCGCCAACTTCCCGCGAAATTCTTTATGGAGTGCCGCCGAGCGTGAGGCCGGATGGCAAAATTGTCGAGTGGTCCGGCACTGGCCCATGCCAGCTCTGAGCAGATCGTTCGGTTCCTTTAAGAGGCTGGCAAGACTCAATAATTCTCTTTTCCGGTCTTCGTTCGGCAGCCTCGATCTGCAGATCGCCCAGCCACTCAGAGCTCGCCTGCGAGGTCATCTTGTTCGGATAATCCGATGAGACGTGATCGGTATCTGCCGATCTGGAGCGAGGCCCCTCGGACGGGCCCGCAGGAAAGGAGCTGGAGCATGGGACATCGTCGGAATCGTGAGAGCGAAACGAAGCCGCGCAGGATTCACGCGACCGAAATGGAATGGCAAATCGTGCGCGAAAGGGCCGAGGCGGCCAAGCTCTCGATGTCGGCGTATCTCGTCGAGGCGGCGCTTGCGCGCCCTGAACACACCTCACGCCCTGTCGACGCCGATACGATCCGTCTCTTGACTGGATACTACCAAACTTTGACGGAAATCTCGGACAGCATCGCAGGGCGCGACGCCGCACTCGACCACCTCTCACTCGCGGATGCCCTCGACCGGATCGCCGATCGGCTCGACGACGTCGCCGCGGCCGTCGCGGATGGCGGTGCCGGACGAAGGGGCGCGAGATGATCCTTACGTGGTCAAAATATCAGAGCGGACCGGCCTCTTGCGCGATCGGTTATTTCTTGGACGTGCGCGTTCGGAAACAGATCAATGGTCGATCGGTGATCGCTGGGCGGGATCCCGCGCCGGAAATTCTGCTCGGCTCTCCATCTCTCGTCGGTGCGTATATCGACGCTCTGCCGTTCCGGTCTCGCTACAGGTCGTGCGTCTTGAGCTTCAGCGCGGATGAGCTCGACGTTCGGACATTTAATGCACGCGTTGGTTCTGGACCTCGAGCCGTGAGTGGTGCCCTGCGACTGCTGGTCGAGGTGGCCTATGCCGGCGTGCCGGGCGCCGCGCGACCGCCGGTTCTCGCGTCGACGCACACGCATCTCGGCCGGCTCGAAGTCAATGTTCTCATGCCGCGTGCAGTCGGACTGCCTGGCGATCAGCTCAGAAGCATCAACCCTCATCCGCCCGGACGCGCGAGCCGAGACGAGTGGGATGCCTACACCGACGTCGTCAACGCGACTTATCGCTGGGCCGATCCCCGCTGCCCGATGCGTCGGCGGCATGTGACGCCGCCGGGATGGATGGCCAAGGAGGCCGCTGAGTTGATGCGTCGGGTCGAGCGCGGCGAGCGGGTCGGCGTCGATCAGAACGATCCTCGCTACCGGGCCTGGTCGCTTTGCCGCCAAGCGACCGCGCTGGGTCTTACAACACGGCAGGAGATCGTGGCACATGTTGACGCAGGCCTCGGATCATACGGTTGGGCCGTCACCAGCCAGTCCGAACGCGACATCACGTGCGGGCCGATCTACGGGCAGGGGACCCGAGTTACCTTCGGGGGCGCCGCGCTCGGAGACGGTGCGGAGGATGCGATCGATCCCTTCGACGCGATGATGGTGCGGCAGAAGGAGATTGCCGCGGCTCCGGCGAAGCTCGCCGAAGCGCATAGACGCCGGGCGGCGTTCAATCGCCGCCACCTGTCGGCCGACACCTGGCCGGACGTCATCCTGCCGGATCCTGCAGAACTACTCGATCGTCCTCGACCCCTGATCGCATCCGGCGCCGCGCGGCGTTCTCTGGTCGGACGCCTGATCGGGCGCCTGATGACGACTCTATCCGACCTGTTGCTCGCGCGCGCGTTCGCTGCTCTTGCCCCTCAATCCTTGAAAAGCCTCGCACTCACATTGGAGACGACCTGTGACGAACTCACTCGACGCAAATCCCGTCAGCAGCCGCATGGAACGCTTGATCGAACTCCTCGAAACGCTCCTCGAACGCCGGACGGACGGATCGCTAGCGGACCGGCTCGACGACATCATCGAGCAGCTCTCACGCGTCGAGCGCGCGATGACGAGCGCGTCGCGGCTGATGGGGGAGGCGGCCCCGAGGTTGGCAGGGGCAGTGACGCTGGACGACCTCCAGGCCATGGAGCGGCGGATGGAGGAGGCGTTCGCCCGGAAGGCCGCGACCCAAGCAGAGATGGCCGCGAAAATCGACCACTTGATCGAAATGCTCGGCCTGCCGCCAGCTCGCGAGCCGAATGGCTCGCAGTGACGCTAGGCCTCGTGTGGGAGATTTACGGAGGACCGCGGCGTGTCTTTTTCCAGCCTGGCCCGGACGCGGTGGAATACCTCGTTGTCGAAGTCGGCGCGGAGGAGGTCGTGTTCGAGTTGACGTCCGGCACGCCCGATCTGGCATGGCAGCGGCTTCTTCGTGAACAACTTTCAGGTAACCCGGACGCTCTGCGGCGCGCCGAAACTGACAACCACGGATTGGATGGCCCAGAGATGTGAGGACACGACTAGAAGCAGTATGCTTGCGGCGCCCAGCCACTTACGAAGTAGCAGGTTCATCCCGCCGCTACCGTGGCCGACCCTCTCATAGCCTTTCTCACTTAGTCAGGTAATGAGTCCCGGGACGGTGCGTGCAGATATGTGATCTCTTGGTCAAAGCCTACAGTGAACATAAGTCCATCCGCGTGCTGGTATCCACCCAGAATGTTTCTCTCAAATTCGGCACTTGAAAACGCGTAGGCTACGGCGGTTGCGTCCTCCCGCAACCACTTTTATCGAACTTGCATCGGCATCCGACAGCGCGCCCGGCTGGGCCGCGTCCAGCATCGCCGTCAGCGCCCCCTCCAGCTCGATCGTCATACTCTCGCCCTTCCCGGAGGATCGTACGACGATGCGTTCGATCAATCCCCGCAAGATGTCCAAGGCCTGCGTCTTGATCTCCGAATCGCGCAGGCTCTCCGCAAGCTCGGCGACTTTTGCGCGGTAGAGCTCCGGCAGCTTCGGATGCAGGCGCACCGGTGACGGGGCAGGGGCCTCGAGCACGATCTTGAGGTCCGACTTCCTGGCCTCCAGATCGTGCAATTGCTGCAGCAGGCCCGGTGTGCGCAGCCCGTCCGCTATGGCTGCGTAGAGGCCGTTCAACTGCCGCTCCGTCTGGGCCAGGGCCATTTGCTTGCGTTTGCGGACGGCTTCGTCCGCCTTGCGGTCGCCGTTCACCCCCTCGGTGTACGCCACTACAAACTCCGCCACCGCATCCGGCTGCATCAGGCGTTCCCGCAGCAGGTCCAAAACCGCGTCTTCCATATCATCGCGCTTGTACGAGCGGGTGTGATCGCAGGTCTTGAGCTTGCGCGCATTCGAGCAGGCAAGGTAGTCGCCACCCTGGTTACTGACGCTGCCGCCGCACGCGCCGCAGAAAAGCTTGCCGCTCAGGAGATACCTGCCGCGCTTGTTCTCCCAGAAGCGGCTCTTCTTTATGCCGGCCACACGGGGCGTGGCGTCGATCTCGCCCTGCCTCTTCTTCACCCGGTCCCAGAGCACATCATCGACGATGCGCAGCTCCGGTACTTCCGTTCTTGTCCAGTCGCTCTCGGGGTTCATGCGCGACACACGGTTGCCGGTCGCCGGGTCCTTCACGTAGCGCATGCGGTTCCAGACCAGGCGGCCGACATAGTGCTCGTTGTTGAGAATGCCGGTGCCGCGGGTGCGGTGTCCGCGGATCGCGGTATCGCGCCAAAGCTTGCCGCGCGGGCCGGGAATGTGCTCCGCGTTCAGTCCGTGCGCGATGGCGATGGGCGACGCGCCGTCCGCGAACTCGCGGAAGATGCGGCGCACGATCTCCGCTTCGCCCTGATTGATCGCGCGCTCGCCCTTCACCGGCTCTCCATCGGGATCCAGGCGGCGGACGACATCGTAGCCGTAGGCATTGCCGCCCCCGGACCGTCCGGTTTCCACGCGACCCCGCAGGCCGCGATGGGTCTTGGCGGCAAGGTCCTTGAGAAAGAGCTGGTTCATCGTGCCCTTGAGGCCCACATGCAGCTCGCTGACCTCGCCCTCCGCCACGGTCACGATGCGAACGCCCTGGAAGGCGAGCTGCTTGTAGATCGTCGCAATGTCAGCCTGGTCCCGGCTGAGACGGTCGAGGGCTCCGCAGAGCACCACGTTGATGCCACCGCGCGCGGCATGATCCAGCAGGCTCTGCAGGCCCGGGCGGTTCGCCGACGCGCCGGAGATCGCCATGTCGGTGAAGGTGTGCATCACGGTCCAGCCCTCGCGTGTGGCGCGATCGGAGCAGACGCGGACCTGGTCCTCGATTGACGCTTCGCGCTGCAGGGCAGACGAGAACCGGGCATAGATGGCGACGCGGGTCATCGGGAGGTCTCCTTGAGGTGTGCCACAAGAGCGGCATAGCTGCGCCCGGCCTCTATTGACCTTGCGTGATTGTAGTGCCGTTCTGCGGTCCTGTCGCTGCTGTGGCCAAGGATCGGCCGGATCAGCTTGGTGCTCTCGGGCGACATGCGCGCCAGCGTCGTCGCGGCTGCGTCGCGGAAGAAATGAGGCGGGATGCGTTTGCCCAGAACCCTCTCCGTGACCGAAGCGATGCGTGGCCCGATGTAATCGTAGCTCAGTCCCTTGCCGGAGCGGTCGAGCCAGAGATGGGGATCGTCACCGGCACCGCGTGCGGCCAGAACCGGACGGCCGTCGTCCAGATACCTTCGGAGGACGGACAGGCAGGGCTCGGGCGCTTCGGTCTCCCAGGGCCGGCCCGACTTCACGAGCAGCTCGGGAAGTGCGATCGTTATGCGGGTCTCGCTGACAAAGACCGAGGGTCCGATCTGCAGTCCGGCCAATGCGTGCCGCCGCATCGGCAGGAGTGCGAGAAGGGCGATCATCGCCCCGTCGCGGAGACCGATCGCGCGCGCCATTCTCCCGGCGGGCAGTGCCGCGGCGGTCTCGGAGACGCGGAGCCCGGCATCGAGGAGCACGCGGCTCGACAAGATCCGGCCCTGCTTGCGGGCCTGCGTGCCGTGCCCGGCCGCGCGCCGCAGCCGGGCTCGAAGAGCCTTGTGATCGTTCCAGTCGAGGTGGGGGTGGGCAGCCGACAGGACCTGCAAAATGGCGTCGAACAGAGCGAGCCGCGACATCGGCGCAAGGTCCTCCCGGTCGTTTAGCCAATCGGTCATCCTGTCCATGGCGGAACGCTCGACTGGGGGCGATCGGAGTGCATCCGGCGCGGCGCGATAGAGCCAGCTCAACCACTGCGCATAGCGGCCTGCGAGGCTCTTGCGCGTGGTCGAACGGACATGCGCGAGCGGACCTCGCGCGTCCAGTGGTCCGCCGGTCGTGAACAGGGTCTCGAACATCTCCCGGTCAGCCTCCGGCCACATGACCTTCGGTCGGCTCACGCGCTCTCTCCCTTACCCTTCATCCCGGTGATGAGATCTGAAAACGCCCGGGCAGCGGAGGTCACCTCCATTCCGGAATACATGTTGATCGTATGGCTGAGCGCGGAATGCCCGAGCAGGCGCTTCGCGACCTCGTACTCGCCCGGATGGGCGTCGAGCCAGTTCATCACCGCGAAGTGGCGGAAGAGATGCGCGTTCATCTCCAGCCCTGTCTCCGACCATACTCGTCTCGAGATCCGGCGCGCGAGAGCTTGCGGACCGATTGCCCGCTCGCCGGATCGCTGTGGGAAGAGGTAGGGAGTGCCGGCCGGACACATGTACGGCACACGCGTCGCGAGATGGGCGTCGAGCAGACGCACGACATCCCCGTGGAGCTGAAACTCGATGGAGCGTTTGGTCTTCGTGTCCGCCTCCTCGAGTACGAGGAAGACACGTCCGTCTCCGGGGCGCTGGATGTGGCGCTCGAGGTGGAGGTTCGCGAGGCTCTTCGCCCGAATGGGGCAATGCAGTAGGATCGCCACGGCGAGCGCGTCCTCGCGGGCGAGCGCCACCGTATGCGGCTTCGACTTGCCAGCCGCGCGGTCGAAAACGCGTTCGGGCAGTGTGAGAATACGCCGCTTGTGCGCCGGCTCTCGTAGGACGCGCAAACGCGCTTTGTTCTTTTTGGTCATTCCGACCTGCCGCGGCATCTTGAGCTTGCGCGCAAGCTCCCTGAGCGCGTTTTGGTCTTCCGGCGGCACCGCGAGTATGCGCGCGAGATTGCGCAGAAGCGCCGCGGTCTCGGCGATATTGCGGGACGGCTCGCCCTCGTTGCGCGCCAGCATCTGACGCAGACCCCGTTCGGCAGTCGCTGGCTGCAAGAGATCGGTGACGGCACTCAGGTCGGTCGCCCGCTGTCCGGCGGCAACCAGCTCGGAAGCGAAGCGCATGACCTGCCGGCGGTACTGCCTGATCGTCTCCGGTCTCAGCGCACTCGCACGTCCCTGGTCCGACAGGGGATCGGGCCGGGCGAGCCGGTTCATCAGCATGTCGAGATCGGCGATGAACGTGTCTGGAAAGCGCTCGCGGGGCAGGGCGATGATCTTCCGGCGCGATGGCAGCTCGATGCGGTGCGCAGGCCATCCGGGTACGCGCGCGATCGCGAGGTTCCAACCTTCGACCGCCGCACGGAAGGTGCGCTCCGGGTCCTTGCTGATCTCGTTCAGCGCCACTGCATCACGGAACGCCTCGGCATGCGCGAGCGTCACGTCCGCCGGGCCTGTCCCCACACGGTTCAGGTAATGCACGAAGCGGCAGAGAGTCTGCGGCAGCGTCGGGTCCTTGAGATCGAGGATCCTGCGCCAAAGCGTGTGCCAGTCCGGCCCGAGATCCTCGATATTGCGCTGTCGCTTTGCGACGATCCCGCATTCTGCCATGGCAGACTGCGCGTTGCTGCGGATGTTCTGCCAGGTCTTCTCGGACACCCCCGTGAGGACCGGGCTCACCTTGGCGATGCGCGGACGCAGCCACCCCGGATCGGCTGGTACGTCGGTCGTCGGCAGGCCGAGAGCTTCGGCCACGCGACGCAGTCCCGAAATCATGTCCCGACGGCGAGACGGGAAGAGCTCGCCCTGCGCCGTCATGCGCACGATGAGGTCTTCGAAGCTGGGCGTGCCTATGGGGACGAATATCCGGTCGGTCGAAATTGGTGCCAGATGGGTCATCGGGAAACGCTCCGGAAGGGCAGGACGGGTCTCGGGTGGCCTCGGGTGGACAGCCCTCCCGATTCGGGAGAACCGTAGCATGGAAAGTCCGCAACTTACGGCGACGGGGTCTTCCCGAAGGGCGCGTAAGGTGCTGACATGAATGTACTTTAGGGGGCAGGGCGGCCTACCAGCTCATGCGCCGCCGGTAGGCTGCGTGCGCGTCGGGGTGGATGCGAATGAGGCGGCCGCCAGGACCGACACGGATCACCTCGAGAAGCCCCGCCGTGATCGCGCGGCGGACTGTCTTCTCGGACACGTTGTCCTCTCGCGCGACATCCTTGACCGTCTTCAGCGGCACGGGGCGGTCAGTGGTCTTCGGAAACTTCGGGGGCATCGGCGCGATCCTCGCTCAGAGTTGGCTCCAGACACGCCTCCCGCGCCGCGGCCTCACCGAGAAGCCGCGCCAGTGCCAGAACAGCCGCCTCGACCTTGGTGAGGTCGTTCTCGCGTTCAGAAGGATTGCCGGGGGCACGTGTCATGGCATGACCATGACGACCCCGAGATCACCGCGCTAAAGCATCGATTACTTTGATCTCGAGAGACCAATATCCTCACTATCGAGATCTTCCCAAGTCTCCTGTTGGGGGCGGCTTCTGCAGTAGTCGAGGTCATTCCGGAGCGTTCCGCCGTGAAGCTCTTGCGCAGGATCGGTCAGCTTCACCACGACCGACTGTATGAAATCCGGGAGCGGTCCCGCGAGTTGGCCGCTCGCCCCTTGTGGAGCGGTATTGTACGCCAATGTACGACCGCTGGCTTCCCAAGTCGCGCAACATTGCATGATGACGTCCAGGCGGCGCCTGTCTACGACCTTACGTTTGTCCAGCGGCGACATGTCGAAGGCGACATCCGGTCGATCCTCCATTCCGCTCAGAAGCTGCTCGAGGCGTCGTATTCCCGGTCCGAGGTCGGCCGCGAGCTGCTTGGCTTCGGCGAGTTGTGGATTGCTAACGTCCTCGGAGGCGAACCGAGGTTCGAGCTTGCCCATTCCATCCGCAATTTTTGAAAACTGCGTCTGCATGCGTTCAGCTCGACGCTTGAGGTCATCCAAAAGTTTGCGGCCCCTTGCACTGGCCGTAGCGCGGTGAACTTCGACGAGGTTCGCCGTGGTATCGCTGTCGAGACAGTAGCCCAAACGCCTGGACAGTTCCTTGATCAGGCTTGCTTCGAGGCCGGCACGCTCAGCTATCTCGCGAACGTCGGTACCACTCAGCGCCCCGGCATCCCCGTAGTCATCGATCCTCCACGGCATCGCACCGCTGATGCCGTCAATGTGAAGGTAGATCGAATAGTCTACTGGCGTGTCCGGGTCAGTAGTTCCTGGCGTCGACTTGGATCTTTGGGATGTCATTCAGTGCCTTCGAGACGAGCGATCAAGGGATGCTCTTTGCTACCAGCCTCGGTGAAAGCCGGGAAGCCGGCACCCATTGCTAAGAAAGCAAGAGTGACCCAAAACCGACCGTCCGTGGAACATCGGCTCGAGGAGCAAAACGCTTGCCCGGCACTTGCATCAGGCGATGCCTGAACTTCGCTCTGACAGGTCCGCGGGAGGGGGCGTTCCAACGTGGTCCAAGCACTCGGATAGGTGGTGTCACTGGCAAGAGTGTCAATCGGCGCCCAATCGGGACCCCTTATCGGCGTCCAAAACTGACCCCTTTGGGAGCACGGGAAGCTGGCCCGATGCGGTGTAGCCGTCAT
>NZ_FOAI01000024.1 GCF_900109705.1 Roseivivax marinus | reverse complement strand
TATGACGGCTACACCGCATCGGGCCAGCTTCCCGTGCTCCCAAAGGGGTCAGTTTTGGACGCCGATAAGGGGTCCCGATTGGGCGCCGATTGACATCCATTTTGAGAGCAAGTCCGAGTTCGCTGTCGCCCTCGATGCGCTGTTGGACCCGAGCGTTTTCGGCTTGGAAGTCCAGCTCCCGCCGGTGCGCTACTGGTGCCGCACGAGCCAAAAGCGCCGGTCCCATCACTTCGACATGAGATTGACCTTCGACGACGGGCTTCGGCGCGCGGTATTTGTCCGGAACGGCGACAGCCTTTCCAAGCGCAAGACGCAAGACGAGATCGAGGACATCTTCAACGCGATCCCTGAGGATTTCGCGGATGAAGCCATCGTCGTGAACGGCGACCACTTCACGAGAGCCTACCGCGACAATCTGCGCCGGATCTGGGAGGTATCCGCGGTTGAGGATGCTGACGCCGATGAGCGGCTCGAAGAGGCCGCGCGGACGACCAATTACTGGTTGCTCCAGGATCTCATCAAAAAGAGCGACCTGACGTCCCCGCGTGGGTTTGGTGCGGCTCTGAGACTGCTTGGTCGTCGGATCCTGTGCGCAGACTGGCATGCCGTGATTGGCGTCCACTCCCGCATCGAGTTGAACGCGTGACAAGCACGCCCCTCTATAAGGTTCCTTCGGGATCACGTTTTGTTCTGGAGGGGCGTCACTGGCTGGTCACCGGTCGCGAAGAGCACGGCTATGCCGTGGAAGGCGTCGAGGATGGCGAGTGCCTCACTCTCTCTTATGACCGCGTCGACAGCGCGATCAAGGAACGGGTCTGCGAGATCATCAAGCCCGTGGACGCCGAGGTGCGCGAGGCACTGATCAAGTTCACCGGCGGTATCGAAATCTTCGAGCAGTTGTCAGGGGAGCAGCAGGACACGGTTAGGGCCCGCCTTGCTATCGTGATGGCGATGGACGAGCTCGAAGCCGAAGGTTTGCGGCTGACGCAACGAAGCATCAGCGAGAAGGGCGCATACCGCTCCGTTCTTCTGAACCGCGCGACCGAGCTGTCGAAGGGCAGAAGGTTCATCGAGGCCGCAAGAGGGGGAAAGTTCAAACGGCTGTTCCAGTGCCCGCAGGGACGCACGCTTGCGCGGTATCGGCAGAATTACCATCGCTATGGTCGGAACCCGGTTGCCCTGATCGATCGAGACCATTTGAAGGGACGGCCAGCTGAGCGTCTCAGCTACCTCCAGGAGCGCTTCATCGACTACATTATCGAGCAGTGGAACCGGGTCGAGAAGCCGACGCTGGCAACGCTAGTCGAGGACGCAAAGCCGGTTTTCCATGTCCTTCCCGAGCAGATCGCCGACGGCTTCAAGTTTCCATCGATCACCACCATTCGTGCCCGTATCAAGGCGATGTCCGAGGTAGTTAAGGCGGTCGGTCGCAGCGGAGTGCGGCATGCGACGAACCTCAAGGGAGCTGGATCTACCGACATCCGAGCCTTGATGTACGGTGAGAAGGCCGAGATTGATCAAGTCTATTTGTCGATCTTCACGGATGACAGCGGTGCAGTCAGGTCGCGCGTCATCAACCCGAATGAGGTTGATGAGGACCTGGCAGAAAACGAAATCCGGAGACTGTGGCTTCACGCGATGTTCGACGTGGCGACGCGCCTCCCGCTCGCATGGATCATCGCCGAGACGGCCGATGCCGATCACAGCCAGGCTCTGCTGCGCATGGCGACGCGGGACAAGACCCGGGAAAAGGTTCGTTACGAGTGCAAGCGGGATCCGGCGCCGGCGGTCCATATCGCAATGGCAACGGCAGATAATGGCAGCGCAACGCGCAACGGCGCGATTTACGCCAGCCAGCTAGGCATGGGGACAGTGGTCGAACTCGGCCGCGCCTACCATGCGACCGACAAGCCCTACGTTGAGCGGGCGTTCGGAACCATGCAGTGGCAGGTCCTGAATTTCCTCCCGGGATACACCGGCAGCCGGCCCGGAGAACTTGAGGGCTACGAGCCGAAAAAGTCCGCGAAACTCAAACGTGATCAGCTTTACGGGATTATTACCCGCTTCCTCGTCGACGACTACTCGCATAGCGAGCACCGTGGCACAGGCATGTTCAATGCCACGCCTTGGGAAAAGCTCGAGGAAGCCGTCTCCACTTATGGGGGAATCGACGCGCCTTCGCAAATGCGGCGCTGTCTGCACCTCGGCGTGAAGACGCAGGCCAGCACAACGTCCGAAGGCGTGCTGGCGTTCAACCTCCCGTTCAATTCGACCGAACTCCAGCGGTATGCCGGGGGCACGTCGAAGCGTGTCACGATCCACATGGATCCGGATGATCTTCGGAAGGCATACGTCACAGCTGAAAAGCATGACAAGGTCATCGAGGTCGACCTCAGAATGACCGCTCTGCAGGATCTGACCCTCGAGGAAGCCATCGAAGTCATGGAAACAGCCTGTCGGCGTGATCCGAAGGCGCAGGAACTTCATGATCGCCACCTTCATGAAGTGCGGAAGCGCTTCGCACAGGAGTCGGGTTTCTTCCCGGACTCGCGCGATCCCTCGAATTATCAGACCATGGACAAGCTCAGGCGGCGGGCTGACCGGCTCGCGCAGGTGGAGATGCGTCCGACCGGTATCGCGGGGCCGACCGCGCCGCCTGGCCAGGTAACGGATCGCTCCTCGGGCAATCACGTCTTCAAGGTTAAGAAATCTGGTGCGCCTGATCAGGGCATCGGGGACAAGAAGCCCTCCAAGTCGGGGCTGGCAAGTTTCAAACCAATCAAGGAGAGCAAGCTGTGAGTTCGTTCCTTAACGAAGCCGTCGCGCAGGCCGCGAACGCCAACAACGGCCATCACTATCCGCTCGACCGCGGGAGCACGCTCCGCAAGTCGTTCAGTGATCTCCTCAGTCGGCACGTCGGTAGGCTGCGGGGGTCCGCCCGGTTCGAGGCCGAAATCCTCGTCGTCACGGGCCTGAGTGGGACCGGCAAAACCCGGGAAATCACCAAGATGCTCGACGAGTTCAATGGGGACGAGCTTCCGCTGCCCGACGGAAAGCCGGCACGCGTTGTCCATTGTCTTCTTGACCGGAAGGGCGGCTGGAAGGACCTCGGACGCAAGACCTTGAAGGCGATGGGCTACTCCCTCTCCGAGAGAGCGCGGCTGACACAGAGCGAGATCTGGGAGCGCGTCGCGTTTCAGGCCCGGGCCCAGGGCATCATCGGAGTCTACTACGACGAGGCGCAGCACATCTTCGCGGGTAAGTCGGACAACGACCGCGAGACCATCCTCGACAGCTTCAAGACCCTGCTGAAGTCGCATGATTGGCCGCTAATGCTCATCATGTCAGGCGTTCCCGAGCTCGCCCCTCACGTCAGGTCGCTGGATCAGGTCTATTCCAAGGTGACCTACCTTCATTTCGAAAACATCGACCTTCCGAACGATTACGAAGTCGTCCACGAGATCGTGGGCAGCTACGCCTTGAAGAACGGTCTGGCCGTTGAAGATGAGATCTTCAGCCATGAGTTCTATCACCGGCTCGCCACTGCCGCTGCCTTCCGGTGGGGGCTGCTCATCAACATGGTTATCGAGACGACCGCGAGGGCCGTCGAAGCCGGGTGCGAAACCCTGAGTTGGCAGCACTTCACGGATAACTGGGTGGCAAAAACGCAGATGACCCAGATCGCCACGCCGTTCACCCATGAGGGCTACGAGACGATGTTCCGGCCGGACAAGCCGTTCCAGACAGCGATCGGCTAGCCGCATCATAAGCTCCAGACCCTTGAATGAACCCGCGCTTCGGCGCGGGTTTTTTCGTGTCTGCGCATGGCGCAGAGCAGGGGAGAAGTTCAGTATAAGGCCTGCGCATGCTTTTACTGTTTGCGCACGCTATTGGCGTTTTTCGGCGCGGATGCGCGATTAAGTAATTGATAATAATGATGAAATAAGGAAGGCGAATCGCAGGCGTGCATTCTTGCGCACTGTTTTGCCGCGTCTGGCTTCTACGGGGTTCCGTGAAACGGGATCCGGTAGACCCGCGCATCCCTGGGCGTTCGCTCTGCGCCGCTCCGCGAAGGCATCGCGGTGCTTGTCCTTCGTTTCGGGATAGAGACCGATGACATTTTCGCGGTCCGTCACCCGCTCGACTACAAAGTCCTCGGCGGCGGTCGTCTCGTCGGGCTTTGTCGCCCGTGCCGCGTCGAAACGATTGGAGGCGGGCGCGGGGATCGGGTAGGGAAGGGCGACCGTCAGCAACGTACCGAAACAGCCATGCCCGAGACGTCCAGGGACGTGCACAGCACCGCCATCGCCTCGACCCTCGAGAGCGAGATCATCGCCGGCGAGATCGCCGCCGGCGCGCGGCTGGACGAGCAGTCCCTCACCCGTCGCTTCGGGGTCTCGCGGACGCCGGTGCGCGAGGCGCTGCACATGATCGTCGCCCGGTCGCTGGCCGAGCGCGTACCCTATCGCGGTGTCATCGTCGCGGCGATCACGCCCGAGCGTATCGAGCAGATGTTCGAGGCGATGGCGGAGATCGAGGCGCTCTGCGGCCGGCTTGCCAGCGAGCGGATGACCATGGGCGAGCGCGCGGCGCTCGAGGACGATCACCGGCGGCTGGGCGATGTGGCGGCGCGCGGCGCGGCAGCGGCCTACGAGCAGGGCAACACCGTGTTCCACGACCGTATCCACGACGGCGCGCACAACGCGGACCTCGCCGAGGCAAGCGCCACGCTTCGTCTCAAGCTGGCGCCGTTCCGCAAGTCGCAGCTGGCCTCCGCCGACCGCATGCGCCGCTCGAACGAGGAGCACGCGGCGATCGTGAGCGCGATCCTCGACCGCGACCCGGCCGAGACCGAGCGCGCCCTGCGCCGCCACTTCTTCAGCGCGGCGCAGGAGGTGCTGCTCGGGCTGCGCCGCAGGTCCTCATCCGAGGACCTCCAGTAGCATCCGGACCGCCGTGATCGCGAGGAACAGGGCGAAGAGCCGCCGCAGGAGCTTGGTGTCGACCGCGTGGGCAAGCCGCGACCCGAGCGGCGCGAAGCCAACCGTGAAAGGCAGGATGATCGCCGCCGCTACGAGGTTCACGTAGCCGAGCGACAGCGGCGGGCGGTCGGGCACGTTCCAGCCCGCCACCACGAAGCCGATCACCGCCGGAACCGCGATCAGGAAGCCGAACGCCGCCGCCGTGCCGACCGCGCGCCGGGTGTCCACCGAGAACGCGCTCAGGAGCGGCACCGACAGCGTGCCGCCGCCGATCCCCATGAGAGCCGAGAGGAACCCGGTCACCAGCGACAGCCCGGCGTTGACAGCGCGCGAGCGCGGCATCGCCTCCGAGATCACCAGCGTCTTCGGCACCGCCATGTTGATGGCCACCAGCAGGGCGAGGCCGCCGAACACCGCCTTGAGGCCGTCGGCCTCGAACAGGCGCGAGGCGAGCCCGCCCAGCAGCGCGCCCGCGGCGATCCATGGTCCCCAGAGCCGGAGCAGGCCCTTGTCCACCGCGCCGCGCTTGTGATGCGCGCGCGCCGAAGAGACCGAGGTGAAGCAGATCGTGGCAAGGGAGGTGGCCACCGCCATGTGCATGGCGATCTCGGACGGGAAATCCGTCAGCGACAGGATCCAGAACAGCACCGGGACGAGGACGATACCGCCCCCGACGCCCAGAAGCCCGGCGAGGATGCCCGCGACCACGGACATGACTGCGAGGATGCCCGCGATCAGGATAAGCTCGGACGGGGACAGGCCGGACATTCAGAACCTCACAGGCAGAGGGCCGCCGCGTCGGCGCGGGGATCGCTCGCGCTTTCGAACAGGCCCGAGGGATGGTGCACGACCGCACCGGCATGGCCGGCGAGATCGGAGAAGGGGGCGATGGTCTCGACGTCGTGTCCGGCGTCTAGCAGCGCGGCGACGAGGCTCGGGTCAAAGCGGTCCTCGAGTTTGAGCGTCGTGGTCTCCTGGCCCCAGGTCTTGCCCAGAAGCCAGCGCGGCGCGGTCACCGCCGCCTGCAGGTCCTGCCCGTACTGGGCATAGCGGGTGAACACCGCCGACTGCGTCTGCGGCTGGCCTTCGCCGCCCATGGTGCCGTAGGCCATGACGCGCCCGTCGGTCAGCTCGGCCATGGCGGGGTTGAGCGTGTGGAACGGCACCTTGCCGGGCGCCAGCCGGTTCGGCCCGGGCGCGAGCGAGAACCCGGCGCCGCGGTTCTGGAAGAACACGCCGGTGTCCGGGCAGGTCAGGCCCGAGCCGAATTCCCAGAACACCGACTGGATGAAGCTGACGGTCGTGCCGTCGCGATCCGAGGCGCCCATCCAGATCGTGTCGCCCTCCTTCGGCTCGTACGGCCAGGGCAGGGCGCGGGCCGGGTCGATCCGCGCGGCCAGGGCATCGAGACGCGCGTCGGCCAGCCAGTCGGTCGCGGGTTCGGACATGGAAGACGGATCGCCGAGGCCCGCATTGCGCAGCAGAAAGGCCTGCTTGGTGGCCTCGATCAGCCCGTGGACATGGGCGAAGCCCTCCGGCGCGTCGACGCCGAGCCGCTCGTAGATCCCGAGGATCATCAGCGATGCCACGCCCTGGGTCGGCGGGATCATGTTCCACAGCCGCCCCCATCGGGTGTCCAGCGCAAGTGGCGTGACCTGCCGCGCGGTCTGGGCGGCGAGATCCCCGGCGCGGAGCGGGGAGCCATGCGCTTCGAGAAAGGCGGCGTGGGCCTGCGCGATCTCACCATCGTAGAACGCGCGGGCGCCGTCTCGTCCGATCCGCCGCAGCGTGTCGCCGAGGGCTGGTTGGGTCAGGCGCTGGCCGGTTGCGGGCGGTCGGCCGTCGATCAGGAAGTGCTCGGCGAAGCCCGGCACGGCGCGCAGGCCGTCCAGCTTGTCCGCCGTGGTCCGGGACTGGTTGCCGGTCACCGCGATGCCGTCCTCGGCGTGGGCGATGGCGGGCTCCAGCAGGCGCGACAGGGGCAGGGTCGTGCCCTCGACCAGATCGAGCGCGGCGCGCCAGCCGTCCACCGTGCCCGGGGCGGTGAGCGCCGCCGCGCCGCCCCGGGCCGGGATCGCGTCGTGCCCGCGCTCGGCATACCAGTCGGGCGTCGCCAGCGCCGCCGCAGCGCCTCCGGCGAAGATGCCCACCGGCGCCGCGCCCGGGCGCTTGACGATCCAGAAGCCGTCGCCGCCAATCCCGTTCATGTGCGGGTAGACCACCGCGATGCAGGCTGCGGCGGCGACCATCGCCTCGATCGCCGAGCCACCCTCGGCGAGGACGTCCCGCCCCGCCAGCGCCGCCGCGCGATGGGGCGCGCTCATCGCGCCGTTCAGCCCCAGTGCCGTGTGAAGCATGGCGCTCACCACCCGATCGCGTCGGGCAGCCACGTGGCCAGGCCCGGCAGGAAGAAGACGAGGGCGAGCCCCGCGAGCTGGATGCCGATGAACGGGATCACGCCGCGGTAGATGTCGCCGGTGCGGACTTCGGGCGGCGCCACGCCCTTGAGGAAGAACAGCGCCCATCCGAAGGGCGGCGTCAGGAACGAGGTCTGCAGGTTCATCGCCACCAGGATCGCGATCCACGCCATGTCGGCGCCCGAGTTCAGGAAGATCGGCAGGAAGATCGGCAGCGCGATGTAGGAGATCTCGATCCACTCGAGGAAGAAGCCCAGCACGAACAGCAGCAGCATCAACAGGACGATCTGTCCGTTCAGACCGCCGGGCATGCTGCCGAAGGCCGACTGCACGAGGTGTTCGCCGCCGAGACCGCGGAAGGCGAGGCCGAAGGGCTGCGCGAAGATCAGGATCAGGAACACCATCGCCGAGGTCACGAAAGCCGACCGCACGGTGTCGCGCAGGATCGTGTAGTTCAGACGGCCCGACAAAAGCGCCAGAACGATGGAGCCGAAAGCCCCCATCGAGGCGGCCTCGGTCGGCGCGGCGACACCGCCGATGATCGAGCCCAGCACGAGGAAGATCAGCACGATCGGCGGCGCCACGACTTTCAAAAGCCTCAGGGCGAGGTCGCGGCCGGTGACCTCGGCGCGTTCCTCGGCGGGGATGGCCGGCACCGCGTGGGGCGTGATGACGCCCAGAAGCAGGACGTAACCCACGAAGAGCAGTGAGAGCAGCAGGCCCGGGATCAGCGCAGCGGCGAAGAGAGTGCCGACGCTCTCGCCCATGATGTCGGCGAGCAGGATGAGCACGAGGCTCGGCGGGATGATCTGGCCGAGCGTGCCGCTGGCGCAGATGACGCCCGAGGCCACGCCCACGTCATAGCCGCGCCGGATCAGCGGGCCGAGCGCGATCAGGCCGACAGTCACCACCGTGGCGCCCACGACACCCGAGGCCGCGCCCATCAGAACGCCCACGAGGATGATCGCCAGCGCCATGCCGCCGCGCAGGCCACCCATGGCAAGGCCGATCACCTCCAGGAGGTCCTCGGCGATCCTGCTTTTCTCGAGCATGATCCCCATGAAGATGAAGAGCGGCAACGCCAGCAGGGTATAGTTCGTCACCACCCCGAAGATGCGCGACGGCATCAGGGTGAAGAGAGTGCCGCCGAAGCCCATGTAGCCGAAGACGAAGCCGGTCACGCCGAGGCACACGGCCACCGGCACGCCGACGATGAGCAGGAGGAAGAAGGCGCCGATCATGCACAGCGCGAGGATCTCGGTATAGGGCATTGGGGACTCAGGAAGGTTTCTTCTCGGACCCGAGCAGGTCGAGCACCGCGACGGCGCAGGAGGCCAGGGCCTGCAGCGCGAGGATGGCGAAGGCTATGGGCAGCACCGCCTTGAGGATCCAGCGGTTCTCGAGACCGCCGGGATCGGGCGAGCCCTCGCCGATGGAGTAGGCGCTCTCGACAAAGCCGATGCAGAGCCAGGCGATCAGCAGAGACACCAGCGCCAGCGCGAGGTTCGACACCGCGTCCACGGTGGCGGTCTGCCGGCGGGTCATCTTGGCGTAGAGGATGTCGACGCGGACCTCGCCGCCCTGGTTCAGCCCGTAGGACATCCCCATCAGCGCGGCGACGGCCATGACGTGCCACTCGAGTTCCTGCAGCGCCACGGTGCCGTAGGAAAACAGGTAGCGTGCCAGCACGTTGAAAGCGACGAGCAGGACGAGGGCCAGCCCCGACCATGCCGCCGCCTGTCCGATGACGCGGACGACGCCGGAGGCGCCGTCCGCAAAGCGTTGAAGTGCGATCATCACGGGAACCCGGCGATCAGAGCGAGTAGAGCGGCGCTTCCGACACCGCGGCCCAGCTCGCGTGCTCCTGCTTGAAGGCCATGAACGCGTCGTGGACCTTCTTGAGCTGCGGGTCCTCGGCGGCGGCCTCGTTCAGCACGGTCTCGGTGGCGCCGCGCAGCTCGTCGACGACCTCTTGCGGCAGGGTCTGCGCGATCACGCCCTCGTTCTCGACGAGATCCTTGAGCGCCGAGGCGTTGTTGGCCTCGCACCACGTGTGGCTCTCGAGGTTGCAGGCCATCGCGGCGGTCTGGACGATCGCCTGAAGGTCGGCGGGCAGGGTGTCCCACGCCGCGCGCGAGATCAGCAGCTCGGTCACGTTGGACGGTTCGTGCCAGCCGGTGGTGTAGTAGTACTTGGCCGCGTTCTGAAGGCCGAGTCGGCGGTCCTGGTAGGGGCCCACGAACTCGGCCGCGTCGATCACGCCGCGCTCGAGCGCGGGGAAAATCTCGCCGCCCGGAAGCAGTCGCACGTCCACGCCAAGCGCGGCGTAGACCTTGCCGGCAAGGCCCGGGATCCGCATCTTGAGGTTCTCGAAGTCGGAGACGCTCTCGATCGGCTCGCGGAACCAGCCGGTCATCTGTACGCCGGTATTGCCCATCGGCAGCGCCTTGAGGCCGAGCGGCTCGTACAGTTCGTCCCACAGTTCCATGCCGCCGCCGTGGTAGAGCCACGCGTTCATGCCCTGGAAGTTCATGCCGAAGGGCACCGTGGTGAAGTATTGCGCGGCGGGCAGGCGGCCGGCCCAGAAATAGGCGTTTGCGGCGTTCATCTCGACCGCGCCGTTGCGCACGGCGTCAAAGCCCTCGAGCGCGGGGATCAGCTCACCCGCGGCGAAGTGCTGGATCTGCAGGCGGCCATCGGACATCGCCGCGACCTTCTCGCAGAAGTCCCTCGGACTGCCGGGCCCCTCGACGTAGAACGGCGAACCGGGTCCGTAGGCGTTGGTCATCTTCCAGGAAAACGAGTCCTGAGCGCGGGCGACGGCCGGTGCGGCGAGTGTTGCCGCGCCGAGCGTCGCGGTCTGCAGAAGCATCTGTCGTCTGTGCATGGGAGGTCCCTCTCTGTCGGATGACCCGAGTGGTATCGGGCCCCGGACCGCACGCCATGGCGGGGAGGGGTGGTTTCGCTGCACTGCCGCAATATTGTATACAATTTAGATGCGATGCGGCAGGAATGTCTACTATTTGAGCGATGCGGGGACAGGCGCGGCGGAGGGTCGGGCCTTTCGCGGGGCAAGCGGCGCGTGCTTGTGGACGCCTCGGCGTCATCTTCCTCATCGGTGCCAACGCGCTCCGTTGCAGCTGTTGGCCGTCGGTGCCGCGCCTGTGGTGAGGCGGACCATGGAGCGCAAATCGCGGCCGCGGTCGTTTCGCCGACCGCCGCAAGTTCCGATGCGCCGCGTCCCGCTGTCCGACGAGGCGACGTGGCCGCATTCCCTCAGTGCTGACGTTGCGTCGCATCGTGCCGGTCAGGGATGAACAGCGCCCTGTAACCCCGTTGTCGCGACGTGACAATTTTGCATGGTCCGGGTTTGCATTTTTCCTTCCGCAATCGGGGACTCGCGGCTAGTGTCCCTCCACCGACACGCGACGGCCATGGGAAAGGAGCCTGTGGCGCGCGTTCCAAGGGGAGGAAATTACCAACATGGATCGTCGTTCGTTCCTGAAATCGTCCGCCATCGGTGGATCTGCCGCGGCCGCGACCGCACTGGCGGCACCTGCCTACGCGCAGGGCAATCGCACGCTGACCCTCGTGACGACATGGGGTCGGGGCCTCGCCGGCGTGCACGATGCCGCGCAGCGCGCCGCCGACACGATCACGCAGATGACCGACGGCCAGCTGACCGTCGACCTCAAGGCCGCGGGTGAACTCGTCGGTGCGTTCGAGGTGTTCGACGCGGTGACCTCCGGTCAGGCCGACATGTACCACGGCGCCGACTATTACTTCGTGAACCAGCACCCGGCCTACGCTTTCTTCACCGCTGTTCCCTTCGGCATGACCGCGCAGGAGCTGGCGAACTGGTACTACCACGGGGGCGGCATGGAGCTGCACGACGAACTCGGCCAGATCTTCGGCCTGAAGTCGTTCCTTGCCGGCAATACCGGCGCGCAGGCCGGCGGCTGGTTCCGCAACGAGATCAACAGCCCCGAGGACTTCAACGGCCTCAAGTTCCGGATGCCGGGCCTCGGCGGCCAGGCGCTCGGCAAACTCGGCGCGTCGGTGCAGAACATCCCCGGCGGAGAGGTCTACCAGGCGCTGTCCTCGGGCGCGATCGATGGCACCGAGTGGATCGGGCCCTGGGCCGACGAGAAGGCCGGCTTCCAGGAGATCACCAAGATCTACTACACCGCCGGCTTCCACGAGCCGGGCGCGGGCCTGTCGCTGGCCACGAACCGCGAGGTCTACGAAAGCCTCACCCCGGCCCAGCAGCGCATCATCGAGATCGCGTCCGCCGAGGCGCACCAGTGGAACCTTGCGCAGTTCCTCACCGAGAACGGCGCGGCGCTCCAGCGCCTGCAATCGGGCGGCGTGACCCTGCGCGAGTTCCCCGACGAGGTCTGGGATGCCTTCGGTCAGGCCAGCCAGGAGGTCCACGACGAAAACATGGGCGACGACATCTACAAGCGCGTCCATGACAGCGCGATGGAGTCGATGCGGTCCTCGTCGGCGTGGCTCAAGACGTCCTCGGGCGCCTACACCGCGCAACGCGACCGCGTCCTCGGAAGCTGATCGCCGCCTGACGCATTCCGTCTGGCCCGGGCCCGCATCCGTGCGGGCCCCTCCGCCTCCGCGCTGCGACAGGCCGGGCGGACCCATCCGACACCACGAACCTCCGGGATTTGAGACATGGACGAGCAGGGCGCCACGGGCGGCTTCTGGCTGGTGGACGGCACCTGGTGGGTGCTGAAGAACCTCGTGCTGGCGGTGTGGAACCTCGGCTACGCGCTGACCCATCCGCATCTCTGGCTCGACTGGTCGAACAGCGAGGCGATCATGCGCTTCGTCTACTACGGCGGGTCCGTGGAACTGTTCTTCGTCGCCTTCACCACGTTCCTCGTGATCTTCGCCGTAGGTGCCTGGAAGACCGGTTTCCTGTGGGGCGTCGTGCGGGTGATGGAGGCGATCTTCAACACGATCGGTCGGGTGATCTGCTGGGCGGGCCTGCTGATGGTGATCCAGCAGGTCGTGATCGTCTTCATGCAGCGCATCTTCGCGCGGCCCTCTATCTCGCTCGGCCTCGGAATCCCGGTCGAGTTCGACATCTCGTGGTGGGCCGAGGAACTCAAGTTCTACAACGCGCTGATCGTGGCGCTCTGCCTGACCTACACCTTCGTGCAGAAGGGCCACGTCCGGGTGGACCTCGTCTATTCGGCGGTGTCGCACCGCACCAAGCGCGCCATCGACATGGTCGGATCGCTGCTTTTCATGATGCCGATGGCCGTGCTGATCTGGATGTATTCCTGGTTCTTCATGTGGCGCCACCTGATCGTGCCGAACCCCTCGGCCTCCGAGCCGCTGGACCGACTCTTGATGAAGGCCCGCGCGCTGCGTTGGAACGTCGAGACGATCGGTTTCTCTCCGAATGGATTCTCGGCCTATTTCCTGTTCAAGATCCTGCTGGTTGCGATGACCGGGCTGATCTTTCTCCAGGCCGCGACCTTCTTCTACCGCTCCTACCTCGAATTCGTCGAAGGCGAGGGCAGCGCGGACAAACATCTTGACAAGGACGTGCTTGCCGCGGCGCCCACGGGCGGCCACGAGCACGCGGAAATCTGACCGGCGGGGACGGACACAATGCTTTTCGGTCTCGATGGAGTTGAGCTCGGGCTCATCATCGTATTCGTCACCCTGTTCTCGGCGATCCTGTCGGGCTTCCCGGTGGCGTTCGCCATCGGCGGCGCGGGCGTCATCGCCTTCGGGATCATCGCCGCGCTCGACAGCGCGGGCCTGCTGATCCACCAGGCCATCGACACCTCGTCCGAGGCCTATCGCGGCCTCGTGGCCGAGGGCGTCCGGCCCGAGACGATCTCGGTCTTCCGGTACCCGGACCTGCCGCGCGTGGCGCAGGCGCTGTTCGAGAGCGGCTGGCAGACCGCGCTCGATCGCAACGTGTCGTTCATCACCAACCGCATCAACGAGCGCGTGCTCGCCGGACCGTCCATCGAGACGCTGCTCGCGGTGCTGATGTTCGTGCTCATGGGGATCGTGCTGGAGCGTTCGCGCATCGCGAACGACCTGCTGACCACGATGGCGCGGGTCTTCGGCCCGTTGCCCGGCGGCCTCGCGGTATCGATCGTGGTGGTGGGCGCGTTCCTCGCGGCCTCCACTGGGATCGTCGGCGCGACTGTCGTGACGATGGGCCTTCTGGCTTTGCCGACCATGCTGCGGAACGGATACTCGCCGGAGCTGTCCACCGGGGTCATCGCGGCGTCGGGAACGCTGGGGCAGATCATCCCGCCGTCGATCGTGATCGTGCTTCTGGGCACGCTGGCGGGAGACCTCTATTCGACGGCGCAGGAGACGCGCGCGAGCCTCGCGGGCTGCTCGGACGCGCTGACCTATCTCGGGGAGCCGGCGGTGGTGTCGGTGGGCACGCTGTTCCAGGCGGCGCTTCTCCCGGGCATCCTGCTGGCGCTGCTCTACGCGCTATACGCCTTCGGCTTCGCGCTGCTGAACCCGTCGAAGGCGCCGCCGGTGGCAAGCAGTGCGGCGACGGGCGAGGTGATCACGCGCGGCGAGGGGCTGACGTGGTTCCTGTTCGTGCCGGTCGCCATCGTCGCCGCGGTTCTGCTGGCGGGACAGGTCAACGTGGTCGGGTCGCAGTCGCTCGCCGTAGACAGCTTCTCGGAGGCCGGGGAGGGCGCGTCGCTGCGTACCAACGTGAGCCCAGAGTGCCAGGCGTCGATGATCGAGCTGCACGGGCAGGCGGCGTGGGATCGTGCGGTGGCCGAGCAGGCCGAGATCGACGCGTCGGGCGGCGTGGCGCAGGCCGAGGAGCTGACCGACGAGCAGGTCGCAGAGGTCCGCGCGGCCCGCGCCGCGGCTGCCGCGCCGATCGGCACCGGCATCGCCACCTTCGCGGTCATCTTCGCACTCGTGCTGGCCGTCGGCCGGGGCGTGGCGCCGACCGCCTCGCCACTGCCTTTGATCGGCGGCGCGGCGGGCGTTTTGTTGCTGCTGCTCGTGGATATCCTGTTCATCCGACCGTCCACGTCGGCGGCGGGCACGGTAATGTGGATGGTGGTGCCCGTGGCCATCGCGCTCTGGGGCGTGCGGCATGCGGCGCAGCGCATGGGCGGC
Source organism: Roseivivax marinus (assembly GCF_900109705.1). Lineage (GTDB taxonomy): Bacteria > Pseudomonadota > Alphaproteobacteria > Rhodobacterales > Rhodobacteraceae > Roseivivax > Roseivivax marinus. The sequence continues at coordinate 15,753 of NZ_FOAI01000024.1, read as the reverse complement.
AACGAGCTGATCCGCGTGGTCTTCCCGCCGCTCGTGCTGATCGTCGCAGTGCTGGGCTCGATCCTCGGCGGGATCACCAACCCGACGCCGGCCGCGGCGCTCGGCGCGGCGGGGGCGATCATGCTCGCGGCCTATCGCCGGCTGGGCGAGGAGGGGCGCAGCCCCTGGCTCATCACATGGTCGACCATCGCGCTGATCGTGATGCTTCTCGCGGGCATCAACTTCGACCTGCGGGTCACCACCGAGGCGGTGAGCGCCGCGACCTGGATTGCCTTCGTGGTGGCCTATGGCGCGTTTCTGTTCGCCATGGTCGGGCTGCTCTATGCATGCTGGGTTCTGCTGCGCGCCAAGGTCCTGTCTCCGGCGGTGCGCGAGACCGCGAAGGTCACGAGCATGGTCTTCACGATCCTCGTCGCCTCGCAGCTTCTGAACCTCGTGGTGATCTCGTTCGGGGGCGAGCACTACATCCAGCAGTTCCTGCAGAGCTTCGACAACGAGTTCACGGTCTTCCTGATCGTGATGCTGGTGCTGTTCTTCCTGGGCTTCGTGCTCGATTTCCTCGAGATCATCTACATCGTGGTGCCCATCGTCGGGCCGGTGATCTACGGCGGATCGTTCGATCCCAAGTGGGTGACGATCATGATCGCGGTGAACCTGCAGACCTCGTTCCTGACCCCGCCCTTCGGCTTCGCGCTGTTCTACCTGCGCGGGGTGGCGCCGGCCTCTGTCACCACGGGGCACATCTATCGCGGCGTGATCCCCTTCGTGCTGATCCAGGTGCTGGGGCTGGCGATCCTGTGGTTCTTCCCGGGGATCGTGACCATCGTACCGGACCTCATCGGCGGCTGAGGGTTGTCACGTCGGGACGACGCTCGCGCTGGCGCGCGTCGCCCCGCCCGCCGTCCCTTGCGGCGCGGCGGTGGGGCAGGTCGGTCTCTCGGAATGTCGGAGGCGGTCAGCCGCGGGTGTCGGGCAGGGAAATGTTGGCGACCTGCTCGGCGATCGGGTCGGTGGAGAGCGGATGCATCTCTTCGCTGTAGTCGTCGTGCGGGGTCTTGGCGACCCAGCGCCCGGAGCGGAAGACCTCGAGCCCCTCGAAGTTCGCCTTGTAGCCCATCTTGGGCGAGCCCGGCACCCAGTAGCCGAGATAGACGTAAGGGAGCCCCGCCTCCCGCGCGATTTCCACATGGTCCATGATCATCCACGTGCCGAGCGACTGGCGCGGCAGGTCGGGTTCGTAGAACGAGTAGACCATCGACAATCCGTCATCGAGCACGTCGGTCAGGCACACCGCCGTCAGATCGCCGTCCTCGGCATCCACATATTCGACCACGCGGCTGCGGATCGGCGTCTCCTCGATCATCGCCGCGAACTCGAACACGTCCATGTCTGCCATGCCGCCATCGGCGTGGCGCCGGTCGAGGTAGCGACGGAAGAGCGAATACTGCGCCTCGGTCGCCCAGGGGCTGGTGGCCCGGCGCACGAGATGGGCGTTGCGCTTCTGCGTGCGGCGCTGGCTCTTGGAGGGGCGGAAGTCGTTGACCGAGATTCGCGCCGAGAGGCATGCCGCGCAATCCGAGCACGACGGCCGGTAGAGCACGTTCTGCGAGCGGCGGAAGCCCTGCTTGGACAGCGAATCGTTCAGGCGCTCGGCCTGCTCGCCCTGAAGCGCCGTGAACAGCTTCCGCTCCATCCGGCCCGGCAGGTAGGGGCACGGCTGGGGCGCTGTCACGTAGAATTGCGGCGCGAGCGGGAGAGAGTGACGCATAATCATCCTGTCTGGAGGCGTGTGGGAACCGTAGCAACGCAGGATTGTCGCGCCAAGTCCCCAAAAGTATTGAACGCACCGCGCGGTTGCGGTGCGTCCACGGCGCCGGTTCCTTGGGCCCGGCGCGGGTGTGTCAGGCCCGGCGGTTGAGCATCACGGTGCCGAGCGCGAGGTCGCTCAGTCCCTGGCCCCGCTCGGTGCCGCACATCAGAAGCGCCGATCCCACCTGCACCACGAACGTGGACATCGACAGCGCGTAGCCCGCCGTGTGCAGGAAGGCCGTGGTGCTGTCGAGACGCTGGCCGTAGGCATCGCGCAGTTCGATCGCCATCGCCCGCATCCCCCATGTCGCGGAGCCACCGGCCAGCGTGAACCAGCGGTAGAGGAACCCAACGAACAACATCAGGGGCGGCAGAAAGAACAGGGCGATGAAGGCGGTCAGCACGATCATCGGCACCACGAGGATCGCCACGATCGCAACGTCGATCACCCAGGCCGCCGCGCGCTTGGCGACCACGCCGTCGTAGAACTCGGGCTGGACGGCCGGGTCGGGCAGGGAGCTTGCGTAAGGGTCGGCGGCGTGCATCGGGTTCTCCGTCAGGGGGCTGTAGCGTCATGTGGGGCCTCGGGCCGGGGATGTGCACCCCCGGCCGGGCGGTTGGCGTCGCGCGGCTCAGCCGCGTGCATCGGCCTCGTGCGGAACGGCCGGCGCGTCATTGTCGCGGCGGGCGCGCTCTTCCATGAACTGGTCGAACTCGGCCTTGTCGCGGGCTTCGCGCAGGCGCTTGAGGAACGCCTCGAAGTTTTCCTGCTCTTCCTCGAGCCGGCGCAGCGTGTCGGCCTTGTAGGCGTCGAAGGCGGCGTTGCCCGACGACTGGGTGGCGCGGAAGCCGTGACCCATGCGTGTGGCGGCGGAGGACTTGCGGCAGCTGAACATGCGGTTGCTCCAGATCATGTAGCCGAGAACGGCGAGGCCGATGGGCCAGAAGACGATGAAACCGGCGACGGCGGCGGCGATCCAGGCACCCTTGCCCTTGCGGTCGAGCCAGGCTTCGGTGCGGGAAAGCCAACCGGCGGCTGCCGGAAGCGGTGTCGAATGTGCGGTCGTCATTGCGGTCTCCGGTGGTTGAACTGACATGTGAATGACCTTCACATTGACTAGATCGTGCCGGTCGCGATCCGGTTCAAGGGTCGATGTGAAAAACTTTCACATCCCGGTTCGGGGGCTCGACTGCTCAATTTTGCAACTTCGCCCTCGCGCGACATCGCCAGACAGGCGCCAATCCGCCCGTATGATGCGCGAGGGGCTCAGCAATCGCTTGCTTTTCGCTTCAAAAGGCCGCATGGGTTTACGGGCTTACGTCTTCTACTCGACCCTCTGTTCCTGCTCTGCCGGTTCTCAGTTGATAGATCGAAGCTGACACGGCCGCAGCTGCCGCATCCTGCGGGCAGCGCAACAGAAGGAGATCGCGGAATGGCCAATGGCACCGTGAAATGGTTCAACAGCACCAAAGGCTACGGCTTCATCGAGCCCGAGTCGGGCGGCAAGGACATCTTCGTCCACATCTCTGCCGTCGAGCGCTCGGGCCTTACCGGCCTGGCCGACAACCAGAAAGTCACGTTCGACGTCGAGAGCGGCCGCGATGGCCGTGAGTCGGCCGTCAACCTGGCGCTGGCCTGATCGACCATTGACCGCGTGCGGACCTTACGGGTCCGCAGCGGCTGATCCGATGCAGCGGATCGCGGACTATCCCGCGGTCCGCTTTTTTGTGCTTGATTTGCACGCAGATGTGCGGGGGCATCGCCCGCGACGCCAAGGCGCGGGAACTCCGGCGCCGAAGAGGCGTTCCGCTCACTAACGCCGACCCAATACCTATCGGCCTGGCTGGATACCGACATGACCGACAGTACCGAACGCGAGCTCGACGAGTCGCGCAACGAGCGTGACGACTCGGGCCCTGACCGAGCGACCTATTCCCGCGAGGAGGCCATGCAGATCGCGCGGCACCGCGCGCTGGCGCCGCGTGCCATCTACGAGGTCATCAACCTCGAAGGCCGCGAGGAGGTGAGACGCCCGCTTGGCTCGCTGTTCTGGTCGGGTATCGCAGCGGGCATCGGGATCTCCGCGTCCGTGCTGGCCGAGGGTATCCTGCACCAGGTGTTCTTCGATCACCCCTACCGGTTCGCGATCGAGAACATGGGCTACACGGTCGGCTTCATCCTCGTGATCCTCGCACGGATCCAGCTCTTCACCGAGAACACGATCACGGTCGTGCTGCCCGTCCTCAAGGACAAGTCGCTGTCGCTGCTGTATTGCGCGGCGCGGCTCTGGGTGGTGGTCTTCCTCGCAAACATCATAGGGACGTTCTTCGTGGCGCTGCTGAGCGTTCACGGGGGGACCGTGGTTCCCGAATACGTCGAGGGGATGAAGGCGATTTCAGAGCACTACAGCGAGTACACGTTCTGGGAGGCGCTCAAATACGGGGTGCCGGCCGGCTTCTTCATCGCCGCGATCGTGTGGATGCTGCCCTCGTCCGAGGGTACCGAGATCTTCGTGATCTTCGTCTTCACCTACCTGATCGCGATGGGCGAATTCACCCACGTGGTCGCCGGCTCGAAAGAGGCTTTCCTGCTTTGGCTGTCGGGCGACATCACCGCCTACAAGTGCTTCATCGGACTGATCCTGCCAAGCTTCATCGGCAACGTGCTGGGCGGCACGGGCCTGTTCGCGCTTCTGGCCTACGGCCAGGTGAAGGCCGAGATCGAGAACGGCGACTTCAACAACGGCACCGGCAAAGGCCCTCGGAGTAACAACACCACGTGGAAGTGACGGATACCTGCACGGGCGCGCTCAGATGCGCGCCCGTGCGGCCTCGCTCCAGCCAAGCACATGTTCGGTGACGCCGGTGTGGCCGACATGGTCCTCGCGCGTTTCGATCCGTTCGGCACCCAGGCGCTCGTAGAACCGCAGCGCACGGGCATTGCCCACCAGCACGCAGCACGTGAACGCCCCCGGCGGCCCCATCGCCAGCGCCGCGCGGAAAAGGTGCCGTCCCAGGCCGGTGCCATGGACTGTGGCCAGCGTATAGAGACACCACAATTCGACGGGAAATCCCCGGGCGGCCATCGCAAGCTCGCGCTGCGGTGCGACCTGCGCGAAGCCCGCGCCCGGGCAAAGCGCGACCCGCTGCCCCTCCGACAGGGCGCGGGACCAGAGCGCCCGGCGATCGGACACATCGTGCCGGGCGATCTCGGCCGCGGGCAGGAGACCGGGATAGGTCTCGTGCCACGCGGCGACGTGCAGCCGGGCGATCTCTTCCGCGTCGACGGGCGTCGCGGGGCGGATCGCCGCGGCGTGCGTCATCAGTCCTCGAGCTGGTCCTGACGCTTCTTCTCGACCAGCTTCAGTTCCTCGGCCTTGCGGTCCTTGAACGCCTTGCCGTAGCCCTCGATCTCGTCCTCGGCGATCACCTCCTTGGCGCGGCCGAAGACCTCGTCTTCCTCCTCGTCCATGTGGTGCTCGTAGTCGTGCTTGAGCTGGTTGAACTTGTTGAGCCAGCCCGAGCTCGACATGTCCATCTCGTTCAGCTCTTCCAGCAGATCGTCCATCTCGGCGTGTTCCTCGACCGAGTGGCGCGCGGCATCCTGGCCCCAGGTCTTGGACATGAGCTTGGAGTAGAACGTCTCTTCCTCGGCGGCGGCGTGGCTCTTCACGTCGTGGAAGAACTCGTCCCAGGCCGCCTTGCGCTCGTCCGAGGCGCCCTCGGTGTCGGCGATCTTGTTCAGCAGGGCGCGGTGGTTTTCGTGGTCGGCCTTGATGGCCTCGTAGATCGACATGGGTATGTCCTTTGCTGTCGGGTCGTCGTGAAGCGGCGCGAGGGGCCTCCGCGTTGCGCGGTCCCGCCTGATGTAGGCGCGGGATCGCGGCTGTCACGAAGGACGAAGGGACCGTTTCGTCAGGGAAGGAGCGCGAGCCACACCCACGTCGTGCCAAGCGACAGGGCCGTCGCGATCAGCACCGAGGACGCCGCCACGCGCTTGGCGCGGCCGTACATGTTGGCGAAGACGTAGGCGTTCACACCCGGTGCCATCGCCGCGGTGATGACCGCCGAGCGGAAGTCGGGTGCGGACAGATCGAACGCCGTGCCGAGCGTCCACGTGATTGTCGGATGCAGCACCAGCGTGACCGCGCAGACGAAGAAGATGATGCGGAAATCGCCGTCCGGGCGGTAGCGGAACAGCACACCGCCCAGCCCGAACAGAGCTGCGGGCAGCGCCGTTCGGACCAACATGTCGAGCGCGTCCTCCACCGGGCCGGGCAGGCCCAGCGAGAGGAAATTGAAGACCGCGCCGAGCAGGATGCCGATCACCAGGGCATTGTGCAGCATGGCGCGCGTGACCATGCCGGGCAGCGCCTTGGCGCTGGTGCCGTTGGCGCGCGCCCGGGCGATCTCCATCGCGGTGATGCCGACGCCGTAGCAAAAGGGCGAGTGCAGCGCGACGATGGCGTAGTTGGCCTCGAGGGCGCCCGCCCCGTAGGCCCGTTCGGTGATGGCGAGGCCGAGCAGAAGTGAGTTCGCGAAGAGACAGCAGAAGCCCACGGCCACGGAGTCCTGCCAGTCGCGCTTGAACAGGTAGCGCCCCGCCAGGAGCCCCACGGTAAAGCTCGCGGTCGAGCCGGCGTAGAAACTGATGAGCAACGCGGGATGGAAGCTCTCGCCGATATCCAGCGTCCAGATCGCCCGGAACAGCAGGCACGGGATCGCGAACTGCTGGGTGAAGACCATGAGACCGTCGACCGCGCTGTCCGAGAACAGCCGCCGCCACGTGGCCGCGTAGCCTGCGCCGATCAGCAAGAAGACCGGGAGGATGATGTCGAGAAGCGCCTGCATCAGGCAGCGCTCACACCGGGAACCTCAGCACCATTCCGTCATATGCCGGTGTGATGTGGGCGGGCGTCTCGGCCGCCACGGTGTCGTGGTCGAGATCCACATGCATGTTCGTCAGCACCGCCTGCCGCGCGCCCGAGCGCTCGATCCAGTCGAGCGACTGCGCGAGGTGGGAATGGGTCGGATGCGGATCGCGGCGCAGCGCGTCGAGGATCCAGCATTCGAGCCCGCCGAGCTTGTCCCACGCCGCCTGCGGTATCTCGGAGACGTCGGGCAGATAGGCCACGTCACCGATGCGAAACCCGAGCGCGTCGATGCTGCCGTGCCGCACAAGGAACGGATCGAGCGTCACGGGCCCTCCGGCGCCCTCGACCGTTACCGGTCCGTCGATGTCGTGCATGTCGAGGATCGGCGGATAGGGGCTGCCCTCGGGCTGGGTGAAGGCGTAGCCGAAACGGTCGGTCAGCGCCGCGCGGGTGGGCGCGTCGGCCCAGACCTTGAGGCGCTCTCGCGTGTTGAAGACGATCATCCGCAGATCGTCGATTCCGTGGACATGGTCGGCGTGCGAATGGGTGTAGACCACCCCGTCGAGCCGCCCGATCCCCGCGTCCAGAAGCTGCGCGCGCAGGTCTGGAGACGTGTCTATCAGCACGCTGGTGGTGCCGTCCGCGCCATCGCGCTGGACGAGGAGCGAACAGCGGCGGCGGTGGTTCCTGGGGTTCTCCGGGTCGCAATCGCCCCAGAGACCGCCGAGCCGGGGCACCCCGCCGGACGACCCGCAGCCGAGGATGGTCAGGCGCAGCGTGTCGCTCATGCGGCGTCGGCCCAGCGAGCGGCCTTGGCGAAGAGACGCTCGAAGTTCGCCTCGGTCTGGCGGGCGAAGGCGTCGTAGTCGAGGCCGAACACGTCCGCGCCCACGGCCGCCGTCAGGGCGCTGTAGGCCGGCTCGTTGCGCTTGCCGCGATGGGGCGGCGGCGCAAGGTAGGGGCTGTCGGTCTCCACGAGGATGCGATCCACCGGTGCGGCGGCGAAAATCTCGCGCAGCTCTTTGGACTTGGGGAAGGCCGCGATGCCCGACATCGACAGGTAGAAGCCGCAGTCGAGCGCCGCACGGGCAAGATCGGCCCCGGAAGAAAAGCAATGCATCACGCAAGGGTAGGGCGCGCGCTTGAAGCCCCTCGTGAGGATCTCGGCCATGTCCGAGTCGGCGTCGCGGGCATGGATGATCAACGGAAGCTGGGTCTCCTGCGCGGCCTCGATATGGATCTCGAGAGACCGCTTCTGCACCTCGGCGCTGTCGGCGGTGTAGTGGTAGTCGAGCCCGGTCTCGCCGATGCCCACGAATTTCGGGTGCTGCGCCGCGGCGACCAGTTCATCGACCGACACGAGCGGCTCTTCGGCGGCCGACATCGGGTGCGTGCCGGCGGCGTAGAAGACCGGCGCATTGGCCTCGGCTATGGCGCGGACCGCGGGCTCGTTGCGCATGCGGGTGCAGATGGTGACCATCCTGTGCACGCCAGCCTCCAGCGCGCGGGCAATCACGTCCTCGCGGGTCTCCGCGAAGTCGGGAAAATCGAGATGGCAATGACTGTCGGTGATGGGAGCGCCGCTCATGGCTCGTCTCCGGGGCCGTCTGGGTTGCGCGTGGTATCTAGGATCGCACAGGGAGGGTCAAGGCGAGGCGCCGCCGTCTTCTGTCGATGCACCGTGCGGGCGCCAGTTCCCAACACGGATGGCCAAGGCTCTTTGCGGCGAAGTCGCGCGTCCGGTCGGCCTGCAGGCGCTGCGCCGGGATCCGATCACGGAGCTTCAAGGGCGGGGTCCGTTGGCACATCGCGCAGCCCTTGCCTTCTTCTTGGCCCGGATATCTTCGCGGACGGCGGCGCTACGTCGCCAGGCAGCACCAGATTGCCGCAGGGGTCGGCACGTCCCTCAGGCCGCGACCGAGGCTGCCGTCTCGCGCATCCGGGTCAGCATGTCGAAGACCAGCGACGCGGTGTCGATGTTGACCGACCGGCCGCGGCGGGCGCGGTCCGAGGCGCTTTGAGCGATGTCGGCCCAGGCGCGGCCGGCGCGGGCGTCGGGGGCGAGGCGGCCGATGACGCGCGGCTCTTCAGGGTGGGCGGCGCGTTCTGGCGGATGGCCCGAGACGCCCGCGCGCGCGAGGCGCGACAGCGCGATGTCGGCGAGGCCGAGGAGAAGGTCGAGCTCGGCCTCGCGCCCCCGCCCAGCGACCGCCTCAGACAGGGCCAGCGCGCGTGGCCGGTCGAGGTCGGGCAGGGAGGCCAGCACCTCGATCAGGCGGCCGTAGAGGGTGAGACCGTTCAGGTTCAGAAGCCGCAGGGCCGCCCCCACGGACCCCGCCGACAACTCGGTCACGGCCTCGATCTCCTGCGGAGAGAGGTCGGCGGCGGCATCGGCCAGCGCCTCGGTCATCTGCGCGGGGGATAGCGGTGCGAGGCGCAGTTCCCGGCAGCGCGAGCGGATCGTGGGCAGGAGCCGCGCCGGGCGGTGGCAGACCAGCAGCAGCACGGTGTTCGCCGGCGGCTCCTCGAGCAGCTTCAGGAGGGCGTTGGCGGCGCTCACGTTCATCTCGTCGGCGGCGTCGACGATGATGACACGGCGTCCGCCATCGGCCGAGGACAGGGCCATCCGGCGTTTCAGCGCGCGGACCTCTCCCACCAGGATCTCCGCCGCGCGCCGGTCGCCTTTCTCGTTGGTGCCCCGGCGCAACAGGAAGATCGAGGGCTCCGACAGGACCATGCTGCGCCGGACCACCGGATGATCCTCGGGCAGGGCCAGCGTCCGCGGCAGTTCGGGCGCGCCGAACAGGCCGTCTTCCGCGCCGCCTGCGGGCTGCGCCACGAGAAACCGGGCGATGCGCCATGCCAGCGTCGCCTTGCCCACGCCTTCAGGGCCCGTCAGCAGCCAGCCGTGGTGCAGGCGATCGGCGCCGAAGGCGTCGAGAAAGGCAGTCTCGGCCGCCTCCTGGCCGATCAGGGTGAGCGTCTCGCGCGGGTGCGCGGCGCCTTCGACCCTGTCGGGTTCCGGCAGGTCCTCCGCGCTCATACCGGGACGACGTCCAGCGGCCCCAGGAAGCCGGTGGCGTGGTGGTGCACCTCTTCGGCGACCTCCGCCTCCGGGCGGTTGCCGGCGATCACGCGGAACCGGCGCGAGCGGTTGGCGAGGTTCAAGAAGCCCGCTCGCAGCGTCGCCTGAAGCTCGATCCCGAAGCTCTCGAACCGGGCCTCCGCTCCGACGCGCTTGGTTGCGCGCGCCAGCGCTATGTTGGGGTTTATGTCGATCAGGAAGGTCAGGTCGGGCTCGATCCCGATCATGAGCGCGTGCAGGGTATCCACCCGCGCCCGCAGGTCGCCGCGGGTGATCCCCTGGTAGGCGCGGGTCGAGTCGACGAAGCGGTCGCAGATGACGATCTTGCCGGCGTCGAGCGCGGGCTGGATCGTCCTCTCCACGTGGTCGCGGCGCGCGGCGGTGAAAAGCAGAAGCTCCGTCTCGGCCGACCAGCGGTCGGGTTCCCCGTGCAGAAGAAGCGACCGGATCTCCTCGGCCCCCGGGGAGCCGCCCGGTTCGCGCGTCAGAAGCACGTCGTGGCCGTTCTGGCGCAACGCCTCGGCCAGAAGACGCGCCTGGGTGGATTTCCCGCTGCCGTCGATGCCTTCGAACGTCAGGAAGGCACCGTAGCGTTTGTCTTGGGGCATCACATCACATCCTGCGGAGAAGGTCCGAACCTCCGCAGCAGTACCCCGGCAACCGTCATCACCCGGTTAACGAATCCGGCCCCGTCGACCGCCGTTTCGGCGACCAGCGGCACGCGGTGCTCGGGCAGGCCCTCGGGGCGGATGATCAGCTCGGCAAGGCGCTGGCCCTCGGCGATGGGCGCCTCGAGAGGCCCGGTATAGACCACCTCGGCCTCGAGCGGCGCGCCCGTCAGCACCGGCACGAGCATGGTCAGGTCCTCGGCGGCAACAAGGCCCACGGTGTCCTCGGCGCCAAGGAACACGTCCGCCTCGGCCACGCGCACGCCGGCTTCGGTGATGGTCTTCTCCGCGAACTGGCGGAAGGCCCAGTTGACGATGGCCTCGCTTTCCTCGGCCCGCGCGGCGTTGGTCTCGAGACCCGAGATCGCGAAGATCACCCGGCGGTCACCCTGCACGGCCGAGCCGACGAGGCCGTAGCCAGCCGCCTGCGTGTGACCGGTCTTGAGCCCGTCGGCACCGATCCCGAGACCCAGAAGCGGGTTGCGGTTGCTGACATTCGCCGGCGCGCGACCGTCGAACTCGAAGCGCTGCTCGGCGAACATCGGGTAGAATTCGGGGAAGTCCTCGATCAGGTGACGCGCCAGCAGCGCGAGGTCGCGCACGGACATGACGTGTCCCTCGGCAGGCCAGCCGTTGGAGTTCTTGAACACCGAATTGGTCAGGCCGAGCTGCTGCGCGCGGCGCGTCATCATCTGGGCGAAGCCACGTTCGGTGCCGTCGGGGCTGAGCGCCTCGGCGATCACCGCGCAGGCATCGTTGCCCGAAAGCACGACGATGCCTCGCAGCAGGTCCTCGACCTGCACACGGTCGGTCGTGTCGAGAAACATCGTCGAGCCGCCATAGCTTGCCGCGTGCGAGGACACGGGCAGCCGCTCTTCCAGGCCGAGCTGCCCTTCCTCGATGGCCTCGAAGGCCATGTAGAGGGTCATCAGCTTGGACATCGACGCCGGCGGAAGGGCCTGGTCGGCATTCTTGTCCAGAAGCACCGTGCCGGTCTTCTGGTCGAGCACGAAGGCCGCGCGGGCCGAGGTGTCGAAAGCCTGCGCCGGAAGCGCCAGCACCAGCGTGGCGGCCGCGGCGGCGGCAAGGGTTCTGAGAATCGTCATGGCTCCTCCTTGGGCAGCGCGGTCGGCCTTGGATTAGCGCATACGGGCGCGGACGGGGAGTCCGCGCCCGCTCACGGCGCCGTGGGCCGTATCTCTCTTGGCGTCAGCTCGACACCGCATAGGCGTCGGTGAAGCCGTTGGCCTTGATCTTCTTCAGAAGCCCCGCGACCTCGCCCTCGGTCTGGGCCGGGCCGACGAGCACGCGCCAGAAGGTCTTGCCCGAGCTCGACTGCTTCTTGACCGTGGGCACCATGCCGTCCTGGCGCATCGCCTCGGCGGTGTTGAGGGCGTTCTGCTCGACGCTGAAGATGCCGATCTGGATGTAGGGTGCGTCGAGTTCCGACGACGCGCGCAGGCCGCCGGACGCCGCTTCGGGCGCCGGGGCAGCAGGCTGGGCTGTCGGTTGTGGGGCAGGGGCCGGCTCGGGCGTCGCGGACGATTGCGGCACGTCGGCAGCCTCGGGAGCGAGCGTCGCCGAGCTGATCTCGGATGCCCCCGTCAACGCACCATCCGTCGCGGTATCCACTTCCGGGGCAGCCGCGGCGGCGGACGGTCCAGCCTCGCCGTCGGCCGGGCCTTCCTCGCGACGCAGCGCCACCACGTCGAGCTCGGCCGGCTGGCCCGCCAGCATCTTGAGGGCCGCGGCGGCGTCGGACGAGACCTGGAACATTGGCCCCGGCGCCTCGCGTTCGCGCTTGAACAGGGCGCCGATGACGAACTGGCCGTTGGCCTGGTTGCGGATGATGACGCGCTCGGGCGCGGTCACGTCGGGATGCGCCACCCAGACGCCGCCAAGCGAGGGCCGTCCGTCCCAGAGCCCGCGATCGCGCGCGTTGAACACCTCGGGGGCCTCCACGTCGCGCTCGACCGAGCGGCCGCCGCGGACGCCGCCGGCATCCATCGAGGCGGTCTCGGCCTTCTCCTTCGATTGCAGGAACCCCGGCATCTGAGCGTTCTCGCACCCGGTCAGCGCGGTCGCGGCGACCAGCGCGAGGGCAGCGGGAATGCGGTACCGGAGGGGGGAGTCGTCGCGTGTGTCTCTGCTCATCCTCGACCTTGCCTGTCTTGCCTGGTGTCCCGCCGGTTGACCGGTCTTCGGGCAGTGTCGGTCGCGCATGCCTCGTGCGCAGCGCGAGACTAGCGGCTCGCACGCGCCAAGGAAAGTGCGTTGCCCGCCCCGTGCCGTTTTTCGCGCGGCGTTCTTCCCGAATCGCGCCCGACCCCTTAGGCGTCGCCGGACCGGAGGCTTGGCAGAGCGGTCGAATGCGGCGGTCTTGAAAACCGTTGACCCTTCACGGGGTCCGTGGGTTCGAATCCCACAGCCTCCGCCAGTTATATGAGTATTATCGTTTAATAATAGATGCTTGGGGTAGTGGAGCGCCGATCCGCCCCCCATTTAGACCCCCAATCTGCTAGGGAATGGCAGATAGGTGGGGTGCCGCGCTGGTCTGGGTCGCCAGCCGCTCGAGCATCATGGCGCACGACATGATACACCACTCGTCATGTTCCGCGACAAGGCGCTCGAAGGTTCGCCAGTGCATTCCCGTCGGCTTCGTACCGCTACCATTGAGAATGCCCGGTTCCCATCCCAGCCGGTCGCGGATGCGGTCGGCGCGACGGGCCGCACGATCGGCATGGTTTTCGTTCTGCGAGGGGTAGGCGAGGCCGTAGCAGCGACGGCAGGCGAAAACCTTGCCGCCGTAAAGGACAGCCACGCGCTTTCCGCAGCCGCGCGCTGGGCACAGAAACCACCGCCGCGTGCCGCCTAGGTGGCAGGGCGTGGCGTCGAGGTGCACGTCGTAGCGCATGGGCTGCCAGTCGTCCCCGCCGTCCCTTGCCCGATAATCGAGCGTGACGAAACCGTGGGACACTTCTGCATTGATAGAGGCGAGCGTTTCACCGTCGCGCCTCCACTGCCAGCCGAACCGCGAGCCGGGGCGTAGCAAGCCGTCACGCGCCCAGCGCCGCACGTCCAGCCTGCGGTACGCGTCCGTGGTCGGTCGCGCATCCCATCGCCAGTAATTGCCGCTTCCCAAGCCGCCCATGCGTTACCTCGTTATCCCGAAATCAATTGCAATTCTTACTAGTTACATTTTTCTGACGTTGCCCACGGATGGCAAGATTGAGGTGACGTGCGATGAGACGACGCGATATTCTGGGCGGTGGAAGCGCATTGGTGGGGGCGCTAGCTGCGCCGGGGCTACTCCGGGCACAAGCGACCTGGTCCTTCCGCGACTTCGGCGCCAGAGCCGATGGTTCGGACGACGCCGGAGCTATCGAGGAGGCGTTTTCTAGCGGCGAGACGCTGATAAATAATCGGTTCGATCGTTATACTTGCAAGCGCGGCATCACTGTGAGTGATGTGCCCGTCACGGCTCGCGGAGGCAGGATCGAATTTCCGGGCCGCGGCGACGGGCTCTCTTTCATCTACGGCGTGCCAGCGATCTGCGATCTGGACGACTTGGAAATACTGAGCACGGGGGAAGGAGGCGGAACCGGACTGACCATCGCCACAGCGGTCGAGAGCCAAGTAGAGCTCGACCGCTTCCGTTACGCTCGTATGGTCAGGCTGGGAGGTGGCATGGTCTTGGGCGGGCACGACCGGAGCCGCGGGGGCTGGGCGCGGGCGTTGCATCTCGACACTGTCAACGGCGCCGATATTGGACCAGTCAGCATACATGGGCCGGCCAAGGGCAATGCGGCTGACGCGCGATGGCGCCGCGGGTCCATCGGAATCGCAATCACGGGTCGGGGCGGTGCTACACCCACCTCGCTGGATTTCGGCGCGATGCAAATCCGCAATGTGGAGACCGGGGTGCTGGCTCAAGGCGGCATGGAGGGAGTCGCCTTTCGCGGCCCTGCAATCGTGAACGTGCGCCACGGGCTCGTCGCTGACTGGCTTCAAGAGGGAGGGCGCGTCAACCCGCGCTTCGTTTTTGACGGCGGCCACATCAACGCCGCTCAAACTGGTATGTCCCTGAGAGGAGTGGCTGAATCGCATGTTACAGGCACGCTTTTCTACCGTTTTCTGAACTCGGTGCCGGAGGAAGCAATCGACTGGCGCGGGCTGGCACTGAACACCTGCGACCGGGTTCTGGTAACGAAGAACATCTTCAATGGCTGGTCCAATCGGAGGCGCGCCGCCACCCCCGGCGCACCGATCCAAATAGAGCGCGTCAAGCGTAGTCTCATCGCAAATAACCGTGGTCATAATCTTGACAGCGTGATTCAGGTCCGGGGCGACCAGAATTTGGATGTCTCGGTGAGCGACAATGTCTGGGAAGGCCATACCGATCCTTCCACTGGGCGCGGTCAGACTACACGTGACGATGCACCTGGCCTGCGCGTGGGCTGGAGCTATTGAACTGTGTCCGCTGACTTTCGGGATTAGTTGTTCAAACCGACTTGCCTTGGGCTCGGGCGGGCATTGCCACTTATCGGCGCTTATAACATCGTCAGGCGCCCAGAGACGCACGTTCAGGCTGCGGTAAGCGTCCATGGTCGATCCTTTACTCCATCGCCAGTAATTGCCGCTTCCCAAGCCGCCCATGCGTAACCTCGTTTCTACCGAAATCATATGGAAGCTTTTGTGGTATCCTCGGAACCGAAATCCCTGAATTGTGGATGCGCGCGTTTGCCGATCCGCCGATTCTGATCGGATAAGCGATAAACTTCGACCCACCCCCCTGCCGTTTCTGCCTATGGCTAGATGTATAGAATGGCACAAATACTGTGACAGGTCCGGTATCGAGCATGGCACAATTATTGTGCCGGTCCCGCGCCGACTTTCCGTAGATCGGCGGGCGATGCACAATTTTTGTGACAGGGCTGCACTGTTTTTGTGACGGGCTTCTGTTTTGGCTGCCATGACCGGAACCCCGTTTCAGGTGTCAATCGGCGCCCAATCGGGACCCCTTATCGGCGTCCAAAACTGACCCCTTTGGGAGCACGGGAAGCTGGCCCGAGGCGGCGTAGCTTTCAAGCGGCGCAGCCGGATCGGGCCAGCGATTGTCCGGGGCTCAGGCTCTTGTCTTGAAGCGCCAGCTCTCGTTGCCGGTCTCGACGATGTCGCAGTGGTGGGTGAGCCGGTCGAGGAGCGCGGTGGTCATCTTGGCGTCGCCGAAGACGCTCGGCCATTCGCCGAAGTCGAGGTTCGTGGTCACCAGGATTGACGTGCGCTCGTAGAGGCGGCTGATCAGGTGGAAGAGCAG
>NZ_FOAI01000029.1 GCF_900109705.1 Roseivivax marinus | reverse complement strand
CCCAGAAACAGCTGCGCGAGGTCGAGGCGCGCATCGCGCGTCTCGAGGCGCTCAGGATCGAACTTCAGCGGATGATCGGCGAGTGCAGCGCAGATAGGGTCGCGGATTGCCGCATCCTTGAGGTCTTGCGCGATCACGAGGAATGCCTATCCGATCACGGGCAGGCCGACGCCTGATGCCGGCGATCTTGGTATACCCGCTCGCAGCGCTTGCCGAGATCGCCGGATGCTTTGCCATCTGGACTTGGTGGCGCGGCGCTTCGAGCCTCTGGCTGATCCCTGGCATTGCGACCCTCGCTCTGTTTGGCTGGCTGCTCGCGCAGGTCGACGCCGGTTTCGCAGGCCGCGCGTTTGCGGCTTACGGCGGCGTCTATATCGCCACTTCGCTGCTCTGGATGTGGGGCGTCGAGGGGCAGCGGCCGGACCTTTGGGATTTTGCCGGTGCAGGTCTGTGCCTCGCCGGAGCCGTCGTGATCCTGGCGGCGCCACGCGCTGGGTGACAGAAGGCTCTGATCGGCCTAACAGCGCGACGTGCAAGTGTCACATGGCACACCAGTTGCGCGGTTCAGTTTCCACGGCGGCGAAGCTTCAGGCCGAAAATAAAGGAAAGGTCCGAAGTCAGCCCCGATTATCGGGTCATCGCGATCAGCCCAAAGAAGACATCCAGCAGCCAGCCTCGATGCTGCGGCCGCAGCCCGCATTGCAGTCATACGTTTGCTGCGCAACGGGTAACTAAGTGGGACCCGGGGCAAGCCGATATCGAAGTCGACGAACAGTTATCGCGCTTCCGAACCCTACATTCTCATAAGTAAGTCCGCAGCACCTCTGCAATCGGCGAGAGCCCTTCCCCGTCAGTGATGCACCACATAGCATTGGCAATGCTCGCCGCCGCTTGGGGGGACGCACAAGCCTCCTTGATGATCTCAAGCTGCTCTTCGTCCAGATCCCAATGGGCAAGGCATGCCGGGAGGTCTTCCCCCTCCTCACCACTGTCTGCCCATTCGATCAGGTAGTATTCGACTTCTTTCAGTGTCATCGTTTGCTCGTAGTTCATAACGGTCTCCATTCTTGTGATCAGGAGATCGCGTCGTTTGCAGCTGACGGAAACAATTTCTGTGGATTCGTTTGCCGCGCGTCATGTTTCGGTCAGCGTCCGCGGCCAAGGTGCCTATCGGCCCTTAGCGGACGTTCGGTCCAAACCCGTCCAAGGGCTTCTTTATCTCATGACCAATCTAAGGCGCGAGAACCGGCAAGTCGGACGGGGCGCTCAAGCGCCCCGTCCTTCAGCTTAGCAGGAAGATGCCGCTATTGCCCCGAGAAGGCCGCGTAGACCGCGCTCTCGAAATCCACATACCCTGGAAAGGAGACCCCATCTGCGAACGGCAGGATCTGCGTTGCCCAGTAGCCGCCGATCCCGTTCTTCCGATCTATCCAGTAATAGCTGTTCGCCAGCCCGGCCCAGCCGATGGCGCCGGCCGGGCGACCGGTCGGCGCGTCTTCGGTGTTGACCATGAAGGTGTAGGACCAGTCCTTGGGCATGCCCGGAAAGAACTCTGCATCATTCGAAAGCGAGGGAATCACGCCGGGCAGCATGGTGACCTTCTGCGGCGGGACAAGCGCGCCCTTCACGGCCCATTCGACGGTTTCGGGCTTCAGGACCCGTCCGTTCGGACCGGCGCCGTCGTTCAACCACATGCGGATGAACTTCATGTATTCCGGAACAGATGCGTAGAGCCCGTGGCCACCCATGTGGACCTCGGGATCATCGGGCAGTGCGAAGTCGTCCATCGGGGTCAGCCCGCCATCCTCGCCCCGCGCATGGATCGTCGCGGTCCGATCCTTCATGTCGGTGGTCCGGGTAAAGGCGATGTCCTGCATGCCGAGCTGGTCGAAGATACGCTCCTTCATGACCTCACCCAGACGTTGGCCGCGGATGCCTTCGACGACCTGTCCGACCCAGTCGATGTTCGTGCCGTATTCCCATTTCGTGCCCGGATCGAACAGCAGCGGCGTCTCGATACAGGCCCGGCTTCCGGTGACGACAGAGGGCTGGCCCTGCTCTTCGGCGAGGCGCTTATAGACCTCGTTGAAGAAATCATAGCCGAAACCGGCCGTGTGCAGCATCAGTTGGCGGGTCGTGACATCGCTTTTTGGTGCGCGCAGGCGGGGGGTGCCATCCGCGTCGAACCCGTCGATCACCTTCAACTCACCGATGGCCGGGGCGTAGTCCCTGGCGGGGGCATCAAGGTCCAGCAGACCCTCCTCGACACATTGCAGAGCGGTCGTGCCCGCGATGGCCTTGGTGGTCGAGAAGATGGCGAAGACCGTATCCTCCGTCATCGCGTCGCCGTCCAGCCGCCGCTCTCCGGCAGCGCCGGAGTAGATATCGCCATTGCGGTCCGTCGCCATTGCGACAACCCCGGGCACACGCGATGGACCGCTGACCAGCCCGTTCAGAACGGCGTCACACCGGGTTTTCAGATCGTTTGTGTTGATGTCCTTCATTGGTTCCTTCCTTGAAGACGTGAGGGGAAGAATGCGGGACATATGCCGGGCGCGCTGTCCGCGACCGGCATGGCCTGTCCGGTTTCGGTAACAAAGTCAGTGTGGGCGGATGCGTCGCGCGGATCGGCCACGCGTCTGCGAAGGCGTTTCTCCGAACCTGTTTCGATACCGGCCGGCCAGAGCGCCGAAGTTCGAAAAGCCCCAGTCTGCGGCGATCACGGTGACGGTCACATTGGCTGGCAACGTTTCAAGATCCCGGCGAAAGCCCTCAAGTCGCCGCGCCACGAGGAATGTCCGAGGCGAAATACCTCGAAACTTCTGAAATCCGCCGGACAGTGTCCGTGCAGAAACGCCGACACGCTTGGCCACATCGCCAATTGAAGGTGCCTCGCGCGCTTCGGCTTCCATGATCTCTTCGGCCGCTCGAACATAAGCGGGAGCGGCACAGCGGGCCCCGGTTTCAAGGCTCAACCCAGCGGCCGATGCCCACTGGCGCAGCAGTTCGACGCAGAGCATCTCTTCGACATGTCGCGCCAGCACCGCGTTCGATGAGACTTCGCCCTCGCGCGTCAATGCACGGGTGGCATAGTCGAGCAGCGCGGGCCAGGCTGAGTTGGGACCACCGATCTTGACGCGGCTGGTCCATAGCCGGTCATCCGGAATGAAACCGAACCACCGCTCGGCCGTATCCACCATCGCCTGATGCGGGATCGTGAGGTTGAGCTGCATGTGCTTGGGATCACCCTCCAACCAGTAGTCAGCTCGGGAGCAATCTACGACAAAGCTTTCCCCGGCGCCGGTTGCAACAGAGCCACCATCGGCTTGATGATCCAATGCCCCGCGCAGGGTGTTAAGAACAAGGATGTTTCCAGCGTCAGGATCGAAACGGTCAAGGTGAATGCCGGTGCCGTAGGCAAACCGGGTCATGGTCACACAGCCCGCCTTCGCCGAAATCATGGTCGCGTCCGGGCGGGACAAGCGATCCAAAGGCCGCACCCGATACCGCATATAGACCGACCGGCAGAAGTCCTCCACTTCGTCCCAATCAGCTGAATGCGTCTTCTGCTGATGCCGGATCGGTGACCCCAAAGAATCCAGAACAAGTGCATGTTCCAGCAAAACCGCGCTCCTCCTCGTGGTTCCAGCGTCAATATAAGACGATATTGGCGAGGTAGACATCCGGCATTGGTCGTAAAGAAATGAAGGTGTTGGCGGCGACGCGCCGACACGGTCGCGATCTGGCGAAGCTTCTGACCAAGCGCGTCGCCCCCCCCGGCGTGTCGGGCTCAACAATAGCGACATTGGTTCAAGCCGCAGCGAATGACCTGTGTGGATGGCTCCTGCATAGCAAGTCCAAAATGCAGCGTGGCGCACCTATCAGAAGCGGTCGTGTGTCCGGCCTATTTGCGCGGTGCGTCTGA
>NZ_FOAI01000031.1 GCF_900109705.1 Roseivivax marinus | reverse complement strand
GGCCGAGCGGCTGCGACTGACGCTCGACGAGGGCGAGACGTCGCCCGAGCGCATCGAGAAAGCCGTGCGCGGCGTCGGTTTCGGGATCGCGCCCAAGGGCGCCCGGCCGGAGAAGCCCAAGGGCGGCTTCGTTCTGCCGGACGGGGCGTTTCCGGATGCTGCGGAGGGCTCGGAGACCGACAGCGCTTCAAAGGAAGATGAGGAGAAGGCCGAAGATGCTTCGACATCGTGGATGAAATCATCCAAGGGCCGTTTGGTCATCGGCACCGGCGCGCTGCTTGCAGCGGCCTGGGCGTCCCGCCTCGTCCTCCCGGCAGAGATCGCCCATTGGGCGTTCGTTCTGGCGACGCTGGTCGGGATTGTGCCCGTGGCGCAACGCGCCTTCGCCATGACGCGGGCCGGCATGCCCTTCACCATCGAAATGCTGATGACCATCGCCGCTGGCGGTGCGCTGATAATCGGTGAGCCGGAGGAAGCGGCGCTCGTGGTCTTCCTCTTCGCCGTGGGCGAGCTTCTGGAAGGCGTCTCGGCCGGCAAGGCGCGCGACAGCATCCGGGCCCTCTCGAAGCTCGTGCCCAAGACCGCGCGGCTCGAATTGGGGGGGGAAGGCGCGTGAAGTCGCGGCAGAGAAACTACAGGTCGGCCAAGTCGTGCAGGTCCGCCCCGGCGACCGCGTGCCCTGCGACGGTGAGGTGATCGACGGCACCTCGGGTGTCGATGAGAGCCCCGTGACAGGCGAGAGCGTCTCGAGCCTCAAAGAGCCCGGCGCGGAGGTCTTCGCGGGCTCGATCAACGCCGAGGCGCTTCTGCGCGTGCGTGTCACGAAGGCGGCCGAGGACAACACCATTGCCCGCATAGTCCGCCTCATAGAGGAAGCCGAGAGTGCCCGCGCGCCGACCGAGCGGTTCATCGATCGGTTCAGCCGTGTCTACATGCCCGCCGTCGTCGGGGCCGCCGTCCTCGTCGCCGTCATCCCGCCGCTGGCCTTCGGGCTGGCTTGGGGTGAGTGGATCTACCGCGCGCTGGCGCTGCTGCTGATCGGCTGCCCCTGCGCGCTGGTCATCTCGGTGCCCGCTTCGATCACTTCGGCGCTGTCCACGGGCGCCCGCAACGGCATGTTGATGAAGGGCGGCGCGGTGATCGAGGCGGCGGCGCGCACAACCCATGTCGCCTTCGACAAGACCGGGACGCTCACCCACGGCCGGCCCCGCGTGACGGACGTGGCGGCGCTGACCGGGGATGAGAACGCCCTCATGGCTCTCGCGGCCGGTGTAGAGGGCGCCGCGAGCCACCCACTCGGCCAGGCGATCTGTGCGGAGGCGGACCGGCGGAGCGTGGACGCAGCGGCGGTCACCGGCGGCCGTGCCCTTCCCGGCAAGGGCGCGGAGGCCTGCATCGACGGCGCGACCGTGTGCGTGGGCTCCCCCCGGCTGGCAGAGGAGCGCGCCGCGCTAACGGAGGACCACCGGACCCGCGTGGCGGCGCTGGAAGCCGAGGGCAAGACGGTGGTCGTCGTGTTGCGCGATGACGTGCCCCAGGGCCTTGTCGCAATGCGGGACGAGCCGCGCACCGATGCGGCGGACGCTGTTGCGGAGCTGCGCAACCTCGGCATCTCTTCGATCATGCTGACAGGGGACAACCCACGCACCGCGCAGGCCATCGCCGATGGACTCGGGATTGAGCATCGCTCCGGGCTAATGCCGGAAGACAAGGTGACGGCGATCCGCGACCTGACGACCCACGCCCGGGTGATGTTGGTCGGCGACGGCATCAACGACGCGCCCGCGCTCGCCGCCGCGCATGTCGGCGTCGCCATGGGCTCGGGCACCGATGTCGCGCTGGAGACGGCCGACGCGGCGATCCTGCGCAACCGAGTGACCGATGTGCCTGCCAAGATCCGCCTCGCCCGTGCGACCATGTCGAACATCCGCCAGAA
>NZ_FOAI01000032.1 GCF_900109705.1 Roseivivax marinus | reverse complement strand
GGCCGAGCGGCTGCGACTGACGCTCGACGAGGGCGAGACGTCGCCCGAGCGCATCGAGAAAGCCGTGCGCGGCGTCGGTTTCGGGATCGCGCCCAGGGGCGCACGGCCGGAGAAGCCCAAGGGCGGCTTCGTTCTGCCGGACGGGGCGTTTCCGGATGCTGCGGAGGGCTCGGAGACCGACAGCGCTCCGGAGGAGAAAGAGGAGAAGGCCGAAGAGGCACCGAGATCGTGGATGACATCCTCCAAGGGCCAACTGGTCATCGGCACCGGCGCATTGCTCGCGGCTGCCTGGGCGTCCCGCCTCGTCCTTCCGGCAGAGATCGCCTATTGGGCGTTCGTGCTGGCGACGCTGGTCGGGATCGTGCCCGTGGCGCTGCGCGCCTTCGCCATGATGCGGGCCGGCATGCCCTTCACCATCGAGATGCTGATGACTATCGCCGCCGGCGGCGCGCTGGTGATCGGCGAGCCGGAAGAGGCGGCGCTCGTCGTCTTCCTCTTTGCCGTTGGCGAGCTCCTGGAAGGCGTCTCGGCCGGCAAGGCGCGCGACAGCATCCGGGCGCTCTCGAAGCTCGTGCCGAAGACCGCGCGGCTCGAAGTGGGGGGCAAGACGCGTGAAGCCGCGGCAGAAAAACTACAGGTCGGCCAAATCGTGCAGGTCCGCCCCGGCGACCGCGTGCCCTGCGACGGCGAGGTGATTGACGGCACCTCGGGTGTCGATGAGAGCCCGGTGACGGGCGAGAGCGTCCCGAGCCTCAAAGAGCCCGGCGCGGAGGTCTTCGCGGGGTCGATCAACGCCGAGGCGCTCCTGCGCGTGCGCGTCACGAAGGCGGCCGAGGACAACACCATTGCCCGCATTGTTCGCCTCGTGGAGGAAGCCGAGAGTGCCCGCGCGCCCACCGAGCGCTTCATCGACCGGTTCAGCCGGGTCTACATGCCCGCCGTGGTCGGCGCCGCTGTCCTCGTCGCCGTCATCCCGCCGCTGGCCTTCGGGCTGCCCTGGGGCGAGTGGGTCTACCGGGCGCTGGCGCTGCTGCTGATCGGCTGTCCCTGCGCGCTGGTGATCTCGGTGCCGGCGTCGATCACTTCGGCGCTCTCCACGGGGGCGCGCAGCGGCTTGCTGATGAAGGGCGGCGCGGTGATCGAGGCGGCGGCCCGCACCACCCATGTCGCCTTCGACAAGACCGGAACGCTCACCCACGGGAGACCCCGCGTGACGGACGTGGCGGTGCTGAGCGGCACCGAGGGCGACCTAATGGCCCTCGCCGCCGGTGTCGAGAGCGGCGCGAGCCACCCGCTGGGACAGGCGATCTGCGCCGAGGCCGAAAGGCGGGGCGTGGACGCGGCGGCGGCGACCGGGGGCCGCGCGCTTCCCGGCAGGGGGGCGGAAGCGTCGATCGACGGCGCGACCGCCTGCGTGGGCTCGCCACGGCTGGCGGAGGAGCGTGGCGCTTTCACGGACGAGATCCGGACCCGCGTGGCGGCGCTGGAAGCCGAGGGCAAGACGGTGGTGATCGTCCTGCACGACGACGTGCCCATGGGCCTCATCGCGCTGCGGGACGAGCCGCGTGCCGATGCGGCGGATGCGGTCGCGCAGCTGCGCAACCTCGGCATCTCTTCGGTAATGCTGACGGGGGACAATCCGCGCACGGCCCAGGCCATAGCCGAAGGGCTCGGGATCGAGCATCGCTCCGAACTGATGCCGGAAGACAAGGTGGCGGCGATCCGCGATCTGAGCGCGGACGCACGTGTGATGATGATCGGTGACGGCATCAACGACGCGCCCGCGCTCGCCGCCGCGCACGTCGGCGTTGCCATGGGCTCGGGCACCGACGTGGCGCTCGAGACGGCCGACGCGGCGATCCTGCGCAACCGAGTGACCGATGTGCCTGCCAAGATCCGCCTCGCCCGTGCGACCATGTCGAACATCCGCCAGAA
>NZ_FOAI01000035.1 GCF_900109705.1 Roseivivax marinus | reverse complement strand
TGTGTGGATGGCTCCTGCATAGCAAGTCCAAAATGCAGCGTGGCGCACCTATCAGAAGCGGTCGTGTGTCCGGCCTATTTGCGCGGTGCGTCTGACCGCTGGCCCTGATGGTTTCCGCAGACAAGGTCCCTATCGGCTTCGCGGGCTGTGGCGCCCTCGACTTTCGGCGGGGTGTCCTCGTCGTTGCGGCTGAAGGTGT
Source organism: Roseivivax marinus (assembly GCF_900109705.1). Classification (GTDB taxonomy): domain Bacteria; phylum Pseudomonadota; class Alphaproteobacteria; order Rhodobacterales; family Rhodobacteraceae; genus Roseivivax; species Roseivivax marinus. The sequence continues at coordinate 1,147 of NZ_FOAI01000035.1, read as the reverse complement.
GCCCATCACATCTCTTGTCTTGCTATCTCGAATGCCGCGTCTCTCAGGCGGCGGGTTGAGCGTAGGGTCGGTTTTTCGTCAGCACGGCCCAAACGACCCGGGCGGTCTTGTTCGCCATGGCGACGGTGGCGAGGCGCGCCGGCTTTCGGTCGAGCAGATCCCTGAGCCACGGATCGCCGCGTTCCGGGTGGTTTCGGACCTGCCGGACCCGCGACGTCATGCCCACGACCAGTAACTGTCGCAAGTATCGGTCGCCCATCTTCGAGATCCCGCCGAGACGCTCCTTGCCTCCGCTGGACCGGTTCTTGGGCGTCAGGCCCAGCCAGGCTGCAAACTCGCGGCCGCTTCGGAACTGATGCCCGCTGCCGACCGTGGCAGCGATTGCCGAGGCCGTGATCGGGCCCACCCCGGGGATGGTCTGGAGCAACCGGACCTGAGGGTTTGCCCGGGCCTCGATCTTCAGCCGGGTCTCATACCATCCGATCCAGTTGTGCAGCGCCATCACCTGCCGGCAGAGCACGCGAACGACATCCCGGGCAATCTCCGGGATATCCGGCTGCGCGCCCTCGGTGACATCCTTGGCATAGCCGAGTGCCTTGCCCAGACCCCTGGGAATGGTGATGCCAAACTCGGCCAGCAAGCCGCGCAGCATGTTGACCAGCTGCGTCCTCTGTCGCACCGCCAGATCGCGCGTGCGGTGAAGACTGAGCAGCGCTTGCTGATCCTCGGACTTGATCTCCACGAAGCGCATCGTCGGGCGGGTCACCGCCTCGCAGATCGCCTCGGCGTCGACAGCGTCCGACTTTCCCCGCTTGACGTAGGGCTTCACGTAGATCGGCGGAATGAGCCGCACTTCGTGACCGAGTTTGGAGAGTTCACGCGCCCAGTAATGCCCGGAGCTACATGCCTCGATCCCGACCAGGCAAGGCTCGATACGCTCGAAGAAGGCCAGAACCTGCGCCCTCCGGAGCGGGCGGTTGAACGCGACCTCACCCTGATCGGTGACGCCATGAACCTGAAAGATGTTCTTGGCCAAATCCAGGCCGATGGTCGAAACTCTCATGGGTGGCTCCTCTCACATGCAGATCATGACACCTGCACTATGGCGCATCGCGACGCCGGGGAGCAGGAGCCATCCACCCCATCG
>NZ_FOAI01000036.1 GCF_900109705.1 Roseivivax marinus | reverse complement strand
CTCGTCCAAGAAGATCATCTTCGCCGGCCATTCCTGACAGAGTGTCATCTCCGCCTAGACCGTCGAGCGTGTCGTTACCATCGGCCCCGAGAAGGGAGTCATTATTTCCCGACCCCTCTTGGAACGTATTCTCCGGCTCCGGCTCCGGCTCCGGGTCTGGTACTGGCTCCGGCTCTGGTACTGGCTCCGGCTCTGGTACTGGTTCCGGCTCCGAGCCATCTGTTAGCCTGAAAGCGAAGTCTCCCGTTGCCCGCAAAGAATCTGAGGAAACGAACAAAGTGTAGATGCCGGTCATGTCTGGAGTAAAAGTAAAACTCCCGCCACTTCCGGCCAAAGTTGACGCTACCACTTCTAGAGAAGTATCTTCAATGGTGAAGTATAAATCGCTTGGTGAACTTACGATCTCCAAATTGTATGTGACGCCGGCCTCTAGGGCGGTCGAATAATTGTCAGCATCCGAGGCGAAGTCAAGTGAGGCACTGTAAACTTCATCTAGGCTAATGGATTCGCCGATTGGATTTTCTTCAACGACATCGTTATTTCGGACTCTGAGCCTGTAAAAACCATCAAACTCAGAAAAGGCGTTTACAATGTACGTGGATGACGTGGCGGTGAAATTTAGTGCATCAAATCCACCACTATCAATCGAGCTGGCGATAAAGGTACCGTCTGATGAACGCAACTCAAAGCCCACTCTCCCTGGAGATAAGCCACCAAAAAGGCTCTGCGCATCATTTGCTACGATTGAGTAGTTTGTCCCTATGTCCACACTAATGGAGTAGCCATCGTAGTCATCGTTTCCGGATTGTAGGTAACCGTTCGATATGTAACCGTATGTATTATCTCCAATATAGGAGTAGAAGTTGGACAACCCTTCGATCCCGTCCGGAGCATCAAGGCTAAATCCAAACCCAGCTTCATCACCCGACATTTTTTACCTCCTTGTCGTGTTGCCTCAACATGACGAAAGTTGACCATCGGTCAACAGGTCAAAATACTTGACCTATATCTCGTTATGGTTTCGATAAGACAACCTATAGCGAGTTCCCTCATGAGGCCATTACGGTTAACGGAAAGGGGAGTGAGGATGTTGCCTGTCATGGCTTGCCCACTAGCCCTTGGGGTTTCGAAGCGAGAAGGAATACGAAAAAACTGAAAACTTATCGATCCAGTCCAGCAACGAGACCCCAAACGAGAAGCCAACTTTGCCTAGGTCGTGTTGACAAAAGGGATTCCCCTCGGGCGTAGGGCATGATTCAAGCTGGCATCTGCGATGGAGACCAGCTTGGCACGAAACCTTATAT
>NZ_FOAI01000037.1 GCF_900109705.1 Roseivivax marinus | reverse complement strand
CGCTCGGCTACGAAGGCGGCTATGATGCCGTTCGGCGCTACGCCTCGTCATGGGCGAGGGCGGAGCGCGAGGCCTCGGCCGCCGCCTACGTGCCCCTGAGCTTTGATCCCGGCGAAGCCTATCAATTCGACTGGAGCCATGAGGTCGTCCTGATCGACGGGGTGACCACGACGGTGAAGGTCGCGCATGTCCGGCTCTGCTACAGTCGGATGCTGTTCGTGCGGGCCTATCCCCGCGAGAGCCAGGAGATGGTCTTCGACGCGCACGACAAGGCGTTCGCCTTCTTCGGCGGGGCCTGCGCGCGGGGCATCTACGACAACATGAAGACGGCGGTGGACACGATCTTCGTCGGCCGGGATCGCGCCTACAATCGCCGCTTCCAGCAGATGTGCGGTCATTACCTCGTCGCTCCGGTCGCCTGCACGCCTGCCTCGGGCTGGGAGAAGGGCCAGATCGAGAACCAGGTCGGCGTGGTCCGCCGGCGGTTCTTCGTGCCGCGGCCGCGGTTCAAGAGCTACGCCGAGCTCAACGCGTGGCTCGAGGACCGCTGCGTCGCCTGGGCGAAGTTGCACCCCCATCCGGAGGTGCGCGACCGAACGACCTGGGAGGTGTTCGAGGAGGAACAGCCGAGCCTTGTGCCATATGCCGGGCGGTTCGACGGCTTCCACGCGGTGCCTGCCTCCGTGTCGAAGACCTGCCTCGTGCGGTTCGATAACAACCGATACTCGGTCGACGCCTGCGCCGTCGGCCGGGCTGTCGAGGTTCGTGCCTACGCCGAGCGCATCGAGATCTGGCAGGACGGCAAGATCGTGGGCGAGCACGACCGCGCCTTCGGCCGCGGCAAGGACATCTTCGATCCGCTGCATTACGTCCCGGTGCTCGCCCGCAAGCCCGGGGCTCTCCGGAACGGGGCACCATTCAAGGACTGGGAGCTGCCGCCGGCAATGCGACGCGTGCAGCGCAAGCTCGGCCGGGTGCCGAACGGCGACCGCCAGATGGTCGAGATCCTCAGCGCGATCCTGACCGACGGCCTGGACGCGGTGGACGCGGCCTGCGCCGAGGCTCTGAGCGAGGGCGTCCATTCGTCTGCCGTCGTCTTGAACATCCTCGCCCGCCGCCGCGAGCCGGCGCCGCCATTGACCATCGCGACGCCGGACGCACTGCGCCTGAGCTGCGAGCCGGTCGCCGATTGCAGACGCTACGACAGCCTCAGGAGACCGGACCATGGAAAGATCGCAGGTGCTGGACGTGA